>NZ_PDUS01000001.1:6990-221476 GCF_002723455.1 Pseudoalteromonas sp. 3D05 | reverse complement strand
CGCTCCTAGTTTGAACAAATTTTAATCCGCAAAGGTCAACAGGCCCTAGTACATCTCTTAACCAGAGCTCAGGTTAGTTAACGTACGCTACGTAGCGTGTGGATTGATAAAAGCTGAGCAATTGCTCAGCTTTTTTATTGATCGCGCATAGCTACAGGCCATGGATCACGGGATTATCGAGTTTTTTGCTACAGTTTGCCGACCAAGGTCGCATATAAATTGTTCAACAAAGCACCTACATTTTATAGGGTCTCTCACACATTTATAGTTTTGGAGCCCTTTATGTCAGGCCAATACCAACAACAATACAAACAGTTTTTAAATGATCCGGCTCAATTCTGGTTAGCACAAAGTAAGCGAATTCCTTGGTTTACTCCCCCGTCCACAGCGTATACGCAAGATGAAAATAATTTTTACCATTGGTTTGCCGATGGGCAGCTCAATACTTGTTACTTAGCGCTTGATCAACATGTTGATGCGGGGTTTGGTAAACAAACTGCACTTATTTACGACTCGCCTGTAACCAATACTCAAAAGCAATACAGCTACTTTGAACTACAACAAGAAGTGGCTAAGTTTGCAGGTGTTATGCGTGATTTAGGGGTAGAGCAAGGCGATTGTGTGGTGATTTATATGCCCATGATCCCAGAAGCGGTGATTGGAATGTTAGCCTGTGCACGTATTGGTGCTGTTCACTCTGTGGTGTTTGGTGGTTTTGCGGCGCATGAGTTGGCGGTCAGAATTGACGATGCAAAACCTAAGTTAGTGCTCAGTGCATCGTGCGGGGTTGAGGTAAACACGGTTATTGAATACAAATCGCTGATTGATAGGGCGCTTGAGCTTGCAAGCCATAAAATTGACCACTGTGTTATTCATCAGCGTGAGTACGTTACGGCCAAGCTTATACCTGGGCGTGATATTAATTGGGCAGAGGCAATGCAAACAGCCCAGCCCGTTGCCCCTGTTGCCTTGCAAGGAGATCACCCGTTATACATTTTGTATACCTCTGGTACTACGGGCACACCAAAAGGGGTGGTAAGAGAAAATGCCGGTCATGCAGTGGCTATGCATTACAGCATGGAAACCGTCTACGGCATGAAGCCCGGTGAAGTATTTTGGGCGGCCTCTGATATTGGTTGGGTTGTCGGGCATTCGTATATTGTGTATGCCCCGCTGATTTATCGTTGCACGACGGTGCTGTATGAAGGAAAACCAGTGCGCACGCCTGATGCCAGTGCCTTTTGGCGGGTCGTGGCTGAGTATAAAGTAAATGCCTTATTTAGCGCGCCCACTGCATTTAGAGCCATCAAAAAAGAAGACCCAAAAGCGCTGGGCTTTAAGCAATACGATACCTCATCATTAAAACGGTTATTTTTGGCGGGTGAACGATTAGATCCTCCTACCTATAACTGGCTTAAAGAGCATACACAGTTGCCCGTGCTTGATCATTGGTGGCAAACCGAAACCGGCTGGGCCATTGCCTGTAACCCTATTGGTATAGAAATCCTTGAAACAAAACCCGGCAGTGCCACAGTGCCAACGCCGGGGTTTGATGTGCAAATATTAAATATGGAAGGCGAGCAATGTGCCCCCAACGAAAGTGGTGCCGTGGTGATTAAACTGCCTCTGCCACCAGGTTGTTTACCCTCTATTTGGCAAAATGACGAACGTTTTAAAGCGGGTTACTTAAATGAATACCCCGGTTACTACTTGTCAGGTGATGGCGGTTATATCGACGACGACGGCTACTTGTTTATTATGGGCCGCACAGACGATGTAATTAATGTGGCTGGGCATCGTTTATCAACTGGTGAAATGGAGGAAATTGTTGCTTCTCACGATGCCGTTGCTGAATGCGCGGTATTTGGTGTAAACGATTCACTCAAAGGCCAGCTACCCATGGCGATGATCGTATTAAAAGACGATTACACCGATGAAGCCTGCCTTGTTGAGCAGCAGCTCGTTACGCTGGTAAGAGAGCAAATAGGGGCGATTGCCTGTTTAAAAACCATTGTACATGTTGCACGATTACCCAAAACACGATCGGGCAAAATATTACGTAAAAACTTACGCCAGCTGGTGGATGGCGAAGAACTCAACGTGCCCTCAACAGTAGACGATGCCAGTATTTTTGATGAAATAAAATCCACGTTAGTGGCAAGTTAAGCTGTCAACCTAGCCAGTCGCCATTAGGCTGGCTTTAACAACATTGTGATGGCATAGGGATTATTTATACTATTTATACTATATAAACTGTTTAGACCTCTTAATTGTTCTTTATTATGGCTAAAGTCGCTACACTGATTTTTTACTTTTTGAGGTGAGTAATGCAGCAAAAGCCGTCGTCGTTTCCAACCCGCGTAATTATCGTTGTATTGCTAGGTTTTGCAGCTGTTCGCTTAGGCTGGGTGGATGCTGTAATGCAGTGGTTTAACCCTGTGCAAACCTCAATGCAAGTGGTCGAAAAACCTGCCGAACAACCAATCAAGCGTGTTAAAGCGCAACGCCTTGTCGAACGGCCAGCGCCTGCGGCCCCGGTATATAAAAAAGCAAAACCCAAAGAACCCGAAGTAGAAGACTCATGCCAATTAAATTGGCACGACAAAGAGGCCGCGGCTGATGCCAAAGAGCGTTTATCGTTATTGGATGACAACCTCGAGTTTGAAAAATCACAATTTAGGCTAAGTAATTATGCGACGGTTAATTTAATTACCCCTAAGTTGAGCGATGATTACCATCAAACCTTAAAAACGCGTTTAAGTACTGCTTACACTCAATATCGGCGTTTCTTTCAAGTGAGTGCTCCTATGCCCTATAAAATTAACTTAGTGGTATTGCCACCGCGTTATTATCGGGATTACATATCGCAGTTTGGCTCCTCTTCCTCCACCAATATTGGTGTTTATTTTGGCGCGAGTAACACGGCTTTTGTTAAATATAACAGCCGTTACCCTGAGCAAAGCTTAACAACCGCCGTGCATGAAGCAATGCATGTATTTAATTATCGGCTGATTGGCAGGATGCCAAAGTGGTTAAACGAGGGACTCGCCGAAGTATTTGAAAATACACTTTACTTTGATAGTGAGAAAGTCATTAACGTACCCAGCCGATATTTTAAAGAGCGCCTGTTTATGTTGTCGGTGTTAATTGATTCTGAAGAAAGCTGGCAGGGCGCAGATACATTACGAATGTATAGAAGCTCGGCGTTGTGGGTTGGGTTTTTAATGCAAAGCAGCCGGGGTAAGCAGGTGTTAAAAGCATTACTGCAACACGAAGCGACTAATGTGTGTATTAAGTTGAGCGCTGAACAGGTTATTCATACGCTAATAGATTACTACCCACGGTACGAAGAAGCCTTTAATAATTGGAGCAAAAATCACGTTAATACTAAAGCTGAATTTGTGCCTATTTTGTAAGTAATCTAAGGCTCGTCATCACTTTGCGTTTGAGCGGGGCGATAGTCCCCTCTGTCAAGGCCATTAAAATAGCTTTGGTAGCGACCATCCTTTTTAAATTGGGCTAATTGCTGGTTAAAAATAGTTAACAGCTGTTGGCTTTTCTCCCCGTCTTTAGGGAACAGTAAAAAGCTTTGATTGATTAACAGTGGCTTTGGGTGATGGGTTATTGTATTTGCAATATCAGCAAGTTCGTTGTTTAAAACATGATAACCCACGCTTTGCTCCTCGGCGAAAACGTCGATTCTGTTCATCGAGAGGCGTTTAAAGTTTTGCACGCTACTGTTCACGCGTGAGATTTCAAATATTTCATCTTCGAGTGCTTTATCGAACTCAGCGCCATAGCTATAGGCAAGGCCACCCCCAAGAATCAGGCCTTTTAAATCATTGACCGATTGCCAATCAAAAGGACGGCTTTGTAGGTGAAAAAACACAAACCGCTCATTGAGCACAGCGTCACTGAACAAAAAATGGTTGGTGCGTTCTTTTTCAAACATCCACACGGCTGTGGCGGCGTATTTTTGTTTTTGCGTGTCGTGGTAGGCACGCCCCCACGGTAAAAAGGTAAAGTTTACTTTAATGTTGGCTTGTGCAAATACATCGCGAATAAGGTGGGCAATTACACCTTGCTCAGGCAGTGATTCACTTAAAAAAGGAGGCCATTCGCCTGCGCTAATTTCAATGGTGTTTACTTTGCTCGCTGCAAAAGAAGGCACAGCATCGCCACTGTAGCTTATACAAAGTAGCATCACAGCGCATAAGTTTGCTAAATACTGGCGTAATTTGACCAACAGAAATTCGTTCCCTCATAAAGTGCTTAAAAAATAGCATACCTTATTTTTTTTATGTTATATACCGATAACAAGATTATGACGCTTTTTTGCCGTGCGTTATGTCAACAATCTGGCTTAGGCTCTGGTACTTTGTTTATTTTTTTTAACTGATTTTCTAACGTGTTTAGATTAAACGGTTTAATGATAAAACCAGTGACTTTAGCTGCGATGATTTCTTTAATTGATTTTTTGTTGTCTTCGCAGGTGACCATCAACACTGGGGTATCACTTAAAATTAGGTCTTCGCGAATTCGGGTTAATAACGTTTTACCATCCATTTTAGGCATATGTAAGTCTGTTATTACTAAATCAAACGCTTGTTTTTGCATTAATGCTAAGGCTTGTTTTCCATCTGTAGCCTCAGTAATGTGCTCAAAATTTAGTTTGCGCAACATGTTGATTAACACGTGTCGCATAAGTGGCATATCATCAACAACAAGTACTTTCATAGTAAACGTAGTTTTAAAGTTAGTTGATTTTAAGGTTAGCCACTCTTTGCGCAATTAGCTACTAATTGGCTTAATCGGGCTATTTTTATATTACTTAATTGTCGGTAATCAAAGTATGGGCAAACAATGACTTTGTGTTGCTCATTAATAGCAAACTCGTCATCAAGCCAATCTAACGTTATATTTAGTAAACCTTGGTTTATAAGGTTTTTAGCATGGGTGCGCCCTGCAATGATATGCAAAGTGTTATTGTTGTTTAATTGAGGCGGGCTAAATAATAGAGCGGTTTTACTGTTTGCTTGCAATAGCAATTCATCGCGATAGATTTGCCACGTAGCGGCTTGTTTGGCAAAGCTGTAATGTTCGCTGGGCAGTGCAAACAACACTTTGGCATACACATTAAATACTTTGCGCCAACCATTCCCACAGGCTTGGTTTATGGTGTTAATTTGGCCTTTGTTTAGTGGGGTGAGGTTTGCTAAATCTTGGTATTCTGGCATAGGTGGCGCTTTAGCAATGTAAACCGCCACGTTAAAATGTGGATCACCTATGCCTAGGTTAGTCGCAGTGTTTATCATTTATTTTGCGCTAAAATACGGTCGAGGTTGTTGGCAAAGTTTTGTCGGTCAGTTTGGCTAAGTGGTGGTGGACCGCCGTTCATTTCTACGCCACTTGAACGCATGGTATCCATAAAGTCACGTACATTAAGTAATGAGCGAATGTTTTCTGAGGTGTATAGCTCACCTCGAGGATTCAGTGCTTGTGCGCCTTTTTCAATGACTTCAGCAGCCAGGGGAATGTCACCGGTGATAACTAAATCGTTGGCTGATACACGTTTTACTATTTCATCATCAGCTACATCAAACCCCGATGATACTTGCACGCGGCTAATGTATTTAGAGGGCGGTATGCGCATAGCGTGGTTAGCGACTAAAATAGTGTCGGTGTGTGTACGATCGGCGGCACGAAATAAAATGTCTTTGATCACCACAGGACAGGCGTCAGCATCAACCCAAATCTTCATTTATTTATACATCTTGTTAGTAAAAAATTGATCCTAACCTACCCGTTCATCAACAACCAGTATTTACTGATTTTTTTACCATTAAATACGTTAAACTTTGCTTAAAAGCCGCTAAGATAATGGTTCTTTTAATGATAAGGATATAGCTTAATGAATAAATTCCTTTTGGCCGCGCTTATCACGCTGTGTAGTGTGTTTGTTGTTGGTTGCAGTGGCTTGCCTGACGGCGTAAAACCTGTTGATGATTTTTCTCTCACGCGTTACCAAGGAACCTGGTATGAAGTTGCCCGATTAGATCACTCTTTTGAGCGTGGCTTATCTAATGTAACGGCCACTTACAGCTTAAATGACGATGGCTCTGTTAAAGTGATAAATAAAGGGTTTAATGACGAAGAAGGTCAATGGAGCGAGGCACAGGGTAAGGCTAAGTTTGTCGGTGCCAGTGATGTGGGGCACTTGGAGGTGTCATTTTTTGGCCCGTTTTATAGCTCTTACGTGGTGTTTAAAATGGACCAACAAGATTATCAGTATGCGTTTGTATCTGGTTTTAACACTGATTATTTGTGGTTGTTATCGCGTACGCCTACGGTTAGCCAAGCTGTTAAAGATGATTTTGTTGCCACGGCTAAAAAGCATGGTTTTGACACCAATTCACTTATTTGGGTTGCGCATACACGCTAACAAAGGGTTTTATGTCATGCACTTGTAGGTTGTCATAAAACTGCAATGGTTAAGGTTTATGATTCTAACCCTACCATTTAAGGTCTAATTACCTTGATGTTGACATGCGTATCCCCTAATTTATAACCAGTTTATTGGATATACAGGCAAGCTTTTTAGCTTGCCTTTTTTTTCTCGATTAGCGGTAATAAAGACCTGTGTTTTGTTCAGATCACATTTTTACTAACTAAGCCTAATAAACGACAAAATAGCTGCCACTTAGCAGTAATAAAACAACATTGAGTACACTCATGTGTTTTACCCATGAAGGCTTAAAGCTATAAAAAATCATTAATAATAAAACACTTAAGGCCATATAGCCGCAAAATAGTAGTCCACCATATCCTTGATGCTTTATCACACACAGCAATAAACTTAGTAAAATACTGATCCAGGCAGCGATCAAAAACTGCTGACTTTGCTTTTGGCTTGGTCGTGCTTTAAATACGTCACGGTAATGATTAAATTTTGCTAGCGCAAAACAGTTAAATGCCAGCAAACACAGGCTAAATTGCAAAAGTTCGGTCATGCTTTTTGCTCCACAAGGCTGTTTTTAGTTACGTGATTTGAACGTGTTGTTGGCGTGGGTGTGTGCAGTTGAGTACGTAATTTTTTGGCTTGTAGTGCAAATAGCAGGGCGCACACTAAGCACACTAAATCAAAACTAAACAATGCCCATTGTGAGTTAAGTAAATAACTAACAATATTGCCTTTGGTGGTGAGTGCGTTGATCAGCGGCACGCTAATACAAGCCACTGCATTGACCCACGCTAACAAATACCACTGCATTTTTGCTCGTTTAAAAAGACTAAACAAAGCAACAGCTAGCCACGCAATAAAGAACGCCAGTATTTCTTTGTCGGCTCGCTGGGTTAAGCTAAGTGGTAACAATCGGTTAGCAATAAAGAAGGCACAAGTTGCCAACGGTAAGCCCATAAGTGTGGCAAGGTTTAAACCTTCAACAAGTTTGAGCCCAAACGATGCTTTTTGGTCTTTCTTCATCCGCTCGCGGATACGCTTCGCCCACATAATACAGCCTGTTGCTATCATAATGCAGCCAGCAATACCGCATAAAAAGTATAGCCAACGCAGTAACGGGTTTGCTAAACGTCCGGTGTGCAAAGCGGTGAGTGAATCATAAAACACTTCTGTACTGCTATATTCATCAACGCTTTTTGCAATTAAGCTGCCATCAACACCATTAAAAAGCATGGTCGGGGTTTGGTCGCGAACGAGTGTGCCTGTTGAGGCACGTACGGTTATTGTTGCAGACGTTTTATTTGGGTCTTTAATTGAGAATCGAGTAAGGTCTGCATTAGGCCAGTTAGTATAAATTTGATCTAACACACTATCAATTGGCGTTAATGGGGCTGCTACATCACTTGATTTAGTACGTACGTTCGTTGGAGTAACGTCGTTAAATAAGCCCCGAACTCCGTCATCATAAGCGGTCATAGCAGGGTATGGAAACAACATAAATATTAATGTTATTAAACCAGTATACGTTATCATGATATGAAAAGGTAACGCTAATACTGACGACACGTTGTGGCCATCAAGCCAACTGCGGCTGCCTTTGTTTTTTCTAAAGCTAAACATATCTTTAAAAATACGCTTGTGAATAACAACACCTGAAATCAGCGCCACCAACATAAATAAGCTAGCAAAGCAGACTATCCAACGCGCTGTTCTAACATCGATATAATGTAGGTCAAAATGCAGCCGGTAAAAAAAGTTACCGCCTTTGGTTTCTCTGGGTTGTTGTAATGAGTCACCGGTTGTTGGATTTATATAATGGTCTTGCCAACCGCCAAAACGCTTGCCTTCTGGGCGTGGCTTTTCGTAGGCATAATTAAGTTGTGGCTCTCGCTCTGTAGGTAAATAAATACCCCAACGACCTGACTCTGGTGCGGTTGCTTTTAAATAATCAACACCTGCAATAATTTGCTCTCGTTGTTGTGCAATACGCTCCTGTGGCGCTTGAATGCTATGCAGTGCGGGTTGATTCCATAAGGTAACTTCGTCACGAAAAAAGCTTATAGTGCCAGCAAAAAATATTAAATACAGTAACCAGCATACTAGCAACCCGACCCAAGTATGCATCCATGTCATTGAACGGAAAAAACTCTCTTTCATAACCAACCCTTTAGTAAGGCAATGCTCAATCCGCATGCTGATGATGTTAGTAAAATAGTGATCCAAATGGTTTTTAAAGACTTAACCGCAAACGCCCAAATAAACACACAGCTATAAACTAAAATTGTCAGGCTAATACTCAAAAGCACTGCATCGGATTTTTTTAGCGGTAAAATGAGGCTCAATAGTGAAGTAAATACAGCAGTGAAAATATAGCCACCAACAATGGCTGCGCTAAAGCGAGCAACTACACACAATGCATAAACATTGGCTTTGCAGGCCATTTTAAGCTTAAGTAATGGGTTACGAGTTGGCACTTTATTTACTGGTTGGGCATACATAGGTAATCCTTTGACCCGAGTGAAAGAATGGAGGCAGAGGATACTACATTATTAAGGTGCGTAAAAGTGAGTGATTCGCATTTGTGTTACTTTATGTATTCTGAACGGTTGCAAGCCCTTAATTAAACGTTTTTCTTAGCTTAGTAAAATATTGATCTGAGAGTTGTAGGCGGCGTTAGCACCGCATGTGGGTTACTAAGGCGGGGTTTATTTTAAGTTCTGGTTGGTTAAAATTGACACCATTCTATTCCCTTGCCACTGTTACATAACGCAAAACACTTTAAATTCTATGCCGAAGGGGATTGTTATGTCTAATTGGGTTGATGCACGCGTCAAAGATGTTGTTTGGTACAGTGATTCCTTATTTAGCTTAATTGTTAATGCCGACGTTGAGCCTTTTAAGGCAGGGCAGTTTACTAAGCTGTCGATGATGCAAGGTGATAAACGCATTGCGCGTGCCTACTCTTATGTAAATGCACCGAGTTCGGCAGATTTAGAGTTTTACTTAATTAACGTTCAAGATGGTTTGCTATTGCAACAATTAGCCAAGCTTCAACCAGGTGATACGGTGATGATAGAGCGTCGCGCAAGTGGGTTCTTTACCTTAGATGAAGTCCCGCAAAGCGAACAGTTATGGATGCTCAGTACAGGTACTGCGATAGGTCCTTTCTTGTCGATGCTTGAGCAAGGTGATGTATGGCAGCAATTTAAGCAAGTAACTTTAGTGCATGGAGTGCGGTTGAACAGCGATTTAAGTTATCGAAATACGATTGCTGCATTGCAGCAAAAACACGCAGGATTAAAGTATGTACCTGTGGTGAGCCGTGAACATCCCGATATGGGGTTGCACGGTCGGATCACTGATCACGTTAAGGCTCAGACGTTGTTTTCACATGTTGAGTTAGTACCAACGCCGCATAGCGCGCAGTTTATGATTTGCGGTAATCCCGACATGGTGAAAGACACAACAACACTGCTGATTGAACAAGGCTACAGTCGAAACCGCCGCAAAGAACCAGGGAATATAACCGTTGAGCAATATTGGTAAATTGCTTGCCTGGCGATAACTACTATCTTGAAGGCACAATTTTTGCTATTTTATTGTTTCTTCAATTATTCAGGAACAGTATGAAATCGTTATTTTTTGCAATCAGTTTACTCTCTTCAGGGTCATTATTAGCCGTTGAGGCAGAGCAAAGTTCAGAGCAGCCTAATAAAGCGCCTCAAAAAAAGACTGAGATTAAAAAGAGCGACGCCGTTGTACAGCAAAAAGCGTTAGAAGATAGTCCTGCCGTTATTACCTTAACACCAGAAAAAAAAGCAGTCGTAGAGGCAGTAGAAGCTGATATTGAGCCGACGCAACCTATTGTAAGCGACCCAAGTACGGCGAATATGGTTGATGTTGTAGATAGCAGTAAGGTGTTAGGAACGCAAGAAGTCAAACCTGTTGATGCACCAAAAACTAAGGAAGAAAAAGAACAAGCCATTGAAAAAGCAGTACAAGCTGTTGAAAAAGCCAAAGAGGCTCTTACCTTAAAACAGCAAGAGAAAGCTAAGCAATCTCGAGAGGCATTAGCGGTTGTTGAAAAGTTAATTAAGGCATATAACGCGCGCAATATTGATGCATTTGTCAGTATGTACTCAGAGGATGTTGAGTTTTATGTGTTTCCCAATGAGCTGCTATTTAAAGGTAAAGAAAAGCTAATTGCCCGTTATGGCATTATGTTTAAAAAGTTAAAATGTGTTAAGTCATCACCAATTAAACGTATAGTGACTGGTAATATTGTAATAGACCATGAACTCTCAGAGACCTGCACAAAGGATCCAAACATTGTTGATAAGCGCTCTGAGTTTGTATCAAGTTACAAAGTCGAAAACGGCAAAGTAACCAAAGTATTATTTTTTAGATAAGAACAACCAAACTAAATGATTTTTAGTTTGTGCTTTACCACATAATTACAAAGTATAGGAGTAAGGGCATGGAATTAGCGGATGATAAAAAGCTGCGTTTACTTTATCGTGTTGAGCCGGGTTGTTTAGGTCCTACCGGTGCAGACACTATTGAGCGTTTTTGTGAATACGCGAATCAGCAAATTACTCCGCCTTATTTTGCCGGCTACCATTTTGTACCACGCTTTGACAAAACAAAGCCAGAACGCCAGTACAGCATTAATCAAAAATCACTTTCAGAGCAGCAAGCTCAAGCGTATTTAGGTCACTTTAAAACAAGTATTGATGTTTTTGAAGAGCAGCTCGATGAACTGCTCACTGAGGCTATTGAACGATTTCTAAACCGTTAAACTTTTTCACCTGATAAAATAATGTTAAAGCTTGTATTGTCGTGCAAGCTTGCAAATGCACTCTCATGCAATAGCTCGTTGCGTAAGTTAGGTGAGTAATCCAGCGCCATTTTAATGTCTGCTAATGCATCAGCATGTTTGTGAGTAAGCGCATACGCACAAGCTCGTTGCCAATAGGCGTAGCCGTAGTCACTGTCGATATCAATTGCTTGATTACACAACTCAATTGCTTGCTTTGTTTCGTTTAGTTCTAATAAAGCATCAGCTTTGTATGCAATTGCCTCAACATCTTCTGGTTTACGATTAAGGATCTCATCAAATATTTCGATTTTATTTGATACGTCGCTTTCTAAATTCGCACGCATCCATAATGAATGAACCTCATTAGTAACGGATATTTTTTCTTGGTTTTTCAGTATTTCTTCAGAGCGTTCACGCAGCTTTTCTTCAAAGGTGTTTAAGCGCGCTTCGTATTCATTGGTTATAACGCTTACACGCGTATTTACAATATCTTCTACTTTATTTTTAACATCGCGCAACGAGTTCCAACCTACGAGCACTAAAATAGATGCAGTTGCGGTAATAATAAAAAATACATTGTTAATTGTATCCGTTGTGTATGTGAGTGCTCTATCTGCGGTATCCAGCTGCGCGTGAGTCACTTGTTTTGTCACATCTTCGCGAAGCTTTTGTTGGTCTTGACGCACGGCTTTGAGTTCATCAAGAATGTAGCGCTCCATCAGTGGCTGAAACATCGGTTTTTGCACTTGTGCTAACGCTTGCTCTTGTTGTTGCTCTGTTGGGGCAGGGCGTGGTTCTTCTGCATTGCTATGCAATGAGCAAACAAATACAAAAAGAAGTGTTATAAGTATAAAGTAATGACGCATAGTGCTGCCTAGTAATTAAATTCAAACCAACAATGGGTACAAACGTGATACCCAGCAAATTATGCGAACTTTAACATGACTACTTATGAGTAACTAGGCAAAAAAAAACCAGCTCTAAGATGAGCTGGTTAAACTGCTTAAACAACAAACATGTCGTTAGGGGTATCAACAGGAGTGAGTGGGTACATTAACGAAATTAATCTGAACAACTACTTAATAATAAAAGTTTTCTAGAGGAAAAAAGAAAAAAGCGTATTGGGCTTAACAATACGCTTTTATATCTGTGCTAAAAATACAATTATGGTGAAGGTGACTAAATTGTGCGACACCGCGGTGCCCACTTCCATACCCTTC
Organism: Pseudoalteromonas sp. 3D05; assembly: GCF_002723455.1. Classification (GTDB taxonomy): domain Bacteria; phylum Pseudomonadota; class Gammaproteobacteria; order Enterobacterales; family Alteromonadaceae; genus Pseudoalteromonas. The sequence continues at coordinate 208,977 of NZ_PDUS01000001.1, read as the reverse complement.
ACATACCATTACGCAGGTTAAAAACGAATCGATCAATGTGATTGCTAATTTTATTAAAAAACAATTCACTTTTTAGCCACTGTGAATATGAGTGCTGGGGGTTAAAGAGAATCCAGCGGAGAAAAGTTCACCTCGGGCAGCGACTCAAACCCCGGTTTTGCAAATAAGTACCCTTGCATCAAGCTTATGCCTGCATTGTGAAGCCATTGATACTCTTCTATAGTTTCAATACCTTCAGCAAGCGGTGTGATGTTCATTTCTTTGAGCATGGCAATATTGTGTTTTACTATTAATTGGCGTGCTTTGCTCAAGTGAATATTACGAATGAGCTCCATGTCAAATTTAACAATGTCAGTTTGAAAGTCTGCCAATAAATTTAATCCCGAATACCCTGAGCCAAAATCATCAGTGGCAGTTGTAAAGCCCAGCGATTGATAATACTCAACAACACGTTTTATATGTTGGGTGTCGTCAATTTTTTCGACTTCGGTGAACTCAAACATGATTTTATTGGTTGGGAAGTTATATTTTTTTGCCGCTTCCAACGTTGTACGAATACAGCGCTCAGGTTTATAAATTGCGTTGGGTAAAAAGTTTATACTTAATACAGAGTCTAACTTAAGCTTTGCTGCTAAGGCGATGGCTCTAATACGACATTGTTGGTCAAAGGTATACCTATTGTGCTCATTTACTTGAGAAATAACACTGTAAGCTGACTCGTTGTTAACGCCGCGTACCAGCGCTTCATAACCAAATACACGGCGACGGTCGCAATCTACAATCGGTTGAAAAGCCATTGTAAAATCAAAATCTAATTGGTCTTCATCTGCACATTGGTTACAAGTTAACTTTTCACAGTTAGCTGGTTTAGAGCTCATTATCTCACCTTAAAGTCTTCAAATTGTATTTTTATTACAGTATTTTGTTTCGATAGCATTTCATGCACTTAAAGTGATTTTATTTAAATCTATTAATAAGTGTTTGTTACACCACACATTTAAGTGTAGACAAGGTTGCTTACTTTTAAAAGGTAAAAGTAGATTCTTTACTACGCCGTTATTTTTAATTAAGTTAATTTAACGCACTGACTAACAATGCTAAATAATGTGTTTTAGGGCTTTTTAAAAAGCGTGTTTAAATGCAAAAAACACATATAAATTTATTAGGGTCTGTTGACCTTTCAAGGTTAAATTTGCAGCAGTCTGTTTGGTATTTAGGCAAGGCTGCACCTATGTAGTGTGGTTGTTCCCCATAAATAGGTGATAACGCAGCATCAATGCCAAACAGGCGCTGCCCTTCGGGTTCTGCCTAGGGGCGATTTACTCTTTGTTACCTACATGGATGTAGGTAAGGGGCGTTAGCAGGACGCGGTAGCTTTGCTCGGTTTTGACTTAGCCCACTAGGTTACAAACCTCGCGCCGCGATTAAATCGCTCCTAGTTTGAACAAATTTTAATCCGTAAAGGTCAACAGACCCTAAAGTATATACTCTATCAAAAACACAGCTGTCATGCTTGTTATTCGCTATTTAACGTTGATAGTTATAGTACTGATTTAGAAACAAAAATACTGCAGAACGTCCTTTTACTGTGATTAACTTACCGCACATAATTAGCTGCGGTAAGTAAGGCAAAAGGGGTAAAAAGTTAATGTAGCATCAATGCAGCTTCATTTTTGGTCTAACAACACGCAAGACTTTTTCGCTGATCCACAAAGCAAATGTTTTGGCACTGCCGTGTATAGCACGCTGATGCATACGATAAAGCGAAATATACATGAACCGTGCAATACGTCCTTCAATGAAAAAGCTGTTACTAGTGAGGTTGCCCATCAAGCTGCCTACTGTGCTGTAACGTGAGAGGTTTACTAATGAACCATGGTCGTTGTATTCAAATTTTTTCAGTGGTTGTTGGCGTAGCGTTGCGATGAGATTCTTTTCAATACATTGCGCCATTTGGTGAGCTGATTGGGCCCGCGGTGGCACTTGTTGCCCGTCTTGTTGAGTAAACGCACAGCAATCGCCTAATACATAAATGTGCTCATCAGCGTTACTTTGCAGGTAATCATTTACCTTAATTTGGTTATTGCGGGTTAGCTCAAATATACCGAGTTCTTTAATAAAGTCAGGCGCTTTCACACCGGCAGCCCAGAGCATGATATCAGCACTGATTTGCTGGTCATCTTGGGTAATAAAGCCTTGCTCATTCGCTTGTTTAACTTGGGTACTTTCTCGTACAGTCACGCCTAATTTTAGTAACTCTCGCTTTGCTGAATTTGCAATACGCTCAGAGAGCGCGGGCAATATGCGCGGCCCGGCTTCAATGAGGTGTATATGTAATCGCTTGGCTGTCATGTTGGTAAGACCATAGATTTTTAATAAATCTGATACATGATATAGCTCTGCCGAAAGTTCGACCCCCGTTGCGCCGCCGCCGACAATAGCGATGGTTAACGCATGTTGTGGGTCTTCATCTTGGTGTAAGCGGGTAAAGTTATCGAGCAGGGCATGTTGAAAGCGTTCAGCTTGTTGGTTTGAATCAAGGTAGAAGCAATGTTCTTTGATACCAGGGGTGTTGAAATCGTTACTAACGCTGCCGATGGCAATAACCAGGTAATCATAGTGAACGGTGCGCTGGGGTAGTATTTGATGACCAAGCTCATCATGTAATGGGCTTAAGGTAAGGGTTTTTGTGGTGTTATTTAAGCCGCAAAAACTGCCTAATTGAAATTGATAATGGTGTTTAGCTGCATGGGCTGAGTAAACAACGCCATCTAAATCTGCATCAATAGAGCCCGTAGCTACTTCGTGAAGTAACGGTTTCCATATGTGTGTGCGGTTTTTATCTATGAGTAAAATATCAGCGTGTTTTTTCTTCCCTAGTTTGTGTCCTAATTGGGTTGCAAGCTCTAAGCCGCCAGCGCCCCCACCGATAATCACGATTTTAGGATGTGTTGTTATCATTACGTTGCCCTCAAAAAGTAGAATACCTAAATAGTCTGGGCAAACTACTTAGGTATAGCGCCCATTAGGGCAATACCTTGGCAACGGGCTTATTGTGCGCCTTTTAAACAGGTTTGTCAGTAATATACCCAAATTACCTCAAGATGCAGAATTCAGCGTTTCACAGGGGCTTAATATCAAGGCGTTACTTTGCAGGAATGGCACTCCCTTTTAAGAAGCAACAACGATGAGAGCAAGTTCCTGTGAAACGCCCAACGGGTTGGTTTAAAAGCGATTTATACTGCGTTATTGATTTTAACAATAGAACCACTATTATTTGCAAATCAATGCCTTGCCTAAATCGCTTTTAATTCCAACTGAAACTCGCAGCTTGAGGTGATTTGGGTATAAAGCAAAGAAATCAAGCGGCAAAAAAGGTAACATGGCAGCTTGTTAAATTTACGGCTACTATTTCCTTTATTAGGGAATTTAAAGCAAAGGGATAATATGACGGCTTCATTGCACGGTACACTTGAACAGCACTTTGGTTTTAATCAATTTCGCCCAGGTCAGCAACAAACGATAGAACAACTGTTAAATAATCAATCATCGTTAGCTATTTTTCCTACAGGCTCAGGTAAGTCTTTGTGCTATCAATTAACCGCTTTGCATTTACCGAATCTAACCTTGGTGGTATCGCCTTTATTAGCCTTGATGAAAGATCAAATCAGCTTTTTAAATAATAAAGGGATTTATGCCGCCAGTTTAGATTCTAGCCAAAGTAGTGAGCAAAGCCACACCGTGATGAGCGATGTACGCGCTGGTAAAGTTAAAATACTGATGGTGTCGGTTGAGCGCTTTAAAAATGAGCGTTTCCGTGAGTTTATTAATCAAGTCGCTATTTCGATGCTGGTGGTAGATGAAGCGCACTGTATCTCTGAGTGGGGCCATAATTTTAGGCCTGATTATTTAAAGTTACCGCGCTACCGCGAAGAGTTAAATATCCCTTTGGTATTGTTATTAACAGCCACGGCAACAAAAAAAGTAAAACGCGATATGAGCGAACGCTTTGCTATCGCCCCTGAGTGCATTGTGCAGACTGGGTTTTATCGCAGTAATTTAGACCTATCAGTGTTGAGTGTTAAAAGTGCCGATAAAGACACAATACTGGGCGATATTGTAAGGCAGCAAAGTGGGCCCGGCATAGTGTATGTCACTTTACAGCAAAGTGCAGAACAAGTTGCTAATACACTTAGCCAGCAAGGCTTGCAGGCTGTTGCGTACCATGCGGGGTTAGAAGATACTTTACGCTATAGCATTCAAGATGATTTTATGGCGGGTAAAATTAACGTAGTTGTAGCTACTATTGCGTTTGGTATGGGCGTTGATAAATCAGATATCCGTTTTGTTATTCATTATGACTTACCTAAATCGATTGAAAACTACAGCCAAGAAATTGGTCGTGCGGGGCGAGATGGGCAGCCGTCGCAATGTTTTACCTTAGCTAATTTAGATGGTTTGAACACGGTTGAAAATTTTGTTTACGGTGATACCCCAGAGCTTAATGGTATTGAGCATGTGATAAATGATATTCGCCAGCATACGAGTGCGAATCAACAATGGGAAATGCAAGAGTATAGCCTCTCTAGTGATAGTAATATTCGCCAGTTAGCGCTTAAAACTTTATTAGTGCAATTGGAAATACAAGGTGCGATAACTCCGCTCTATGCCTATTACGCTGACTTTAAATATAAATTTTTAGTTGATAAGTCACAGCTACTTGCGCAGTTTGATGCCGATAGGCAAGCGTTTTTAAACCAAATATTTAGTCACACCCAGTTTAAAAAAATATGGGGAACGCTTAATTTCGATAGCCTAACACAAGCGGCTCAAGTGGATCGCAAACGCGTTGTTGCAGCCCTTGATTACTTGGCCGAGAAGAATTTAATTACGCTTGAAACAAAGCGCATTACCCAAGTGTACCAAGTACATGACGAGGTTATTAGTAACCCTGAATTAGCAAAACAACTGCATGATTATTTTGTAGATAAAGAGCAGGCCGAAATAAAACGAATTGCAGCATTGATCCGCTTTTTTGAACTCAAAAGTTGCCTAAGTTATAACTTAGCGCGTTATTTTGACGACCATCAGGCGCCAGAGCAATGCGGACATTGCTCTGTGTGTCGTGGGCAGGCGGTCACACTTGAGTATTCATTAGCACATGAGTTTGCGGCTGATGAGATAATCTATAAAAAAGTAGATGAGTTACTCGCGCACCTTGCAACCAAGGGGATTCATGATGTGGGTATTGAAACTCAATGTCGTTTTTTAGCCGGAATGAGCGTTCCTCTTTTTGCGCGCAATAAGGTACGTCAGCTCAGCGGTTTTGGTCTATGTGAGCAGCAGCGTTACAGCGAAATAAAAGCAAAATTACTGGCGCGATAGGCTCACTCAGGTATGCTAGGGGCTTATTCTTAAAAGTAAGCACCTATGCCCCAGACCGTCATACCTAATCAGATCCCAATCGTCGTCAGTACTGAAAATGAGCCTGTCTTATGCAGTAACTGCCAAGCGTGTTGTTGCCAACTAGAGGTGCAAATACTCACAGACACCGGCGTGCCTTTTCATTATATTGATTATGACCAATGGGGCAGTGAAGTGATGAAGCGCGCGGATGACGGCTGGTGCCAAGCCCTAGACCGCAATACCTTAATGTGTTCAATCTACGAAAACCGCCCGCTTATATGTCGCGAATTTGAAATGGCCTCAGACGAGTGCATAACCGAGCGTGAAATCGCAGGAATATAGCTTTTAGTATCATTTTTCCCTTTGGTAAGTATTTAAATTGTTGTTAGCCAATTTGTATTGATGTGGCTGGGTAAGTTAGCGGTTGCTTTTTTTGTCTGGCAAAACAATACGCAAACGTTAGTGGGCCAACACGGCCAATTAGCATTAATAATATAATCAAGCATTGGCTTGCAGTCCCAAGCTCCCCTGTGATGCCTCTTGAAAGACCAACGGTACTCAGAGCTGAAATTACTTCAAAGCTAATATCCATTACCGCGAGTGGCTCAATACGTGCGATGATCATAATGCTGGTGAAGGCGATAAACATATATAAAATCATCACACTCAATGCTTTTATCACTAGCTTGTCACTGAGCTGGCGGTTAAACACAGTCACCGTGGCTTGTTGGCGTAAGTAGCTGTACATGGCTAATAATAAAATAACAAAAGTGCCCAATTTTATACCGCTTGCTGTACTTACAGAGCCGCCACCAATCATCATTAGCAACATAGTGAATAATGTTGAGTCGGTAGTCAGCGATTCAATTGGTAACGTATTAAACCCAGCGGTACGTGGGGTTACAGCTTGAAACCATGCACTGATAAGCTGCTCATTCAAAGGTAAATTTGCCAGTGTTAACGGGTTTGAATACTCAAATAAAAATATCAGTACAAAAGCTAAGCTATTGATGATTAAAGTTGCAAGCAACACAATACGGGTATTGGTTGCTAGCTTCTGCCAGCGGCGCTGCTGGTAAATATCAATCAGCACAGTAAAGCCTAATCCGCCGATTATAAACAATGCGGTGATCACTAAATTGACCATCAAGTCACCACGAAACTGGCTAAGGCTATCAGAGCTCAAAGCAAAACCAGCATTGTTAAAGGCTGAAATGGTATAAAATAGGCTTTGATAAGCGCCCTGCCAAAAGCCGTAGTCATCAAACCAACTAACCCAAAGCAGTACAAAAGCGATGCTTTCGATAATTAAAGAATACACCACCACATACTTAGCCACTTTGATCACACCTGATAAGTCGTTAGTATCAAGCGCTGTACTTGCTAGTAACCGCTGTTGTAAGCCCAAAGTTTTGCCTAAGCTCAACAGTGAAATGACCGCGACTGTCATAAAGCCAATACCACCAATTTGAATTAGCACCATAACCACACTTTGGCCAAATACCGTCAGTGCACTTGCAGTATCAATGACAACCAGCCCTGTAACTGTTACCGCAGAAGTGGCGGTAAACATAGCTTGCATCAAGCTTAGCGGCTGTATGCTGGCAAGCGGAGTCAGTAATAAACCGGTGCCGATAATAATTAAAACAATAAAACCACAGGTTAGAATAAGTGGTGGATTTAACTTGCGCTGTTTATAGCGGCTACCTTGTACAAAGGTTTTGGGGTAGCTATTTGCCTGCCAATTGATCATAGCGCTTTGAACCTTTTGGCTAGTTTGGTTAGGTAGGTTTTTGAGCCTAAAAGCACTAAACTGTCGCCATGGCGCAGCTCGGTATCTAAGTTTAATTCGGTATTGAAGTTTTCGTCACGGCGCAGAGTCAGTGGCTTAATATCGCTGCCACGTTCTTTTAATAACCAGCCGATGGTGCGCCCTGATAAGTGTAAATCAATCGCCAGTTCTACAATAAATGTGCTTTGAGTTAAGGCAAAATATTGATTCACCATTGGATAATTTAGAGCTTGTGCAACGCGTACACCCATTTCTTCCTCAGGGTGAATAATTCGAGAGACACCCAACTTACTCAAAATTTGGTGGTGACTTTTTGTGCAGGCTTTTACCCAAATTTCTTTTACACCTAGGTTTTTAAGGTGTAATACACATAAAATACTGGCTTCAATGTTTTCGCCAATGGCAACCAGTACTGCCTGGCAGCTGACCAGATCAAGGCGTGCTAATTGCGCTTCATCGCTGGCATCAATTACGACGGTATAGCTAAGTTGATTTGCATAATGATTTACCGTGCTGTCACTTATATCTGCAGCGCAAACATTATGGCCGTGATGAGCCAGCTCTAAACAGGCAGTGACACCAAACCGCCCTAAACCAATAACTGCAAACTGCGCCATGTTCATTACTCAATAAAATTAAAAGACCAGCAGAGTGTAAGCTGTGCAAATTAAAAGTCAGTGGCTCAGCGCTAAGCTTTATAAAGATTTAATACTTAGGATAAAAATCTTTATAAAAACTTTATAGTCGCCACCCAGTAATCGCAGTAAGCTAAGGTGTAAACCTTTACCGAGCGATATAATGAAGATACAACAATACCTCAGTGCAACTGCTGCAAGTGTGCTCATGCCAATACTGATTGTGTTGGCTATTTTTCCGGTGCGTGATTGGTTTACCACTACTGACATTGTAATGCTGCAACTGTTATGGGTTACTTTAGTGGCACTGCGCAGTAATCGTCGCGTAGCGGCTATGACCACCCTAGTCAGTGTGGCTTGTACTGATTGGTTTTTTGTTAGCCCGTATTTCACGTTTCATATTGAAAATATTGAATATGTTGTGACCTTTGCAGTAATGCTGATAGTGGGGTTGGTGATAAGCCAATTAGCAGGCCAGCTTACGCGTAAAATTAGTGATATCAAACATCATGCGAGTAACACCAGTTGCCTATACGAGCTTGCTAAAGGATTAAATGGACTCGATGAAGTAGACAATCAGCGCGACTATTTCCAGGCGGTAATTGAGCAACACTTACAGATAGAACTTGATTGGCAACAAGCTAGAATGACTCAAAATGCACAATCAACACATTACTTTGCGATCGGTGAAGTTGATAGTCGTTGGGGCGGTTTTATAGCCTCAGAACCACTTGATGAGGCGAAAAGTGCATTTTTAAATACTTCAATTTCAGTGCTATATCAGGCACATGAGAACACGCAGCTACGCCAACAGTCAGCTGCTATATCAGTGCAAGCTGAACTCGAGCGTGCTAAAAATGCTTTATTACGCAGTCTGTCACATGATTTACGAACCCCGCTTGCGACTATTATGGGGGCATCAAGCATGCTAGCGGATAAAAACATTGTGCTCAATGAGGCAATGGCCGCAGAGCAAGCGCATAATATTTATGAACAGAGTAAAATTCTTAACGAACATTTTGATAAAGTTATGGAGCTTAGTCGGGTTAATAAGATGGGCGAAGACTTGCAATGGCAAACGATTAGCTTGCAAACTTTGATCAGCGAAGCCCAAGCGCGTCGCCAGCAGCTATTATTTGATTTTGAGCTAGCAACCCACATAGGTGAACAAGACAACTGCGAAGGGGATATCACCTTGCTTGAAATTGCCTTGGCGAATATGCTTGAAAACGCCAGTCGCTATGGTGATGGTCACGCAGAGCTTACCTTTAGTTATCAACATCATGGACAACAAGTTGACTACCAACTTTGCGTTACCAATCAATTGCCAAGCCCTGTGCTAACCAGCACTGATCAAGGTGTTGGTTTAGGTAGTGTGATCTGTGATGTAGTGGCTAAATTTCACCATGGTAGCTTTATGTTAGATATAAATGGCCAACAACAAACTGCCAGCGCTTGCTTAGCATGGAGTAAGTTAAATGATTAATATTTTAGCTTTAGAAGACTCGCCGCCGTTGCAAAGCTTTCTTAAAACCCTATTAGCTGCCAGCGGTTATCAGGTGAGTGTGAGGGCTAAAGGGCTGGATGGTTTTGCGCTTTTAAGTGAACAACAGTTTGATTTAGTATTATTGGATTTAGGCTTACAAGATATGGATGGTCAAGATTGGTTACTCGAACTGAGGCAGTGGAGTCAATTACCCGTATTGGTACTGTCAGCACGTGATGGCGAAGTTGAAAAAGTAACCGCTCTTGATAATGGCGCTAATGATTACTTAACTAAACCTTTTAGCGCTAATGAATTACTGGCGCGAATTCGCGTGTTATTACGCACTAATACACATACTCGCTTAGCTTTAACTTGCGGCAGTATTAAGGTTAACCCACATAAGCATACTGTTACAGTTGCGCAGCAAGAAGTTAAACTGACCAAAAAAGAGTATGCAATTTTACTGTTGATGCTACAAAATAAAGATAAAGTGCTTACTCATAATGCAATATTAAGCCATGTATGGGGGGAGCAATATATTAATCGCCCTGAATATGTGCGCGTACATATGGCCCAGTTAAGACAAAAGCTCGAACAAAACCCCGCTAGCCCAAAGCATTTACTAACAGAGCCTGCGGTCGGTTACCGTTTAGTTGATTGAGGTGGTTTGAGTATATAGCGTAAAGGGGCTTTACAGCCCCTTTTGTAAATGCTTAGAAAGCATTATCCATATTTTTGCTCGAGTTCTTCAGTGGTATGAAATTTTTCATGAGAGTGTAATTGCTCGTCGTATTTCACTAGATTTTTAAAGTGGCCTAATTGACCTGAGTTTTTCACAATTTCAACAATAAACGACATCATGAAATCGGCACCTGTCAGCGTATCACCTACTAAGTAGCGTTTATCCGCTAAACGGTCATCAAAGTAACTAATTACTTTGGCTGTTTCTGCATCGGCGTAGCCTTCTAAAAACTGTGTTTTAGCGCCATCTTTTTGTACAAACATTTTCAGTAAAAGCGGTAAAATGGCAGAGCTTTCTGCAAAGTGTAGCCACTGTTGATAGTCAATATAGTCAGCGGTACCCGCTTGTGGCGCAAATTTGCCATTACCGTATTTAGTAATGAGGTAATCAGTAATCGCGCCTGACTCAGTGACAATTAAACCGTCGTCTTCGATTACCGGTGACTTACCCAGTTGATGTACGTTTTTTAATTCATCAGGCGCTAAAAAAGTGTCACTGTTGCGCTGGTACGCAACAATTTCGTAATCGACCTCTAGCTCTTCAAGTAACCAAATAATGCGTTTAGAACGTGACTTATTTAGGTGGTGTAATTTAATCATGGTTGTCCTTAAAAGCGCAGCCCTTGCTGCGCAGGGTAAATTTAAAGTGGTTGATTAACTTGTACAACGGTTTTGCCGAAGTTTTTGCCATCAATCATATCGTTAAATGCAGTGAGGGTGTTTTCAAAGCCAGTGACCAAATGTTCGCGGTAATGAATTTTTCCTTCACTCAGCCACTTTTGCATGTCAGTGGCAAATTCATCATAACGATGGCCGTAGTCATCAAAAATAATGAAGCCTTGCATTTTTATACGCTTAGTAAGTATTTGCCCCATTAGCGCCCCCATACGATCTGGGCCCTGTGGCAACTCAGTCGCGTTATATTGCGATACTAATCCGCACAGCGGTACGCGAGCTGCTGTATTTAGTAAGGGTAATACGGCATTGAACACCTTTCCGCCTACATTTTCATAATAAACATCAATTCCGGCGTCACAAGCGTTGGCTAATTGCTCATTAAAATTGTCGCAGCGGTGATCAATACAGGCATCAAACCCTAACGTATCAACTGCGTATTGGCACTTTTCATTGCCGCCAGCAATACCAACAACTTTACAGCCTTTAAGTTTAGCTATTTGCCCAACAGTGGCACCGACTGGCCCAGTTGCAGCAGCAACCACCACTGTTTCCCCTTCTTTAGGAGCGCCAATATCAAGTAGCCCCATATAAGCGGTAAAACCAGGCATGCCCATAATGCCAAGTGCATAAGAAGGGTTACTTGGATTTTTACCCAGCGGCATCAGGCCTTCACCATCTGAAATGGCATAGTCTTGCCAACCTGTATAGGCCAGCACCCAATCACCCACTGCAAATTTATCGTTATTTGATTGCTCGATTTGGCACACAGTCGCACCCACCATCACTTCACCAATTGCTACAGGATCAGCATATGATTTTGCATCGCTCATGCGACCACGCATGTAGGGATCGAGCGATAAATAAATGGTGCGTAATAATACTTCGCCTTGTTTTAAGGCATGAACAGTCACCTTTTTAAATGAAAAGTTATCGTTCGTTGGTTTGCCATGTGGGCGCGATGCTAGAGTAAATTGTCTGTTTTCAATGGCCTGCATAAAACCTCTCTATTCGTTGTAAGAACTAATATGTTGCTTTGTGATCTTCAATAATAAAGAAGTGGGGTTTTAGAGTATTAATTCAATTGTTGGTTTATCTCTGTATGGGTAATCACTATTGCAAGGCTGCAACGGTGATATTTGCGGCTGTCGTTAGGTCGCTATTGTATTTTAAATGCCAAAATAAATTTATTCCTTTCAATGTTCATAAATAGCAAAGCTGAAAAATAGGCTGCACTAAAAAGGGGAGCCTTTTTAGCCGAAATATGCCAATCAAGCACCTGTAATTCCCTCTAAAACAGCTATTAAAACAACCGCACATTCTCTTTTTATATTTTACGTGAAATAGCGATAACCGATTGAACCCAAATAGGAACTCAGCTATGGTTGAATCATCAATAATAATAAATTGAAAACGAGTTAATCTAGGCTTGTTAGCACTACAAGGAAACAGCGTGCATAAATCCATATTATTACTACTCATTATTCCATTAATTTCTTTTTCACTAAAAGCTGAGAATGATGATTACGAGGTGAATAAAGTCGAGTATAAAAACTTAGTTGCTAATTTATATTTACCAAAAACTGAGAAAAAACTTCCTGTAGTAATTGCCTTTGGTGGCTCTGAGGGCGGATTAGGTACTGGTAATGCTAATGGTGAAATGATCGCACCTCACGGTGTTGCTGTATTAGGGCTAGCTTATTTTAAAGAAAAAGGTATTTCTCAAACGCTAGATCAAATACCAATGGAATATTTCATTGATGCAGTTGACTATTTAGAAACTCATCCTTTAATAGACTCATCTAGAATTGGTGTGGTTGGTGGCTCTAGAGGTTCAGAGGCTGCATTTTTATTAGCAAGTATGGATTCCCGTATTAAATCTGTGGTTGTTACAACGCCAAGTAAGGTTGCTTGGCATGGTCTAACAATACCGAAGTCGGCTTGGACAATTGAAGGCCAAGATATTCCAGCTTTAGGCCTAGAGTTGGATTCAAATGCAAAGTTAATCGACAGGTTTAGAGTTGCATTAAAAAATAAAACTCAGGTAAATAAATCAATATTCAAATTTGAAAATATTAACGGTCCAATACTTTTGATTTCAGCAGAAAGTGATCAAGTTTGGCCATCTTTTCAAATGTCTAAAGACATAGAGGTTTATTTAAAAAATAAGCATTTTAAGCATAAAGTAGTTCATAACTCTTATAAAACTGGTCACGGTTTCAGCCAAGATACAGCCCCAGAAATTAAAAAATCGATCATTAATCACTTTGTAAAAACATTGTAGTGCTAATAGTTGCACGGTTTCGCTGCGCTACACATTGTTTCACCCAAATTTTTATGCAAATAGCATAATATTTCTTTTTAATGGGTGACAAAATTAACTATTTCACTTCAGTTTTGGGTTAATTAAGTCAGAGTAACGTGAAATAGAATAAAGCGTGAATATCACAGCTGATAGTGTTGGCTACAACTCTGATTTTAACAAGCTATGTATGTGCCGCATGTTGCGCACATTACGTGTTTAGAGGCGTTCATTGATGTATCGAAATGTATTAACAGTGGTTGTTGTTTTGGTTTTCCTTTTAGGTTGTGCTGAACGCGCAATTGATATTACTGATAAAGAGGGAAAAATCGTAGGAGGCTGTAATGCCGGTTATGATTGGCACTTTTATGGCTTACAAGACTCAATTGATTATATGCTTTATGAGTGTGCTAAAGGGTCAATAGCAAACGGTTTAAAAATATCAGATGAAAGACTACTTACGCTTGATTTTACATTGCCACCGCCGCCAGACGGTGAGTCGTGGAATAAACAATTAGCGATGTATCACTTTCATAAAAACACGATTACTGAAAGAAAACTTGGTTATATTCTTGCCGCTTTAGAGTTTGACTATCAGAAAGTCGTTTGGTCAGCTGAAAATGATTTAGCCAGCAGAAACATCACGCAAGCTGAATTTGATGACATAGCGAAAGAGGCCAAATTAAGATGGCTTGGTGAATAAAACTCACTGTAATAGTTTTAAATAAACAAGTTATAAACTATCCGTCATGAAAATTAGCTTACTGATTGAATAGGTTTAGGAATTTGGTTATGGTTAGACCATAAGCATGGGTAAATTTATGGGCTCATCAGAGGCTAAAAAAGGAATTTATAATGGATAACATTGCTGAAATATTTATATCTTGGTTTCCCTTGCTGCTTGTTTTATTCATTATGTGGGTGATGCCAATCATACTCATTGCTAGGTCACAAAAAGTGGGACGCCAAGAAAAACTCGCATGGATAGTCGCCTGTTTGTTTATTAGTTGGTTTTGTTTACTCTTATTTATGTTGATTGCACCACTCAAGCCTAATGACAAATAGTGACACTTAAAAAGCGTTTTGTGTTCATCAATATACCCTAATCAAAAATAGTAATTTGGTGTTGTTCGCGTGTTAAATTAGGTTTTGATTAATAGCTTTTATAACGGCCTGAGTGCGGTCTTTTACCTCTAATTTAGCAAGGATTTGTGACACATGATTACGAATAGTCCCCTCAGAGTTATCTAACTTTTTGGCAATCACTTTGTTCGACATGCCTAAAGACAAACACTGCAATACGGTTTGTTCTTTGCCTGTTAAGCAGAACTGAGGGCTTAGTTGCTTTTTGAGTAAAAAATCAGTCACCGCACTTTGCAATACTCGCTCACCTGCAACGACCTGCTTGATAGCGCTAATGAGTTCTTCAAGTTCAATGTCTTTAAGCACATAGCCACGAGCACCTAGATTAAGGGCTTTGACTAATACATCACAATCTTCAAATGTGGTGATGATCAGCACAGGGGTTTTATCACCCTTTTCACGCATTTTTTGCAGCACGCCGAGCCCATCTAAATTCGGCATTCTCATATCGAGTAAAGCAATGTCAAAACTATGCTCAGCTAATAGTGCAAGCGCTTGTAAGCCATCTTCAGCTTGGGCTTCGATATTAATGGCGCTATCGAGGTTGAGTAAATTAGCGAGGCCTAAACGAACTAAGGTCTGATCTTCAACTAGTAGGCACTTTATCATGGCTTTTTTCTTCTAAATTTAGTGGTAGGGTCATGGTATTGATCAATGTTTCTTGCTCAAGATGTTGTGAAAATTCACCGCCAAATTGTGCCATTCGCTCATTTAATCCTGCTAATCCGTTCCCTTGTTTTGGTAAATGGGTCTCTGGTTGATTGTGATACGCTTTTGCAATTAACAGCGGCTGTTGGTTCACGTGGGTGACATTCACCTGCAAAGTAAAATGGTTTGCTTGGGTATGTTTAAGGGTGTTGCTGATCATCTCTTGGGTAAACCGCAATACACACAGGGCAAAGTCTTGCGGGAGCTGCTCTGTCTCCTTACTTAGTTGGAGATCACAGTGTAAATTAGGTGTTAGTTCGCAAATGGCCTCAAGAGCTTGCTTAAGTATCGTTTTGTCATTGCGCTGAGTGGAAACGATTTCGCGCACCTCTGCCAATACTTCTTGGCTAAGTTGGTGGCAAAGAGAGAGGGTTTCAACGGTGGCTTCATTTGCAGCTCTTTTAGCAAAATCTAAATTAATGCTGAGCGCGGTAAGCTTATGGCCGAGTGAATCATGGAGCTCGCGTGATATATTTTGTCGCTCTTGCGCTGCATGCATCGCCCCCATCATGTGTTGGGTGGCTTTTAACTCTTTGTAGTTTTGGCGGGATTGGTAATGTGTATTTAAACTTTCGACAATCCGGCGACTGACAAACCAATTCATCAAGCAAAAGAAAAACCAAATTGTAAACGTGATCCAAGGAATGCCATTTTCCCAGCGCGCATAATGCGTTAAACCATACACCAGCATGGCGGCCACAACACAAGCCAGTATCTTAGGAAGCGAAAAATGAGGACTAAAAACCGCGGTAAACATCACTAGGTGGATAAAAACTAAGGATGTTGAACTCAGTTGTATCATTGCCAAAACAAGCAGGAAATAGCCAAGCGCTACGCCGTGAACAAATTTGTTGGGTTGTTTTAACACATACAGCAAAATAGCTAAAATGGAACCACTTACTATGATTTGCAAATATAGTGCTAATTCTGAGTTGGCATAATAGGCACACGCCGATGTCACCCCAAGCCACGATGCCAATGTTGAGAAATGCCAATCGGTTGTATGTCGTATAGTTGATTCCATTACTGTGGCCATATTTTTTTAGCAATTATTGCAGAACTCGCGTTGTAAAAACAGTGACATCTGTCATAGCTCGGTCTATGAGCTTTGTGACTAGTGCCATGAAACCTCATTCATTTATGCTTGATTAATAAAAGTTAGTTGGGCACATTAATGAATAAAGACAGTCGATTACACTACATTGATAATTTACGCAGCCTCGCGCTATTGCTCGGCATCGTATTTCATGCCGCTTTAGCCTACAGTCCGTTCTTTCGCAATATTTGGTTTACGGCAGACCCAAGCACACATGGTCTATTTGATTATATTACGCATACGCTGCACTTATTTCGGATGCCGTTATTTTTTATTATTGCAGGGTTTTGCAGTGCACTTTTAATAGATAAATCGAGCAACGCGCGCTTTTTACATCATCGCAGTAAACATATTCTACTGCCTTTTATTGTATTTTTACCGTTAAGCTTTGCTGTTTACTACCATGCCTTGAGTTTTGGAGCCGGTATAGCTAATCCAATACCGCCGATTTTTGCTGTGTTTAAAGTTATTAAAGAGCCTGTTGTTAGCACTATGCACTTATGGTTTTTGTGGAACTTATTCCAGTTTTGCTTAATTCACTGGTTGTTGAAAACAACTAACTTATTAGGCAATAAATTCGATGCGCTTAGCGCTCACCCTTTATTTATGTGGGTTGTACTTCCCATCGTGTTAACGTTTTCATTAATGGGGCAATCTATTCCATTTCCTGCTCCTGATAAACTCACGCCACAGTTATGGTCGTATGGTTTTTACGGCAGTTTTTATTGGTTGGGAGTGGGGCTTAATAAAAAACAGCAGCTCATTTGGTCATATCATAAGTACTTATGGCCTCTTATTTTGGGTGTTGCACTATCACTGACTGGTTATTTTTCTTTATTACCAGCCGCGCCAAGCTTAGATGACGTGATTGCCGCCGCAACTACGGGGTATTTTGCCGCAGCGGGAGAGCTACATGTATTGCATGTTTTATCACAAGGACTGAGTGTTATTTTGTTAACCGCCATAACGTTTTTACTTGGGCATCGTTTTTTAAATCACCAAAGTAAGCTCAGTCGCAGCATCTCAAATGCATCATATTGGATTTATTTAATACATGTGCCAGTGCTGATTTATATTCAGATGCCATTGATTAATACTAATTGGCCAGTTTTAGTAAAGTTTATAGTTAGCGTGGTGGTTACATTATTTATAGGTCAAATAAGTTATTTATTATTAGTTAAAAATACGTGGTTGGGCGCACTACTTAACGGTAGGCAAACCAAGAGAAAGGTAATACAGTCAGCTTAAATGTTGTCACTTGGTAATGACTTAAAAGCATCACTACATAAAGGAATACTATTATGCATGCAATAACAATCAAATCGACCATCGCCACGATTCAACAGGGGGCAATCAAAGCCGACGGCAAATTTTGGCTAACCAACACCGATATTCATTTTGCGCCGTTGAATGCACAATTTGGGTTAGGGCCTTATACGTTTGCACGGCGTGAAATTGTAAAAGTGAGTAAGTGCACTGGTAAAGTTGCGGGTATTTTGCCTTATACACATGATGCAATTGAAATCGTATTAAAAGATGGCAATAAATATCAATTCATTGTCTCGAATCCAATTGAGTGGATTAATTTAATTAACCAATAGTTTAAAGTACAAACGCTGGTAGTCCATAAAAGTAACTATTGTTTTAATGTACCTAATAATGCACGATAGAACATGTCACTATTTTATTGGGTATAGAGTAAGCACATGGATTTGATAAATACGCTTTTGCTTAAGCTGTGTTTGGGTAAAAAAGCCGAACCCCTCGTCGTTTTAGGGAAAAAACTATCAAACAACAATGACGCGGTAGTTAAGTCGCTTAATTTATATTGTTTTTCGCCTGATGCGTATTTCGACGATATTAGTGAGTTTGAGAAAGACAATTGTTTTATTGAATCTGTAGATGATATAACCCCTGTTGATGCATTAGTGAGAGCGCTGAGTAGTGCAAATGCCGTTGTTTGTGTCGATAATCGCTCTGAGCCTTTGCTTGTTTTGTCACTACTACAAAAGCTCACGCCCATTGGTTTTGAAACGTCAGGTTTGTTTAAAGATCTTGAGGCTTTTTACAGGGAAACAAATTATGGTTTTGGTGCTTTAGTTGGTAGAGAGTGTGTTGAGCATTCCCCTACGCTGTTTGATTGCTTGCAATCAGTGAAACTTAAAATGCTTGCAATAAATGATGGTTCAGATGCGTTAATTTTGTTTCTTTGCCATGAAGATGAACACACACAAGTGATTGAGCTGGCTAACAAAGCCCATATAAACCTCTACTTTGAAGAGATGTAAATGCTTACTTAGGGGGCAGGAGGTTATATTAATGAAAATTGACCTAGAAGCGTAGAGCGCAATATGATTGATATAACCGTATGCAGATGAGCAGATAATCACAGTGTGTAGTTATAAACTTAAGATTTATTGAATTAGATAATTCACAGTAATTGATATTTGAGTTACTTATTTATAAGGAATAGCATGAATAAAAACTTATTACTCCCTTGTGTTGCTTTGCTGTTTGCAGGGTTCAGTGTTAATGCAAATAATCAGGTGTTATCTGTTGACCAAGTTGCACTGCAAGGCGTGCAATTCGCATTCGAGAATGATGCGCATACTAGACCAAAAAACAGTGATTTTACGCTGCTCAACACCGTGCTAATGAGTAGTGAGCAAGGTCATCGCGTAGCGGTTGTTACGGTACGTAATGACGCTTCTGGATCTCGAATACTCGAAGGTTCACACCTTATGGCACTGTTTGCTGATGGCCAACGCAAAGCTCCTGTATCTATGACTGAAGGAGTTAAATTAGACCGAGGTGAAAGACGTTCATTTACGGTGTCGTTTGGTGAGGCTGACTATCCAATCTTAAGCGTTTACAGTAGTAATGATATCGAGTAGAAAAGTTAAAAAATCATCATTAATTTAGGTGCTTTTATGTTGGTAACACCCAGAACAGTGCTAAACACGAGCGAAGTCTGGCTGTAAACAGGCTTTAGATCTGCATAGGTGATAGGCCGCCAATATACTTATAATCAAAACGAGTCGTGGGTATAGCGAAAATTCCCACGCACACAGTTCTACCGAAAGATCTCGCCTTTATCGGCACTCACTTACCAATTTCTGTGCAATTATGAGTGATTTTTTCCCAAGTAAAGGCCAGCTTTGCATCAACCCTTCATGTATTAGTAATAGCTCATCTTCATAACCTTTAAGATCTAGAGCATTCGCTAACCTATTGGCCACTTCAAATTTATGGCGAGTTAATAGCTCTGATAAAGCTTCACTGTTTGGGTAGGCTGCTACTGCATTGTGGAATAGGCAGCCGCTTGGGGCGTATTTGTTCATCCAGAATTCTATTTGACTAAATACGTGCTCAGCTATTGGGATATCACTGTCATTTAATGAGTTGAAAATAGTGCTTAAATACCGAGTGTGACGGTACTCAAGTGCAGTGACTATCATCGCTTCTTTTGAGGGACAGTATTTATACAGGGTTCTTAAGCTTACCCCTGTGGCTTCTTTTAACGCATCAACACCTTGTTCTGCAAAGCCATGTTGGGCGAAAGCAGTTTCTAAAGCGCTGGCTATCTTTTCTTGAGTCTTGTTCATAGTTGACATGGTAAAACGATCACTCTACCATTGCAAGTAGAGTGATCGTTTTACTTTTGGGGTGAATGTGTTTAATAAGTTGAAATCAATACCGGTATTAGAAATAGGCTTAGTCGCCGCATGGAGTTCTGGCTTTATCGGAGGGACGTTGGCGTCTAATACTGGTTCCATTTTTACCGTTTTGTTTTGGCGGTTTTTAATCACCTCCGTCATTTTGCTCCCCTTTACACTAAAGGTTTTAGCAAAACTAACTACACGGGATTTAATACAGCAATGTGTAATTGGTGGCTTTGCTATGTTTGGTTATCTAGCAACAATCATCGCAGCAATTGATATGGGCGTTTCTCCAGGAACCGCAGCGTTAATTGCCTCTTTACAGCCTATAGTCACCGCTGCTCTCGCTGGTATTGTGTTGTCTGAGAAGGTTGTTTTTAAACAGTGGGTAGGTTTATGCTTAGGGTTTATTGGTGTCGCAGTCACTGTGGTTGGTGGGTTAAATGATTCGCCGTTACTTGCTTACGCTTTGGCCTTACTTAGTATGGTATGCATTGTTGTTGCAACCTTTGTAGCGAAGGCGAGACCGAGTAAAGTGACACTATTGCCATCGCTTACTATACAGTGCTTAATCACCAGTGTGTTGTTTATGCCACTTGCCTACTTTAATGGCGGTATAGTACCCGAAATTAGCCTTAACTTTGCTTATGCAGTTGCTTGGTTCGTACTATTTTCTACTCTTGGCGCTTACGGACTTTATTGGCAGATCTTATCAAAAAGTTCTGCAACGCGGGTGTCGAGTCTTATTTATTTAACGCCACCCGTAACAACACTATGGGCTTGGATTATGTTTGGCGAAGCAATCACTGTACCTGCTATTTTAGGTCTGGGTATAAGTGCTGTGGGTGTTTACTTAACGCTGGTGAAGATAAAGGATAAAAAAGTCACAACAACACATCCTTGTAGTCTAACCAAGTAATTAGGGCGTGCAATCGGCAACTATAATTAAAAGCGCACAGGGCAGTGTGCGCTTTAAAGGGGGTCATGTGAATACTGCCATTGTTACAAACTATTTTACGTTTGGTATCG
Source organism: Pseudoalteromonas sp. 3D05 (assembly GCF_002723455.1). Lineage (GTDB taxonomy): Bacteria > Pseudomonadota > Gammaproteobacteria > Enterobacterales > Alteromonadaceae > Pseudoalteromonas. The sequence continues at coordinate 188,305 of NZ_PDUS01000001.1, read as the reverse complement.
TGGAAAAAACTCGACCTAATGCTAGCTTAGGCTAAAACACTAAAATAACAATGATAGGTATCCCTTTTAAGCAATTTTATTTATTGCAGTAATTATTTTTACTATTAGTATGACGTTCGGTAAGTTTATTCAATTATTAAAAGGTAACCGACATGCACCCACACATTGCTAAGCTTTATGAAAGCGCGAATAAATCGCATAAGCTTATTATTGGCCTAATGAGTGGCACTTCGTTGGATGGCCTTGACGTGGCACTGTGCAAAATTTCAAACCATGGTATGAACACTAAAATAGCATTGTTAGCGTTTGATACAGTGCCTTATGATGACGACTATAAACAAAAAATTAAAACGGTATTTGCCAAACGTGAATGCGACCTAGAGCAGATAACTTTATTGCACCCATGGATTGGTCAGTTACATGGCACTATGGTAAACCAGTGCCTTTCAAAGTGGGACGTGGCAGCTGATTCTATCGATGTGATCGCCAGTCATGGTCAAACAATTTATCACTGCCCTAAAAGCCAACATGGGCAAGACAGTTTTGGTCATGGCACGCTACAAATCGGGGATAGCGATCATATAGCCGTCACTACAGGTATCACCACTGTGGGGGATTTTCGTCAAAAACATATTGCTGCAGGGGGAGAGGGTGCTCCGCTTGCTGTTTATGGTGATTACTTGTTTTTTACCAGCCGTGATGAAAATCGCATTTTGCTTAATATGGGAGGCATTGCTAATTTAACCTATCTTCCGAAATCCGCAGATGCACGTGCCGTATTTAGCTCAGATATAGGCCCTGGGAATACCATTATGGATGCTTATATTCAGCAGTATTTTAAGCCACTGAGCTACGATGTTGACAGTAAAATAGCGCGCCAAGGACAGATAAACCAAGCATTATTAAATGCGCTGTGTGATGACTTGTTTTTTCAACAGCCTTTTCCAAAAACAACCGGCCCTGAAGTTTTCAACATGCAATATTTAGCACGTGCACAGGCCTTATCTAATACAACAGAGCTGAAACACAGCGATGTAATGGCCACTTTAACACGCTTTTCAGCGCAGGTAATTGCCGATGCAATTAACCTTAGTAGTGCAGCTCTAGATAGTGTGAGTGTATATGCCAGTGGAGGTGGGGTTCACAACCCATTGTTGATGGAACATATTCTATCTTTATGCCCTCAGTTAACGGCGATTCAAAATACGCAAGCACTGGGTATTAACCCTGACGCGAAAGAAGCCGTTTTATTTGCCATTCTAGCGAATGAATGTCTCAGCGGGGGGCAGATGCGTTTTGGTAATACAGCACAAGGTATTCCCAATGTGACAATGGGCAAAGTTAGTTTTGCTGATTAGTCCTCGTTTACCAGTGCTAAAAAATAGATAATAACGCACTGCTACAACTAGCAAAAAAATGGCGAATCGAGTGGTTTTTAGGTATGTTAGCTGTCGCAGGTAGCTGCTCAACGTAGCCTTTTTCGTGCGGGGAGATCACAACATCAAACTGGGCACTGTCTTTCAATGTTGCATGTAAACCATGCAGCATTAACTGCATCACAAACTCATTGCTGCCTTCAGGCACATCTATTTTAGATAACACTAAATTGACTTCACCTGCTTCAAGGTCTTGTTGAGTAACGGTGTGCGCTGCTGTGTAACGGGCATTTCTTGCAAGCAAATGGGTGACATTAACTGAAATAATATCATTCTCATGGGCGTCATCTGGTAAAGCGCAGACAAGGTTTATCTCGTGCTGATCATTAGCAACTAAATGCAAGCTATCGAATTCAGATGTGTGGGCCATTGCAGCCGACAATGGATCTTCAAGAGATTGTAATGCGAAGTTCAATCTCACATGAGCGGTGTTCATTTAATTCAGTCGTCTTTTAGTCGTTATACCAATTCGCTTAATTAAGTATTATTGCGGATTGGTATTAGTTAAATTGAATAGAAATTATCCTTTAGTTAGATTACAGAATTATGACTGTTGAATAAATCGGCATAGTTTATCGACCAAAACATAAAATTTTGTTTTTCTGTTCCAAAACATGAAACGGTTTATTACAAGGCTGCTATAGTAAGCTTTTGTTGCAGAGTAATTTTTATGTAGTTTTAACTAACTATGGGCCTTGCCATCAAAACACGTCACTCAACCATTAGAAGCCCCCTCTAAAAAACAGCATATCCTCTTGTTATATTTTTCGTGAAATTAAATTGAACAATTGACCCGAAATAGGAACTCGGCTATTTTTGATGTATCAATAGAAATAAAGTTAAGACGAGTTAATCTAAAAGTTTGTTAGGTTTACTAATTAGTTAAGGATAGAAAATTGAATTATTCAAAATGGTTAAAAAAGACATTTCCTAATTTGTGTGATACGCGAGAACAAACACTTCAATCATTTATCGGTGAAGCAAACTCTAGTAGTCAACTGTTCAGAGAATTTATAAAAGTATTAGGATTTTTGTTTTTTGTTATACCGTTTAATTTATTTCTTTTGGCTTCAGGAGTTCAGTCGCCGCTATATTGGGTGTTACTGCTAGCCTCTTTCTTGGTTGGTAGCTTTTTTTCTGTTTATTGTGATCAGCTTTTAATTAAAAAGCGTTTACGCAAAGTTGCCAATGAAATCAGGTACAAATAAGTCAAGGCCAAGAGATAGCGTAGATCCAAAGGAATTAATAAAGATGCAAACAGAAGTAGGTTTGATTGAATCAATGTTACAGTCAAAAACACTCACTATAGTAGTGATCGTTGCTCTAACTTTGATTGGTGGCTTTTTTATATTTTTATCTAAAATGGCTAGCTAGAGACTGTCAATAAATGAATGGGGTAAAATTTTTCCTTTTGTGTGAGTGATTTACGTTTGCTCGGCTATACCTTAGATAATTAGATGGTTTTTTAATTACATTGTTCGTGAGTAAACGAGACAGTGGTAAAACCAGAGCCTTATAACCATTCAATCTTTTACACCCATCGACTATCCATCTTATTCTACAGTTGCTTGCGTTTAGTGGTGCAAAGGGATAGTCAGTTCGGCATAACGACATAAGTACGCTGTACTGCAACAGAATCAATTTGTTGTGATTCTTTAGGTAAAGATTTTAACCTAAACCAAAAAGTTAATACTGAAATTCAAGGTAAATAGACTATTCAACAACCTAAGCATTTTTTGTAAGGGTTTTAACCACAAGGAAAGTTATGATTAAATCTATTTTAGTAATATCGGCGCTTGTTTTAGCCAAGTTTGTTACTGCCGAAGAAATTACTGACGTGTCTGAGCTTACAGCGCGTTTGGACAATGCCGTTCCCAAAATTTTAGATAAACACAAAGCACCGGGTGTTGCAATTGCGCTTGTCAATGGTAATGGACTCGTTGGGTTTCGTTCCTATGGCTTTGCAGATGTAGCAACGAAAACACAAATAACTCAACGTACAATGTTTAATGTAGGTTCGATTTCTAAGTTGGTGACTGCGTGGGGGGTAATGCAGTTAGTCGCCCAAGATAAAGTCGATTTAGATGCGCCAATTAATCAATATCTTAAACGCTGGCAGATTCCTAACGCTGAGTTTGACGTACAAAAAGTAACGTTAAGAAATGTCCTATCTCACACTTCAGGTTTGTCGCTGGGACCCTATTCAGGGTGGGACTCTCGTGAAAAGTTATCCTCTATTGTTGATTCACTAAAAGGTGATAACAATAATGCTGGACCCGTTGAACTTATTCATGCGCCAGATACAAAGTGGTCTTATTCTGGTGGTGGGTATTCAGTGGTGCAGCTGCTAATTGAAGATGTATCCGGCATGACATTTGATGACTACATGCAGAAATATGTATTCGGCCCACTAAATATGCAGGATTCTACTTTTAATATTACTGAAAAGGTAATGAATAAGTCGGCAACACCTTATGATAATACTGGCAGAATAACGGGTATGGTGTACTTCAACGAAAAAGCTGCGGCAGGTTTGCAAACTACCCCCAGAGATTTAGCACGCTTTAATATGGCTGTATTACGCAACAAAGAGGGTCATTATAACGGTTTAACATTGTTGTCAGAAAAGCTTATTGATCAGATGATAAAGCCAGCTCCGAACACTAATGGACGTTGGAGTATGAGCTATGTCGTGGACGCAGAAAACAATAGTCTCGGCTTTGCTGGGTTTAATCGGGGTTGGGTTTCGCTATCACGCTCTGTCACCGACTTAAACTTTGGCTATGTGATATTAAATAACAGCAGCATTGGTGCTGTAAATAACGAAATTGATAGCCTTATTCTCTCTACTGTTAAGTAGAGTCGTAATTAAAATATAAGCATTTAGCGGATAAACCGCTTAATGCATTTACTATTTTTATCAGGAAGTTTTGTGGGGTATCTCACTTAACCTATAAAAAGGAATTTATTTTGAGGGTTTATTTTAAATCACTTCTTTCGATAGTGGCTCTTAGCAGCTTTACTCTCAGTACCTATGCCAATGAGGCTAAATCATTTATCAGCTTAATTAAGACTCACTATCAAAGTACATCTTCTATTGAAACCTTTTCATTAACTCATAGTTATTTAGGACGAAGTGATCCTTATCAGTCATGGGATTTTCAAGCGCCTACACGCTATAAGGCTTTTAAAATCACCGAGATTGATACTAAAAAACAGCATTACTATCAAAATGTTGTTCATAATTTTACTGGAGGCCAGTATTTTGATGAAGTGCACTTTCAAAATGATGAAGAAAGCTTACGTTACGAACGCAATGGGATTTCTTTAGGGAAAAGTGCAATTGAACAAAGCTTGAATAGCTTTAAACGGTATAAGAATCTCACGTTGATGAATTTAGATTTTATGGCAGTTAGGCCGTTAATAAATGAAGTGAATACTGATGAAAAAATAGCATATCATCAGGATGATAAAGCCAATACAGTGACGTTAATTCACCGCCCATCTGAAAAAAGCACAATGGAATATATATTTAATATTGAGCCTTTGCGTTTAGTGTCAATCACCAATAAAAGTAGAAAGCGCATTTATCTTTATGACGACTACAGATATAACAATGGTTTCTATTTTGCTCATTCGCTTATCAAGAAATATAATGGGGACGTCAATCCTAGTTTTATTACTCGAATTGAAAAATTTGAAGAAATAGAGCAAATAGATACAGGAAAGTTAATGCTACCCGCTGGCTACTTTAAAGCTGCTTCAAGCAAAAAGTTAGACCTCACGGTTAAAGCGATAGCCAATGATCTCTACTTAGTCACCGATGATTTAGCAACTAGAAACACCCTATTGAAAATAAATAATAACGATATTACAGTGTTCGGTGTGTCAAGAAATACTAAATCATCGAAACACGTAATCGATGCTATTAAACAGCGTTTCCCAGCGAAAAACATTACAGCGGTCTATGTTACTCACCCCTACAGTGACCATATTTCAGGTTTATTACCTTATGTTGAGCAGGGCGCGGTAATTTATGCGGACGCTTATACTGTTAGTGCTATAAAAGCCTTTCCCCGTTTTTCTGAGGTAATAAAAAAATTCAATTTTAAAACGCTCTCCAATGAACAAGTTATTGATGGTGTACGTTTTTACGTTTTAGAAAATACACGGTCAAAGCGTCAAAGCTTTGCCTTTTTTGAGCAAGATGGGATCATATTTCAAACTGACTTTTTGGAAGTCGCTTTTGATAATACCATCGCTAAAATACTGCCCAGTTATAGTAAGCGATTTATAGAGTTTGTGAGAAGTGAGCAATTAAAAGTAAATCGCATAGTGGGGTTTCACCGAAATAATAACATATTGCCAGAAGTTGTTAATCAGTCTTATCAAGCGAATACTATGTGACGCAAAATACCCTACATATTGATTAATTAGGGTTCCTAACAGCTTGTTCATTTTAGCTTTACTCATTTGTTTGCAAGCGAGCACCGTACGCTCATGAGCGCATTGAAGTTGTAGATGGTTCCAAAAAGCATCAGCTTACATGGGTTGACCATTGTTTGCTGGAGCAGCAAATGAATTACCTTGCAGCTTTTAAAAAATGAAATGCCGATTAAGCTACATAGTTTAGAGCTGTAGTTTCAGTTTATTGTAAAGGGCGAGATCATGGGTCAGTAGGTGTTTGGTCTCAATATTAACGATTGCTGATTTGGCTGTGTCGGGCAGCTTCTTCTTTATAGCGATTTGAGCAATACGTAAATTTGTTAAGCTTTGGTATGACGCTTCATTTATCGCTTTTGCTTGTAAGATGACATCTTGAAATAACGGTAATGCTTCATCTAAACGGCCCATAAAATGCAGTGCGCGCGCTATATTATAATGCGCCATAACTAAGTAATGAATATCATCATCTTTTTTTGCATTTTCTAATGCTATTTGTAAATAAGTGAGTGTAGCGTCTAAATCATTTTGTTTATGGGCTAGGTAACCTAATATTGTATAAATTTGTTTTTTTATATGGCTATTAGGGTGATTGTTAAACTTGGTTTCCAGTTCTAACAGCAGTGATGAGCCTTTTTTATAATCACCGGTATACAGTTGAAAGGTGGCGTAATCAATAATACTTTGCGCATCCCATTGTGCCATGTTTGAAAATGCGGCATCGACACTTTCAATATATTCACTTAAATCTGCCTCTTCATCTTGGCTTGCAAGTTTTACTTTGTACATATAACTGTGTATTTCAACCCGCTTAGGCAATGAAGGCAGAGTCAGCAAGTCGTCTACTTCTTTATGCAAGCGGTTATATTCTTGGGCTTTAAATAGCAAATCCATTAATGTGAGTTTTTGATGGAACCAAAGGTGTGTCGCAGCAGGCGTGTGCGTTAAAGTGGCTGATAGATCAGCAATACACTGTGATAAATTTTTCTTACAGGTATCGGTTTTAAGTTCGCTCACTAAGGCAAATGACAAAAATGAACTTAATGTAAGGCAAATTATTACAACTTTTGAGAACATTTTGCTGGTAATTTATTTCCTAAATTTATCTTTCAATAAGATAGACTATTTTACTGAATAATATAAGTCATTATGTTCAAGAATGGCAAAACAGATCATAAATAGTGCTGATTTGACTTATTTCGAACATGAATGTCTTTTAAGCTAAAGAGCACCTTTAGTAAGTTTAGTTTTTTTAAATATGGGGAGTTTATTTACTTGAATAACCTCCAGTCCAATTAGTGTGTTGATTTTGTTTATGAAGTTATGTGTAATGAAGTCAGAAAAGTTAACTGCTGGCATGGAAGTATATATGAATATTTGGCTGATTATTGCGGGCGCATTAAGTGCACTTGCTGCTGTGTTACATTTGGGTTGTATTTACTTTGGTGCTACTTGATATCGTTTTTTTGGTGCTGGCGAATATATGGCAATACGTGCAGAGCAGGGTAGCATTGAGCCTACATTAATAACATCTGCAATAGCATTAGTGCTCTTAACATGGTCGTTGTTTGCTTTTTCTGCCGCTGGACTTATATTTAAATTGCCATTTGTGCGCCCAGTTTTGATGCTTATTACATTTGTTTATTTAGCACGAGGCGTTGCCGGGTTCTTATTCATTAATAACCCATTAGGGCGCTCGCCTGATTTTTGGGTTTGGAGTTCGCTAATATGCCTAAGTTTGGGCGTAGTTCATTTAATTGGCTTAAAACAACAGTGGACAAACCTTTAAACTCTGACTTTTAAGTGACACCCTTTTATACGCTAACCACCCGTTAGTTTATGTATCACGTTTATGAGCGCTTTATAGCGTTCAGGCAACGTTCTGTTTTTCTTTTTCACGGTATAAAGCGTTTCAATAACCGGGGTTGGCGGTTTAATAACTGTGAGCAGTTCTTTTTGAGCAAAATTCTCAAGCGCGTTTTTTGGTAATACAGTAAAACCTAAGCCTTTAGCGACAGGTGAAAGAATTTGACTGAGCTGATTAATGTAGCTGACAACGGGAATATCTGTGGGAACTAATTTTTTTAGGCTAGGCTCCTGGCACTGCTCGAAGTACATCGATAGGTAATGCTTGGCATCTGGATGATCGACTAAGCCCTGATTTATAAGTGTTTCTGCTAATGTGCCAGTTGGTGCGATATTTTTAGGTAGCACTAAACATAACTCTTCATTTGCGAGCTTATTTATATCAAACTCACGCATATTGGGTACGTCGGTGACAATGCCCAAGTCTATGTTACTTTTTTGAATGTCATTTAAAATTTGGTGATTTGGCGCTGCTATTAGCTTGATAATAAGTGAAGGGTGACTCATTTGTAAATCTAACAAAGCAGGATACAGTAAAAGCGCCATTGAGCCTGAACAGGCAATGGTGCAGTTTCCAGCATGTGGGTTATCAAATGCTAATGCTTCAAGGAGTGTCTGCTCGTTCTTTTTCAGGGTGGTAGCATAATCATAAACTAGGCGACCTTGCTCAGTTAAATCGAAACTTTTTTTATCTCTTTTTATCAGTGTAAAGCCACATGCTTGCTCAAGCTTACTTACCTGTTGGCTCACACCTGGCTGAGTCATAAATAGCTTTTCAGCTGTTTTAGTAAAGTGCCCAGTGTTAATTAAGGTTACAAACGTATTTAACCAAATAGGGTTTAGCATGTTTTACCATAATTTTAAGTTATTAAAGTGATTATATTTGATAATTTAATTTAATCAATATTCTGCTCTACACTGGTGTTACTGATTTCATAGTTAAGCAAACTTTTGTAGGAGAAAGCGATGAAAATGAATCATGTAGGCCTAATGGTTGGTGATATGGACAAGGCGGTTGAGTTTTACACTGAGGTGCTTGGTTTACGCATAATCATGAATAATACCAAGGTGCAAGAAGAACGAGAAACCGCCATTGGCAGAATGTGCATTGCTGTTTTTGGTGAAGGTTTTAAAGGGTTTAACATTGCACACTTAGTAACAACAGATGGTATCGGCGTTGAGTTGTTTGAAATGAAAGAGCGAGATCAACGCCATCATGTTGACTTTTCACGGTTGGGGATTTTTCATTTTTGCTTACAAACTGACGATTTTGAAGGTGTAATGAAAAAGACAGAGGAGTTTGGTGGCAAAGTTAGAATGGATGTCATGCGATATCACCCTGAAGATGACAATAGACCTGCAAAAATGGTGTATCTAGAAGACCCATTCGGCAACCTATTTGAACTTTATTCTCATACCTATGAAGAAACGTACTCTTCAGACTATGATTAAGTAATCCTTAGAGCGACAATTGAGTCGCTCTTTTTGTAGGTAAAGAGAGGTCGTTAGTTATTTTTAGAATGTTACATAGCGGGGCTTTTTTGGATGTGCTAAGTTTATTAATACTTGTTATGTGGCATTTTTCTCTAGTTGTAACCTTAAGGAGTACAGGCTTTGGAAGTGGTAATTTTAGTTACGTTAGTAACTGTTTGGGCAGCCCTTATGTTACGCTCAGTGATGGCTGAATATACTTATTATCAATCAGTTAAAACTCGTGAGCCGCAGATATGGCAGCAGCTAGGTGCTCCTCGCTTTCTTAAAGTCCCGATAGTGTTTGTTTCAGCCAAGGGCAATAAGTTGCTAAAACAGGTAACCGATACTACAGTGCGTGAAAATGCATTAAAGCACCAACGTGCCGGCAGACAATTTTTGTTTTATATCGTTGCTGTATTGGTGATAGGTATTGTTTATTTGAAACTGACTTAATAGACTAGCAGAACTTTTATAATTAAAGAATTATATGCCTGTGAAGCCTATTTTTATCATTGTTTTTTTACTATGTGCGTTTGCTACTACTGCAGAGAATAAATTTGAAATCCCCCGCAGTAATATCGTCGAAATTAAAGACCCTCTTTCTGGCCGTATTTATCCTCTTTTCGTTAAATTACCGCGGTCTTATGCAGCAAACAGTAATAAAGCTTATCCAGTTATTTATTTAACGGATGCGATGTACAGCTTTCAAGTTGTGTCTGGCGCTACCCGCTTTGCGATGAACAGTGCAAAAATGGACGAAGCCATAATTGTGGGTATTTCATATTCAAAAGGATCACGAGGTCCATCAAGCCGAGTGCGCGACTATACTCATCAGGTAGCCCCTAATTGGAAACTAGAAACAGGTAAAGCCCAAGCGCATGCTCAGTTCATTAAAAAATCTGTTTTTGGCTATCTTAACAAGCACTACAGAGTGAGTGGTTCGCGTACTTTTGTTGGTAATTCTCTTGGTGGGTTATTTGGGGCGTATATTCTTTTTACTGATCCAACTATGTTTGATAATTATGTGTTGGGCAGTCCTTCAACTTGGTACAAAAATAACGATATATTGAATGTTAAAATTACGCCAAGCCTGCGCTCTCATAAAGTGTACATTGGTGTGGGAGAGTATGAAACGCCTGAATTTGACTCGCCAGATCACGATATGGTTTTAGGCGCCAAACAGTTAAAGTTGAAATTATCTGATCCGCTATTGCCGCATATTCAGGTAAGGCTTAACGTTATTCTAGGTGCAAGTCATGAAACAGCGTTTCCCACTACCGCTACTCAAGGCCTGTATTGGATATTTAAAAAGTAATAATACAAAATTTGATTACGCGCAATCCAACGTATTTTATTTCAAGTCATTTAGGTACTTATGCAAGTTTAATACTATATTAATATTAGCAGTACTTATGTTGAATAAGTTAATATGTACCTAAAACACCTCATGATGCAAATTTTGGCGTTTCACAGGGATTTAATATTAAGGCGTTATTTTGCCGCATTGGCTATCCCTTTTAATTCCAACTGACAATCGTATCGTTAGATGGCTTGGATATAGGTAACGTATTGGCGCATTTTATCCACTTGATTAGTGCTCATGCATCGCTTTGTACGATATTAAAATCATGCCTTTTGGATGGAGTTATTTTGAGAACAACAATAAACATTATTTTTAGTGTCGTTTTTCTATTTGTTGTTATTTTTCCCCTCCGAGTATGCGCTGAAACAGTTACTCTTAATAGCGATACTGCGTTGGTCATTAATGACAATAATCTGTGGAAACGGCTGCCTGATAAGTTTGACCCACATAATATTGATGTGTTGGATAATTGGTACAATAAACAGCAAGCTGTTGATTCAATTATTGGTAAGTCTGGGCGTTTTGTTACCAAGTTAACTGTCGTTGCTAACAGCACCGAGCGATGGTTTATAGTGCCCAAAACTAATTTTATTGACCAAGGACTTGGCTATTATTTTAACCCCATCGATTCAATCGTTATTACACAAGAATTTTCTCAGTTAGCAGATAATAAAACACCGCAATTACTGCACTTTCAAGCATTTAGCCTTTCTATGAATAAAGGTGAAAAAGGGGAGCTTTGGGTGGTGATTTCAGCACAAAAATACCCATCCCCTGTGTCTATTAAATTATTAAATAGTGAATCGTTTTACCGTTTTCAAACTGTTAATAATGTATTGTCGGTTGCGGCTATTTTTGCCATGTTACTTTTAGCTTTATTAACATCATTTATTTACTTTGGTACTCGTAATCGTATTGCGATAACATGTGCTGGCTACTTAGGCTTTCATGGGATTGGATGGGCGGCGGCATCAGGATTAATTGATGATTTGCTTAATCTCTCCTTCAATACTGTTTATTTAGGAATGTATATTTTCCCATTAGCCGTCGCTTTTGCCGCCCAGTTTGTGGCTGATTTATTTGAATGTAAGGACAACCATCGCAAAACGTATAAGTTTTTACATTGGCTAACTATTGCCAGTGCAGTCGCCACAGGTGTGATTGCGTTTACTTCTTTCTCATTTGCTTTTGCTGTTTCACATATATTTGCAATGCTTTGGATAAGCGTGACGATTGTTATTGGCGTTTATATGCTCAAATTAAAAGACTTTAGAGCGAAGTACTTTTTATTTGGTAACGTGCTTTATGGGTTGTCGCTTATTTATTACATGCTATCTCATAGTGACGTTTTTGGTGAGCTTGACTATGCTGAGTCGTTAGTTGTGTCTGCATTGGCCATTGATTGCATATGTATTATGCTCTCTCTCACTGAATGGTTTAAGATAAAACAATCAGAATATAACCGTAACTTTTACTTATCGCGCTTAGATCCACTGACAAAGTTAGGCAATCGCTATGCATTGAATGAGGGGATCTCAAAATTAGGGCCACACTATGTGGTGGTTTATTTAGATATTGATGGTCTTAAAAAAATAAATGACAACCTAGGTCATGGCGAAGGCGATAAGCTTATCACTTTCGTGGCTAAATATTTACTAGAGACATTTGCCGCTCATGGCAGTATTTTTAGAACAGGCGGCGATGAATTTGTTATGTTGCTACCTTTACTTCGCTTTGAGCAATTAACGAGTAAGTTAGAGAGCACGCAAAAGCTATTGGATATATTGCCTGACAAAATTCACGAAAAGTGGGCGCAAGCAGGCATTAGTTATGGTATTTGTAATAGTGCTGAGCAAGACACGCCTTCGAAGTGTTTATCACAAGCGGATAAGCGCATGTACCTGCAAAAAGAGCAGCATCGTACAGAGCACAACGTATTACAACAATAATAAAGGAACATAATATGTTTAAACAATTTCTATTGGTGCTTGCACTGTTCGTTGCACCTTTAGCCATGGCAGATAAAGGCCCTTTTGTGGGCGAAATTTCAACTACACGTTTATTGGCTGATTATGCAAAGTTTAATAAGGAGTTTACTGTGTTTACTCCTTCTAATGATGAACTTGCAAAAATTCAACAGCTTGATGGTAAAGATATTGTGGTTCTGTTTGGAACCTGGTGCCACGATAGCGAACGCGAGGTGCCTAGATTGCTAAAGCTTATTTCGCAGTCTGAGGTGGCACTTAAAAGTTTAACCTTGGTTGGCGTAGGATACGACAAGCGTGACCCACAAGGTATTGCACAGCAATACAATTTAAAATACACCCCAACAATGATTGTGCTGGATGACGGTAAAGAGATTGCACGCATGATTGAAAAGCCAAAGGTCTCATTAGCCAGCGATCTGAGTCAATTTAACTGACTATAATGGGATATACCCATTTAAAATCAGGTTAAATAAATATTGAGAGCGGTATTGTTAGTATGTTTAAGCAAGTAATACAGTTAATTGATGAGGCAAATAGCCACGATCCAAATAAAGAGCAGTATGCACACGAGATGTGGCCAAAGGAGCGGTTATATTCAGAGCATATGACCAATATGCTAGATCGCTTTGCGCCAAATAGCGATCAATTAATGCATGTTGCAGTGCGTGCCCAGCATATTGAGCGCTGGAAATCGCCACGCAGTGATTTTCCTATGAATAAGCAAGGTTATCACCAATGGCGCAGTGCGCTTTATACTTTTCATGCCAGTACGGTTGTTAAGTTAATGCAGCAAGCGGGCTTCTCACAGCAACAGCAAGACCGTGTTTATGCAGCAGTGGCTAAACAACAAATAAAACGCAACCCAGACAGCCAACTGGTTGAAGATATTGCAAGTCTTGTGTTTATAGAGCACTACATGTTGGCATTTGCAGCAACCAAGCCTGACTATGATGAGCAAAAGTGGATCGGGATTTTACAGCGCACGTGGCAAAAAATGTCACCACAGGCACATGAATTTGTACTAGCCGGCAACATTACATTGCCAGCGCCTCTAGTGCCTTTGATTGAAAAAGCGCTGGCTGATAACTAAATTAACCAGCGTTTAGGCTAAATTATCAGTGTATATGGATAACTTTAAGGGTTACAGAGTTGACAATACCTGGGGGCCCTTCGGCGTGTTTTCTGTGATTTATATACTCTTTAACTTGTTTGGTTGGGAGTGAACATTACGTACATATTCTCCCCGGGAGTGCCTTTTAAATTACAAAGTTTGCTGTATCACACCAGGGCATGTGGCGTTAAGCCGCTATGCTAAGTCTTTCGCGGTGTTGACAATTATAGCTTATCTTTGTGGGCTGTTCATTGCCCTTAAGTCTGGCATGAACTGTCCTATGAGCGGCTTATGATGATTAAATCGCGCCTGCAATTGGGTTCGATTTAGCACTTTTTCCAAAGCATTAGGCAAGGTTAATATCCAGTGCTGATTTTAAATTGAGCACTCGTTTTCCACTGTTTTAGTGGTTACTTGCTCACCAATTTTGAGAAGCAAAAGTGTCTGTCTCGCTTGCGTTATAGCCTGCGGGGCTAACACAGGTGCATGGTTATTCGGCTTTTGCTATTTGGCTATGCCATGCGTTTTTGTACAAGCGTTCAATTTCATTGTTGTCTCCCCAGCGCAGTAGAGTTAACCAATCATTATCTACGAGGTTTTTAATCATGCAGTGCTTTTGATATATCGCAAAGATTGCATCACGTGGTGCGGCAATATATATACTCAGGCGTAAGGGCTCGTGCATCCATTGCTTGCCATTGTGAAGCGATTGTATAGCGAGTCCTATACGTAAGTCGCCACCATTGCCTTCAAATACACCTATATTACCGCCTACCGCATTATGTAGCACTTTATTGCCACTGCCGTACTTATAGTTATCAGTCACGGAGGCGTTATACTGGGTGTTGATCCAGTTTGTTACAATCATCGGAGCTGTCATAATTAACTCTAAAAGAGCAAACTCAGTATCGTGTTGCCATTGGTAATCATGTAAAAAGCAGCGCCCTTTTAAGTCAACGTCGCGGGTCCAGTTACGCGGTGCCACAATAAATGCAGCGTTATTTGCAAGTCCCCATTCAGGGCGCACTTGTGACCAATCGTTCGCCCGTTTTTGGTAAGCTTGATTAATTTGATTGTGTGACGCATTCGCTAAACGTGGGTCGATGTGCTGCAAACGCTCTTGTTGAGCTTGTTTAGTGGCTGTTCGCAGCCATTGCGACATGGTTGGATTGAGTGATGAATCAAAAAGGGTGATTTCATCAGTTGTAGTATTGTGCAAAGCGGCTACAAATTGGCAATCATCAGGCAGTGATATACCACGGTTTTGTAGTTGCTTACGTACATCAGGCTCATTAAGTAAGGATGCTAATACTCGCACATTTACTTCCCCGGTCTGCCCGCCACATGCGCCGCAATCAAGGCCTGCAGCATGTAAGTTATTGGTGCTGTGGCTGCCGTGTCCTACCAATAGTATTTTTTCTGCATACTCAGTAAGTCCCATTGCATTAAGCACGGTGTAAGCCAGCTCAGTTTTGTCTTCTGTATTGAGCTGAATGTTATCTTTGCTCAATTGCCATTGAGTATCATGACAGTGGTGGTTTGACGTATTGTTTGCTAAAAAGGTATTTTTTAAAAGCTTGAGTGCATAGAGCCAACCCATTGATTCAACCATCGAAAACGCTGACGGAGCGGCTTTAGACCAATTTTGCCATGCGGCAGTTAAGCTGCGCTCTGCCGTTATTTTATGGCTGCCTTTTTGCTCGCTGACTTGAATGATCGGTTTTAATAAACCGGGCAATTGCGGACGTTTTAGCGCGCTTGCATTAGCTTGATACTCAATAGGTAAGCCAAAAAAACCGGCAAAGCCAAAGGTTTCAATTGTTTGACTTTGTGACTCTAGCGCACGACGCATGACCTCGGAGCGTACATCGATACAAAATACGGCTTGAAGCTGCGCTTTGGCAGGTGTGGCTTTACTTGCATTAAGTAGAGTTTCATTTAACGTTTGCTGATAACTTAGTTCGTGTGCCTTAGCCCACACCCAACCTGGTTGTTGAGCTATTTTATGGTTATTGAAACGCTCAAATAGTTCAGCTTTTTCGTGTTGCCATTGTGAACGCAGTAATTGAAAGCTTTTGGAGTCATGTTGCTCAATGTATTGCCAAATAACTACGTCCCAGGCCATGCGAATTGCAAGCAGCTGATGCATTTCCTCATGAGGCTGTTGATACAAATCTCCTTGCCAGCGAAGATAAGCAAGCCATGATGCCCATCCATTAATATCCAGTAACAGTGAGTGCGCATAATATTCTAAGATATCTTCGCTTATTCCTAAGCAATCAATCGCCATGGCAATTAATTCATCTGCTGTGTCTGGCAGCTTAGCAAAATAATGGTTAAGGTGTTTTTCATCCATAATAATGCTCACACCCTTGTCAGCTTTGATTACTTTTAGCCAATGAGCGTAAAGGTCGGCAACCTGCGACACATCATTGCGATGCAGCATGGGGCCAAGTTGCTGATAATGGGCTGCACAAAACTGACTAATTTGCTGAATGATTTCATCATGCCAAGCCATTTTATGAGGGTCTCGTTGGGTATCAAGCAAATCTGAAATGTTATGCCAATGCTTAACTGGCAATTCAATATTAAGAGAGTCTTTGAGCTGCTCAATGGTCATATCGACGCCAAGTACAAAGGCGGCATCCTGCAGATGTTTACCGGTAATAGTATGCTGTTTATATTTTTCTTGGTAATACGCTTTGGGCATTTGTAGCTTGGCATTGCTAAGGGTGCCAATGCGTGCAGCAACGTGCTCTATCGGCATAGTACGCATTTGCCAAAATGGGTTTACGGCAATCATTTGGTCTAACGGCCAACTAGGTGCAATATAGCCACATACTGTGTTTAATATGTCTTTGTGTTTAGGGCTGAGCGTATTTTTTTCGCATTGTGCGATTGCTGCGTTCATGATTTTGACTCCAGTATCGTCACTATTTTAGTGTGATTTTTAGTATTTGTGCGCGCATTAACTGGCAAGCGAATAGGCCAAATTTTTAATGTGAGGCGGGTAAACCATTCATCCAAATATAACCCTGCAAATAACAGGGCTGAGAGGGCTTTTACTTTAGGATGTTGACTTTGATTTTTTAGTAGATAGCTTAACCCGACTAACACAACAATAAGCAGGGTAGCCCAGTTATCAGCTGAGCTGAAAGCAGCTTCTCGCCAAACAGTGGTACCGATAGCTAGAGTGAAAACGGCTTTTAAACTTATATAGCTAAGTGTTGCTATCACAGCTGCCATAATCGTGGAGATGATGACTGAGCCATTTGTAGTGCCATGCTTTGTTGCGATGAGCATTGTCAAAGCACACGTTAATAATAACCAAATACTTACAGCACCACTGTACCCACTGAGATACCAAGCTAAACCAACAAGCACTGAAGACACACTAAAACCCAGTAACCAATTTGCAGTAGTGGGTACGTGTTCAGGAGCATGACGGCGCTTTATATCTTCATTTATCGCATTGCCTGCGTTTAAAAAAGCATAGGCCTTGTACATAGAGTGGGTGACTAAGTGGAGCAAGGCTAATTCGAATAGCCCTAGCGCGCATTCTAATAACATTAACCCCATTTGCGCGCTGGTAGACCAAGCCATCCTTACTTTAACACTGACTCGTGTTGTCATTACTAGCGCACTGATAACTGTGGTTAAACCTGCAACAACTAATACCAACCACTGTGCGACTGTCGCTTGCATAAACAAAGGGGCAAATAAAATCAGTAAAAAACCGCCAAGGTTTATAACCCCAGCGTGCAGTAATGCACTCACCGGCGTTGGAGCTTCTACTACTTGTATAAGCCAACCATGCAGAGGCAACTGAGCACATTTTATTAGTGCAGCAATCGCAATGAGCACGCCTGCAAGTTGTTCACTTATGCTAAGCGGGCCGCTGTTGTTAGTATAGGCAAGGCTCAAATCACTAATAAACCACGTGTTATGAACGTTATAAAGTAAAACGAAGGCCAGCAGTAAGCTGGTTTCGGCTACACGAGCCACAATGAACTTTTTGTGCGCCGCGAGGGCTGCACGGGGTCTGTTTGGGTAAAACATAAGGAGTTGATGCAATGCCAAGCTAATACATACCCAGCCGAGCCAAAGCAACACTAAATGATTACTGATCACCACCAAGGTTACTGCAGACAATGTGGTGAGTAGCCAGCGCCAAAAATAATTAATGCGGGGCTCTCCTGCCATGTAATTTTGACAGAATTTGACCAGGCTTGTCCCTATAAACACAATCAGCGCAAGCATAATAAGCCGTGTGGGCGATAAAGATAAAAATGAATGGGGGGTAAATGAGAATACAGTGTGCGCTACAGCAACAGTTGCTAGTAAGGCCGCATTGGCAATGAGCAAATAAAATAGATGTTTCCCATCGTTTGATTGAGTTTTGACGCCTACTTTATACGCTGTCATCATTAGGCTAACGGGGATTGTTAAAACCAATAATGACATGATTAATTCATTCATTGTCGACTCCTTTTAATAATGGAGCCAGTATGGCAAAGTTGTAAATCAAAGAAAAATAGATATAATCTAATCAATCGTTCTGTTTTAGTTAACTATATATGAGCCGTCTTAATTACCATCATTTATATTATTTCTGGCGCGTAGCGTTACAGGGCAATTTAACCCACGTTGCAAAAGAACTACACGTATCTCAATCAGCCTTATCCAGCCAAATAAAACAGCTCGAGCAAACTATGGATGTCAGTTTATTTGAGCGAAAAGGGCGTAGCCTAAATTTAACGGACATGGGCAAGCGTGTTTTGACATACGCAAACGATATCTTTAATACAGGCGAAGAATTATCTTCTTTTTTAACGAAGGGAGTCATTGCGCAGAAGCAGCATTTGTCGATTGGCGTGCTCAATACGCTTTCGCGTAACTTTATTGAAGAGTTTATAAATCCATTGTTGAATGATCCTGACATTAGTTTTTCGCTCACAGCACGACGTATGGATGGTTTATTGAATGGCTTAGCAGAGCATGAGTTAGATCTTGTGTTAACTAACAAACCCGTTGGAACAGAGCATTACGATCAGCTGTGGCAAAGTCAACTTGTGTCACGCCAACCATTAGCGATTGTTGGACCTGCTAATAAAAAAGTAATGAATGACTTTCCCGTTGGTTATGAAAATGCGCAATGGGTACTGCCTAGTAAAACATCAGCAATTAGAGACTCATTTAATGCACTGTGTGCGCAGTGGCAATACAAGCCTGAAATTAAAGCCGAAGCAGATGATATGGCCATGTTACGTTTACTTGTACGCGACAGTGGTGCTTTTTCGGTACTTCCGCCAGTTGTTATTAAAGATGAAATAGAGCAAGGAATTTTATCGCAGTATCAGCGACTAACTGATGCTTATGAGCTGTTTTACGCAATTACTGCTCAGCGAAAATTTGTGCCCGAAATTTTAACGAAGCTATTGGCCAAAAGTGGTTAATTAACGAAGCGATTCATCCATATAGTGTCATGCTTGATGTGACAGAATTAAACAGCCACTTACTCTTGTGTTAGCGGCTGTTGTTCTGTTTGTACTTTTGCCAAGGTTTGTTTATTAACCTTGATAGCAAAGAGTGGCTCTGCATTTTTTAGCGTCGCTGATATTTCGGCTTTTAGTTGCAATTCGTGAGTTGTGTTCAGTGCTTTTAAAGTGTGCGCGGTTTGTTGCTTTATCTGTTTATCTAATGCGATGTCAGCAGGGCTAAGTAGTAATAAAGTCAGTAGTAATGTGTTCATTGTCATCTCCTTATTTAGTTGGCTATAAATTAACTAAAGTTAATGACAAAACGGTGTTTCTAATATGTCTACTTGGTTAAGCTTTCATGGTATTTCGATGAAGGGTGACAGTTCAGGCTTGGTATAGGCAAATTAACGTCCCCTCTATTGCCCTAACATACGCATAATGCTGCGTTTCTCTAAAACTTGGAGAACAAAGTGGCTCGGCACCTGCAAGTACTGCTTTATCGTAACTTTCAATCAGGTTTGTACAGCTAAACCTTAGTTCAAAGCCTAGTGCTGGTTGCTTTGGATGTGCGCGAATATACCCTTGTTTAAAATGCGCTTGCGCGTAGGGGTGAGCGGCAAATGCTATTTTTATATTGCCAGTAGAGAGCTCTCCATATTCAGCGTTTTCACTTAATGAAAAAGTAACAAAGCCAAATGCTTGGTAATAAAAGTCTAAAGTTTCTTCAACGTCATCAACATAGATAACTTGGCTCATTAATTCCATATACAGCTCACTGATGTTCATTTATCTTCTAAATATAAATAAAGCACAGTTTTAGCGTATTTGCGAAAATTAAAATACTAAACTATTAATTTTAATCATAAAAAAACCTTACGAGTTTACTCAGTAAGGTTTTTAAATTGCGTATGAAAAGCGCTACTATTTGTTACGATTTTCTTTACTAAACGCGCGGATCTTACGTTTTTGCGAAAGCGTTACTTTGTTTGTACGCCCAGCAAATGGGTTGTCGCCTTCTCTAAATTCAATTTTGATTGGCGTGCCCATAATTTTTAACGCTTTACGGTAGTAGTTCATCAAGTAGCGTTTATAGCTATCAGGTAAATCGTGAACTTGGTTACCGTGAATAACGATACGTGGTGGATTATAACCACCGGCGTGGGCATATTTAAGCTTAACACGACGGCCACGAACAAGTGGCGGCTGGTGGTCTGCTTGTGCCATATCCATGATACGGCGTAGCATGGCAGTACTGATACGCTTAGTCGCTGACTCGTACGCTTCATCAATTGATTCAAATAAATGACCAACACCCGTACCATGTAACGCTGAGATAAAATGAATACGTGCAAAATCAATAAAGCCTAAACGACGATCAAGCTCTGATTTGATGCGATCTTTTACGTAGGTGTCTAGACCATCCCATTTATTTACGGCTATCACCAGTGAACGACCAGAGTTCAATGCAAAACCAAGTAAGCTTAAGTCTTGATCCGAAATACCTTCGCGTGCATCAACAACCACAAGTACTACGTTAGAATCTTCAATCGCTTGGAGTGTTTTGATCACAGAGAACTTTTCAACGACATCGCTTACTTTTTTACGTTTACGTACGCCTGCCGTATCAATTAATATGTACTCTTTGTCATTTCGTGTCATTGGGATATAAACCGAGTCACGCGTTGTGCCTGGCATATCGTAAACAATAACACGTTCTTCACCGAGTATGCGGTTTGTTAGTGTTGACTTACCTACATTAGGACGACCAATGATAGCTAATTTAACTGGTTTGTCAGCAAACGCTTGTTGTTCTGCTTCACCGTCTTCTTCTGAGTATAAGTCAATGAGTTCGTCATCGCTGTCTTCACCATCATCGTTCTCTGCACTGAGCTGAGCGATCACAGGCTGTAACGTGTGTTCTAGCAGTAATGTAATACCACGGCCATGCGCTGCTGCAATATGGTGTACTTCACCTAACGATAATTGGTAAAACTCTGCACAATTTGAATCAGCATCAATACCATCGGTTTTATTGGCAACAACAAAGCTTTTCTTCTCTTGCTTGCGCAAGTGATTTGCAATGGCTTGATCGGCAACTGTCATACCCACACGGGCATCAACCAAGAACAATACGATATCAGCTTCTTCAATCGCTAGTAGCGACTGATCGGCCATTTCGATTTCAATGCCTTCTTCAGAACCATCAATACCGCCCGTGTCTACCACGATAAATTCATAGCCATCATAGTTAGCTTGGCCATATTTTCTATCTCGTGTTAAGCCTGGAAAATCGGCAACGAGTGCATCACGAGTACGTGTTAAACGGTTAAATAATGTGGATTTGCCCACATTGGGTCGCCCAACTAGAGCGATCACGGGAAGCATAAACTACCTCTTTAAAAAACAACAAAAGGCTTCGCAGTGCGAAGCCTTATAAAAATACATGTAGATTAGTGTGTTAGTTAGGTATGGTTACCGCACTAACTTCACCATCTCGGGTGTATAAAATCAGTTTATCGTCTGCAACAATTGGCTCAACAAAAAAGCCTGAACTGTCGAAGTCTTCGCGCGATACAAGCTCGCCTGATTCTTTATTTAGCCAGTGTAAGTTACCTTCTTGGTCACCTAATGCTAAATAATTCCCTGCTACCGCAGGCCCTGTCAAATACCAACCACGAAGAGCTGGTTGACTCCAGCGTTCAATGCCAGAGGTTTTATCTAATGCGTATACAACACCATCGCTATCAACAACGTAGATAGTCAAAGCGTCCATCGCTATTTCACGGTAGCTGCTGTATTCACGCTTCCACACAACATTACCAGAGCGAATATCAACCGCTGCTAAGTTACCATTATAGGCGATAGCATAGGCATACGGGCCGCTAATAAGTGGGCGAGTGTCAACATCAACAAGACGTTCAAACTCAGATGCACCTTTAGGCGTTGCTATTTCAGCACTCCATGCAGAATAACCACTTTCAGAAATAAGTACGCTTAGCTTTCCAGTTTCAAGCCCAACCAGAACACCGCCATTAGCCACAGTCGGTGAGCTTTGACCGCGAAGTGTCAATGGGGGTACTTCTTGCTCGTGACTCCAACGCTCTTCACCGGTATCT
The DNA here is from genome assembly GCF_002723455.1 of Pseudoalteromonas sp. 3D05. GTDB lineage: Bacteria > Pseudomonadota > Gammaproteobacteria > Enterobacterales > Alteromonadaceae > Pseudoalteromonas. The sequence continues at coordinate 166,029 of NZ_PDUS01000001.1, read as the reverse complement.
GGATGAAGCGCAAGTAGTTTGCCCGAACCTAAATTAACAAAAATTAATCCATCACCGGCAGCAGGAGAAGCAAGTACTTCACCAGGTACGTTTTTACGCCATACTACTTCACCGGTTTCACGATCAAGGGCAATTAAAAACCCATGCTCTGAGCCAACAAATAATTTACCGTAGGCTTGTAGTATACCACCAGATAACTTGGCACTGATATCACTTTCCCATGGCCAAAATGTAGAATTCTCACGTACGTCCGTTTCCCAGAGCGTATCGCCAGTTTCAACTGATAGTGCTTCTATATCACCATCACGACTGGCTACAAAAACGTGATCTTTATAAATAGCTGGTGTTAAGCGTGAAAAGTAATGTTCTACCCCATCACCAATGCTTTCTTGCCATACAACGTTCGTTTCAAACTGATTAACGATTTCAGGCAATACTAGTTCTTCTTCGTCATCACTTGATGAGCAACCAACCAGAGTCGCCATACATAAAGCAATACTTGCCGCTGTTAACTTTTTCATGGTAACCCCTTATGCCGCTGGGCTAGTTACTGCTAAGTCATCAAGTTTGATTTGCAATAATGGGTTGTTTTCAAGGCCACCTGCATCAGCCGCTGTTTGATAAGCAACGCGTGCTTGCTCAGCGTTACCTTGTGCTAAATAAATGTCGCCTTTAATTTCAGCAACAGCCGCTTTGTATGCGTCATTTTGTGTTTTGTCTAATGTAGCTAATGCATCATCGTATTGTTTTTGAGCAACTTGTACACGCGCTAAACGCGTAATTGCTGTTGCTTTTAAGTCAGCGTTATCAACATTTGACATAACCCAAGTTAATTTCTCACTTGCTACGTCAAGTTGACCTTTTTCTACCGCTTCTTTTGCTGCAACAAATGACGCAAGTACGCTGTAATTAGAGTCTTTATTTTCAGCAATAAATGTATCGGCTGCGCCTAATACTTCACCACTTTCTACTAATGTAGTGTAAGCATCCGATGCACTTTCTGCTGTTGTAATTTGGTGCTGGTTATATGCTTTCCAGCCGTATAAACCGCCTAAACCGATAACAATACCTAGCGCGAGTGATACGCCATTTTCGCGGAAAAATCGTTTAATTGCTTCTGCTTGTTGTTCTTCTGTTGAATAAATATCCATTATTACCTCTAATGTTTTAGCTTTGTACTAGCTCAGCTAAAAGCGTTTTAACTTGTTCTAATTCTAAGGTGACTTGTTCTTTACGTTCACGTAAATATTTAACAGTCACTACGCCTTGTTCTAATTCGTCTTCACCGATAATTAGTGCCACAACTGCATCACTTTTATCTGCGCGTTTAAGCTGCTTTTTAAAGTTACCACCGCCAGCGTGAACCATGACTCTAAGTCCTGGCACATCAGCACGTAGTTGAGCTGCGATTAGTGGGGCTTGGATACTAGCCTTATCACCCATTGCTGCCAAATATACATCAGCGTTGCGGCGTATGTCACCTACACATTCTAATGCTTGTAACAGTAATACCAATCGCTCAAGGCCCATGGCAAATCCAACGGCAGGTGATGCTTTACCACCTAGTTGCTCAACTAACCCATCATAACGGCCGCCAGCACAAACAGTGCCTTGTGCGCCTAGGCTGTCAGTGACCCACTCAAATACAGTTCGGTTGTAGTAATCTAAACCACGAACGAGTCGTTCATTTACCGTGTATATGACGCCTGCAGCGTCTAAACGTTCACATAAACTTGCAAAATGTTCTTTTGATTCAGCATCTAAATGTTCTGACAGTTTTGGTGCATCGACTAAGATGGCTTGAACATCAGGGTTTTTGCTGTCTAACACTCGCAATGGGTTTGAGTGCATACGACGCTTAGAATCTTCATCTAGTACGTCAACATGTTGTTCTAAATAGCTAATTAGCGCATCACGGTATTGTGCTCGGGCTTCATTTGAACCCAGTGAGTTAAGTTCTAAGCGAACATGGTCACTGATACCAAATTGTTTCCATAGTTGTGCAGTAAGCAAGATAACTTCTGCGTCGATATCGGGTGTTGCAATACCGAATGTTTCTAGACCAAATTGGTGAAATTGACGATAACGGCCTTTTTGAGGACGCTCATGTCTAAACATTGGACCCATATACCATAAGCGCTGCTCTTGGTTATACAGTAATCCGTTTTGGTTACCAGCACGTACACAAACTGCAGTACCTTCTGGGCGAAGAGTTAAGCTATCGCCATTGTTATCTGCAAAAGTGTACATTTCTTTTTCTACGATATCGGTTACTTCACCAATAGAGCGTTTGAAAAGATCGGTTGATTCTACAATTGGAAAACGAATTTCTTGATAACCGAACGATGCGACCGTCTCGCGTAAAATGTTTTCTACTTTCTGCCAAACTTGGGTGTCGCCCGGCAGACAATCGTTCATTCCACGTATTGCCTGAATTTGTTTTGCCACTGATAAATCCTAAAAACTGTATTTGCGCACAGGGGTGCGACAACAAAAATGCTAAAAATTGACCCGCTATTATAGCTGGCATGCGTGCGGCAAACCACCCAGTTTGCCGACTATATTAATTTTATTCGACGATTTTAACGTCGATAGGGGCTTGCTGTTCTTTTTTAGCGATAAAATCGCGAACATAGCCTTCAAGTTCCTCAACAATATTATTATTGTCGATACGTGCTTTTTGACGTTCGCCATTGATATATAAACCAGAGCGACGATTTGCACCAGCTAAACCAATATCGCTAACGAGTGCTTCACCTGGGCCGTTAACAACACAACCAATCACCGACACAGAGACCGGCTCAATGATATCTTCAAGGCGCTCTTCGAGTTGGTTCATGGTGCTTACAACATCAAACTCTTGGCGAGAACAGCTAGGGCAAGCAATAAAGTTAATACCACGAGAGCGGATGCGTAATGATTTTAAAATATCAAAACCGACTTTAATCTCTTGAACAGGATCTGCGGCTAGTGATACGCGCAATGTGTCACCAATACCCTCAGCGAGTAACATACCCAAACCAACAGCCGATTTTACTGAGCCTGAGCGCATGCCGCCGGCTTCAGTAATACCTAAATGTAATGGTTGGTCGATTTCTTTAGCAAGCAGGCGATATGCGCCAACGGCTAAAAATACATCAGATGCTTTTACTGAGATTTTGAATTGATCAAAGTCCAAACGTTGTAAAATCTCTACATGGCGCATGGCTGATTCAAGTAATGCTTCTGGCGTTGGTTCGCCGTATTTCTCTTGCAAGTCACGCTCAAGAGAACCGCCATTTACACCAATACGAATCGGAATGTTGTGTTCACGCGCAGAATCAACCACAGCGCGAATACGTTCTTCACTGCCGATATTACCTGGGTTTATACGTAAACAATCAGCACCATACTGCGCCACTTTTAAAGCGATGCGGTAATCGAAATGAATATCGGTCACAAGTGGAATCGTCACCTGCTCTTTGATGCTTTTAAATGCTTCAGCGGCAGCCATGGTTGGCACGGATACACGGACAATATCGGCTCCCGCATCTTGTATAGCCTGAATTTGAGCTACAGTGGCATCAATATCCATGGTATCTGTGTTGGTCATAGATTGCACAGCAATAGGTGCGCCATCACCAATAGGGACATTTCCGACATTGATACGGGTTGATTTTCTGCGTTTGATTGGAGATTCTGAAAACATAGCGACTACTCTGCTAATGGTAAATTAAATTTGGCTAAACGATTCTTAGGAAAATTCGAAATATCGATGGCTTCACCATTGAGTGTAATTTCAACTACTTGGTGTTTTCCTAATACCACTGAAAAAGGAGGCGTGCCAGTTAGGGTCATTTCATAGCCTGCTTTTTTTACGCCAAAAGCGACTTTTTCGCCTTCACCGTCGTGTATTTCTACCCAGCTATCTTCGTTAAACAACATTACAACCGTGCTTAAACCATTTTGTTCTTGTTGTGCTGGCTCAGAAACTGGCTCTTCACGCATTTGCACTGGCTGTTCAGGTGTGTTGTTTTCAAACTCAGGTTGAATTGGTTCTGCGTCATCAGTGCTAATTGGTTGAGGTTGCGATTGCACTGTGTCGTTTACGTTCAAATCAACCAACGGCTTGGTGACAGTTTGTTGATTTAATGGGGTTGAATTTTGCCACCACCACAATGCTGATGAGCCAATAGCTATTGCTAAAATAATGTAACTAACAAGCATTAGCCGACTGTCATGCGCTTCTTTTTCGGTACGCTTTGAGAAGCTCTGCATATTCGATTTTTTTACGGTTTCCTGACTTTCAGGAAATAATGCCATTACGGCTGCGCTGTCTAAATTAAACTCGCGGCAATAACATTTAGCATACCCTTTTACAAAAGTTGCAGGGCCGAGTAAGTGGTGTTCGTCATTTTCTAAATGCTGCAACTGCAACACCGATAGCTTTAATTTTTCAGCTAATTGTTCAAGGCTAACACCTGCCGCTTCACGGCCTGTTTTTAATGTTTGGCCTAAGCTTGGTTGAGTTGATTCTGTATTTTCATCATTCATAATGCGTATGATTCGGGATCCACTAGTAAGAGTCTATGTCCAGGTTTGAGAGCAATATCTGGGCTTAATTTATTCCATCGCATTAACTGATCAATTAACAAGCGACGCTCTGTGGCAATACTATACAAAGTATCGCCTGCGTTTATTTTATAAAATATATTGGGGTCATTAAGGTAAATTTTAGTTCCATTGACCAGTCGATCAGATTCTCTTAACCCATTCCATTGGAGTAATTTTTGTAGTCTAACATTGTATCGTACTGAAATGCTAAATAGGTTTTCACCAGCCTGTAAAATATGAAACGGAATAGCAGGAGGAGATAGTCGTGAATTCAACAGTGGTGCTTCGTCAATCGTGTCAATATTATTAAATTGCACCGTTGCTTGACGGTTAGTACGGGTACTTTGCGTTGCAAAAACCGCTGCATTTTTTACGGGTTGATAAAACTCAACTTGCTCACCTGCTGATTGAGAATCACTTTTACTCGGTTGTGTTGCATTGACATTTGTTTGCGCACTGAGCATTTGCTCGGTTTTTGGTGCGCCAAATGACACAATTTTAACCCCATCCTTTGGCTCATTTTTGCTGGGCTTAGGCTTAGATACACTAGGTTTTGCAGTAGACACTCCCAAATTTTCGACCTTTGACGTAAAAAAGCCATCAGAGACGGGAGTTGACACTTGATTCTCATTATTTGAATCTACTACCGATAGTGCTGACAAAACGGCTTGTGCATTGGAGTTTGTTTTTGCAAGAACAGGCTCGCTTGCTTGAGTAGCCAAGGGGGCAGTGGTGGCTACAGTGGTTAATGCACCCATTACTGCATTAGTATCAATTGGCGTGTCATCGATATGAATACTTGCAGGGATCAGCGTTGCTTCGCTTGTTTGCGGTTTTTGTGGTTCTTCATTATTTACTTGTGTTTTGGTAACTGAAGCGGTGACGTCTTGTGCTGTTCGAGTAGATGAGTCATTTTGCGTTGTTTTTATCGAATTAGTGGCCAGCTCTACTTTTGCTGCTGCAAATTGAGGTACCTTTTTCTTTTTTACGATACGCATTTTCGGGTTTGCGTTCACCATAACAGATGAATTTTCAGACTTAAATTCATCGAGTTTTGCTTGGCGATATTTAAATCGTAGAATTTCAAATTCACTTTGCTTTAAGCGTTGTTCGCGAATTAAAACGGCTTCGTTCGACACCGGGTACGTTTGTAATATGGTTGCAGCGGTGGTCTGGGCTTTTTCAATATGGCCCATACGTTGATCAATTAAATAATCCAAAAGTAACGAGCGTGGCGAGACCTGACCTGATTTTTCATACCGAGTGAGTAACTCTTGTGCTTTATGTAAATCACTTTTTGCGTAATACAGTGCAGACAAACTAATAATTGAAGATGCGCGCATGGAGCTATGCTTGATTGCAGAAAGAAAGTACTTCTCAGCTTGTTCAAAGTCATTAAATTCAATTGCACATAACGCTAGGTTTTCATAACTTTCTGCGACGCGGATATAACTTGGGATTTCAATGGCTTTAATAAATTGTTCGGTTGCGCGATCGTATTCATTGATACCACATAAAAATACCCCGTAATTATTACGAGTATTTGGATCATTAGGATTAATTTTTAGCGCTTTTTGATAGGCATCATCTGCTAGGCTGTCTTCACCGACTTGTTGATAGTAATAAGCAAACGAGTAGTGTACTTCGGGCAAGTCAGGCGCAAATGAGGCTGCGCGTTCTAAGTTATACTTGGCCTGAGAGCTGTTGCCGGTATTGAGGTATTCTAATGCAAGTGCAATACGTGTGCGCGCTGCGCCAGTATTATTGATGGTGTTTTCGACAACGGGTTTATCATTGCCTTCGTAACTGTTTTCAGTCACACAGCCGCTAAGCGCAATGACACTGGCCGCTAAAGCAAGTAAAGATCGCATTACCTTATCTCTTATTATTATCCATATCAGCCTATATTACCGAAAAGCACTTGTGTTGCATCAACTTTTTGAATTTAATGCATTACACAAGTGTTTCAGTCATTAGATTAGTTAAGCTTGTTGGATATTGACCGAAATTGCATTTTCATCACGCATTTTCTTTTTTGCCATACGCTTGGTACGGTCAACCACATCACCCGCTAACTGGCCGCAGGCTGCATCGATATCGTCCCCTCGGGTACGGCGCACAATACACGTAATACCGCCAGCTTGTAACACCTTAGAAAAACGGTCTATACGACTGTTGCTCGAACGGGTGTATTCATTACCTGGGAACGGGTTAAATGGAATTAAGTTAACTTTAGACGGTGTGCCCTTAAGCGTTTTAACCAGTGCGTGTGCTTGATCAGTGCTGTCGTTCACGCCATTGAGCATAACGTATTCAATAGTGACGTCTTTGTTAGCTTTAGAGCCATCAATATAACGACGACATGCCGCTAAAAATTCTTCAATTGGGTATTTTTTATTAATTGGCACTAGCACATCGCGTAATGCGTTATCTGGCGCATGCAATGAAATCGCTAAAGCAACGTCGATTTTTTCTTTTAGTAAATCAAGCGCTGGTACTACACCTGAGGTGCTTAATGTTACGCGGCGTTTAGATAACCCAAAGCCCCAATCGTCCATCATCAGTTCCATTGCTGGTACTACGTTCTTAACGTTGAGTAATGGCTCACCCATACCCATCATTACCACGTTAGTGACAGGGCGCTTTTCGCTATTGCCATCAAGGCCGATATCTTTGGCTACGCGCCAAACTTGACCAATAATTTCTGATACTTTTAAGTTACGGTTAAAGCCTTGTTGAGCTGTTGAACAAAAAGTACATTCAAGGGCGCAGCCAACTTGTGATGATACACACAGCGTTGCACGCTCTTTTTCTGGGATCCATACGGCTTCAACCTCTTGACCACCTTCAAGTACTAAAGCGTACTTGATGGTGCCGTCGCTTGCTTGCTGACGAACAGAGATTTCTGGCGCGACGATTTCACATTCGTTTTTTAGCTTTTCTTTAAGCTTTTTATTTACGTTGCTCATGTCGTCAAAGTTATCAACGCCAAAATGATAAATCCATTTCATCACCTGATCGCCACGAAACGGCTTTTCACCGAATGACACAAATAGCTCACGCATTGCATCTCGGTTTAAATCTAATAAGTTAATCTTTTTTTGCTCGGTCATGAAACAACCTCAATCAGTGACGGTGGTGATAAAATTTACGGGGGTGAATTGTACACAATTCGACCAGTTTAGTCATTAGCTAAACATCTTTCATTGCTTAGCTAATCACTAAAAAAGGGCCCGAAAGCCCTTTTTGTTTTGCTCAGCGCGTTCGAATTAACGAGTACGTGGGCAAAGCTCTTCATCTGCGAAGAAGTAAGCGATTTCGCGAGCAGCAGATTCAACAGCGTCAGAACCGTGAACAGCGTTTTCGTCGATGCTGTCAGCGTAGTCTGCACGTAAAGTACCTGCTAGCGCTTCAGCTGGGTTAGTTGCACCCATGATTTCGCGGTTTTTAAGAACAGCGTTTTCGCCTTCAAGAACGGTAACCATTACTGGGCCAGACGTCATGAAAGAAACTAAAGCACCAAAGAAAGGACGCTCGCTGTGCTCAGCATAGAAACCTTCAGCTTTCTCTTGTGAAAGGTGAACCATTTTAGCTGCAACGATTTTAAGGCCAGCAGTTTCGAAACGGTTGTAGATAGCGCCAATGTGGTTTTTAGCTACTGCATCAGGTTTTACGATTGAGAAAGTACGCTCTAAAGCCATCTTTATGCTCCAATAATTTTTAAGTAAAAGTGTGAATATTAACGGGCGCGAATTATACGCGTTTTATAGCAAAATGCCTAATTTTATTAAATAGGGTCTATGTGGCAATTTAATGAAAGAATAAAATACCCACAAAAACCTGCTCGGTAATGTGTTCCCAAAAACGATTGTTGTATTTTCCACAAAACTTGACTAACGTTGTTAGTTCACATTAAAGGGATTTAAAAAGTATGAAAAAGTTTATGTTTATCTGTATGTTGGGTGCATTTTTAAGCGCGTGCGGTTCAGATAAGGAAGGGGGGTTACCGTGTCCGCCAACAGCAATTGGTGTGGATGTTAACGCAATCGATTTATCAGTAGACGGCAACGTGTCTCAAGTTAACACAGCCGTGGTGTTTAATGATCTAGTGTTTAACTTTGAGTCAAGTGGCGAGGCTGTTTTTGCGCCGGGCAATGAATTTGATCCAAATAAAAAATACAGTACCGACTGTGTTGGACTGCCGGTTATTTTAGGCTCAATCAATACACTCTCTGAGTTTAATATTTATTCTACGGCTGACTACAATTCAAAGCTAACCGCCGGAACGAGCCTTAATGAGGTGTTTTCAGTTCAGAGTATTGATACGGGGGATTTTGACTATGGCGAATCACTCACACTGAAACAGCTACAGGGTGACTTACCTATCAGCGCGCCGCGATATTTTTCTTTAATATTAAATCAAGCCCCAGAGGTTGAAAGTAGTCATCTATTTTATATTGAGTTTATGGTTGATGATAAGCAAATTATCATTGAGACAACTGAGCTATTAATTACAGGCAATGAATAGCTCTATTGAGATTTTGTGATCAGGATCAACATTCCTTTTTATTAGCTATTTATACTATCGCGCTCTATTTAATTTTTCATGCAACTGGCTTGACCCCAGTTCGATGTATGGAGCGCACATGTCGTCAATACCCTCTTCAAATACGTTTGTACCAGAATTACTCTCACCAGCTGGTAGTTTAAAAAATATGCGCTATGCGTTTGCCTATGGTGCTGATGCTGTTTATGCAGGCCAACCACGTTATAGTCTGCGAGTGCGTAATAATGAGTTTGACCTTGATACCCTTAAAGTTGGCATTGATGAAGCTCATGCATTAAATAAAAAGTTTTATGTGGTATCCAATATTGCGCCGCATAACGCCAAAGTTAAGTCGTATTTGCGTGATATTGAACCTGTTATAGCGATGGGGCCAGATGCCTTGATCATGTCTGATCCGGGCTTAATTATGTTAGTGCGAGATAAATGGCCTGATATGCCCATTCATTTATCAGTGCAAGCCAATGCAGTCAATTACGCTAGCGTAAAATTTTGGGCTAAGCAGGGTATTGAACGCGTTATCTTATCGCGAGAATTATCACTTGAAGAAATAAGCGAAATTCGCACACTGTGCCCTGAAACCGAGCTTGAGGTATTTGTGCATGGCGCGTTATGCATGGCGTATTCTGGACGTTGCCTGCTTTCTGGTTACATTAATAAACGCGATCCGAACCAAGGCACTTGCACCAATGCCTGTCGTTGGGAATACGACGTTAAACCTGGCACTGAAAACGAAACCGGTGAAATGGTGCACAAAATAGACCCCAAAGCAGTAATACCAACACTGGGTGAAGGCGCACCAAGCAATGATGTATTTATGCTTGAAGAACAAGGCCGCCCAGGTGAATACATGCCGGCGTTTGAAGATGAGCACGGTACATACATCATGAATTCAAAAGACTTGCGTGCAGTGCAATATGTAGAGCAATTAACAAAAATGGGCGTGCATAGTTTAAAAATAGAAGGGCGTACTAAGTCATTTTATTACGTAGCCCGCACTGCGCAGGTATATCGTAAAGCAATTGATGACGCCGTTGCAGGTAAGCCATTTGATGCTGATTTATTTAAAACTCTTGAGAGCCTCGCTCATCGTGGCTATACCGAAGGCTTTTTAAAGCGCCACGCCCATCAAGACTACCAAAACTATGAATACGGCCACTCGGTCTCTGATAAACAGCAGTTTGTAGGTGAAGTGCTTGGCCGAGATGACTATGGGCTAGTTGAAATTGACGTAAAAAATAAGTTTTGCGTGGGCCACTCACTGGAATTAATGACCCCGCTGGGTAACTTTAACTTTACGCTACAGGCGATGAAAAACAAAAAAGGCGAGGAAATTACTGATGCAAAAGGCTCTGGCCACGTTGTAAAAATCCCACTGCCTGAAAGTATTGATTTAGAACACGCCATTTTAATGCGCAATCTTGATGAAAATCAAGACACCCGCAACCCGTTTAAAAAAGCCGTGGTTTAACCACGGCAATACACATTTTTTCCCTGTATTAATCTAACCTCTCGTTTTAAAAACATACATTAGCCTTCAATATCAATCACAGCTTTAGACTCCAAAACGCCACATTACTAATATCTTTTAGCTTATAAATAAGCATTTTATCGATCAGAATGTGCTTGGTAAGTTTAGGCATAAGCAAGATCTACCCGTTGGTTGCATTACCATTTTCCCACTTTGTTATTACCAATCTTTGCTTTTAGTCTTTTATCCACTTCTTTATCCGGTGTTTTTATATTTTGTTATTTATTATCAGTGGTTTGTTGTCTTTTTTGTTGGGTTTAATACGTTATTTCATTTTTGATTATAATACTTTTCTTAAGTTTATTATTACCTGTTAATATAATTGATATACAAATTGGTTGACAATTGGTTCGTTGGGTAATACTGTTTTTGTAAGTTGATTGGTAATTTTTTTAAGAGCAATGTATTTTACCTCTCGGCACGTTTATGAGTTTTACCATTTTTAGTAGAACTCCAGAGGTTCAATAAAGTAAAGCTGTGTCACTGATACTTAGCTGATAAATAGCGTTGAATTAAACGCTCAATAATTTAGGAGTTATTCATGTCTAAACCAACTATTGGTTTCATTGGGCTAGGCCTTATGGGCGGCAATATGGTCGAGAACTTACAAAATAAAGGCTACGACCTAGTTGTAATGGACCTTAATAAAGAGTCTGTTGCTAAATGTGTTGAGCGTGGTGCGAAAACAGTTGCAACAGCAAAAGAGCTTGCTGCTTGTACTGACATTGTGATGTTGTGCTTAACAACATCAACGATTGTCGAAAAAGTCGTTTACGCTGAAGATGGGTTGCTAGCTGGTTTTAAAGCAGGCTCAGTACTTATTGATTTTGGTACATCAATTCCAGCATCAACAAAGAAAATTGGCGCTGATCTCGCTAAAAAAGGCGTGGGTATGGTTGACGCTCCATTAGGTCGAACTCCTGCCCATGCTAAAGATGGTTTGTTGAATATCATGGCTGCTGGTGATGCAGAAACATTCAATAAAGTGAAGCCCGTTTTAGCAGAACAAGGCGAAAATGTGTTTCATTTAGGTGAGCTAGGCGCGGGTCATACAACAAAGTTAATTAATAATTTTATGGGAATGACTACCGTGTGTGCAATGTCGCAAGCATTTGCAGTAGCTGATCGAGCAGGCGTTGACCGCCAACAGTTGTTTGACATTATGTCGACAGGCCCTTCTAACTCACCATTTATGCAATTCTGTAAAAATTACGCTGTAGATAACGTGAGTGACTTAGGCTTCTCAATTGCAAATGCTAACAAAGACTTAGGCTACTTTTTACAGATGGTAGCAGACTTAGGGACTGAATCTAAGATTGCAGAGGGTTCATCAGCTAATTTACAAGCTGCATTTGATGCAGGTATGGGTCAAGGTAACGTACCTGAAATCTTTGATTACTTTAAAACACTAGATAAATAGTTCTAGTTAATTTAGGTGTTAATCAGGATGTTTAGCACCTTTACACACACATTATAAATACTGGAAAGCGAGTTATCTTTATCGGTTAACTACACAATCCAGTCAAAGAGTTAACTATGCGATTGATCAATCTAACTATAATAAAGCTTAGCCTAGTTATCCTTGGTTGTATTTCAACTGCGACGACAGCCAAAGACTACTTTGTTGATAATAAGCAAGCTTACACTGATATTGCCCAAGATTTAAAAGCGGGCGATACAGTTATTTTAAAAAATGGTACTTGGACAGATTTTGAGATTTTGTTTCAAGGTCAAGGCACAGAAACATCTCCTATTCAGTTGACTGCACAAACCAAAGGCAAGGTTTTTTTAACTGGCCAGTCTAACCTTCGCCTTGCTGGGGAATACCTTCATGCTAGCGGTTTGGTATTTAAAAACGGCTACACGCCTACTTCGGCTGTTATTGAGTTTCGCCGCAATAAAAATGAGCTAGCTCGTCATTCACGAGTTTCAGAAGTTGTAATTGATAATTATAACAATCCTGACAAACGCGAATCAGATTATTGGGTTGCACTTTATGGTAAATACAATCGGTTTGACCACAACCATTTAGTGGGTAAACGCAATAAAGGTGTTACGGTTGCCGTACGTTTGAATAATAAGCAGAGCCAAGAAAACCACCACCAGATTGATCATAACTACTTTGGCTATCGCCCGACATTTGGATCAAATGGAGGGGAAACGCTGCGCATCGGTACAAGTCATTACTCTTTGACGGATTCATTCACGCTTGTTGAGAATAACTATTTTGAGCAAACGAATGGTGAAGTAGAAATTATCTCGATTAAATCGGGTAAAAATATTGTCCGCAATAATGTCTTTTTTGAAGCTCGCGGTACGTTAACCATGCGCCATGGTAACGGCAACTTGATTGAAGAAAATATCTTTTTTGGTAATGGTGTTGACCATACCGGAGGTATTCGAGTTATCAATAAAAACCAAATAATTCGTAACAACTACCTTGAGGGGTTAACGGGTTTTCGTTTTGGTAGTGGCTTCACTGTAATGAATGGTGTGCCTAACTCATCGATCAATCGTTACCACCAGGTAGAAAATGCACTCATAGAACACAATACATTTGTTAATGTGCGTCATATCCAACTTGCAGCGGGCAGTGATGCTGAGCGCAGTGCTGTACCAGTCAACAGTGTAATGAAGAATAACCTCATTATTAATGACAGTAACCAACAACCTTTTACTGTGTTTGACGACGTAAACGGTATTACCTTCTCTGGGAATATTGCTAATACTAAAGTGCTTAACAAAGTTGCTTATGGTGTAAAGCAGCAGTCGGTATCACTTAAGCGAAATAAGGCGGGGTTACTTCTGCCCATATCGAATATGTCTAATGTAGGTGCAAAAGCAAATTTAACAGTATTGGCTAAAGAGCAAACGGGTGTAAATTGGTATGAAAAAGTACCTGCTATTATTGCCTTTGACTCAGGTAAAACACACCTTGTCAAAAACTCTGCCAGCGCATTATTAAACGCGATTGAAAAGGCTAAGTCTGGTGATGTGCTAGAACTATCAGCGGGGCAATACGATGTAGCTAAACTTGTTGCGATTGATAAAGTACTGACAATTAAAGCACGCCAAAAGGGCAAGGCAACATTGACGTTTGAGCGTTCAACTTTATTTGAAATTCATGATGGTGGCAGCTTAAAACTTGATGGCTTATTTATTTCAGGCAAAAGCAGCCCAGACTCTGCTGGTAACAGCGTAGTGAGAACGAAAAAATGGGGCATGGTTGAGAATTACCGGCTGGTAATGATGAATAGTCATTTAGTCGATTTAGATATCAACCATACTTTTGACTTTTTTAAGACCGGCAAAGGTGCGCTTGCTGATGAAATTACGATGATAAATAACACGTTTGATAAAGTGTCTGGTGATATTTTGCGATTAGATAGCGAAATCGAAGATTTAGGGATTTATAACGCCGATTACGTAACGCTAAGTGCTAATCGCTTTAATAATATACGTGGCAGTTTAATCAAACTTTATCGTGGTGGCAGTGATGAAAGTACATTTGGCCCTCATTTGAATATGACTGATAACACACTATTGAATGTAGGACTTGGCAAACGCAACAAAAGCAAATCAAGTGTTTACCTGCATGGTGTTCAAGTTACAAATATAGATAACAATACTTTCGTTAAATCGGCACCTATTATTATCGAACATACGGTGGGTGAACCTAATACTACGATTGTTAATAATATTTTCGATGGCACAGCTGAGCCGCGTGTTAAAGAGCTCAGAGTTACAGGGCCTCACACGGCTACTTTAAAAAATAACCAAGTAATAAATTAAGTCGCGGAGTATTGTAGATGTCATTATTAAACTTACAAACAAAGTTAAAGGCAGGTGCATTGTCTGCGTTACTTGCTATTACATCGCTGAGCTCTTTAGCAGCTCACCCTAATTTAGTAATAACTGAAGAAGATGTGGTGAAAATGCGTGGTGCACTTGATACCCAGGGGGCTTTTAGTGAGCGTTATCACAGCTTAAAAGCACTGGTAGATAAGGAGATTGCTTTTCCTATTGTTGTGCCTGTGCCTAAAGATGGTGGTGGTGGTTATACACACGAGCAACATAAAAAGAATTATCAGCTTATGTATCGCGCAGGTATTATTTACCAGCTTAGTCAACAACAGAAATACGCTGACTACGTTCGCGATATGCTACTTGAGTATGCCACACTGTACCCCACTTTAGATGTTCATCCCCAGCGTAAGGTGAACTCACAAAACCCAGGTAAGCTATTTTGGCAAAGCTTAAATGAAGCTATGTGGTTAGTGTACACAATTCAAGCCTATGATTTAGTGCATGATGCATTGACTGACCAACAAAGCAATACGATCGAGCAAAAGCTACTTCGCCCTGTTGCGTTGTTCTTATCGCAAGGGCAACCATCAACATTTAATAAAGTACATAACCATGGTACGTGGGCTACGGCTGGTGTGGGTATGGCAGGTTACGTTATGAATGAACCTGAATGGGTTGAGCAAGCCTTGTATGATTTAGATAAGTCAGGCAAAGGCGGTTTTTTAAAGCAGCTCGATATGTTGTTTTCACCACAAGGTTACTATAACGAAGGTCCATACTATCAACGTTTTGCATTGTTACCATTTGTGACTTTTGCGCAAGCGATTACACACAATGAACCAGAACGCAAAATTGCAGAGCACCGTGATGGTGTATTGCTAAAGGCAATTGATACCACGATTCAGCTTAGCTATAACGGCTTATTTTTCCCAATTAACGATGCGATTAAGAGTAAAGGAATAGATACCGTAGAGCTTGTTCATGGTGTCACGGTTGCTTACAGCCTGACTAATGACACTGGCTATTTAGACATTGCAGCGCAGCAAGATCAAATAATTTTATCAGGTGATGGCTTAAAGGTAGCACAGGCACTTGATAAAGGTTTAGCAACGCCTTACCCATTCAAGTCGGTGGCATTTGGTGATGGCAGTGATGGCAAAGAAGGGGCGCTGGTGATTATGCGCAGCCAACTTGATGGTGATCAAGCTCTTTTATTTAAACCTGCAGCACAAGGTTTAGGGCATGGCCATTTCGATAAATTAACGTGGCAGTTTTATGATAAAGGGCAAGAAATAATTTCAGATTACGGTGCGGCTCGGTTTTTAAATGTAGAAGCTAAGTTTGGTGGCCGATACCTGCCAGAAAATAATAGCTACGCAAAGCAAACGGTTGCTCATAATACTGTAGTAGTTGATGAAACGAGTCACTTTAACGCTAATGTAAAGGTGGGTAATAAAAATGCGCCTTCACTCAACTTCTTCGAAACATCTGATTACGGCACAGTATCCAGTGGTGAAATTAGCACCGCTTATAAAGGGGTTGAACTAGAGCGCACCCTTGCTTTAGTAAATCTAAAAGAGCTTGAAAGTACCGTTGCACTGGACTTATTCACTATCGATGCAGATAAAGCTCATCAGCTGGATTTACCTTTACACTATAAAGGCCAGCTAATTGATACCAATTTTGAGTTACAAGCTAATACCAAGCAGTTATCTGCATTAGGAGATAACAGTGGCTACCAGCACCTTTGGCTAAAAGCGCAATCAGCGCCTAAGCAAGGGTTGGCAAAGGTGTCTTGGTTGAATGAAAATGGCCGTTTTTATACTTTAACATCATTGGTCAATGGTGATGAGTCCTTCCTATTCACCCAAGTTGGCGCGAACGATCCTAACTTTAATTTACGTAATGAACATGGCTTTATTCGCAGGGTATCAGATAAAAAGCAGCATCAATTTATCTCAGTGCTGGAGCCTCACGGGGAATATAACCCAAGCAAAGAATACACCTTAGTCGCTGAAAGTAGAGTGACCAACCTTAACCACACACAACGTGATGAGTTGGTGTTTGTTGAGCTTGAAATTGCACAAAAGCACTATTTGATAGTCATCAACAAGGCTGAGCTTGCAAGTAAAAAATCATTTAAATATCAAAATCAATCATATTCATTAAACGGCCGTTTAGGCGTTTATTTGATGAACAACATTTAGGAGTATTTGCAATGAAAAAGCAAAGCGAGCACTTTACCTTTGGTAACGAAGCTGAAATTGAAGACTTAGGAAACGGTTTAAAACGCCAAATGCTTGGGTATAACGAAGAGTTAATGGCAGTAAAAATTTGGTTCGCAGAAGGCGCAATAGGTTATAACCATGCACATCGCCACTCTCAAGTAACATATGTTGTAGAAGGTGAGTTTCACTTTAATATTGATGGCGTAACTAAAGTTTTAAAAGCGGGCGATAGCTGTTTTATTCCTCCGTATGCTGATCACGGTGCAACATGCCCTACAGGCGGTATTTTAATTGATACATTCAGCCCTGCGCGTGAAGACTTTTTAGAGGAAAAATAATATGAAACTCCAAGGCTTACGCTGGTGGATTATCGCTTTGATTGCGTTGGCTACCATTATTAACTATATCGATCGTCAGGCATTAAGTGTTTTATGGCCAGATATAGTTGAAGAACTATTCCCCGATGAATCAGCACTTGAGCGTAAACAAATCTACGCCAATATTTCTATTGTGTTTGTATTTTCCTATGCATTTGGTCAGGCTATTTTTGGCAAAATATTTGACTGGGTCGGTACTCGATTTGGCTTTGTTTTATCAATAGGTGTGTGGTCACTTGCAACAGTGGCACATGCTTTTGCGCAAGGCGTGCTTAGTTTAAGTATTTTTCGCGCGATATTGGGTGTGGCAGAGGCAGGTAACTGGCCTGGCGCTGCAAAAGGAAATGCTGAATGGTTTCCAACTAAAGAGCGTGCTTTAGCTCAAGGTATATTTAACTCTGGTGCAGCTATTGGCGGTATTATTGCTATTCCTCTTATTGCTTACTTAACAGTCTACTTTAGCTGGCAAATGGTGTTTGTGGTTGTTGGTGTAATGGGTTTTTTATGGTTAGTGCCTTGGTTAGTTTTAGTTAAAGCTCCACCAGGTTCGCATCCATGGCTGACTGAAGAAGAGAAGCAATATATTTTATCTGGTCAACGTCGGGAATTAAATGACGATGGACAAGAAGAGGAAGAATATAACCCATCAACTAAAGAGTTATTAAGTCGTAAGCAAAGCTGGGGCGTGATTATCGCTTCTGCGGCTATTGATCCTATTTGGTGGTTATTTGTATTTTGGATCCCTATCTACCTAAATGAAGTGTATGGCATGGATGTTAAATCAATTGGTATTTATGGCTGGGTGCCTTATGTGGGCGCTATGTTTGGTGCTTGGTTTGGCGGCTTATTAGCGCAAAATCGCTTAAAAGCAGGCTGGAACACAGACAAAACACGAAAGCTGACTATTACGCTTGGTTGTTTAATTATGTTACCCGCTTTACTCGCAATGGCAAACCCAGGAGAGCCCGTTGTTGCGGTATTAATTATGGCTGTTATCTTATTTGGTTTTCAAACTGCAATTGGTAATGTTCAAACCCTGCCAAGTGACTTATTAGGCAAAAAAGCGGTCGGGACTTTGTCTGGTTTTTCAGGCATGGCAGCAAAGTTAGGCGCTGTTGGTCTCACCTCCTTAGTTCCTTACTTAACCGCTGGCGGAAATTACACACCTGCGTTTGTTATTGGTGCCTCTTTAGCCATTACTGCAATGTTGGCTGTCTGGGTTTTAATTCCAAAAATTGAGCCACTCAAAGAGCCTAAATAACAGCCTGTATAGCGCCAGAGTGACCTCAAAACTCTGTCGCTTACATACGACAAAGGTAAGTTGAAAATGAAAAAAATATTCTTTTTAGGTGAGTGTATGCTTGAGCTGAGAGCTATAGATGGCACAACACTCAATCAAGCATTCGCGGGCGATGTATATAATTCTGCCGTGTACCTAAAGCGCTGCTTTAACAGCATTAACTCTGTGATAGTAACTGCATTAGGCACGGATGCGATCAGCCAAAAAATGCGCCATTGTTTTGTTGAAGAGCAACTGGGCACGCAATTAGTTTTTGCGCATGCAGAGAAAGTGCCTGGTGTGTATTACATTGAAACAGATGAGCACGGAGAGCGTAGCTTTACTTATTGGCGTAATGATTCAGCTGCTAGAAAAGTGATTGATTTTTATAATCCTACGGTTATAGATGAGCTTGCTTCTGGAGATATGTTTTTTTTCTCAGGAATATCGCTTGCCGTAATTGAGCCTAATGCTCGGGCAGCTTTTTGGCAATCCATTGATACCTTAAAAGCTGCTGGTGTAAAGATTGTTTTTGATCCGAATTATAGAGCTAGATTATGGCAGTCTATTGAAGAAACCAAGCAACAGTACGCACTTGCTTTTCAATCTGCTGATATTACGTTACCGGGCGTGGAAGACTTACAGGTTTTATATGCAGTGGAGTCGGTCGAAGATGTACTCGCGCACCTCAGTAATTATGGTATTAACGAAATTGTTATAAAAAATGGCCCTGAATCAGTTTTAACTTTGGCTGATGGCCAGTTAGATCGACACACGATTACACCAGTAGAGAACGTTGTTGATACAACATCAGCAGGCGATGCCTTCAATGGTGTTTATTTAGGAGCCCGATTATCAGCATTACCTGTGAGTGAAGCTGTTAATAAAGCTGCAAAAGCAGCTGCAGTTGTAATTCAGCAGCCGGGCGCAATTACTGCTAAAACGATTTTCAATAGAGCTATGGCTGATACCTAATACTTTACTTTTAACGAAAAGGCTTCAATGCATTGCCTGAGTCTTTTTGTCTCAACACATAATAACGATTAAGAGAGATATAACTATGACTCGTTTTACTGAACTTATGTCAGGACAAACATTGCTTCCTTTAATTCAAGCCGATGATGTAGATCAAGGAGTAAATATAGCTAAAGCTATGGCGGCAGCAGGATTAGGTTTAGTGGAAGTCGTGCTTCGCACAGGTGCATCGTTAGCTGCAATAAAAGCAATTAAGAAAGCTGTGCCTTCATTAAAGGTAGGAGCAGGCACAGTTATTAATGCTGAAATTTTACAACAGGCACTTGATGCAGGCTCCGATTTTATTGTGACTCCAGCGGTTTCTCCTTTGTTATTAGAGTCATTAAAAAAATGCCCAGTGCCAGTTGTACCTGGTGTGTCAAACACCGCTGATATTCTACTGGCATTAGAAGCCGGTTTTACAGAACAAAAATTATTTCCTGCTTCACTATCAGGGGGCGCGCCATTTTTAAAAGCTATTTCGACGGTGTTCCAAGGTGTGACGTTTTGCCCAACAGGTGGTGTCAATGCGCAAAATAAGCACGAGTACCTTGCTTTAAATAATGTAATGGCAGTGGGTGGAACGTGGGTTGCGCCTAAAGAGTGGGTTGAACAAGAAAATTGGCAGGCGATTACTGATGCCTGCATTGAGGCAAATAAAGCATAAGGGACTAAAAATGGGATCTTTACTAGCCAAAGTTAAACCTGGCGTTATTGTGGCTGACGATGTTGCAAATGTATATGCGCATGCTCGAGAGCACCAATATGCCCTACCTGCGGTTAATGTGATTGGTACATCTTCGATAAATGCGACCTTGCATGCAGCAAAAAAAGCTCAGTCGCCAGTGATTATTCAACTGTCTAATGGTGGCGCACAATTTTTTTGTGGTAAAGCTTTAGTCTTACCTGAGCAACAAGGAGCAGTTCTTGGTGCTGTAAGTGCCGCTAAATACGTTCATTCAGTGGCAGAGCATTATGGTGTGCCAGTTATGCTGCATACCGATCATGCGGCAAAAAAATTATTGCCGTGGATTGATGGCCTACTCGATGAAGGGGAGCGATACTTTGCACAAACTGGCAAGCCTTTATTTAGCTCACACATGATTGACCTTTCAGAAGAGTCACTGCATGAAAACATCGAAATTTGTGAGCGTTATTTAGCACGCATGGCCAAAATAGGTATGACTTTGGAAATTGAATTAGGTTGTACAGGGGGGGAGGAAGATGGCGTAGATAATAGCCACCTTGATAGCGCATCTCTTTATACCCAACCTGAAGATGTTGCATACGCTTATGAAAAACTAAGCAAAGTGAGTGCTAACTTCATTATTGCAGCATCGTTTGGTAACGTTCACGGAGTTTATAAACCCGGCAATGTTGTGTTAACTCCAAGTATTTTAAAAGACTCCCAAGCCTATGTTTCGCATAAGTTTAATTTACCTTACAACAGTTTAAATTTTGTGTTTCATGGTGGCAGTGGTTCAGAGCAAGAAAAAATAGCTGAATCACTAACCTATGGCGTTGTAAAAATGAACATTGACACCGATACGCAATGGGCGTGTTGGGATGGTGTGCTTAATTATTACCAAAATAACCAAGATTACTTACATAGCCAAATCGGTAACCCCGACGGTGACGATAAACCAAACAAGAAATACTATGATCCGCGAGTGTGGTTAAGCCATTCAGAACAAAACATGACGATGAGATTATTGCAGTGTTTCACCGATCTTAATTGTATTAATAGGTATTCATAATGAAACGACTCATTCCCGTATTAAAAAGTGATGGTGTTGAAACAGATTTGATTATGTTGATACGCACTATTTTAGCAACCAGTAAAGAGATTGCGTTTCGTGTAAGCCAAGGCGAGCTGGCAGGCGTGTTAGGTTCTACGCTTGATGAAAATATACAAGGCGAAGTACAAAAAAAACTCGATGTAATAGCTAATCAATTACTTAAAGATATGTTGCTTGAGGAAGATTCGGTAGCTGCGATTGCCTCCGAAGAGGAAGACCATGCCGTAGGTGGTAATCCCGATGGTCGTTATATTGTTGCTTTTGATCCACTAGATGGTTCATCAAATATTGATGTAAATGGTCAAATTGGCACTATTTTTACCATTTATGCGAAGCGTGATGACGTGCCTTATGACAGTGATGAACAGTTTGTTCAGGCCGGCATTAAACAAATGTGTGCAGGTTATGTACTTTATGGCCCTTCGACTTTGTTAGTTATGAGCACCGGTGGCCCAACACGTTGTTACACACTCGATTTGACTCATGGTGGTTTTTTGCTAACCACCCCTGCAATGGCTGTGACGCGCGAGAGCAAAGAGTTTGCTGTAAACATGGCAAACTACCGCTATTGGCACGAAACAATTCAAACTTATTTTGATAATGTGCTGTATGCTAGCCAAACGTTTGAGAACAGCTCAATGCGTTGGAGTGCCGCTATGGTGGGAGATATACATCGTATTTTATCTCGAGGCGGAATATTTATGTATCCAGAAGATAAACGTTCAGGAAATGACAATGGGAAAATAAGATTACTTTATGAAGCTAACCCACTGTCTATGTTGATTGAAAATGCGGGAGGGCATGCTTACTCTCGTGGCCAGCGCATTTTAACGATGGAACCGGATTATATTCATCAGCGGGTACCCGTTGTTATGGGATCTTCATCTGCCGTGGCACTTTTTAATTTGACGGTTTATGAGTCGTAACGCTTCTGAGGTATATCTTTGAGTGATACGCTATAAAATGATCAATCAGAAAGTGAAAATTGTAGCGTAAGTTCAACAAGCTTTTATTTTATCCCTATTTCCCCCTTTTTTATAGCTAATGACAAGTAAGATACAAGAGTGATATGTCAACTTTACTCATATTGAGTAAGGTATTGTTATAAATAAATCATTTTCAAAACAAGCCTAGTCCTATTTAAAACAGTTAACTAATCAAACTATACTCAAGCTGCAGGTTGTTATTAATGCTTTTAGTTATGCGGAAGTCGCGATTTTATAATCTAGTCTTAGCGATATAATTTTTAACATAGCGACGCCTTTTTCTGTCGTGTTTTGGTTAACCAATTAGTTTTTTTTAAATTGTATGACTGCTACATTAGTCTTAATAGTAAATTAATAAAGTAACTAAATTGACACCAAAACAATTTAAGGCCTTATTTATCAATGGTTTATGCTTTAATTCGAATTGAGGTTTATTGGTAATATAAATTGGTTTAACTTTTTATTAAATGTTATTACCAAAAGGGTTGATCTTTTTCTGTTCAAGTGTAATTATTTGGTTAACCTTTTGTGAAAGCGAACGGCCAATGACAACAAATATAAACCAAAGCATTCGAACACACAGGAAACACTATGAAGCATAAATTATCTAGCGTTACATTAGCGATACTTTCAGCTACTGCATTAAATGTTGCCTCAGCGCAAGAAGCAAAGCAGCAATCTGTGGATGAACTAGAAGTAATTGAAGTGTCTGGTATCAGGCAGTCGCTTACTAATGCATTAGCACAAAAGCGTTCAGCAGCGAGCCTTGTAGAGGTGATAGAAGCCGTCGATATTGGTAAGTTACCGGATCAAAATTTAGCTGAAGTATTAGAAAATGTGACCGGTGTACAGATCACGCGTCAAGCGGGAGTCGGTACAGGTGTACAAATTCGTGGTACAAATGCGAATCGCACAGAAATTAATGGTGTTTCTACAGTGGGTTCGGGCTCGGGTAGAACAGGTATCAGCTTTGAAGATGTGTCTGCATCAATGATTTCTGGTGTTGAAGTGATTAAATCACCAGAAGCTAAAACAATAGAAGGCTCAGTTGGTGGTACCATTAATCTGCGTACTATTCGTCCATTGCAGCTCAATGAAACGCTTGCTGCGTTTCGCGTGCAAGCAGAAGACAGCAGCTTATCTACAGATAGCGCAACTCCAAGAGTGTCAGGTTCTTGGGGTGATAATTGGCAACTCGACTCAGGTGGTGAGTTCGGTGCCGTATTTAGCGCAAGTTACGCAGAGCAAGACGTAACAGCATTTCGACCTCGTGCCGACCGTGATAACTCTGTTGCAGCAGGAAGTGATGCAGCGAGCGCTCAACCTTTTGACTTTTTACCAATACAGTTTTTGATTCAAGACTATGATAACTATGAGTCAGAAACAGTTAACTTTGCCGGAACGCTTGAATGGGCACCGAGTGAAAACACGAAGTTCTTTTTTGATGCAGTAATAAATGACCAAGACCGACGTCAAGAAAGTTCGCGGGTTCAAGCATCTGGCGTGAGTGACCTGCGTAATGTTGCAGCCCCTAGCGAATTTGAAACGGTTGATTTTGGCATCCTCGATGGTCAAGATTTAGGAAGCATTCAAGCTGCGTTAAAAGGCGTCATTCCCGTTGAAGACGGAGGCGCAGATCCTAATTTACGTTTTTCAAGTGATACAAATTCACGTCAAACAGACAGTCAAATATTTCGTATAGGCGGTGAATGGCAAGGCGATAGCTTATTTGTCAGTATGGAGGCGTCATCGTCGCGCTCTGACTCAAGCACACCAAGTTTTAATACAACATTGAACTTCATTAACCCTAATGTAGCTAGCAATGACTCGAACGAAAATGGAACTCCTTTTGAATATGATTTGAGTGGCGGGGCCCTCGCATTTGGTATTGCCCAAGGGGAAGCAAATGCGCCAACCAGCGCGCAGCTGTTAGACCCTGCAAATGTTGTATTACGCGATGTAAACCAAGGGCGTGATACAACTGAAAACAAAGAAGATGCCCTCAGAGCTGACTTTAATTATTACCTTGATGGTACAATTACATCGGTTGATTTTGGTTACCGTTATAACAAATCAAGCAGCACTTCAGATCAAATTCGTAATAACGTGGGTTTACGTAAAATGGCAGATAGCCCATCAGGTGATTTATTTGCAGAATTGCTAGTGGCAGGGCCTGATAATTTTAACAAAGCAGATGGTCGAGCCCTCTTTATCAAAGACTTTTTATTAGTAAACCCAGAGCTTGCTGGATCAAACCCAGATTACGTACTGGAAGTATTAAATAAAGCGATTGCAGCGAATAATGCGATAACAGGGTCTGATCGTGCTCCAATTAGTTCGCCTACATCTCAAGTGAGTGCGTTTTTTGATATTGAAGAAGCCACGCATGCACTCTATGCGCAAGCAAACTTTGAATATGGAATGTTCCGAGGCAATGTTGGTGTGCGTTATTTGCAAACAGAAATTACTTCAACGGGTAACTCTGTCACAACCGACGATGACGGTAATCAAGTTGTTTCACAAGTTGTATCGGAAGCAGATTATAATTTTGTATTACCTCGTTTAAACGTCAGTGCAGATGTGTCTGAGGATGTGTTGGTGCGTGTAGGTTGGTCTAAAGATATCCGTCGGCCAGATTATAATGATTTATCTACGTCGGTATCTTACAGCACAAGCCCTAATTCAGCGGTTGCAATTGGTAACCCAGGCTTAGAGCCTGAAGAGGTAACGTCGTTTGATATTTCAACAGAGTGGTACTTTGCTCCTTCAGCTTTAGTGAGCGTAGGTTATTTTCATAAAAAGCGTAAAGACCTGCATGTTACAAAACAAGTTGACCCCTATGAAGACCCAGCTACGGGGTTTCGTGATGTTGTAGGCCCGGCTTGTGAAGCTGGAGGTACATTTAACCCAATTGCTGATATTAATGTATTTGGCCCAGAGCCAGGCGTTGGTTTGTGTGTACCGACTCAAACAACAGTTAATGATTCAGATACACGAACTCAGCAAGGTGTCGAGTTAGCATTTCAATATGATTTATCTGAGTTTGAAGGTGATTTAGGTTGGGCATCAGGGTTTGGTGTGATGGCTAATTATACGTATCAAGAATCATCTGGGGGCGAAGCAATTGATAATGCAACGAGTCGTGCAAATGCCGTATTTGCATTAACAACGGGCATTGATGATATTGATGTTTCTGCTAAACAGCCGCTTTTAGATCTGTCTGAAAATGCGTATAACTTTACTCTCTACTATGAAAAATATGGTTTTTCAGCGCGTGCAAGATACACGTGGCGAGAAGGTTACCGCTCAGAAGACTTTGGTAGTACATCTAGCTACCCATGGGGCTTTCCTGTTGTGCAAGAGGACCGCGGCCAGCTAAACGCAAGTGTTAACTATGATGTAACTGAGCAATTTAGTGTTGGTATTGAAGCTGTAAACTTAACAGAGTCAGATGTCAGCCAGTCTTGTGTTAATGAAGGAGCGTTGCTGTGTTACCAAGGTTTAACAGATCGCCGTATAACGCTTGGTGCAAGTTACCGTTTTTAATGAGTTAAGTGTGTGAGTACCAATCAATAATTGGTATAAAAGCAAGCCCCTAGGCTTGCTTTTTTTTTGCATTATTTTTAGATGTAGCCAGATCTGTAAAAACCATAAACATTCAGGTCTGTATTTTACACCTTACTCTTAATTACTTGGGAGTTTTTTGAGCAGTCATATCAAGGCAGGTTAGAGCTGTAAAGCAACACAAATAGTAAAGGCACAATAACGTGCCTTTTGGGGGGGAATATAGAAGTAAAGTTTATTTGGTTAAATGAGAGATTGAATACAAACCACGTGTTTCATTTGTTTTACGTTTTATCTCTTCAAGAGCTTTCTTTTCGCTTGCAGCAAAGAGTGAATTAATTAAACGGTTAAAGTGATTATGCATAGCTTTTCGAGCTGCAGACGAATCATGGCTGGCGATAGCATCATAAATCGAAGTGTGCTCTTGTAAACGCTGCTCGTCGCTTTGTGAACAAACATCATCATAGGCCGCGATTATTTGTGGCTCGGTGCGCCTTAACTTCCAAAGGTTTTGAATAGACATGAAAATTGCGTTATTACGGGTCGAGTTAGCAATTATCTCATGAAAGCGTTGGTCAGCTTCAATTGCCATTTCTGGTACTTGCATGTCGTCCAAGCTTTGCTTTAACTCGGCCAGTTCATCATCTTTAATTGTTGCAGCAGCTAAGGCTGCAGCTTCAGCTTCAATGAGGGCTCTAGCTTGGGTTAGTTCAAATGCACTAATGGGTTTATCAATTGCCTCTACTTTCTTGGTGTCTGTAACAAAAACGCCCGAGCCCGTTTTAACTTCAACACGGCCTCTGACTTCAAGCGCAATAATGGCCTCCCTAATTGTAGGTCTACTTACTTGATGAGTTTCTGCTAATTCTCGCTCAGCAGGTAAACGGCTTCCAACATGATAGACACCTTGATCTATTGCGGCTTCTAACTTATCAACAACGTTCCAAAAACGTCTACGCCTTTTCATTTGCTATTCCCCAAGTTTACTAAACGGTCGATTGCATTGCTATGAGGTGGATAATAATCAAGCAGAACATACCGCTAAACACTCCACAAATTGGTAAAATAATTGGTAAAAAAATTACCCTAATTGGTAAATTACATTTCTTAGTTTAGCTTGTCAATTTGCTTTTGTTTAAATTTAGCTGCAAAACAAGCGATTAAAACCGCTTTATTTAAAGAGTGCCATGATAGATTAGGGCTATTGTAACCCTTAAATAAATATTTATTAATATAATTATGAGGTTACACCTATTTAAAAGGTACGATTTTGACCCACTTGCGGAAAATAACATAGACACGAATATAAGGGGAGAATTTTATAAATTTGTTATATATAAAGGGCTCCCGCTGTGTTTCTTGATTAAAATCAAAAGAGCATACATATATTTAAGGCATACTACGCGGCAGTAATCAGTATTTAAAAATAGGCTAACCACTTGAGGGTTGTTCAAAAAAAGCACTAATGTTAAATCATAAAAGTATTTATTAAGCCTCAGGGCTCAGGCTAACTCTAGTCATTACTGAATGCCACACACTATTCATTAAATAAGGGTAAAAATGGCTCTACTTATAAACAGCAAATGCATTAACTGTGATATGTGCGACCCAGAGTGCCCTAACGAAGCCATTTATATGGGCGCCAAAATCTACCAAATCGATCCCGCAAAATGCACCGAATGCGTGGGCCACTACGACAAACCTACTTGCGTGAGTGTATGCCCGATAGATTGCATAAAGCCCGATCCTAATCATCGTGAGAGCTTAGATGAGCTAGCAGAGAAATATGTAAGGTTAACGGGGTAACTATTAGCGCACCATACTGAAGCTATTGAGTACTGTGCGCTTTTAAACATGGACTAACTCTCAACAACTCACTCTGCGTAATCACGTTTTTTAGACATGCCGCCAATGCCTGCATTTAAGGTGTTGGTTGGGTCCAAATTGCGGTAATTATCAGCCAGTGCTGGCTTTGCATGATAATGATGCCCTACGTTATGCTCAGCTGGATACTCAGCGCCGCGTTGCTCTAATAACTCAAGCAGGGCGGCTTTAACAGCTTCGCAGTCTTCTCCTTTTTTTACTAAGTAATCTTGATGGAATACGTGGCATAAAAAATGGCCGTAGTAGAGTTTGCTTATGAGTTTATTGGTAATGCTAGGTGGCAGTTTTTCAAACCAATCGGTGTCGTTACGTTTTAAGGCAATATCCAGTGCGAGTATATCTTCTACTTGGTGGTGATTTACTTTGGCGTATTGCACAGCAGCGCCTGCGGCTGCAAAACGCAGTAAATAGGCTGCTTTAGTTTCTTGCTCGTCGCACTGGAAAAAATCGAGGAGATATTCTTTTTGTACTTGCTCAAGTAACATTAAGGTGTGTTGATATGCATTGCCTTTAACGGTCAAGATTAATTGATGTTGATATTGCGTATTATACTGCTTTAGCGTTTGAGGCGTTTGGCTTGGGAATAGCTTTGTAAGTCGGTAAACGAGTTTATCGACTGCGTTTTTTGGTAAAAAAGGCAGTTTTTGACAAACTGTATCTAATTGGCGTTTTATATTAAAAAATTTGGGCAGCCAGTTAGTGCCTAAGTTCTTGATTAGAAGCACTGTGTCGCGGCCATAATCATCCGCAAGTTCAAACATATCACGATGCAAATACTCGGCATACACTGGTAGGCTAGTGGCTTGCTCGAGTAGTGTTTTACGTACAGCTTGCAATGCGCTACTTGAATTAGTGCCTAAATAAAACGTATGTTCAAGTTCATTTTTAGCAAAGGTGTCTACACGCACGGCAAATACTGCAAGTTTACCAGCACAGCCGCTGGCTTGATATAAGCGCCTAGGATCTGCGTTAAAACGTGCTGGCGTGTCTTGATCTGTTTTTCTTACCCAGTCGGCATAGTCGCGGTCTGATGCGTGTTTTGAGGTTGTTTTGATATCAGACTGAGTGTAATTTCTATTTTGTAAGTTAGTGAGTATTTGCTCGGGTGTGGTGCCAAGTTCAATATCAAGGTTGTTAATTAAGCTGACTGTTCCATCGTTGTTTATTTGTGCGTATATGGCCAGCTCCGTGTAAGCTGGGCCTCGCTCTACCAATGCGCCACCTGAGTTATTGCAAACCCCGCCAACAATTGATGCACCAATGCATGATGAGCCAATTACTGAGTGAGGCACGCGCCCAAACGGTGCTAATGCTTTTTCTAGTGAGAATAAGCTGGCACCTGGAAATGCGACAATTTGTTGCTGCGCTGGCAGTACCTGAATATCTTTGATACGTGTGGTGTTGATGATTACCGTGTTTCGGTCGCAATTTTCAGTTGGGGTGGAGCCACCCGTTAACCCTGTATTGGCAGCTTGCATAATAATAATCACTCCTGCGTCTACGCAAGCGTTTAAAATATGCCATTGCTGCAATAATGTCGCAGGCTTTACAACCGCAAGTGCCGGGCCTTGGCCTTCTCTAAAGCCTTTACGGTATGGGGCTGTTGCGCGTTCAGAGGTTAGTACATGCCGCGCGCCCACTAAGTCTTTTAATGAGGCAATAAGTGATAAGTGTGACATTTATATTCTCAGATTAGTTTATAGCGGGTTTTATAGGCGAGTCTTCGAAGCGTGTTTTGCGCAGTGTTGTACGAAGTTGTTCCTGCTGTAAAACGTGTTTTGCATCGATATCGTTAAGTGCCACAGTCTCATCTCGTGCTATATCGCCATCTGCCACCAGCGATAAATAGCGTGAGCAACAGACCCGTAAGAACGACGTAAAGTTGCCAATATCATGGTCAGCATCAAGAGATTCAAGGTAGAGTTTGGTGATCATTTGATTAACTGTCATTTGGTCACGAAACGCCACCTCAGCTAGAATATCCCAAAAGAACTCTTCGAGACGAATAGAGGTGACTACGCCATCAATACGTAAAGATTTGGTACGACATGTCCATAGTCGGCTGTCAGCATTTATAAAAAGTTGGCACATATCATTTAACCCTTGATGCTTTGTACGTTGATATTATGTTTATAACAATGCCACAAATTGTTTTAACATGGCAGGGTGGGCAGGCCATGCAGGCGCAGTGACTAATTGGCCGTCGGTTATTGCACCATCCATAGGAAGTTCAACATATTCTGCACCGGCCATTTCTACCTCAGGTTGGCATGCAGGGTAGGCAGAGACTTTTTTACCTTCAATAACACCTGCCGCTGTGAGTAATTGTGGGCCATGGCAAATAGAAGCGATTGGTTTGTCTGCCTTGGCAAAATGTTGAATGATTTCAATCACAGTTGGGTTTAAACGTAAATACTCAGGGGCACGGCCGCCCGGTAAATAAAGCGCGTCATAATCGTTCATATCAATTTGTGCAAAGCTCGCGTTGAGTGCAAAGTTGTGACCACGTTTTTCTGTGTAAGTTTGATCCCCTTCAAAATCATGAATTGATGTTGCTATGGTATCACCGGCTTTTTTATCAGGGCATACGGCATCAACATCATGTCCCATTGCTAATAACGCTTGAAAAGGCACCATGTTTTCATAGTCTTCTACAAAGTCGCCAGTGATCATAAGTACTTTAGCCATTTTATGCTCCGTTTATGTGTAAAAAATGTAGGTATAAGTACCCTACGTATTGTTGATTTATAGTAAAACATACACAAATCGGGAACGGGTAATATACCAATACTACACGCTGTATTTGTAGTGCATTGGAATGACTTTAAAATGGGGGAAATTAATTTAGGTAAGCGCTAATCAAAAGTCACAGTATGTCGTGTTGCCAACGCTGGGCTAAAAAGTCGATAAAAGCTCGGACCAAATTTTGTTGAAAGTTGCGTGATAAGTAAACGGCCCATAAATGGTTGCCAGGGGTAGAATAGTTGGGCATTACTTTAACCAGTTGCTTTGTTTTCAAATATTCATGCGCTAAATCACAAGGTAGATTTGCAACTCCTATTCCACTGATTGCTGCTTTTCGTAACACTGTCATATCATTGGCTTCAATATTACCTTTTACTGAGATTTTTTCATCTGAGTTTTCCCCCAAGAAATGCCATGTTGAACTACCACTGTGTGATAAACAGTTATGCTTTAATAAATCTTGTGGAGTGATAATGGGACTGTTATTAGCTAAATAGTCTGGGGATGCACATACCACTGTACTTATAAACATTAATTTACGAGCAATAAGCTGTTCATCGGGCTGGTGAGTATAACGCAGGGCGATGTCTACGCGTTCATCCACTAGTTGCGATAGGCTATCTGAGAGCACCATTTGAAACTTCGTATTCGGATGTAAGCCTACAAACTCCTCAATTGCATCAAATAATAAGTTTTGTCCAAGGCCAATTGGGGCTGCAATTCTGACTGTGCCCACCAGATCGTTATTGTGACTATGGGCTCTACTTTGCAAATCCGATACGGTGCTGAGTAATTGCTTGCAGTAGACAAGCGCCTCTTCGCCTTGATTGGTTAAACTGACTTTACGTGTAGTGCGGTGAAATAACCGCAAACTCAGCCAATACTCAATGTCTTGTACGTGGCGGGTAACTTGTAAGCGACTTAGGTCTAAGTTGTTAGCTGCTTTTGTGAAGCTGCCAGTACGGGCGACTTCAACAAAGCTTTGGATTGCAGTTATTTTGTCCATTAGTATCCTAATTTGAACTAATGTGTGTCTATAAAGTTTATTTATCATCAATTAGTGAGCAAGTAAACTGATTATCAACAGCTGAGGTACGACTCAGGTGATAAAACTTTTTAAGGATACAGATATGAATATAACTATTTTAGGTGCAACGGGTTGGATTGGCGGTGAGCTCACTGCACAAGCATTGCTTCGTGGCCATCAAATAACAGCAGTAGCCAGAAACCCTGAGAAATTAACCACAAATAACGTCACTGTAAAGAGCTTTGATTTGCAATCAAATGACGATATAACCCCTTTGCTTACTGGTGCTGATGTGGTTATTGCGTCAATTGGCGGGCGTGCCGAAGGCAATCATGAGTTGGTTGCCCGTACTGCAAAACGTTTGTTAACGGCTCTGTCAGGAAGTAATACTCGTTTACTGTGGGTCGGTGGTGCAGGAAGCTTAGAGATTTCACCTGGCGTTACTTTAGTATCATCACCAGATTTTCCTGCAGAATATAAAGATGAGGCTTTGGCGCAAGGTGAAGCTTTAGATGTTTTTAGAGCAAGCAACACTGCTACAAAATGGACATTTGTAAGCCCCGCAGCTGTTATTTACCCAGGCACGAGTGAAGGCGCGTATCGTATTGGGGGGGACGCCTTTTTTACTAATGAACAAGGTGAAAGTAAAATTTCAGTCGCTGATTACGCCCGTGCAATGTTAGATGAAGCACAAAATGCCGCGCATATTAATCAACGTATTAGTGTGGCTTATTAAGGTTTTTTTCAAAGGCACATAAATGTTATTCTTGATCAACATGTGATCAGTGAATGATATTTATGAGCCTACTTTTCTCCATTGCTTTAGCAAGTTTACCTGCCTTACCTGAACCCGTTGCAAATAACGCGGTTGCTAAAGTTGTTGTAAACAAACACCCTTATTTTTTAAGCTTTATGGGTTTAGGTGAAAATAAAGATCACCACAGTGTGCATAACAAAGTGTGGGCGCTAAAACTCGGTGACAAGCAGTGGCAGGCAAAATCACCTGTGCCCAGTAGTTTGCAGCCCAAAGGGCGTTTAGCCAGCACCGCTGTAGGCCTTGGCGAATATGCTTATGTATTTGGCGGCTATACGGTTAGTAGTGATCACACAGAAATATCCAGCCCAG
Organism: Pseudoalteromonas sp. 3D05; assembly: GCF_002723455.1. Classification (GTDB taxonomy): domain Bacteria; phylum Pseudomonadota; class Gammaproteobacteria; order Enterobacterales; family Alteromonadaceae; genus Pseudoalteromonas. Next base: position 133,505 of record NZ_PDUS01000001.1, on the reverse strand, counting down.
ATGTCTATCGTTATGATTTAAAAAATGATCGCTATACGCAGCTTGCAAATATGCCGGTACCTGTGGATGACAGTGTGGCATTGAGCTATCAGCAGCGTTATATCTATTTAGTTAGTGGCTGGCACAATGATGGCAACGTTAATTTAGTGCAAGTATATGACACACAAACAGATACTTGGCAACAAGCCTCGCCGTTTTTAGGTGAGCCGGTGTTTGGTCATGCAGCTGCGATCAGTGATAACACTATTGTGATTTGTGATGGCGTTAAAACTCAAGCAAACGCTGATAAACGACGCTCATTTGCTCCAATTGCTCAGTGCTTAAAAGGTACCATAGACGCTACCAACCCTTTAAAAATAGATTGGCGAACATTGCCTCACCCAACCAGTGCGGCGCATTATCGTATGGCGGCTACAAGTTTGAAAGGTCGCATTTACATGGTGGGAGGGTCTGCAAATCCTTATAACTACAATGGTATGGGATATAATGGCAAACCAGCGCCAGCGAGTAATCATGTTTGGCGCTTTGATGCAGCTAAAAATAATTGGCAAATAATGACAAAAGCCGATACAGCGAGTATGGATCATCGTGGCTTATTAGAACACCAAGGCAGCGTGTACCGTATTGGTGGCATGAATAATGATCAAAAAGTAATAGCCGATGTACTTGGTTATAAGGTTAAGTTCCCCTTATGAATACTCTTTATATAACAGGTGCTGGTGTGAGTGCGGCTAGTGGCATTCCAACTTTTCGTGGAGAAGATGGCTATTGGACTATTGGCAGTCAAAACTATACGCCAATGGAAATGGCCACTCGCGCAATGTATAAAAACAATCCTCGTGAGTTTTTAGCATGGTATTACCATCGTTTTGCGACTTATCGACATCATGGTCCTAATGAGGTACACCATTGGCTTAGCGATAAAAACTTAATCACGCAAAATATCGATGGACTAGACGGTAAAGCAGGAAACAGCGAGTACATTGCTATTCATGGCCGGCTTGATCAAATGACGTTGTTTCATCATCAGGGGGATGATGTCACACCACAAGCTACACCTTGGGATAACGTAAACGAAAGCCGCTTGCATAATTCGTTGCTTGAACTGTTTAAAATTGAAAACTCCCAGCCGGTGCTTAACCAATCGCTAAAGCCCTTTGTGCTGCTATTTGATGAATATTACACTGAACTTTATCGTATTAGTGAAGCTCAATCGCGAATGCTTGCGGCTGATAAAATCGTATTTATGGGGACGTCATTTAGCGTTAATATTACGCAAATGGCATTGGAAATTGCGCGCAACTACGACATACCGATTGAGGTTGTTGACCCCGCTCCGGCCCATGTTATGCACTCAAATGTCACTTATAAGAAAATGACAGCACTGGAGTACATTCAAAACCACGGGTAATTTGCTTTAACCACATAAGCCAAAAAACCGTAATTAGAATACTTTTCGTTATTCTAGTGAGAAGGCGATCATTTGCTCGGCGGGTAACGGTTTACTTAAATAAAAACCCTGAGCGATGTCGCAGTCAAGCGCATTAAGTAAATCGAGCTGTTCCTTGGTCTCGACGCCCTCTGCGACTACCTCTATTTCTAGACTATGTGACATGGCAATAGCCGCTTTAACTAAATTACAATTCGCTTTATTGTCCGTTATGACACTGATAAAACTACGGTCTATTTTGAGGACATCGAATGAATATTGACGTAAGTAGCTTAAAGAAGAGTAGCCTGTACCAAAGTCATCCATTGATAACTTTATACCTAGCTCATCAATTCTCTTAAGTGCATCAGGTATAGAGTCTTGGCTATTCATTAATACACCTTCGGTGATTTCTAATTCTAAACATTCGTGATTTATATTATTTTCATTTAATGAATGAATAATCATATCGAGTAGCTCAGGGTCCCTAAACTGACAGGGTGATAAATTAACAGCCATCGTATACTCTTGTTTGTGAGTTGCTTGCCATTTTTTTAAAAAAAGCAGAGCTTGTTTCATTACAAACTCGCCTATAGGGATAATTAAACCAGTTTGTTCAGCAATGGGTATAAATTCATCTGGCGTAATTGCGCCAAGTTTGTTGTTATGCCAACGCAGTAATGCCTCTGCGCCAACGAGCGTATTAGTTTGCACATCTATCTGAGGTTGGTAATAAACTTCAAATTCACTTTTTGCAAGTGCGCCACGCATCTGCTCTTCTATTTCAAAACGGCGTTGCATAGCTGTATTCATTTGTGGGGTAAAAAAAGAAGAGGTGTTTCGGCCAAGTGCTTTTGCTTGATACATCGCTGTGTCTGCATTACGTAATAATTCAGACGCTGACGTTCCATCTTTGGGTGACATAGCGATGCCAATACTTAATGTAAGAATTAATTCTCTTCCCTCTAGTTTAAAAGGTTTTCTAAACGCGTTGAGTAAGCGTTCAGTGATAGCTTTGGCATTACTTTCATCATTTAAATTAGAAATTAAAATAATAAACTCATCACCACCTAATCGACCAATAGTATCGCTTTGTTCTAAAACATTTTTTAACCTACACGCAGCTTCAATCAAAAGTTTATCGCCTACTTCATGACCTAATGAGTCGTTCACTTTTTTAAAGTTATCAAGATCTAAAAAGAAGACTGCGACTTTTTCATGTTTGCTCTTTACTGAGCCTAACATTTGCGATAACCGGTCAAGTGACAAAAAACGGTTAGGCAATGCAGTTAAGCTATCAAAATGCGCTTGATGGCGAATCAACTCTGCTGAACGATGGTGCTCTGTAATATCACGAATGATCATCATGATTTGGTTTTTCTTTGGCAGCAAGCGCATTCTGGCTTCATAATAACTAGTGCCATCAGGCGTACTTAATTCATATTCAAAATTGACCATTTCGTAGTGTGTGAGCGCTTTTTCTATATTCAGCTTAAACATTTGCGCGACTTTATCAGGTAGCACATCAACCATTTTTTTACCCACAAACTGTTCAGGTGAGATGTAGAGGTCATTTTTATTGCTGGCATGATAATCAGTGATTGTCCCATGGTGATCTAACACAAAAAATAAGTCAGGTATTGCTTCAAATATTGTTTGTAACATACTGGCATTTAATGTGGCTTCGGCTTGTGCTTTATGTACGTCGGATAAATCAATGTCAATGCAATACATTTGCTTGGCGTTGTATTGATTGGTAAGCATTACATGGCTTGAAAATACCGCAACCTCACTGCCATCTTTATGACTCAACGTGAGTTCTGCTGCTGGGATTTCGATTCCTAGCGTAACCCAATCGCTATGAGCTTTTATAACGGGTTCTTGCATAGGTTCTGGAATAATTAAACTTTCGAGCCTCTTGCCCATAGCCTCTTGCTGAGTATACCCGTAGAGTATTTCACTGCCTTTGTTCCAGTAAATGACTTGCCTTTGCTCATCATAGCCCTGCACCGAAATAGAATCGATTGCATCAAAAAGTTGATGCAATCGATCATTAGTCACATAGTGGCCTGTGGGCAAACTCTTGGCATTGTCTGTAGCCATTCACAGATGTCCTATCATTGGGTGTATCTAATCTATAGCATAGACAAAAAGGCGTGATTTTTAGTAGTTATTCACTGTGGTTTTTGCAAAAAGCGCTTATTTATTATTGATATTTCGAGGTAATTAATGAAGCAGAAGAGGTAGATAGGCTTAAAGCCTATCTACTAATTATATTAGGGTTTGTTGACCTTCTAAGGTTAAATTTGCAGTAGTCTATTTGGTACTTGGGCAAGTCAACGCCTGTGCTGTGATGACTCCTCATAAATAGGAGATAACAGTATCAATGTCCAACAGGCGGTTTTGTCGAGGGGCGATTGACTCTTTATAGCTTGGTTTTGACTTAGCCGACTAGGTTACAAACCTCGCGCTATGATTAAACGGCTGCTAGTTTGTTGGCATTAAAAATAACTCGCGCACGTTACACCGAGGGTTGGCTTCAATAGCAAATAAAACCGCTTCCGCCACGTCGGTTGGATCAAGCTTGTCTGGTTTGGCTTCATCAAAAAATGGGGTATTTACCATGCCAGGCGCTATTGTAGTGCAGCGGCCTTGCCACTCTTTCATCTCTTCTGCGAGGTTTTGGCCAAAACCGTAAGCAAACCACTTGGTTGCTCCGTAAATTGAGCCTGGAATAGTAACCCTTCCTGCAGCAGAGCTGGTTAAAATAAAGTGCCCGGTGGTTTCACGTAAATGAGGCAAAGTGAGTTTTGCGGTGTAAAGCAACGCATTAATATTTATATCGAGCATCTGACGCCATTCGTCTACATCACCATTCTCTGTGCCGGCTGTGCTTACGCCCATTCCAGCATTTGCGAAAGCAACATCCAAGCGGCCATATCTTTTTATACCTTTTTTAACGACATTTTCTAGCTCATTAAAGTCAGTTGCATCTGCAGTAATAGCATAGGCATTTTCAGCTCCTAACTCATCTACAAGAGCTGTTAATTTGTCTTTGCTGCGTGCGGTTAAAATGACTTTATGGCCATTTTCAACTAATGTTTTTGCTGTAGCTTCCCCAATACCACTGGAAGCGCCTGTAATAAGTACTATTTTTTCTTCGACCATGTTTATTTCTCCTTAATTACATATTCAAAAGAGTGTGATACTAACTAACTTTAATTAGAGCGTGTTGTTCACACTAACATCCTTCGATTAACTCAAATTGAATAAGCTGATGTTAAGAAAATATAACTATAAAAATTTAAGTGGCTAACTTTGGATATGTGAAATGAAATAGTTTTAATTGCGTTATCGCCACATACTCGCGCGACTTTTATTTGATGGTTAAATTTGAGCTAGCTTATGCGAAGTAGTGGCCTTTAGTTAGAAGCTATGGGGGTTTGCTTATTTTTATATTGTGCTGAGTTACAGCAATAATCAAAGAAATTAAAACGTGAAAGTATGCTTTTAATATTTTCGCAACGTACGCTGCACATTGCAGAGTCGGTGACCTCGAATAGGTACCAGAACGTAGATAAAAAAGCCCGCCAGCGTTAACTGAGGGGCTTTTCTTCCTAAACAGGACAAATAGTTTTTTGTTACTGACTAACAGTAAAAGTTACGTCAAGATCATCACCCGCAGTTACCGTAACCGGTTTAACTTGATACAGTGTAAATGCCTCATCGCGTAGTTCAGCATCATCAATATGTGCCGCACAGGTATAAGCTAATTGGTAATCACCAGCAGTGATGAAGGCAAGCTCAAACTCATATTGATTGTCGTCACTATCAAATACCACATTGGCTGTCGCTAAAGGCGCATCAGCAGGAGTTTCATCTTCGGTTACTTCGTAATTATCCAGTGGCTCGGCTACATCATTGCCATAAAGGTAAACAGCATGACCAAATGAGCCATCTTCAGCAGCCAGTGCGATATTGTCTGTTTCGCAGTTGGCAATAAGTGCGTCGCTTATAGTACCTTCAATTTCTTCTGACTCAGCTAAGTTTTCTAAACGAACGCCGCGAGGTTTTAAGAATATTTCATCGCTGTTTTGTGGATTTACAAGCGACTTCTTCAAGTCGAATTCAAGTACAAAATCATTATCAGTTTGATTTAGGGTAAAGCCGTCAAGTTGAATCTCACCAATACCGTCGTTACCCTTACGTTTAACAACCAAAGGTGCAATGCTTCCGTCTTCATACACAACGTGTGAGGTCATAGTAAGGTCATTTTTATCGCCATTAATAACATCGGCACGGATCCATGAATATTGCCCAGTTGGCACGTCTTCATCATCTATTAATGAGAAAACATCATCGCCAGTGTAATCAAGCAAATTTACCATTTCAGGTTTAGTTTGGTCATCTGTCTGGCGTGTTTCAAAGGTAATATCTTCTGCGCCATTAGTTTGTCTTAAGGTGATAGAGTTAAATACAACGTTAACCTCACGTAACCCGCTGACCGGTGCATCGGAAACACCTAAGTTAAATTTTGCCGATTGTGGAGTTGTTGGCGAATCAATATTGTCTGAACCACCACATGCCGTGAGTGCAACTAAAATAGTGCTACTTAAAAGTGTTGTTTTGATGTTCATAATTTAACCTTTTCCTTCTCAGTGTTGGCGTCAGTATAGGAGTTAATACTTAACACAACTTGAATTAGGGTTGATTAATACCTATTAGATTTAGTCGGTTTAATTGGAGGCCTAGATAATGGTTAGCACTTATATTTGCTGATGAAACTCATTACTAGTAATTGCTTAAACCATATCCGCCATTTCTACATTTTTGCTCCACATTTGTTGGGTAATTTTACGGTGTTAACGCCAGCCCCATAAAACCAGGAATAAAAATGCACGTCTTAGATTTAGAAAAACAAGGTGAAGTAAACACATTAATGACGTTAGTACTCATCAATTTATTAGGGCGTGTTGACCTTTGTGGATTGAAATTTGTTCAACCTAGGGGCGATTTAATCGCGGCGCGAGGTTTGTAACCTAGCGGGCTAAGTAAAAACCGAGCAAAGCTACCGCGTCCTGCTAGCGCCCCTTACCTACATCCATGTAGGTAACAAAGAGTCAATCGCCCCTAGGAAGAACCCTTTGGGCAGCGCATGTTTGGCATTTATACTGCGTTATCGCCTATTTATGGGGAACAACCACACTGCATAGGCGCTGCCTTGCCTAAATACCAAACATACTGCTGCAAAATTAATCACGAAAGGTCAACACGCCTTAATATTATTGGCTAACCTAATCAGCCCTGATGGTTGGCTGAACATACTAACCTATAGTTTAACTGTGTTAGTGACAGCGGTTATTGTTGTATTGCTTGGTAATGGCAAGAAAACACTCACTATATGTAAGCATGGTGTTCATACGCTTTCTATTTTTAAGCGAGCGAATTATTTTTCGGCTAAACAAATTAACCATATTCGTCCTTATTCAATATGTGGCATAAAAGGTGTGATTATTACGGGTGAGAAGTTTATTTGTGTGGCGCCTTTCTATACGCTTACAAATAAGCACCAACAACGTTTAAAACGCTATGAAAATGGCTTATATGAATGGCTTATAACATTACAAAATCGTAATGATTACTGCTAAAAACCTTTTTATATCGCTGTAAGTTACTTATTACTAACAGCGATAGTCCTAGATAGAGCGTTAAAATCAATACTCAGTACAAGTTAACGCTGGAATGAATATACAGAGCCCAGTTTTAATATTTGCGTTAATTCGTCAAGCGCTTGTCGACTTTCCAATAATAAGTTCGGATCTGCAAAATCATCACTGGTCAGTCTATCGCGGTAGTTGTCGTTGGCCCATGCACACAGCTGCAGGTATTTATCATCTGTTAAGATAACCTCTGGGTTAACAGCTGCGAGTTCTTGTTGGTTAAGTGCAACACGTAACCGTAAGCACGCAGGCCCGCCTCCATTTTGCATACTTTGCTTTAAATCAAAAAACTGAACCTGATTAACAGGGTTATCTGCCGCGATCATTTCATTTATAAAGGTATTTACGGCGTTGTTATTTTGGCATTCTTGCGGCGCTACTAGCATCATATTGCCATTATTTAAACTAACAAGCTGGCTGTTAAAAAGGTAGCTTGAGACAGCGTCTTGAATACTTACTTTAGCTGTTGGCACCTCAATGATATGCAGTGTTTTTTCGCCTATATAGGCACGCTTTATTTGTTCAATAGCTTGCGGCTGATTAATAAAGGCTTGTTCATGACACAGCAGGACATTTGCGTTACCCACGGCAATAACATCATTATGGAACACACCTTGATCGATTACATCTGGGTTTTGCTGTAGCAAAATTTGGCTGGTGGGCTTTAATTCATGTAACCGGCAGATAGCTTGTGAGGCCTCAAGGGTTTGACGTGCTGGAAACTTGGCGGGTTTTGGTAACGCGCTATTAAAGGCGCTGGCGCCATATACAAACATTTCAAGCCCTGTGCTGGCATGATCATCCGCTAATCGAGTGTGGTTTGCTGCGCCTTCATCACCAAAAAAACCTTGTTCAGGAAGATGAGTGTGATGACTAAAGTAAGTGTCATTATTGAACATAGCTTTTAATAAACGCGTAGTCGTTGCAGGCTCTAGAGAACGATGAAATTTATTGTTTAAATTTGCGGCAGTAAAGTGAACCTTGCCATCAAGTGTATCAGCTGAGGGAGAAACGGTTGCAGCATTTGCAGTCCACATCGCTGACGCTGAATAGCACGCGCGCAGCAGAATTGGGTCAACCTTAAAGGCTTTGGTTATTACATCTGTATCGCTACCACTAAAACCGAGGTGGCGTAAAACATCTACGTCGGGCCTTGCATGAGGAGCGAACACACCTTGGGTTAAGCCTAAGTCATGCATGGCTTTCATTTTAGCGAGACCTTGAAGTACCGCCTCTTTAGGATTGGAATAGCTTGTCGCATTATTTAGTGATGCGACGTTTCCGTATGATAATCCTGCGTAATTGTGAGTCGGGCCTACAAGGCCATCGAAGTTTACTTCTACTGCTTTAATCATTATGAGACAACATTTTTAGGTTTTGTATAACTATAGTGAAATTTATACGTTTTTGATCAATTTAAATTAGCTAATTCTAGTTCTACAGTTTGCAATGTTTGCTGTAAACGCTTTTGTACTGCGATTAAGTACGCTTTTTGTTTGGTATTTTTAGCTTGTTGTTGGCGTAAAGCTTTATAAATGACACGTTTTGGTAAATCATACTGCTCTGCCGCTTCAGTAATCGTTAGTTGATAACCACTGAGTTTTTGCAGCACTTCATCCAGATGAGGGGCGTTATTTAACATATCGACGCTCCTTTTCAGCTGTTGTATGTGTATCGTTTGCCTCATGTACATGCCAAACGCTTATATCTAAGCGCCATAATAGATACAGAGTGTGGTAAAAATTGGTCATAGCTCGTGCTCCCTGTAGAAGAGGTGTAATTTCGCATGTTATGTAGCCTAGCTACCTACTTTTTAAAAATTAAAATTTTTAAAAAGACTTATCATTACCAATGAAAGATCCATGCCAGCCGACAAGTTAATTTTACTATTTTAAAATCAATGGTTTATTTTATTTTAAATAATCATCAAACAACAGAAGCACTAAAACGGTGAAACTTTTTATGTTGTTGCACTTTGCTGGCGCAATAAAGATGAAGGTAAGGACCGTGTTATTGAGTTCAGAGCCAAATTTGCAAATAAGTAATTAGGTAGTAATCGCCTATTGGTAAAAAAGCTTGGTTAGGGTATTGTTTTATAATTAATTTTATAAATTTCAGAGTGTGTTTTTATGGCTTTTGATGCCCGTTCGGCTATCACCATGTTTTGGATGAGTATTAGGCTACTGTTTGTTGTATTTTTTCCTTCATCGCTCTTTGCGGCAGACGTGTACGAGCAATTTCCTGACAAGATAGAAAGATCGCAAAAATACGTATTTTATTCTCATGGCCTAATTGTTGAAGGCACTAACCCGACACCTGTTAATGCTCGGTGGGGGAAGTATGAATTTCCAATGATAAAAAAAGCCTTGGCAGATGCTGATTATAATCTGATTGCATATCACAGGGCTAAAAATACCGAGCCTAAAGCGTTTGCCCAAAAACTAGAAAACGATGTTCGTTTGCTCATCGCACAAGGGGTTTCTGCGAGTAATATTTCACTGATTGGCTTTTCTCGTGGTGGTGCGATTACTATCGAGGCATCAAATTTGTTAGCAAATGAGAAGGTAAACTTTATTCTTTTGGCAGCTTGTGGCCGCTATGTGGGTAATCAACCCAGCTTAAAAATGTACGGCAATGTTTTATCAATTTACGAAACCTCGGATGAGGTGGGTTCTTGTCAGTTTTTGATTGATCGTAGTAAACAGGTTGCACATTTTACTGAAATTGCGATAAGTACATCGAAAGAGCACGGGGCTTTTTATACTCCAATACCGCAGTGGGTTGACCCCGTTAAAAAATGGCTAAAAGATGCAAAGTAAGGAGCAGTTTTGCAAATCAGAAAATTAAATTCACTGCGGGGACTCGCTGCAATTATTGTTTTTATTACCCATTTTAGTGATATCACTCAATGGTTTGATGGCGCATTAGGCGGTGGTTCAGGTGCTTACGGTGTGATGCTGTTTTTTATGTTAAGTGGCTTTTTAATGTCGCACCTGTACTCACAAAAAGCGTTCAATAAAGCAACCGTAATGCATTACTTTTTGGCTCGTGCAGGCAGGGTAGTGCCATTATATTTAGTGGTTGTATTGGGCTCTTATATTTTTACCTTGTTAGAACTCCCTCTGCTATATGACATTTCTGGCGTCAACGTGTTAATTGGCCACCTGTTATTTTTACATGGCGAGAGTGTGTTGTGGTCAATACCACCTGAGGTGCATTTTTATTTTGTTTTTATTATATTTTGGATGCTTGCTAAAAATCGGCAGGGGTATATTTATATTGTTATCATTGCAGTCATGATTTTATTATTTTTGACTAATTTTCCCAGAATAAGTGGTGAGGTTAATAGCATCCCTTACAATGTATTCAACACCATTAGGAGCTTACCTTACTTTTTTATAGGTGTTATTTTGGGGCTAAATTATTCAACGTTAACAATCCCTAATTACTTGAAAAGCCATGGCTTTGTAATAACACTTTGCTTAATCCCTTTACTTTACCCTGCTTTTTCACCCGTAACGAGTGATGCCAAATACAGAATGTGGCTGAGCTATGAAGTACTTTTTGTAATGGCGAGTGTGTTTTTTGCCATTGTATTTTTAGTACCGGATAACAATCGAATATTAGCTAATAGGGTAGGTGATTTATTAGGTAAGATTTCATATTCATTATACTTACTGCATATGCCAGTTATTTTATTGGTCAATAACCTGGCTGTGTCAGTCGAGAGCAAGTTATTTATTTCTCTGGTTGCAAGTATAGCAATCGCCTTTGTATCGTATACTTATTTTGAAAAGCCAGTAGCAAACTTAATTCGAAACAAAAGAGCAGCTAACCTGTAGTGTGAGCAGTAAAGCGAATGCCTCAGTGGTTGAGGCATTATAAGTAATAAATTAAAAAAGCTGCCTTAAAACCCTTCTAGGACAAGTTTTCCGCGTGACTGATAGGATTCTAAAATTTGGTGCGCTTTTACTAAATTCTCAACGCTGATTTTTCCTAGATGTTGGCCTAAAGTCGTTTTAATGGTGCCATTATCAACTAACTCTGCTAATTCAGTAAGTAGCTGATGTTGCGCAATCATGTCGTCGGTTTGATACATCGAACGGGTATACATAAACTCCCAGTGAAGTGAAATACTCTTACGTTTTAATTTTAAAATATCAAAGCTGGCAGGATCGTCTATTAACGCTAACTTTCCTTGTGGTTTAATAACATTAATAATTTCATCAAGGTGCTGATCTGTATGCGTTAAGCTAATTACATAGTCAAACTCATCCATGTTACGTTGAGTGCGTTGCTCATCTAGGCTTTGTGTGTGATCAAGTACTTCGTCTACACCCAACTTATTTAGCCAAGCAACACTTTGCGCGCGTGATGCTGTAGCCACAACGGTTAAATTAGTAAGCTGCTTTGCTAGTTGCACTAAAATAGAGCCTACACCTCCTGCTGCACCAATGACCAAAAGTGATGCCGGTTTTGCCGACTGACTCTTTGAAATTTGAAGACGATCAAACAGAAGTTCCCATGCAGTAATACTTGTTAAAGGAAGAGCCGCAGCTTCTGGGTTGCTCAAGGTGCTAGGGGCGCGGCCGACAATTCGCTCGTCAACAAGCTGTAACTCAGCATTACTGCCTTGGCGGGTTAAATCGCCAGCGTAGTAAACACGATCGCCTACGTTAAATAAAGTTACTTTATCGCCAACGGCTTTAACTGTGCCCACAGCATCCCAACCAATTACTTTATAGCCTTGTTCAGAAGATACATTAGCACGAATTTTTGCATCAACAGGGTTCACTGAAATGGCTGATACTTCAACTAATATATCATGGCCGTGTGCCTCTGGTGTGGGAAGCTCAATCGCTTGAAATGACTCAGGTGTGAGTGTTTTAGTTGCTTGTGTATAACCAAATGCTTTCATGTTTACTCCGATAAGTTAACGTTATGGCGTTACTATAACGCAGTTCTCATAGATAAAAAGTCCCGCTAGATAGAATGACATTCAAAAATTATTGGCTAATTAAATCATTATTCAACTTATCGAGTAAGGTTATTAGCTGCGCGGCTTCTTGTTCAGAAATTGAAGGAAACTTACAGCGGACTTGCATTGGAATTTCTGCTGCTTTATGTTGCAGTTCATGCCCAGCTTGTTGCAGTTTTACTAACCTTTTTCGCTTATCTTGGTCATCATTTACAATTTTAAGCAGCTGTTTATCCGTCATCTTTTTTAATATTTGAGTCATAGCACCGCCATCAATGGCTGTTTTTTCAAGCAGCGTGTTAATACTAATATTATCTTTTTCCCACAGCGCCATCATTACAACATATTGCGGATAAGTAAGATCAAGCGCGAGTAACGCTTCTCGGTAAGCACGAACAATGCCGTTTGACGCCATGTATAAGCGATGACAAATTTGATTATCTAACTTTAATTGTGAAAATTTCATACTGACTCAAAGTGTAATGTATTACTGGTATTTTAATTTGCACACAAAGTATTTGCAATGTTGGATTTTTAATTCTATTATTTTGTATGCAAAATAAATCAATCAACTTAAAGAGGCATTCATGAAAGAATTACAAAGCGTAGCGTATACGGCAAAAGCAGCGGCAACAGGTGGACGTGAAGGCACGGCAAAATCAGATGATGGTCGCCTAGATGTTGCTTTATCAACACCAAAAGGCTTGGGTGGAGATGATGGTAGAGGTACTAACCCAGAGCAATTATTTGCAGCGGGCTATGCAGCATGCTTCATTGGTGCATTAAAACTTGTTGCAGGACAAGCAAAAATCAAACTACCAGCAGACACGCGTATTGATTCAGAAGTATCTATAGGCCCAATCGAAGGTGGTTTTGGTATTGCTGTTAAGCTTGCGGTTTATGTTGGTGATGTGGATAAAGACACAGCCAACGCACTTGTTAATAAAGCGCATGAGGTGTGCCCATATTCAAATGCAACTCGCGATAACATAGCCGTGGAACTTTCGGTTATCTAATTTATTTAGTGCCTATCAACCAAGTAAGTTATTAGGTTGGTAGGCTTGTCTTTACACTCATTATTCATATCACTATTACTTATCAAGAATTGCCATGTTAATCACGTTTTTTCAATAATATGCTGTAACTTTTCATAATTAGACTAAACTCAAAACAGCAGTTTAATTAAGGGTTAGGAATAGGCGAATGCAGCAATTAGCATTATCTAAAAAGTTACTTTGGATAACCGTGGGAAGTATCTTTATTACCGTTTTTGTTTTATCGAGTATTTTGTGGTGGGAATTATCAAATAGTAATAAAGATTTATCTGCTGATTCAAGAAAACTAATTGTTGCTGAGGTAGAAGAAAAACTCATCGCTAACGCTTCATCGTATGGGGAGCGAATTGCAGGGTTTATCAATGAGTCATACCGAGTGCCGTTTTCATTCGCAGCAATACTCGGTGATGAAAAAGCGGCAAGCACATTAAGCCGCGAGTCTGTGGTTGCGTTGAACGAGTCACTACTTAAGAAAAACACAAATATTTCATCAATTTACTCGCAATTTGAAGCGAATGGCTTTGATGGCAATGACGATCAATATCAATCAGGCTTTAAACATTCAGTTGCCGGTGAAGGCACGCTAGAAGTGTATTTTACACGTAGTCGTGATGGTGTGATTGAACAGCAAGTTGTTGAAGATATTAATGAAAAGTACTTAACTAAACTTAATGAGTTTGGCCAACGAGAAGCTGAGTGGTATTTATGCGCTAAAGACACAAAACAGCCCTGCATTATGGAACCCTACCTGTATGAAATATCGCCGGGATATTCTGAGATGATGACATCCCTTGTTGTGCCAGTTATGAGAAATGGCAAATTTATTGGAATTACAGGGGTTGATTTAACATTACCGGTTTTTCAAACCATGACTGAGCAGCTTTCAAAAGAGCTCTACAATGGTAAAGCGAGAGTGACCTTACTGAGCTCGTTAGATTTAATTGTTGGTAGCAGTCATTACAAAGATAAACTAGGGCGTCCGCTTAAAGAAGCGACGTCTACAAGTTTAGCAACCAGTTTTGACCGTCTGAAACAAGACAGTGGCATTCATAAAGTAAACGATGATTATTTAGTTAACTACCCAATTTCCATTAAGTTAGCGGGTAAACAATGGAATTTACTGATTGAAGTACCTACAGAGCTTGCATTATTAGGCCCGCAAGCATTGGCAGACACCATGGATAAAAACGCCAATACACTAGGTGGTATTATTCTAGTTACAGGCATTATTATCGCTGTAGTTGCCTTCATAATAATGACTCTTGTTATCAAAAGTATTATTGCGCCACTGCAACAAATTCAAATGCGTGTAGATAATTTAGCGAGCTCAGAAGGTGACTTAACGCAAACATTAACCGTTGAATCTCACGCTGAATTAATTGCTCTTGCTGACGGTTTTAATGCTTTTTTAGCCAAACTACGTGATTTAATCGCCCAACTAAAAGATGTGTCAGGGCAAACTAAACTACAGGCACAAACAGCGGCGCATGTTGCTGTTGATACTAAACAAAATGTGCAGGCTCAGTTTCAAGAGATTGAAAGTGTTGTAACAGCAATGAATGAAATGAGTGCCACTGCACTTGAAGTAGCGCGTGCATCTGAGCAATCAGCCCAGCAAGCAGACGAAATAAACTCGTTAGTAAATAGCAGTGAATCTAGCTTGTCGTCTGCGGTCACCCAAGTGAAAACCATGTCTGATGAAATTAAACAGGCCAATCAAGCCGTTGAAAAGGTAGCGGCGCGCAGTAATGACATTACACAAATATTAGATGTTATTCGTACAATTTCAGAACAAACTAACTTACTTGCGCTTAACGCAGCTATTGAGGCTGCTCGAGCTGGTGAGCAAGGACGAGGTTTCGCTGTTGTTGCCGATGAGGTTAGGGCGCTGGCATCAAAAACCCGTGCTTCAACCGATGACATCAGCGGTTTAATAGACAGCTTGCAACTCGAAGTAGGTAATGCCTCTACAGTAATTGAGAAAGGCGTTGTCAGAGCGCAAACGGCTGTGGATGAAACCACTGTGGCATTTGATGCATTACACAGTGTAGTGACTAAAGTTGAAGATATTACCGGGCAGATAACACATATAGCAACAGCTGCCGAAGAGCAAAGCTCTGTCACAGAAGAGATTAACCGGAATCTTACTTTGATTTCGGATGCTGCGTCACAACTAGCGGAACTTTCAACTCAAGCTGGCGATGGCAGCCAAATGCTAAATCAATTAGTTGCTCAGCAAGATGATGAGTTGAATAAGTTAAAAACCTGATAATAGATTTAAACGCTGCTATACCAAGCGAGTGGTTAAGGTATAGTGGCGCTATTTTGTTCTGAAAAGCAGTTATGAGTAACGACAAAAAGCACCTGTCATACCTTCCAAAGCACAATTTAAAGCAACAGCAAATCCTCTTTTTATTTTATGTAGAATCAAAGTAACTGATTGAACTAAAATAGGAACTCGGCTATTGTTGATTCACCAATAAAAATAGTTTAGACGAGTTAATCTACAGGCCCGTTATGTTTTCATTTTAGGAAGGAGTCAACGGATGAAGCAGAGTTTTATTTTTGGTGCGGTATTAACCTTTCTTGGTAGCTTACTTCATATAGCAATAATAATTGGTGGACCAGATTGGTATTTAGCTTCAGGAGCAGGTGAAAGTTTAGCTAAACAAGCTGAATCAGGCTCTTTGTATCCAGCTTTTGTAGGTTCAATTTTAGTGTGTATTTTTTTAGGTTGGTCTATATACGCACTTTCTGGTGCAGGTATAATTCGTAAACTTCCATTTTTAAAGTTATTCCTAATATTAATTGCTGCCTTATGTATAATCAGAGGCACGTACGGCTTTTTCATCCCAGTGCTATTTGATAGTCCATACGTTGTAAATTTAGGAGTTTGGTTTTGGGTATCAAGCTCAGTTGTATGGTTAGCAATCGGTTTATCTTACGCTGCTGGTATCAAATTAAACTGGTCATATATCAGTGCAGTAAAAACATAACGACTTGCAAACTCGGCTGTAATATCGATATCACGGAGAGATAAAATTAGTAAACTAATCACAAAAGAACGCAAGCTACTGCTGGTTTTGGGTATATCAGTGCTTCTTGCAATTTTTGTCGTTAAATGGGCAAATGTAGATAGTCCTGTTTATAGACCGCTTATTCAAGATATGCGCTTGGTTGACTCAGTTAAAATCGCAGATGTTTTAGAACAAGAGCGCATTGATTACTACGCCGACGTGAAGAATCATATGCTTTACGTAAACCAAGAGCAGTCAGAATTAGCTCGTGTTTCGCTAGCGAAAATCGGTATTGTTATTGAGTACCCAGAAATTACTAAACACACTGACCTGAATAAAGCTTATGATGAATTCATCAAACAGAAGAAACGAGAAGTAGAAACAGGAAATGTATGGCAAAGACCTTGGTTCTTTAAACTGGTTAAATTGGTTATGGGAGCACTCGTAATTATTATTTTAATTCTCGCTGTCGTTCGCCCAGCTTTAAAGTCAATAATTTATGACAGAGACGAAAAGTAGTTATAAAACATATAAGCCTTAACTCTGTTAGTAGGCACTCGTATTATTTTTGACCGTCAATTCTAAATCAATAAACACATTTGTTTACTTGTTCTGTCGATGCGGCTGTTTGGCCAGTAGCTTACGACAATCATTCACCTTCTCAGTTTGCAGAAGCATGTTTTTTTGAGTTAAGTTTTTTATGCTGCTATTGCACTTAAAGTTGTTTGAGAGATGCAAACATCTGATCAATTAATGATGATGCCAGTGCTTGTGTGTCTGGGCGATTTAAATAGCTTCGCAATCCGGTAAATTGTATTTGAAAGTAACGGGCATATTCTAGTGCGCTCAAGTCTGTACTAAGCTCATTTTGGTGCTGTGCTTGTTTAAAGAGTGTCGTTAAAAAAGCCTCAAATTCATTGGCTAAATCAACACTTAAAACCTTCAATGCAGGTTCATTTTGCGTAAATTCGTTATTTGCTTTTATTAACATACATAACCTACTCGGGGCGCAATCAGCGTCCTCAATAAGCACTCTTGTTACAAAGCTTGCTAAACCGTCTAGCACGCAATTGTGTTCATTTATTGCTTGCGAGAGTTGGCCTTCCATTAATTGTGCATAGTCTTTAAGTGCCTCGCAATACAACCCTTCTTTAGAGCCAAACGCAGCATATATGCTGCCGGGGCGCATGTTCGTTGCATTTTGTAAGTCACGTGTAGAGGTTGCATTAAAGCCTTTTTGCCAAAACAATTGACCCGCAGTTCGCACCACTTCATTACGTTCGAACTTTAATTTGTTAGCCATAGTTAAAACCTATTTTGAACACTTGCTCAATTTTAACTTGAGCGATCGCTCAAAATCAAATAGTATACTCATGAACTTTCTTAAACACTTTATTATTTGGAGTATTAAAATGGCAGAATTTACATTACATACAGAGCAAACTGCACCTGACGCTGCGAAACCACTTATTGCTAATTCGAAAACTGCATTTGGTATGCTGCCAAACTTGCATGCTGTGATGGCAGAAGCGCCAACTTTGTTAGAGGGGTATCAGGTTCTGCATGAACTGTTTCAAAACACATCATTTAATGCTGAGGAGTTAACGGTTGTATGGCAAACGATTAACGTTGAGCATAATTGTCACTATTGCGTACCAGCACACAGTGCAATTGCTGCAAGTATGAAAGTTGACCCGGCAATTGTTGATGCGCTAGTAAATAAAACACCATTGGCAGATAAAAAGTTAGAAACATTACGAGAAACAACCTTGGCAATGACACAAAACCGCGGTGTTATAAGTGATGAGCAAATAGAGGCGTTTTTCGCTGTGGGTTATGCGCAACAGCAATTATTAGAAATTGTTGTCGGTTTATCGCAAAAAGTTATGAGCAATTATACAAATCACCTTGCAAAAACACCTATTGATGAGCCTTTTAAAGCGTTCGTTAAATGATTGAATTGAGTACGCAGACATGTTCTGCGTACTCAACACTTTATTATTTAAATTTTACTTTTTTATCACTGCGGGTATAAACTCGTTGCTCAGGTTTAGTCCACTCACCCTTTTTTAGGTATGAAGTAAGTACAGTAAACTTGTTATCTTTGTATTCGCTGGTTGATTTTACTTTGGTGATACCTTCTTTTGAGCCTGTGACTGTTTCGTAAGCGACAAATTTGCTCTGAGAAAGCACACTCATTGTTCCTTTAGTGTAAAAGCCCGCGGTGGTGAAATAGTAAAATACTAAAGACTGTTCTTTACTGTCCCAAAAGATCATTGATTCGCCTCCATACACTCCTTCATTGATTGAGTGTGATGTACGAATCGCCATGCCGTTTAGCGCTCGTTCCCATTTACTTACATCTTGAATGGCTGGTTTGTCTTTTTCTACTTCAAAATCAGCTTGCCATGTACCTAGATAGGGCGCGAATACTTGTAGTTCTTTGGCTAAGTTTTTATGTTCTTCAGCACTTATAACAGGCGCCATAAATACGGTTAGAAATAGTAAAATTGTTTTTATATATGACATAATTAGCTCTAGTTATTATCAATTATTCTAGTATAGGTCACGGCTTGTTAATTAAAAAATTTTTAATCACTTTCTCGGTGGGTTTTTTAGCCACACTCTTGGTCGGAAGCTTACTGGGTTATTGGCCCCATATAGTTGTAGGTGGCTATGCATTAATGAGTATGATTACGCTATTGGTTTATAAATGGGATAAGCGTTTAGCTTCCAATCCTTCAACGCAAATGATGCGAGTTCCTGAACGAAGCTTACATATTTTAGCACTAGCATGTGGTTGGCCTGGCGCACTTATAGCGCAGCAGTGGTTTAGGCATAAATCAAAAAAACGTGCGTTCATATTTGGGCTATGGGTCACTATTTTTATAAATTGTGGTCTGTTAGGTTACCTTTATTACTGGCAATATCGTTAAATTGATGCAATATTGAATTTACATTTAATATGATAAGTTATTGAAATGACATTTTTTTACCGCTGCTATCATTTTATTTTACAGTGTATTATTACTTTTATTGGTATACCCAATCCACGTTTGTACACAGGCTACAGTGGTTTTGAGCAATGGTTAAAAACCTGGGATAAAAAAGCGCCATTACTGGTTGTCAGTGATGAGACATTATTTAACTTAGGGGTGCTTGAGCATACGTTAGCACTTATTGATAAGCATAAAGTATCATGGCATTTATACATTGATGTTTCGCCAAACCCAACCATTGATAATGTTGAAAATGGATTATCTTTGTACCACGAAAAACAATGTGCAGGCCTTGTTGCCATAGGTGGTGGATCAGTACTGGATTGTGCAAAAATGATTGCGGTTCGTTCTGTTAAACCTAAAAAGTCTATCAAACAATTAAAAGGCTTGTTTAAAGTTTTGAAGAAACTGCCGCCACTTTGCGCGATCCCTACAACGGCAGGCACGGGCTCTGAAACTACAGTTGCAGCGGTGATCAATGATCCTAAAGCGCAAACAAAATACGCAATAACTGATTTTTGTTTAGTCCCCAGTGATGCCGTTTTAATTGCGCCATTGACTCAAAGTGTACCTAACTTTATTACTGCAGCAACGGGTGTGGATGCGTTAACGCATGCAATTGAATCCTACATTGGTAAAATTGGCACAGACTTTAGCAATCAAAAAGCATTAGATGCGATTAAACTTATCTTCAATAATCTACCTACGGTATTTAATCAAGGTGATAACTTAGTGGCGCGTGAAAATATGTTACTTGCATCTTTCTATGCGGGCCAAGCATTTACGAGGGCTTCTGTGGGTTATGTGCATGCGATAGCACATCAGTTTGGAGCACGTTATGGCACGGCGCATGGTTTAGCTAATAGTGTATCACTGATGCCTGTATTAACGCTTTATGGTGAAAAAATTCACCCTCAACTTGCAGCTATTGGAGACTTTTGTGAGTTAACACACGCTGGGCAAAGCACGCAGGAGAAAGCAAAAATAGTGCTCAAAACAATAGAGCAACTATTGCTCGAGCTGGAAATTCCTAATACATTAGCAGAAATACGTGCTACAGATGTTAGTGAGTTGGCAACGGCTGCGATGAAAGAAGCACATCCAGATTACCCCGTTCCCGCGTTTATGAGTCACACTGAATGTGAGGCGATTATTAGCCAACTCATCGAATGAAAGTAGCCTTCATGATGAAGGCTATATCCATTAGCGTTTTAACTGAGCTTCAGGTTGGTTTAGCAACCGAATGATTGGGTTTTTTTGATTAATTTTGGTTTTAAGTAAGTAACCGATGATTAAACCTGCAATAAAACCACCCAAATGGGCTCCATAATCAACACCATCTGGTGCTGATAACATACCAAATATGTTAATACCTAACCAAATCACAAAGAACCAAACTGCTGAGAGTTTCTTTTGATAAATAATGATCATAAACGTTAAACTTGCATGCCTAAACCACATTAAATACATGCCAAATAACCCAGCTATCGCACCACTTGCACCAACGCTTGGTATCGTTGAGTTTGGGTGAACGGCAAAGCTGGCAAACGACGCTGCTAAACCGCATATCATATACCACATTAAAAACTTTTTATGACCTAGAACATCTTCAAGGTTATCGCCAATTATATAAAGGAAGTACATATTTCCGACTAAGTGCATGATGGAGCCATGCAAGAAAACACAGGTGATCACCGTCCATAAATGTTCACCCTGTGAAATTTTACTGGGGTTCATAGCAAACATGTCGAGTGTAGCCATAAAGGTGTCGCTATTAAAAAAGTACAATGCAAAAATGATTGCATTAATCACGATTAAGCCACGTGTAACCCACGGTGTTTGTTTTGGCTTTAGGTTATATTCAACCGGCATTTGCGTTAGAAACTGGAAAAGATATGTTTTCCAGCTTATTTTTTTATTCAACTCGTCTAAACTTGCTTTTAGTTTAGGGCTATTTTCTACACTTTCTAATTGATCTTTTTCAATCCAACTACCGTCACAATGGCGGCATACATCAATTTCTGTATGAAAATCTTCAAGTAAGTGAAAGCGCTCAAGGTTTTTTTTGCAATCGGGGCAATCTAATTGTGAGATACCCAATGACTGGCCAAAATGAGTTTCATATTTTTCACCTATTGGCCCATCATTTATTTCTGTAATCATGCGATTTACTTCGTTTTTTTCAAACCATAAACCACCACATTTTCGGCAAAGATCTATCTCTTCACCTTGGTAATAGGTTGTTTCTAAAGCTATATCTTTACAGTGAGGGCAAGCTTTACTTGGCATTATCAGTCTCCTTGAGTGCGCCAATAATAATGTCGTTTTGTTTTAGTTGTTGTTGTAATTTTAATGCGCTTTGCTGAAGCTTTGGTAAAGTTTGTAGTTCAATCATATCTGCTATTTTAATGAGTTCGATTGATGCTTGACGTGCAGACATCTGGCGTTTGAGGGCTGCTTCAATGACAAAATTGGCGCGACTATAAAAACGGCGTACTTGTGTTAAAAATACGCTAGGAGTTTCGAGCGTGGTTGGCGAATATTGCATTGTTTGCCAAATGTATTTCTCGAGTGTTGGCTTGTGGTATTGCATCTCTGAACTGGATGGGCTTTTAGCTAGGCGCTCGGCGTAAGCACGTATATTTATTGCATTATCTTTAACTTCATCGAATAGCGAGGTGCGTAGGTAGAAATTGTCTTCCATTTTGCTAAAAGTGTCGAACTTAAGCGCTTGTTGCAAACCACTTTGCGCGGCAAGGTAAACGCCAAAAATAGTTGAAAGCACTAAAAAGGCTTGGTTTAACCAAAATCCCGTACTTTTTAATTCTTTATTATCAACAGTTTTCAGTGCTTGAACTAATTTGGGCTTGCTTGCTGATTCATTTGGTTTATTCACTGCTTCATCAGTGGGTTCCATAAATGTCCTTATTATGAGCTTCCTTTTTGAGCGCGGTAGAGTACGTTAATTTGTATAAATTAACAACAGCCTATGTTGTTTTACATCATTTAATTTTATCCTCGCACCTAAGAACATTAAGTTTTTTAGGTTTTAGTGAGCGTGTTTTTTATACCTGCTGCCACGCATTACTCTATTTTCTATGTGTTTTTTTCTAATAGCACCGCACCACTTTGGTTTTCACCTAGGTAGTCGTCTTTATTATAAATAGGGCATTTTTCCATCGATAAACAGCCACAGCCAATGCAGCCATCAACGCGTTCGCGTAGGCGCTGCATAAACGCAATGCGTTCATCAAGTTGCGTTTGCCATTGTTTAGACAGTGCTGACCAGTCTTTTTTTGTAGGCGTGCGCTCGTCGGGTAATGTGGCAAGCGTCTGTTTTACTTCTTCCAGTGTTATCCCCATGGCTTGAGCTGCTTTTATAACCGCAATGCGGCGCAGTACATCTGGTTTGTAGCGGCGTTGATTGCCGTTGTTGCGCCAGCTGCGTATCAGTCCTTTGGTTTCGTAAAAGTGTAGCGTTGACACTTTTACACCACTGCGTTTGGCAACATAGCCCACTGTTAAGTTAGCTTCGGTGAGCTTTTTTTGTTGTACGGTCATCGGTATGCGTCCTGTTTGCAAAAATATGGTTATTGCTTATTGACCTTAACTTAACTTGAGGTTTTAAGCTTTGCTCCATCATAAAAAAAGGAGTGATGCAAATGCAAGAAAAATCAACGAATACCACAGCCATAATTTTTTCAAGTGCGCGTAAATCAGGTAACACCAGTACACAAGTCAACAATTATATAGCTAAGGAAGGCGGGCAAGGCTTTTGCATCGATGACTTTGTTATCACGCCTTATCGTTATGACAAAAACTACCCAGAAGATGACTTTTATACATTGTTTGAACAGTTACTTACCTTTGAGCATTGGGTAATTGCGTCACCTATTTATTGGTATAACACCACGCCACAAATGAAAGCGTTTATGGATAGAATTACCGATTACATGGATGATGAAACGCTAAAACCTAAGCTAAGAACCTTACGCCAAAAACAGTTTTCTATTTTGTCTAATGCAGCATCACCTTCTGCACCTGACGCATTTTTGGATATGTTTAAACATACATTTAATTATTTAGGGATGACGTTTAAAGCGCATTCGCATGTTCAGGCTAGTTAATTACTTTAAATAGCGTTAGGGTAGGCTAAACCAAAAATAAAAGGGTCACTTATGAAAACATCACTTTTAGGCTTCAGCCTGCTTTTAGCTAGCTTCAGTAATTTGGCAGCAGAGCCTGCGCCTGTCATTAAAGACTATGGTTATTTTTATAATGTGCCAAGCCATGTGTCAGATTTGAGCCAAGCGCAGTTTAAAATTGCCTTTGATGTAGGTGAGGGTGCTGAAAAGGGCGCGCAAAATAATCATATTAATTCGCTAGCGCGCTTTATCAATATGCATGTGGCTCACGGAGTAAAACCAGAAAACATTCAGCTTGCATTAGTGGTACACGGTGGCGCCAGTGTTGATGTGCTTGAAAACAGCGTTTATAAAGCGCGTTTTAACAAAGATAATAAAACCGAATCTTTAATTAAACAGCTACTTGCTAATAACACGCAGGTATATGTTTGTGGGCAGTCGGCAACCCATATGAAAGTGGCGGCTGAGCAACTCATTCCTGGAGTGAAAATGGCGCTTTCAGCAATGACCGCCCACGCCCAGTTACAGCAAAAAGGCTATACGCTGAACCCATTTTAAACATGAATATTCTTTGTTTTGGCGACTCCAATACCTTTGGTACATCACCCGTTGATGGAAAGCGGCTGCCTGCGCATGAACGCTGGCCGGGCATATTGGCAGAGCTGTTGGGTACAGAGCACCTCGTTATTGAAGCTGGGCAGCCTAATCGTACCTTGGTGAACCACCCGCCATTTAGCGGTGATAAATCAGGCGTAAAGTATTTAAAACCTTACCTTGAAGTGCACACCGTTGATGTTGTTATTATTCAACTCGGTACTAATGATTTAAAAGCCCGTATTGCACTGTCTGCTATCGATATTAGCAAAGTGCTTGAGGAGTTGATTTTAGCCATTAAAGCCTTTTATCATTGTAAAACAATACCAAAGATAATCATTATAAGCCCGCCCAAGGTTCATGAAGTGGGAAGTTATAAAAGCATTTACGCAGGTGCAAGTAAAAAAGCTGAACAATTATCTATTGAATTTAAAGCCGTCGCTGATCGCCACGCATGTGTGTTTATCGATGGCTTTTCACTTATTGCTGCTTGTGAAAGTGAGGGGGTACATTGGCCGTATAAGGAGCATGTTTGCCTTGCAAAGCAGTTACACCCTATAGTTTAAAGTAGGGTGCGAGAGAGCTCTTTATATGATTTGCCAATTTTAACAACAGCCCCCGTAGTTAGTTCAACATACTCATGATTAACCGCAGTCACTTTGTTTTTATTAATTAAATACGACTTATGAATTTGTATAAATGTACCTGCTAGTTGTTCATTCAGTTGCTTAAGCGTTGTTGTGGCAAGGGTAAAAGAGTCAGCTTGATGTAACTTTACATAATTACCGTAAGCTTCAATATATTCAATGGTGTCTAACGCGAATTTTCGCTTTTCTCGGTCTACTTTAAGCGTTATATCTTTGGACTGGTGCTCTAGAGGTAGTGCACGTTGACACACTTTGCTGAGAGCTTGCTTTAGCCTTGGCGCTGAAACGGGTTTGAGCAAGTAGTCTGTAACATTTAAATCAAAGCCAGCTAAAGCATACTCTTGATAGGCACTATTAATAGTTACTTGCGGCGGGTTAGCGAGCGCCTTTAATAGCTCTAGCCCTGTTAACTCTGGCATATTAATGTCAAGAAACACTAAATCAATGCCTGGTTTGGCAAGCACACATAAGGCGTCCTTAGCGCTATAGTATTGGCCTACCACATTTATATTGGGGTGTGCTGTTAAATGATGCAGTAGCACTTGGTGCGCCAATGGCTCGTCATCAACAATGATGGCTTTTATCATTTTTACAGCTCCAAGGTCAGTATTGTCTGCCACATTGCATCCTGCTCACGGGTTATTAGTGAATGTTTATTAGGGTATAAAAGTTGTAGTCTTTTTTGTAAATTAACGAGCCCCATCCCATGTTCTTTTTTTACTACTCGAGCGGGTATTGGGTTGGTGCAATAAAGCGTTAAAACATTGTCATTGATTGTTATTTCAATTGATACGTGTGTTTTGTCGCTCGCGGGCTCAACCCCATGTTTTATGGCATTTTCAACAATAATAATCAACAGCAGCGGTGTGATTTTGAGGTCGTCACAATTGTGCGGCCAAACAAGGTTAAACTTACACTTATTCGCACTTCTTATTTTTTGTAATTCAATAAAATTCTTAAGGTAGTCTAGCTCTTTTTCTAGTGGCACGGATGACTTTTGCCCTTCATACACTGTGTAGCGTAGTAAGTCTGCTAAATGTAGCACTAACTGTGGGGCTTGTTCTGATTTTGTCAGCGTAAGTGCATATAAATTATTTAATGTATTAAATAAAAAATGAGGGTTAACTTGTTGTTGGAGTAATTTTAGTTCGGTTTGAGTTTGCTGTTTAGCGACTTCATTTAACTTGCTGTGTTGCTGTTGACGCTCAAACGCCAAAATAATCGGGGTACTTATAACAAGAAAAAGCAGCATAAACTGATAATTAAACTTACTAAAAATATTTTGATCACCACTTGGTGTGAGGTTAGCAACGCCGTGGGGTAAGTCATTAATGGGTAACGATAGAACGGCAGCTATCAACAAAGGTGTTAATACCAGCATTACAATAACGCAAACGGCTACAAACAAAAATACGCCGTGAACAGCAAGCAAGTGGCGAATGAGAAAGTATCGGTTAAATAAATATAACCCGTAAACAATTGCAGTATAAACGCCTAGTTGCCAAAAATAAGTGATAAATTGACCAAACTGCGAGACGATTTTACTTGGGTCAAAAATTAAATCAAATGGTTGATTTAATAGTGGGTCTTCATGTGTATTAAGTACCCCAGCCATTAGAAAACACCAGCCCAAAAGAGTGAGTAACACTACATTATCCAATGATATTAATGAACTTAGTCGTCTGCTAATGAGTGAAGGCTGAGTGGCAACACGTTGAGATATCAGCCATGTTAGGCTTGCTGCCGTACATAAGGCCCAGCCTTGTGGGGCAAGATAGTGCCAATGAGCAAATTGTGGAAGCAGCACACCGAGCGCGTATATCAAGATAGGGTAAGCAATAAAACCTAACAGCCAGCTCATTAAGGCTAGTCTTAATGGCTGTTGAAATGCGATTGCATGGGCGATTAAAAAAGGCAGGCATACTAAAAGAAGTTGCAGGTTTATTTGTAAGTAAAGCGGTGTTGAGCTGAGCCTTAACGATAGAAAGCGAATATGGGCTTCAAGTAAAATGGCAGCCAATAACGGCAATAAGGCAATGACATATTTTACCTTAATCCGTTGTGATAAAAAGGAAATAACCACCTGCACATTTCACCTAAATATAATTTTTACTTCACACTACTTTACCCTTTAAACATTATTAACACATCTTTACGTTGCTAAAAAACCACAAATAATGATGAAAGTAAGGTTTTTAATGATGAGCAGCCAATCGTTACTCTTATCCCTTAGTTATAGGCTTTGATCATTACTTGCTACCTGATCTGGAAGGTGTTGCTTAATGTGACTATTCGTCAATTAAGGAACGCAATAGATGCTGACACTTACAAATTTAAATAAAAAATACCCAGATGGCACGCACGCTTTAAATGATGTGTCGGTTCATTTGCCTGCTGGCATGGTTGGTTTACTTGGACCAAATGGGGCGGGTAAATCAAGTTTAATGCGCACCCTAGCGTGTTTGCAAAGTGTGGATAATGGTCAGGTAAATTTTGATGGCTTAAATGTGCTGCAACATCCCGAACAGATGCGCAAACAACTGGGCTATTTACCACAACAATTTGGCGTTTATCCAAATATGAGTTGTGTTGCATTACTGGAACATATTGCAACGTTAAAGGGACTCAATAAAAAAGATCGAAAGCAGCAAATAGATGAGCTTTTGACACTGTTAAATTTATCTTCGTTTGCAAACAAAAAGGTGAGCCATTTTTCGGGTGGGATGAAACAACGCTTTGGTATTGCACAAGCGTTGTTAGGCTCTCCTAAACTGATTATTTTAGATGAACCAACCGCAGGGCTTGACCCTGCTGAGCGCGAAAGTCTCAATAATTTATTGGTGACGATTAGTAAACAACGCTTAGTGCTGTTATCTACTCACATCGTAGAAGACATAGAAAATCAGTGTCACTTTGTTGCAATGATTAACCAAGGCCAGCTAATTCAAAGTGGTGAAGTAGCCGCTCTAATCAAGCCATTGCATGGATGTGTATGGCTGCTAGACACCCTGCCTAGTGAACTGCCACAAGAGAGCTTTGTACTAAGCAAAAGTTATCGGTACGGCAAACCTTCATTTCGTGTTTATGCTACATCGACCCCTGCTGAAAGTGCGATACCCGCAGAAGCGACACTGCAAGATAGCTATTTTTATGAATTGAAAGCAAGAGGGTGTCACACATGTTATTGATCAATGAACTGCGTTACATCACTCGTCAGCCTCTGCTTTGGTTGTGCTTTTTAGCAGCACCTTTGTTTGCGTATACATTGTCAGCAGGGTTAGCTGTTGAAGGAAGCGATGCGATAAACCAGTTAAAGCTGCACCTAGTTGCCCTACAAATGATGCAACTAGCTTTACTGACAGGCGCGCTTGCACCGACAATTTTTTTACGTGATCAAATACACAATATGCACGAGCTTGTAGCAGCGACTCCTATTACTTTTAGAAAGCGAGCTTGGTTACGTTTGAGCGCTTTGGTGATGTGTGTGTTTGCGATTGCGTTTATTAGCATGCTGGTGGTTGTAACACAGTTACTCAGTAACGGGTTTGACTGGCATATTATTAATCTACTGTTTGTTAATAGCCTTTTTATGTTGTTTCCTAATGCGTGTTTGCTCAGTGTCATTGCCCTGTGGTTTTGTCAAAAGTTCAGCAGTGCTTTGGTGAATTATGTTGTATTTGCAGTTTTATGGATTGGCTACTTACTACTTGCAAGTGTTACTGGTAACCCAATACTGGCGGGCAGTAGTATTATTAATGAAACTAGCTATCAACTGTTTATATGGTTAGACCCTTTCGCATACACCGCGATTATAGCTAGCTTTAGTGAACCACAAGGCTGGATTGTCGCTTTTAATCGGGTGCTGATATTATTACTCACAAGTCTTATTTATTTTAGCGCTGTTGCAAGTAATCAGTCTAACTTGTTTAATAAGCCAGTAAAAAATGCAGTGAGCAAGCTACAACACGTTAAAGTAGCAAATGCCTCGTACCGACCTGCGGCTGCACAAAGTCATGGTCTAGCGATATTTATCACATTTTATAAAGTCGCGCTTTTCAATGTGTTAAAGCATCCAATAACATGGATCGTTTTATTCGCTTGTCCAGTCATGTTGTTTAATAGCGTAGCCTCTTCTGCTGCTTATGCAGAGCCATTGAGTGTAATCAATGCAACAACCAGTATCGATGCAATTAGTCACTATGCATTTGATATGCAAATACTGTTTGGGTGTTTGCTGATGGTGCTTTGGAGCTGGCAAATCAGTTGTTATGCACGGCGCTTTAATATGGCTGAGCTAATCGCAGCAACACCTATCAAAACGAACACAATTTTATATAGTCAATTATTGGTATTGGCTACTCTGGTTATTACTTTTTCAACAATGAGTTTTGTGGGAGCCTCTTTAGCGCAGTGGTTTATTGATAGCCAATATGACGCTTACGACCATGTATATGTTTTGTGTTTAACGTCACTGCCCCTGATGCTAATTGGCTGGGTAACGGTATGTGTATTTAATATTTGTCGCTCAACACTGGTTGCAGGAGCAATCGTTTTTGTGATGCTGTTGCTAAAATTTACTCCCGTTATGACTTATTTAGGACTCACACACACATTTTGGAGCCTAGCTTGGGCGCCATTGCAGCCACCGAGTGAGTTTTGGGGTTATCGGGCAAGTATCAGCAGTTATTGGCCTTATATGCGGGTGTGGTTGCTGGCCGGTATAAGTTTTATATTGCTAACGTGTGTATTTAGTCATCGCGGTACGGGGCTGGATAGGCGTGCAGTTGTGCGAAAAGATGCATGGCTAATAATGCCAGTGTTGCTCTGCGTTGGTTTATTTGTGCAATTACACCTACGTTTAGTTGATGAAAAGCCCCTTACCAATTCACATAAGCGTGAAGCGTTTAAAGCCAATTATGAAAAGAACTTTGTAGATTGGCAGCATAAGTTGCAACCACAAGTTAGCCATCTTGATGCAAAAATTGATTTTTATCCGCAGCAGCAGTTTGTTAAGTTTGATCTAACGTACACCTTAAAAAATCGTCATCCAACGGCTATTAAGCAAATTTTAGTTGGCAGGGCTGGGTTTTATAAATGGGCGGATGTAAAGATTGCTGGCGCAAGCCAAATTGCGTTTTACCCTGAGTTAAATCAAGCTGTGTATGAGTTTGATGTTGCATTAAAGCCACGTGAAACACGGCAATTAACAACACACTTTGAGGTTCATCAAAGAACCTTGTGGCCTGCTGGTGGGCATCAAATAATTACGCCTGAATTTAGTTATATTCGTGCGGTTCCTGCGTTGCCAACCATTGGCTATCAAGTTAATTATGAGCTTACCGATACACAGTTACGCGCTCAATATGGTTTGCAACAAAAGGCACGGCCATTAGCTTCAACATTATTTAATGAGCAGAATAAAAGGCCTAAACACTATGAGCGTATCACGATGTCGAGCAAAATATCAACGGCAGCGGGGTATCATGTTGTGACGCAGGGCAAGCAAATAGCGCATCAACGTGAACGGGAACGTGAGATATTTGAGTTTAAAACATTAACTGAAATTAATAACTTACCAGCTTGGCTAACCGTGCCTTTTACTGCAGAAACCAAAAAGCATGATGATGTTACCTTACAAGTTCTTGTAAAAAAACAACAGCTGATTGAGCGCTCAGATGCAATTGCCGTTAACTTTCATGCAATGATAGACACACTTGATTGGTTTAAAAATAATGTTGTTGCTTACAAACCAAAGCAATTGAGCATAATTGCGGCCCCATCCTTTGGGGGCACAGGGTATGCCTTGCCACAAATAATATTAATTGAAGATACCGTTGGTTTTAGGGCACGACCAAGCGATGATGCCGGTTTTGATCAGCGTTATCGCCGTGCAGTGCATGAAACCGCTCATCAATGGTTTGGCCATGATATAGGCAATAGCGTGCCTGCTGACAGTGCGTTTTTAGTTGAATCGATGGCAAAATATATCGAATTAGTGGTGATAGAAAAACGCTACGGTAAAGCCGCTATGAATGCATTAGTTGAGTATGAAACAAAACGTTACAAGCAAGCATCACGTATGGATATTACCGCCCAAATGGCGTTAATTGATTCAACAAAAAACTACGATCAATACTCAAAAGCCACTATCGCATTTGCAAAATTAAGGAAAGAAATAGGCGATGAAGCGATAATTAAGGCACTTAACTCAGTATGGGAAAATCATGCTCACCCTAATAGCCCTGCAACTTCAATGGACTTTATTCTTACATTGAAAGAGCAAGTTGAACCACAAGATAGTAGGTTAATAGATGAATTGATTTTGTAAAATTGCGTAAAGGGTGCGCGCCGCAAAAGAAAAATACTCGCTTATCTTTAAATAGTGGCAGGAGAGTGGACGCTTTTTACTGAGGTGGTTTAGATATATAGCCAAATAAGGCCTATGAGAATAGGCCTTATTTGGCTAGGGTTTGTTTATCTTTTCGGATTGAAATTTGTTCTGTCTTGCCTAAATACCAAACAGACTGCTGTAAATTTAACCTTGAAAAGTAAACAGACCCTAGTGCATTTATTAACTGTTATTTGTAGTTAGTAAGATGCCACAATACTTGTACCTGAAAATGCTGTATACCCTCGTAAAGTTATGTAGTACTTGCCACCTTGTCCTGAATTTAAGCTACAGGTTTCATTGTTACCGTTTAGATAAGGGCGGCAGTCGAAATTATTCGTAGTCGGTTGAGCGCCTTTTCGAACATACAAGTCTGCATCGCCTGTGCCACCCGACATGCTGACATTCAATACAGCATTGGCTGGCACGTCAATGGTATAAACTAGCTCTTGGCTTTGTGAGCCAGCAAGTCCATTTATTGGTACGCCATTGGTGAGGCAGTTATTGCCACACGATGCATTACCATCATACGTGCCGGTTAAATTAGCTCCACTATATTGGCTGTATCCATTGAGCATAACCCACCAGTCACCCGCTTGCGGATTTGTGAATGAGCAACTTTCTGTGTTGCCATTTTTGTAAGGTCGGCAATTGTAGCTATTTATGGATGGTTTTTGCCCGACTTGAACATACATATCAGCATCACCTGAGCCACCATTCATATCAAAAGTGAGTGCAGAGCTACCAGCTGGCACAGTCAACTTATAAAATGTATTTGAACCTTGTGCACCTGACACGCTTACACTTTGCCCATTGGTTAATTCATTTTCGATGGGAGGCTCAATAACACCGCCATCTAATGTGTAGAGTAACTCATTTGGTGAGCCTGATTTGGCGTCAGAGACGGTGTTTTTTGTGCTGCGCTGGCTGAGTTTTGTGTCAATCTGGGATGGACTTAAACTAGGAGTCTCATCAAGGAATAATGCGACGGCTCCTGCCACATGTGGGGCAGCCATCGAAGTGCCACTTATTGTATTGGTTGCCGAATTTGAATTGTACCATGCAGATTTTATGCTAGATCCAGGTGCATATATATCTAAGCAATTTCCGTAGTTGGAAAAACTAGAACGACTGTCGCTACTTGTTGTGGAACCAACGGTTATTGCATTTGCGGCGCGTGCTGGTGAGTAATTACAAGCGTTTCTATTATCGTTACCCGCGGCCACCACAAAACTAATACCTGCTGCAACGGCGTTATTCACTGCGTCGTCTGTTGCCTGTGATGCCCCTCCGCCTAAGCTCATGTTTGCCACTGAAGGACCCGAGGCATTATTTTTTACCCAGTTAATACCTGCAATAACCCCTGAATTTGAACCAGAGCCGTTACAGCCTAATACACGTACACCAACTATATTTACATTTTTAGCGACCCCGTAAGCACTGCCTCCGATGGTACCTGCTACGTGTGTACCATGACCATTACAATCAGTTGCGTCAGCGTCATTGTCAATAAAATCATAGCCATGAGAAGCACGATTACCGAACTCATTATGACTTACACGGACACCCGTATCGATAACATAGGCTGTTACGCCAGAGCCATCAAAATCATAATAATAGTTTGAGTTCAAAGGGAGGGATTGTTGATCAATTCGGTCTAGACCCCATATAGCATTTGGCTGATTTGCGTTGGTTTGGGCAAGCGGTGCAACCGACATTATTTGATCTTGTTCAATGTATTCAATATTTGGGTTGCTAAGCATTTGTTGTACTTTTTGTGCAGATGCATTGATAACAACACCGTTTAACACGCCCCCAAACTCTTGAGCAATATCAACATTATAAAGGTTACTTAAACTTGCCGATTGTGTACTGGCAAAGTCAGCAATTGCATCACTACTTTGAGTGTTCAACACTGTGGGGGTTTTGAACACAACGATATATTTACCTTCAATGGCTCGGTTTGTGTCGACGCTCAGCAATTCAGCAGCATGAGTTTGGCCAGCAGATAAACCGATGAGTACAGCAAAACTTAGAGAACTTAATTTACGCATTACTTAATCCTTTTTGGATAGTTATTGTTTGAAACGCAATCCAAAAGATAGTTTGAAAGCACAATAAGTAAACATTAAATTAACAATTAATTAACTCAAATGTAAATATGTGTAAACAAATTTTTCTATTTTAGGGTTTTTTGTATTTATATTAAGTACGTAGCGAATACGTGTCATTGTCGGTATCCAAGTTTTTTGATTGTAGATATGTACGCAATTGATTCGATATATTTAACCTGAACTCTGGATAATACATCTATCGCCAGCGGCTGGAGACGAACAAATATATTTGTGATTTAATATCAGTACATTGTTATATCTCTTAAGCTGAGTTCAGGTTATTTAACTTTTAGTGACTAATAGTGTTCGTTTAAAAGCGCAATAAAAAAGCCGCTTATTTAAATCAAGCGGCTTTAAGCATTAATACAGGAGGGATTAAAACTCGTAACTCACACTAAAGCGCGTGGTGCGTGGCATAATGTAACGTCCATTTGATGCGTCTGCATTACGCGGATCGCCTTCGGTGATACCTTGCTCGTCAGTGACGTTATCAATTGCCACTTGCAACTTTATGCCTTCCATCGGTTCAAGAATAAAGCCCAGATCTAACTTTTCATAACCATCAAGTGTGACGGTGTTTTCGTTATTACCAAACCGATCATCAACCGCTGATAGCGTGCCATATAAAGTGGCATACATACCATCTAATTCAAAGTCATAGCTTGGTGTTACACGCATTTGCCATTTAGGTTGACGCTGACTTTGGTTACCTTTGTTGTCAGGGCTTTTGGTTATTTCGGTTTCTTGAATCGTTGAGTTTAAATTAACGGATAACCCAGATGCGTGATTATAGTTATAATCAAGTTCTACACCATAGGCTTCGTTGGTAAGAATCTCAGCGGGCACGCCTGGGCGACTTACAAATGTGTCGCCTTTAACTTCGTTGGTAAAAAATGTGGCGAAAAAGTCTGTGCTTTGCGTAATAAGTTTGTAACCAAACTCAGCTTGAGTCACTTCTTTTATCAGTTTTTCACCACCTTGATACGCGCCATAGTTATCACGGAAGTCATCAAAATAAGGCATTTTATAACCACGGTTAATGCGCGCAAATACACCCATGTCATCGTTAATGGAGTAGTTTAGACCTGTGGTCCATGATGTTTTGCTCTCATCGTATTGTACGGTTTTATCAATTGTGCCATCTAACCCTTCGTCAACACTGTATTGTAGATCATGGTTTTCATGGCGTAGGCCTCCATCTAAAGTAAGGGCTGAGGTGAGTTTATATTGTGCTGTGGTGTAAAACGCATTTGTGCGGGCATCACCTGTCGCATTAATATTGTAATTAAAGCCACACCCTTGGGTATCTGCATTACAGGCAATATCGTTGAGCATTTCGCCGCCAGCTTCTAGTACATGGTAAGCGATGTTACCTAAGCTCCACCAATCTTTTGCCGATGTGTTTGCCGTGTAGTAACCAAGCGCGAGTGATAAATCATCGAATTGTTTTGAAAAAGCCAAATCATTGGTGAATGAGTCTATTTCTTTGAGCACAACCCAGCGGCCCAGTTGTTGTACTGCTGTATTACTATTATAAACTTGACCTGTGGCAGCTCCACTGGCTGTTAGCCCATTATTCGCCACTTCGCCAAGCGTTGTTGCCGAGCCTGCGGGTACTAAACCAAATGTGTTGGCATCGCCCTTTGTCATATTAAAACGGTCTGAGAACGCCCAACCATTATCAAACTCAAGTTTTACACTGGCACCCGACACATGACCCTTCCAACCGCGACCATTACCAAGGTCAATTTGGTGGGCGTCATTGTCAGGACCTGTATAAATAGTTGCTTGGCGATTTAACGTGCCTAACTGTGTATAGCCTGCATCAATGCCGTCTATATTTAACGGCGTGGGTAAGTACCATGCGCCGTGATCATCCGTTTGACGGGTATAAAAACTCATTTCACCGTTATCAAGCATTTTGGTGATGTTAATTGTTAACTGGTTGCCTTTTTCAGACGTGAAACCAGCATCACGTATGCCCGGTGAGCTTTTTACATAGCCGCCCACCATAAAATAAAGATCGTCCGTAATTTCACCACTTATCATGCTATCAACACGTTGTAGGCCATAATCTGATGTGGTGTATTTGAAGAGCCCTTGGGTGTCTTCACTGCCGCGTTTTAAACGAAAATTGGTGGTTAACCCGGGTTGCCCATTAGACACAACTGGGTTTGGGCCGCCACGAAGTGCTTCCATTGTTTCAATGGTTTCATCGACTCTGAACAGCGATGAGTTTTCTAAAAAAGAGAGTGTTGGCGCAGGATAAATCGGCGACCCTTCAAGGCTTAGGGTTAAAAATGGCGCGTCGCCACCACCAGGGAAACCTCTTACAAACACATTGGCACCGGATTCACCCCCTGAGCTTTCTACCCACACACCGGGCACGGCTTTAAATAAATCAGCCGTACTCTTTGGCGATAATTTAATGATCTGCTCAGCATCAATATTTGTAACAGCGTAACTTGCGTCAATTTTTCGCACGCCCATGCCTGCGGGGGTACCAGAAACAATGATGCGCTCAACGTTTTTGTCAGTAGTGGCTGACTGATCATTATTGGTATTTTGTTGTGCATAAGCGTGTTGATTACTGAGCGCTAAAATAACAGCGCATGCCAGTATGCATGGTGTGTGTGTTGTTGTCATGTTGGTGTTCCTATTATTGTTCGTTATTTAATAAGTATATAAATAACAAAGCATTAACTGATTTTTGTACTGTGTTAATACTGAGTTCTTTTAAACCTTAGAACTTTATGCAAACGTTTGCAATTACTTTTTCATTGTTTTTGTATTATTTTTATACACAGTGATGTTTATTATAAAAATTAAAGCAGAGGTCGCAGCCTAAATTTAATAATAATGGTATATTGCCAACTCACAAGATAAGGAAGGTTCCGTACTTAGCAATGAATAATAAACAACTTAAGTTAGCAGACTTAGCTAAGCTCGCGGGGGTATCTACCTCGACAGTTTCTCGTGCGTTGAATGATAACCCATTGATAAAGAAGGAAACGAGAGATAAGTTAAAGCAGCTAGCAAAGCAACATAACTTTAGTTTAAATACCGCTGCTAGTCGTTTACGTACGCAAAAAACCAATGTTGTTGCCGTTATTATTAACTTTGACAGTGGCACTGAGCAGTCTATTAATGACCCTTTTTTATTGAAGGTTGTGGGGGAGATTAACCTCGCTTTAAATAAACAAGGCCTCGAGCTGTTGCTATCCAACTCCTTTATGGCCGGAGATGATTGGGCAAACTACTTTATCAATAGCCGCCGTGCTGATGGCATCATCGTCGTAGGGCAGGGAAAAGACCCTAGCAATATTGAAGCTGCAGCCGCCGCTGGCGTTCCACTAGTGGTATGGGGCGACCCTAAAACGCATTGTAATTACCCTGTTGTCGGCAGTGATAACTTTGTTGGCGGTCGCATTGCAACTGAGCATTTAATTACTGGTGGGGCGAAAAATATTGTGTTCTTGGGTGATCCTGCGCATGGCGAAATCGGCGAGCGCTACCGGGGGTATTTAGCTGCTATGAAAGCTGCTAACTATTCGCCAGACGTGGTGTCTATAGATATTACCAGTGGTGCAGCATACAAAGGAATTAACGCACTACTACTGAAAAATGGTTTATGCTTTGATGGTATTGTTGCATGCAGTGATATGGTGGCGCTGGGTGCAATGAAAGCGTTGAAAGAGCGTTATATAAGCATTCCAAACGATGTTGCATTAGTGGGTTTTGATGATATTGCCATGGCAGATATTAGTCACCCATCCCTTTCCAGTATCAAGCAAAATACGCAACTAGCGTCGGTTATTTTAGTCGAAAAATTACTGACACAACTGCAAGGGCAGCCTTCAGATTCACAAGTTATTGAAATAGAACTTATAAATCGCCAGTCAACGAAACCGTGATTTGCATCATAAACCCATAAAATGGGGGATCTAGTGGCCATAAAATGCAAACGTTTGCATTTTGTTTTTCACTACACTATGCTAAAAGAAACCAACATTAGGTAACACACATGAACCTTTTAAGAATAACCATAGGCTTGGCATGCAGCTACTTTGTGTTTGCAATATTGCTTAATAGCGTCGGCACTGTCATTTTACAAGCTATCAACAGTTTTGATATTACTAAAACACAAGCCTCTGTTTTAGAAGGTTATAAAGACTTATCAATCGCTGTTTTTTCGTTTGCTGTTGCATCGTTTATTCCCAGGGTGGGTTATAAATTTGCAATGCTAGTCGCCTTGGGCGCGGTGACACTAATATGTTTAGTGGTGCCATCTATTGCACAGTTTTATGTGTTCAAGCTTTTATTCGCTGTAATTGGTTGCAGCTTTGCAATTATGAAAATTTCGGTTTACTCAGTGATTGGGCAGGTTACTAACGATGCAAATAAGCACTCTGCGCTACTCAATACCATTGAAGGTATTTTTATGGTCGGCGTGTTGTCTGGTTATTGGGTGTTTTCAAGCTTTATCGGTAGCGGCAATAACTCAGGCGCATCGTGGTTAAATGTGTATTACCTTTTAGCTGGGCTAGTAGGCATTGCATTTATTAGTGTTCTTTTTTCACCAATTCAATCACCTCAAAAAGAAACACTGCCTAGTAGTCAATGGCGTGCTTTTTTAGACATGTTGGCACTTGCTTATAAACCTTTGGTGCTTATTTTTATTATTAGTGCATTTTTATATGTATTAATTGAGCAAGGCGTGGGCACTTGGTTGCCTACCTTTAACAACCAAGTACTTAAGTTGCCGGTTGATGTGAGTATACAGCTGGCGAGTATATTTGCCGGTGCGCTGGCAATAGGCCGGCTGGTGGCAGGGCAGTTACTGCGTTTTATTGGTTGGTATAGCTTGTTGATTGGTTGCTTAATCGCAATGGCTGGGCTTGTTCTTTTAGTGTTACCACTCACTCATAATATTGATGGCAGCCAAGTGCAGAGCGTGTTTGATGTGCCTTTTTCAGCCTATATGTTGCCATTGATTGGGTTTTTTATGGCTCCGCTTTATCCATTACTTAATTCAGTTATGTTGAGCGCTCTAGCGGCACACCAACAAGCAGCTATGACGGGATTAATCGTGGTTTTTTCAGCGCTTGGCGGGACAACGGGATCGATTCTAACAGGCTTTATCTTTGATAGATTTAGTGGTCAGCACGCATTTTATTTAACACTTGTGCCAATTTGCCTGTTGTTAGCGAGTGTGACTTTATTCAAAAAAATGACCCTAGACGTGAGCGTAAAGCAGGTGAAGCAGTGATGAATTTTTTACAGAGCCAATTGTTTTTAGATGTACAGTTAGCCGCAATATTTGATGATAGCAAAACATTTGCCGATGCAATTGCGAAGCAAAGTTGGCAAGCAGCTTGCGATCACTATTTACAAATCCGGCCGTTGAGTAAACAGCAGCTAACAGAGTTTGTTACACAGCACTTTACGCTTGAATCAACCGATATTGCGTTAGATGTATTACAAAGCCACAATGCGAAAACGTATATTGCTCAATTATGGCCTAAATTACATCGTCCTGCTGATGAAGTGAAAAGCAGCTCTTTGCTACCACTTAAGCACAGCTATATTGTGCCAGGTGGTCGGTTTCAAGAAATCTATTATTGGGACAGTTATTTTACGTCTCTGGGTTTACAAGACATTAATGACTTAGACAGCATTGAAGCAATGTTATCTAACTTTATTGATTTACAGACCCGTAATGGGTGTATTCCTAATGGAAATAGACTGTATTACAGCTCTCGTTCGCAGCCCCCAGTGATGGCATTAATGGTTGATTTACTGTGGCGCGATAAGTATTGCCATAAAGCTGATGTTAAATGGTTAGCCCGCTGTGTTGAAGCACTTGAAGAAGAATATGCATTTTGGATGTCTGGCAGTGATCTGTTATCAAAGCAGATATCCGCTCATAGGCGCATAGTACAGATGAAGTGCGGCGCACGTTTAAATCGCTATTGGGATGACGTTGCAAGTCCAAGGCCTGAATCATTACGTGAGGATTTAGAGGATGCAGCCGTTTTACCACAGTCGCAAAGGGCGCAGTATTATCAAAATATTAGGGCTGCGTGCGAATCTGGTTGGGATTTTAGTAGCCGTTGGCTGGCTGATTCTGACTCACTAAGCAGTATACAAACCACTGCTATCATCCCTGTTGATCTTAATAGCTTATTGTACAATCTTGAACATTTACTGGGTCATTACTGTCAGCTATTAGATTACAATGAAAAGCAACAGCAATATGAACAACACGCAGCTCAGCGTTTAGAGGCTATTAATCAATATTTGTATGATGAAGAATTAGGTTTTTATGTTGATTATAATTTTCAAAAAAACTGCCAATCACCTGTTTTATCGCTCGCGGGCGTAGTGCCGTTATTTGTTAAGTGCGCCAGTATCCAACAAGCACAACAGGTAAAAGCAACGATTATGTCCGATTTTTTAAAGGTGGGTGGGTTAGTGACTACGCTCAATGAGACCGCTCAACAGTGGGATAGCCCTAATGGTTGGGCACCATTACAGTGGTTTGCTGTAAAAGGATTGCAGCAATACAGTTTTGATGACGATGCGACGGAAATTATGACGCGTTGGTTAAGTACCATTGAAGTAGGGTTCTCTAAGGATGGTTGTTTACTTGAAAAATACGACGTGTGTAATGTAAATAACCGCGCCGGGGGAGGGGAATACACAGTCCAACAAGGGTTCGGGTGGACTAATGGCGTGACATCGCGTTTTTATCAGTTATTAAAAAAGCCTTAGGAGATTTTACTTTTCAAAGTTGAATTTTGATAGTTCTTTGGCGATTTAATGGGTTAGGCTTGTATATAGCGTTATTTTCTATAAAACGCTGAAGTTGGGTCATTAATCTTAAATAAATTTTGCAACTATTTTATAGAGATGAAAAGCGTTTAAGTGCTGTTCTTTACTTATTTGCTCGTTCAGGTACAAACCGTTTAATACAATTAACCACTGTAATAGTATTATTTCGACACCCCAAAATTTGAAGGTGGCTAAAAAAACATTATTAATTATTAGTTTATAAGTATTAATTTTGTTTTTTTTGTAATAATTAAAGATGATAATTGAAAGTTAAAGTACTTTAAACATCTAGACAGCTAAATTTGATAATGTATATATATATCAGTCAATTAAACTTTTATATATGTTGAATGTTGTATTTAAATTGGGTATTGTGAATAAAATATTTCAAGGAAGAAATGGCATGATGAAACCAAATTCTGTATATGTAAAAGCAACCGCAAAAACCCACAATTATGCTTACTTAATTAAGATTCTAGAGGCGTTTTTTGGCAAAGTGAAAATGGATAATAATTTGCCGCCTGTGGCGCAACGGTCTGAGTTTGATTTGTACTTAATCGATAGTATGGGAAGTAACTGGCAAGATTTGGTGCCCGCCGATTTAATTATGCTAGCGAAATTGCGCCCTGTTATTGTTTTTAACGCTAACCCTGATGTAACCTGTGAAAAAAACTTATTACTTAATAATTTTAAAGGTGTTTTTTATGAACATGACGCGCCTGAAAATGTATTTAAAGGGTTAGTTCGCATAATAAATGATGAGTTGTGGTTTAGCCGCAAAATTATTTCATCTACCTTCAATGAAATTCTCGCTATGGTTACGAATAGTGAACAGTCAACTACCCTCAATATCGATAGTACACACGGGCAACTAGTTAATTTAACTAAGCGTGAAAAATCAGTAATACACTTACTCGCCCAAGGCGCTAGTAATCATGATATTGCCGATCGATTAAATATCAGTGATCACACGGTGAAAACGCACTTGTATAGTGCATTTAAAAAAACCAGCTCACGTAATCGTATTGAACTTGCTAATTGGGCGCAGCGTTATATGGCTGTGAGATTACCTTTGCATAACTAAATAGGGTTATATACTCATATCAATTATGAATAATAAGGGTTAATAATGGAACAGTGCATATTTTGCGATATTGTTGCGGGAAATGAGCCTTGCCATAAAGTGTGGGAAGATAATGAACATTTGGCTTTTTTAACTATTTACCCAAATACCAAAGGGGCAACGGTGGTCATTCCTAAGCAGCACCATTCAAGTTATGCCTTTGCACAATCGGATCAAGTACTTGAAAAATTGATAGTCGCAACCAAAAAAGTAGCGCTTATTTTAGACTCTGCATTGGATGGAGTAGGGCGAACCGGGATGTTTTTAGAGGGATTCGAAATTGATCATTTGCATAGTAAGTTATCACCAATGCATGGTACGGGTAATGGGTCTGACTTTCATCATATAGAGCCGACGTTTGGGCCTTTTATAGAAAAGTATCAAGGGTATTTATCATCTCATGACTGCGAGAGAGCGGACGATAGTGATCTTGCCGCTTTAGCTGAGGTATTAAGAGCGCACGCGTGACGTTTTAAATGATGAGACTATTTTGACCTGACTTAGGGAGCACCATGTTAGAGGCTGCAGCACTTTTATTAGTATTTTGCGGAATAGTTCACTCATACTTGGGTGAACGGTATATCTTGATCCGCTTATTTAAGCGCGACAATTTACCAAAATTACTTGGCAGTGATTGGTTTACAAAGCGTGTATTACGGTTTGCTTGGCACTTAACTACTATTGCGTGGTGGGGCTTTGCAGCGATCATCTACTTTATACTGTACCCCAGCGGTAATTACAGCATCGATATTCTGCATGTTATTGCTGTAGTGTTTATCCTAAGTGGCATTATGTCGCTGACGTTTACACGAGGTAAACACTTGTCTTGGTTATTCTTTTTCTGCATTGCAGGGTTATGTATTGCTGTTGGTAATAACTACTAACAGCGGTTATTTTGCAAGTTCGCTATTGGGCTGAGTCTTTAGGTTATTTAATAGCACTAAGCTTAGGCCAATAATTGGCAAGTTAGTTGTTACTGGATTAAATGCTTCAATTAAAAGTTGTGGTTGTAGCGCAACAACAAAGAGTAATAAGCCAATCAATGCCATGATATTTAAAACAATGATTACTTTTGATTGGTAATTTACAAGGCAAAGATAACCTCACCCACCCCCGCCGATTTAGTGATTAGGTAAGACAGTGATTCTGAGAAGCCAAGGCTTGCCGTCATCAGCTTTTCAAGTGGGGCAATATGAACTAACTTTGGGAATAGGCCGTGATATATACCCAAACCACCTCAAGATACAGAATTCAGCGTTTCACAGGGGCTTAATATCAAGGCGTTACTTTGCAAGAATGGCATTCCCTTTTAAGAAGGAACAACGATGAGAGTAAGTGCCTGTGAAGCGCCCAAGGGGTTGGTTTAAAAGCGATTTATACTGCGTTATTGATTTTAACAATAGAACCACTATTACTTGCAATCAATGCCTTGCCTAAATCGCTTTTAATTCCAACTGAAACTCGCATCTTGAGGTGGTTTGGGTATAACCAGATAAAACTAATGATATATCGAGCAATTTGGACTGATGGCATATACTTTCCTTTGTAAAAGCAGTTAATTGGTGCACACAGAAGTATACAGCCTTAGTAACAGGTTTAATTCTTTGATCTGAACTCTCTAATCAAGGGGAATGAGAGAGCTTAGGTTATTACTAAGGCTGTACTGGGGATTAACCTCGTTTGGTTGCCCATATGCCTTTGTCGATGCCTTTGATAACCAAGTCACTAAGGGCTTTTTCAATTGCTTGTGTTACGCAAATACTCATTGGTTCGTTATCACTAAAACCTGCTTCGGCTTCAGCCAAGCGTTTGTAGCTTACATAACGAAAAAAGCCTGCTCGCATTTCTTGGCTGAGCACTTTTTTACTGGTAGCAACAGAGAGCAGCACCTGGCCGGTACGAACATCAACGGCACGTAAATAAATCGAGATTGCATCTTCACGATACAGCTCTGACGCACCAATACCAAAGTATTCCATACCAAAACCACCGGTTTTGACATTGGTGTCGTAGCTGATAATACCGCCCTCTAAGATAATTTTAGCGGTTGTTAAAGGCGGCAACTCAATGGCGTTAGCTTGGTCAGCTTGCGATGCGCGAATTATTTTTCTCTCAGTTAAGATATTTTGCAGCCCTTCACGTTCAACAGGTAAAAACCAATCTGATTCATGCAATGCTTGCATTAATATAGAGTTAGCCCCTTGGGTAACCGCAGTTGAAAATGAACTAACATTCCCTTGCGGTTTATACTGACCTGTTTGGTCTCTAAATGAATAAACAGATACAGCAATACTGCCCGCAGGCATTGGTAGTTGCTGTAATGATTTAAATGTTTCTGATGGTACTAAACTTGTTGCGTGTTGTTGGCTTGGTGGGATCAAATTGCCCATATTACTACATGCACTTATACTCAAAACTAACATGACGATGAATATATATTTCATTTAACTAAACCTCGGTACTTCGATGACGACAATGCTACCGTCAGTCGTATTGGTAATGCGTACTGTGATTGAGTCTACAGTGCTGGTGATCACTTGTATTTCATAATCACCGCTTAAAAATATGGAGTCTTGATTAAAAATGCTCTCATCAATTTCTTCGCCAAAAGCGATGTCTGTGATCTCTCTAACCATACGGTTTAAATATGTTCGCTCTAAAGAGTCTTGAAATTTTTCTGCGTAACTTTGTTCGATAATGGGGGCTTTGTGTTTGTTTTGTGATTGTGCTTTATTTAAAAGCATGTTCGCGTTAAGGGGGCTACCACCAAAACTTGGATTTAT
This sequence comes from Pseudoalteromonas sp. 3D05, assembly GCF_002723455.1. Taxonomy (GTDB): domain Bacteria; phylum Pseudomonadota; class Gammaproteobacteria; order Enterobacterales; family Alteromonadaceae; genus Pseudoalteromonas. The sequence continues at coordinate 89,679 of NZ_PDUS01000001.1, read as the reverse complement.
TGGAGTATAAACTAGCTCTGTTGCTGATGATGTAAACGAGAAAAACGTAATTATAATTGTTGTTAAGTATTTCATAGAGTGGGGAGTCATTTTACCATCCATTTTTTGCCATATCGGGTGATGCTTTATGTAAATTTGAACGTGCCATTGCATCCATGACACTATAAAGAGCCTGCTCAACACGCTCATTTAGAGGCTCTAGACGTCGACCTAAATAAGTGATGTACACTATTTGGTTATTCATCAATAATGTGAGTTGGGTGCCGGCACGTGGTAGAACTGTTTCTTTTATTTCAATGTTAAACCCGGCCGTAGTTGGTAAATCGCGCCAAAGGTTCGAAAACTCAAAATAAAATTGATGTCCAAAGCGACTAATACTGCGGTCGAGCACGAGTCCGTCAAGTTCTAAATGCTCGCTACCTTTTGAGTTATAACTAAAAGTTAAAAACCACAGTGTGCTGAGTAACAGTAGAAAAGATTTAACAGTCATGTTGCTAAGTGAGGGCACACATTTAGCATGCCCCCAGTCTCCTTACTCTTGAGTAACCGTAGCAGTGTTGTAATCACCAACTTGGGTGATCACGACAGAGCTGTTTGAACCTGTTATATAACCCTCTACCAAGTTACCGTTACCAACTTGTGATACCGCCAGGTTTACACTATCCCCAGCAACCACAAACGCACCGCCGCCGATACCAGCAACCATGTTCATATCACCTTGCTGAGAAATATCAATCGAATGATTACTGCCTTCCATCATCAAATCAATCGCATTTAGGCTGCCATCTTGAACAAAATCTACCGAATTATTGTTGCTATCAACTACGCTTGAGAAGGTAATAACGGCTTCGTTTTCATTGCCTGATTGATTAAAACTAATATCATTTTGATTTGAGGTAAGTGATGTATCAGGATATGACGACTGTATTAAAGCGGTATTCATATCGCCGGCTTGTACTAGGTTTACGTCATTATTCTCACCGTTAAAATTAGCAATATGGGCGCTATTTTCATTACCAATCTGGTTACTTAAAAACTCATTATTAGCACCAATAACACCTAAATATGTTTCGTTGCTGGTGCCATTTTGCATTACAGTTAGCTCATTATCGTCACCAACTACATCACCGGACACTTGGTTATTGTCTTGTATTTGAGTCACAGAAAGTTCGTTGTTATTGCCGCTAAACAGCTCTGAAGAGAAGGCGTTATTATTTCCTTCTTGATCAACTTCTAGCGTATTGCCATTGCCTTCAATTGTTGCGATTGTAACTGTATTTGAGTCACCTGCTTGCTCAACTTCGAGCGTGTTTTCATCGCCACGGATAGACTCTACTGTTGTGCCATTGAAGTTGCCTTCTTGGTCAATAACTAGCTCGTTCTCATTACCCGATAGCTCTGAAACAGTAAGCGCATTGAATAACCCGTTTTGTGTTACTTCAATAGTGTTTTCATCGCCACTGATTGCATTGAGCGTTGCTTCGTTTAAAAGGCCTGCTTGCGAGGATGAGATTGTATTGCTGTTACCTTGTAGATCAAAATTATAAAACCAGTGGCCACCATCCTGTTGCACTACTTCAATCGTATTTGCATCTCCTTGCAAAGTATTAATTACTTCATTATTGATGCCAAAAAATCCTGCACCATTTTGCTCGATAGTCGCCGAGTTTTCATCGCCAGTAATCTCAGTTATTGCGCCATTCCACTCGCCATCTTGACTAAGTTGTAATGCATTGTTGTCCCCACTTGTGTTTGATATAGACAGGTTTTGATTTTGTTTTTGATCAATTTCCGTGTTGTTTCCATCTCCATTAACAGTGACAGTTGCACTTAACCCATCACCTTGTTGACTCACCAGAACATCATTACCTAACCCTTGTAATGATGTTTGCTCAATGGCTAGGGAGTTACCTGTTGCAGTGGTTGAAACTTGACTTACAAGTACAGAGCTTGATTGTTTTTTATTATCGATGTTTGCGTTAGCTGCAAAGGTGGTAGACAGTGCTAAAGTGATCGCACATGTTATTAGGGATTTTTTTAACGTCATGATTTTTCCTTAACTTATAATTATTTAAATCATCGCCAGAACTCTGATGATTAATATGATTTTCGGCATGCCTTGCCGAATAAGTTTTTGTGATTTCAAACGCTGTAACTAAACAGATTCAAAAATAAGTAAAGCCTTGGTTAATCCTGGTAGGGGTAAGTAATTAACTGCTTACTTACAAACCAGTATTAACAGATTAATCACTGTATTGGTTTAATTAAGGGACTTGTATCATCTTTTTTTAGGGTTTTTATTATTTATATAAATCATTGAGTTACGCAGTTGTTGCAAAAATGTTAATTGATTTTGAGGTGTACCTAGTAAAAAAACACTGATTTTCACATGCTGTCAAAACATACCTAATCTCATAAAAATGAATGTTTTATAGTATGGTTTCGCTTCAAAACTGGTGTTAAAGAATGGTTTTTAGTTGTTGTAGTAAATTTTTCTTGAGTGTGTTTAATTTTGACGTCATTTATAAGCCTTGCCACGTGATTTATTCAAAAGTAGTGAAGTAAACATGGCCTCGCATAATTATGCAGGCTAAAAAACTTTAACTATGGAATTTAAAAATGAAAACTAAACTATCTATTTTGAGCTTAGCTATTTTGCCGTGTCTAGCTGCAGCTCAGGTCACACCAAGCGTTGATCAAGGTGTGCGAGCAAGCGACAATACTCTTTTGGTTATGTATAAAAAAGGAGTATCAGCACAGATGCGATTGCATGCGCGTAGCTTAGTAAAAGCCACCGTAAGCGATCTAAACAAAGATGAAGTTGATGACAATTACGCAGCTATCTTATCAGGGCGTCTTGCCAAGTTCGAAGTTGCTGGGATGAGCACTAAAGAAGCTATTAAGCTATTACAAAATCACTCAGCTATTAAATATGTTGAACCAGACTATCAAGTGAGTATTGCTAACACGCCAAATGATCCAGATTTTTCAGCGCTTTGGGGATTACATAATGAAGGCCAATCTGGTGGTACCGCGGATGCAGACATAGATGCACTAGAAGCATGGTCTATCTCAACCGGTGGTACTGATGTGGTCGTCGGTGTTATTGATACCGGTGTTGATCACAGCCATATCGACCTTGCTGCAAATATGTGGGTAAACCCAAATGAAATTGCTGGTGATGGTATCGATAATGATGGAAATGGTTACATTGATGATGTGCACGGGATTAATGCGATTACAGATTCAGGCGATCCGATGGATGATCAAGGCCATGGCACGCATGTATCTGGAACAATCGGTGCAGCAGGCAATAACAATACTGGCATAGTCGGTGTTAACCATGAAGCGGCAATTGTCGGCTGTAAGTTTTTAACAGCTGCGGGTACTGGGTCTACATCCGATGCAATTAAGTGTATTGATTACATGGTTGGTTTAAAAAACGATGGCGTGAATGTGCGTGTACTTAATAACAGTTGGGGCGGTGGAGGTTTTAGTCAAGCACTAGCAGATGCAATTACTGCCAGTGAGCAAGCGGATATTTTGTTTGTCGCAGCAGCGGGTAATGATGCAGTAGATAACGATCAAAATCCTCATTATCCATCTAACTATGAGCATGAAAGTGTGTTATCTGTTGCCAGTACTGATCGTAACGATAACATGTCTGATTTTTCTCAGTGGGGTGCAACCAGTGTTGATTTAGGTGCACCAGGCTCGGCTATTTTATCTACAGTACCGGGCAATGGCTATGCGAGTTACTCAGGTACATCTATGGCAACGCCACATGTTGCAGGTGCAGCCGCTTTAGTGCTGTCTATTAACCCTGATCTTACAACCAATGAGCTAAAGCAGTTACTGATGGATAGCGGTGATGATAATGCTCAGTTGCAAGGTAAAACAGTGTCAGGTAAGCGTTTAAATGTAAACCAAGCGTTAGAGCAAGCCGATCCTACGCCTAGTTTTAAGTTATCGGTATCACCGAGCTCGCAACAAATTACAGCGGGAGACACCGCTACCTATACGTTTGAAATTGGCTCGATTGCACAGTGGGATGGGGTGGTTGACCTTGAGCTTATTGGCGATTTAGCTGGAGCAAGTTTGTCTACAACGACAGGAATACCAGGCGATTCAGTTGTGCTTACAGTCCCTACTCAAGAGTCGACTCAATGGGGAAGTTATCGCTTTACGGTCAATGCAACATCAGGTGAATTAGCCAAGCAAAAGTCGGTTGGTTTACTGGTTAATCCTGTTGGTTTGAATGACTTTACCTACAGTAACGACACATCTGTTGATATTCCTGATAGTAATGTTGATGGGATAGATTCTGTTATCACTATAAATGATCCATTAACGGTGTTTGCAACGCAGGCAAGTATTGATATTACTCATACTTATATTGGTGATTTAATTGTGACCTTAACGTCACCTGCTGGTACAAGTTCGACATTACACAGCCAGTCGGGTGGTGGGGCAGATGATATCGTGCAAAGTTATTCACTTGCTGACTTCAATGGTGAAGTAGCAACAGGTGATTGGACTCTCCATGTTGAAGACACGCTTTCAGCAGACACGGGCACATTGAACAATTGGTCTATTACTTTGAGTGCTATTGGTGAAGTTAGTCCTCAACCACCACAAGCGGGTTTTGATTTTGCACCGCAAGGCTTATCAGTAAACTTTACTGATACAAGCAGCGATGCAAATAATGATATTTCGCAGTGGAGTTGGGACTTTGGTGACGGTGCTACATCAACGGATGCAAACCCGATGCATGCCTACGCTATGGCTGGCAGTTATGAAGTAACACTGAGCGTAACTGATAGCGAAGGAAACACAGACACTACGACTCAAACTGTTGTAGTGAGCGATGTGCAAATAGAACTTAACTTAAAACGTGCGAATAAAACGCGTTTGAACACAATGCGTGTAGATCTTAGCTGGGCCCAAGTGGGGGCAGATTCTTTAAATGTTTACCGCAATGGTGAGCTTATTGGATCTACTTCAGATACAGGGCGCTATCGTGATTTCACACGCGGTGCTACATTAGATTCATATGATTATCAACTGTGTGTTACTGAAAATGTATGTTCAAATACTGTCACAGTTACGTTCGAATAAACTAGTTAAACCTTAATCCCTAACAAAGCCCTGTCACTCCCCTGCAGGGCTTTTTATTGCTTTGGTTTTATTGAGTCTAACAATGCAAGTACTTTATCTTGACCAAAGGTGCGTGCAAATTGCTCAGCTGTTTGGCCAGCTTTGTTTGTGTGCTCTGTATCGCAATCAAGGCTAACGAGGGTTTTAGCAATACTGAATTCCCCCCTAAAAATAGCCGCCATCAGTGCGGTGTTACCACGGTTATCCTCAAGGCAGGCATTTGCGCCTAAATTTAGTAGCGAATCCACTGTGCTTTCATTGCCATGGTAGGTTGCTATCATTAGTGCGGTGTAGCCTTTGTTGTTATAGCTATCAACAGGAATACCCGCTGTGACAAATTGCTTAATAACTTGCTCATTACCCGTTCGGGCTGCCGCGAAATAATAGGCAAACAGACTCTCATACTGTGATTGGGTATCGGTGCGTGCTGGCTCAACCGCAACTGAATTAACACTAAAAACAGTGGCAAGCATAATAAATAGTTTACGCATCAGTGTGTCCTTTAAAAAAGAGGAAAGCCCAGGGGCTGTTGGCCTTCAAAGGTCAACAGACTCTCACCTTCCTCATCAAGGTTGGAAAAGTTAAATTACGTTAATCGTTAAAGCTTTGCCGCCAATTGCTTAACCATTTTAATATCACCGTTTACGGCTTTGGTTAAACGGGTGCCGTATTCGCTATCGGCTTTGTAAAAATGGCTGAGCATTTTGTGTTTCACATCGCTGTTTTGTACTTTGCCTAAATCACCAGCTAGGTTATTGATGAGGTTAGTACGCTCTTGCTTACTAAAGCCACGATATAACACGCCAGCTTGAGCAAAGTTCTGCTGCTTTTTGATAGCGGCTTGTTGTACGTAGCCTTGAAGCTTTGTTTGGCTCCTACGTGCGATAGGGTTTTCTGCCACGTTTTCGTCACTCGGTTGGTAGTTCACGTTGCTCGTGGTGTTACCGTAATTCATTGCGCCGTCTTGGTTGTAATTTACAACATCCACTTTTGCGCGGTTAATTGGCAGTTGCTGGTGGTTTGCACCTAAACGATACATTTGGGTATCAGAGTAAGAAAATACACGTCCTTGCAGTAAGCGGTCTTCCGATGGCTCAATACCCGGAATAATGTTAGCTGGTGCCATTGCCACTTGTTCAGTTGCTTGGAAGAAGTTAGTTGGCATACGATTTAATGTCATAGTGCCGACTTTTGTTTCCTTAACGTTTAACCACATTTTTGTTGCATCAAGTGGGTTGTAATCAAAATCATCAAGCTGCGAAGGTTCAAGAGTCTTGATATACAGATCCCATTTTGGGTAGTTACCTTTACCAATTTCGGCATATAGATCACGAGTCAGGTGCTGAAAGTCCTGGCTTTGCACTTTTGCGACTTCTTTACCATCTAGATTATCAATTCCTTGTTGACTTACCCAATGAAACTTAACGTATTTTACATCGCCTGACTTATTGATCATTTTGTATGCATGCACGCCCCAGCCATCCATTTTACGAAGGCTTGCAGGTGTACCGTAGTCACTGTAAACCCACGTCAGCATATGTGTTGAACCCGGTTCATAAGAGAAAAAGTCAAAAAAGCGATTCGGATCTTGAATATTATCAACCGGTGATGGCTTTAATGAATGCACCATGTCTGGGAATTTTATTGCATCACGAATAAAGAACACCGGTAGGTTGTTACCCACTAAATCCCAGTTACCTTCATCAGTGTAAAACCTGGTCGCAAACCCACGTGGGTCGCGTAGCGTTTCAGGGCTACCTTTAGAGTGAATAACCGATGAGAAGCGCACGAACACGTCGGTCTCTTTACCTGCTTCACTGAAGGGGGCAGCAATCGTTAAATCGTCTAACTCTTTTGCAGCAACAAATACCCCATGGGCACCAGTACCTCGGGCATGAACTACGCGTTCAGGTATACGTTCACGAGCAAAACGTTGCAGTTTTTGAATTAACTGTACGTCTTCAAGTAATACGCTGCCGTGTTCACCGGCGGTGATAGAGTTTTGATTATCGCCAACTGGCGCACCGTTGTCTTTGGTTAATGTTGTGCTGGCACTTGTTGGAAGCGCAATGGCTAAAGCAAGTGCACTCAGTGTTAGTGCTGGTTTATTTTTAATTTTGTTTAATTGAGTATTCATAGTCGACCTCATGTATTTTTAGCGCTTGCGCCTCGCAAGCTTTTTAACTGAGCTCAGTGTATGTAATGAACGTTGTTCGGTAAAATTGATTGTTTAGATTGGTGTGATTTGTATTTTGAATGTATAACTACGAAGGTTGTGTAATTAAAAAGGCCTCATCAGGCCTTTTTAGGTAAAACTTAGTCGATTAAAGTCTGCTTAGAGGGTAATGCAGGGAAAGCGCCTTTGATTAAACAGGCTTTCGAGCCACATTTAAGGCCAAAACTCAGCGCTTCTTTCACATAGTGACTGTGGTTTAACTTTTCAGTTAATTCAACTGCTGTATGGGCATGGTTTAAGTGATAGAGCACGCCGGCAATAAAGGCATCGCCTGCGCAAGTTGTATCAACTGGCTTAATTTGGGGGGCCGGTTGTTCGATAACGAATGTTTGATGATAGACTTTAGCTGGGTTAGCACCGTCAGTTAAAAACACTAAGGTGACGCATTCATCTAACAGTAACTGAGTGTATTCTAATGGCGAAATAGCAGCTTGCTTGGCTAAAAACGTTAATTCCTCATTAGACAATTTAACAACATCGCAAAAACGGTAACAAGCAAACACACGATCTGCTATATCAGCAGTGTCTGACCACAAACTGTAGCGTAAATTAACATCAAAACTCACTAATATGTTATTGGTATTAGCGGCCTGTAATGCGCTCAATGTCGTCGTGTTAATATTGCTGTGAGTCAATGTGTTAGAACAAAAATGAAATGTACTCAATGCTGACCAATTTATTTTATCAATATGTGCTTTAGTTACTAACAAGTCCGCAGTGTTATGACGATAAAAATTAAAACTGCGTTCACCCACTTCGTCCAGGCTGACGATAACAAGCGCTGTTTGTGCCTTCTCGATGGTAAACAAATACTCGGTATCGACTTGATAATGATCGAGTGAGCGTCGCAATTGACGTGCAAAATGATCATCGCCCATGCCACCACAAAAATAAGCGTTACCGCCTAATTTTTGATACCCAACAGCGACATTTGCAGGTGCTCCGCCAGCGATAGGTGCGTAGGCACTATTGTCATTATCAACCGGCAGCATATCTATCAGTAGTTCGCCAAAGCTCAATAATTTTTTCATGTGTTAAAACCTTAAAAAGCCCAGCAAAATAGCTGGGCACTCAACAAGGGAGAGAGAGTATTCGTTTAGTTAAATAAATACTTTAACGTTAATGACGTTGTACGACCATTGATGGCGCGGGCACGAATAATATTATTATCTGGCACGCTGCCTTCCTCAGCTTCAGTAATTCCAACAGTATCGAACAGATTGTTTACGTTCAAAGCAAGGTTAAGGTTTTCAGTTAGATCGTAGCTTACAAAGCCATTGACCTGCGTGTAGCCGTCAAATTTAAGATCATTATTATCCTGAGCATAGGCGTCAGTGGTGCCAATAAAGCTCATGCCAGCAGAACCTTTGCTAAAGTTGTAACGGGCCATCAATGAATAAATAAAGTCAGCTTGACGGCGTGGTGTATTACCCACAACTTCAGGTGTTAGCGCATCTTTTGCAATTTCAGCATCGGTCCACGTAAAGTTACCGCGAAAATCCCACGCATCTAAAAAGTAGGTGGATTCAAGCTCAATCCCTTTTGCTTCGTATTCACGATCAAAGAACTTTTGTGATGTTGCTTCAAAGTTTTGCTCTTCTGTTTCAGCATAGAATGCGGTTGCGAATACTGAGAGTGAATCAAAGCGCTTTTTAACACCAAACTCGTATTGGTTTACCTCATCAACGGCGTCTTCATCAGCAACAGAGCCATCTGCTTGAACTTTACCAAACAATAAGCGGTCAGCATTGGCGCGGCCACCTTGGCTAATACGTGCAAATGCAGCAAGACTTGAGTCAATTTGATAATTAGCGCCGACAGAGTAAGAAGTGTAGCTCCAGTCGTAATCAACTATACTAGGGTTACTGATATCAATACCGGCAACATTTTGTTCTGGGATTGAAATCGCTCCATCACGATTCATATCAACGGTTGATGTTACAGCGCCAGCATAAGTACCTCGTGCTTCACCACTGTCATAACGAGCACTGGCATCAATGCTTACATCACCAAGCTTGGTTGAAAAGGCAACATAAGGTGCGCGGGTTTCGTAATCAGTGTCGTAGTTACGTTGGCAGCAATTACCCCAAAAAGGAGTGCCATAGGCATATAATCCGCTATCAGAATAGCTGTCGCCATTTTGTGCAAAAACATCAAGGAGCGCTGCATTATCGCCTTTTAGCTCCATAAGGTATGAGTTCCAAAGCCACGACATACTAATTGTTTGGCTCGATGCATAATAGCCAAGGGTTACACTGGTATCGTCGCTGAGCTCTTTGGTTAGTTTTAAGTCATTAACGATTGAGCCAAAGTCATTCATGGTGACATCGAAGGTATGAATACGCATAGCAAGGTCGTCTGTAAAGGCTTGCCCTTTTGAACCGCCCGTTGCGTAGTTTAATGTTGCGCCACTGCCCGCAATACTTGCGGCAATATCACCTGCGTTACCAACTTCTGCAGGGATCAAAGAAGTAAAGTTACCGCTAACGGATGATTTTCTGAAGCGGTTTTCAATACGCCAATCGTTGTCTAAATCAAACACGGCTTCAAAGCCAACTGCGTCGACTTGCGGGTTCATACCGTTGCGCATATCACCGCGGCTAATTTGGTTATTACCATCTAAGCGAGTGGTAGATAGAAACTGTGCTGAATGTGGCGTGTCTGTTTGTGCATCGAACCCTTTAATTGAGCTACCATCAGCGTACATTGGCATTGGTAAGTAGCCAATGCTTTGGTCGTCTAAATGCTTGTAATAAAGGCGAACATAGCCTGAATCAAATTCTTTTGTCAGGTTTGCTTTGATTTGACCGCCTTTGTTAGCGGTATAACCCGCTTCACGAGGGCCTTCACCTTGACGAATAAAACCGCCTACATGAAAGCGCACACTGTCGTTTAAGTAAGTACCGTATTCAAAATCAGTTCGTAACGAGTCATAATCAAGTCCAATTGTGGTCGCAACAGAGCCAGACTCTTCTTCACCTGTTTTTGAAATAATATTAATAATACCGCCAGGGGCATCACTGGCCGCGGTAGAAGCTGACCCGCCACGAATTGACTCCACCGTTTGTACTGTGCTGTCTAATCGCATAAAAATGTCGGCGTTACCAAATGCAACATCGCCAAACTGCATAATAGGAAGGCCATCTTCTTGGAGTTGTAAAAATTTTGCGCCCCCAGAGGCAACAGGTAAACCACGAACAGCAATATTTGCATTGCCTTCACCACCGGTCGATTCTGAACGAACACCCGGAATGATTCTAAAGGCTTCTGCTGTTGAACGAGGAGTTGCAACTTGAATCTCATTCAAAGAAACACTGCTAACTGAAACGCTTGAAGCCATGATAGTAGTGCGTCTTGGTACACCGGTTACGACAATGGTTTCAAGGCCTTTTTTAGCTTCGGTCTCTTGCTGTGCTTCTTGCGCATATAAACCTTGGCTCACAGCTAAAGCAAGTGTGCTTAGTAAATAAAGTGTTGTGTTGTGTGTTGTCATAATATGCCTCGTTGATTACTGACCCAATGGGTTTGTTATTTTTACTTAATCGATTAAGTAAAAATAACAAAGATTTTACATTAAGCAACTTATTTTTGTATTTAAATGTTTGTTTTTTACTCTTTCATTGTTTTTAAACAACTTTTTATATTGTTTTTTTGCACCAAATTAATCGAGTTGTGCGTTAATCTGATGCAATGCCTGTGCTGAAGGGTCTTTAAAGTAGTTATATAACATGGCGACAAAGAGCAATATTGCAAAGCCTGTTGCTAGAATAAAGCCGTATTTTACATGTCCAAAGATGTCACTAATCATACCCATAAACAGAGGCGCTAAAGCCGCTGACAAGGCGGTAAAAAACAAAATAACACCTGCAACGGCACCATGTTGTTGCACCGCAAAGCATGAAATACCCTTAGAGTTAAGTGTTGGGTATACCATCGACATGAACAAGCCTGAAAGAGGCAACAGCAGGACTGCTGCATTGACGCCTCCTATCAATGTTCCGATATAACAACCAGCTATCCCTAAGCTTAGCCAAACCATGACACTTTGCCAGCTAAAGCGGTTAAGTAACCACACGGCGATAAAACGGCCAGCGGCACGCAGGATAAAAAAGATAGTCAGAGCATATGTTGCCATGAGTGTCCATGATCCTGTGTAATCTGCGAGTAAGGTCGGCATCCATACATAAATAGCCACTTCAGTTGCCACATACAGTGCGATAGCTAATGAAAAGCCCAGTGCATAAGGGTTTTTCACCATCTTCATGGTGGTTGCAAGTGAGGTTGGTTTTGCTGTGGTTTTTACCACGGGTGGGTAGTCAGCACGCCAAGCAAGTACAGCTAAAATTAAGCACATAATACCTGCAATGACATATAAATAAGTCCAACTTACTTGTTGGGTTAGTAAAAAGCTTACTAAAGCTGGGCCAACAATAGCGCCTATACCAAAGAACCCTTCTACCTTATTCATGGTTTTTGTATGCTCGTTATTACTTTGTGAAATATCGCCAAGTAGCGCCAGTGCACCGGTTTTAAATAAACCGATGGCTAAGCCTATTAAGCATAAAAGTAATACAAAAATAATGAAGCTGCTGCTAACGGCAAACAAAAAGCAGCTGATAGAAAATAGTAATAAGCCCAACATAATAGTTTGTTTGCGGCCAAAGCTATCAGCTAAAAACCCAAGGAAAAGCCCGCTTAGAGCGATTAAAGCCATGGGAGCATAATGAAATGCACTGGCTTGTGTCATCGTTAGGTTAAATTCTTTTATAAGCTCAGGGATGATCATGCCAACTGCATCTGAGGTCATAGCAAACATAAAGAACATCATATATGTGAGCCAACGTATGTGTTGCAATGAAGTATTGCTAACGAGAGTGTGCGTTTTATTCATCTTTATATCCTCGTTAGGTGATTAAGCATTTTTATAATTAACTCAGTACATTAATTATAAAATGATAGTTTAACCATCCCGTTTTTGTATCAAAGTTGTAAAAACTTCTTGTAAAAATTGGTTTCCTAGTTAAAGATATATCTTAATCGATTAAGATTCAACTTGGTATTTACACATGATGAAGAATAAAGTTCAACTGATCACCTATGCAGATCGCATCACAGGACAAGGCATCAATGCTTTATCCAATTTACTCAATGGCCCGCTAGAAAATGTGTTTGGTGGTGTACATCTACTGCCTTTTTATAATCCAATAGATGGCAGTGATGCGGGATTTGACCCGATAGACCATAGTGCTGTTGATGAGCGAATTGGCACATGGCAAGATATTCAAGCGTTAGGTGAACATTATGATTTAATGGCTGACTTAATTGTAAATCATGTTTCAGCACAGTCTTTTCAGTTTAAAGATGTATTAAAAAATGGTAAGAAATCAGATTACTGGGATCTATTCTTAACAAAAGAAGATGTGTTCCCTGGTGGTATGAGTGAACAAGAGCAAAAAGCAATCTACCGTCCACGTCCAGGGAGTTGTTTTACGCCTATTACCTGTGAAGATGGGGAAACGTATGAGTTTTGGACAACATTTACTGATAATCAAATAGATATCAATGTAAAGTCAACGCCAGGTATTGAGTATTTAGATAATGTTTTGACAAAGTTTTCGCAGAATAATGTCAATATCATCCGCTTAGATGCCGCAGGTTATGCGATAAAAGAAGCTGGAACTAACTGTTTTATGCTAGATCAAACTTTTGATTATTTAGATAAGTTATCAGCACAGGCTAATGATTTAGGCATGGAAACTATTGCTGAAATTCATAGCCACTACCAAACACAGGTTGAAGTCGCTAAACGCGTTAATATGGTATATGACTTTGCATTACCGCCGCTGATTTTGCATAGCTTATTTACTAATAATAGCGATGCATTAGTGCAATGGCTTAAAATTTCACCTCGAAACTGCCTAACCGTGCTTGATACACACGATGGCATTGGCATTATCGATGCCGGCCCTATGGGCGAGAAGCCGGGCCTTTTAAATGCGGCGCAAATAGATAACTTAGTCGAGACTATTCACGCAAATAGTAATAACCAAAGTCGCCAAGCGACTGGGGCTGCTGCGAGTAATGTCGATTTATATCAAGTTAATTGCACCTATTATAATGCCTTAGGCGCGAGTGATTTTGATTACTTAGTTGCAAGAGCAATCCAGTTTTTTGCCCCAGGTGTGCCCCAAGTTTATTATAGCGGACTGTTTGCTTGTGAAAATGATATGACATTATTGGCAAAATCAAACGTGGGTCGCGATATTAACCGCCCGTATTTAGATGCCGATATCATCTGTGAATCATTAGCAAAGCCAGTGGTTAAAGGGCTTCTTAAATTGATTGCTATTCGCAATACACATAACGCATTTAATGGCGAGTTTAGTGTTACAGGAAACACAAATAGTTGTTGCCTAAAATGGCGTAAAGATGACAATGCTATTGAATTCAAAATAAACTTTGAAACTCGTGAAGCACTCATCATTGAGCATACCCCATCAGAGCAAGTACTTACTTCGTTAAATGATTTATTAGCTTAATGAGAGCTCAGACAGTGCGTGTGGTTACCTTTGAAAATTAAACAGGTGTTAACCTTGAAAGGTTAAGGTATGTGACCTTTCAAGGTTGAATTTACAGCAGTCTGTTTGTTCTTTAGGCAAGGTAGCGCCTATGTAGTGTGGTTATTCGCCATAAATAGGCGATAACACAGCATTAATGTCAAACAGGCGCTGCTCAAAAGGTTTTGCCTAAGGCGATTTACTCTTTGTTGCCTACATGGAGGGTGGTAAAAAGCGTGCACAGAACGCGGAAGCTTTGCTTGGTTTTGATGTAGCCCACAAGGTTACGAACCTGACGCTGCGGTTAAATCGCCCCAAGTTTGAGCAAATTTTAATCCGCAAAAGTCAACAACCCCTAGCCACTTTGACCCAATTGCAGTTCGTGGTTAATGAGTGCTTTATTTTCTTCTTTGGTAATAAACAAATTAGCAGCTAATGCGCCTTTTTCTTCACTGTTTTGGTGGATTGTGGTTAGCTTAGGTACGAATCGCTGCGCTTCATCAATGCCATCAAACCCCACAATTCTTATATCGTCAGGAATTGTTAGGCCCATTTTAATCGCTTCTCGCATTGTCGCAAGGGCGATAAGATCGCTCATACACAGCATGACTGAAGGGCGAGGTAGGCAGCTCAGCGCCTCTTTAGCAGCAATACTTGCATAGCGCTCAGTACTTTCAGGAATATTCCAAATGCGATCTTCCCCAATGGTAATATCTTGTTCTGCTAGGGCTTTTTGATAGCCGCGTAATCGTTGGTGCGCGATTGATTGCCCCGCTTCAAATTCATGGTGTTCATATACGCGGCATAATACATTTTCATCGAGCAAACGCAGGCCTAAAATAGCGACTTGGTCATCTTTATGTTGCAGGGCATGTTTTGCAACTTCGTAGCTAGCTTGTTCATTATTTATATTTACAGAGGCATTGCGGCCTATGTCAAAGTCAACAGTCACCACATGTTTAGGCACAGTTTTTAGTTGTTCTACTAAGAGCTGGTTTCGTGGGCGGCCATAGCAAATAAAGCCATCAACAAAATCAACCACACTGTTTAAATTGTCACTATTGCCAGAAAACAACAAAAGATTATTGCCGCTTTTTTCTAGCACAGACGCGACCCCTCTCATAAAGCTACTCGCCACCGGATCTGACACCATATATTCAACGCTATCAGGAAGCACTAACGCAATAATATTAAATTTACCTCGGCGTAGAGACTGAGCGGCTTTGTTCGGACCAAAATATCCCAACTCTTTACATGCCGCTAAAATTGATTCTCTGCGATTTTTAGATAATTGATCCGGGCGGTTAAACGCATTTGACACTGTGGCATTTGAAACACCTAATTCTTTTGCAATACTTTTTAGTGTCCAATGGTTTTTTGTACTCATATAACCTACTCAAACGAGGATGTTGATTGAAAGAGTAAATTACCATACTTGGCTTTAAATCAAAGCACTAATTCTATGAAAAACGCCGGTTTAGGGTTCCTGTCTGTGTTTATTCAACCCCTTTGAAAAAAACAATCCAAAAGAACTGCCTTTTAATATTTTGTTAAAACCAATATATGAATATTCGTTAATGTTATATAAAATATATTGTATGCAATGATAATTAAATGTTACAAAACGTACCTCAATAACCCGTTCTGGATTGAGAACACACTAATAATTGAAGGTAGAGTATGAAAATTAATACACTGATTCTGGCGTTACCAATATGGGGCATGAGTACAATGGCATTGGCTGAGGAAGTAGGGGAGCGTACATTTAAGCCTAAGTCAGCAGCTGTTGAGCGTGTACATCATCATGGTGTTGAACAAAACCATAACGAAAAAGCACCAATTGCTAAAGTGCAGAGCCAACCGCAGCTTTTGAGCGCGCGTATGATGACAATGCAAGCCGCGGCTGTTACATGTGACTTGGATGCATTAGCAACGGCGAGTACATCAACCATTATTACTGAAGTTAAAAACCAAGGTTCACAATGCATTAATGAACTATTTAGTGCCTCAGCATCAATACAAAGTCAGGTGTTTACGTCTGATAAAATGTTCGCTGTTGCCAACCATGCAAAGTCGCTCTCACAGACTTATGCAGGTGGGGGGGATGTAGAGTTAGAAGCGCTGTTTTTATATTTGCGTACAGGCTTCTATGCTGAATTCTACAATGACAATGTTAGGTTTGCCACTTGGGTTACCCCTGCTGTTGTGGATGCCATTGATGCATTTGTTGCCAATAGTCACTTTTACGACGATAACGATGGTCACGGAAAGACACTTAATGAAGTTATCATTACTATGGACAGTTCAGAGCAACAACATCGTTATATTGGTGTTGTAAAACAGTGGTTGAGCCGTTTTAACGAAAGCTATGCGGCTAAATGGAATATTCGTGGCGCGGTGAATGGTATCTTTACGCTACTGTACCGGGGACAATGGAATGATGCATTTGTTTCAGCTGTTGGCACCAATACCGATTTAGTCACCCAACTTAATGCGTTTACTCAAAAACAGTGGATGATTGATTCGGATGCGCAGTACTTGCTTGTTAATGCAGCTAGTGAGCTTGCACGGTTAAAGCAGTATTCAAATACACCCATTCAAAATACTGTAGATTCTGGCTTAAATGCTATTTTTACTACGTATAACAGTTTTGGTTTCGGTGATGCTGTTTGGCTCGCTGCGGCAGACTCTGTAAGTTATTACGCTGATTGTAATGATTATGGTATTTGTGGATTTGTTGATAACTTAATAACTCAGGCATTGTCACAAAATTATAGCTGTAGCAACACTATCAAAATTCGTTCACAAAATATGACCGCAGCACAACATGCTGCCGCGTGTGATGCAATGGGCGCAGAGGAAGGCTTATTTCATACTAAGTTAGCAACAAATAACACCCCCGTTGCAGATGATAATAATAGTTTTTTACAAGTTAATATTTTCGATAGTAGTGATGATTACAGTAAATATGCGGGGGTGATTTTTGGTATCAATACCAATAACGGCGGCATGTATTTAGAAGGCGATCCATCCGTAGCTGGCAACCAAGCAAACTTTATTGCGTATGAAGCTAGCTATGCAAAAGCCGATCACTATGTATGGAACTTAGAGCACGAGTATGTGCATTATCTCGATGGTCGCTTTGATCTCTATGGTAATTTTAATTCTCCCACAGAAGATATAGTTTGGTGGTCTGAAGGGGTTGCAGAGTATGTGGCTAATTTAAATGATAACGATGCCGCAAAAGCAACCATCAGTGATGGCTCTCGTTATACACTCGCGCAGGTATTTGCCACTAATTATGATGGCTTTGATCAAGACCGAATTTATCGCTGGGGCTATTTAGCCGTTCGCTTTATGTTTGAGCGCCATAATGATGAAATCAACACTATGCTCGCACATACCCGTGTTGGTGATTGGAGCGCATATAAAGCCAAAACAGTGCAATGGGCTAACAGCTACGAAAATGAATTTGTGCAGTGGTGTGACGATTTAGTTGCGGGTACAACGACAAATCCACCGCCAGTTGCACAAATTAACGGGCCTTACTTAGGCACTCAAAATAGTGAAGTAAGTTTTACCAGTAATGGCAGCAGTGATAGTAATGGCACAATCACAGATTACCTATGGGACTTCGGTGATGGCAGCAGCGCTAACCAAGCAAATCCTACCCATGTCTATACCAGTTCGGGTGAGTACAACGTAAGCTTAACAGTCACCGATAATCAAGGTGCAAGTCAAACAACAACAACAACTGCGACTATTGAGCAAGATAGCAGTGTTGGAGAGGGTGTTTTACAAAATAACCAAACTATTAGTGTCAGTGGTGCACAAGATGAGCTGCAATATTTCACTTTTGCAGTGCCACAAGGCGCAACTGACTTAGCCTTTGTTATCTCAGGTGGTACGGGTGATGCTGATTTATATGTCAGTTACGAAGCAACACCGACAGAAGCAATATTTGATTGTCGTCCTTACGTTGGTGGGAATGAAGAGCAGTGCACTATTAACCCAGTGCAAGTCGGTACCTACAACGTCATGCTTAGAGGTTACAACACATTTGAAAGTGTTCAATTAACGGCCTCTTACACTGAAGTAACCTCAAATGTGCCTGATGTGTGCGCAACGCAAGGTAGCCGAAGCAATGGCCGCTTAAATGATGGCGAGGTGATTTGCTTAGGCAACAGCGATCCAATGTGGTTTAGTATTGCTGATGTGCAAAACCAAAGTGGTATTGCAATTACAACGGCCAATGGCTCTGGCGATATCAGCTTAAGCTACGCTGCAAGTGGCTGGCCAAATGGTAGCAATGAAATTGATGTGTCGACCAATAGCGGTAACAGTGAATGTATATATATCACCAATCAAAGCGAATACTGGGGTTACTTAAAAGTATCAGGCAATAGCACGGGTGCAAGCCTAGTCGTTGACTTTAACAGCGGTGGTTGCCGTTAAAGTGAAACCAATTATTTAATAAAAATCCACAAAAAGCCCATGTAAATGGGCTTTTTTGTAGATTTTTTAAATAGTTAAAATGCCTTTGATAGCTGTCGTTTTATTGCTTTTGCACCTTGCTGCGGTATGGCTTTAAGCTCATTCGCAATATAAAGCAAGCAAGGCAAAAGAATCAAAGGCGTTAGCGTGGCAAATAGCACAGCAAAACTTAATGAAACAGCCATTGGGATCACAAACTGTGCTTGTAAACTGCTTTCAAACATCAAGGGTAATAAACCAATGAATGTAGTGAGTGATGTTATTAAAATTGCTTTAAAGCGAGCGGCAGGAACGGTGTCTACTCATTACGGATTCTTTTACTTGTTTGCAGGTTTTGGATTAATCATAGGCAGTGCTTTAGCTGGTTATGCCTTAGATTTAGAGCAACAAGTACCGGGCTTAATTTGGTATTTATTTGCTTCAATAGGAGGAGTCAGCGCACTTGCACATCTATATTTAAGCTCGCCAAATAAAGAAGAAAAGCTAGGGCGTGTTGACCTTTCGTGATTAATTTTGCAGCAGTCTGTTTGGTATTTAGGCAAGGCAGCGCCTATGCAGTGTGGTGTTCCCCATAAATAGGCGATAACGCAGTATAAATGCCAAACATGCGCTGCTCAAAGGGTTCTTCCTAGGGGCGATTGACTCTTTGTTACCTACATGGATGTAGGTAAGGGGCGCTAGCAGGACGCGGTAGCTTTGCTCGGTTTTTACTTAGCCCGCTAGGTTACAAACCTCGCGCTGCGATTAAATCGCCCCTAGATTGAACAAATTTCAATCCACAAAGGTCAACACGCCCTAAACACATTCAACATTTAAAAGGATAATTTATGCAACAGTTAAATACACAGCAACAACAGGCTCTGATGTCTGATTACTTGCAAAAAGGCTGGAAACAAGAAGTGATGGAGTTTTCATCCGTTCACCTTGAACCTGGTTATATCAAAGGCTTAATAGATGTTAAATATTTTCAAATGCCAGGAGATGGCGAGTTTCATTTTAGTGCGCAAAGTGCAATGATTTGGATTTCGCAGCTAGGGATAATATATGGCTGTTGGGATAATCAATTAGAGACCAAAGCAGGTGAAGTGTATTTGAGAGATATTGATCTTAAGTTTAAACGTACGATTAATAAAACAGAGCAAGTGAGTTTTGAAGGTTTTTTCCCTAAACACTGCAAAAAAGAAATTATCAGAGGATTTAGTGTATTACAAAGATGCAAAAATAATTGTTGAATCTGGCGCGTTTATTGGCAGTGCAAGCTTTATGGTGCCTTTAAAATGATGTGTAAGTATATTAATTTTAAACAGCGAAAGAACTAATCTATAAATAAGCTATTTACAATATGGGTACAGTAAGTGTTATGATATAACAAACCTCAAGCGCTATATTGTTAAAGGAACTACAATGCACTTTTCTCTTCGCTCATTTAAACTTTGCTCCCTCCACCTAGGGGTTGCACTGAGTTTATGCTCAACTCCAGCCTACGCAAAACAAGACGAATCACTCGAAATAATAGAAGTTACAGCAAAGCGTCAGGCTTATCGTGGCAACTTTGATGTACTGGAAACACCTGAAGCTATTTCTGAGATAAACCAGCAGTTAATCGAAAATACCGGTGTGACAGGCTTAACTCAAGCGTTGGACCTATCAGCATCAGTATCAAGACAAAATAGTCTTGGCGGCTTATGGGACAGCTTTGCTATACGCGGCTTTTTTGGTGATGAAAATGTACCAAGTGGCTATTTAGTTAATGGTTTTAACGCAGGGCGTGGCTTTTCAGGGCCCAGAGATTTATCAGGTATTGAACGGGTTGAAGTACTAAAAGGTCCAAAAGCGGCTCTTTATGGTCGAGGAGAACCTGGAGGGACAATTAATTTAGTTACTAAAAAACCAACGTTCGAGCAGCAAGGAAAAATAGCTCTAGAAGTTGGAAGCCGTGATAAACGCCGATTTGAGGCTGACTATAGTGGTGGTTTAACTGAGCAAGCAGCTGCGCGTGTTATCGGCTATTATGAAACGGGTGATAGCTTTCGCGATACCATTGAAATAAACAAAAAAGGTGTGATGGCGTCAGTTTTATTTGAGCAGAGCGATCGCTCCGTATGGCAATATGAATTAGAAGCTGCACGTCAAGAAATTCCTTTTGACAGGGGAATATTAGCCCTAGGTGGCGATTTTGATATGATGCCAATCGAGCGCTTTTTAGGCGAGCCCGACGATGGCGCTACAGTTACAGAAGTACTTGGACACCAATTGCAATGGCAATATGAGTTGTCTAATGATTGGTACTTAAATTCGGGTTTAAGCTATCGCTCAACACGTTTAACAGGCACATCGAGTGACGCAGAAGTATCTCCCGCGAGACAAAAGCTGTATTACAATGGTCGTACGCTAACACGCCAAAGACGTCAGCGTGATTATGATACCGATCAGTTTGTGATCCGTTCAGAAGTGTCTGGGCAATTTGATACCGGCTCAATTGCACACGAACTAATAGTGGGTGTTGACTACGATTTGTTTGATTATGACCGTGATTACCGCGTTTACCGTTCGCCAGCACTATCTACAAATCCAACGAATGAAATGTTACATGCAATTGATATTCATCAGCCGCTTTATGGACAACATCCATTACCTACGCCTATTCCGGCAATTGTAAGAGTGCAAGAACAAATTGCGACAGGGTTATATCTGCAAGATCAGATGCGTTTAACTGATAATTTACACCTTAGGCTTGGTGGACGAATTGACCGTTTAAAGCAAACACTTGATGATAAAATTACAAATTTTGATGCTGAACAATCTGAAACTCATTTTAGCCCTCAAGCTGGTGTGGTCTATGAGTTAAGTGATAGTTGGTCTTTATACTCAAGTTATGGCGAAGGTTATCGCCTCAACTTTGGCACAGATGCAAAAGGCCAAGGTTTTAAACCAAATGAAACTCAATCTGCAGAAATAGGCACTAAATTTAATCTGCTCGATAATAACCTAGGCGTTACGTTTGCTTATTTTGATAGCACACAAAAAAATATCATCGTCGCAGATGCCGCAAATCCAGGCTTTCACACTGCTATAGGCCAAGCCAGCAGCACAGGCTTTGAGTTTGATGTAACAGGGCAGTTACCGGGTAATGTTGATGTTTGGTTCTCTTACGCATACATTGATGCACAAGTAGATAAAGATGCAAAAGATACAGGCTTAGGTGTTGCTTTAAAACGAGGTGACGAGCTGCTTAATATTCCAAAAAATAGCGCAAGCTTACAAATCAGCAAGCAATTCTCAGTGCTTGACCGTGCATTAACTCTAGGCGCGGGTGCTAATTATGTTGATGAGCGCTTGGGGCAGCGGGGCTCTGATTTTTACTTGCCATCGTATACTGTGGCAAATATGTTTGCTAAATATGACATTAGCTCAGAGTTAGAGGTTAAGTTACAGGTTGATAACCTGTTTGACCGTAAATACTTCCCTAATGCATATACACAAATTTGGGTGCAGCCAGGCGAGCCTCGAACAGTTGATTTTACCGTTAGCTATCAGTTTTAAGTTTAGTTTTTTTGAAGCTAAAAAGCCCATGGAAATGGGCTTTTTTATTACACGGATTTAGCGCTTATACACTGCTAATGGATGAGAAGTGCTCAACGATACGTGTACGTTATCACCCGGTTTTACTATCAGTTCATGGCTGATACGGCTAGTAACAATGGTTTTACACGCAAGTTCTATGGCGCATAGTCGGCTCGTTCCCTCAAAGCGAACCCACACAATAGTCCCATTATTGCCAACGTCACTTTTTACTAATACCACATCATCAGGTCGTAATAAAACGTCTACATTGCCTTCTTCTGTATCAATAGCATGTGCTGGTACATTGCCTATTGCTGTGGTTGCTTGGTTGTTGGCAAAGTGCCCTGATATAAAGCTGGCCTCACCTAAAAAGCGCGCAACAAATCGTGTTTTAGGTAGACTAAAGCAACGTTCAGGCGTATCAATTTGCTGCACTTTACCTGCTTGTAAAATACCGACACGGTCACCAACGGATAAGGCTTCCTCTTGATCATGAGTTACCCAAATAGCCGGTACGCCTGCTTCTTTAAGCGCATTACGAATATCCCAGCGCAACATATCTTTCAGCGCTGCGTCAAGATTTGATAAGGGTTCATCCAATAATACAAAGTCAGGCTCGTGAGCAAGGGTTCGGGCAAGTGCTACGCGTTGCTTTTGGCCACCAGAAAGAGTCGCAGGCTTTTTGTCAACAAATGCCTCAAGGCCCAGCAATTTAATCCAATGATTGGCAATGGCTGTGTCTTTTAACCGAAAGCAGATGTTTTGTTTAACCGTTAAATGGGGAAACAAGGCAAAGTCTTGAAACACCATACCCACACTTCGCTTTTCTGGCGGAACAGTGTGTTTAGGCGTTGCATGCCACTTGCCCATTTTAATGTTGCCTTCACTAATTGGGATAAGCCCAGCGAGCGCTTGTAATATTGTACTTTTACCGCAGCCTGTTGGGCCAACAAGCATGAGGATTTCACTTTTTTCGAGGGACAAATTAAGGTCACTCACAACACGGTTACTGCCGTAATCTATAGACAACTGACTTACAGATAACATGATTATTTATATCCTCAATGATCGAGCTGCTGGCGTTTTTCGCCAGACATCATAATAGCTAAGCCACACGCAGAAATCACCACTAGTAATAATCCAGGTATAGCAGCGCGGCCAAAGTAGCCCGCTTCATAGACTCGCCATAAATAAGTTGAGAGGGTTTCAAACCCCGTAGGGCCAAGTAAAAGTGTGGCTTCTAATTCGCGCATTGACTCTAAAAAAACCAGAGCTGCACCCGCGACAATACCACGCATTGTCAAAGGTAATGTTATACGCGTAAAAGCTTCACGGGGGCTTGCGCCAAGCACTCTGGCAGAGTTAACTAAACTAGGGTCAAGGTGTTCAGTGCTAGTTCTTACCGAACCCACCGCCAGAGGTAAAAAACGCAGCATGTAGGCAATAATCAATAGCCCCAATGTTTGATACAAAAATGGCAACTGTAAGCCCCCATAAACCAGCGCGGTGCCCATCACGATACCCGGAATACCAAAACCAAAATAAGTCACACGTTCCATCACTTTGCCGGCTTTTCCTGATAGCGCGGCATGAGCAACCGGAATGGCAACAATAACTGCAACCACCGCAGCAATGGCAGAGGCGTAAGCAGAGTGCCACGCAATACTAAAATCAAAACTGTTAAAGCCATCGCGAGCGAGCCAAAGTGCAAAAATTGCTAAAGGCAGGCCTATTGCGAGCAAAAGGATGGGTGCAAAAGTGGCAAACATTGCGGCTAATTGCCATTTTTTTGGGAGTAAAATTAAGGGGCGACCATGGCGTTCACTGGCTGTTTTTATTTGTGATTCAATCAGTAATAAAAAGCCAACAATGACCATTAACTGCAAAGACAACATGGCAGCACGGCTTAGCTCAAACGCATTGTATTCAACATAAATTACGCGCGTAAATGTATCAAGTCGCATCATGGCTGGGGTGCCAAAATCAGAGAGTGTATATAAGGCAACGAGTAATGAACCGGCAGCGATACCGTTCACTACGCGGGGTAAAATGACCTTAAATACACTTTGCGTCATCGACATACCTAACGTACGAGCCGCATTAACCATGCTCGCATCAAGGCTGAGCAGGGCAGAACGCGTCGTCATCATCACAAAAGGAAACGTGTATAAGGTCATAACAATCGCAGCACCGCTCAAGCCATCCATAGCAGGGAGCTCAATACCGAGGAGGTTATGTATTTCTCCTCCTGTGCCAAATGCAGCATACAAGGTAAATGCGCCTATGTAACTTGGAATAGCTAACGGGGCGGCAAAAAAAACAAGCCAAAACTTTTTAAATGGCAGCACAACATAGGCACTTATAAAGGCCAGCGGTACGCCAATTAAAATTGAGCCAAGTACGGTTAGTAGCATTAAAGATAAGGTATTGCCAAGTATGGTTAAATGATGGCTATCAAAAAAAGAACTGGCATCAGAGGCCAGCGTAATTAAAATAAAAACAGGTGTTAGTGTGATAAGCGCTGCAAGCAGCGCCATCGGGTAGGAGGCTGGTAATCGCATTAAAGTACGCCGCTATTTCGCATCAAATCTATGGTGGGTCGTAAATCAGCTAGCTGAGTTAAATCAATTTTTGGTGGTGAAATAGTCGCTAAAGAAGGCAGTCCTTCTGGTTGCGCTACACCGTTAACCAAAGGTATTTCATAGGCCTCTTGAGCTAAGTAGCTTTGTACTTGAGTACTTAATAAGTAACGCATAAAGTTGGTTGCCAGTGGATCTTGGTTTAAAGCCAAAATACCTGAAGCATTAACTAAACAGCCTGCATCTTGCTCAGTAAAGGCTAAATCAAGCTTAGCATCAGGCTTCCCTGATTTTAATCGTAAGGTGTAATAATGATTGGCAAAGCCAATATCCACTTCACCACGCTCAACAGCCATGACAACACCTAGCTCACCCGCATAGGTTTTGGCGCGCTGTTTGGTTTTTTTAAGCCACTTAACGGTTTTATCATCCCCTTCAAGTAAGCGCATTGCAGTAACGAATGACTGAAATGAAGAATAAGCGGGTGCCCAGCCTATGCTTAAATCGCTGTCTGCAATATCCATAATACTTGTAGGAATTTGTTCTTTCGTTAGCCTTTCGGTGTTAAAAGGCAGAGTACGCACTCTTCCCGTTACGGGTGCCCAATCTTTGTAGCGAAATTGCGGTTGTAATTGCGCTGCCAAATCGCTGGGCATAGGCTGTGCGAGGCCTGCGTCTGAGACTAAACCAATTGCACCTGAGTCAACAGCCCAAAATAAATCGGCACGCCTAATGCCTGCTTTTGCTTCGGCAACAATGGTATTTGCTAACGCGGCAGTTGGGCCGCGACGTATTGCGAGTTTGAGATCAGGGTTTCTTTTTTCGATTGCTTTGAGCACATCTTCATATAATCCGCCTTCACCGCGGCCTAAATAAAGTGTAAGTGCTCCTCTAAGCTTGGGTAAATCCTCGACTGAAACCGGGTTTGCAACAGTGGTGGCAAAAGCTTGAGACAGTGGCAAGGGGAGTGCACCCATTGCCCCCATCGCAGCAAGGCCTTGTATAAAGGTTCTGCGCTTCACTAAAAAACATCCTTGCGTGTTTTTTCAGCTTTTTCTATTAGCGCTTTAGCGCGGTCAAGCTTAGTTTGCATATCGGTAATAACGTCACGTACTTGGTCCACTGTTTTATTATCTGAAATAGCTTTTGGTAATGTAACGTTAAAGTCTTTTTCAAGCACTTCAACAAGGTTTGCATCTTGTTCAATCAATGTGCCTTCAACACCTTCAAAAAGGTGTAAGTAGGTGTCGTGTACAATGGCAGTCGCTTCATCGCTTAAACGCTCCGCATATTTTGCAACAACACGGTCAAGTTTGTGTTTGATTTCATCAATTGTAGCGCTTTGTGTCATGTTTTCTGTTGCGGTAGTTTTTACGGCATCTAATAAGCCTTTTTGTTGAAACTTTGCCGCCAATTTAACAGCACCAAGTCCTTGCCATAAAGCTGCATTTAATGCGCTTTGTTGAGTGCGCACTTCGCTTGCAGGCTTGTTGTTATCAATTGCCATTTTGATGCCATACAGGCTTTGCCAAATTGATGCATATACAGGTACATAATTGGTTTCAATTGCACTGTGAAATTTAACTGATTCCCAATATTCAATTAAATCATCGCTGTTTACTGCTTTTGCACCTTTAGTTTCATAGTTGCTTACTAATGTGTCTACTTTAGCAATCATCCACTCAACTTCTTCTGAGTAATCTTTAATATTTGCTTGCAGGTGATTTACATGTTCACCGATTGGACCATTGGCAAAAGCGGGCTGTGTAACAAAGGTCGACACTAAAAGAAGGCTAACACCCAAGGTAGTTGCTGATTTAAATAATGCATTCATGAAAGAGATCCAAATGTAATTGTAAATGATAGCCATTATCATATCCGCAACGGGTGTCAAAATCAATAAATCAAAAAGTGGATTTAACAGTAATTTTGTTATTACTTTTGGGTAGTTGTGCAGCGTTATGCACATAGGTGAGGTGGGGATTACCTACACAGTAGAAAAATTATACAGGTGCACTTTTTAAATGAACGCTCTTTGCTATTTTTACAGTAAAGAGCGTTTGAAAGTGAGTTATTTAGTTAAATTAACCGTTTCTATTAAACGAATTGCTTCACCATCGACATCCAAAAGCGCCGTTATGGTGATAAGTTGTGGTTGAGTTGTTGTTGGCACTTCAAACTGATAGTTTTTCTGCTCATAAGGTGCAATGACCACCTCATGTTGTTGTGTGCTGTTTGCACTGAGTTGATTAAACGCAGTGGCATGTAACGTGATTTTTCCCACAGTTTTCCCTGAATAAGGCCCTGTTAGTCCCGTTTTAAATAGCCAATTTCCGTCATTGTTCTTTTGATGAGAGACATTCAACTCAACCCCGTTAAATGGCTTCACCGTGTTTTGTAATGTTGTATTTGCCACAAGCGATTGCCAATACAGCGTTTGGTTGATGATTATTGTGTGTGCGTTTTCATCATGTGGCAGCGCAATGGTGTGAACGCCGGGAGTCAGAGTTTGCTCCAACATAGCAATGTCAATGACACGACCAGAGCGTGATTTCAGTTCAACTTTTGCAGAGAGTTTTACATCAAATTCACTGGGGTTTTTCACGTTTAGATAGGGTTTTGCATGGTGGTATTCAATTGCACTACGTACGCCTGATAGCGTATTAAGCCCATTGTGACTGAGCGTGTTTTGATAACTGTGAGCAACCTTGATCAGAGTATTTTGCACTTCGGAATGTAAATTAGCTTTGGGTATTTTAGCCATCAATTGACTCAACTCTTCATCACAGTTTTTAAGTTTCGTGCTGTGTTGTTGGCACGTTTTAAATACACGTTCGAGTAAATCATAGCCATTAAATAGCCACGGGTTTGTTAGCGTCGCAGTAGCCGTTGGTTGGGTGTTGGCTGATTGATGAGTGTATAAGTAAGGTGTCACAGTATGGTTGTTGTTTTTACTTAACAGGCTTATTTTTTGTGCGTTAAATTTATTTAACTGTGTGCTATTAAGTGGCAAAGTAAAATGCTGTTCGATCACATTATTATCTAGCTCTGCGTTTAACGCCATGGCTATTTGGGTATCAGTTAAATTAAGGTTAAGCCCTAAAGTATGATTTTGTACAAGTGCGGCTTTTATCGCAGGTGAAAGTGCAATGCTTTGTGATTTAAAACCTTTTATATGGTTTGCACTAATCATTAAGCGCTGGGCATCTTTAACAATAAATTTAAGTAACTGATCATCTTGGGGGTTCTCCTTGCCAATAAACGAGGCACGAAATTGTTGGTTTTTTTCACTGCGCTGACCTTGTAAAGCAAAGCCTATTTCGCCTCTGTTTAATTGAGCGGGTTCAAAATTAAGCAGAACAGAAACGTTGTTCTTTTTACTTGCTGTGATTAAATTATTTTTAGCCGGCGCTGGAAAATCCATAACAGGGTGAGTAGCTTGCACTGATGGGTTGATGTCTAGTCGTGATAATTTGGTTGCATCAGTGTTTCGTAACCAGTATGCGTTGCCGTTTTGCTCCCACGGACCATTAACAATGTGAAAGCTAGGCTGCATTGATTGTACAAAATCAGCGAATCCTTGCTCGATCTTTTGCCAATCTTTAAAGGTTTTTTTGAGTAAGGTGTTGGCGGTAGAAAGTGTTGCTTCACTGTGCGGGTTGGCCAAGCGAAGTTGTTCAACGAAGTAGCCAAAGTATTGAGCACGTTCGGGTGAACTTAAAAGGTAATGCACAATAAAAAAGTTAAGGCCGCGCTTTAAAGCAGGGTCGTCATTTATTTGTTCAATAGTAGGCTTGTTTGCACTGTAGTATTGCTTAAGGCCCGTTTCAATGTAGTTCATTGGGGCTCGGTCAAACACCATAACAGTGAGTTGTTTTTGCTCCGGGTCATAAACATGATGGGCAACAGAATCCGCTAACCCTTCAGTGATCCAATTAGGCGCCCATGTTGAGTGGCCGTTTAGTGCCATGTGAAATGCATGCATGGTTTCGTGAATAACAATATAGCGTTGATGGTGTTCGCGGTGGCTTGGGAAATTATACCCAGCGCGATTATAAAACATGGTTTCGCCACCTGCAGTTTTATGAACACCACGTAAAAAGCCATCGTCCAGCATCGCTTCTCGCACTCTGGATCGTGAGCTGCCATACACAACAGCAATACGTTGACGCTCAATATTGGGGGGCGCCATACCAAAAAGAGCCACATAATGTGGATAGGCCATTTCTAGTAGCTCAAGATACAAAATCACTTTTTCTTTTGGTAAATCACTTTTTAATGCGAAATGTTTACTGATCCACCAATTATAACCTCGGCTATTGCCAATTTTGCCATCACTGTATGTATAGGGAATGGTTTTGCCTAAAAACTTAACATCCATTGATTTTAATGTGCTGGTATAACCTTGTACATTAAGATCTACATTTAAGTTTGTCGCTGTTTGTTCAGCATGTTGAGCGCTGATTTGGCTATCAATAGACTGATTGTTAGGGGTTGGTTGGCAGGCTATAAGTGCTGTGGCCACAAATGTGAGTAATAAATTTTTCATGTTCTGGTTGTTTTATTTGCATATTGTATGCAATATAAAATACTGCGTTTAATTTGAAAAGTAAACTATGAATAATAATCAACAATTACAATCATCAGCACAGCATTCGCAAATAGCCACAAACAAAACAGGGTGGCGTGGGTTTGGGCTAGCGTTTTATATCGCTAATACAATGGAAATATTTGAGCGTTTAGCATGGTATGGCTTTTTTGCTGTGTCGTCGGTGTACATGACCACCCCGATTGCTCAAGGCGGAGTTGGCTTTAATGATGCCCAGCGCGGCGCTGTGCAGGGGATTATTCCGTTTTTTTTATATCTTTTACCAGTTGTCACAGGAGCGCTTGCAGATAGGTATGGTTATAAAAAGATGTTTTTTTGCTCATTCATTTTAATGGCACCCAGTTATTATTTTTTAGGTCAAGTAACTGACTTTAATTCATTTTTTATGATTTTAATGTTGGTAGCATTTGGCGCGGCGTGTTTTAAACCTGTGGTTGTGGGCACCATAAGCCAAAGCACAAACGACACTAACCGTGGGCTGGGCTTTGGTATTTTTTACACCATGGTTAATTTAGGCGGGTTTATTGGGCCGCTTGTCGCGGGGTATTTACGCGCCATTAGCTGGGATGCAGTATTTATCATGTCCTCAGCGTGGATTTTAATTAATTTTATACCACTTATTTTTTATCGCGATACAGTAAAAGACCCGCAAAATAACAAAGGGCTTGGGCATGTTTTACAACAAGCTCAACAGGTATTAGGAAATAGCCGGTTTGCGCTTTTACTATTTATGAGCGTAATTATTTTAATGACCGCGGGTGTAAGTTGGTTAAGTTACCCGCAGGTGTTTTCGCTCATTGTAATTTGGCTGGTTACAAATGGCTTGTGGGACAAACTGGTGTGCAGGCAAAATACTACAAAATGGTATTTGCAACGGGTGCATGTGAGTAACCGCAACTTCGCACTTTATTTGGCTGTGTTGACCGGGTTTTGGACCGTATATAACCAATTGTTTTATACCTTACCTTTGTTTATTCGCGACTATACTAATACACAGGATTTAGTGGCCTTTTTAAGCTATTTTGGTCAATCAACGGTTGATTTTTTTGCTTACGTAGATAGCCAAGCGCTAAGTCAAAAATTACATAACCTTGCAGTAAACTACGCAACCACATTAAGTACAAATGTTGATTTTGAAGCAATCCGATTGGAGTTGGTTCACTTAAAAGTCAATGTGCCTGTTTCTGAAATCGCGCTGTTTATCAATCAAGTTAACGCGGGTGGCTTCACTCTAGAACAAAGTAAACAGCTTAGTGAACAATGGCTTGTTTATCGCCAGATAAACCCAGAGTACTTAATTAATTTAGACTTTGCTGCCATTGTATTATTACAAATAGTTGTCAGCGTAAGATGTCAGCATTTTAAAGTGATCTCAGTATTAATAAGTGGCCTAATTGTGACTGCGGGGGCTTTTTTATTATTGCTGTTAATGAGTTCGGGGCTATTATTAACACAATTAGGTGGGATTGTTATGGTGACGGTAATTTTACTCATTGCCTTTGGCGAAATGCTCACCTCACCAAAAAGCCAAGAGTATGTTGCGAGCATAGCGCCTAAAGGTAGTGCAGCAATGTTTATGGGATACTATTTTGTTTCTATGGCATTAGGGTTTTTATTTGCAGGTTTTTTGTCAGGGTGGAGCTATGGTTACTTGGTCAAAACATTACACAGCCCCGAGTTAATGTGGTTACTCTTTGGTTCAATCGCATTAGCAACAGGATTAGGTTTTTATTTTTTAGCGCGTTATAAAAAGGATTAAAGCTGTGAAGGTTAACTACGTGAACATACTTGTGCTAGCTATGCTAATGATGAGTATACAAACAAGTGCAAACAGTGAGCCGAGCTATAAAAATCTCATCAATAGAACGGGCACTCCCTATTACATGCAAGATTTTGAGCAAGGCGGTCATCAACGCTTTAGTCCGCTGTTTGATCTAGGCGCATGGCATGGCCATTTGCTTCCAGATAAAGAGCATGCGGGTGGATTCAGTGGCCCTGCGCTTGTGACAGAAGAATACCTTAATTTTATTGCGCCTTACTTTGAAAAGCTGAGTGTTTATAAAGGCGATAGCATTAACAGCGCGAATAAAATTGAGTTAACGATGCAGGCATACAGTGTGCCTGGCTCACTGGTACAAGAACTCAAAGGGGAAGGAGTAGCGATAACGCTAACTCTTCGTTTTGTCAGTAATCGCACGTCGTTGGTTAAAACTCAAATAACGACACAGCAACCACTCACATTGTATTTTGAAGGTGAACTTGTTAACCACCTAAGTGCGAAAAATGGAAAAGCGATTGATCTTCGTTCACCTTTTAAAGTACACCCTAACTTCTTGCCTAGATGGAATGTTTCAGCTAACAGCCTCATCCTAAATTTTGGTAAAGTGCGTGATTTTGGCCATTTACTCACCTCAGGCAGTTCACAGTTACAGCTGCATAAAACACTGCCTGTAAAAACCACGCATGATGATATGAGCTATTCAAGCCGTGCATATATTGCTAAAAGTAAAACCTTTTTTACCACTTACTCATACCTTCTTAATGAGCAAGAAGAAAAGTCTGAAAAACCTGTTATTGCAGACATTTTAAAGCGGCCAGATTATTATATGACTCGCAGCAAATTACGCTGGCAAGGTTACATCTACCACGCGACAGAGGATATTGCTTCAGAGCAAACACAGTACCTAAAGTTAGCGGTTAAAAGTGTAGAGACGTTGATTAGTAATTGGCGTAGTGCCGCAGGTGCGCTTAGTTATGACACGGTAAGCCCCGCAGTTACAGGGCGCTGGTTTTCTGGCAACCAAACTTGGCCATGGGATAGTTATAAACAAGCATTTGCATTAGCGACCTTTCATCCTCAGTTGGCAAAGCAAAACTTAAATACCGTATTTGAGCATCAAATACATGCCGATGATTCGATAAGGCCATGGGATGCGGGGTTTGTTCCTGACTTAGTTGCTTACAACTTAAGTCCTGAACGCGGTGGCGATGGTACTAATTGGAATGAAAGAAATACTAAACCCAGCTTAGCTGCATGGGCAGTATGGCAAGTGTTCAAGCATACTAATGACAGTGAGTGGCTAGCGCAAATGTACCCCAAACTAGTTGCATACCGTAATTGGTGGTTAAGTAACCGAGACCATAATAAAAATGGCGTGCCCGAATATGGCGCAACCCTCGACAAAGCGCATAACACACCAGATGGTGAGTTAATATTTGAAGTGAAAAAAGAGGCAAAGTGGCATACTCAGCATGGTTTAAAGCAGTATGAAGCTGAGCGTGCAAAAAATGAATTGGCACAAATTAAGGTGCCTGCACAAACAGCCGCTTCTTGGGAGTCAGGCCGCGATGATGCAGGGGTGTTTGGGTTTATTAGCCCTAAACAACTTACTAATTATATTGAGCAAGGTGGCCAAGCCAATGATTGGCAAGTGGGTTTTGCCCAAAACACTAACGTGAATGGAACTTTGGTAGGGTACTCACTATTACAAGAGTCAGTTGACCAAGCCTCATATATGGCCGCAGATAACCGCTACTTAGGAAAAATAGCCAAACAGCTTAACTATCCGCATCAGGCCAGTTACTTTTTAAAGCGAGCTACGCAGCTCAGAGACTATATTAATAACTGTATGTTTGATGATAAAACAGGGTTCTACTATGACATAAAAATAGAGGACAAACCGCTGAATAATGGCTGTGCTGGCAAGCCACTGGTTAAGCGAGGCAAAGGCCCTGAAGGTTGGTCACCGTTGTTCAACCAAGTTGCACGTGTTGAGCAAGCAGATAAAGTGATACAAGTAATGTTAAACGAAAACGAATTTAACACACGTGTGCCACTTGGGAGCGCAGCATTGAGCAGCCCAGCCTTTGGCGCTGACATCTATTGGCGTGGTAGAGTGTGGCTGGATCAACTTTATTTTGGCTTGATTGGAATGAGTCATTATGGATACTGTACTCAAGCGCAACAGTTAAGTGAAAAATTATTAGCCAACGCTGATGGCACCCTATCAACCGCACCCATTCGCGAAAATTACAACCCGCTTACAGGCGAGCAGCAAGGGGCACCAAACTTTTCGTGGAGTGCAGCACACTTGTTGTTAATTGCGCAGAAACAGGGGCAATGGTGCCAATAGCAAGCGTTGCTTATTATGTTAATTTAGTGCATGTTTACTACTAATCAATATTATGAAAGTGCGACTGTATAAGCGATGAATGTTCAAAAGCTGATTCAAAATAAACACGTCATTTTATTTGATGGTCAGTGTAAGTTATGTGATGCATGGTGTAATTTTATTATTAAACGCGACAAAAAAGCGCGTTTTAAACTGTGCAGTGTGCAGTCACACAAAGGCCACGCTGTGCTTAGTTATTTTGGTTACTCGACCGATAACGTGAAAAGTATGGTGTATGTTGATAATGAACACTGCTACACACAAAGTGACGCCGTCATTCGTGTGTTGAGTCAATTAGGTTGGCCATGGCGCGCAGTGTTAATCTTGAATTTAATACCCAAACAATTGCGCGATTGGGGGTATGACCGTGTGGCGTTTAATCGTTATCACTTATTTGGCAAATTTGACTACTGTCGTTTACCTAATCGTGAGGAGCAACGACATTATTTATAATAAATGATAAAATCAGCGCAGTTTAGTTTAGTAGAGATACATTATGGCCAGCACCGCCCATGCACTTCATATTTTGGTTAAGCACAAAGAGCTTGCCGAAGACATTATCAAGCAACTTAAAAAAGGCGCTAAGTTTCAAGTCCTCGCAAAAAAACATTCTACGTGCCCGTCAGGTAAAAAAGGGGGGGATTTAGGAGAGTTCAAACGCGGTCAAATGGTGCCTCAATTTGATAAAATAGCGTTTAATGGTGAAATTCTTGAACCGCATTTAGTTAAAACAAAATTTGGTTGGCATGTCATTAAAGTGCTTTATCGTACTTAAATGAGTAAAACAAAAAACCACCGCAACGGTGGTTTTTTGTTTTTAAAAGTGGCTGCGTTTATCCAGCGATTGCGGTGGGTTGCACATCAAGCCCGTACCCAAACATAACAGCCAGTACCAATACAATTGACGCTGCCGTCATTAATTTTAGTAATAGCGGTAAACAAAAACGGAACCAGTGCCCATAAGGGACACCCGCCATACCTAATATGCCCATTAATACCGCATTGGTAGGAATGATCATATTTGAAAAGCCATCACCAAATTGATAAGCCAACACAGCAACTTGGCGTGGGACACCGACAAGATCGCCCAGCGGCGCCATCAGTGGCATAGTCACGTATGCTTGGCCAGAGCCTGAAGGAATAAAGGTGTTAAGCAAGGTTTGAATGACTAACATGCCAATGGCTGATATTTCAGCACTCACATACGATAACGGCAGTGACATACCGTGCACTAAACTATGTAAAATTTGACCGTCTTCGAGGATTAACGCAATACCTCTTGCCACACCAATTAAAATGGCCGTAGTTACAAGATCAGACACGCCTTCAATAAAGCGATTAGCTGTTTCATCAGCAGATAAACGCCCAAGAATCGCAATTACAGCACCCCAAGCAATAAAGACACCGCCTAATTCGTATAAGTACCATCCCTTGGTAGCAATGCCCCATACTGCAATACCCAAGGTAATAATGAAACTACCTAATATCAGTTTATGGCGCATCGCAAGTGCAGGGTAATGGGGAGTAGCTTTATCATTTAATGGGCACGGCACGTCAAGCATCATTGATTTGCTTGGATCTGCCGCAACACGTTTAGTGTATTGCCATACATGATGAAAACCAATCAGTACAAACGGCACAAAGATTGCCAAACGCAACCATAGACCTGAATATACAGGTACTTCAGCAATTTGTTGTGCAATGAGTACGGTAAAAGGGTTAAACGCCGAGACCCCATAGCCAATACCATAACCGGCAACAATCATGCCTACCGCGGTCATTGCATCGAGTCTCATTGCTTTACATAACGCGACTAAAATTAATACAAAGGGAATGTATTCACCGGCTGTACCAATGCTGCTAGAAGCTAACGCAAAACAAAAGACCACCATAAATATTAAGCGTTGTGGTTTTTCGCCATGGCGTTCAAGTAAACGACCAATAAGTGCATCAACGGTGCCAGTAGCACGCGCAATAGCCAATACGCCACCCACAATTAATACGAAGAAGATCACGTCTTGTGCGGCGGCAAAAGCACGCGGGATAGCTTTTAATAAATCCCAAGGGGTTAAATAATGACGTTCAGCAACAGTTTGATAGGTGCCAGCCATGACCATTTCACGGCCATTTTCAGTCAAAGTGGTATCAAAAAAGCCTTGCGGTACTATCCACGTTGCACCCAATGCAATAACCATCATACCAAGCAGTAAAATCAAAGTATGCGGGACTTTGAAGGTATTACTCATACGTTCTCCATATTTTTTAATTAAGACAGCAAATGACGACATGTGCTGATTTTTGCGAAGGAGAATACCACGACTTACTCGGTCAAAATTAAAAAAGGGACAGTTGTCTGTAAAGGAATGTAACAATAATAGAGCCTGCTTTTAAAAAAGATTTAAAACGCCTTAGTAACTGGTTATTAACATTAACTTTTTAGTTTATGGCGTATACCCAAACCACCTCAAGATGCGAGCGTCGTTGGAATTAAAAGCGATTTAGGCAAGGCATTGATTGCAAGAAATAGTGGTTCTATTGTTAAAATCAATAACGCAGTATAAATCACTTTTAAACCAACCCGTTGGGCGTTTCACAGGAACTTACTCTCATCGTTGTTCCTTCTTAAAAGGGATGGCCATTGTTGCAAAGTAACGCCTTGATATTAAGCCCCTGTGAAACGCTGAATTCTGCATCTTGAGGTGGCTTGGGTATATAAGTAGTGTATTTTTATAGAAGGCTTAAAGGGATCTAAATAGTGTGCCTTGACGTAAGATATACCCAATTAATAAACAGTTTTTTAAGCGTGATAGTGTATGAGTCAGTCAAAATCGGTACCAACATCGCGATTTGCAAGGTTAAGTAAATTTGGCTTACTGGCATCAAAAGTCGCCGGTAATGTGTTGCTTGATGGTGCAAAATCAGTGGCGAAGGGTGAAAAGCTTAATCGGCAATCGTTAATAATGTCTTCTAAAAATATAGAGAATCTTGCCGAACAGCTTGCACAATTACGTGGCGCGGCGATGAAGCTTGGACAGTTATTATCAATGGATTCAGGTGAGCTGTTGCCTCCCGAGCTGAGCCAATTGCTAGCGAGGTTGCGATCTGACGGCCATGCAATGCCACACAAACAACTTGTAAGTGTGTTTAAGTCACAATGGGGAGAAGGGTGGCTTGACAAGCTTTCACATATTGAGCTTAAGCCGTTTGCTGCCGCTTCGATAGGGCAAGTACACAAAGCAAATTTAGAAAATGGCGAAGCGTTGGCGATTAAGGTGCAATACCCAGGCATTGCTAAAAGTATTGAAAGTGATGTTGATAATTTAGCCAGTTTGCTAAAGCTCAGTGGTCTACTGCCTAAGCATATAGATATAGACCCCCTAATAGCCGAAGCTAAGCAGCAGCTGTTGGATGAAGCAGATTACGAACGTGAAGCTGATTTTTTAAAGGTATACCAGCGCTATCTTGCACCGTTTGCGCAATTTAAAGTGCCACAAACCTACCCTGAACTCAGCACAAAACAGGTACTTGCTATGGAGTTTGTAGATGGTATTGACCTTGATGTGTGCGTTGAGTTGAATCAAGCACAAAGAGATAATCTCGCCCGTGATTTAATACAGTTGTTTTTCTACGAATTGCTGCAATTTAATACCGTTCAAACAGATCCTAATTTTGCTAACTATTTATATCAACCTGCTTCAGAAACGGTTGTGCTACTTGATTTTGGTGCAACACGGCCATTACCAAAGGTTATTTGTGACGGTTATTTCAAACTCTTTGCGGGCGCAATCGCGAATGATGAAAAAGAGATAGCACTCGCCGCAGAGCAAATAGGCTATTTTGATAGTCAAATAGACCAGCACTACAAACAAAATGTACTTAACATATTTAAATTGGCGTGTGAGCCGCTTTTAATTGATGAAGCCTATGACTTTGCTGCAAGCCCACTCGCTAAACAAATACGCGATAAAGGCCTTGAAATGAGCACACAAAAACAGCAATGGCATTCACCGCCCATTGATGCACTGTTTGTTCACCGCAAACTTGCTGGCTTGTATTTGATTGCCGCAAAACTTAATGCAAAGGTAAATGTCTATCAGCTGTATCAAGGTTTTTTAACGCTGCACGAACGAGATAATACACAGCCTTAGAAATAAAATGTTTGTTGACCGTTCATTAAAACGGTCAACAAATGAATAAAATAGATAATCTTAAATAAGTTACTCTAATTC
Source organism: Pseudoalteromonas sp. 3D05 (assembly GCF_002723455.1). Taxonomy (GTDB): domain Bacteria; phylum Pseudomonadota; class Gammaproteobacteria; order Enterobacterales; family Alteromonadaceae; genus Pseudoalteromonas. Next base: position 52,082 of record NZ_PDUS01000001.1, on the reverse strand, counting down.
AGAGTCGCAATTACCACCTTTTGCCATTCCGAGCCTAAGCACTTCTGATTTCCCCGTTTCCTTGTTAGCAAGCGCTAGGTCTGCACCGCCAACAAAAGCCCCCATTTTTATATATTGCTCAATGAAGTAAAGCTCACCATTTTTTGCATCTATTGTTAAGGTATTTGGTGAAAACTCTGACTCTGTAGAGACTTTCAGTTTTTCGTTTCCAGGTACTTCTTTATAAAAGAAAACACCTTTAGCTGTTTGACCTATGCACTCTTTTTCAACCCACACATCTTTTTTTAATGCCGCGCCAACAAACGTGTCTTTACGGTAAACGTAAATACCAGCTTTGTCTTGTGCTGGTGCATTAAACTCTTTTGCCTTGTTTGCAACTTCTTTTGATTCCATTGGAACTGAAGAACATCCCGCTAATAGTGCTGTTGACATTATTGCTGCGAGTACCGCTGATTTCATTGTACTTCCTTATCATTTTTTATTTTAGAGCAATGTGCCCTATTTACTTAACTGCGCTAATTAGACACTACTATTCATGTTAATTACCCGAAATAGTGAGTGCTTTCGTGCGGTGTATAAATACCAAATTATAGGAGGGGGTGCTACTAAAAAACGCGTAATTAAATAAAATTATATTGGGTTGCTGCATGCAATGCGGTTAGGTTTTAATAATACACCACGTAACTAGCATTACGTGGTGTTAAAGCGTTATTGACTGTCTTGCTCTGCTATTTGCTCGAATGCTTTCACAAATGCATCGCTTGGTTGTCCACCAGTTAGTGCATATTCGTCGTTGATAATAAACGTAGGTACAGACGTTATGCCCATTTGTTGTAAGGCATTTTGTTCGCTACGTACCGCTTGAAAATATTCACCTGAATCTAATATTTCTTTTGCACGGTCTCTATCAAGGCCAACACTTTGCACTACATTTAATAAGCTTTCTTGTTCGTTTAAATACACCAAATCGGTAAAATGTGCTTTAAAGAATGCCAGCTTTAATTCGGTTTGTTTACCTTCAGTTGCTGCCCAAGTTAGTAAACGATGGAGATCAAAACTATTGATCATGATGCGGTTACCATCAAGGTTAAAGGTAAACCCTGCTTTTTCACCCATCTCTAAAATATGCTTTCGATTTGCATCGCCTTGCACTTCAGTTAGGCCATATTTTTGCGCTAAATGTTCATTTAAATCTTGTCCTTCAATGGGCATATCAGGATTCAGTTCGAAGGGCTTCCAGCTTATTTCAGCGTCAAACTTGTCACTCAATTGAGCTAATGCAGATTCAAGGTTTTTATAGCCTATAATGCACCACGGGCACATTACGTCAGAAACAATATCGATTTTTAGCTTTTTCATTGGGGTAGCCTGTTTTGAACAATATAGTGAGGATATGCAGGCACACATCACAAAGTTCAAGGCAACACAGCAGAGATTGTCAATTAAGGTGAGTTCAATGCATTAATTGCACAGTTTCTTACATCTTTAAAACACTCTTGAACAGATTTAATTTTAAAACCCAATAAACTCATTATTAGACAAATGAAAACAATCCAAAGGACAACATGATGAACAAGGTATTTATCGTTTTACTATTATTAACAGGTTGTGCTGCAGGCCCGGGTATTGATCGAGCTGAAGAAAATAGAATAGTCACTGAATATTATGCGCAAGTTCAATCGACAAAAGCGGTTCAGCTTTCGTCAGATGTGTTCAACGGCATGATGATTGGTGCAACAGTAGGGGTAATCGATGAGTTAGATGGTAATCGCGAAGATATGATTGCAGGTGGTATAGCTGGTGCACTGGTTGGCGGTTTATTTACTGCTTTATTTGAAGGCAGTGATGAGGCATACGAATACCAATTATTTACTCAAAAGCAAGGCGAATTTTGGGTTGTGCAAAAAGAGCAATTACCCTCAGATACCCAATGCGTTAAAGTACGTGTAGCAGATAAAGCAACATTGGTAAAAGCACCAAACCAATGGTGCGAAAATAATGAGTTACTAACACGATCAGCCATGTAGGCCGATCGTGAGGTTTTAACCTAAACCAAATGGGTCATCAATACTATGCGCAGGCTCCGTAAACCATTTAGGTCCTTCGTCAGTCATGTAAAAATGGTCCTCCAAACGAATACCAAATTCGTCCGGCACAACCAGCATAGGCTCATTACTAAAGCACATACCAGGTGCAAGTGGAGTTTTATCTCCGCCTACTAAATAAGGCCATTCGTGAATATCCAACCCTATACCATGGCCTGTACGGTGTGGACAGCCTGGTGTTTGATACTCAGGGCCTAATCCTTGTGAAGCTAAGTAATTGCGAGCACCAGCATCGACCGCTTCACATGTTTGCCCAACTTGAGCAACTTTAAATGCAGCAATTTGGGCCGCTTTTTCGTAATCCCAAAACTGGCGTTGACGCTCTGTTGCTTCACCAAACACATACGTTCGCGTGATGTCAGACAGGTAATCATGTACTTTACAGCCAGTATCAATCAATACCATGTCGCCTTTTTTAAGGATTTGTGCATCTTTTACCCCATGCGGGAAAGAGGTGGCAACACCAAATAACACAATACAAAAATAATTACCCGGCGCGCCTACCTTTTGGTGAGCTTGCTTGATGAAGGCTTCCACTTCTGTGGTGCTAATACCTTCGTGTAACATGCTCGCGGTTGCTTGATGTACAGCGAGTGTCATATCCATAGCACGTTGCATTAGTTTCAGCTCATTGGCTGATTTATGCATACGACAATGCGCAGTGACAGGTTGTGCATTAACTAGTTTTAAGCCATTTTGTGCTTTGTTGATGCCATCAAAAATAAAAAACTGGGCGCTTTCATCAATCCCAATTGTGCCATCTTGTGCAATGCCCATCTCCTTGATGACATCGACAAATAGTTGGTATGGGCTTTCATGCTCTTGCCAGCCACGAATTGGGCCATCAATCACTTTAAAGCCATTCAGTGAGCCAATTTCAAAGTAAGGCGCAATGTATTGTACGTCACCTTTGGCGGGTAAAATTGCCCCAACCATACGCTCACTGGCATACCAGCGCATACCGGTAAAGTAAGTTAGGTTTGTGCCTGCATTTAAATAAATGGCATCGATGCCATTTGCTTGCATGTAAGTTTGCGCTGTTTTAATGCGCTCTAGGTGTTCTTGCGCTTGAATGGGCTGCAAATCTTTAGTCATATCACTGAGACTCGCCAGTGCCTGCTCTTTAGATTGAGTACCAATACCTGTGGTCGTCATAATGCTCTCCTCGTTAATGGGGCTATTGTGCGTGTGGGATGGGTGAACTGCAAGCCGCATGCGTTGAAAATCGGCTAATGCAATATGGTTTAATGTCTATTTTTGTAGGGTGTCTTAAACACAGTGATGTAATTAACTCCCCAGTGACCGCACCTTGTGTTAACCCCAAATGTTGATGGCCAAATGCAAAGAAAATATTAGGATGAAAAGGGGCTTCACCAATAACCGGCAATGAGTCAGGTAAAGAAGGGCGACAGCCCATCCATGTACTGTGAGCATGCAATGATGAGGCTGATTTTTTAAGCATCGCTTTAGCGTGCGGCAATAATGCCAGTGCACGTTTGTTGTCCATTTTGCGCTGTGTGCCTGCAAATTCGACCGTCCCCGCTATTCGCAAACCTTGGCTCATGGGGGTCATTATAAAGTTACGCTCAGCAGAGGCGACAGGGCGAGAAAGGCCATAGTTACTTGCTAGCATGCAATGGTACCCGCGTTCAGTATCCAGCGGGACTTTATAACCAAGGGGCTTAATAAGCGATTTACTCCATGCGCCAGCGGCAATAACCACTTTGTCAGCGGTAAATTGCTGTTGCTCGCCTTTGAGTGTATACCCAAGTTCAGCTTGCTCAATCGCGGTCACTTTTTGTTGACAAAACTGCCCCCCAAGGGCAATAAATTGCTCCGCTAATGTTACGCAAAATAAGTGCGGATCAACGCTGTGAGCCACGTCATTAAATAATAAAGCGTGATTAATTGTGGGTGCTAAGTTAGGTTCAAGGTGCTGAACTTGTTTTGAATTGAGCAATTCAACGTTTATATCGTGCGTTTGAAAACTCTCTAATAAGCTAGTTATCTGTTCAATCGGGGTTTTTTCAAAGGTCAGTAAACTGCCTTTTTTAGTGATTAGATAGTCTAAATTATAGTTATTTAGCAATTGGTCATAGGCTGTAATCGCATGTTGATTTAGCGCTTTTAATGCCAACGAGTTGGCTGTATAGGTTTTGTTATTCATATTTTTTAAAAATAACCAAAACCATGGTAGTGCCTTAATGGTATAACGCCAATCAATACGCAGTGGACCCAGTGGGTTTAACAACATAGAAGGGAGCTTTTTCAGTACCGATGCATGCGCTAAAGGAAATACTTGTTCTGTCGCAAAATGCCCTGCATTTCCCTTTGAGCACCCTTGAGCTAAACCGTATTCATCGTACAGTGTGACGGCAAAGCCGGCACGTTGTAAGTTTAGCGCGCAACAAATACCAATCACACCCGCCCCAATGACCCCAATATGTTGTGTACTATGATCTGCCAAAATAATTACCTCTTTATGCAATTCGCTACTTTGGCCGATAAATCATTGCCTATCTCAATATTGCATTTAGTTTTTTAAATTACGAAATATGATTTTTTAACGTTGTTAGTTTAATTCTTTGTTATTTAATTTCAGTTGTTTAACCTTGCTTTTACTGCGCCAAAGACGCTCTTATAAATTAATGAATAAATGAATATCAAAATGGGATATTGATTATTGTATACAATATACTTATCATATCAAGCCTAAACATCAATCAGGTAATTAAAATGACAGTAAATTGGCAAGGGGTCTTTTTAGCAGCACCGACTCAGTTCAATGCATCAGACGCCATTAAATTTGCAACAACAGCAAAGATGATCGATGAGCTAAATAATGAAGGCGTTCACAGTATTATTGAACTGGATGCAGCAAACGAGAACACGACTGCCGTCTCGCTTTTCACGCAAGCAATGACAAACCGTATTGCTTTAACAAAATTTAAGTTGGACTAAGTTATGCTCAAAGGGACCTTTTTTTGTATTGACGGCCATACCTGTGGCAACCCTGTACGGCTAATAACCAGTGGTCACCCGCAATTAAGTGGGGAAAGCATGAGTGAAAAGCGCCAAGACTTTTTGCAAAATCATGACTGGATACGCCAAGCGCTTATGTTTGAGCCTCGTGGCCACGATATGATGTCGGGCGGATTCTTATATCCACCTACCACAGAGGATGGCGATGCGGCTATTTTATTTGTTGAAACATCAGGATGCTTACCCATGTGTGGTCACGGCACGATGGGCATTGTCACGTTTGCGTTAGAGCATGGCTTGTTGCATGCAAACGTGCCAGGAACATTAAAACTCGATACACCGGCAGGGCGCGTTGAAGTCAATTATGAAATGACTGACGGTAAAGTTCAGTGGGTTAAAATTTATAATGTGCCCGCGTACCTAGCACATCAATCAATTGAAATTGAAGTGCCTGAGTTAGGCGCGCTTAAAGTAGATATTGCCTATGGTGGCAACTTCTACATTATTGTTGAACCGCAGGGGAATTATAAAGGCATTGAACACTTAACCGCAGGGCAAATTTTAAAGTACAGCCTACAGGTACGCGATGCCATAAATATAAAAACGAAATGTGTTCATCCGCTTGATTCAACTGTTCAAGGTGCAAGCCACGTTTTATGGACAGGCACACCTAAAAATGCCAGTTCAGACGCCGCCAATGCTGTTTTTTATGGTGATAAAGCCATTGATCGTTCGCCCTGTGGCACAGGCACAAGTGCGCGTATGGCGCAGCTATTTGCCAAGGGGCAATTGGCTCAAGGGCAAAATTTTATCCACGAAAGTTATATCGGCAGCCAGTTTATTGGTTGCATTGAACAGGTAACAGAAATCGCAGGTATCACAGCCATCCTGCCAAGTATTCAAGGTTGGTCTAGAGTGACGGGCACAAGCACGATCACCGTTGATGACGATGACCCATATGCATTTGGGTTTCAAGTAATTTAATCAGGAGCAAAACATGACATTAACAGGACAAAGTTTAGTAGCAGGACAATGGATTGGTGATTCAGCGAATGGTGAATTTAACGCATTTTCCCCAGCGCGCAATGAACCCCTCTCCACACGTTTTTTTAATCTGAGTGCCGCTGAATTAGACGGTGCGATAGCAGCCGCGCAATCGGCTTTTTATGAGTATCGTAAAACCAGCTTTGCGCAACGAGCAGATTTTTTAACGTGTATTGCAGATCACATATTGGCGCTAGGGGATGAGCTACTTGAGCAAACACATCAAGAAACCAATCTACCCATGATGCGTTTGCAAGGCGAGCGCATGCGAACCGTTAATCAACTTAAGGCATTTGCCAGTGCTTTGCGTGAAAACCCTGAATCACCATTGGGTTTAAAAGTTGTGGACGAAGCCGATGCCGCAAGAGCACCGTTACCAAAACCACATACAGAGCTTAATTATTTACCGCTTGGGCCTGTGGCCGTATTTGGCGCATCTAATTTCCCGTATGCCTTTTCAACACTCGGTGGCGACACGGCAGCAGCACTGGCAGCAGGTTGCCCAGTGATTGTAAAAAATCATACAGCGCACCCGGGAACCGGTGAGCTAATGGCACGTGCGGCGCTTGCCGCTATAAAAGAATGTGCGATGCCATTAGGCGTGTTTGCAATGGTGCAAAGTAAGGCGTATGACATGTCGCATCAGCTCGTTGCTGCGCCGGAAATTAAAGCGGTTGGCTTCACTGGCTCATTTAACGTTGCTAGTAAACTGCAAGCGACCATTGCAAAGCGTGAAGAACCCATCCCATTTTATGGTGAGCTTGGCAGTATTAACCCCCAAGTTATTCTACCTAATAAAGCAATTGAACAGAGTAAAGAAATTGCACAGTCACTTTGCCAGTCAATGCTGATGGGCAACGGGCAGTTTTGTACCAGCCCAGGGTTGTGGTTAGTGCCAACGGGATGTGATGAGCTTGAAGCACACATTACAGCGTGCATTGATGATGCCCCGTCAGACACGTTACTCACCCCGGGGATTGTTAACACGTTTAAACACCAAATAGCAGCGCGTAGCCAGCTTGATAAGGTCAGTGTGTTAGGTGCAGGCAAACTTGCAAAGGCGTTTCATGCCAATGCACATGTATTCGCGTGCAACGGCGATGACTACTTAGCAACTCCAGCTTTACAAGAAGAAGTGTTTGGCCCTGCGGCGTTAGTTGTGCGCTACGACAGTGAACAGCAGCTCATGACATTAGTAAATCAATTGCAAGGGCAGCTAACCGCCAGTGTGCATGGCACCGACGCTGACTTAAATAAAGCCGATAGCCTTATCGAAGCGCTGCAGTATAAAGTGGGCCGTTTGATAAAAAATCAGATGCCAACAGGCGTTGAAGTCTGCGGCTCAATGAACCACGGTGGGCCATTCCCAAGCTCAACAGATGTACGTAGTACTTCTGTAGGTACAAATGCAATTTTACGTTTTATGCGACCAATTTGTTACCAGGCATAAAATAATTAATGCGGGAGTCACTATTGCATATTCCCGCATTGCTTTATATACGCTCGCTAAGGACGTAATCTAACTTGGCATCTCATGTTACTTGAGTATAATGTATGCTAAATGCAATATTTAAGGAACACCATGGCTATCGAGCACAAAACCCGCACCCAACTTGTTGCAGAAGCAATCCGTGAAAAAATATTAACAGGTGAGATAAAAGCCGGTGATCCGCTTCGTCAAGCTGCATTGGCTGCTGAGCTTAATGTAAGCCGTATTCCTGTTCGCGAGGCGCTGCTTCAGCTTGAAGCTGAAGGGCTTGTTAACTTTGAGGCCCATAAAGGTGCCACAGCAACAGAGCTTTCTGCATCACAAATTGATGAAATTTTTGATTTAAGAGCGTTACTTGAAGCCGAGCTACTAAGCCACTCAATAGAGGGGTTAACCAATCAAGATTTAATCGATGCAGAGCTTATTTTAACTGAACTTGAAAGCGCTATGGACGCAGGTGATACACACCTTGCAACGGGCGATTTAAATAGCCGTTTTCATGGCAAATTGTATTCGCGCGCACAACGCCCACAAACTCGTGAGCTGGTTGATATGTATAGTAAAAATTCAGAGCGCTATGTTCGTATGCATATATTGTTAGCCGGTGGCCTAACAACAGCGCCAGAAGAACACCGTACTTTACTAGAGTTTTGCCGAGCGAAAGACACTAAAAAAGCCTGTGATTTTTTGAAAAAGCATATATTGGGTGCCAAAAACGACATTAAAAAGCTATTACTTAAAATAGAAGACGAAAAAAGGTAGCTTTTCGTAAACTATTGCTAGCACATTCATATAATGTGCTTTAACGCGTTAAATTTATTTGACAAAAATATACAGCTGTTCTTTTTACCTGTTTTATAACCTAGAGAATGGACTAATCACGCCATTTGCACCTTGTTGTAAAACATGCGTATAAATCTGAGTTGTTCGCACATCACTATGGCCTAGTTGCGCTTGAACCGTTCTAATATCAGCACCACTTTGTAGTAAATGTGTTGCAAAAGAATGGCGTAAGGTATGCGGAGTAACGTGTTTATTAATTTGTGCATCACAAGCTGCTTTTTTAACCGCGCGCTGTAATTGTTTTTCATCTATATGATGTCTTCTCAATTGCTTACTTTGGGGATCAATGCTGAGTTTATAAGATGGGAATAAATATTGCCACCCCAGCTGCTTGTTATTATTTGGGTACTTTTTACGTAATAAGTGTGGCAAATACACGCCGCAAAATAGCGGGTTATTTAGGTCTAACTGTAAATAACTATCTACTAATTGAATTTGTGTCCGTATTTGCGGTATGAGCTCAGTTGCAAGCGTTACAACACGGTTTTTTCCTCCTTTACCATCCCATATGCGGATGCAGTTATAGTCAAAATCAATATCCTGCACACGCAAACGCAGTACTTCCATTAGCCGCATGCCACTGCCATAGAGAAGCCCACAAGGTAAATAATGTTTTGCAGAGCACACTTTAAAAAAAAGGTTTATTTCTTGCTGTGTTAAAACGACGGGGAGTTTAGTTGCTCGTTTGCTCTTGATAAAATCTAAGGATAGCGATAGTGGCTTTTTAATGACCTCCTTAAATAAAAAGCTTAACGCATTTAAAGCTTGCGTTTGCGTATTAGGTGCAACATTTTGTTGGTTAACTAGATGATTTAAAAAAAGCTCTACTTCATTATCTCCCATTGTTGTTGGGTGTCGCATAGAATTGAAGCGAATAAATGCAGCTATCCAGTATAAGTAAGCTTTAATGGTACTTTTAGCATAACGCTTTAAATACATTTGTTCCGAAATCATAGTTAAAAAAGGTGACTTCATAGGGTGAATCTCAAAAATAAATAACTGTATATATAGACAGTAGTTTGTGTTTTGTCCAATATTACTGATCTCTACCATTTTGGGGTATTTTTGCACTTGTAAAAAGTTAGACAAAGTTAACTAATTGTTTACAGGTGTTTATTTGAGGGCTAAGATAAATGCATTGTAATATATGGACATTTATCGGTTTATAAAACGACAAATGTCATAGACAAAATTGTTAAGTCCCTTATGAATATCGAGTATTACGAAAGTTTTGAGAAAGAACTAGAAGCTGGCTTAAAAAAGCAAGCGACTGCATCTGTTAAAAAATTTGTCGACTCATTTAAGAGTCGTGAAGAAATTAAAAATTGGGTTTGGTCGTATTTACCAAACCTTGAAAAGAACCGTCATAGCTGTATCAGATATGAAATATTTATTAATTTGGTATACCCGATACTAAAAGAAGGGTTTGAGTCTAAAGACTACAACTCTACTTTATGGCTTGGTAAGCTAATTCAAAATGTATATCAAACTAAAGGCATTTTCGAAGAACTAGGTTCCTTGGTTGAGATGGATTTCTATCGTAAATGTTACGAAATTGATTCTTCAAACTCTGAAGGTAGAACTCTACTTTTAGAGAGTATTTTAAATTGGCTTTCACATTGCGAGCATGAGTGGCCTTCAGGTATTTTATACGCAATGGATGGTGCAACATTAGAACAATGCGAAATAATAAAAAAAGAGACTGATTTTGCGTTCACTTTGGCATCAACCGAAAGAGATATAGCTTTTATTGAACAGTTTTTAAGTAAGCTTAGTTTGTACGAAGAGAGACTTAACAAGTCACTAAAGCAGGACTCGTAACAGTTGGCTCGGTTCCGCTTCGCTTCACATTTTAGCCAACAATTACTCGCCTCTTAGTGAGGCGTTATAAATACTAAGGAAGGTACTGTGAAAGTTTTTAACTTGTTTTTACTACTCTTTGTATTTAATAATGCTTCTGCAAAAGAAGAAAAAGGGGTTGTCGTAAAAATCCTTCCTGATAAATTGATCTTGCCATTAAACTGCGTAGCTCATGCAAATTTGCAAAATGAAAAGTTCTCCGTTTTATACACTTGTTTAAATCAATTTAATCAGAAGTATTATTTTGATTTTCGTATAAATAGTGGAGATGTTGTAAGTGAATTAAATCGATCACTAAATGTAATTGACGTTAACCAAACAGAAATTGGCAAATATACCGCGTATGAAATAACAGTCAAAGATTTGCATAAAAATGAATCAAAGATTACCTCATACTGCACAAGGGATATTTGTCTTGATTTATTTGGCAACTATGATGAATTAATAAGAGAATCAATCCTCAAGCAATTGAGATAATAGTATTTATAACAAGGCAATTATGCGTGGGACGTCTAAAGCTTGGCTGGCGCTCATTCTTCGCTAATTTTAGCCAAGCTTAATACGCCCCATATTGCGGCGTTAGTTTCCTATCGAGGCCTCGTGAAAAAAGTTGTACTTGCTATTTCTATTGCAGCCTTCTCCATTAGTTACTTTCTTCCAAAAGAACAAAGTAACTATGATAATTTGAGCGCTGAGAAAGATAGCAACAAAGTAGCTTCCAAACACTTAATCCCCAACGAGAAAGCTTCTATTGAAACTAGCTTTGAAGAAAGTGTTTTTACCTCTGAAGAATACCTGTTTGAAGCAAAAGAAATACGTCGTTGTAAAACAATACCTAAAACTCAAGATGAACTTGATGATTGGCTGAGTAGAGCAAATGAGGTGGGTGAACCCTATGAGTATATCGAAGATGTTTTATCGCGTTTTGAGCGCTGTTCACAATTTAACTTAATATCTGATGATTTTGTTGAGTTACTCGTTAAAGCAATCAAATTAGGATCTGATAACGCTGTGACAGAGTTATGGGCTATTTCTGATAAAGAATACTTTCAAAGTAAGGGGTTACTTGAATTAAGCCGAGAAGAAAAAATAGAACAAAGAATCAAATTTAATAAATTGAAATTCCAACTTTCTGAAAGTATTGCTTTAACTGGGGGAGAACAGTCAATATTAAGGCTGGTTAAAGAGTATCAATATTACGATCCTGACTCTGGAAATCCAAACTTTCTAAAAGCCATAGCATATGCGGACTTTGGGTTAAAAATAGTAGAGGATAACGATATTTACCTGAAATTAGATTTCGTCAAGCAGCGCATATCTCAAAATATGGAGTTTCACGATATTGAACAGGCGCAAGTGCTTACTGAAAAATTGTTGACTAAGTTTGGTGAAAACGGAAACTAACAAGCCGGTCAAGGGCGGACGCAAAACAGTAGGCTTGCGCTCATTCTTCGCTAATTTTAGCCTACTACTTATGCGCCGCTTACCGGGGCGTTATGTTTTCGGAGGGAATATGAGCAGCTATAAGAAGCTATTTGAGTGTGTGAGACCAGACTTTATTTGTAGTCTCACAGCGACTCGGACTGAAGAACAAGGAGTTTTGAAGCTTAATCTTCGAAGTGAAAACGAAAATGTTGAACTCTATGGGTTTGAAGACTTGGCTGATTCAGTTAGTGATTTACTATCGTCTGAACGTATAACAATCTCAGAAGAACTAGGTACTTATAAAGAGTTTGGCACTATACGAATTGAGTGCTGGGTAAACGAAAGTTACTCAGAGTATTGGTGTGATCGCGCAAATGTAGAACAAACATAACAAATTGCTTAAGAGTGATTCACAACGCGTGGCATTTTTACCATGCGTCGGTTTTTGTGTTTAAGGTAGTCTGTAGAGGCTTGGGCATTGCGTTGCTCACACCTTAGCAAGGCGTTATAAATACAAGGAAGGTTCAATGAAAATTTTCACCATAGTATTATTGTTTATAGCTTTTAACATTTCAGCCAAAGAAGAAAACGGAGTTGTTGTGAAAATACTTCCTGATTCTTTGGTTTTAAATTCAAGCTGTAAAGCAATGGCAGATTTAGTTGCCCAGGACTTTTCAATTTTATACGCTTGTAAAGACTCTTTACAACGTATGTACTTTTATAATTTTCGACTAAATAATATAGATTTGGTGGCTGACTTTAAAGAAAGTTCAACTGATGTTGTCGTAAATGAAAGTCAGTTTAAGTCTTATACACTTTATGAGTTAACCGCAAAAAACTCGGAGAATAAACTAATCAAATTTGTTTCCTATTGCACAAAGGAGCTTTGTCTTGATTTGGTAAGTGATAATGAATATGACAAAACAATTCAAGACTCTATAACATCGCAATTACGTGGTTAGTATTTATAACAAGTCAATAAAGTCGGACGCGTCAAGCTTGGCTCGCGTTCGTTCCTCACGGATTATAGCCAAGCTTAACTCTGCCTCTTATTGAGGCGTTAGCTTTCTAGGATAGATATGAGTAAAAATTCATTTTTTCCAAATGCAGAGGATGTCTTCTATGAAAGAATTGAAGAACATACCGAATTCTTACTACCGTTACTCTCTGTTAATGTGGAAGAGTTTTTAGAAGGTGAACAAGGCAAATTACACTTTGTTTTGCCTTTGGAGCCCTTTGATTGTTTGGGCTTAGAAACAAAAAAATTCCACAATTATTATTGCAGAACTAACTGGATTGCATACAAGTTAATAGATAATAAGCTGTCGCTCTTAACCGATTTTAATTTTTTCCAAAAACAATACATAAGCACACATATTGACTACAAAGAAACTTTTGGTGGCGTGGAAAGTTATTTAAATGATCTTCCAAACGACTTAGAAGAAGAGTTTCAAAAATTAAAACTTCAATACAGCGAAATGAAAGAACATAAAAAGCTTGTTAATGAAGAGCGAGTTTTTGAATATTTTGATGCTCCCTATGAGTACATTTACGACTCTTTTCCAACTACTCAAGGTTTAGATAACATATCAATACCGCTTACTGAAGATGGTCGCTCTTTTAAATATATCGGTAAAATCGATATATGTGACTTATTCATACAGGGGGACGAAGATAAGTGGTACTCAATTGATAATGATACTTGCATCATTATGTATTATGACCCACAAGAAAAAATAATATTAAATACGTTTTTTGGTTCATAAAGTTGTGCTCTCAAAAGCTAACAAAGCCGTTAAACCAAGGACACAAAACAGCAGGCTTGTGCTCCTTCGTCGCCAATTTTAGCCTGCTATTTTGTGCCGTTTACGGCAAGCGTTAATTTCTAATGGAAGTGTAGTACCTTCAGTCAGCGAATATTTATAGTTATTTTTTAAAGATGTGAGCCCTAAACTAGCCAAGGCTATAAAAAACTATCGAGGATGCAGTGAAAGGAATTCGTCAATGAATGTTCAACAAAAATTAGATGTACGTAAAGCCTTTAAATTGCGTATACATGAGTCAAATGGAAATGCATTCGAAGATTTGTTTTGCGATGTGATGCGTGCATCAAATAAAGACTTTAAAAAAGTAAAACCACAAGGACGCATTGGTGATAGAAAAAATGATGGATTCATCCCATTAGAGGGAAAATATTTTCAAGTTTACTCTCCTCAATCTCCGACTGGCAATCCCACTTCCGCTACTTCAAAAATCGAAGAAGATTTAGACGGACTAATAGCGTATTGGGGGAATGAGCATAAGTATAAAATTAAACACTTCTACTTTGTGTTCAACGACAAATATCATGGTGCCTACCCAGAAATTTATACAACGCTAAATAGCGTTAAGAATAAGTATGGTCTGGATATTTGTGATGTATTTCTTTCTTCTGAGTTAGAAGATGTTTTCATGGAGTTACCAGAGGACAGTATTGCCTCAATATGTGGTTATTATCCAAAGCCAGAAGATATTGGGTTTATCGATAATTCAATTGTCGCAGAAATTGTAGGTTATGTATCTAAGAACTACAGCGGTTTTTCTGATTCTCAAGCCAATGAGCCACCCGATTTTTATAACAAGATACTATTTAATAAATTGGGTAAAAGTACTGCGATGCACCTTAATGTCGGGGCATATCAGGTAGGCTATGTTGATGACTATTTTCGAACCAATAGTAAGTTTTCACGCCAACTGTCTAGAGACTCGTTGAACGAAATGTATCAACACCACTTAAATACTGACAATGCAGAGGCTGCGATAGCTACAGGCTTGTCTGAGTCCGATATAGTTTTTAAAAACATGGTTGATGAAATGTTGCCTGAAAACTTGTCTAATATGCAGAGGCGTGATTACGAAAGAAATGTAATAGCTGTTCTGGCTTTCTTTTTTGAGGCATGTGACATCTTTGAGGAGCCACCTGAAGGTTATGCCCCGAAGGTGATTGAAAATGCTTAGTCCACAAAAGCACATACGATTGTCTGAGTCACTTTTGGGGTTAGGCGCAAATATTCTAAATTTATTGTCTCGTCCACAGACCCCTGAACAAATCTATGACAAGTTGAAGAATCTAAATTTGCTCATTAGTCATGATTTTGAACACATCATTTTAGCGTTAGATTTTTTATATGCATGTGGAGCGATTGAGTTGAATGAACAAGGAAAAGTAGTCAAATGCAGTTGATTTCTCTAGAAGCGAATAAGCCATCTTTTAACACAGTTCATTTTAACCCCAAGGGTTTAACCCTAATTATTGGGAAAAGCACATCAACTGATAAAAATAATACATATAATGGTGTTGGGAAGTCATTGTTGCTCCAGCTCGTAAATTTTTGTCTTGGTTCCAACAAAATCCCAGCATTTGAACAGCATTTGTCGGGATGGGAGTTTACTCTTAGCTTCAAGGTTGGTGATAAAAGGTTTACCGCAAACCGTGCTGCAAAAAATCAGAACAAGATTTATCTAAACGATAAGGAGTTCGGGCAAACTGCTTTCAATGCTGAAATGGAGCGAATGCTTGTAGATATCCCTGAAGACTCTCCATATCTTACTTTTAGGACTGTTCTTTCACGTTTTTATCGTACAGGCCGGGGAAGTTATGTATCAAGTCTCGCAACTGCGAAAGAGCAGCCATTTTCATCCTTGGTAAATAATGCCTTCTTACTTGAATTAGACCTTGATTATGTCTATCAAAAACGAAACACACGGAAGCGTTACCAAGAGTTAGAAAAGTTCGAAAAGTCGTTCAAAAATGACCCGGTAATAAGGGAATACTACACTGGCGCTTTGGATGTTGAATTTGAGATTTCTCGCTTAACACAAGATGTAAAGAAACTAGAATCTGACATTAAAAACTATAACGTGGCAGAAAACTACGCTGCGATCCAATCGGAAGCGGATGGTATGGCTGAAAAACTGTCACAAATGAAAAACAGGCTTTATTACTTAAATACTAGTATCAAAAATATTAAGCACAGTATGAGCTTATATCAGGATATGGACTTAGAGAAAGTTTATAGTCTTTATGGTGAAATTACTGAACTGTTTAAAGAAGGCACGCTACAAACGCTCGAAAATGTCACTGCATTCCATAAAAGTATTCATATTAAACGAAGTGAACGATTAGCTAAAGAGCTTAAGACGTTATCTGCTACACATTTGGAAGAAGAAAAAAGCAAGAATGAACTGCAGAAAGCTTTTGATGAGAAAATGAAGTTACTGGCAAAAAGTCGAGCGTTAGACTTTTTCGCTGCAATCAATGCCCAATTAGCCGAACTAAAGAGCAAGCTTTCCAAACTGCAAGATTACAAGAATATTTCGGCTCATTCTAAAAAGGAAATGGCAGAGGCGCAAAAGGAACTATCAAGCCAAGAAGTAACTACAATCGAGTATTTGGAAGCTTATAAAGAACAAGAGCATCCGGTCTATCTTGGATTTAGTGACCTTGCAAAAGAGTTTTATCCTGAAGTACCTGCTGGCATTTCAATTAAAAATAACGAGGGCAATAACCAAGAACGATTCAAAATAAGTGCGAAAATTCAAAATGACGCTTCAGATGGAATTAACGAAGTTAAAATCTTTTGCTATGACTTGAATAACTTAATTAATTCCAGAGTTCATCATTTTCAAAGCATTTTTCATGATAGTAGGATGTTTAGTGATATAGATCCTAGACAAAGAGCAATATTGTTACAGCTTGCCCACAAATTGACTAAAGAATATGGGAAACAATATATAGCGACGATTAACGAAGACCAATTAACATCTCTAAAAGATGTTCTTGCAGAAGAAGAATTTGAGGAGATACTTGGCACGGTAACGCTAGAGTTAAAAGACGATTCTCCGGAATCTAAGTTGCTCGGTGTTCAGATCGATATGCAATACGAAAAAGACTAAAAGTTTGTGGATAATGATACGTGGCTATCCCTGTTATTAACAAGAAAAAAGGTTGATGACTCAGTACAGGTTTGGTTACTACTATAAATTAACAAAACAAAGCAGTCGGACGGCTTTCAGCCGCCGCTGTTTGCGGCTTTAGCCGTCTTTATAGGTTCATCATTTTAAAATGGGAGATGTATATGGATATAAGTAATATTTTAACTTTTATAGCAGTAGCCGCATTACTTGTTGTTTCACCTGGACCTAACGGGTTCCTTATAGCAAAAACCGTACCTGTTTCAGGTGAGAAAACTGGTTTTGCTAATATATGGGGATTCGTAGCAGCATTTTATGTACATGGCACGCTATCAATTTTTGGTATTTCTTTACTATTGGTTCAGTCTGCTCAAGCATTTTTTATCTTTAAAATGTTAGGTGCGGCTTACTTAATTTGGATTGGTCTTAAAGCGATTATTAGTGCTTTCAAGCAAACTGAAAACTCTACTGGAAATACACATCAAAGCCCCAGTAAAAACACCTCAATGCGTGTAGCATTTTTTGAAGGATTTCTAACCAACGTATTAAACCCTAAAGTATCAATGTTTTATCTAGCTGCATTTCCACAATTTATGCCAGCAAGTGAAACAGCACTTAGTGCATATACCCTAGTTACTGCTCATGCAATTGTTAACTTTTTATGGTTTTCAATGATGATTGCAATGCTTTCAAAAGTTAAAGGCGTTACAAATGGAGCAAAGTTTAAAGTGTGGTTAAACTCAATTACAGGGGTTGTTTTTATTACTTTTGGTTCAAAACTAGCTTTAATGAAAAACGGCTAACAAGTCGTTAAAGCAGGACAAATAACAGTTGGCTTTTGCTCCTGCGTCGCTTATTTTAGCCAACATATTATTTGCCTCTTAACGAGGCGTTGGTATGACTCCCACTGTCAAGTTAAACGCACTGATCCTTGCCTAACTTTTTAAGCCATAATTACTTCAGCTCGAATTAGAGCGAGTTAATACATAGGATGAAGCAAGTAATGTCGTCGGTTATCTTGCTGATATGACTACAGGCGTCCTGCCTTTCGTGAATCAGCTACGCTGTTCAAAATTGTTCCTGACAATTTTGTCGTTGATTATTACTATTTCTAGTAACAGAGCAGACCTTACTTAGTGCGTCCCGTGGCGGTCACCGATGGCACCTGTCTTCAGTCTATGTTCGTGGTTCAATGCAGCGTTAGCTGCATTGTCATCCTAACGCCGTCGGTGGTTGTGCCACACCCGATGCTTGATCCCATGCACTAACTCTAATTCGTTTATCATGCGGGTACTCTTGCCAATCTAAGTTTTGCGTTCACTGGCGTAAGCACTACTTCTTTCGCAATGGCCCATATGTATGCAATCATTTCTCGGGCAATGGCGGTGACAACCAGGTTGTAATGCTTCCCTTTGGCTATCATCTTTTTATAACGTTTACAGAGTCTAAGCTGCGCTTTCCAGGCAATATCAATAATGTCCTTTGGTAAACCTTCTTGTCGTTTTTGCATATCTGTGGATATATTTGCTGCATAGCGATAAGTATGTGCACCTTCCACAAGAAGGCGCCTTGCTCGGCCGTTCCCGCATTTTGTGATGGCACCAATATGGCGTTTGCCACCACTCGAGTGTTCACTGGGTACAAGACCGAGGTAACTCATTAATTTGCGGGGATGGTCGAATCGCGATAAATCGCCAAGCTCAGCCACAACGCCGGTGGCGACCAGCAAACGAACACCACGCATAGCTTGTATTGCTTTAACAACGGGATAATAACGTCATTGATGGACGTGATGTGTAAGTTCATTATCTAATCGCTCAAGTCGGCTTATTCGCTCGGTAATTGTTTGTAAAAACTCTTGTAAAACGATGTGCTGCGCAGGATGTGGAAGCACAAGCTCAGTGAGCCAACGTAAATGTTTTTGTGACCAATTTGCAGTGCCTTTGTAATTAATATTATTACGAAGCAGCAGTGCTTTTAATTGATATTTAGCATCTTTTAAATCTTTCATGGCCACTTCGCGTGCACGAGATAAATCGCGTACAGCTTCATCTTCAGGCTCGGGAACATAAATAGGTGTTAAATCTTCAGATTTAAGTAATTTAGCGAGCTTAAGGGCATCACGTTTATCGGTTTTGATTTTCTCACCGGGTTTTTTAGGAATAAGAGAGGGTGCAACCACATAACAACAATGGCCGAGGCTGGTGATTAATCTGTAAATCCACAAATTTATAGGGAATAAATTTGAACCGCGAAGCGGGCTTTAGTGAGTATCAGGACGATACGAATAATAACCACAAGGGCCGGCTTCATAAACAAAGTGTAGTGTTGCGCCAGGGTATTTAGATTCAAACTGACGAACAAGCTTTTGAACGGCCACTTTGGAAGAAGAAAATCGACCAAGGTGAACAGGTTGTGCCCCTCTATGTTCTTCAATATAGGCA
Organism: Pseudoalteromonas sp. 3D05; assembly: GCF_002723455.1. Lineage (GTDB taxonomy): Bacteria > Pseudomonadota > Gammaproteobacteria > Enterobacterales > Alteromonadaceae > Pseudoalteromonas. Next base: position 32,937 of record NZ_PDUS01000001.1, on the reverse strand, counting down.
ACTTCATTGAATTCTTTATGTGTATCAAGACCGATAAAAAGTATGCTATGTTTATTCATGTTAGCCTCTGCTGTTTAGTTAATTGGCAAACTAATTATGGCTTTGGATATAGCGTACCCACGAAAAGCGGAGGCCAACACCGTGTGGGACTCATTATGTTTAAGTAATTTCTAAATTAAGGAGTATCTGTGAAATTTGAAGATGCACAAAAAGATATGAACTTGTCATATTTTGGTGGAGGAACAGGTGTTTTAGTTTCTGGTTTAGTTTGGTGTATCGCAGGTTCAATTGCATTACTATACTCAAACCAATCGAGTATGCTGGCTCTTTTTTTTGGTGGTATGTTTATACACCCATTAGCCATGTTACTTTCAAAAGTTCTCAAACGCCCAGGAAATCATGATCCTAAAAACCCTTTAGGCAAACTAGCATTAGAAAGCACCATTATTTTATTTGTTGGTTTATTTTTAGCTTTCTATGTAGCAAAGCTTCAAGTTGAATGGTTTTATCCAATAATGCTTATGATAATTGGCGTACGCTATTTGGTTTTTCATACTTTATATGGCATTAAAACTTATTGGGTTTTAGGTATTTTGCTTATGCTTTCTGGCATGTTGTGTATTTTATTAAATGCAAACTTTGTAATCGGTGCATTTATTGGTGGAGTAACAGAAGTCATATTTGCACTAGTAATTTTTAGTCAGACGAGAGGTTTGGTTGTAAAAACCACATAATAAGCAATTAACAGCACAAAAAACAGTTGGCTGTTGGAGTTATTCTACAGCCTCGTTAGGTATTCGTGGACAGTTCAGGCATATTCTTAAATATTGCCAAAAGTATTCTAATTCTCGTTGTAGCTCTTTTCGTTATTTTTTGGTTCCCAAGTCCTGCTTTTGATGCCTGTTTTCTTAATAATACTTACGTATGTAGATAATGGACCAAGATATTCGCTGAGTGTGTTTATCTTAGTTTCTTACTTTTTAGGCCCTAAAAGTAAATATTACTATTTTTCTGTCGTCATGCTTTTTGCGAACATTGGTAGTGCAGAGTGCATCAGGTTTGGTGTGCAGCTATTAGATGTCCTATTTCAAATACCGTTCCAAACATTTTTTACGGTGACATCATTGATTTAGTAGTAATAATTGCGGTAAAGTTTATAAAGTGTAGCTGGGTTACAAAATGTAACTGGGTGTAAAATATCTCTAACAAGCTAATTAATAAGGACTTAAAACAGCTTGCTGTTTTCGTTTATCAACATTTTAGCAAACTATTTGTAGCCCATTACTAGGGCGTGAGGCGAATAGTTGAATAATCTACTATAATTAAAATTTACTGAATAAAGGAATATAAAATGAAGAAAATGTCTGTTTTAATTTCAATGTGCTTTTTAGCTGCTTGTAGTAATACTAACGATGTATCAAGCAACAAAAGATATACCCTGACATACGATAATGGAGCCCCTGTTAGTGCTCACAAAAAAATAAATGACTGCAACGCTGCTGCTGTCGTTGCTAATATCAGAGAAGTTAATAACTGGAATAGTAAATACAGAAACTCAAAAACGGCTCCATTAAATAAATCATCAGCACCTAGAAAAGCCTCGTGTGAATAAGCCTATCTAGCCAATCAAGTGGGACTGCTAAAATATGGCTCAGTTCCGCTTCGTTTCACATTATACCTATACATTATCAGCCCATTATTAGGGCGCTATATTTTACGGAAAAAGAATTGAGTCTTGGAAGATGGGATGACGCAATACTCAAAAGCCTCCTATACGTGGGAATAGGTATTGCTGTCTGGGCTTTATTTGCTAATTTAGCACCATTATCAATAAATGGCCTTTTTGGGTTGGTTGTTACACTTTTACTATATGCAGGTGTTTATCTGCTTATTTCTATTGCTGGGTGGTTAATAATTGGGTTTCCACTTCATTTTTTAATAAGCAAATACACAAATCGCTCTTATTTATATTATGCAGCTTTACCAATGGCGTTTGTTCTACCTCCTCTGTATTATAAGGGATCATTATTGCTTGGTCTTGCCGCATTATTTCAAGCTCTAATATTTCGATTTTACGTATATAAAAAAGTATAACAAACGCATCAAAACTGACTCCGCAAACAGGCCTGTTTTTTGCGATACATACGGCACAAAAAGCGTCCAACTTGCTCGGCAGTTTAAGCGGGCGTTAACTATTTAATTAATCTCACATGGAAGTATCATGTTTAAAGTATTATTACTCTCTATTTCATTGTTTTCTTTTGCTTCATTAGCGAAGGACAACATTCTAATAGAGAATGTCACTATCGTTTCATCTCACTTGCAAGCTCCAAAAACTCAAATGAATGTATTATTAAGTGATGGACGAATTAGTGAAATAACTCGCAAAAAGATTTCATCCTTCGATCTTAAAATAAATGGTTTAGGTAAATTTTTAACGCCAGGTCTTATGGATAGCCATGCGCATGTATCGTCAATCCCTGGTATGGGGTTTGGTGTCGAGCCAGTAGCAATTAAAAATCAGGTACTCGCACAGGCATACTTTGAGCAACAGCCAAGGAGCTTTTTATATTATGGGGTTACTCAAATACTTGATCCGAACCCGGGAGTAAGTTTTGATTATTTTACTTCAGCGCCTCAACACCCTGATTACTTTCGTTGTGAAGTCTTAACATCAAAAAACACTTTCCCATATGTAGAGAAAACAGACGATCTATCAAGATCAATGTTTACTTATTTAATTGATGAAAGTGCAGGCGCAACCACGGAAAACTCAGTAGAAAGATTAATTGGTAAAATTGCTGATTCAGGAGCTTCATGTATAAAGCTATATTTTGAAGACGGTTATGGTAATGCTAATCAGTGGGCGACACTTTCAACGAACACGTTAAAACGAATTAAACAAGCTGCTAAAAAATCTAATTTACTGATAGTCGCTCATGCTAATGCTTTAGATATGCAGCAATTAGCACTTTTAGCAGGTGTTGATGTTATTGCCCATGGTATGTGGAACTGGGGGCAGTATAATCGCGAACAAAATATACCCAAAGAAATATCTAACACTTTGAATAAAATGATTAATGACGAAGTGGCTTATATGCCAACACAAAGAGTGATTGCTGGATTGGGTGAAGTAATGGACCCAACTATTGTTAATTCTCCTGAGTTTTCATCTGTCACACCTAAGCCACTTATTGATTGGTATAAAACGGCTGAAGCGCAATGGTTCAAAGAAGAGCTTAGAGTTGGCTTTGATGGAATGCCTGACCAATCAATTTCAGATGCATTTTTATATGGGCGAATAGGAAAAGGTAATAAAGTTATTCAATACCTAAAAAGTGCTGACCATCCTATTTTATTGGCATCGGATTTCCCAGGAAGCCCAAGTTTTGCCAATCAACCAGGACTGACAACCTACCAAGAAATGAAAGCTATGGTTACCGCAGGGCTATCGTTGGAAGAAGTGCTGGCGGCGGCCACCATTAATAATGCTAAACAATTCAAAATTGAAAATGATTACGGTACGGTAGAAGTTGGTAAAATTGCTAACCTTTTATTGCTTAAATCGAACCCTTTAGACTCTATAGAATCGTGGAATAGTATAGAAACGATTATCCTGCATGGAGAGCCTATAAAACGAGAAAGTTTAGCGGCCAAAAAATAGTGAACATTTTTAATAATAAAAAACACTACCTTTTTAGACAAAGGAAGTATTTACACGAAACCTAGTATTCTTATTTTTTAGTGCGTTTGTGCAAAGTCTGATAGGTAATATTCAGTTGAGATTTTTGATTATACAGATTTAACTAAAATAGATATGGTTGAGTGAATAAAACGTGATGTAAAAAAGTTGTGTGAATTAGAATATGTGCTGGATAGGTCATATAACATGATTACCTCTGGCAGGTATATACCGTTTGATTAGGAATACTCACCCATAGTCATGAAACTATTACCTGTAGCGTAAGATAATTGGGCAATATATCTAAAATATTTTCACTAACGAATGAGCATAAAAGCAGGTCTTGCTCATGTATTGCTGTTTGGTATTGTACGTCGTAATAGCGGCATTTTTTTAGCAAGGAGGTTGCTTTGAGATATTTAAGCATGTTGCTATTCGCACCTTTAATAATATTTCCGGCATTAGGCGTTGTATTTTTATTCGCTAGTATTTTCTCTATACAATTAGGTGTCACCCAAAGTGAACTCTGGAAAGCTTATAAGATGATCAGTTTTTTTGGTGGGGTAATGGCATATATGGGTAATACAGTAATTGGTATCCCTGTTATTTTCATTCTTGATAAACTTAAACGTTTAAATTATTCAAATGTCGTGATTTGTTTACTTTTTCTGGTTTTAGCCTTTTGTATAAAAGAAGGTCCTTTACATTCTTTTAATGTTCTTTCACTCGATAGTTTAAAATTCTTATTGTGGAAGTTCCTTTGCGCATTTTACTTTTCTATATGTGTTGCTACTACTGATTATCTTTTATTTAAAAAGTGAACAGTGACGCAGGCAGGTTTTACCTCGCACGTAATAACTTTTTTGATATGTAGGGTACTTTGCGAGTGAAAGTTTAGTTTTTAATGCACACATTTGTAGTTAGAAACTGTGTAGTGAAAGCTGGGAAGTCCAGTCATTAATTAATAAGGAAAGTTATGAATTATAAAAACGTTTACCTCCCAATTAAAGCATTAGCTTTATTATCTTTTATTTCTATTGCTTTAAAGTATTGGGGCCCTAGTGATGTGGGCTTTTATTTGCTGCTATCGCCTTATGTCGTGTTGTTTTATTTGTCGAATGCTAACAATTATCGAAACACCATGCTTTCAATTATAAGAGGTATTCCAGCAGGGCTAACGCTGTTGTTAGTTCCTGCTTTGTTGTTTGGAATCGAGCCAGATGCGCAAGCAGGTATAGGATTAATGTTTGGGCTGTTGTTGCAGCTTGCATCGATTAGTGCAGCGGAATTAATCATTCTATTTTTTCTCAATGATGAACAGAGAGTTTAATCTGCTGTAAAAGCACGTTTTTAAAACAATAACTACGTTATATGGCAATAACCATGTTATTAAAAGAGTGAGTGAAAGTCAGTTAATGTGTTATTTTCAATAACCGTGATTGCGCTCAATATAGCGTTTAAGGTAAAGGAGATACATTATGTTTGGTAAAAAGTCGACAATCCGAAAGTATAAATACAAACTCCGCCCGATATTAACTAAAAGGTATGGCGCAAGTGCAACATACACAAAAGGGCAAGTTGATAAAACGGTAGATGAAATGGGTTTTAATAGGCGTCATATTCATTACGCCTATTTAATGTATTGCGAACCGGCTACCTATAAGGCTAATACGCCTGAAAACGAATCAATCGATTCAATGAACAGCACAATTTCTTCAGTATCTGGAGTGGGTATTTTAGGGGCACTTTTGGGAGCCTCATATTACAGTGATGGAGGCGATGGCGGAGGAGGTTTTGGAGGGGGAGACGGCGGAGGTGGCGGTGGTGATTAATGAGCGCAGCAGTGATGATTTAAAAGATTTAATGCGTTTTTTGATAATTCATCTACCGTATAAAGCTTAAATAAATCATAAAAAAACAGTTTAACCTATAAAAACAAAAAACGAGTGAAGCAACGGGCTTGTTCAATACCGCTGTATTTTATGTAAAGTTGAGGATGATAATGAGAAAAGCTATTTTAATATTAATGACATTGACCTTGTATGCATGTTCTTCGACGCCTAAACTTGATGCAAATGAAGAGTTTGAGCGGCTTTACATTGCGCTTGGAATGGAAGAAATATTAAGCTCATTCGGCGGTGAAATAAACATCAGTCCCGAGCAATTATTTTCAGAAACGCTGAGAGACTTACCTGAAAGTCAAAAACGAGTTTTTATTGAATCTATTCCATCAAAAGTAATGACCGATCCTATTAATGTAAATGCAGCTAAGGTTGTTTTTAAAGTTAGGGTCTGTTGACCTTTACGGATTAAAATTTGTTCAAACTTGGAGCGATTTAATCGCGGCGCGAGGTTTTTAACCTAGTGGGCTAAGTAAAAACCGAGCAACAAAGAGTAAATTGCCCCTAGGCAGAACCCGAAGGGCAGCGCCTGTTTGGCATTGATGCTGCGTTATCACCTATTTATGGGGAACAACCACACCACATAGGTGCTGCCTTGCCTAAATACCAAACAGGCTGCTGCAAATTTAACCTTTAAAGGTCAACAGACCCTCATTACTCTCACTATTAACAGCAGAAGAGTTAAAGGTTGCAGCAGATTTTTACTCTAGTGATGTAGGTTTAAAGGCCCATCGAGCTATTATTGATGCTGAGGTGGCTGTTTCAGAGTCTTTAGATTGATTTAATATCGTATAACCCATAGAAGGTTTCACTTTATCAATGTGGCGCTTTGGGTAAAAAGCGCCGTCATTATGGCGCTTTTATTTGCGAGTATTTAAAATAATCAGTTTATTAGATCCAGCGCTTCTAGCCTTTCTTTTGCTAAAGTATAACGCGTGTGCACATCATCAATTTGCTGTTGCGTTAACTTTTTACCAAAAGTACGAAGCCCGCCGGTTACATCATTATGATGAATGCCAAACGCAAACTTAAGGTATTCCAACAGCAGCGGTTGTGCATCAAGGTAAGATAGAGAATTCATAGCCTGTGATATTTTGTTTGCCTCGTCCCATTCGCCTTTGTTTACGTGTTCCTGCAAAGTGACACTTGCTTTGGGGAATATACAGCCCACGCCAGTAATTCCACCGCATGCACCAGCAAGCCCTGCATGAACAGTAACAGTGTCGACTCCTGCTAGCACTTTTAACTCTTTGTTTTCTATTATCATTGTTTCAATAACTGATACATCAATTGTCGATATTTTAAGTGCCGTGACTTCAGGTAGAGCTGCAAGCCGAGTGAGAAGGTCAGTTGAAAGCGCATGATAGCCCGCTGCGTCAGGGTTGTTATAAGGCATTATTGTAATACCTGCTTCTTTTGCAGCTGTTGCACTAAGCGCGTAATACGCATACATTTGCTCATCAGAAGGGGTTTCTTTAGTTTTTGGCGGCATTACCATAACGGTATCTACACCAACCGTTGCCAGTTCTTTAACTATTATGGCAAGCTCTTCTTTGGTTTCTGCAGCAGCGCCACTGATTAACGGCACGTTGTATTCTTTAGCCACACTTGAAAGGGCGTTTAGTAAAGAAAGGCGTTGCTCATTGCTTAGGTAGCTGTTCTCACCCAATGTACCAGAGCCGACAAGTCCACCCATGCGAGTGCCACCCTTTCCTTGCACTTTTAAAATATTTGCAGCGTATTTTTTTGTTGCATCAAGGTCTATTTCAAGGGTACCGGACTCTGATTCTTTTAACCATGTAAATACAGCAGGCATTACGGTATATCGCCAATCTTTACTGTTCGTTTGCATTCTATTTCCTCTCACAAATACATATTGTATACATTATACAAATTGATTGTATCAGTTAAAATACTTTCGGCAAGGCTAGATTGAAAATAAACTAGCCGTCATGATCAACGTTTATAAAAGCTAAAGCAGCTAAGCGAGAAGAAGGGCTTACTAATGGCCACAAACATTTCTTTCAAATTTAAGCATATTAAGGCGTGAAAAAGGGATGAATAAGTTAAACTTACGAGCTCAAACTAAAGCGCATGAACACTAGGGCGTGTTGACCTTTGTGGATTGAAATTTGGTTCAATCTAGGGGCGATTTAATCGCGGCGCGAGGTTTGTAACCTAGCGGGCTAAGTAAAAACCTAGCAAAGCTACCGCGTCCTGCTAGCGCCCCTTACCTACATCCATGTAGGTAACAAAGAGTTAATCGCCCCTAGGAAGAACCCTTTGGGCAGCGCATGTTTGGCATTTATACTGCGTTATCGCCTATTTATGGGGAACAACCACACTGCATAGGCGCTGCCTTGCCTAAATACCAAACATACTGCAGCAAAATTAATCACGAAAGGTCAACTCGCCCTAGTACGTGTTCTGTCATTTTTATTGTAAACCGTTAGATACGCTGCAATGCACTGAGTAAAATAACTTCGCACCACAAAAGCCCACTTAATCAGGAGTTAAAACAACATTAAAAGTAGAGTCATACTTTGCATAGCAAGACCTTAATTATTGAACCTAAATAGGAAGTCAGTTATGGTTTAATGTCAAAATCACTGAATTAATACGCGCTGCATAATTGCTTTGTTATAAAGGAGAAGTGAGTGAATATTGAGGTTATTTTGGTTAACTCATTTACAGTAAACGGACAAGGTGGCAATCCTGCGGGTGTGGTTTTAAATGCTGATAAACTGACGGATAAGCAAAAGTTAAAAATTGCACACGCTGTGGGCTACTCGGAAACGGCTTTTGTATCGAGTGATGACGAGGCTGATTTTGCAGTTTCTTTTTTTACAACGACCGATGAAGTTGATTTTTGCGGCCATGCAACGTTAGCCACTTTTTCTACCTTGTACCAAAAGGGCTTACTTGCTGCTGGCACTTATACTCAACGTACTAAAGTGGGTATATTACCTGTGACAATAGAGCCTAGTGGTAAGGTAATCATTGCGCAGCAATTACCGCAAACACTAGCGTGTTTTTCATACCATGAAATCGCACCGGTTATTGGTATCGAAAGCAGCATATTGCAAAGCACTCAGTTACCAATTGAGGTCATTTCAACAGGTCTCCCCGATGTGATCATTCCTGTGCCTTATGGGTATTTAGATCTTATAAATCCAAATGACGAGCTTATCGCTGCATTTTGTAAAAAATATGAAGTGGTTGGTTTTCATGTTTTTGAGCTTTGCAGTGCTGGCGCTAAACTAACGGCGAGTTGTCGTAATTTTGCACCGTTATTTGGCATTTCTGAAGAGTCAGCTACGGGTAGCTCAAGTGGGGCACTTGCATGTTATTTGACAGAACATTTAGCTTTGGGTAGTGAATATGTATTTGAGCAAGGTAGAGCAATGGGGTGTACGTCAATAATCACAGCATCTATAGAATCAGATAATGCCACTGTAACCCGCGTTCAAGTAGGTGGCTTTGCAAGTATCATTGATTCGGTCATGCTTCCTTTAATGTAAGGTGTTAATTTGTATGAATATAGTCTTTTTACTGTTGTCTTTGTTGACCTTTATTGCAATGGGGGCGAATGTCAATTTATTTGTGATATGGAATATTTTACCCATTGCATTTATTGCGGTTGTTTATAATAAAACGGACTTTAAAGGTGTTCTAAAATCGAGTGTTTTTCATATGATTTTGGGCACTACCTTATTGCATGTTTTTTTCCACACTGTGATGTGCTTTGATATTGGTAAAGCAGCTACAGGGTCTTCAACAGCGGCTTTAGGCTATATTTTCTTTCCTATTCATTCAATGCTGTTTGGCGGCCTAATTTACTTACTTTCTAAAGCCATAAAGTTGATTTGTGTAAAACTAATTCGGCGTGCATGATGTGATCAAGCAGATGATTCACACTATCTCTACTAATTTAATGCTGCTGGTGTAAATCCTACGCCTTGTTCAACGTGTGCTTCGCTATTAAACAGACCTTAGCATTTTCTCCTTTATTTTATTGCCTAAATAATAACGGCATTCATTTGACCTTACGCTCCCTGCTTTAATTTTCTAGACCTACTCACTGATAATTATAGATAATTTTAATTTCACTCAATTTGAATACTGTTAAATAAGCTAGCAATTTCATTACAAAAGGCTAGGTGATTTTTAAATGGATGTGAAATAAATGTATATTTAATATTGTATACAATATGTAATGAGTGTATATTTTTTGCGTCGAGGTTAGCTGGACGATAAAAAATCAACAGGATCTAAGGAACATTCAATGTTTACATATAATAAAAAACAGACACGGGGACTTGGCGTTAAAACGCTATTGGCATCAGCCGTTACTGCTGCATTAATGATGGCACCAGCCGCGCAGGCGGTTGACGGTAGCAGTGTGGTAAAAGGGCACGTTGTTGCTCAATCTGGCACTGATTTAATCGGCGCAACCATAACACTCAAGCATAAAAGCAAAGGGTTGGTTTATACCATTACCAGTAATGCTGATGGTGACTATTTGTTACGTAATGTACCTGTTGGTACCTACGACGTTACTATCGTAAAAGATGGTTACCAAACCATGGTTGAAGAAAATGTAGCGGTAACAATTGGTCAATCAATTATTCTTGATGTTCAGCTTTATAAAGCTGGCGCAGACATGGAGCGTATTGCTGTTACTGGCGCTGCAATTCGTCGTGTTGATATGGCGTCATCTACATCAGGGTTAACTTTTAGTGATGCAGAGCTTAAAGCTATGCCAGTTAATACAGGCTTTGAGAGCATTGCTTTACTTGCGCCAGGTACCGCTGCACCTGGTGGCTCTAATTTTAAAGGCGCATCAAGCTTTGGTGGTTCATCAGCTGCAGAAAATGGCTACTATTTTAATGGCTTAAATGTAACGAGTATTCGTACTGGTTTAGGTTCCATTCGTCTTCCTTGGGAAGCTATATCCCAAACTCAAGTTAAAACCGGTGGTGTAAGCCCTGAATTTGGTGGTGCATTAGGCGGTATTGTAAACGCTGTCTCTAAGTCGGGTGATAATGACTTCAAGTTTGGTGCAGAAGTACGTTGGGATCCTGATAGTCTTCGTAGCCAACATGACTCCATATTTCAAGACAGTGGAACCATTAGTACTAATACTCAGCAGAGTAGTTACGATTTTAAAGAATTACAACTTTGGGCCAGTGGTGCGATTATTGAAGACACCCTGTTCTTTTATGGTTTGTTTGCTCCGCGCAGAGAAGAGTCTAACAGTGCTGGGCAAACTACGTTCTCTGATTTTGAACGTGATGAAGACCGTTGGTTTACAAAAGTAGATTGGTTTATTAATGAAGATCATTCGGTTGGTTTTTCTGCAATGAACAATAAACGTACTTGGACAAATAAAACATTTGGCTATAGCTGGCAAGACAATACTGTGGGCGATCAGCAAGGTGTAGATGCACCAGGCGAAGATGGCGGTAATGTATTCAGTATTAACTATAATGGTTACCTCAGTGATACTTTTTCTGTGTCAGCTGTTGTTGGACGTGTTACTGAAAATGTTGAGAATGTTGTAGCATCATCAAACCCTGGTGTTTGGGATGAAAGAAATGGGTTTGTAACCCTAAGTCAGCATACAAATTCAGGTGTCACGGAAGAAGAGTATATTCGTGACCAAGCCAGAATTGATTTTAACTGGGATTTGGATATGCATTCAATCCAGTTTGGTATTGATTACACCAATGTGAAGGTTGATTTCTTTGAAGGTCAAAATGGGGTGGGTGATGCACAGGGCTGGTGGACAGTTAAAACTGCTGGCGAGAATGATGTATCGAGTGCTGCATTAGGAAGTGACTTCATTGAAAGACGAGTACGTAGCCGTGAAGTAGATTCAGACACAACTTCATTAGCATTTTATGTTAACGATTCATGGCAAGCAACTGATAATTTAGTGCTTAATATGGGATTACGTTATAGCCAATTTGAAAATACGGTGACAGATGGCCGTGCATTTGTTGATATCGATAATCAAATAGCACCTCGTTTACAAGCTATTTATGATGTATCGGGTGATGGTAGCGCTAAAATATTTGCCACGTACGGGCGTTATTTTCAGCCAGTATCTGCGAACATGAATATTACACAAGGCTCTGCATCAATTGAATGGTTTGAATACTTTGAATTAGATCAATTAGAAGGCAATGGCTCACCTTCTTTATTAGCTGATGGTTCGCCTAGTAGAGGTGATATGTTGCGTGATAGACGCTGGCGTCAACGTGGTATTACAGAGCCTGGATTAATTGCATCGTCTTCATTAAAACCAATGTACAGTGATGAGTTTACAATAGGTTATCAACAAGAAGTTTTTGACACTATGTCTGCTGGTGTACGCGCAATTTATCGAGACCTTGGTCGCAGTGTTGAAGATACCGATGTAGGCCCTGTTTTAGCTAAAAAGTTAGCAGAGATGGGTATTACTGATAACGTAGGGCAGGGCTCTTACTATGTGTTGAATAACCCAGGTGAAGCGATTCAAATGTCGTATGACTTTGATGGTGATGGGGAAGTTGATAACGTTAATTTAAGTGCTGATGAGCTAGCACTTGCCGAAGCTCAACGTAAGTATGTGGCGCTTGAGTTCACTTTAGATGGCAATGTAACCGATGATTTGCGTATCAATACATCGTACACATGGTCACATAGCTATGGTAATACCGAAGGTTTAGTTAAAACGGATAATAACCAAGCCGATCCAGGTTGGACGACTTCTTATGACTATGGCGATTTAATGGATCATGGTTATGGTAACTTACCAAATGATCACCGCCATGCTATTAAGTTCAGTGGTGCATATAATATTACCGATTCACTGACCTTAGGCTTAGTTGCGCGAACAACATCAGGTCGTCCAAAAAGCTATTTTTCAGTTCACCCGGAAGGTGTTGATAGTTGTGAGCAAGGTAGCCCGTGGGATGCGTGTGTGAGTAAATACTATGGTCAAGCATCGCACTATGATGAAAACGGCAACCCTGCACCACGCGGAAGCAAAGGTAATTTACCTTGGGTAACTAATGTGGATATGTCATTAACTTACTATACAGACTTCTTTGGCTCTGACATGACCTTAAAAGGCACTGTATTTAACTTATTTGATGGTGATAGTGCGGTATCTATCAACGAGGCACGCTCTAGAGATGGCGCCAATGGCTTAGAGCTTAACCCTGATTATGGTTTAGTTACAGGTCGCCAAGGCGCACGCTATGTTTCATTGACAGCGCGTATAGAGTTTTAATTTTCCCTGGTAAAACGCTGTAAGAACTCAGCTTTAGCATCTCATTACCGTGTAGGCGAGTGCTAAAGTTGAGTTAATGTTTAAGCACATTCTCATTAAGAGCAACACAGCCTTGATGCCGGGCAGGTAACTGTTCGGCATTTTTTGTAGTGAGTTATTGGCATTTGTTCTACAAAAATAAAGGTACATTGCATACAAAAATAACAAAGGATAATTATGACCCCTACTTTGTTTTCTTACTGGCAGCAGCCGCACTCAGATTGGTTACATATCCACACCCTTGATATGCATACAGGCGGTGAGCCATTACGCATTATTTTAGATGGCTTTGAACAGTTAAAGGGGCACACCATGTTAGAAAAACGGGCTGATTGTTTGGCGCGTTTTGATGACTTACGAAAAGCCTTAATGTTTGAACCCAGAGGTCATGCAGATATGTATGGCGCCGTAATTACCTCTGCCGAACGATCGACGAGTCACTTTGGCGTACTGTTTTTACATAACGAAGGCTACAGTACCATGTGTGGGCATGCCATTATTGCATTGGCCACAGCCGCTAAAGACTGCGCCGATTTTGATTTTAAGCAAGGCATAAACGAACTCAGAATAGACACTCCAGCAGGACTTATTAAAGCCTATGTAGCGTTAAATGGTGAGCAATTAGAACAGGTGTATTTTGATAACGTAGCCAGCTACGTTGAAAAATTAGGCTTATCAATTGAGTTACCCATGTTCGGCCCTTTAGAGTGTGATATCGCATTTGGTGGCGCTTATTATGCATTTGTAGATGCAGACACCATCGACTTAAATTTAACCCCCAGTAATCATGAACAAATTATTAGTCTTGGCAAAGCAATAAAGCAGCAAGTTAATAGCTATTATCAACCTAATCATCCAGTTGATAGTGAACTGAGTTTTTTATACGGAGTTATTTTTTACTCCAACTCGCAAACTACGCAGGGTGTATTTAGTCGGCATGTGTGTATTTTTGCACAAGGTGAACTAGACCGCAGTCCGACTGGCACTGGCGTAAGTGCTCGTGCTGCGCTTGAGCATACAAAAGGACGTTTATCGGTGCATCAGCGCATTGGCATTGAAAGTATTTTAGGTTCTGTTTTTACGGTTGAAGTAAGTCAATTATGCCAGTTTGAGTCCATTCCCGCGGTTATTCCGCGCGTTAGTGGCAGCGCGCATGTGACCGGTAAACATACATTTTTAATTGATCCCCGCGATCCCTTAAAGCAAGGATTTATATTTCGATGAACGATCACTTTTTACAACGTCAGCAATTAATTAAACAAAAAATGGCGCGACAGAACCTGAATGCTTTTTTGGTATTAGGGCACGAAAACATTCGTTATTTAACAGGGTTTAGTGGTAACGCGGCATACGCTTTAATCACACAGGATTCGCAAGTTTTAATAACTGACTATCGCTACTTTGAGCGTGCTCAAAATGAGTGCCAAGGCTTTGAGGTGATCAGCAGAGATCGTGATAACGAAAGCTTAGGCCAGTGCATTGCACGGTTTTTAACTGTTAATAGCCAGCTTGGCTTTGATGCCGCTTTTATTAATGTGGCGCTTTGGCAGCAAGTCGCGGCAGATTTACATACGCATACACTTTTGCCGATTCAAGGACTTGTTGAGTCGCTCAGAATGATTAAAAACGACTGGGAGGTTGGCCAAATAAAAGCAGCGGCGGCCATTGCAGATGAGGCATTGGCTCAGACGCTGCCCTATTTTAAAGAAGGTGTGACTGAGCGTGATTTAGCTCTCGAGCTTGAGTTTAGAATGCAGCGACTCGGTTCAGAAGGTATGTCGTTTGCGACTATTTTAATGTTTGCAGAGCGCACATCGCTTCCGCATGGCAGCCCAAGTAGTCGCGCACTCAAAATTGGTGACGCAATTACGTTGGATTTTGGTGCTGTGATTAATGGTTATCGTTCTGATATGACCAGAAGTTATGTATTAGGCGAGGCATCAACTAAACAACGCACACTATACAATACGGTGTTCAATGCACAGCAAGCTGCGATTGACTTACTTAAACCGGGTGTTCATTGCATTGAATTACAACACGCTGCACAACAGATACTAGACGACTCCGGTTATGGGGCGTTTTCAGGTCAGGGTCTAGGCCATGGGTTAGGCCTGTTTTTGCATGAGCAGCCATTCATTAATAGCCATTGTGCCCATGTACTTGAGTCGGGCAACGTAATCACTATTGAACCGGGTATTTACATTCCAGACTTTGGCGGTGTGCGTTTAGAAGAAGATATTTTAATAACAGCTAACGGGTTTGAAGTGTTAACTCATGCGCCAAAACCCTTTGAGTTGGCACCTTAATATGCAAATTATCGATAAAACACAAATAGATAATGCACTCAATTTCGAGACGCTATTAAGTGCGATGCAAACTGGGTTTGCACACGATTTTAGTATGCCAAAGCGTAACGTGTACCCGTTAGATGAGAGTAATGATAACCACGATGCGTTTGCGGTTTTACCAGCCTGGAATGAGCAAGTAATTGGGGTAAAAGCGTTTACGTATTTTCCGAATAATGCTCAATCAGGGTATGAATCTTTGTACTCTAAAATTATGCTGTTTTCACGTCAGCATGGAGAGCCGTTAGCATTAGTTGATGGCACGCGTATAACGTTATGGCGAACCGCGGCTGTATCAGCTTTGGCGAGTCGCTATCTTTCGCGAGAAGACAGTGGCCATTTAGTATTTTACGGTAGCGGTAATTTAGCTGAGTATATGATACGCGCTCACCTTACGGTTAGAAGTATTAAGCGTGTAACTTTAATTGCGCGTAACCTGCAAAAAGTGACGGCTTTGCAAGCACGTCTACAAAACATATTTGAAGATGTTGAGTTTGTTATTGGTCAAAGCAATGAGGCAACAATTTACAGTGCCGACATTATAAGTTGTGCAACGGGTGCATCAGCGCCTTTGTTTGATGGAAATTGGCTAAGGGAAGGAACGCATGTTGATTTAATTGGCAATCATAACTGTGACGCTCGCGAATGCGACAGCGTAACGATAAGTCGCAGTCAAGTGTATGTCGACAGCCGCGCTAATGTGTTAGCTGAAGCCGGAGAGCTTTTAATTCCGATTAAAGAAGGGGTGTTTAGCGAACAAGATGTGTGTGCTGAGCTTGATCAGTTAGCACAAGAAAACAACTATGCACGCGTTAACGAAATGGATATCACGTTATTTAAATCAGTAGGCACAGCGTTGAGTGATTTAATAGCCGCTAACCATGTATATCAATCTCTTCAAGGTTAAAAAAAGAATGAGCAGTGTGTTATTAATTTTAGGTATATGTTTTATGTGTGCCGGCCTTTTACCCTTGTTACGTTGGTTCAAGAGCAAAGTGAGTAAGCATCATTGGCGAGTATGTGAGATTGATAATATCACTGTCGCGGTTAATAACCGCATTGCATCATTAGAGCTGGCGCAGCAACAAACCATGATGGTGAGTTTTTGGTTTGAAGGTCATATTTATAGCGTGATGGTGGATTACAGTGAATCGCTTTTCTTACGATTTAAGCAAGAAAAACCGTGCACCATATTAGTCGATACCAATAACCCACTCAATGTGTATAGCAATATCTATATGTGGCATGGTTTTGCTCTATCATGGTTGTTAGCGGGTTGTGTGTTAATTTTAGCTAGTTACTTAATCTAAAAGGGGGGCCGGAATACATCTCCAGACACCCCGCTAGGGAAGCTTGAGTTACTCGTTTTCTGGCTTTTTAGCGTATGGCAAACGCATTAAATGACGGGTTTTGTGGTAACTATCTAGTCCACTTATTGCAACTGTATTGATGGTTTCAAGGTCTAGAAAACCATCATCCATCACAGCAACGTCGTCAACGTGTATATCCATAATTTCACCGATCACTAATTCGGTACCATTTACTTTCAGGTGATGGTTTTCTACAAATTTAACTGCGTATTTTAGTCGACTTTGCTCTACAAATGGCGCCTTAAAATCAGCCAAGTACTGAGGAGTAAGCCCAGTCGCGGTAAACTCAGATTCATCTTTGTCATACCGTGCTGATGTTTGATGGGCTTGCTCTACAATATTGCTGTTTACTTGATTGATAGTAAACACACCCGTTTCAAGTATATTTTCAAACGTATGGCGAGGAACACTGTGCGGGCGCATGATCATACCTACCAGTGGAGGGTGTGCACCTAAGTGGATCACTGAACTTACAATAGCAAGATTAGTGTTGCCATTGCTATCTTGTGTACCAATAAGGTTAGCGCTTTTGTAACCCGATAAAGAATTAATCAAATGAGTGCGGTAATGTTTTTCAAAGTTATTAATTTCGGCTTTAGTTATATGCATAGTGGATCCTTACCAGTTAATAGGTTGACCTTGCCAGTCAATGTAAGCAGGTTTGCCAATCTCGGTGAGTGTTTCTGGGTGCTGTAGTAGCATAAAGAGTTGAGAAGCAACAAACTCTGTTGTAAATAGCTTTCCTTCAGGAACGTTTCTTTGAAATGGTTTTGATAAATGTGTATCTGTTGTACCAGGATGAAACAAAACTAAACGTGTTTGTTTTGCACGACGTTTAAGTTCTATAGCAGCAGTGCTAAATAACATATTTAACGCCGCTTTAGAGGCTCGGTAGCTGTACCAACCACCCAGTCCGTTGTCAGAAATACTGCCTACTCTTGCGCTTAATGCGGTAATCGTACACGGCGTTTTGTGAGTTAATAAGGGCGCAATGGCCTGCAGGCAAAGTATGGGTGTTAATGTGTTGGAATCAATAAGTGAATTGAAATACGACGCGTCTAGTTCCTCTAGTTTTTTTTCAGGCATGACATCGCCATAATGCAGTTGGCCGTTAAAAATAACCACTTGATGAGGCACCATTTCTCTGCTTTTAAGTCTATTTGTTAATTCAGATAAGCTTTGTTTTGAGTAGTCCGTGATAAAATGTTCTGTCTTTTGGCTATCGTCACTTTTAATTGAGCTTCGGCTAACGCAAATGATCTTTGCATCTGGATTGCTGCGATAAATTTCGCTGATGTACGCCTTAGCAATACCACTACTTGAGCCAAATAATATATACACTGGGTTCATTATTTTATCCTGCAACTTGTTCTACACACTAAAGACGATATTTGTACCCGGTACTTTGCAAATACCCAGTAACCGGCATCAGCGAAAGAGCGAATAACGGGTAGCTGTAATATTTTTAACCAAGAATGTTTTCCGACAGCCTGCCAAGCTGCGAACGTCACATCTAAACCATAAATCATTTCACCGTTTTCACGTTGACCATGAAGATAACCCATTGCATCTGAGCGTTTTATATTTTCAAAGCGTTGTTCAAAATCATCTTTATTAATATCTTCGAGCGTAATTTTATTCTCTTTATCAGCGCGTTTGAGTGATTGCATCTCTTTGGCACATAAAGGGCAATTGCCATCGTAAAATATGATCATAAGCAACAAAAAAATTGACGGTACGTTATTTTATGTTACGAAATAGAATATGCTTTGGATCTATTCAATTGCTCGTTTGAATGATATTAATAGAGGCACAGAATAAAAATATAAGCTTATACCGACTTTTGTTTCTACTCTCACTCCACGGTTTAAAGTCCGGTTAAGTTTATAATTAGTACCCTCAGGGTCGAATCATCAACAATGGAGTATTTGGAATGAGTGAACAATATGCCGCCTTGCGTGGGAACGTCAACTTACTAGGTCAATTACTGGGCCAAACAATTAAAGACACCCAAGGACAAGCGATTTTAGACAAGGTAGAAGAAATTCGTGCTTTGGCTAAATCATCACGCACAGGTAACGAGCAAGATCGCCAAGCCTTAATTGATGTATTGCATGCGTTAACAGATGAAGAACTTTTACCTGTCGCACGTGCATTTAATCACTTTTTAAATTTGGCTAACGTTGCGGAACAATTTCACACTATTTCACGTTTTAATGATGTTGGTTTTTGCCAGCTTAGCCCCCTTACGCAAACCCTAAAAGCGTTATCGAGTCAGGCTGTGCAAGGTAAATTGAACCCGAATGAAATTGCCGAAAGCTTATCTAAGCTGCACATTAATTTAGTTTTAACGGCGCACCCCACTGAGGTGACCCGCCGGACAATTATCAATAAACATGTTGAGTTGAGCGAGTGCCTTGCTTCACTTGAACGCACCGATAACCTGCCTTACGAGCGCGAAAACATTTTAAATCGCATTGCGCAGTTGATAAGCCAAGCATGGCATACCGATGATATTCGCCGCTCAAGGCCTACACCAATTGATGAAGCTAAATGGGGCTTCGCGGTAATTGAAAATAGCCTATGGCATGCGGTACCGCGTTTTTTAAGAGATTTTAGCAAAGAGGTTAAAGAACACCTTGATTTAGAATTACCAAATGATTACAGCCCGCTTGAGTTTACTTCGTGGATGGGCGGGGACAGAGATGGAAACCCGTTTGTAACGTCACAAGTGACACAACAAGTGCTTGATCATGGTCGATGGATGGCGCTTGATTTGTACAGCCGAGATATTGATACGCTCAGTACAGAACTTTCGATGTCACAAGCCAGTGATGAGCTAGTCAAACTAGCAGGGCAAGACTTCGAACCGTACCGCGCTGTGTTAAAAACGCTAAAAGCACAAGTAAGCGAAACTGTCGCGCACCTTGGCGCTAAAATAATGAATAAGCGCTCTGATGCACAAGACATTGTCACGCATATTAATCAAATCAAGCAGCCGCTTGAGGTCTGCTATCGCTCATTATTAAAAACAAATATGAGTGTTGTAGCAGATGGCCTTTTGCTTGATGTGCTTCATCGCATCAATAGTTTTGGTATTCGTTTAGCTAAACTTGATGTTCGTCAAGATTCTTCGCGTCATGCTGATGTGTTTTCAGAGTTGACTCGTTATCTAGGGCTAGGGGATTACAACCAATGGCAAGAAGAAGATAAGCAAGCGTTTTTACTTGCAGAGCTTAACTCTCGCCGTCCACTTATACCAAAGCATTGGCAGCCGAGCTCCGATGTGCAGGAAGTGCTCGACACATTTGATGTGATCGCGAAACAGGATGCGTCAACGTTCGGTTTGTACGTTATTTCAATGGCACGCACAGCATCTGATGTTCTGGCTGTACAGTTGTTACTAAAAGAAAGCGGTTGTCGCTTTAAGCTCCCAGTTGCACCGTTATTTGAAACGCTTGATGATTTAAATGCAGGGCATAATGTCATCACCCAATTACTTGATAATACTTGGTATCGTGGTCAAGCAGACGGTGTACAAAATGTCATGATTGGTTATTCAGACTCTGCAAAAGATGCAGGAATGATGGCCGCCGGTTGGGCGCAATATGAGGCAATGGACAAGCTTGTACACTTAGCTAAAGAGCGCGACATAGAATTAGTCTTATTTCATGGCCGCGGCGGTACTGTGGGTCGTGGTGGGGCACCCGCTGCACAAGCACTGCGCTCACAGCCACCAGGGTCGTTGAAAGGGGGATTACGGGTTACGGAACAGGGAGAAATGATCCGCTTTAAATTTGGTTTACCTAATGTTGCGCTTGAAAGTCTCAATATTTATGCAGGTGCTGTGCTTGAAAGTAACTTATTACCGCCTCCAGAGCCAAAAGATATATGGCGTGATGTGATGGCGCTGATCAGTGAAAAATCATGTGAGCATTATCGTAATGTGGTGCGCTTTGATGAAAACTTTGTTCCTTACTTTAGAATGGCAACACCAGAGCAAGAATTGGGTAAGCTACCTCTTGGCTCGCGCCCTGCTAAACGTAATCCAAACGGTGGTGTTGAAAGCTTACGCGCCATTCCATGGATTTTTGCATGGAGCCAAAATCGTTTAATGTTGCCTGCATGGCTTGGTGCATTAACAGGTTTACAAGCGGCACTTGAAAAGTATGGTGTTGATACACTCAATGAAATGAGTCAACAGTGGCCGTTTTTTAGAGCACGCTTAGAGATGCTCGAAATGGTGTTTAGTAAAGCTGATAGTTGGCTCAGTGCTCATTACGACGATGCGCTTGTTGAAGCTCAATATAAACCGTTAGGCACGCAGTTACGTAACGAACTTAAAGAGGCGATAGCGCTGGTTCAATCGCTCAGTCCGCAGCACACACTGCTTGCAGGGCAGCCTTGGATTAAAGAATCAATTGGCCTTCGTAACCCTTACACGGACCCACTTAATGTTCTGCAAGTTGAACTTTTAAAGCGTTCTCGTGAAGCCGAAGAAGGAGGCTCTAAAGACATTGATAATGCTTTAATGATTACCATGACGGGCATTGCCGCAGGCATGCGTAATACTGGCTAATTAGTACAGACTTTGATGAGCTTTTGTGTGCTCTTTTGCAGACAATTGGGCATCAATAGGTAGGTCTATTCTAAAACATGCGCCGTACTGACAGGGGACGGCGCTTATATTTCCAAATAATTGATATTTAACTGCATTAAATACGACATTCAAGCCAAGACCTAGGTGGTTTCCCCCTAAGTTAGAGGAATAAAATGGCGTGAAAATGTCATGTATTATTGAATTATCAATCCCACTGCCATTGTCTGTAAACGTGATAATAACGCTATAGCGCTCCTGCTTAATATGTACTGCAATAAGTGCGTTGTCGACGTTTTTGAAACCGTGTTCATATGCGTTAATAAGTAATGTTTTAAGCACATCACCAATAACTGAAGGCGATGACGTGACTGTTACCTCGTCTCCCGTAACTTGGTAACCAATTTCAATAATGAAGTAGTCTTTTAATGTTTCAAGCCGCTTATTTATAAACTGCTTGAGCTCAAATGACTTCATTGGTTTATCAGTTGAATTAGCAACATTAAGCGCTTTAAATTGTTCAATCATATCTGCAACCCGGCTAATATTGTTGATGACTAATTGTTGGGCTTCAACAGCATTTACTATGAATTGATGAAAGTCGGTGGCGCTCAAAGTTTTACTTTTAAATTTATGCTCGAGTTGTTGTAGATTTTCTGCAATGTAGGTAATTGCGGTGGTGGCTGTACCAATTGGTGTATTAAGTTGATGCGCCATGCCTGACACAAGCACCGTTAGCGAAGCTATTTTTTGTGCTTCAATTAAATTTGTTTGCGTTTTTTCTAATTTAATTAAGGTATTGCTTAAGTGCTGTTTACGTTTGAGGATGTTGGAGATCGCAAAAATAGACCCAATACAAATAATCACTAGTGATATTGCCACACTCAGAGCTAAATTTTTGAAGGCAGTTGCTCTTTGGGTTTTTAATTGTTTTTCGCGCGTGAGTTCGGCTATTTGCATTTCTTTTTCATTTGTTTCTGCTTCGGCGAGTGCTTTAGCAAGATTTACATCTGCTTGGCGTTTGATTAGTTCTTTTTCAGCGGCACTATGTTTTTTAAATGACGCGATAGCAAGCTTATTCAGCCCTGATGCTTCAAAGAGTTGCGATTCAAATTCGTAAACGTTTGCAATAAACAATAAGTCATCGTTACGCGTATCATCATTGGTGATCTGTGACAGCGCGAGTGAAGCGCGTTCATTATCACCCATAGCCGCATAAATTTTTGCTAATTCAAAGCGTGCTTTATGTTGATCAATAATCAAGTTTTGCTCAGTAAAAATTGCTAAGGATTGATTAATCAAAGTTAAGGCAAGAGAATAGTGTTGTTCAGCATGTTGGATCTGAGCCATAAGTAAGTAATATTCAGCTAATAGATAATGAAACTGATGCAGCTCTATCACTTTAACAATATCGGTGAGCAATGTATTTGCTTCACTGTATTGCTGTTTAGCAATTAAGGTTTTGGCTAAGTTCACAGTTGCAATAACCGTGTCCAGCGGCTTGTTTGCTTTATCTAAATAATCAATATAGCGTCTAAAAGTTTGCTCGGCTTCATCTAGCATGTTTAGTGCAAAGTAAACTTCTCCAATGTTACTCAGTGTTTGATTTTTAATATCGTCGTTTAAAAGCGCGGAATATTTTAATGCTTCTGCAAGGTGCTCAAGAGCAAGTGCATGAAGGTTAAGCTTAATATATACGCCCGCTAAAATGTTGTAGTAACCATACATCAAGCCTTGTTTAGTCGATTTCTCTGCCAAATGCTTGTAGGTAACAAGTGTTTTCATGGCGTTTGAGAACTGTTTGGCCTCGAGTTGAAACCAGGCTTTGTAATTAAGTAAAACTAACCGCTGATCAGGCGTAAAATCGTCACTGGATAATTGATCTTTTAAGCTCGCCAGTGCGGTATGAGGGCTCTGTGCATAGTTGTCACGAATTTCATTACGTAATTTCTCAAACTCGTTATTATCTAATGGGGTGGCAATTGCGGGGGAAAGGCAAAGCAACAGGGTAAACAGAAACACAATTTTTCGCATAAAATAGTACCGTTTACACCAATCCTTAATAAAGTTGGATTCATTATAAAGTGTATAGGACGTGGTAAACCTCAGAATATTCTCAATTTCGCTTAAGAAAATTAGTACTTTTTTATGTTTTAAAGCCCTGGTCTGACCTGTTGGTATGATATCTCTTGACTAAAACTAATAAAAAACTACAATACCACGCCTTTTGTTGAATAAGAGTTTTTCTTATTTAGCTTAACCTGTTTTAATTCGACCGAGCCGTAAATGTCAAATATCTCAACATGCATCACATTTGATGCATCAACATCATTAATTATGATGACATTGCGAGGGACTGCGTCAGCACAGGATGTGATTAATTTTTATCAAATAGCGCAACAACATGTTGCTATGTACGGGAGCAACAAGTTACTTGTTGATGTATCTGAGG
Source organism: Pseudoalteromonas sp. 3D05 (assembly GCF_002723455.1). Lineage (GTDB taxonomy): Bacteria > Pseudomonadota > Gammaproteobacteria > Enterobacterales > Alteromonadaceae > Pseudoalteromonas. The sequence continues at coordinate 9,272 of NZ_PDUS01000001.1, read as the reverse complement.
TAACGCATAATTTTCCTGCGAGCGATTTATTAAATATTATGCCTGTTATTTCCAATTGGTTAAAACATTGCACTGTGGCAAGAGTTGTTAGCTTTGATGGATTTATGCACGATTTGTTTTTACAAAAAGCGAAACGGTTTGAAATCACTGCTGAAAACTTTGAATGTTTTAGAAGTGCGAAGACATGGCTTGAAAATCAATCTGGTAATTAGCGACTGGACATTTTACACTGTGAAGCCATTAGATAAGTAAAATGTGTTTATGATTCCATCAACATCTTCTTCGCCTATAAATTCAATAACAGGGCAAACGCATCTATTTGATGAACCAAAGCGCGATGCGTTGTTCAATCAAGTAAAATTACAAAGAGGTAGGCTGACTACCGATGATATAAATAATCTATGTAGTGAGTATTCACTTACCCAAGAGCAGTTGCTAAAAGCGTGTTTGCCAATAGCATCTTTGTTTGCAGTAGCACCTGTGTCACACTTTTTTGTCGGGGCAGTTGTACTTGGCCTTGATGAGAATAAGCAGGTAAACTTTTATTTTGGCGCCAATGTAGAGTTTACAAATCAACCATTGAGTTTAGTGGTGCATGCTGAGCAATCAGCGATTAATAATGCATGGCTTAATGGGGCTAAATCGATTGTTAAAATAGCAATCAGTGATGCGCCGTGCGGTTATTGTCGTCAGTTTATGAATGAACTTGCAGATGCCAGTACCTTTGATATTTTGCTACCAAACCAAGATTATAAACTCAATGAGTTATTACCAGCTGCGTTTGGGCCCACTGATCTGGGTAATGAGTACAGCTTATTTAACCCCGCTCCAATTACACAAAGTGTAGTCGGTCAAGATGGGGTATGTGGCAGCTTAATCGATGCCGCATTAAATGCGTATGTGCCTTATACAAAAAATTTCAGCGCAGTAAAAATTACCACGTTTGAGCAGGGCAGTTTTTATGGTCGTTACGCTGAAAATGCCGCTTATAGTCCAAGCCTTGCGCCACTGCAAAGCGCAATTAGTCAGTTGTATTTAGCTGGTTTACACATGGATGCCCAAACAATACAAAAGATAGAGTTATTACAGACCAAAGGTGTTGAAAATCAGCAGCAAGTCAGTGAGGCTGTGCTGGCAAGCTATGCTAACTTACCAGCAATGAATGCGTATAGTATTGAGTTAGTCGACTAATTAATTTAGTAGTACTTTCGCAGCTTCAAGTACCACGGCAACCGATTTTCTCTCAATCTCGCCGTGGTCTACATTTGGTATTTCTTGACGAGTACGGTTTACTAACACACCCGCAACGCACGCCGCTTTAAGCCCTAATGCTGCACACATTGTAAATAATGTGGCAGATTCCATCTCGTAATTCATTACGCCGAGCTTCTGCCATTCTTCACAACTGCCTTGGAATGCTTTTGGTACGTAGCCTGAATAGGTGTCGTAACGCTCTTGACCTGGGTAGAACGTATCGCTTGATGCGGTGATACCAATGTGAAAATCAATGCCCAAATTATTACATGCCGTTACCATTGCTTGCGTAGCAAAAAAATCAGATACAGCAGGGTAGTTAAGTGGAGCAAAGTGCTGGCTAGCGCCATCTAGACGAACGGATGCTTGGCTTATTAAAATATCGCCTTCATTAATATGAGGCTGAATTGCACCTGTAGTACCAATTCTTAAAAATGTCGTTATACCAAGTTGAGCAAGCTCTTCTACAGCGATAGAGGTAGATGGCCCACCAATACCTGTTGAACAAATAACCACTGATTGACCACTGAGTGTGCCTAAATACGCATGGAACTCTCGGGTGCGAACAAGGCAACGAGGGTTTTCTAAATGTTCAGAGATACGAGCAGAGCGATCGGGATCGCCTGGTACAATTGCTAAAGTTGCGCCTTGCAAATCATCGCGAGTGAGTCCTAAGTGAAATACCTTTTCCATAGTGGTGCTGCCTTATCATTACTTTTTATAATTAACGCTTAACAACGCTAAGTTTATAAGGAATTGTTGTCAATCTATCATCATTACGATTAAGAGTAGCGAAGTACAGGACGGATGTCCGTTTATATTCAAACAGTGCCAAGGTTTAAGTTTCAGTTAGCATTAAAAGCGGTTTAAGCAAGGCATTGATTGCAAGCAATAATGATTCTAATGTTAAAATCATTAACACAGCATCAATGCAAAACAGGCGCTGCTCTTTGGGTTCTGCCTAGGGGCGGTTTACTCTTTGTTGCCTACATGGGTGATGGTAAGGGGCGTGAGCAGGACGCGCAAGC
>NZ_PDUS01000001.1:0-6952 GCF_002723455.1 Pseudoalteromonas sp. 3D05 | reverse complement strand
AGGCTACAAACCTCGCGCCGCGATTAAATCGCCGCTAGCTTGAACAAATGTTAATCCTCAAAGATAAACAGGCCCTAGACGCCTTTAAAACTTTTTACACGTGAAATCTTTTTTAAAATCAGCCTATATCTACTTTTATTCATTCTCTATGAATATTCAATCACCTAGAAATATGACTGCGATAGTACAAAGGTTGACTTGTCTAAACAGACACTATATCACTCACCTAATGTACTTTATTTGAATTTATGCGTTGCATGGTAATAATGTTTAAGTGATTGGTATTAAATATAATTTTGATATTTCACGGTATAATAATGCGATTAGTTTAACAACATTAAACAGCAGAAATCCGTGATATTAAAATTTTATTAAACTTATTTGCAACAACGCTTTTTTGCATAACTAAGCAAAATTACACAATTAAGGAATCGAAATGAGCACACAATGGCAAACATTCAAAAGTAAAGTTGAACACTGTTTATGCCCTCCTGGCGATGGTGTTTTTACGGTTAATACAGCCAAAGAACGTAAAGCTGCGTTACGTAATAAGCTTTATGGTCAAGAAGATAACGTTGAGCCATTATGGCGTGACTCTTTAGATACACTTGCTGATAGCCCACACAAAGCAGTTATGCTTGGCATTAGCTCTGACTGTGGTGGTGGTATTTTACGCGGAGCAAATTGGGGACCATTGTTTTTACGTTCAACCTTGATTGACCAACAACCACAGGCTAAATCATTTGATTTAGGTGATGTACGCGTCATTCCTCATTTACTACACGATAAATATTTAAATGAAGCGACCATCAGTAATTGCCAAAAGGCGTTGTATGATAATCCTAACAGTGATTACTATGTTAGCCCTTTATCTATAACAGAAGATGTGTGTGATAGCTTTTATGCCACGTTTACAGATAAAGGTATTTTTGGCATTGGTGGCGATCACTCAATTAGTTATCCTTTAACTAAAGCGTACTTAAAGGCAAAACGTGAGCAAGGTAAACGTACTGCTATCATTCATTTTGATGCGCATACGGACTTACTTGTTGAGCGTTTAGGCATTGATTTGTGTTTTGGTTCGTGGTGTACGCATATTTTAGAGTTTTTACCTGCGCCAAAGAACTTGGTTCAGTTTGGTATTCGCTCAAGCGGTAAACCTAAAGAGCACTGGGAGTCAACGTTTGGAATTAAGCAACACTGGGCTCACGAAATTATTGAGCGTGGAGCACACGATGTTGCTCAGGAAGTAATAGCACAACTCAAAGCAGATAATGTTGATGAGCTTTATGTAAGCTTTGATATTGATGCATTGGATGAAGAGTTTGCATCTGCTACTGGCACACCTGAAGGTAATGGGTTAACGCCACAACATGCACTTGATATATTGTCTGCGCTTGCAGACGAGTTCCCAATTACAGGCGCTGATATGATGGAAATTGCACCATTCACTGACAGTTCTTTAGTGGGTCAATCAAGCTCAGAAACAACGCTGAGAGAAGGCGCTAAAATCTCAGCATTTTTAATTAATGCAATGAACCGCTAATTTATATAGATCAAAACAGGCTTTATAGCCTGTTTTCTATTCACTTATCAGTTAATTGACGCTATATTTAATTAATCATCTACAAATAACGATGAAATAATTAAGCATAGTGGGGTAGTAGTGAATAAATGGATCTATTTATTATGTGTTTTTTTTAGTTCACTGTGTTTTGCTAAGCTAACGGTAGTAACTGAAAATTTCCCACCAGCGCAATACCTTGACCACAATAACCAGTTAACCGGGCATGTGTACGAAAGAGTTCGTAAAGTGCTCGATAACTCCTCGCTTGACTACAACATTACAGTTCACAGCTGGAGCACCGCTTACAACACTGCGATTCGCGATCCGCAAACCTGCATATTTTCTATTTCACGCTCCAAACGCCGAGAAGACAAGCTCGTTTGGATTGCTAAACTGTCAGACTTAAACACTTATCTTTATTCATTAAACTCTAAAGCTATTACGCTAGATAATTTAGAACAAGCAAAGCAATACCGTATTGCTGTTCTCAAAGACAATTACAGCCATCATTACTTGTTATCACAGGGCTTTGAAGTGGGCAAAAATCTCTTGTTGATCGATAGTTTTGACAATATTTTTAACATTATCCGTAGCCGAAAGAACAGCATTGACTTAGTTATCCTGCCAGAACAACGTGTAGAATACGAGCACAGTAGAAGCGGCATAAAAGATGACTTAAAAGCGGTACTAAAGCTTCAAGTTACGCAACCTGCACTTTATTTCGCTTGCCACAAACAGCTCGATGCTGCCACTAAAGAAGAATTAACCCGCGTCTTTTCAGAATCTAATTAAATAACTGTTTTTTAGTGATTTTTTATAATATGAAATTGTATTGCTCTGTGCTCAAAAGAGCCTATAATTCAGCTGCTTTTATTAATGAAAGTATATTTTATTGAGGTAATAAATGGGTGATTTAATCGGGATTGGTTTGTTGATCTTGATCAGTGCGTTGTTTGCTATGTCAGAAATTGCAATAGCAGCGTCACGCAAAATAAAATTAAGGGTTATGGCCGATGAAGGAAATGCTAACGCAGCAGCGGTATTAAAACTGCAAGAGCAACCAGGTGCCTTTTTTGCCATGATTCAAATTGCACTCAATGCGATTGCAATTCTTGGCGGAATAGTAGGTGAACAAGCGTTATCTCCTTATGTTGAACGTGTTTTAGTCATGGTTTACCAAGGCCCATTGTTAGCTCAAATTAGCTTTATTATTTCGTTTTTTACGATCACTTCTTTGTTCATTTTATTTGCGGACTTAATGCCAAAACGCCTCGCGATGATAATGCCAGAGGCCGTTGCAGTTAGGCTTGTTACACTCATGCGCTGGGTTACATTTGCGTTGACACCGCTGGTAATGTTTTTCAATGGACTGACAAACGTTATTTTAAAGCTGTTTAAGGTGCCTGCAGAGCGTGAAGATATTGTTACCACTGAAGATATAGTAGCAATGATGGATGCCGGTGCTGAATATGGCAGTTTACAACAACAAGAGTATAACTTAATTGGTAATGTGTTTGATCTTGAAGCGCGTTTTTTATCCAGTGTAATGACACCACGCGATCAAATAGTTTATTTTGATATTGAAGAGGCCAGTGCAGACATTGCCAGCAAGATAATTGATCACCCGCATAATCACTTTTTAGTGTGCAACGGTAATTTAGATAAATTAATAGGGTCTGTAGAGTCTAAAGATATACTGCGCCAAGTACTCAAAGGCGAAGCGGCGCATATCAACGACGAACTATTAGAAAAAGAGACTTTTTATTTGCCAGAAACACTGAGCCTGTCTGAAGCATTAAACGCATTTAAAGGTGCTGCAAAACCATTTGCAGTCGTAGTGAATGAGTATGCACTGGTGGTTGGTATTGTGACCGTTAAAGACTTAATGAAAGGGTTTATGGGCGATTTAATAACTCACACAGGTGATGAGTTAATTATTGCGCGTGACGAAAGCTCGTGGTTGGTAGATGGCTTAACTCCTGTGGTTGAGTTGGCTAAAGTACTTGAAATTGATGAGTTTCCAGAACAAATGCACTATGAAACCGTTGCTGGTTTTCTAATTTACTCAATGAAGCGCATTCCAAAACGAGCAGAGTTTATTAACTTCGCTGGCTTTAAATTTGAAGTAGTGGACGTAGAGGGTATAAGAGTAGAGCAATTACTGGTCTCAAAAACACCTTCAGTGATATAAATTAAGGTGTAGTAGATTACACCTGTCTTACAGTTTGGGTGAAAAGGCTAGGGCCTCATTTGGCAGGCAGCTTTGAGTGATACCGGACACTGAAAAAGTTAAATTTATTCTTACTTCTTTGAGTAGAGCCTAACTTTGTCCAATAACATTATTAACCGCCGTTTTGGTGCATAATAACGAGTTTTGAATTCATGCTATTTTAATTACTTGTTTATAAAAGTAATTATTGGTGAAATTATCAGGCTATGTAATATACGCCGTTTTGGTGTGTTATAAACCACCAAAATGGTGTTCAATAAGTTGTTAGTTGCCTAGGGGTAGCATGTACGAAAATAGTCGAGCCCAAATAACAGATATGATCGCGTTATTGGAAGATGAAAAATCAGATTGGTGGATAAAGCACTTCAAGAGAGCCTTATCTGCATTTGATTCTTGTGAATACTTAAACTGTGCCAACATTATAATGTCTGGTAGTGGCGGTATGGGCAGTTTAAATGACTTAGTTTTAGGTCAAACTACCAATGCTAAAGGTGAGTTCTGTTGGAAACCTGATGCAGATGAATTAAATAAAAAATATATGCATTTACTAGGCGAGCTTTATTCATTCTCTAAGTCGGTGCAAAAGGCAACTAACAAGCCAATCAAGCGGGACTAAAAACAGTTTGCTGTTTTCGTTCCTCAACATTTTAGCAAACAATTTTTAGCCCTTATTGGGGCGTTATATTTACTAAGGAGTAGGAGTTTGATTAGAGTCAACTCAATTGAGATACATGGATTTAAATCTAGTACAAGAATTGCAAGGGCAGAGTTTTCTCATGAAAGCGTTTCTGTTATCTATGGTCCAAATGGTTGCGGTAAAACGACCTTTTTAAAGATATTGCATGGCGTTTTGTCACAAGATGACGCTCCCCTTATCCAAAATTCAGTTTCAAAAGTGACTCTGGTAGCAGAAGAAACAGGAGTACCTAAAGAGCTAGCAGTATGGCGAGACGAGAATGGGGACTATGTATGGGACGAAATCCTTGATTCGATTATTTCAGATACATCTTCTTTATCGTTAGGGGTAGACAGAGGGATTACTAACCAATCTTTTAAAGCAGATCCTGGTTTTATTATGGATTTCTTTAGAAGCCCTAGAAGACGCTCTTATCTTTCAAGGGATATTTCGCTTGGTCAATTTAGTGAGGAGTTATCACTATATTTCCGCCAATCTCAACGTATTAGCAGAAACAGACTCAATAGTATTAATTATGATAAACGCCATTTGTACCTACAAAATATAAAAATAGATAACGTAGAAGAATTACTTATCGAAAGATACAGAATTGCACGAATGATGGCGAGTAGAAAAATACAGAGTGCTTTATTTGACACTTTATCTATAGCGATAAGCCTTGATGAAAGACCTCAGGAGAAGCAAGTCCTCCCTGACGATTTTGAAATTAGGCTAAGAGATAATAATGCTAGAATTCGAGAGGCGTTAGATGATGGTTCTGAAAATCAATTTAAAGACACTGTTATTGAAATTTTAGATTCCGTAGCTGTTGGAGATGGAGTTGAAAAAATTGCAAATCATCCAATTTTAAGTCAACTTTTCTTAAATATAATTGAAGAACTTGAGATGGAAAAACTAATTTTAAGTTCTATTAATTTACTTGTTGAGACTTTTAACAATTATTTAATTGAAGACAAAAAATTGGTTGTAACTAGTAGAGAAGCTTTTGTCGAAGTAAATGGTGATACACATACCGTGAATGAACTTTCTAGTGGGGAACGTCATATTTTAACATTCTTGTCATTAGTTTTATTCGAAGGCGAATCTAGAAATTTCTTATTGATTGATGAACCTGAGATTTCATTGAATATCACATGGCAGAGAGAATTAATGGGATTATTTAGAAGTCTAGTACCTAATACTCAAATCATCGTTGCCTCTCATAGCCCCGCGTTAGTAAAAGATAATCAGGGTTACCTTACCCAGTTGGTTGTGGGGAATAAGTAATGCAAGGAATGCAGTATGATATTGATGAAATCGTAACCCAATCAATTATGACTAATTTACCCTCTGTTTTAGTCGAAGGTGTCGATGATATAGGGGTATATGACAAGATCCTTAATTCGGATAGCAAGATTTCTGAAATTATAGCTATTGAAACTATTGAAGGGTATACAAAAGGGTGTGAGTCAGTTATCAATGCAACTAATTATCTAGAAAGTAAAAATAATGGTCATTATAACTATGTAGATTACTTGGTTGGAATTATTGATAAAGACGTCAGAGACTATCGAAATGAGCTACCTGAAAACTCTCTTATACTTCCATTGACAGCTTACTCAATAGAGAGTCACTTTGTTAATTCAGATGTCCTTGATTATCTGTTGAGAAGCTGTACAAAAGGTAATTCGGAGCTATTTACAGAAAACCTTAATAACAAGTTAATGGGAGAAATTATAGAAAGCATGGAGCTTTTGTACATAGCGTCACTCGATGCTTTGAAAGGAGCCTTGAAGTCTGATTACACTAGTGATTTTGGTTATTGCCAAGGGTACGGGAGGTTAAAAGATCATAACCTTGCAAGTAAACTGTATGCAAAAAAAGACGACTTGGAAGAGTTTGCTGTTCAATTATCCTTGTCGAGTAATCTCGAAACTTTAAAGAAAATTTGTAAAGGTAAGTGGTTGCTTAGTGTTTTTTGTGAAGAGCTTGAAAAATCAATAAAAAGTCTACCTGATGAATGTGGAACAGACCCTGTTAGCAGTTGTCAAATGTGTATTAGCCAGGCTGAAAATAGTTGCCTTTATAGACTAATGGAAGGTTTTACTCATAAAAGCATGAGATCTATTGCGCAAAGAGTAACAACTACGTCAGAGCTTCAATATATACGTGAAAGAGTAAATACGATGTATTCTTTAGTCGCGTAAATATAACAAGTGACTATGGTGTCAAATCCTAATTTTAAACCATTTTAGGATCCCACATGACACCATCTCTCACCATAGAATTTATGATCACTACAAGCTTTCGTATACAGGCAATGATGGCTACTTTTTTAGGCTTTCCTGCCAGAGAAGCTTTCGTATACAGGAAAATAACAAAGACACCCATCATAAAGTTTGTATTTCGCCAATTTTTTACTAACGTTTAATTAGTATGAAAATTGAACAGGGTGAAATATGGCTACTGCAAGAAAACG
>NZ_PDUS01000039.1 GCF_002723455.1 Pseudoalteromonas sp. 3D05 | reverse complement strand
AAACAAAGACCCGTTTGGGTTGTATGGTTAAGTGACTAAGCGTACACGGTGGATGCCTTGGCAGTTGGAGGCGATGAAGGACGTATTAACTTGCGATAAGCTTAGTCAAGCTAGTAAAAAGCACTTGAGACTAAGATTTCCGAATGGGGAAACCCACCTGCTTGCAGGTATCGTTAACTGAATACATAGGTTAACGAGGCGAACGCGGAGAACTGAAACATCTAAGTACCCGTAGGAAAAGAAATCAACCGAGATTCCGGAAGTAGCGGCGAGCGAAACCGGAACAGCCCTTAAGCTTATTATGTGTTAATGGAAGGCTCTGGAAAGTGCCACGATACAGGGTGATAGTCCCGTACATGAAAATGCATTTTAAGTGAAATCGAGTAGGTCGGAGCACGTGAAACTTTGACTGAATATAGGTGGACCATCATCTAAGGCTAAATACTCCCAACTGACCGATAGTGAACCAGTACCGTGAGGGAAAGGCGAAAAGAACCCCTGTGAGGGGAGTGAAATAGAACCTGAAACCGTGTACGTACAAGCAGTAGGAGCAGACTTGTTCTGTGACTGCGTACCTTTTGTATAATGGGTCAGCGACTTATATTTTGTAGCGAGGTTAACCGATTAGGGTAGCCGTAGGGAAACCGAGTCTTAACTGGGCGAATAGTTGCAAGGTATAGACCCGAAACCCGGTGATCTAGCCATGAGCAGGTTGAAGGTTGAGTAACATCAACTGGAGGACCGAACCCACTAACGTTGAAAAGTTAGGGGATGACTTGTGGCTTGGAGTGAAAGGCTAATCAAACCGGGAGATAGCTGGTTCTCCCCGAAATCTATTTAGGTAGAGCCTCGGACGAATACTTACGGGGGTAGAGCACTGTTAAGGCTAGGGGGTCATCCCGACTTACCAACCCTTTGCAAACTCCGAATACCGTAAAGTACTATCCGGGAGACACACGGCGGGTGCTAACGTCCGTCGTGAAGAGGGAAACAACCCAGACCGCCAGCTAAGGTCCCAAAGTCATAGTTAAGTGGGAAACGATGTGGAAAGGCCCAGACAGCCAGGAGGTTGGCTTAGAAGCAGCCATCCTTTAAAGAAAGCGTAATAGCTCACTGGTCGAGTCGGTCTGCGCGGAAGATGTAACGGGGCTAAACTATGCACCGAAGCTGCGGATTCAGAATTTATTCTGAGTGGTAGGGGAGCGTTCTGTAAGCGGTTGAAGGTGTACCGGGAGGTATGCTGGACGTATCAGAAGTGCGAATGCTGACATGAGTAACGATAATGCGGGTGAAAAACCCGCACGCCGGAAGACCAAGGGTTCCTATCCCATGTTAATCAGGGTAGGGTAAGTCGACCCCTAAGGCGAGGCCGAAAGGCGTAGTCGATGGGAAACGGATTAATATTTCCGTACTTGGTATAATTGCGATGGGGGGACGGAGCAGGCTAAGCAAGCATGGCGATGGTTGTCCATGTGAAAGTGAGTAGGTTGGTGACTTAGGAAAATCCGGGTTGCTAAGACTGAGACACGAGACGAGCCACTAAGGTGGTGAAGTTGCTGATGCCATACTTCCAGGAAAAGCCTCTAAGCTTCAGATTATACCGAATCGTACCCCAAACCGACACAGGTGGTCAGGTAGAGAATACTAAGGCGCTTGAGAGAACTCGGGTGAAGGAACTAGGCAAAATCGTACCGTAACTTCGGGAGAAGGTACGCTCCGATTGGTGATGAGACTTGCTCTCTAAGCTAATTGGAGCCGCAGTGACCAGGTGGCTGGGACTGTTTATTAAAAACACAGCACTGTGCAAAATCGCAAGATGACGTATACGGTGTGACACCTGCCCGGTGCCGGAAGGTTAATTGATGGGGTTAGTTTTCGGACGAAGCTCTTGATCGAAGCCCCGGTAAACGGCGGCCGTAACTATAACGGTCCTAAGGTAGCGAAATTCCTTGTCGGGTAAGTTCCGACCTGCACGAATGGTGTAACCATGGCCACGCTGTCTCCACCCGAGACTCAGTGAAATTGAAATCGCAGTGAAGATGCTGTGTACCCGCGGCTAGACGGAAAGACCCCGTGAACCTTTACTACAGCTTGGCACTGAACATTGAACCTACATGTGTAGGATAGGTGGGAGACTTAGAAGCAGAGACGCTAGTTTTTGTGGAGTCGTCCTTGAAATACCACCCTTGTAGTTTTGATGTTCTAACGTTGGCCCCTGAATCGGGGTTACGGACAGTGCCTGGTGGGTAGTTTGACTGGGGCGGTCTCCTCCCAAAGAGTAACGGAGGAGCACGAAGGTTGGCTAAGTACGGTCGGACATCGTACGGTTAGTGTAATGGTAGAAGCCAGCTTAACTGCGAGACAGACACGTCGAGCAGGTACGAAAGTAGGTCATAGTGATCCGGTGGTTCTGAATGGAAGGGCCATCGCTCAACGGATAAAAGGTACTCCGGGGATAACAGGCTGATACCGCCCAAGAGTTCATATCGACGGCGGTGTTTGGCACCTCGATGTCGGCTCATCACATCCTGGGGCTGAAGTCGGTCCCAAGGGTATGGCTGTTCGCCATTTAAAGTGGTACGCGAGCTGGGTTTAGAACGTCGTGAGACAGTTCGGTCCCTATCTGCCGTGGGCGTTTGAGAATTGAGAGGGGTTGCTCCTAGTACGAGAGGACCGGAGTGAACGAACCGCTGGTGTTCGGGTTGTCATGCCAATGGCATTGCCCGGTAGCTACGTTCGGAACTGATAAGCGCTGAAAGCATCTAAGCGCGAAGCAGGCCTCGAGATGAGTTCTCACTAGACTTTTAAAGTCTCTGAAGGGCCGTTGAAGACTACAACGTTGATAGGCAAGATGTGGAAGCATGGTGACATGTTAAGCTAACTTGTACTAATTACCCGTGAGGCTTAACCATACAACGCCAAACGCGTTTTATGTGATAGTGAAACAAGCGAAGAAGTTAATATAACTAAAGTAGATAAGATTACTTTATTATCAGAAATTCCAAATTTTAGTAAGTTTGATTAAATCGAACTTACAC
>NZ_PDUS01000030.1 GCF_002723455.1 Pseudoalteromonas sp. 3D05 | reverse complement strand
CTTTATCTCGCTAGGGCTGCGCATGTTACGCTTTCCTATTTTTTTGTCAACACTTAATTTTAAACTTTTTAAAAAATCTAAACTCAAGTTTTACTCGACTTACTAAGTGACTTGCTTGCCTCGCTAAGCGTTGCCTGCTCTGCCGTCTCAGTGGGGTCGCATTATAGGGAGATCCAAAAACAGATCAACCCTTTTTTTAAAACTTTTAACTGTTCGCTCAAAAAGCACTCAAAAACCCGATAAATAGTCACTCAACGCGAGTTTTAAGCCCATTTTCTAACGTAAATTTAATAATTTCACATAAATAACATTGATATGTTTATTTATCGCGTTAAGATAGCAAGTTCACAATGTTAAATTAATGTTTATTTCCTGTTTATTGGTAGATCAAAATGAAATTACCCGATCAAAAATCTCTTATCTCTTTAGTTGTTCTTGCTGTTATTGGTTTTGTTATAGTCAACTTTGCACTTTCAAGTTTAGCACTAAGCTCTGGCTTGCTGTTTGCCGTAGGTGTAATAGTTGGTGGTCTTGTTGTTGGCGCGATGTCATCTGACGTAGTTGAAGAAGCTGAAGTAAAAACAAAAACACTTTATGTTGGCAATCTTCCTTATCGTGCAAATGAAAGTGTTGTTCGTGCTTTATTCGAAGAACAAGGTAAAGTTTTCAACGTTCGCCTATTAAAGGATAAAAACACGGGCAAGCGTCGCGGCTTTGGTTTTGTTGAAATGGCAGAATCTGATGCAGACAATGCAATAACTAAATTAAATGATAGTGAGTTTCAACAGCGAACGCTAAAAGTTCGTGAAGCGAAACAAAAACAAGATGATGATGCAAGCTCAATCCGTACTGAGACTAATCAATCAGCTTAACACTGACTATATTTAGCTTAGTCGTTAATACAGAAGCCGTTGCATAATAATGCAGCGGTTTTTTTTGCTCTGCTAAAACATAAGGCTCAAGCCGCTTTTCGTTATCTTCATTTAATAACGCTTTTACTCTATTGGCAATTGCTGCACCTGAATCTAGTAACTGTATTACCCCTGCGTAATAGCTATCTATATGTTTGGCTAATATAGGAAAGTGAGTACACCCAAGAACAAGTACATCTGTATCTTTATGAACTTTTAACCTCTGCATCTCTTGTTCGAATCTTACTTTACTATATTCATCATTAAGATAAAGCTGCTCTGCAATAGCCACAAGTTCGACACTGCTATATAAGTCAACGGTAACCCCTTGCCCATAATTTTCAATAAGCTGCTTTGTGTATATGCTACGTGTGGTTGCTGGTGTGGCTAATAAGCCAATACGTTTACTTTTGGTTATACTTGCAGCTGGTTTAATTGCCGGTACCACACCGACTATAGGTATAGTGGTTAACGCTCTAATGGCTGCTAATGCTGATGTTGATGCCGTATTACACGCTATTACCAATATATCAACGTGAAGGTTTTCGTTTTCGATGAAATGTAAAAGAGAAGTTAGCCTTGCAATAATCTGTTGCGAATTTAATTCACCGTAAGGTAAGTAAGCGTTATCCATAAAATAGCTAAAAGAGGCATTAGGGATTAATGCTTGAATATGATCAAGTACCGTTGTCCCACCAATACCTGAATCGAATACTAAAATATGTGATGACAAACTACTAGCTCCAGACTTAATTTAAGCTGAGCAGTTTGCCATGCACTCTTTGTAAAATAAAGCCTAAGCTTCAGATACCGTATCACGCAAGTTATTCATTTGTTCAAACATTGCTTTTGTATAATCAACAAGCTTGCCAATCTCTTCTTGGTCTTGGTTTAACCACTGAAGAATACCTGATAATTGATTTTGTAAGCCAAGTTCATTTGCTTTGTTAAATGACTCTTTTAAGTCGTCATTAAAAGGGGCTACTTTATTTGCGATATCTTTCTCTGGGGCTGGTCTGTTCTCTTCATAACCTTTTATGGACGCAAACGTTTTAGTTTGCTTTAAGTCCATCGAAAAGGCCACCAGCTGCTCATTCCCGAGATTCAGTTCTTGTGCCTGCTCAAAAGCCTCATCTAGGTCGCCACCAAAAAAGGTTTGACTCACACTTTGAAGATCTTCCATTAAGGCGTTGATGGCTTCTTGCTCATCTTCATTTAAGTCACCATTTACAGACATACTAAACGATAAATCGCGAGATTGTGATGACTCTCGTGCAAACCCTTCATTCTCACCGGAGCGCTGATAACTACTTGCTGACTGTTGTTTGAAAGCATCTGCAAAGCTTATGCTCACTTCATCGCCTTCAGCAGTTGTGAATTTATACTCTGCATTATTACTTAAACTTAGATATTGGGCTTGGCTGACACTGACAGAATCAGGTTTTGGATTAAATAAATCCTCTTCAAAGTCATCAAGGCCTTTGAAAATCCCCTCTTTTGACTTTTCAATGCCCTGCTCAATTTCATCATTAAAAACACCCGTACCTTTTAATTCGTCGACAGCACCATCGATCCCGGTTTGAACACCCTTACGTGCTGCACCAAGCATCTCTTTAAGCTGATCGTCATCGGCACCATCAGCTTGCGCTTTTTTTACGGCACCCGTAACAAACCCTAAAACGTTTTTAACAATTTCTTCAAAATCAAACAGGGGTTTATCTTTTTTCTCTTCCACTACAGGCAAGCCCAGCGCTTCAGCCATTTTCTCACCTAGCACTTTGGCAGCGAGCTCTTTACCACGTTGCTGATAACTATCTTGGGGAGATTGTATTGTCGGTTGCTGCAGTGCACCGGCTTTGTTACTGTTTTGATTGACGTTATTGTTAGGCACATAGCCAAAATTGCCAATTTTCATGATCCGACTCCTATAGTTGCATTCTTTGTTATCGGCCTGAACTAAAATAACTAAAGATAAATGTACAAAAAAACATCACCTTTCATTACGCAAAACTAGACAAATACTCTCTGCCCCCTACAATAGCGCCGATAAGTAGTTTAAAGAAAAAGGTAGCAAGCATAATGGCAGTGATTAAGATAGATACATCAATATACGATGCGCAGTTGAACGAGAAAGAGCAACGTATCATTGCGCAATTCCAACGTTTTGGTGTTGAGCAATTAGAAGTATTTGGCTCTGAGCCTATTCACTATCGTCAACGCGCTGAATTTAGAGTATGGCATGAAGGTGACGATTTATTCCACATTATGTTTGATCAAGCTACAAAAGAAAAAATACGTGTTGATACCTTTGACCCTGCAGCACCTTTAATTGGTGATGTAATGACCGCCATGATCGACAACTTAAAAGGCTGCGAAGTTTTACGCCGTAAATTATTCCAAATTGATTACCTGTCTACTTTAAGCGGTGAGATATTAGTTAGCCTGCTTTACCATAAGCCACTTGATGAACAATGGATGGCAGAAATAAAAGCACTTAAAGCTAAACTGAGCAAGACGTTTAAAATTGATTTTATCGGTCGTGCTCGTAAACAAAAAGAAGTACTAGGTGAAGACTTTGTCACAGAGCGCTTAACCGTCAATGGCCAAGAATTAATATTCCAACAAGTTGAAAACAGTTTTACTCAGCCAAATGCTAAGGTAAATATAAAAATGCTGGAGTGGGCGCAACAGTTATGCGCGCCACTTAAAAACGACTTGCTAGAGCTCTACTGTGGTAATGGTAACTTCTCCATTGCATTGGCAGGCTCATTTGATCGAGTACTTGCAACAGAAATCTCAAAGTCATCGGTGCACTCAGCTCAATATAATATTGCAAAAAATAATGTGACTAATTTAGATATTATCCGTATGTCGAGTGAAGAATTTACTCAAGCTATGAATGGTGAGCGTACGTTCTCACGCTTAGAAGGGATTGATCTAAAAAGTTATGATTGCCAAACTATCCTTGTCGATCCACCGCGGGCTGGAATGGATACGCTGACATGTGATTTAGTCGCTAACTATGAAAACATTATTTATATCTCATGCAACCCAGATACACTTGAACGAGATTTAGAGCATTTATGTCAAACCCATGAAGTAAAACGTTTTGCCATTTTTGACCAGTTCCCTTATACCCATCACATCG
This sequence comes from Pseudoalteromonas sp. 3D05, assembly GCF_002723455.1. GTDB lineage: Bacteria > Pseudomonadota > Gammaproteobacteria > Enterobacterales > Alteromonadaceae > Pseudoalteromonas. Next base: position 21,433 of record NZ_PDUS01000030.1, on the reverse strand, counting down.
AATCGGGTGTTTTCTTACAAAAGAAATAAACTGTTCAGCATGCAGCCAGCGCTTTTAAAAGTGCTGGCATTTGTATCTCACTAAATACTTTAATACCATTTTGTTCTAGTAATGCCGCCGTTAACCCCATTCCCGCAACTTTAATACCCTGATGCGAGCCATCATAAATTGTATTACGACCACATGATGGGCTTGATTCTTTTAGCAGTGCAAAGCGGATATTATGAGACATACATAATTGTAAGGCCTTCTTCGCGCCTAACCTGAATGCAGCTGTTACATCTTCATCGTCATTTGTAATCACTTTACCGTGCCTGATCTCGGCTGGCGCTCTAGGGATAGGCAACCCACCAGCAACCTCAGGACAAAGAGGCATAATTCGCCCTTGTAATTGCCATGTAGTTATTTGTGGATGAGCAAGCTCCTGCCCTTTACCATCGTAACGTACGGGGGCACCAAGTAAGCAGCTTGAAACAAGTATTTTTTTCATTGTTTGTCCAATAAAAAAGCTCCGCGAACGGAGCTTCTTAATTATATTACTGTGACTCGGTTACTTTGCCGCTAAGTAGTTAATCAACTTACTGATATCTTCCGGCGCTGTAATTCCAGTTTCACGACCTAGATTAAGCTTATATTTACCGTTAACGATAAATGTCGGCACACTTCTTAATGCACCTTTTTCTTGATAATAAGTTTGTTCACGCTTCATTTTTGAAGACATAGTACGTACTGAAAAGCTTTTATAAACTTTATCAAATTTGTCGCCGTCAACGCCTTGCGCTACGAATACATCTTTAATGTCAGCAAGCTCATTGAACTTGGCGCGCTTTGCATGAATATGATTAAACATGGCAGCAATTAATGCATCTTTTTGCGGCAACACTTCAGCGGTTGCGAGTGCTTGAGAGATCATTTGCTGATTTTCAGCATTACGTACGCCGACAAAATCAACATGGCTTTTCTTAAACTTAACACTTTTATCAAGTTTAGGCTTAACTTCATCCAACAGCGATTCATAGTTATTACATGCAGGGCAGTAAAATGAAAAGAACTCTTTTACTTCTGGCTTTTTACTCGCTCGCTCAGATACAACTTCGTAATGCACACCCTCTTCATACTTCGATGGCGCCGCAGTTGCAGCTAGAGGTAACAATAGTGCCAGCAATCCAGCCTTAACTAATTTAATCATAATTCATTCACTCCAAAAATTATTGTTTTAATCGCTTATTGTTTTAATAAAAAGGCAACTAACTCATCAAGCTGCTGTTGACTCTTGATGGTATTAATATTGATTTTATATTTATCATTAACGATAAAAGTTGGCACGCCCGTTAAAGCACCCAATTTTGAAAACTTCTTTTGCTTATCTTGCATTGCTCGCTCAGCCGCGATGACTGGCATACTCGCAATCTCTTGGTCAAACTTTGCGTTATCGATACCATTTAACTCTAACAGCTGCTTAACGTCTTTAATATTATCAAGGGGAGCACGCTGAACGTGAATGCTTTTAAAGATTTGATCTGCAACTTGCTCACCCTTTCCATTTTGCTTGGCAATAATGTAGGCATAGCTCAAATTGCTTTGTACTTGTGGAGATAAGCCACCTAAAAAATTAACATGGCTTTTAACAAACTCTGCGCCTGAAGGTAGGCTTTTCTCTAGCGCCTTTGCAACAGGTTCAAATTTAAAGCAATGAGGGCAATAAAATGAGAAAAACTCTGTCACCTGCGGTGTGCTGCTTTTTTCAATATCTAACACTGTGTATTGGTCACCGGCCTTAAAATCTGCAGCCAGCGCGGCAAAAGGTAAACACAATAGTAATAAACTCAATTTTAATTTTTTAAGCATTGGACTCTCTATTAACTTTTTAAAATAATTTTTATGGCAATAATTTTAGCGGCGGCTCTTTTAGTGCAGAGTACTGCTCTTTCAGTGCTAAAATTTGCTGCTCCCAGTATTTGTCATCTGCAAACCATGAAAAGTTCCTTGGAAATGCAGGATCATCCCACCGTTTAGCTAACCACCCCATATAATGAATCATACGCATCGCACGTAAAGGTTCAATTAATTTGAGTTGAGAGTGGTCAAAGTCGCAAAATTCTTCATACGCAGCGACTAGGGTATCTAACTGTAACAGCTGGTTATTTCGATCACCACTGAGCATCATCCATAAATCTTGGATGGCTGGGCCCTGGCGGCTATCATCTAAATCCACAAACATAAGTGCATCCCCAGCCCAAAGTATATTCCCTGCATGGCAGTCACCATGCAGGCGAATTGTCTTAACATCATGATACTGCGCTTTAGTCTCAGTAATCACCATATCAAGAATGGTATAGAATGCAGTCGCAAGACTACTAGGGACGAGATTACTACTTTGTAACTGAATTTTAGCTGTATCTAAATATTCATCGCATCCCATCACGGGACGTTGACTAAACTCACTAGCATGTGCAACTTGATGCATACGCCCTATTAAACGCCCTAAAACATCTAATTGATCGAGATTATCAACTTCAAATATGCGCCCACCTACACTCGGGAACAAGGTAAAAAGAGACCCGTTATGTTCAAATAAACTTTCACCATTATGGATAATAGGCGCGACAACCGGTACTTCAGCCTCAGCGAGTTCAAACGTAAACCGATGCTCTTCTAAAATTTGTGCTTTACTCCAGCGTTCGGGGCGGTAAAACTTCACGACATAGCGGTTTCCATCTTCAGCTTTAAACTGATAAACCCGATTTTCGTAACTGTTTAACGCTAATAAACCAGACTCAGCATAAATACCAATACTCTCAACTGCATCCAATATTGAGTCAGGTGTCAAACCTTCAAAGCTAAATTTACTCATAATTCTCATCAATATAAAAAAAGCGGGAAAATCCCGCTTTTTAATTTATGTTAGTGTACTTAACTATCGCGCTTTAAAAAAGTTACTCGGCTGCGAAATTTGCGAACTCGGATCATTTGTTGGTGATAAAACAAAGTTAAACTTCGTTACTGGTCTTTTCAAATCATAAGGATCCATCACTAATGACAATGGAACGTTATGTGATTCACCCGCTTGTACAGTAAATGTTTGCTTACCTATGTATTCAAAGTTTTCTAGCCCTTGAACTTTTACATTAAAACTCTGCTCATATTGCGCTTTGTTGATCACTTTAAGGGTATACGTATTTTCAACTAGCCCATTAAAGTCAACACGGTACAACTGGTTTCTATCACGGATAATATCTAAGTCCATAGGCTTGCGGAGCACAATGTTCGCCACCAGCGCTGAAGTTAAAAGCACTAGAATAACGATGTAACCTATTATTTTAGGGCGCATCGGATTGGTTTTATTATCCGGCGTTTCTAAATTGCGCTCTGTGGTATATGAAATAAGCCCACGCGGATAGTTCATCTTATCCATTACCCCATCACACGCATCAATACAGGCCCCACAGTTGATACACTCAGCTTGTAGACCATTTCGAATATCAATACCCGTGGGACATACTTGTACGCACAAGTTACAATCAATGCAATCACCTAGGTTGAGTTCTTTTGGGTCTTGTTTACGAGAGCGAGGACCACGGTTTTCACCGCGCTGCTCATCATAACTTACAGTAAATGTGTCTTTGTCGAACATCGCTGATTGAAAGCGTGAATAAGGGCAAATATGTAAGCACATAATCTCACGCATCCACCCTGCATTACCGTAAGTACACACCGTAAATACGATAATACTGACCAATGCATAACCGCCCACATTTAAGGTAACAAAGTCAGGGAGCAGCTCTCTTATAGGTGTAAAATAGCCAACAAAAGAAAGCGCCGTATATAAAGAAAAAGCGATCCAACTACTGTGTTTGGCAGTCTTTCGCCAAAACTTATCAAAGTCCATGGGCCGTTGATCAAGCTTTTTACGTTGATTGGCTGTGCCTTCAAACTTTTCTTCAAACCAAATAAAGATAAACGTCCACACCGTTTGTGGGCAGGTATAACCACACCACACTCGCCCATAAAAGGTTGTCACCAAGAATAAAGCAAAAGCTGATAGCATGAGAATAAACGCAAGGATTGTAAAATCTTGAGGCCATAATGTAAGGCCAAAAATATTAAACTTTTGCCCAATCAAATCAAACAAAACAGCTTGCTGGCCGTTAAAGTTTATCCACGGTAGCGCCATAAATGCGAGCATGCCGATAAAACCAATACGCTGCCTTAGCAGTTGATGCAAGCCTGTTACTGCACGTACATATATACGATTTCGGGGATTAAACCTGTCCTCAGGGGCATTAAGATCAGGCCTTTCAATCTTTACCTCTGTAGGTATATTCTTTACTTTTATTTGCTTGTCCATCGAAGTCCCTCAACGCCTTTGGAGAATAATAATCGAACATTCTTGCAAACTATACATGCTAAGTAGCGAACCTTAACTGTAAAAATAGTGCAAAATTGAACGTTAGCCTAGTAACGTTCAGAGATTTCTGAAAAATCTAATCGTTCTTACGCATTATATCAAGTCTGCCTAAAAAAGCTGGCTTTGATTGCCATTAATTATTCATCTTAGTCACTTGCTTTATAAAGGTGCATTTTATTACACTGTTGTTCAACTCTTACCCGTTCAGATCAAAGTTAATTAAACTATGAAAAAATTTCTTTTTCTTGTCATCGTCGTACTGGCATTATTTACAATCGACCACCCGATGATAAAAGAACCAAGAGAAAAACTACTTGGCCAAGGTGTTGGCATTTTAAGTGATGCCAGTAATATTAATCGTGGGCCTGCTGCAAACATGGCTAAAAACAGAATCAAGTCAGCACTCTCACTCTCTGATTCTGAACTTGAGTATTTAGAAGAAACGTTGCAGACAGATGAGCAATTACAACTTTTTCATACTCGCTACTGCCGCAGCAACGATCTCAACTTATACTTTTATGAAGATCGACTAAACACAGTCTGTAAAATTGCCGCAGAGTCGCTTGCTGAGCGTCGAGGTAAATAGTGGACTTTTCAGCGTTAACAAAGAAAAGCAGTGCGTCGTTTAATCAGCACAAGAATCTGCTAAAAAAGCTGGCGAAAGGAAATACAGTGAAGTGTGAGAAATGCCAAGGTATTTTAACACTGGATCTAAAAACCCCTAAGCCAGGCCAAGGGGTTGCAAAGTGCCCTAAGGGCTGTACCGAAATAGTATTGGAACTAGGTTAACCTAGTTCCAAGTTTCGTCGTCTTCTGTGTATAGCCCACTTTGAACAGCAACTATCTCTATTAATTCAGCAAACCCTAACGCGAAATCGCCCATCAATTCATACTGACTCTGCGCTAACTGTACTTCAGATAGATTATTCTGCTTAGCAATCGCGGCTATTACATCAGCGTCTAACGCAAAAAAACCTAAACTAGCATACGCTGTTTGCAAAGCCTCTAATAAGGCCGCATCTAAGCCTGTTACTTGGCTCAACTTATTGTAATAAACCTGTGCCCCTTGAATAAAACCCTGACACCACATTTGGCAATCATCTAAATCGAGGTAACTATCATTATCAGCATGATGCTTTAGCGATACAGGTAACTTGAACCCGGTTTCATATACTTGCTCACTTATTTGGTGATACAACGCCATAAAAGAAAATAAGATTTCTTCATCTAGCTGACCTTGTGTATTAGGTACAATTACTTCAAGCCACTCGTGAACATCTAATGGCTCTGGTGAGCAAATGACAGCAAACAAATAACCTTGGCTTTGTGGTAGGGTCATTGCTTGACTGTGCCCTGCTAAAAAATTATTTAACTGTTCTGCGTGTTGCTCTGTGAATGCGGGTATTTGCATGAAAAACTCAATCAACCATTAAATATCAAGGAGGTAACGACCATCACTGTCGGCACGAAATAGAAGCTGAACCGCATCATGAACTTCTTTTGGCAAAGTAAGATCCGGTTTAATAAAGCCAGCTACTTTAAAATCTAAATTAGCTTTTAATACAGCATCAGCTTCCAGCCCTAAACGATTATCAGGGTCAACTAACACTGCAATATCACCAGACTTACAACTCAACTGCCCACTCAATGGGCCGATACTAAACCAACCGGATAAACCTTGCACATCTATGTTAGGACTTGCAATTTCCCCAGTCAAAGTATTGCAATATGGAGCACCAGAATCATACTCATTTAAATCCACAATAACGCGGCCTTTAGCATTAATAGGTAACGGTAACTGCAAACGCTTCATTGCTCGCTCTACGCTTAACCTCAATGTGGCATCGGTAAGTACAATGGATTGATCAAGTAAACCGTAGCTGAAATTACCTCGGCCTGAAATATCCGATGCATCTCTAATATTGCCAAATTTAAGATTACCAGACAGCTGACCTGTTAGGAGCGCCAACGCTGAAAAATCCCAACTGAGGTTATTAATTTGCTCACCATCAAAACGTAACTGCATTATGCGACCTTGCCACACACTGCCTGATACCTTGCCAATCTCGAGCCCTTTAGGCAAATGGCTGCTTGCAAGATTAACCGCAACAGCTGCGGGTGTTTTTAATAAAGCAAAAACAATAAAACTAAAAATAAATATAACTATAAGAAATGCTGTTTTTTTCATTATTACTTCTCTAATACCAGTCGGCTAACACGCACATAACCTTGCTTGTCATCACGGCTAAGATCTAAATTCTCAATCTGCACGCCTTCGTTATTGACCATTTCATCAAGCCATTCAACAAGCTTGTTAAATTGGACAGAATCGATGGTTAAGCGCAGTGAGTTATCACTTGGTTGCATTTTGCTGATGGTGATATCAAAGCGTCCACGCGTCGCATTGACAATTTGGCTTAAATTTTTGTTGTTGCTAATAGAGCGACTGCCCGCAGCTTTTAGTTTAACAATACTGCTATCAACCCACGTTAATAGCTCTTGTTGCTTTATGTGATCTGCCTGCGCTTGTGCAATGGAATTATTTAGCGGTCTGAAAATACCCATCACCAAAACGAAAACAACAAAAATACCGCCTGCAACCATAACCAATTGCTGCTCTTGATCTTTTAAAGAGTGCCAATATTTTTCAAGTTGCTGTTTCATGCAGCACCTCCAAGCTTTAATTCACCAACTACAAAGTCACCATCATTATTTAATGACCCTTGATCAACTGTTAAGCCTCGTTGTTCTAAAATCGATTTAACTTTACCAAAGGTTTGGAAGTCTTTACCGCGAGCACGAATTCGCAACTCATTACGACGTTGATCATAACGTAGGGTTTCTGGTGTAAAATCGTTTACTTGGCTAAACACAGTAACGAGCTCACTGGTTAATTCTAAAAAGCCAGCACTGCTTCCACCTTCAATCTTTGCTAGCTCACCTCTAATTTGGCTTCTGATGAGGTGAGGTCGTACAGTCTTGCCAGGAAAAGCCTTACTATAACGCTCAACAACCTTCGACTTGGCTACTTCAAGCTCACTGTTAAGGTGATATAGCTCAAACCCTTTAATAACCACAGAACTGACCAAAGCGATACTGGCTGCAATGGCAACCCCTTTCCAGTGCCCCCACCAAAGTGGTGTCTTTTTCTTTAGCTGGTATGGGCCTTGGCGTAAATTAAACTTTGTTGTTGGTAATTGTTTAGCAAATAACGCTAAAGGCAAATCATAGTCCGCTGTTTGGGCAGTTAAGGACACTGATTCTGGAAAATCTGTTGCGGGGCTGTAATGCGCCACTTCTGGATTGCCAAGTGCCGTTAAATACTCAGCCATCCAAGAAGACTCAACTGCACTGATGTGCCATTCACCATACTTACACAACCATTGAGCGTTTAACTCAATTGCACTAATCCCGTTTTCAGAGGTTGGTAATAATAATGCATCGGGTATCAGTTTGATGATATCAATATTATGCTCAGCAAAGGTATCAAGCCAACTTTCAAACCACTCGCGGTCGGTCATAGCGACATTGATAGCATGTTTATCTTCAATCTGAGTAGGCTCTGCAATCGCAATAAATAAGTCGTCAATATCACACGCAATATCTTCTTCAAGCATATACGGTAATGCTTGTTCTAACTTACGATTCCATTTAGTGGGTAGTTCAACTGTTTTTAACTGAACCTGATCGCTTGGCAGCAAGACAACAACTTCACGCTGTTTTGCTTTGTCAGTCAATTCACTTAAATGCTCAGCATGAGGCACTTCGCCGCTGGCAATTATTTCTTGTTCTAATGGTGAATATACCAACCAATTAATACGATCTTGCTGGGTTTGACCCGTGCGGATCAAGAGTATTTCTGTCACTGTACGCCTCCAAATTTTCGCGCCAGTATAGTTACTTCGCCATCTTTGGCATGTAGTAAAGTGGTCATCGAAAAACGCAGCTCTACAAATTCAGCTTGCGCTTGTAGTTTAAAATATTCGCTATTGATAGTGAACAGTTTCTCAATGGACTTGACGTTTCTTGCCCCTTGTTGATTTATCTGCTCAAAAAATTCTTCTATATCACTGAAACCTTCATCTGGTCGCGCAGCAAGTACGCTTTGTGCTCCAGACTCATCTAAGCCATCAATGAAGGCACTCAATAAAAGTGCATGTTCTGGATCGAGTGTATTAACATTAATTGCAAGTAGTTCGCTACCCGGTATAACACAGACAAACGGTAACAGTTTTTCCATAACTAATGGGTTAAAACCACGAATTAACCGCAATTCAGACGTCGATGCAAAGTAATTATTTGCCGTCAAATAAGGGTAATCTCGCGAAGAGTACTCATCCTCTTCAGCGCCAGAGCGATAGGTAATGCTGTCTTTATCTAACCAGTCATACACGCTATCGGCCATGCTTTCTTCAGATTCATCAGCAGGTAAATCTTCAATGTTTTTTAGCAATTCCAATAAAGCGGTGTGTGCTAGGTTGGTTTTCACTTTCCCACTCGTTGGGGCTTCAGCCCTTAGTGCATTTAAATTTAAGCATGCTTGAAGATCAGTAATAGCCCCTTCAATAGTCCCGTTATCAACAGGAAAAGGCACTCCAGCTTGTTGCGCCCAAACTTGCTGCAATGTTGTTTTGTCTGGATCATCTTTTTTACTTTGTAGTAAAGCCTTAATGGCTAACTCTTCAGCCGCATAGGCGTACCACTTAGCCTGCTGATGACCTTGAATGTTTGTACTACGTTGTACTTGCACCATTAAGTTAGCACTCATTTCAACAGCTAAGATAGAGGCTAAAGCGACAATAAATAAAACAATAACAAGTGCTGCACCACGGGATGATTTAATCGCCATCAGCCATTTCCTCGCTGACCTTGATTGCTTGTTCGATTGCCCGCCCCACTATCGCCATTATTTGCACGAGCAGTAGATACGGTTACTTTGCCATTACCCGGCACCAAAAATACACGTTTAAGTGGCTCTTGATCGATTTGTTGAATCGTCACCGCCACAGCTTTTGGCAATGCTTTGATTTCCCATTGCTCTTGCCATTCATTTTTATCGTCTAAAAACTCAAATTTGAGGTCTTCGATATCACTTAAAATAACTTGTGAACGGGGCTCGGTGTTATCAAGCTGATCAACGTATACGCGATAAACGCGTTCAAGTTTATCGTCAATAACACGGTAACCTACTGCTTGCAGCTCAGAACGTGGCAGTAAGTTTATAGGGTTAACCCAGCCATCTCGCACAAACCCGATACCATCGTACTGGCTGTCCAATGTATATCGCCCAGCTAAAATATAGCTTTCTTGTATATCGCCAGATTGATTACGCACTTCGCGCTTTGTCATTTGGCTAAAATCTTGGTCCATCAACCTAAACGTAGTTTGCAAGCCATTCAACTCGGCAATTTTCTCATCCGATGCTTCTTTAGCCTTCGTTGTAGAGTCTAAAATTTGATGAGTTGCTAGCACGACAAAAGCAAGGATCCCCAGCGCCACCATAACTTCAAGAAGTGTAAAACCACGCTGCTTCACCGAGTACCACCTTTGTTTAAATAGCTCGTTAACTCGTACACTGGTTGTTCTAATTTTTCATCGGTGAAGACATTGATAGTGACTTTCAAAAAGCTTTTATCTGCGGTTGCGATGACATCTTGGCGCCAGTACCAATCAATGCCCGCCATGTTTTCTGTGCCTTTTGCGCCATTTTTCCCTTGCCACTGACTCCCTTTTGCTCGCTGCTCAACCATTACATTCTCGGCGACCCACGAAGCATAAGTTTGCTCCTCAAGGCTTGATAAGTGGTTTATATGCTCACCAGTAGCTTGCATGGCGGCAATACCAGCAAGCGCACAAATACTCAGTGCAACCATTACTTCGAGTAAGGTAAACCCTTTAATTACACGCATTACTCTGGCTCTCGACGCAAGTTGACAGGCGCTAGAAACTCGCCCTCAATGAAATACACAGGCTCTGGTTGCTTTTGGAGTTCAAAAATCAATTGGAAAGCACTTATTTCACCCGAAGAGAGAATAAGCACTTGTGGAATTTTAAGCTTTTTTAGCTCAAGTAAACTTTCCTCGTCATCTGAGCCCATTAGCTCACGCCAATTAGACTGCTCTAATAAGTTTTCTTGTGCCCAAGCCAAGTCTTCTAGGTTTAGCGTTAATTTAAACTCTTCAGTAATTGTTAAGGGTTCAAATAACTCTTCGCGATCGAATGTTACCCATTTATCACCGTCAAAAACTAAAAATTCAAACACATCCTCATCGATGTGAAAGCCTAACTCTACTTGGTTTAAAATAGCGAATTCAGAAGCCATATTAATGGTGGTATGCAGCCTCAGCGCTTGCTTTTCGAGAGCGTCTTCAGCTCCTCCATCAAGGCTGTATACCACCATTTTGGTGGCGAAGGCTATCACAACCAACACCACTAAAATTTCAATTAAGCTAAACCCTCGCTTATACGAGGGCGGCTTAGTTTGGCGCAAGCTTACGCGGCTCATTAACATAACAAACCACATGTCACGCTTTGAAACGCCTTGCTAGTATTAGTCATTACTGTTTTTCTTCATCCCAGTTACCGATATCGTCATCAGTACCGGCTTCGCCATCAGGCCCCATAGAGAAAATATCAATCTTACCCACTTCTCCCGGGCTGATTAACTGGTATGGATTGCCCCATGGATCTTCAGGTAACTTAGAAATAAAGCCACCGTCAGGGAAACGACGAGGAACAGGCTCAATACTGGTTTTATCGACCAATCCTTCTAAACCTTGTTCAGTTGTTAAATAAGCTTTGTTTTTTAACTTATAAAGACTCATAGCATCTTCTAACTGCTGTATATCTAAGTGCGCTTTATCGATAGCTGCTTCTTCTTGCTGACCCATAATATTAGGTGCCACGATTGACATAATCATGCCAATGATAACCAGTACCACCATAACTTCGAGTAATGAGAAACCTGATTGTTTATTCACGTTCGTACCTCTGTTTTCTTATTAATTAATCACTGTAACAACGCGCTTGTTACAAATCCTTGAATCGGTTAAAGCCCTATTGCTTTATTCATTGCCATTATTGGCTGCAAAATAGCCATGACGATAAATAAAACAATGACTGCCATCGACGCTATCATCGCAGGCTCTAAGAGTTTTAGCGAGACATTTACCATGGTTTCAAACTCACGGTCTTGATTGTTGGCAGCGCGCTCGAGCATTTGCTCAAGCTCACCCGATTTTTCACCACTTGCTATCATGTGTAGCATCATCGGCGGAAACAATTTTGTCTCCTGTAATGATGCACGCAAGCTAGCCCCCTCACTGACACGAGTTGCTGCATCACCAACGGCTTTTTTAATTTTTTCGTTAACCAATACCCCACCCGAAATACGCATGCCCTCAAGTAAAGGCACTGAACTGGATGATAAGATACTTAGAGTACGGGCAAAACGTGCAGTATTAATACTACGTGCAACTTTGCCAATACCTGGCATCACTAAAATTTTAGCATCATACCAAAAACGAATTTTTGGCTGTTTTAGTGCATGTTTAATACCTATGGCCAACGCGGTAATCACAACGAGTGATACCAACCAGTAATTTTGTACAAAGTTACTTGCCGCCATTACCCACTCAGTCGTCCATGGTAATACTTGTTTAGACTTTTCAAAGGTTTTAAGTATTTTTGGTACCACAGTACCTAATAAAACCGACACAATACCAATGGCAAATATCACTAAGATGACAGGATAAACCATAGCTTGAGTAATTTGACTGCGCATATGCTGGCGTTGCTCAGTGTAATCAGCTAAACGATTTAGTACGGCATCGAGATGCCCTGACTTTTCGCCAGCTGCCACCATTGCACGGTACAAATTATCAAACACATGCGGAAACTCTGACATACCATCCGCTAATGTATAGCCTTCAACAACTTTTGAGCGCACCGACATAAGCATACGTTTTAAACGCGGCTTTTCACATTGCTCCGCAACAGCCATTACAGCGCCTTCCACAGGCAAGGATGATTGAATAAGCGTGGCTAATTGACGTGTGATCAGCGCAAGATCTGAGGTTGATATTTTAGATTTAAACATGCCAGAAAAAAGGGATTGTTTTGCCCCTTTCACTTGCTTATCACCCTCTGCTGCGGGTACTACTTCTAAAGGCGTAAGGCCTTGCTCGCGCAAAGATTGACGTATTTGCTTTGCTGTATCCGCTTCTAGAATACCTTTTTTTTCTTTTCCGCGACCATCAAGCGCACGATACTCAAACGCAGCCATTAGCCTTCCTCACGGGTAACACGTAATACTTCTTCAAGGGTTGTTTTACCGTCTAACACACGGCTACAACCATCTTGTCGAATGCTTGGTGTGTGTTTACGAATATACTTTTCAACGCTTTGCTCACCTTTACCACTGTGCACAAGTTCGCGTACGGCCTCGTCAACCACTAATAACTCATGAATACCAGTACGACCACGGTAACCATTAAAGTTACATTCTTCACAACCTACAGCACGATAAATAGTCGGTGGGTTTGCAGTTGGCACACCGAGTAATTCGCATTCTCGCTCATCCGCAGTGTGTGCTTCTTTACAGCTATCGCACAATGTACGCACTAATCGCTGCGAAAGTACGCCCAGTAATGACGATGATAATAAGAATGGCTCTACACCCATATCTTCCATACGTGATATAGCACCGGCTGCGGTGTTTGTATGCAGCGTGGACATTACTAAGTGACCTGTAAGTGAAGCTTGCACACCAATTTGCGCCGTTTCTAAATCACGGATCTCACCGACCATGACCACATCGGGATCTTGACGTAATATAGCGCGTAAGCCGCGAGCAAATGTCATGTCTACCTTGGCATTTACTTGCGTTTGGCCAATACCTGGGATTTCATACTCAATTGGATCTTCAACAGTAAGAATATTACGGTCTCGCGAATTTATTTGGCTCATACCCGCATAAAGCGTGGTACTTTTACCTGAACCTGTTGGCCCGGTCACCAGAATAATTCCATGAGGTTTACTGATCAAATCAGAAAACAACTCACGATTTCGCAGCGTCATTCCTAAGTCTTCAAGGTTTAGGCGGGCATTGTTTTTATCTAGTAGACGCAGTACTACGCGCTCACCAAAACTTGACGGCATCGTTGATACACGAACATCAACTGCGCGCCCTGCGATACGTAAACTTATACGACCATCTTGTGGGATACGCTTTTCTGCAATATCAAGCTTCGCCATGACTTTAATACGTGATACTAGTAATGAAGCTAATTTACGATTTGGCTTAAGCACTTCTTTTAGAACACCATCAACCCTGAAGCGAATAACAAGCTCTTGCTCAAAGGTTTCAATGTGGATATCAGATGCACCCTCTTTGATCGCTTCACTGAGCATCGCGTTAATCAATTTAATAATTGGCGCGTCGTCATCACCAGCAAGTAAATCTTCGGTTTGCGGCATCTCTTCGGCAAGCGAGAATAAATCAACCTCGTTACCGATATCTTCCATCATTTGCTGTGTTTCAGAGCTATCACGCTGATAGGATGCTTCTAACAACAGCTCAAACTTATCATCAGGGAGTTGCTCAAGAGTAAATCCGTGGCCTGCGATGCGTCGTACTTCAAGCAGCACATCTATCGCAAGCTCTCCACGGTAATAAACCACCCAGTTATCATTGTGCTTACTTAATAGCACACCTGCACGTCTGGCATACGAAAATGGCAAACGTTTAGGCGGTAGCTCAACTAAATCGTCACTGGTTAATAACTCATTGTCGTGCAGTGATGATTCAAGCTCTTCATTTACTGGGGTGATGGCTTCAGTCATTATTGCGCTCGTCTGCATTTTGCTGTTTTAAGTATTCTTCATACGTTGGTGGAAGTACAAGCGCATCATTCCACTCAGGTAAAATTGGCGCTTCTTCAAGCGGCATTAAATCAATACCGTCTTCTTTTTGTTTAAATTGCTCACCACGAATAAAGTTATATTTGCTATGGCTTAATTGATTCATCTTAATGCCATCACGAATGATCGTCGGACGAATAAACACGATTAGGTTACGTTTGCGCTTACTGGTACTAGTTGAGCGGAATAAGTGACCAAGAATTGGGATATCGCCTAATAATGGCACTTTAGATACGCTTTCTTGTACATCTTCGTCAATCAAGCCACCTAACACAACCATGCCGCCATCATCTGCCATCACGGTGGTTTTAATTGCGCGTTTATTAATTGAGATATCAACTGACGTTGTACCGCTTACCCCTGATACTTCTTGCTCAATGGTCAATTGTACTGCCGTTCCGTCATTGATCTGCGGTGTTACTTTAAGCTTAACACCGACCTCTTGGCGCTCAACCGTTTGGAATGGATTTGAGTTATTAGAGCCAGTTTGCGAACCGGTAATAATAGGCACTTCTTGACCCACAATCATCGATGCTTCTTCGTTATCCATCGTAGTTACAGATGGCGTAGCAAGAATGTTTGAGTTAGTATCTGTTGATACCGCTTGGATTATCGCACCCCAGTCATTTTTAATAATACCCATGGCAAGGCCATTGATACCGCCAAGTAAAGCAGCAAGTGGGCCTAAATCGCCTTCAACGGTTTCATCATATTCTTTAAGTTCAGTGTTGTCGCCGGTGATAGTTTTTGTCACGGTTTCATCTCGGGCTTGCTCTGCTGCTACAGCTAATGAGCCCACAGGTACTGTGTTGCCGTTATTAAACTGCACCATGCCACCTTGCTCAGAAATCCATTGCAAGCCAAAGTTAACGCCATCGGCTTCCATTACTTCAACAATAATCGCCTCAACCAATACTTGTGCTCGGCGAATATCTAAACGTTCAATAACTGACTCGAGAGAGCGCATAGTGTCAGGTTGTGCCGTAATAACCAGTGAATTCGAATCTGGGTGAGCTTCAATGCTGGTTTCATTCTGGCTGCGGCTACGCGTTTTAGTTGAACCTGATTGACCTTCCTCTGCCAGTGTTTTACTTACACCTTGAAGCACTTTTACTAGGTCTTCAGAATTGGCGTAATTTAAATAAATTACTTTGGTGTTACCTTGATTTTGTAGTTCACCATCAAGGCGTTTAATCAGTTCGATAGCACGTGTTCTTGCTTGGCCTTCACCACTGACAATCACACTATTGGTACGGCCATCAGCAACAACTTTAGGAATCAAAAACTCTGGCACGCTGCCTTTGCCGCTGTCTTTGTAAATGTTTTCAACAACAGAAACCACATCATCTGCTGTGGCAAAGTTTAATTTAACAATATCTACGCGCTTATCACCGGCTTGGTCTACTGAACGAATAATTTCTACCAGGCGGTTAACTGAAGCTGCGTGCCCAGTTAGCATCATCACGTTTGCTGCATTAAAGTTAGCAACGTGACCACCATCTTTTTGATCACTGAATTGACGAACTAAAGGACCAAGCTCTTGCACGCTGACATTTTTTACACGTACAACACGGGTAACCATCATGTCGCCGCTCGCTTGATTATCTTTTGTTATTAGCGGTACATTTGATTTTTTAGCATCCGAACTTTTTTCAATTTTTATGATGCCGTTATCCATTTCTACCGCTGAGTAGCCATAAACTTCCAACACATTTAAGAAAAATTGGTAATAAAGTGCTTCATCCATCAACTCATAGCTGCGAACATTCACTTTGCCACGTACGTTAGGATCAATGATGACGGTTTTATTTAGGTTTTTACCCACAATATTAATAAACTCATTAATATCTGTGCCTTTAAAGTTTGCAGCATACTCAACGGCTGACACCGAGAGAGATAAACTAGCCGCAAAAAAAAGTGTCGCGTACTTAGCTAACCCTTTTCTGATTTTTTTGAGGTGTAGCGCGTTAACCATTGTATTAAAACTCCAAAGCTAAATTATTGCAGGCTAAATTGAACATCGATTTGCTCACCATCACGTTCAATCGTAATGTTTGCATCGGTGCTGTTACGCAGCTCATTAATGGCTGACATGGCCTGTTGCATATCTGTTAGTTGATAGCCGTTGATAGAAACAGCTAAATCGTTATTCTGTAGTCCCATTTTTTTGAAAAGCGCAGGATCTTTACCTGGACTTAATCGATACCCAACAAGCTCACCGTCTCTCATCGCTTGAGAAATACGAATGTAATCAAAAAGCTTACCTGGGTCTTGTAGTAATTCATCACGCGTTTCAAGGATTGAGCTTTTAACCTCTTCGTTTGCCGTTGCATCAATTTGCTCTACATCTTGAGGGCCTTGGTTAAAGTCCCTTTCACCTTCACGCTCTGCTAGTACTGGCATTGAAACCGTTTTAGTAAAATCTAAACCATCGAGCATTAATGTCTCAAACCGGCCACTTACATCCAGAATAACGCGATCTGGGAGTACTTGAGCCAGTTTAGCTCGAGTACCTTTCACTACATCATCCACAAGGTAGGTTACTTGTTGCCCTTGCGATTCAATAACTGCCAAACCATTTTTATCATTATTACTTACCGCAACGATGCCCGTTAAATTAATACTTAAACGGGTTTCTGGTGCATTGTTAATAACTTTTTCTTGGCGGGCTGATGGTTTTTTGGGCTGTGCATCCGCTTTACCAAACAAGTGAAGCGCTAGGATAGATGAAGAATTAGATCTATTTGATTGCGTATTTTCAGGGGCAGAATAGGTGCTCTGAATAGCCGTATTCGTTGGTTCTGGCCACACAAGCCAAAACATTTTAGCCATTAAAAAAGCAATGTAAACAACGACTAACATCATTACCACCCAACTTAATTTAGCGTGAGGTAATTTGCCTAAAAACTGTTTTAGCTGCTGTAATTGCTGATCCATAAATGTCGTTTCTTATTTTAATTTACTGCTATATCGCGAACCTATAGTACCTTTTCATTTTTCATTCAACAAGCGCACTAATATTAAACTTTGTAAACAAGCTGAATTAAGGTCTTTTACTACTAAGAAATACGACGAGTATTTCTTTAGTAGTTCGTTTCATGATAAATTTTGTCCTATGGTGCCTCTATTTTAAAGAGTACAATTGTGTCAAAAAGTAACACCCGTAATTCAGCCTCTAACAATGAAACTCTCAGTGTGCGTTTAGATAAATGGCTGTGGGCTGCGCGCTTTTATAAAACCCGTGCAATCTCACGTGACATGGTGCAAGGCGGTAAAGTGCATTATAATGGGCAACGGGCTAAACCCAGTAAAATTGTTGAACTTGGAGCTCAAATAAAATTAGCTCAAGGGGTCGATGAAAAAATCATTACTGTGCTTAAAGTAGTTGAAAAACGTGCTGGTGCCCCCATTGCACAAACCTTATATGAAGAATCCCAAGCCAGTATAGAAAAACGCGAAGCAAATAGTATTGCTCGCAAAAATAATAGCTTCTTTGCTCCACATCCAGATCGTAAACCGGATAAAAAACAAAGACGCGAACTTTTAAAAATGAAATCAAGTTAGGTAATGTCATTTATGCAACAAGATTTACTTCACCGTTATACATTTGATCAACTAGACGTCAGAGGCGAACTAGTTCAAATAGAACAAACCTATCAAGAAATGATTGCGGGTCACGATTACCCTGTTGCTGTGCAAAAACTATTAGGCGAGCTTTTAGTAGCAACTTGCCTTTTAACTGCAACATTAAAGTTTGAGGGTGATATAGCCGTTCAACTTCAGGGTGATGGCCCAGTTAAGTATGCTGTTATTAATGGTGATGATCAGCAAAATATGCGTGGTATTGCTCGCTTACAAAGTGAAGTAACAGGCAGTACTATTAAAGATCTTATTGGCAATGGTGTGATGGTACTAACCATTACCCCTAATAAAGGTGAACGTTACCAGGGTATTGTTCCGTTAGAGCACGAAACGCTGGCTGAATGCTTAGAAGCTTACTTTGCCCAATCAGAGCAATTACAAACACGCCTTTGGTTTACCACAGATACAACGGGCGGATCAGAGAAAGCGTCTGGTTTGTTGCTTCAAGTCTTACCTGTTAATAAAGAAAAATCTATCGAAGACTTCACGCACCTTGAAGCACTTAGCAATACAATTAAAGATGAAGAATTGCTAACATTAGATGCAACAACTGTACTTACCCGCTTATATCACGAAGATAACCCGCGCGTTTACGAGCCTCAACCTATTCACTTTAAATGTGGCTGTACACGTGAGAAAACAATTACTGCACTGGTTAATGTTGGCCAACAAGCACTTCTTGATGATGCCGCAGCCAATGGCGAAGTGAAAATTAGTTGTCATTACTGCTTAAAGGATTACATTTTTAACGAACAAGATATTAAGAGTATCTTCAACTAAGCACTCGATTGAAACTGTTCAATTATTAAGCCGCAAATAGTGCGGCTTTTTTGTTCGTGCAGTTGATACCGGTGTCATAATTTTTGTGATTTTTATGACACCGGTATCATTGAAATTATTCATGTTTTTTCGTAAATATATGTGTTTTTAGGGTGTTCATAGGCTCGAATATCCCTAATCCATCTGTTACTATAAATGCAGCTTAAAGGTCTTTAGAACCCCAGAGCTATCCCGTTCAATCTCACACAATTTAGGTATAAACATGACTTCAAGCGCTACTCGTTTTGTCGATCTAACTGCAGCTGAACTTGTCGAACACGCGATCCGTCGTGGCGAAGGGACTTTAGCCGCCAATGGAGCTTTTGTTGCTAACACCGGTCGTCGTACTGGTCGTTCTCCAAAAGACCGTTTTATTGTTCAAGAATCAAGTACTGAAAATGATATCCAATGGGGTAATGTAAACCGCCCTTTCGATGCAGATAAATTTGACGCTTTATGGGCACGTGTAGAAGCACATGTGCAAAGCAATGACCACTTCATCTCTCACCTTGAAGTTGGCGCTGATCCTGAGCATTATCTACCAGTTGTTGTTACAACTGAAACTGCATGGCATCACATTTTTGCCAAAAATATGTTTATCGAACCTAAATCTTATAATGCATCTGATTTACCTCAATGGCAGGTAATGAATGTTCCTTCATTTGTATGTGACCCAGAACGTGATGGCACAAACAGCGATGGCACAGTTATTATCAACTTTGCACAACGTAAAGTATTGCTAGCAGGTATGCGTTATGCCGGTGAAATGAAAAAATCGATGTTCTCTGTACAGAACTTCCTACTTCCAGCGAAAGGTGTATTACCAATGCACTGTTCTGCTAACGTAGGTGAAGCAGGCGACACCGCTTTATTCTTTGGTTTATCTGGTACAGGTAAAACAACGTTATCAGCAGATCCAACGCGTTTCCTAATTGGCGATGATGAGCATGGCTGGGCACCTGGTAGTGTATTTAACATCGAAGGCGGCTGTTACGCTAAATGTATCGACCTTTCACAAAAGAATGAGCCTGTGATTTGGGATGCAATCCGTTTTGGAACTATCCTAGAAAACGTTGTACTTGATGAAAAAGGCATTCCTGACTTTCACGATACAAGCCTAACTCAAAATAGCCGCGCAGCTTATCCTCTTGAGCACGTTGAAAAGCGTAAAGTAGAGAACCGCGCAGGTGAACCAAAAGCAGTGGTATTCTTAACGTGTGATGTAAGTGGTGTATTACCACCTGTATCAATCCTTAGCGAAGAAGCAGCAGCGTTCCACTTCCTAAGTGGTTACACTGCAAAAGTAGGTTCAACTGAGATTGGCTCTACTAGCGACATCGAATCTACATTCTCAACGTGTTTTGGTGCACCTTTCTTCCCACGTCCTGCAGGTGTTTACGCAGAGCTTCTTATGAAGCGTGTACGTGAGTTTGGCGCTAAAGTTTACCTAGTCAACACAGGTTGGACTGGTGGCCCTTACGGTACTGGTAAGCGCTTTGATATCCCAACAACACGTGCAGTTGTTGATGCAATCGTATCGGGTAAACTTGCCGGCGTTGAAACACAACATATTGATGTGTTAAACCTAGACGTGCCAGTTGCTGTACCAGGTGTTGATAGCGAACTACTTAACCCAATCAATACATGGGAAGACAAAGCAAAATACGCTGAGTACGCGACTAAGCTTGCAACAGACTTCACTGAGAACTTCGCAAAATACGATGTTTCAGACGAAATTAAAAACGCAGGCCCTAAAGCTTAATACTACGCTTTAATCTGTATTTAAAACGCCAGCCTCGCGCTGGCGTTTTTGATCGTAATAAAATTTAAACGAACAGCAACTCAAAAATTAGGTATGCAAACATACAGTTAAGAATGAGGGTAATCTCTTATTTAGAGAAGACATTACTCACAGATTACTTTATGTCTTTACATAAGCTTGATAATGTTTATCGCTTTACATATCAACATAACCTGCCATTTGTTACATCCTACTCAAAGCAATTAAAGCCTTCTATTGATGCTCTAGAACACGCTAAAAGCTTCCTTCGTAATATCAATAATGACAGACCACATTTATGTCTGGGTCAAAGCTAACGTGCGGTTGTCTAACAATTTACTATATCTAGAATATGCCAGTATGATCTAATGGTTGTTGAATAGTGAATGTAGGTGAAACAGAAAGAATTCCGAGTTGTACATCTTCTCCCAACTCAAGACTGAGCTGGACATCATTGACTAAGTAAGCTGTTAAATTTATTTTTTAAGACATTGCTACAATACCCGTATGTGTTCTAAAACATGAACCTCGTTAAGGGGATAAGTTGCGCTTTGAGAGCATCATAACGCTCTTTTATCCGTGGGTATCAATGCTCAACCCATGACACGGTGCACAGGTTGACGCTGTGAGGCTTAAAGCTGAGATCTATATTTTACAAATGCTACGCAGTAGGATGGCGTAGTGCCCACAGCGGTAGAGAGCCACATAACAAATGCTACACCTCATCGTCCGTGGTTTTATTTATCCGCGGGTTTCGTGATACTCAATCCACGCTACGGTGTATAGGTTGACGCTGTGCTACTCGGTAACTTTCGTACAGACGTAAAAAAGCCCGGCTCTTTTGAGTCGGGCTTTCTTGTATT
>NZ_PDUS01000038.1 GCF_002723455.1 Pseudoalteromonas sp. 3D05 | reverse complement strand
CCTATTTCAGGACGGGACATCGAAAGGCTAATTTATTTATCAGCACGACCCATAAACTTTTGCTCTGCAGTATTAATACGAATGCGATCGCCCGTAGAAATATGTTCTGGTACTTGAATAATCAAACCTGTTGATAATTTTGCAGGCTTTGAGCGAGCACTCGCAGATGCGCCTTTAATTGAAGGGTCTGTTTCTTCCACAACTAATTCAACGCTTGATGGTAAATCTAAACCTACCGGTGCACCATCAATAACAATAACGTGAACACCTTGAGTTTCTTCGTTTACGAATAAAATCTCTTCGCTGATTGCGTCTTTGTTTAAGTTGTACGGTGTGTAGTCCTCGTTATCCATGAACACATACTCGTCACCATCAATGTAAGAAAACATTGATTCACGACGAATTAAATCAGCCAATTTAAGCATATCGCTATCTTTGAATGTTTCGTCAACTTTACCGCCTGTTACTACATCGTATAAACGCATACGATACAAGCTCCCGCCAGCACGCCCCTGAGGCACTGAACGAACAATATCTTTAACCACTAATACGCGGTTATTGAACTCAATAGCAGTACCCTTTTTAACTTCACTTGCCTTAGGCATTGGTGTATTCCTATAATTTATTAATCCACAGAAACATACCACGAAATCAGTATTGTTCAATAAAAACCAAGTAACTTCGCAGAAGTTTTTATACAACCAAGTAACTAACGCCAGAGAATACTGGCGTTAGTTACTCTTTACTTAACCTAAAAGCCAACTTTAACCCCTACAGATAACTCACCAACATCGTTTTCTGATACTTTATAGTAGGTATATTTGAGCAGTACCTCGGTATTTTTGTATACCGAATATCCTAATTCAGCACCTGCGTAGGGTTTAGTGTCATGCTCTTTATGCTCCAGTATTGCGCCCCCAGTAATACGACTTTGTATTTTATACTGATGACGATATGCCCCTAGAAATAACTTTGCACTTAATGACTCTGATGGCGTAAAGCGATAACCTATTTCTGATGCAACCCCTTGAGGAAGAATCGGCACATAACGAGAATAATCTGTATGGACTGCACTTGGGTTAGTTGTTTCTGCTGTTAGCTCAACCCGTCCTTGCCCCAAGTCAATATATCTTAAACCAACCTGCCAATTTTTAGTCAGTTCATAGTAAACACCCAATGACCAGCTTGTATCTGTATCATCAACGGATATTAAATTTACATCATTTTCAAGTTTAGCTAGTGAACTTTTTGCTTTAGCTTGCCCTAAAGTCCCCTCTATCGACCATGCATCAGCCACTGCATTTGTGCTCATCAAACAACTTGTAGTGATAATTGCAAAACCTGGAAGTAGTGATTTTCTGCGACTAATAACAAGCACTGAAATTAACAATAACCCTAACCCTCCCATACTTCCTCCTGATGACTTGTTACTAATAGCAACTGATTTAACAGCTTTTATTGTTACCTCAACCTGCGCTGAAGATATTGCACCTTTGCTATCTCTGATGGTGTAATCAATTGTATCAACTCCTTCAAAGCCAACTTTTGGCGTGTACTGTAATGTTCCATTTATATTAATTGTAGCGGCTCCTTGCCCAGCTTGTGCATCAACTACAAATAACTCATCGCCATCTGCATCAGTATCATTACGCAGTACATCTATTTCTATTGATGCTTGATCTGTTGTTGAAGCTGTATCAAACACCGCTGTTGGTGCGTTGTTCGTTACAAGGTTTACTTTAGCCGTGCTGTTAGATGTACCGCCTTTCCCATCACTTACGCTATATTCAATAGTTGCAACCCCAACAAACAATGTTGGTGGAGAATAAAGCAGCTGATTCTCAACAATACTGACTTGTCCAAAATCAACGGTTGCGCCTGTTAATACCAGTAAATCTCCATCTAGATCTGTATCATTATTTAAAACATCAATCGTGATAGATTCTCCCGCACCAATAGTGACTTCATCAGGTAGTGCTTGCGGTAGTTGATTTGTAGTACGAACAATGGCTACACCACCAGGGTCAACAATAGAGCGGTTTGCTATTCCATCATCATCGTTTGGCCCGCCATCCACTATTTGTAGTTGTACACACCACGCCCCTTCAACTAGCCCTGTTGTCCACTCATTGCTGCCTGGCGGAGGGCAATACCCTGGCTCACCGGCTGCTGAAAGTATTTGATTTTCACCCGTAGTTACAAAGTCTACCCACGCACCTTCCTTAAGCTTTCTATAAACGGAGTTTGCTGAGATAGGGTTTCTTTGCGGGAGCACAATACTATAAGTATCCCCTGCATTTGGTAGGCCCGTTGCAATAAAATCAAATAACCCGCCAATATTTACAGCGTCATCATCTGCGGGTAACTCACTGTCAAGTAGTTGCACACCACCAGTTTCATTTTGTGAGACTGTTACTCCTTTTCTAACACAGACACCGGGCTCACCCTCCACCAAGAACTTATTGCTGTCTTTAACTTGCTCCTGCATAACATTACAGTCGCTAATAGCATCAAGGTAATCTGGTATTCCATCATTATCACTGTCACTGTAACCTTCTTGATCATCTGGAATTAAATCTCCATCTGTATCTTGTTCGGTGAGTGTTTCAAGTGCGCCAATCACTTCAACATACACTTCTTTCGTTGATGATAAGCTCGGATCACCATCATCCTCTGCGGTTACAGACACCTTGTAAATACCAGCAGCCAGAGACTGTGTTGAGAAGGTAAATTCATTTTCATTGGAGCTGGTATTAGTGAGTTTATTGTCCTGCGAAACCCAATTTAAGATAATACTATCATTTGGATTTACATCTTCTGTTAACGCTTCAATAGTAACTAACTCTTCACCAATGGTAACCAATGACCTCGTTTGCTCACCTTGCTTAACAGACGTGGTAATTGTTGGCGCCACGTTCTCTTCTACAATCGTTATAGTAGCGGTAGATCTAGCACCTAAATTAAGTGTGTCAGCTAATGTTATGGTAATTGTTTCATTACCCTCAGATTCAGAGTCAGCAAATACAGTGAAGCCCACAATTCCTTGCACACCACTTTCAATGATTAGTTCACCCGATGTTAGATCATGATCGGAGCTGTCAGAAGTACCTGCGACTGTATATGGTATAACAATAGGATACACTGGCGATTCACCATTTAAGAACACACTAAATCTATGCGATTGATCCTCAGCTATTTGACTATCTTTATTTAAAGATATGAGTGGATGAACATTAATAGTCTGTGTAGCAATGGCCTCAAGACCGTTGCTGTCAACAGCGCTCCAATATACTAACTGACTCCCTGGAGCAAAGAGTAGATTTGAATCTACCAAAGACACGCCAATGCGATTTCCTTGACTGTCAGAAGCAAGCGGAACACCTAAGTCTACTTTAGTGAATAAACCTTTTGCGTCAATATAAACATCAGCGGGGGTTTCTATAGTTGGTGAATCATCATCTAATTGGTTTATGGTTACCTTAGCTGTTGATTTGCTTCGTGCTTTATCAGGGTCTTCAATCAAGTAATTAATTTGAATCGTACCCTGTGTACTTGCTTTAGCGGTGTAAACTATTAGCCCATTTTCTATAGTAACCGATCCTACACTTGCGCTTGCACCTATTATGCTTAATTGCTGCTCATCTGCATCTGTGTCATTTACCAACACATCAAGTGTATAAGTGTTCTGATCATTTTCATCAAACTCGAAAATATCAGGGTTTGCAACTGGCAGATCGTTCACCGAAGATACATCTAAATTAACTGTTGCCAATGCTGATTGCTCTATGCCATCACTTGCTATAAACGTAAAGCTATCAGGGCCAAAGTAATTTAGGTTTGGCGTGTACGTAAATGACGTTCCTTGAAGGCTCAATGTACCAAACTGTGGCTGTGAGTTGATAACTAAAGTAATTGCATCTCCATCTGCATCCGTGACTATCGGTGAGAACGTAGTGGCATTATCCTCAAGTAAGATCTGTGTACTACCTTGTGCAACAGGTGCTGTATTGGTGTCATTCACTGTAATTGAGAATGTCGATAAACTTGCAGTCATACTGCCATCAC
>NZ_PDUS01000037.1 GCF_002723455.1 Pseudoalteromonas sp. 3D05 | reverse complement strand
CCTGAACTCTGGATAATAAATTTATCTCCAGCGGCTACTTTCAACGCTAACTGCGTTGAATTTACTTGCAATAGACCAGCTATTGACGCGTAAATTCGCCTTGTTGTCGCTAAAAGTCTCCGGCTGGAGACTAATAAATATATTTGTGATTTAATATCAATACATTAGTATATCTCTTAACCAGAGTTCAGGTTAAGTACCGTTTATCAGTTAAATCTACCGCTCATCTACCTACCTCTTGTATTTCAAATAAGGTCAATTAATCTTACTGTAAGTAATTTTTTTGGCGCTATTATGTCTAATTTATCACCTAAATCGATACGCGGTTTCACTTTAGTGGAAGTGTTAATTGCGTTTATAATTTTAAGCTTTGGACTATTGGGTGCAGTGGCATTGCAGGCAAAAGCAAAGCAAGCAAGCTTTGATGCTATGCAGCGCTCAGCAGCAATAGCACTTGGCAATGATATTATTCAGCGGATGCGTGCAAATGACGATGCAGGATTAACAGCGCGCTATAATGGTAACTTTACAAGTGATGACAAATTAAACAAACAGTTACGCTGCTATTCAAATGTGTGTACGGCCGCTGAAATTGCAGCACTTGATAAGCAACAATGGATTCGCGCAATTCAAGCACGTGAGAACACAGGTGCGCTTGATGATGCAACAGTGTGTATTAACAACCAAGCTGATGCTGCAAGGGGCAGTAACGCATTTAACCTTGAAGTAATCATTAGTTGGCAAGGGCGCCAAGAATATACTGCTACTGGTGACACCGCAGCGATTAAATGTGGTGCCAACAATAAAAAGCGCAGAGTCGTTGTGCTAACAAGTTTTATGTATTTGAGGGCATCTTAAATGAAGCAAAAAGGGTTTACTCTAGTTGAGATGATGGTCGCTTTATTTGTAGGTGGCTTAGTATTAGGTGGCGTCATGTTTACTTACGTGAGTATGAAAGTAACCACCCGAGACACCATGACCATCGGTGAATTACAGGAAACTGGCCGCTTGGCTTTGAGTATAATGCAGCGCGATATAGAACAAATTGGTTTTTGGGGCACGTTTTATGAAGATTCATTTTCAGCAGACAATACAATTGTTGCAGGCAGTGCTAGTAACCCGGCCGGGGATTGCACCGAAGGGCTGAATAATAAAAGTTTCCCAGATAATAGTGTTAATTCTAATTTCCGACTTATTTATGCTATTGAATCAAGCGGTGGTGCCCAGCTAAATTGTATTTCAAACGCACAAGATAATACTGATGTTTTGCAGCTCAAGTTTTTAGAAGGGTTGCAAATAGACACCACAGATGCTGTACAAAATAACAACGGCAATTATTATTTTATTGCTCAGCAAGAGTGGGGGGAGTTTACTCGCGGTCCTGCTAATCCAGCCAACCCAAACTCAACCGTGTGGCGGTATCGTCATCACGTATATTACATTGATGAACAGACTTATAAGGTAAATAAGCAAGATCTAACAATCCCCGTGTTGATGCGTAAAAGGCTAACCCCTAAAGGGGGGATGATCACCGAAACTATTATGGAAGGTGTTGAAAATATGCGCTTTTTGTTTGGTTTAGATACTAACTTTGACAGCCGAATCGATACATATCGTAGTGTTGAAAATATGACAGCATCAGACTGGGAAAATCGCCGTGGCATTTTAACTGTTCAGGTGTTTCTGTTAGTAAGATCACTCCAGCCAGATGCTGACCTTAATCAAGTGAATCAAACATACACCTTAGGTGAAGATGCAAATCAACGCGTTTTGAAGTTCAATGATCGTTTTCGTCGGGCTTTGTTTACCACCACGATACGCTTAAACAATGTAGGAGCTAGTCAATGGCGAATTTAACCTTAGCAAACAACCAACGCGGTGTTGTTTTAATTGCTGCGCTTATTATGGTCGTTGCTGTGACAGGCATTGCAGTTACGCTGATGAGCAGTGCAAGTGTTGATATAAAAATTACCAACGCTGCATTAGAGCGAGAAGAAGCTGAGAATATCTTAATGGGGAATGTACAAAAGGTAATTGCGACAGAGGCGCAAAAAGGTGGAACAAGTAAGTTATTGTTTACACAAGCGCAAATTCCAGACGGTTCAATCCCACTCACACAAATTGACGACACAGCGAGTGAATTAAGTAACCTTAATAATGGCGCGCTTGATCTGCCTTGTCCGCGAGATTATGACTTCACAGCGGGCATTGCATGTAACATGATTCAAATAAATTCAACGATTACTTATGGTTCAAAGAGTAAGCACACCATAACGGTAACCACTGGAATAGCACAGCAAATGGCTAGCCTAAATACTGGCGGTTAAGTGAGATTAAAAATGAAGATAAAACAGTTAATTATTAAGTCGGTATATATTGTTTTTGCGTGCTTTAGTTTTTTTAGTGTGGCTGAAGATATCGAGTTATATGTAAATCATGAGGTTGAGCTCGATGAAAAACCACGGGTGTTACTTGTGTTTGATACATCGGGGAGTATGGCGTGGAGTGTGGTTGATGGCAAAAGCCAAACTTGCTATAGAAGAGTGAAAAAAAATAAGTTTGAACGTGGAGATTGTTTTAAAAGCTTAGATACTTACACTTGGAAGGAGCAGTGTTATATCGTTAGAAGTGGATACTATCGAGCTGAGTGTGATGACACTCGATTAGGCGTTGCGAAAAAAGCGATCACGCAGTTAATTAGTGATAACGATGATATTGAGTTTGGTCTTATGCGCTTTAATGGCAGTGCTGGTGGTTATGTCTTAGCAAAGTTAGGGGCAACAAAATCTTTTCTACTTGATAAAGTAGATAATTTGCCTGCAAGCGGAAGTACACCGCTTACCGAGACTTTGTGGGAAGCCTACCTTTATATCACAGGTCAAGGCGTCTATTATGGTGGAAATACTACTGACAGGGATTATACAGCAGAGTCTTCTGGTATTTATAAGTCTCCATTTAAGCCAATCACTGGTGAGCCACTACGCTGTGATAACAGCATTAACATTATTTTGATGACTGATGGCGATCCAACCAGCGATTCAAACAGAAATAGCGATATTAAGAATTTACACAATTATTATTTTACTGCCAACCCACCTGTAGTGAGTAACAGCTATTTAACCGCACTGTCTAAGGTGATCAATGGAACAAAAGACGTAGAGATTGACTTATATTCACCCACAACGAAAACGCGTGAATTCGGTCGAATCTACCCAATTGGTTTTGGTACCGGGATGAGTAACGCAGGTAAAAACTTATTATCTGAAGCAGCAAAGTATGGTGGTGGGCAATATTTGCACGCAGACACAGCAGAGCAATTATCTGAAGCACTTAAAAAT
This sequence comes from Pseudoalteromonas sp. 3D05, assembly GCF_002723455.1. Taxonomy (GTDB): domain Bacteria; phylum Pseudomonadota; class Gammaproteobacteria; order Enterobacterales; family Alteromonadaceae; genus Pseudoalteromonas. The sequence goes on along the minus strand of NZ_PDUS01000037.1, from coordinate 6,001 downwards.
ACCATTACGCGTATTCGCGAAGTAAACGACACATTTACCTCACCTTCAATTGCCAGTAATAATGTTGACCAAACACGTAGTCGTGACTCTATCTACTACGCAATGTTTTACCCTGACAGTGGCGCTCGTTGGCGTGGTAATTTAAAAAAGCTTAAAGTTTCAGGCACTCAAATTATTGACTCTGCAAACCTGCAAGCTCTTAACTCGGAAGGTTTAATTGATAAAGGTGCACGCACATTTTGGTTACCTAGTACTGCTGCTGCAGATGGTAATTCAGTTGAAAATGGCGGGGTTAATTTGATGCTTTCAACTACCGCAAATAGTGGTCGCAATTTATACACGGATGCAGGAACCGCAGGGCTTATCGCATTTAATAAGAATGCAGTATCGTCAGCTTATGGTGGTGATGCTAAAGCGGCTAAAGCATTTGGTGTTGATCAGGGTGAACTTAAAAACACTATTGATTGGGCCCGAGGCATAGATGTAGATAACGAAGATGGAGACGCTTCAAGCAGCGACCAACGGCTAGATATCTTTGGTGATCCTTTACATTCTAAACCTGTTACAGTTGACTATGGCAATGACGATGTAAGAATTCTTATTGGCACTAACGCTGGGTTTTTACATATGTTCAAAGACAGTGGTAACACAGTCAGTGAAAGTTGGGCGTTCATACCCAGTAGCCTGTATGGCATTATTGACCCCATTCGTAAAAATGCTGCCGATACTAAAAAATACGGTGTTGATGGCCCAATTACGATCTATTTTGATGACTCAAACCGTGATGGCATCGTAAACGGTAGCGATAAAGTGTGGGCTTTCTTTGGCATGCGTCGTGGAGGTAATAACTATTATGGTTTAAATATTACCGATCCAGATAACCCAAGTTTAATGTGGGGTGGGCCAATCCAGGGAGGCACTGGGAGCTTCACTGAGTTAGCGCAAACATGGTCTGCACCGACGGTTTCTTTTATAAAAGCATTTGGTGATGAGCCTGTGCTAATATTTGGAGCTGGTTACGATATTAATAAAGATACCGTAATACTTGGAGAAGATAGCAAAGGTCGCGGTATTTATATCGTAAAAGCCTCTGACGGTACCTTGTTATGGGAATTAACCCCTAAAAAAGGCTTTAAAGGTAAAAATAGCATTGCAGCGTCAGTAACTCCATTGGATTCAGATTACGATGGTTATATTGATCGTATTTATGCAACAGATACTAGCGGCAGCATTTGGCGAGTTGACATGCCAAGCAACAAAACAAGTGAGTGGAGTCATTTTGAGTTCGCAAAACTAAATGGTTCAACGAATGCGCTCGATAGACGTTTCTTTTATAAACCCATGATTGCTCGGACTATGTATAGCAAGGTGACGAACACAACCTATAATGGAAAAACGATTGTTACTCGAAAAGACACGCCATTTGATGCTGTTTTAGTTGGCAGTGGTAATCGCTCAAACCCAATTGGCACTGTTACTAAAGATCAGCTCTATATGATTAGAGATGTAAATACGCTAACCAAGTCATTTAAGGGTTTAGATATTCCAGATACAATCACTGTTTCAGATTTAATGAATGTCAATGATGACCCTTTTGGTAATTCTCTGGATGATATCGACACGTTTGTTAAAAATGAAATAAAGTTAAGTAAGCAATCTGGCTGGTATTATGATTTGCCCGCTAGCGGTGAAAAGTCTCTAGCGGCTGCTACAGTGGTTGGGGGAGTTGCTTATTACACTAGTTACACGCCAGCTTCAGCCACAGAAACCATTAATCAATGTTCATTAACTGGCGGTTCCGGTTCATTATATGCCTTTCATTTGCACTATGGCACTAAAGTGTATGACCAGTTAAGCTTTACAACAAGTAATGACGTGCCAGATACCCCACAACTTTATTTTGGTAGCGCTGATAGTTGCGTCGATAGTAACGCTAATGGCTATTGTGACGGCGATGGAGGTGATGGAGGTGATGGAGGTGATGGAGATGATGGAGGTGATGGAGATGATGGAGGTGATGGAGGTGATGATGAGAATAAAAAGGTTGAATCAAGAAGCCAGTTTTTAATGATTGGGCCAGGTATAAAAGAGAATGACAGCTCTGATTTAAGTGCGCAAAATCCGTTTATTCCGAAAAAAATAAAAGGACCTGGCATTTCATTCGATGAAGATGGCAATATTGATTTGGTTGACAGTGCAGTTCCTATCGGTTTTGGCTTTAATACCCAGCAGACTTTCATATATAAGCGAGAAGTGAATGATAATAAAGACAAGTAAACAACAAGGGTTCACGCTCATTGAGCTAATGATAGCGGTTGCGATTGTAGGCATTATAGCTTCTGTCGCCATACCGAGTTATTTTGAACATGTTAAGCGAACGGCACGCACAGAGGCTATAACGACCTTGCTGGATGCTGCAAACAGACAGGAGCAATTCTTTGTTGATAACCGAGAATACACCAATGATTTAGATAATCTAGGTGTTGTATCGCCAACTGAGCATGGCTTTTATACAATTACTGTTGAAGTGGATAACGATGCAGGTACTTTTAGCTTTGAGGCGACCCCCGCTGACGGGCCACCTTTAAAAGATGATGAATGCAAAACTTTCGTTATTAACGACGCGGGCCTTAAAACAGCAACACCTAGTACTAATAGTGCTAAGTGCTGGGGAAATTAAGAATGAGAATAGCTTTACTCTAAGCACTTTTCTGTATTTCTTATTTTTGTTCTGCCTGTGTAACTTATCGATATAGCAAGCCCTGCGTGGCTTGCTTTTTCGTATTCGGGGCAGTAAACAAACGTACCATTATGAAAGCCCATAGGTGTTCCATCGTTACGAAATGTTAAATACGTTCTAGGGTAAGTTAGTTTATCTTGTAGGTGTGTTGCATCAACATTTAAAAGAGCAACATCATCGTCGTCAAGTACACCTAACTTATTTGAATCTGTGAATACGGTTAGCTCTTTGTGCCATTGGTTTGCTTCGCATTTATTGTGCTTAAGTGCACATAAGGTCACGTTTGAACCGTGCGAAACCGCACTTAATCGCGAAAGCCCAACGGCTCGATTAATTTTTGCTATGTGGTTGTCTAGTCTGTTTTCGATGATTAATGGCTGATAGTTATATAGCGCGATATGGCACATTATCGCAATGATACTTAATACCACCATGCTCTCGATTAAAGAGGTGCCCTGACTTTGCTTGTTGCGAATAACCTTCATCCATGAAGACCTGAATTGTGACAGTTATATTAAACTTAGCTGACCCTATTTTAGATGCAAGGTGATCTGCTTAATTAATTGCACTTACTGTCGGTATCGCCATTATAAAGCGTGGTGCCAGACTGCGTGATGGTAAGCGCTTTATTGTTTTCATTGTCATTATTAGGGCAGTAAACAAAGGTGCCCGCTGCCGTTGTAATGCGACCACTGGCATCAAATATAATCGATTTGTCACCTGAGAAGCTAAGACGACTATTATCAGGGATTTCGTCAAGAGCTCTTAAGATCACATCTCCTTGTTTTGGGTTTTGTACGCCATTGCTGTTACTGTCATAGAACACAAATACTGTCCCAGATGTCCAGCTGTTAGTGCAGGGGACGCGCTTGTTGTTTGCAATATTGCTGGAATCGCCACTACATACAACAACGAGGGCGTCAGTACTTGTCGCTTTCGCTCTGGCAAAAGTAAGGGTGCGTTTTAAGTCCAACAAATAATTTTCAGCTTGGTTTTCTTCTAACATATTGCTGCTGTTCCAAAATGCAATAGCAGCGATGATGCCGACTATTGAAATAGTGACCATCAGCTCTAAAAGTGTAAAGCCGCGTTGTATTTTTTTCATTCTACACCTCTAAGTACAGATCAAATTGTGGTTAACTAACGCCGATAGCGGATGTAATATTTTTGTGATTATTATATTTTAGTTAATGATACCATTGTTGGTGATTAAATCCCCGTTATTCAATTGCTTTGTTTGCTATGAACAGCAGGATTGTCTAAAATCGACTCAATAAGAATTTAAAGTAGCAATAAAAAATGAAGAAAATAGAAGCAATTATTAAGCCATTCAAACTGGACGATGTGCGTGAAGCTTTGTCAGAAGTCGGTATTACAGGTATGACAGTAAGCGAAGTAAAAGGCTTTGGTCGTCAAAAAGGGCATACTGAGTTATATCGCGGTGCAGAATATATGGTTGATTTTTTACCAAAGGTAAAATTAGATATAGTACTTGGTGATGAAGATGTTGACCGTGCAATTGAAGTTATCGTGAAAACGGCGCAAACTGGTAAGATTGGTGATGGTAAGATTTTTGTTACTGATGTTGAACGCGTTGTGCGTATCCGTACTGCGGAAGAAGACGAAGACGCAATTTAATTTCAACCAAGTAATTAAATAACAAGAAAGGCGCTATTAAAAAATAGTGCCTTTTTTTATTTTCAGTCCCTGCCTCAACTACTTGAGTAGCTGGTTATCATTAAATATGCTTTGCCTGTAAAAAGTACTCAAGTTAATTCCGTAGTTGATTTTTAGCCAAGCCAAAACAGGAAAAAGCATGAGCAGATACGAAAAAGCACCGAATGTGTATTCGCTATGCCAAAATCATATAGTTTAGACACCTAAATATAGATTTAGTATTCTTGAAAATAAAGTGATTAGAGATGTATACAGGTCTAATATGAACAGCTTGGGTGAAAGTTGTTGGGCTAAATCTACATATAGACAACGTACATTTAGTCGTTAAGTGCCCCCAAAGGGGCCAATTTCAAATTTAATGGGTGTATTGAAAGGTAAAATAGCGTTAGAAATATTTATTGAATACAAACGCTTAATAAAGAAAAAGTGTAGGGTATTACTTTTGGTTGCTAGGGCATTGCTTAATACGGTAGGCATAAACGAAAAGGTAATCCAAAGCTACTTTTTTTAGAATAAATATATTTTCACATATTGACCTCAACCCAAGTTAAGGTTTTAACCTTGCATTTCTTAAATATAAAAAGGAATGAAATGAATATCCTCCTCGCCATGATCCCTGCTTTTTTATGGGGCACTACGTATGCGGTAACTAAGTATGCAACACCCGACTGGCCACCTATTTTACTTGGCGCTATACGGTCACTGCCTGCCGGTTTATTGTTGTTGCTGTTTAAACCTTCTTGGCCAACGGCTAAACAATGGCCAGGCATTTTTCTAATCGGCACAATTAATATTGCGTTATTTTTTAGCTTTATTTTTGTAATGGCAATTAACCTACCTGCAGCTATTGCAGGCGTGGGAATGGTATCTGTCCCTGTGGTTGCATTATTATATGCATGGCTTGTAAAGCGACAACAGCCAGCGCTAGTGCAAAGCTTTTGTGCGCTTGCTTTAGTCGTTTTAGCATGGCGTTTATTTGATCCACAACATGTTGCGCTTAATGTATTGGGAGTTTTGGCACTGATAGGGGCGCTATTAACTATTGTTATAGGCAGTACGCTGGTAAAAAAAGTAACGGCTAAAGTACACTGGTGGACGGTACTTACGTGGCAGCTAATCATTGGTGGCAGTTTGCTAGCAATGGCGGCTATGGTGCAAGCTTTTTATTTTGCTCCTCAGCAGTATCAATTTTTAACTGCGTCAATAAATACCACGCAATGGCTGGCGTTATTTTGGCTGGTGGTACCTAATACTGCTTTGGCTTACATTCTATATGTTTGGTTATTAGGGCGAATGTCAGTAGTTGAATTTACTTTTGGCACTATAGCCAACCCAATTGCAGGTATTTTATGTGCAGGAATATTAATTAACGAGCAGTATGCAAGTTGGCAATATGCAATTATGTTATTGATGATTGTGTTTTCGGTTTTGCCACAAGGCTTGGACTTAATAAAACGAAGAATGATGATACAAAAAGCCCGCAATTAAGCGGGCTTTTCATTACTGTATTTTGTCTTGTCCTGAAATGTGTTTACACATTTAGGACTTATTTATGAAGACCACTGAAACTAAAGGCACTAAGCG
>NZ_PDUS01000042.1 GCF_002723455.1 Pseudoalteromonas sp. 3D05 | reverse complement strand
TGTAGTGGTACAGTGATTTTGGCCACCCATTAAGAAAGAAATGTTATGCTGATAAGCATACAAATTTGGGTGAAAAAATGACGAAATTAAAACGCGCAACGTATTCTGCGGCAATCAAATTAGAAACAGCTCAGCTTGTAGTTGACCAAAGTTATACTCAAGAAGAAGCAGCCAAAGCGATGGGGGTGGGTAAATCAACCGTCAGTAAGTGGGTTACTCAATTAAAGCAAGAGCGGAGTGGCCAGACACCATCTGCTTCGCCAATGACGCCCGAACAAATTGAAATCCGCGAACTTAAAAAGCAAATCCAACGCATCGAATTAGAAAAGGATATATTAAAAAAGGCTACCGCTCTCTTGATGTCCGACTCCCTGAACAATTCTCGTTAATTGAGAAGCTAAATCAACGAGAGCGTTACCCAATTAGCGTGCTGTGTAACGTATTCAATGTGCATCGTAGCAGCTATAAATATTGGGCTATAAGGGATACAACGCCGACACCAGAACAAGTAAGGCTAGAGGCTGAAGTTAGAGCAATACATGCAATGAGCGGTGGCTCAGCTGGGGCGCGGACAATCGCGGCAATAGCAACGAACAATGATTTTGAATTGAGTCGTTATCGTGCTGCTAAGCTAATGGTTAAATTAAAGCTTGAAAGCTGCCAAGTATCTCAACATCAATATAAACGCGGTGGTAATGAACACCTTGAAATTCCAAACCTGCTTGATAGACAATTTGATGTTGTTGAGCCAGATACCGTGTGGTGCGGTGATGTGACGTATATTTGGGTAGGCAATCGCTGGGCTTATTTAGCCGTTATTATTGATTTATTTGCACGTAAAGTAGTTGGCTGGGCCATGTCGTTGTCGCCAGATACTAATTTAACGCTAAAAGCGCTTGAACTCGCGTATGAAAGCAGAGGAAAACCGACAGGACTGATGTTTCATTCAGACCAAGGTAGTCATTATACAAGTTTAAAATATCGCCAACGTTTATGGCGCTATAAAATCAAACAAAGTATGAGTAGGCGTGGAAACTGTTGGGATAATGCACCAATGGAGCGATTTTTTAGAAGCTTTAAAACGGAATGGATGCCAAAGGTTGGATATGGAAATTTTATAGATGCTAAATATAGCGTTAGTGATTATATCAACGGATATTACAATAACGTTAGGCCGCATAATTATAATGCCGGTTTAGCGCCAAATGAATCTGAGGTTAGATATCAAGATTCTAAAACTGTGGCCAAATTTTATTGACCACTACA
>NZ_PDUS01000040.1 GCF_002723455.1 Pseudoalteromonas sp. 3D05 | reverse complement strand
CCACAGAAGATGAGGATGTGTTAATTCAAGGTGACGGGGCAGAATCAGGCGCAACAGTGACGGTCAGCATTGACGGTGTGACTAAAACCACCACCGCCGATTCAAGCGGTAATTGGACGTTGTCGGGTAACGAATTAGACATTAGCGCGCTGAATAATGGCACGCTTACGGTATCAGCAACACAAACAGATGCGGCAGGTAATACATCTACGGCTGCTACAACTACGATTATGCTCGATAACCAAGCCCCCGATGCATTAACGATTAGCACACCAATAGAAACAGATGGTATTGTGAATGCTGTTGAAGACGGCGATGTGTTAATTACAGGCTCAGGCGCAGAAGCTAATACCAGCGTTACGGTGACTATCAGCGATGGCGCGAATAACCAATCGCGCACTGTGACAGCAGATGGTTCAGGTGCGTGGACACTCAGTGGTAGCGAGTTTGATGTCAGCAGCTTTAATAATGGCTCACTCAGTATTAGCGCCACGCAAACAGATGCAGCAGGTAACACGTCGACGGCGGCAACTTCATCCATTACATTAGATAACGAAGCACCAAATGCTGTAACTATAACCACGCCAATTGAAAGCGATGATAAAGTTAACGCAGTGGAAGACAGCGATGTATTGATCACTGGCTCAGGCGCAGAAGCTAATACCAGCGTCACGGTCACTATCAGCGATGGCGCGAATAACCAATCGCGGACTGTGACAGCTGACGGCTCAGGTGCATGGACACTTAGTGGCAGCGAGTTTGATGTCAGCAGCTTTAATAATGGCACGCTCAGTGTGAGTGCCACACAAACTGACGCAGCTGGTAATACCTCGACTGCAGCAGCAGCCACGATTACGCTCGATAACTCAGTGCCAAGTGCAGTTAGTATCACAACCCCAATAGAAGGCGATGGTAAAGTTAATGCAGCGGAGGACAGTGATGTACTAATCACCGGTTCTGGTGCAGAGGCTGATACTAGTGTCACTGTTACTATCAGCGATGGCGCGAATAGCGATACACGTACGGTCACGGCTGATGGCTCGGGTGCATGGACACTCAGTGGCAGTGAGTTTGATGTTAGCACGTTTAATAATGGCACATTGACCGTTAACGCAACTCAAACAGATAGTGCGGGCAACACGTCTAGTGTTGCAAGTACTTCTGTGATCTTAGATAACGTGGCGCCAACAGGAACTACCGCAGCTATTGATCAAAGCATTATAAATAGAAGTAATGAAGCAGCACTTAGCTTTACTTTATCAGGATTAGAAAGCTCAGGGAGCTTCACTTATCAAATTTCTGATGGGTCTAGTACTGTGAGTAGTCAAAGCGCGGTTGCTATAACCAGTAATACAGAACAAGTTTCATCGATTAATGTTACAAACCTTAATGAGGGCACTTTAACACTCACTGCAATTGTTACTGACGAAAGCGGAAACCCAGGAACAGGTGTCACTGCTACAGTAACCAAGCAATACAATGTTGTGCCAGTGTTATCAGGTAATCCCACAACAAGCATAAATGAAGATAGTGTTTATAGCTTTATACCAACATTAACTGATTCAGATAGTGAAGATACGCATACTTACTCAATCACTAATAAGCCGACTTGGGCTAGCTTTGATACACAAACAGGTGAATTATCGGGTACACCAACGGATGAGCATGTTGGCACAACATCAAACATACAAATATCGGTTGATGATGGCACAGATACAGGTAATTTAACGGCCTTTAATATTGAAGTAATAAATACCAATGATGCGCCGACGGGTCAAAATACCAGTTACACTATCAATGAGGGGGCAACACTTTCAAGAGACTTTAATAATGGCTTACTCACGTTAGCAGCTGATGATGATTTAGACTCTAATGACAGCTTGACGATTGCTAAAGATACCGACCCACAATACGGTAGTTTAACGCTCAATAGCAATGGTAGCTTTAGTTATGTTCACGATGGCAGTGAAAATCTAACTGATAGTTTTACTTATCATGTTGAAGACAGTGAAAGTGCTAGTTCATCAGTGTATACCGTAACAATTAATATGAATGCTGTTGAAGATGCCCCTACAGCATTTAATGACAGCATTTTGACTCTAGAGGATGAATCTAAATCAATTAATGTACTTAGTAATGACTCAGATCCTGAAAGCAACCTGGTTGCCTCATCTGTTACAGTTAAAACGCAACCAACAAAAGGCCAGCTTAGTATTGCTAATGGTGTTGTAACGTTTACACCAAATGCAAACGTTAACGGAAGTGATTCGTTTACTTATACGGTGAAGGACTCAACGCTTGCAGAATCAAACGAAGCGATTGTGAACATTGATATTACTCCAGTGAATGATGCCCCTGTAGTGAGTAACTTTAATGAAATGGTGGATGAAGACACCGCAACTAACGCGATTCAAGTTAGAGGAGGTGCCACTGATATTGAAGACACGATTCCGACAGGAAATATTGCAGTTGTAGCACAGCCTTCAAAAGGGTCCGTCAGTATCGACCAAAATGATGGAACTTTAATTTATACACCGAGTGCTAATGAAAATGGCCAAGACACCTTTACCTACAC
>NZ_PDUS01000041.1 GCF_002723455.1 Pseudoalteromonas sp. 3D05 | reverse complement strand
CAAGACACCTTTACCTACACCATTGCAGACAGTGAAGGGTTAGTCTCTAACACCGCCACGGTAACGATTAATATAGGCGCAGTGAATGACCGCCCAATAGTGGTTGATGATGCAGTGACCACAGACGAAGATACCGCGACAAGTATTGCCATTTTAACGAACGATTCAGACGTTGAAGACCAAGGATTCAATGGCGCGAATGTATTGTTAGAAGATAAAGGCGACGGCGTGGGAGAATACAGCTTTGCCAGTGTGAGTGTTGATTTAGATGGCAGTTTAGCCATTACACCGAAGACAAACATCAACGGAGTTTACAGCTTTACTTATACGGTTAAAGACAGTGAAGGATTGGCTTCAGAAGCGGCCAAAGTGACGCTTACAATCAATGCGATTAATGATGCGCCAGTGGCGCTTGATAATACCGCGCAACTGCAAGAAGAAGGGCAGTTTGAAGTGAACGTGCTGGGTAATGACAGTGATGTTGACGAAGGTGATAGCCTCGATGTAAGCAGTGTTACGGTGGTGAGTGATGCAGCAAACGGCCAAACAAGCGTGACCAATACCGGAGCGATTATTTACACGGCGAATGCCAACTTCTTTGGTGATGATAGTTTTACCTACACAGTAAAAGACAGCCAAGGCGCAGTTTCAAATGTTGCGACGGTCACGATGACAGTCACGTCAGTGAACGATAAACCAGTAGCCAGCGCACAAGCGCAAACACTGGATGAAGACGGTTCCATTTTACTGACATTAGTAGCAACAGATGTCGACCAAGACACCTTGAGTTACCGTATTGTTGATGAAGTCACAAAAGGAAGCTTGGTACAACAAAGTAATGACAGCTGGCTTTACACCCCAACCGCCAATGTCAATGGCGCAGACAGCTTTACGTTTGTAGCCAATGATGGTGAAGTTGACTCGGATGCAGTGACAGTATCATTAACGATAACCCCAATTAACGACCAACCAACGCTTGCAGGGCAAGCAGTCTCAACAGATGAAGACACAGCATTAACAGTGACTTTAGCGGGTGAAGACATTGAAGGAGAAAACCTCAGCTACAGCGTTGTGACTGATGCTGTTAGTGGTAGCGTAAGCTTAACGGGCAATACGTTAGTGTACACTCCAAACAGTGACTTTAATGGCAGTGACTCAGTCAGTGTTGTTGCCAATGACGGCGAGTTAAATTCAGAGGTGGCGAATATCGCCATCACAGTGACGAGTATCAATGACGCACCGTTGATAAGTGGGGCACCTACAACGTCAGTGAACGAAGACAGCGGCTATCAGTTTATTCCAACAGCAAGTGATGCAGACAACGACACGTTAACGTTTAGCATCAGTAATAAACCAAGTTGGCTAAGCTTTAACAGTGCAACAGGTGAATTGAGCGGTACGCCACTGAATGAACAAGTTGGTAGTTACAGCAACATCATTATCAGTGTGAGTGATGGCACACAAGTGCAAAGCTTAGCACCATTTAGCATAACGGTAATCAACACCAACGATGCACCAAGCATCAGTGGCATACCAGCGACGCAAGTGAATGAGGATGAAGCGTACAGCTTTACACCAAGCGCACAAGACATGGACGGTGATACATTAAGCTTTAGCATCACGAATAAGCCAAGTTGGGCGAGCTTTGATACCACAACTGGGCAATTGAGTGGCACACCAACAAATGAGGATGTGGGCACCCAAGCAGGCATTGTGATCAGTGTTAGTGATGGCAGTATGACTGCA
>NZ_PDUS01000023.1 GCF_002723455.1 Pseudoalteromonas sp. 3D05 | reverse complement strand
ATTTTTACGCAAGCGTTTTTTAAAGAAAACTTGAAAAAAAGTACTGTTCGCTCGATTTGCGAACGAAACACCTTAAAACTGCTAGTTTAGTAACCAGCATAGATCTGGACTGGCCATTTTATAAGCTCTACTGCTATCATCAGCGCTAATAGCTTTTATTTTATTAGGTGCTCTATGACTATCCGTTCTTATAAAGGAATTACTCCTACTTTAAATCAATCTGTCTATATCGATGAATCAGCAGTATTAGTAGGTAATATTACATTGGGTGACCACAGCAGTGTTTGGCCATTAGTGGCGGCTCGGGGGGATGTTAACTATATACGTATTGGTGAACGTACTAATATACAAGATGGTAGCGTGTTACATTTAACCCGCGCCAGTAAAAGCAACCCTGACGGTTATCCTCTCATTATTGGCGACGATGTCACGGTTGGCCATAAAGTAATGTTACACGGCTGTCGTTTAGGTAATCGTATCTTAGTTGGTATGGGTGCTATTGTTATGGATAATGCTATTGTCGAAGATGATGTAATTATTGGCGGTGGTTCATTAGTGCCGCCAAATAAACGTTTAGAGTCGGGCTACCTTTATGTTGGCAGCCCCGTTAAGCAGGCTCGCCCCTTAACAGAGCAAGAGCTTAGCTTTTTAAAAATCTCTGCTAATAACTATGTTGAGCTAAAAGACGAGTATTTAGCAGAAAGCTAAGTAAGTGGCTTTATTTCAATCTGACCTGCTGAGTTATACTCTTCATCTTCGATGAGTTGCTCAGCAAGTTCTTCATAATCAAAACGCAGTGATTCAAAATGTTGTTTTGCCGCAGCCATGTCTGAGATTAATACGCTTTGCATATTCACAATACACTCAACCATAAGTCCGCTAACTTGCGCATAAAAAGTTAATAGCTGAGTTTGAGTATCAAATTCGACCCTATCTATAAATTGAATTGCTTGATTCATGTAAGCTCCCCAGCTTTTAATGCACTAACTACGGGTAGTATCTCTGGCATTTTATTGCGCCACACATAAAATGCTTGTGCGGCTTGGCCAACTAACATTCCACTGCCATCTAAAACTGAAATATCTGGTTTATTATCTTGCGCCCACTGCATAAATAAAGTGTTTTTAAGCGAATAGAACATATCGTAAACACATTCACAGTGATTAAGGTGTTTTTTATCAAGCCCTGGCAACTCATTATGCACACTACTGGATGTTGAGTTAACAATTAGCGAGTAATCACCTTCTGGTAAATCATCAAATCCGTAACCAATAACTTTGCCATATTTAGAAAATAGCTCAGCCAGTGTATTTGCTTTTGCGGCTGTACGATTCACGATAACAATTTCACTAGGCTGTTGAGCTAACAACGGTAAAATTACACCGCGGGCAGCACCACCAGCACCAATTAATAGTATTCGCTTATCTTTTATAGCAACTTTATTTGCGAGTAAGTCTTTAACAAAGCCTACGCCATCGGTGTTATCCCCGAGTAAGCGGCCATCATCAAGTAATTTAATGGTATTCACCGCACCTACTATTGTGGCCAGCTCAGTACGTTCGTCGACCAGTTCAAAGGCTTGTTCTTTAAATGGCATGGTCACATTCGCTCCCAACCCACCTTGAGCAAAAAAGTTACTCACTGATTTTTTAAAGCCGTCAATTGGTGCTAATATTGCGCGGTAATCAATTTGTTCACCTAGTGAGGTTGCAAATTGCGTATGTATAGCGGGTGATTTTGAGTGTTCGATTGGGTTTCCAAAAACCGCATATTTGTCCATGTTCAAGCAACCTCTTTGCACAGTAAACACTGTTAATTATTGATGATAAAATTATGATTAGACGACTTTTCTCAAAATCGAAACCTGCAGAACCACAACACGCCCCCACACCAGAAAAAACACCTTATCAGATGATGGGTGGTGAACAGGGTGCACGCGCACTGTCTGATAGATTCTACGATATAATGGCGAGCGATGAATACGCCAAACCGTTATATGATATGCACCCTCAACCATTGGACCGTATACGCCAAGTATTCTTCGAATTCTTATCTGGTTGGCTAGGCGGCCCAGACTTGTTTGTAGAAAAGCACGGCCACCCGATGCTACGAAAACGTCATATGCCGTTCCCTATTGATCAGGACTTACGCGATCAATGGATGCATTGCATGAACAAGGCGTTAGATGCTGAGATTGATAATCCATTACTGCGTGAAGGGCTACGTAAATCTTTAGCACAATTAGCCAGCCACATGATTAACCAGCATTAAACTTTTATTTAACCTGAACTCTGGTTAAGAGATGTACTAATGTATTGATATTAAATCACAAATATATTTATTAGTCTTCAGCCGGAGACTTTTAGCGATAACAAGGCGAATTTACGCGTCAATAGCTAGCCTATTGCAAGTAAATTCAACGCAGTTAGCGTTGAAAGTAGCCGCTGGAGATAGATTTATTATCCAGAGTTCAGGTTATTTAGCTCTCATACAAAAAGGCGCTTAATAGCGCCATTTTTTTATTTTTGTGTAATTCTTATAAGTGCCACTCTCTTGCTATCAACTCACTTGGTTGGCTATTTAACCAACCTTGGGGGCGTAAATAATATTGGTATAACTTCGCTTCAGCGCTGTCAGCCCCTGGTTTATAATTATACTCCCAGCGAGCAAGTGGTGGCATCGACATTAAAATGGATTCAGTTCGGCCTCCTGTTTGTAAGCCAAACAAAGTTCCTCTGTCCCAAACAAGGTTAAACTCAACATATCGACCACGTCGATATAATTGGAAGTCGCGCTGTTGCTGAGTGTACTCGTCGTTTTTACGACGTTCAATAATCGGTAAATAAGCATCAAGAAAACCATTACCAACTGCCTGCATAAAGGCGAAGCTTTCTTCAAACCCTTGCTCGTTAAGATCATCAAAGAATAAACCACCAACACCTCGTGTTTCGTCGCGATGTTTAATATAGAAATATTCATCACACCACTTTTTATATTTCGGGTATACGTCATCACCAAATGGCGCACAAAGGTCACTAGCAACTTGGTGCCAATGCTTAACATCGTCAAACACTGGGTAAAATGGCGTTAAATCAAAGCCGCCACCAAACCACCAAATAGGCTGCTCCCCTTCTTTTTCAGCAATAAAAAAGCGTACATTGGCGTGGCTCGTTGGAATGTGTGGGTTTTTAGGGTGGATAACCAGCGACACACCACAGGCGTGAAAACTTCGACCGGCAAGCTCAGGGCGATGCGCCGTTGCAGATGCAGGCATAGAAGCGCCAAAAACATGTGAGTAGTTAACACCACCTTGTTCAATCACATGACCATCACGAATAACCCGAGTGCGGCCACCACCACCTTCAGCTCGCTGCCAGCTATCTTCAACAAACTTGGCGCTGCCATCAGCTTGCTCTAAGCCTTGGCAAATGCTGTCTTGCAATGCCATTAAATAGGTTTTTACTTGTTCGAGTAGGTTACTGTGCATTGCTTATCCTCTAAATACTTTGCCGGTCATTACGTCTTTAATGGTGCTAGGTTGTGTATTGCCGCCAAGCGGTTCATCGACATAAAAGGCAACCTGTTCAGCAAACTCACTTTTAGCCATCGCTATACTGGTGACCGTCTCTTGTCCAGATAAATTAGCACTGGTTGAAACCAAAGGCTTACCTAACTCCTGACACAAGCGCTTTACTGTAGGATGATCAGTTACACGTACAGCAATAGTATCAAACTGTCCGGTTAACCATTTAGGTGTATTTTTAGCTGCTGGCATAACCCAGGTAATCGCACCGGGCCAACTAGAGAAAATGTCGGCTCGCTTATCCATTGGAATTTTTGCATCATCAATATATTTTAATAACTGACCATAATTGTCAGCAATTAAAATCAGCCCTTTTTCGACTGGACGCTGTTTAATTGCTAATAAACTTGCTACGGCTTGTTGGTTATCGGGGTCGCAACCTAAACCAAATACAGCTTCAGTTGGGTAAACAATTACACCACCTTGCTTTAATGCATCAACAACAGTTAAAGGTGAAGGGATTGGATCTGTCACACAAATCTCCAAATACAATAAAAGTTAAGCGTTTTACTCGCTGACAGTGATTTTATGCGAGCAACTTTTCTGTGGGCATTGTAACACAACACTGCTGGTCATTTGCTTTTGCATCATGACTGGCCACTGGCACTCAGGGCAAGTATGCTCAATAGGTTTAAAATTAAGGGTATATTTACAACTTGGGTAGCTATCACAGGAATAAAAAGTTTTACCAAATTTATTACTGCGCGCAACTAACTGCCCTTTTTTACATTTAGGGCAAGCAGGTAACACCTCTGCATCAGGTTCTTTTTCATCGTGAACAATGTAATGGCACTCGGGATAGCCGGTACAACCAATAAACATACCGTAACGGCCATTTTTAACCACCAGCGGATTACCACATTCTGGGCACGGACTGTCATCAAGTACTTTTATTTGCTGAGTATCGTGTTGAGCTAGAGGCCGAATAAAATCGCATTTAGGATAGCTTGCACAACCAAGGAAAGGCCCGCTTTTACTGTTACGGATCACTAATTCAGAACCACATTGAGGGCAAATTTCGTATTCTTTTTCGAGGGCATGCTGATTAGCAGAGAAAAGCGAATGATCTATTTTACTCATGTGATTCCAAAGCGACTGGCTAATTTTCGCCTAATATACCCAAACTAATTAAAGTTACAAGCACCACAAAGTGTTAATGCAATACCTCTGCTGGCTCGTCAAAAATAAGTTCTTCCATTTGCGAATAAGCTAACTCAGAGCCTGGGACATTAAATAATACCATTAACACCACCCATTTTAAGTCATCTAGGCCGATATAAGGTTTATCTAAAGCGAACAATCGGTCCATGACCATTTCTCGGGTTTCATTATTGATTACACCTATTTGCTCTACAAACATCAGAAAACCTCGACATTCCGTACTAAGCATCTGACACTCACTATCTGTAAAAATACGCACAGCGTGTTGCGGGTAAGCATTTAAATAAGGAACTTCATCACTGTGTTGTAAGTCTGCGAGTTGTTCTAACCAATCAAGAGCTTTGAAGATTTCGGGTTTATTAAAGCCTGCGCACAATAGCTCATCGGTGAGCTCATTTTGCTCAACAAAGACCTCAGCTTCACTATGAATATAGTTTTCAAACAAATACATGAGGATATCGAACATATTAGTTTCCTCCCAATTTGATATAGCCGTCTAAAACTCGCTCTACTTTGTCATCTAATTCCAAGTCAAGTAAACGAGTCTGCACTTTCTCAATCGACCATTGGCAGCGTCGAGCAATTACATCAACCGGTGTAACTTCAAAACCTACGCTTTTCAGTACGTCGCATTCAGGCTTATTTTCAACAGGCTCATCTATATTATATAGACTGTTTTGACCAAAAAAGCTCACTTCTTCTAAAATATCACTGACATTTTCGACTAACTTTGCCCCCTGTTTTATTAAAAAATGACTCGCTTGTGATAATGGGTTTTTGATAGAGCCTGGAACTGCAAACACCTCTTTATTTTGCTCAAGTGCATATCGAACGGTAATTAACGAGCCACTTTTAATCTCAGCTTCCACAATCAAAACCCCTAAGGATAATCCAGATATAATGCGATTACGACGCGGAAAATTATTCGCATTAGCTGCTGTTCCGGGTAAAAACTCACTGACTAGTAAACCACAATTTAATACTTGATCTGTTAAAAGCTTATGTCGTTTAGGGTAGTAAACATCCACACCGGTGCCTAAAACTG
The DNA here is from genome assembly GCF_002723455.1 of Pseudoalteromonas sp. 3D05. Taxonomy (GTDB): domain Bacteria; phylum Pseudomonadota; class Gammaproteobacteria; order Enterobacterales; family Alteromonadaceae; genus Pseudoalteromonas. Next base: position 55,909 of record NZ_PDUS01000023.1, on the reverse strand, counting down.
CAATGGTATTTCCCGCTCCAGCGAGGGCTCCTTTGTGTGCAGCACCGTCAATACCCAACGCCATACCAGATGTAACAGTTAAATTGGCTTCACTGAGTTGATGTGCAAATTGAGCGGCTATTTCGAGCCCGATAGGGGTTGCATTGCGGCTGCCGACGATGGCTATTTGTGGGCTGGTTAAAAGCGCTAAGTCACCACGACAAAATAGTAATAATGGAGCACTGGCAATTTGTTTTAACAGTGGCGGATAACGCGAATCAAAATAACTAATAACTTCAATGTCTGAAGCGAGTAGTAAGTTTTCGTAGTGCGCAACAAGTTGCCAATCCGTTGCCACCAGATTTGTAGCGACTTGCTGATTAAGACCTGATTCAAGTAGTTGCTGATAAGATAAATCAGCGAGGTTTTCTAATGGCACTTTTTCAGCGAGTGCCAGCAGCGTTTTAACACCCAGACCTTTGCATAAATAAAATGCAAGCCAATGTGTCAGCTTGCCGTATGACTGTTCCATGCTCTCTCCTTAGAGCACTCAAACCTGTTTAATTTATTACTGCAAAATCACCGACTCGGATTGGGTGCTGGTTTTTCACTATTAAGGCATAGCTAACATTGTCATATACTTTAAACACCATTAGCTCACCGACTTTTTCTTTAGGCATATGCCAAACAGTCGCGTCTTTATCTGCTTCGACACCCAAAAACTCGCTAGTATTTGTAATAAGCTTTTCAAGGCTGTTCGAATCTTCTTTGTATCGAGGGCCATTTCGGCCATCAAAAACAGTTGGCGACTGACGCTCTATATCTAAAATATGGCCCGCTTTAATTTGCTGCTCTGACCCCAAGTTTAGCACTACTATATCCATCGTGCTAAATTCTCGCAGCTCAGTTACTGCAGAAATAATATTTCCCTCAATGGGTTGTTCTGGGCGCTTCATATTAAAGAATGCAGGAAGAGTTTGTCCTTCCATTGCTGGTAATAAAAAGTCTGTGGCTCTAATTTCTTGTTTGACGCTTTCTACCTTTACTGAAGCCGGCACGCCATTTTCAATATCACCTGATCTAAATGCACGCCCCACGCCGACTAATACAGATTTATAAGCAAGCACATCATCGCTATCAATATCTTTATATGGTTTGCCTTTTCGGTAAATGGCATAACTTTCATGCTTATTAAGGTTACCTTTAACGTAAACGATGTGACCCAACGTATTCATTTTAGTGTTCTCGTTCGCGCCTAAAATGTAAGGTAAACCAGCAATTTGCTCACCACTAATCGCCTGTTCATAGGTTAAGTAAGGACGAAGTAGTTCAAGCGGCAATGTAGGAATCGCATTTTTACCTTTAGGCGTTATACGCCCCTGCGGAGAAAGCTTTTTATAACCAGTATTAATCACTAACCGTGGATTTCCATGCTCATCATAAATTAAAGAGAGTGCATCACCGGGATAAATTAAGTGCGGGTTATTAATTTGTGGGTTCATTTGCCACAGTTCTGGCCACAACCAAGGTTCGCTCAAATAGATACCCGAAATATCCCATAATGTGTCACCTTTTTTCACAACATATTGTTTAGGCGCATCTTTTTTAATTGATAAAACATCTGCATGAGATGAAAATGCAGAGCTTAATATCAGCACAGCGGCTAAAAACGGGTATTTCATTGGGCTTCCTTGTGGTGTTTTTTCATTATTATCAACCAAAACCTGTTAAAGGTGAACGCGAATGGCTAAAATAAGAGCATACAATACCCTATATTATGCACAAGTGAAAAGGTTACTATGGCTAGGTTAGAAGTTTTAAGATTTCCAGATGAGCGTTTACGTACTGTTGCTAAAGACGTAGCAAGCGTTGACGACGAAGTTCGTCAAATAGTTAAAGACATGCTAGAAACAATGTATGACGAAAATGGCATAGGCCTTGCCGCCACACAAGTTGATATTCATCGACGTATTGTGGTGATCGATGTATCAGAAGAACGCAACGAACCATTGGTTTTAATTAACCCAGTGATTACCAAGCAAGATGGCGCAACCGTGAGTGAAGAAGGCTGTTTATCAGTGCCGCATTCATACGCAAAAGTAGATCGCGCAGAAACCGTAACGGTTAGTGCACTTAATGAAAAAGGTGAAGAATACAGCCTAGATGCCGATGAGCTTTTAGCGATCTGTATTCAACATGAGCTTGATCACCTTAAAGGCAAGTTGTTTATTGATTACTTATCACCATTAAAGCGCCAACGTATTCGTAAAAAGCTTGAAAAAGAAGCTAAATTTGCAGCACAGTAATAAGCACCTTAGGAAAACTCAGTGACAAAACCACTACGCATTATTTTTGCTGGTACGCCGGATTTTGCTGCGCGCCATTTACAAGCTCTTATTGATTCTGAACATCACGTTGTTGGTGTTTATAGTCAACCAGACCGCCCTGCAGGACGCGGTAAAAAACTAAAAGCCAGTGAAGTAAAAGAGCTTGCTTTAGCTAATGACTTACCTGTCTTTCAACCTGCGTCACTAAAAAATGACGATGCATTAAGTGAATTAAGCAGCTTAAATGCAGATATCATGATCGTCGTTGCATACGGACTTTTACTGCCAAAAGCAATTTTAGAGGCTCCACGCCTAGGTTGCTTAAATGTGCATGGTTCAATTTTACCACGCTGGCGTGGTGCAGCGCCGATCCAGCGCGCGATTTGGGCGGGCGACGATGAAACTGGCGTAACCATAATGCAAATGGACGAAGGGTTAGATACTGGTGATATGTTACATATTAGCCGCTGCCCTATCGATGCGACTGAAACCAGCGCAAGTTTATACACTAAACTAGCGGAGTTAGGTCCAACGGCACTTGTTGAAACCATAGCCAAATTAGCCAATGGTGAGATAACCCCACAAGTACAAGATGATACTTTAGCTAATTACGCTAAAAAGTTATCAAAAGATGAAGCTAATATTGATTGGTCTATGGATGCGCAGCAAATAGAGCGTAATATTCGTGCATTCAACCCTTGGCCTGTCTGCTTTACTCAAATGGGCGAGAACACAGTAAAAATTTATCAAGCCGATGTGGTTGAGCAACAAGGTACGCCGGGCACTATTTTAAACAGTGACAAACACGGTATTGTAGTCGCTTGTGGCACACACGCGCTAAAAATAACTCAATTACAGCCACAAGGTAAAAAACCAATGGCTGTTACAGACTTTTTAAATGGCCGCAGTGACTGGGTTACTCCAGGCAGCGTCTTAGGCGAAAATAATGAGTAATATTCCAAACGTACGCGCGCTTGCCGCCGAAACTTTATATAACGTAGTCGATAAGGGCGCATCTTTAAACCAAGAGCTCCCTTTTGCGAGCCAAGGCCTATCACCTAAAGATAAAGCCTTATTACAGCAAATTTGCTATGGCGTATTACGTTACCTGCCGAGTTTAGAGAATTATTGCCAACATTTGGTTGAGCAACCGTTAAAAGGTAAACGCCGTATATTCCAGTTTTTACTGTATGTGGGCATTTACCAACTACAACATATGCGGGTTCCACCCCATGCCGCGATCAGCGAAACCGTGAATGCTTTAGCGCAACTTCGAGCGCTTGGCCTAAAAGGCCTGATCAACGCTATTCTACGTAGTTTTCAACGCCAACAGAGTGAGCTTGAAGAAAAAGCTAAACAAATTCCTGTGTGTTTATACAACCACCCAAATTGGTTTATTAAACAGGTAAAAGAAGCCTATCCTGAGCAATGGGAACAAATTTTAGAGGCCAACCAGCTACAAGCTCCTATGTGGCTACGTGTGAATCAAGCGCAGTACAGCACCACAGAATACAGTGAAATACTCAGCGCGAATGATATTGATCACACAGTAAACCCTGACTTTGTTGATGGTATTAAACTAGATAAACCACGCGATGTGTTCTCGCTGCCTGAATTTGATACTGGTGCTTGCTCAGTACAAGATGCGGCAGCGCAATTAGCTGCGCGCTTGTTAGACCCTAAAGATGATGAGCATATACTTGATGCTTGTGCAGCGCCTGGCGGTAAAACCTGCCACATTTTAGAGCTCGCCGACGCCGATGTACTTGCCCTTGATAGCGATGCAACCCGCCTTGAGCGCGTAAAGCAAAACTTAACGCGTATCGGTTTAGGTGCAGACTTACAATGTGCAGACGCATCGCAGCCACATACCTGGTGGGATGAGCAGCAATTTGACCGCATTTTACTGGATGTCCCTTGCTCTGCGACTGGCGTTATTCGTCGTCACCCAGATATAAAATGGCTACGTCGCGCGTCAGATATTAATGACTTGGCTGCGCTACAGGGTGATATTTTAGATAGCATCTGGCCTTTACTAAAACCAGGCGGCACATTAATTTATGCAACCTGCTCAGTATTACCACTTGAGAATCAACAACAAGTTGCTAAATTTCTAGCAAGTAACACTGATGTTAAGCATATACCTTTGCATGATAACGACACCACCACAAACCCAGGCTTACAATTACTGCCAGGCGAAAGTGATGGGTTTTATTATGCCAAGCTTGTAAAAAAACAGTCATAAGATAAATAATGAAAATAATCATACTCGGCGCCGGGCAAGTAGGCGGCACACTCGCTGAAAACTTAGTAGGTGAACAAAACGAAATAACGGTTGTTGATATCGATGGCAACCGCTTACGTGAGTTACAAGACAAGTACGACCTACAAGGTGTTACTGGCCACAGCGCACACCCCGATGTATTGCGCAGGGCCGGTGCCGAAGACGCCGATATGATCATTGCAGTAACCAGCTCAGACGAAGTGAACATGGTTGCCTGCCAAGTGGCTTACAGTATTTTTAATACGCCCACTAAAATTGCCCGTATTCGTTCTGAGCAATATCTTAAGTACCGTGAAAAACTATTTCAAAACGACGATTTACCCGTTGATCACTATATTGCGCCTGAGCAATTGGTGACTAAGTATATTCGCCGCTTAATTGATTACCCTGGTGCGTTACAGGTATTACAGTTTGGCGATGGCATGCTGTCCTTAGTGGCCGTAAAAGCGTACTACGGTGGTTTACTCGTAGGTTATGCACTTTCAGCTCTCAAAGAACACATTCCCAATGTTGAGACGCGTGTAGCGGCTATTTATCGTCAAGGTAAAGCGATTAAACCATTAGGCACCACCGTCATTGAAGCCGACGATGAAGTGTTCTTCCTTGCCGCAACTAAACATATTCGCGCGGTAATGAACGAACTGCAAAAGCTTGAACGTTCATATAAAAAAATCATGATCGCAGGTGGTGGTAACATTGGTGCAGGACTTGCCCGCTCGCTTGAGAAAAACCACAGTGTAAAATTACTTGAACGCAGTAAAGAACGCGCCGAGCAATTATCTGAATTACTCGACAACACCGTGGTATTTTGTGGCGATGCATCAGACCAAGAGCTGCTTTCTGAAGAGCATATTGAACAAGTTGATGTTTTTATCGCTGTAACAAACGATGATGAAGCAAACATAATGTCCGCCATGTTAGCAAAGCGTATGGGGGCACAAAAAACCATGGTGCTAATACAGCGTGGCGCTTACGTTGATTTAGTTCAAGGTGGTGAAATAGACATTGCTATATCGCCTCAGCAAGCGACAATTTCAGCATTGCTTACCCATGTACGCCGTGGTGATATTGTTAATGTTTATTCACTGCGTAAAGGCGCCGCAGAAGCAATTGAAGCGGTAGCACATGGCGATGAACACACGTCAAAAGTTGTTGGGCGCGCTATTGCAGACATCAAACTCCCCGCAGGCACCACCATTGGCGCCATTGTACGAAACGACGATGTACTCATCGCCCACGACGATACCATCATCCATTCTGGTGACCATGTTATTATGTTCTTAATCGACAAAAAGCATATTCACTTTGTTGAGAAACTATTCCAAGTCAGCGCCATTTTCTTATAAACATAAAAAAGCAGCTTGCCTATTTCAAAGGCAAAGCTGCTTTAACGTATATGAAGTGAAATTACTGTATTTTCTATTACCAAACAGTATTACTGTACTTTAGAGAACTCTTCTTTTGAAAGTTCACCATTTTGGTCAGTATCTAACGCCGAAAAAATTTCTACGAGCTGTGCATTCACAGAGGCTTCTTTTTGGCTAATCGCGCCATCGCCATTAGTATCGAATGTGTCAAAACTCACAGCAGCAAACGCTGCAGATGAAGAAGCAAGGGCGATAATAGCAAGCGCTGTATTAATATGTTTCATAATTTGTTTCCTAGTTAAATAAAGGTAAGAAGTCCTTTTCAAAGATCCATTGTGCGTAAAAATTCACTTTAAGCTTCGGAAAACTCTTGTTTCGAAAGCTCATCATTACCATCTTTATCAAGTTCTTTGAATTGGCTTAATAATTTTGCATCAACCGCTGCTTCGCTTTGGCTTATTACACCATTACCATCAACGTCTAGGGTATCAAAATCGGTCACTGCAAACGCTGCTGATGAAGATGCAAGTGCGATTAGGGCTAATGTCTTAGTAAATTTTTTCATCTATATATTCCTTCATTGTTTATTAAACTGGCTTTATGTCCCTGCGCTTCTTTGTCATAGGCTCCCGGCCTATTTAGGTTGTCTTTGGCAACTCAGAATTATTACGCAAAAGCCTTTAAGTAAATTGTCATTAGGCGTTTTCGAACTCTTCTTTAGATAGCTCACCATTGCCGTCTGAATCTAGCTCTGCAAATTGACTCATCAACTTTGCATCAACTGATGCTTCGCTTTGGCTGATTGCGCCATTACCATCTACGTCAAGCGTGTCGAAATCAGTTGCCGCAAACGCTGCTGATGAAGATGCTAGTGCGATAAGTGCTAACGTTTTATTTAATGTGTTCATAATATAATTCCTTCAATTTCTTAATAATGTGTTACGTAAAAACGGTAAATCCTTTTTTAAAATCCTGAGGCGCTAATTAAGCCTTTGAGAATTCTTCTTTAGATAGCTCGCCGTTACCGTCAGTATCAAGCGTTTTAAACTGGCTCATTAATGCAGCGTCAACTGATGCTTCGCTTTGGCTGATTGCGCCATTACCATCTACGTCAAGCGTGTCGAAATCAGTTGCCGCAAACGCTGCTGATGAAGATGCTAGTGCGATAAGTGCTAAAGTTTTATTTAATGTGTTCATAATATAATTCCTTCAATTTCTAAATAATGTGTTACGTAAAAACGGTAAATCCTTTTTTAAAATCCTAAGGCGCTAATTAAGCCTTTGAGAATTCTTCTTTAGATAGCTCGCCGTTACCGTCAGTATCAAGCGTTTTAAACTGACTCATTAGTGCAGCGTCAACTGATGCTTCGCTTTGGCTGATTGCGCCATTACCATCTACGTCAAGCGTGTCGAAATCAGTTGCAGCAAACGCTGCTGATGAAGATGCTAGTGCGATAAGTGCTAAAGTTTTATTTAATGTGTTCATAATCAATCTTCCTTCAAAGTTTATGTACGTTGCGATTAAATACTTAATCACGTTTTCGTTTCGTTCGAACTAAGTATTACAACTTCAATGCCAACCTTTATAAAACCAATAAAAACAAAAGCTTAGTAAGATTTTTTGACAAAACGGTTATTTGAACAGTCTTTTTTTGTTGCTTTTTAGCAACACGTGTAATGACGTGAAATTTAAAACGCTATAAATCAACATGTTAGGATTAATAAAAAAGACACAAAGCCACTCTAAACAAGATTATTAGTGTTTGTTTTTGTTAAAAAGGGATAAACCTATGCTGAACAGGTTTTAGGGGAGAATATTTTTAAAAATAAAATACATTGTAGTGGGTTGATTTATAACTACTTTTAAATAAAAGCAAACATTTTTTCTACTGCTATTGGGGTTTTATTTGAGTGAAATGAATTTGTTGCAAATAAGCGAAATAAGACCAAACGAATAAACGTAAACCGCTACTATTTGCTGTTTATAAATGGAGCTCGGTCATTACTAGAGCCATTGCCAATAAGCTTTAATCGCCTAAACGATACTAGGATTTGTAACCTAGTGGGCTTGATAACTGCTCCGGCGTTATTCTAATGCCTCTCATCCATTGAGAATAAGTCTAAACCGAGCTAAGCTTTCGCGTCCTGCTCAAACTCCTTACCACCATCCATGTAGGCAACAAAAAGTAAATCGGCCCTAAGCTAAATACCAAACAAACTTCTGCGGTGAATATGCCATATGATTACCCCTTTAAAATATCAATAAGACATTATTTAAGGTAATTCCTTCGCTACTGTGTCAAAGAGCGAGGCTAAAGCATTTTTATATCAAGGGCTCCAAAACAGATAAGTCGATCAAATGATCTTTCATAAATTTATTCATTTCATCTTCACTTACTATTAGTTGAACACCCAATAGAGTGTCATCAGCCAAACTGCGAACACTGCAAATTTGCCCTGAAAACTCATTCACTTCGTTATCTCTTTCATCGAGCAATATTTTGCAAGGAGTGTCTTTGAGTTTGCTTAGGTCATCTTCACTTTTAAGCGCAAACATTACTCCGGTGATTGATACGTCTTTTATGACTCCTTTCAATTTGTGTTCATCGCTGAGCTGAATTGTTGCAGGTAATAACGTGGGTATACGGGTTTGAGATCGCAAACTAAATAATTGAACTTGGTCTGGAAAATGTAAAAAGATGAGTCGTTTAGGGTGAGAAGAAACTGACATAACTTTCTGACGAAACGCAATTACCTGCCCACCGCCACTTTCAAGCACAGCACGCACAATAATAACCGTACCATCTTTGAGGTATTCGCCTGCATTGCCTAATCGCCGAGGTGATGGGTAATTCAGCACAACAAAGTGGTCGTTGAGTAACCCTACAAACTCTGTTTTCAGACGTTTACTTTTAGTCGGGGTAAGTATTTCAATATCCACTAAAGTACCTGCGGTTATAAACGCAAGTTTCTCTAGATTGTGTAATTGCTTTGTTTCAGGCATTTCCTTTGACCATTTTTAATTATTAATTAGCTATATAAATAGCGATAAACAGATAGCTTAAAGGCTGCGTTAACCACGCCAAAACGTAGGCGTAAACAGTACCAGCAAGGTAAAAATCTCTAATCGGCCAAATACCATTGCAATGGTAAGTAACCATTTTGCCGTATCACTCACGGCGCCGTAATGACTTGCTACTTCCCCCAAACCAGGGCCTAAGTTATTTAAACAAGCAGCAGTGGCTGAGAACGCAGTTATGTTATCCATGCCCGTTCCCATTAGAGCTAACATGATAATAACGAATACAAGCGCATAAGCAGAGAAGAACCCCCAAACGGCTTCGACCACTTTATCGGGTAGTGCCTTTCTACCTAGCTTGATAGAATAAATTGCACGCGGATGAACAAGGCGATTGAGTTCTCGCACTCCTTGTAAGTATAGCAGGAATACACGAACGACTTTCATACCACCACCTGTGGAGCCCGCACACCCCCCTATAAAGCTTGAAAAGATTAATAGTATAGGTAAAAACAGTGGCCAAGCTGAAAAGTTATCTGTTGCAAAGCCTGCAGTAGTACTCATCGATACTGCTTGGAATAAAGCCTGATCTAAGGTTTCATCACCATCAGCATAAATATTATTTGATGATAAAACAGTAAAACAAATGACCACCAGCGCAAGTTGTATAAACAAAAATACTTTAAATTCAGGGTCGCGAATATACACAGCAATATTACGACTTGAGACAGCTGCATAGTGCAAAGTAAAGTTGATTGCTGCGATGATTAGAAAGACGACGCAAATAAAGTTTATTAACGGGCTATCAAAGTGCCCAATAGAAGCATCGTATGTTGAGAAGCCTCCTATCGCAATTGTAGAAAATGCATGGCAAATAGCATCAAACCAATCCATCCCCGCAGTCCAGTAAGCGACTGAACAGCTAGCAGTCAAAAATACATAAATATACCAAAGATGTTTTGCCGTATCTGCGATACGCGGCGTCATTTTAGAGTCTTTTACCGGCCCTGGAGTCTCTGCACGATAAAGCTGCATGCCACCAACTCCAAGCATTGGTAGTACAGCCACCGCTAGTACGATGATCCCCATACCGCCAAGCCACTGTAATTGTTGGCGATAAAACAATACCGATTTGGGTAAATACTCAATCCCTGTTAATACGGTCGCCCCTGTGGTTGTAAGTCCCGAAAAGGCTTCAAATACCGCATCAGCTAACGACAGGTTAGGTTCACTTAGAAAAATAAGAGGAATGGAAGCGAACGCCCCCAGTACCAGCCAAAACAAGACAACAATTAAAAAGCCCTCGCGTGCTTTTAAATCTCCATCCTCCTGCCTATTTGGGTAATAAGCCATTAAGCCAATAACAACACTGAAAATAAACGCTAAGACGAAAGGGACACCGCCACCATCTTTGTAAATAAGCGATACAACCGCAGGAGGCACCATTGTTATACTAAACAGTACAACAAGTTGGCCTAGGATTTTTATTATGGTACGAAATTGCATTGAGCCATCGCTTTTATTTTAAGATATCGTTATTAACTATTGTTATTGTCTTACTCTTTGATCTTTAACTCAACCGCGCCATGGCTCAAATCATAAATATCTTTAATCGCTTGAGCAGCTTCACGGCTATCTATAGTAATAACCCATTCAATATTAGCAGTAAATTGCTTTTCGATATCAAGTACCTGATATTTTGTTTTTAATAATTGCTCAATAGCACCTTGAATACTGTAATCACTAAAACCGATAAGTTCTACACTGGGCACTTTTACTACTGTATTAAGCTGCGCCAAGGCATTATTAAGTGAGCCACCATAGGCGCGGACCAATCCGCCAGTCCCTAACTTTATGCCCCCAAAATAACGTGTAACGACCGCAGTTACTTCACCTAAACCTGAGCCAACTAAAACGTTTAGCATTGGTTTCCCTGCGGTCCCATTAGGCTCTCCATCATCTGAAAAGCCATATACATGACTGCCTCCAGGGTTACCTGCTACATGAGCCCAACAGTTATGTCGTGCATCTGCGTATTTTTCTTCAATGCTTTTTATAAATGCTTTTGCTGCAGCTAAATCCGGAGTGTGGGCAATATGCACAATAAAGGTGCTTTTTTTTATTTCTTCTTGATGAAATACATCGGCTGCGGGGTACTTATATTCTGACATACTTTATTTAACCCAATATTCAACCAAAAAAAGGGGGCCAAAAGGCCCCTTCTATCGCTGATTTATCACTTAAGCTAAGTGTAAATCGCGCGTCATATTCTCTAAGCTGTCTTCGTGTACGATGATGTTATCTTCGATACGAATGCCGCCAAATGGTTTAAACGACTCAACTTTTTCCCAGTTAATAAACTGTTTGTTATCTGTTTGCGCTAAATCACCTAACAACGAGTCAATAAAGTACAAGCCAGGTTCGATAGTGAACACTTGATTCTTCTCAATCAGACGTGTGCATCGTAAGAATGGGTGACCTTCTGGCGGCGCTTGGTGGGCACCACTTTCGTCAGCCATAAAACCGCCCATATCATGCACTTGTAAACCAAGGTGGTGGCCAAGCCCGTGTGGGAAGAATGTTGAAGTAATACCGCGCTCAACAATTTCTGCAGCAGGTAATTTCACAATATTAAAATCACTTAATACTTGCGCTACACGCTGGTGGCAATCAAGGTGTAATTCACCATAAAGTAGGCCTGGCTTTAAAGCATTACCTAGGGCAATTTGGTGTTCAGTCATTACATTCACTAAATCAGCAAATTCGCCTGACTTTTTAAAATCATACGTGCGGGTAATATCTGCGGCATAGCCGTTAAAGTTAGCACCTGCATCAATTAAAAATGATTGATGTTCTTTAGGCACTACAGGGTCAAAGTGCGTGTAATGCAAAATAGCGCAGTTATCGTTTAGTGCAACAATGTTGCCATACGGCATTTCGTTTTCACTTTGGCGTGTTGCCATCAAGTAAGCTTGCTGTATATCAAACTCAGAACCACCAGCAAAGAAAGTATCTCGGGCTGCTTTATGGCCATCAACCGCAATTCGGTTAGCTTGGCGTAAACACTCAAGCTCGTACTGCGTTTTATAAGCGCGATGATAATGGAAATAGTTTAATACCGGCTCAGGATTAATAATGCTAAAACCCAGTGCTTGCGCTACTTCTAAATACTCACCGATGTAAGCATATTTTTCTTTATCATATGGCAGTAGCTTTTCAACCTGATCAGGCTTAAGTAGCAACTCAATATCAAAATAATCAGCCCAAAAATCACGTGGTTCATCAGGTACTTTATGCCAAAAATCAACTGGACGATAAAAAATAAGCTTTGGCTTGTCGCTACCATTAACAACAATCCAGCAATGTGGATTGTCGATGACAGGTAACCATGCTTTAAAATGCGGGTTAACTTTAAACGGATAATACATATCGTCTAAAAACTGACGTTTAGCTTGCCCTGAATGGATCACTAAACCTTCTAAACCTTCACGATCAATAATAGTACGCGTACGCTGTTGCAGTGTTGCAATATGTTCGGCGTAAGAAACGGCTAATTTATCCATAGTAAACCCATCTGTTAAATTTAACTTGTGCGAGAGTCTACCATAGACTCATATATACCCAAACCACCTCAAGATGCGAGTTTCAGTTGGAGTTAAAAGCGATTTAGGCAAAGCATTGATTGCAAATAATAGTGGTTCTATTGTTAAAATCAATAATGCAGTATAAATCGTTTTTAAACCAACCCTTTGGGCATTTCTCAGGCACTTACTCTCATCGTTGTTACTTCTTAAAAGGGAGTGCCATTCTTGCAAAGTAACGCCTTGATACTAAGCCCCTGTGAAACGCTGAATTCTGCATCTTGAGGTGGTTTGGGTATACTCCCAATGTAGATGTACCTAAATAAGGTTAACCGCCCATTTTCATATCTAATATCGGCGCGAGTAAATTCCCGTCACGGCCCATACGAGTGTGGTATACCTGACGATAAGCGAATACATTTTTTACGTAATTGCGTGTTTCACGATACGGAATCAGCTCTACCCACAACTCAGCTGGCATTGCGTCATCAGGTATCCATCGTTTAATGCGGTGGTAACCTGCATTATAAGATGCGGTTGCGAGTACTTCGTTACCCTTATTTTTCTTTTTTAAATATCCCAAGTATTCCGTGCCTAAACGAATATTTGTTTGGGGGTGATTCAAGCGCCGACTTGAAACGGTGCTTTTATTCACATATTTAGCAGTACTTGGTAATAATTGCATTAAACCACGTGCATTAGCGTGTGAACGTGCATCGGGCGCAAATGAGCTTTCTCGACGTGAAATGGCAATACTCCAAGTAACATCTATGCGGTTGCGCTTGCTGTAACGTTCAAATAAGTCTTGAAACGCAAATGGAAACCGCAGCTCTACATAATCCCATGCTTTAATTTGCGCTAAGGTATAGATAGTACTGTCGTACCAATCAAGTTCTGCCGCGAGTTTTGATGCCGCTAACTTCTCTTTTTCGCTAGAAGTACGCGTTAAATAATTCCACTCTCGACGTGCAGACGTATAACGCTCAAGTTCATAAAGTGCTTTTGCACGTTTAAAGCCTGGCGCTTCAGCCACTTCAGTGACCAACGTATCACTCACCTGCAAAGGTATTGTATTTAGTTGCACAGGTATATTTAATCTGGCTGCTGCTAAAAAGCCATAGTAGTCACGTTCTTTTGCCACGGTTTGCCAAATTGCTTTTGCGCGATCTACATCACCACGCTGCTCTAAGCTATATGCTAACCAATATTGTTGACCAAGACTCAAATTCTCTTTGCCTGTGAAGAACGCAACAATGCCAGACCAATCTTGTGTTTTAAGCATATTGCCTAGCTGCCATTGCATTAGCTTTCTATCTTGGCGTTCCTTAGGAACCTTATTTAACCAAAATCGTGCTTGCTCATGGCCACTCGACGCTAAAGACAAAGCAAACGTATAATAAACATCTGCTTTTTGCTCATCAGAGTAGTCAAACATCTTATCAAGCTTTTCCCACGCTTTAAGTGCTAAGTCTTTATCACGCCAAATTAGGCGCTTTACGCCATAGTGCGCAATTTCACCTTCTTTAACGGTTTTATTTTTATAACGATAAAGCCCAGCAGATGCACTTGGGTCACTTCTCACCTTGCGATAGAGATCGGCTAAGTATTGCTCTTTTTTAGGCAATAACGTTTTTAAATAAGGCAGTAGGTTTCTGTCTCCGCCTTGCGCAGCTAAAGTAATTCTTTGCCAAATACGATCTTGGTTTAAATAACCTTTTTTACGCCACAAACTAAATAACGAATCGCACTCTTTGGGTTGTGACTTACCAACGACCCACAAATCGCTTATTTGATTAAGGATCGCCTTTTCTGGCGCGCCTAAATCAAGCTGATATTGCAAATATGTACACGTTAATTCGTTATTGCTGGTCTTTTTATAATTATTTATAAAAGTGGCTTTGCGGTTCGATTTACTCAAATACTTTAGCCATGCCTTACGTACAGGCCATTCGAGCGGCGTGTTTTGGTAAATGGTTAAGTAATTTTCTATTTCAGTTTGGTGCTTAATGCTGGGGTGTCGTTGCCAATATGTCTTTTCAACATAAGGTTTTAAAGGATGGTCGAGTACACCCACCGCCTCTTTAAATTTGTTGTAGTTACTTGAGCGAGCTTGTTTCTCTGCGCTTAAAAAAGCGCTGTGTTCGTCATTGGCTTCGGCAGAAAGAAAAGGGAGAAATAATGCAGCTGCCGTCCAACCTAATAATTGTTTTTTCATGATGACCTTTAGAATTAAAAGTACTCAAAAATAAAAATATAAATTCAGCTAAAAACTTCGCCTACACCTTAGCATCAAACCAGCTATATTTTAACCAGTAGTAACAGAGCATAGTAAATTTTTCGTTGCATTTTTTATTTAAAGCAAGCACACTGATTGAAATGCAAACTCATCGTACCAGTCTTAGTTCACACACTAGGGAGAATAATAATGTTATATAAGAGCGATTCCTTTGAAGTTGCTTTCATCAAGGATAATATCGCCGAGTTCAAATTTTGTGTTGCAGGTTCTGTAAACACTTTGTCTCAGCAAACCTTGAAAGATTGCGCCTCTGCATTAAAAGAATTAGCAGCAAACAAAGATATCAAAGGCATGATTTTTACCAGTGATAAAGACCACTTTATTATTGGCGCCGACATTTTCGAATTTTTACCAACGTTTACTAAACCAGAAGCTGAATTAGTAACGTGGATCAAAGATGCCACTGATGTTTTTGACGCTTTAGAAGATTTACCATTCCCAACACTAAGCGCAATAAACGGCTTAGCGCTTGGCGGTGGCTGTGAGTGGGTACTTGCTACCGATTATCGTGTTGCTAGTACTAGCGCAAAAATTGGCTTACCAGAAGTTAAATTGGGCATTATGCCTGGTTTTGGTGGCACAGTTCGCCTGCCACGCATTGTAGGTGCGGATAACGCCATGCTTTGGATCACATCAGGTTCAGAAAATCGCGCAGCGGATGCCCTTAAAGTAGGTGCCGTTGACTCGGTAGTTAGTGCTGACAAACTTTTAGAGTCAAGCATATCAACACTTGAACTTGCTATCTCAGGAAAGTTAGATTGGCAAGCAAAGCGCAACGTTAAGCTACAACCGCTTAAATTAAACCGTGTTGAGCAAGGCATGAGCTTCGCAATGGCTGAAGGTATGGTAATGGGTAAAACCAAAGGCCACTATCCTGCTCCAGTTATGGCTGTACGTACTATCAAAGCTGCGGCAAATTGTGAACGCGCCGAAGCAATGGCAATCGAGAATACTAACTTTGCAAAACTTGCACGCACTAATGAAGCAGCAGCGCAAACAGGCATTTTCTTAAATGACCAGTTCATTAAAGGTAAAGCACGTAAACTTGCTAAGCACAGCGACGTAGAAATTAAACAAGCCGCTGTATTAGGCGCAGGTATCATGGGTGGCGGTATCGCTTACCAATCTGCGTATAAAGGCACGCCTATTATAATGAAAGACATCCAACAAGATGCACTTGATTTAGGTATGGGTGAAGCATCTAAACTATTAGGTGCAAAAGTGAAGCGCGGCCACATGCCAATGGAAAAAATGTTGGCGACGCTGAGCAAAATCAAACCGACACTTAACGACACAGACCTACAAGACGCTAACATCATTGTTGAAGCCGTTGTAGAAAATCCTAAAGTTAAGCAAGCGGTATTAGCTGATCTTGAAAAGAACATGCCAGAAGGCACGGTTCTTACATCAAACACATCGACTATTTGTATTGACCTATTAGCAGAAGCGCTTGATAAACCAGAAAACTTCTGCGGTATGCACTTCTTTAACCCTGTTCCAAAAATGCCATTAGTAGAAATTATCCGTGGTGCAAAAACTTCAGATAAAACGATTAATGCAGTGGTTGATTACGCCCTTAAACTTGGCAAGTCACCTATCGTTGTTAATGATTGCCCAGGCTTTTTTGTAAACCGTGTTTTATTCCCTTACTTTGCAGGCTTTAGCAAACTTGTTGTTGAAGGCGCTAACTTTGCAAAAGTAGATAAAGTAATGGAAAACGTATTTGGCTGGCCAATGGGCCCGGCTTACCTACTTGACGTTGTAGGTATTGATACGGCTTATCACTGTACTGGCGTAATGGCTGATGGTTTCCCTGAGCGTATGGCGCGAGCAGAAAAAGATCCTGTGACTGTATTTGCTAACGAAAAACGTTTTGGTCAGAAAAACAAAGCGGGCTTCTATAAGTACGAAACAGATCGCCGTGGTCGTCTTAAAAAATCAAGCGATGCAACAGCAATTGAGCTTCTAGCGCCAATTACAGACGCACCGAAAGAGTTTGATAAGCAAGAAATTATTGACCGTTGTATGATTCCTATGATCAACGAAGTACTTCTTTGTTTACAAGAAGGCATTGTTGCTTCTCCTCAAGAAGCGGATATGGCGCTTGTATACGGCGTTGGCTTCCCTCCATTTAGAGGCGGCGCGTTCCGTTACTTAGATCAAACTGGTTTAGCTAACTTTGTTGCAGCAGCTGACAAATATGCTCACCTAGGTGCGATTTACCAAGTATCAGAGCAAACTCGCAAATGGGCTGAAGAAGGCCGTGTATTCTATAAGGTGGAAGGTTAATATCATGAATAATCCAGTAATTGTAGATTGTATCCGTACACCAATGGGTCGCTCAAAAGGCGGCGTATTCAAACACAAACGTGCGGAAGACTTAAGCGCTCACTTAATGAAGGGCTTACTAGAACGCAACCCAGCGGTTGATCCAGCATCAATCGACGACATTTATTGGGGTTGTGTACAGCAAACATTAGAGCAAGGCTTTAACGTTGCACGTAACGCATCACTACTTGCGGGTATTCCACACTCAGTACCAGCAACAACAGTAAACCGTTTATGTGGCTCGTCTATGCAAGCATTGCATGACGCAGCGCGTGCGATTATGACTGGCGCAGGCGACACTTACCTAATTGGTGGTGTTGAGCACATGGGCCACGTGCCTATGACTCACGGTAATGACTTTCACCCAGGCCTAGCGACTTCAATTGCACAAGCATCTGGCTCAATGGGCTTAACTGCTGAATACCTTGCAACACTTCACGGCATTAGCCGTGAGCAGCAAGATGAATTTGCATATCGTTCGCACCAGCGCGCACATGCAGCAACGGTTGAAGGCCGTTTCCGCCGCGAAATCCTCGCAATGGAAGGTCACGCAGCAGATGGCTCTTTAATTTTAGTTGAAGATGACGAAGTCATTCGCCCAGAAACGACGGTTGAAGGCCTATCACAGCTTCGCCCTGTGTTTAATCCTGCATCGGGTTCAGTAACAGCCGGTACTTCATCAGCACTATCTGATGGCGCATCAGCCATGTTAGTAATGAGCGAAGAAAAAGCGAAAGCGCTTGGCCTACCAATTCGTGCTCGCGTTAAAGCAATGGCGGTTGCTGGTTGCGATCCATCAATCATGGGTTACGGCCCAGTACCAGCAAGTAAAAAAGCATTGGCACAAGCGGGTATCACTATTGATGACATCGACGTAGCTGAGCTTAACGAAGCATTCGCAGCACAATCACTACCTGTATTAAAAGACTTAGGTCTTGCTGATGTGGTTGATGAAAAAGTTAACTTGAATGGTGGCGCAATTGCCCTTGGACACCCACTGGGTTGTTCAGGCTCGCGTATTAGCACATCGCTTATTCACTTAATGGAAGACAAAAACGCGAAATATGGTTTAGCGACTATGTGTATTGGTTTAGGCCAAGGCATCGCAACTGTATTTGAACGTGTGCAAGACTAATTAGTAGCCCTCCTCTATAAAGAGGTTATTTTTTTACTTGATGACAAAAGGCAAAGAGTTTGACTCTTTGCCTTTTTATTTACCCTTAAAAAAGGCTAATTTACTAATCAAGAAATAAGACACTAAAGCCACCAGCCAACCACACCAAATAGATTTTACACCTGTAAGAATACTGGAAATAAATACACCATTTATTACAAAGTAAATGTACATGTCGTATTTGTTCAGCTGTTTAAACTTAATCAGAAAATGTATCGCTAAATTTAACAGTGGTATCCATAGTAAAGAGTATTCTAACGCCATCGCCATTCCATGCTTTGATATAATTAAATGAAAATAACATTATTACATTTAAATAGCATCTTTGGGTACAATACTAATCTATTTTCAACACGATAAGTGTTGTTACTTTATTTCTTAATTTGAGGCCGTTAAACTAGCGACCTTAAATTAATCATTAAGCACCACTTGATAAAGGTCACCGCTATGAGTTTTGATAACCCCGATCACCAATTAGACGCCATCGGCCTACGTTGCCCAGAGCCTGTCATGATGATCCGCGGTGCGGTGCGTAAAATGGCAGAAGGCGAAACCTTACTCATCATCGCCGACGACCCCTCAACCACCCGCGACATCCCTAGTTTTTGCACATTTATGGATCACACGTTGGTGGCAAAAGAAGTAGATGAAATGCCGTATCGATACTTGGTGAGGAAAGGGTTGTAAAAGCTATCAGCTATCAGTAAATTTGTTCGTTAAGCCAATTAAGTTCAAGTAATCATTTGCACTCAAACTGTTTACTCCTAAGAATGTCATTTGTGCTTCTAACAGCTGGTAGTCATGTATAGCCCCCCTCCCATCATAACCAAACGTATTCATAAAGCCTGGTTTTATAGCTTTATCGCCCCTGTTTAAAACGCTTTGAAAACTCAAAAAATAAGTTAAAAGATCAATATCTGAAAAGTTGATTTTAAGATTCATCAAACTTGCTTTTTCATAACTTTCTAGTTTTAGTAATTGATTTATACCATCTAGCTTCTCTGCTGCAAAAAGCATTTCTTTTAGGTACTTAGGTAAATTTAGTTGTTTGGAGGAAAGCTTTAAATCTGTAACCCTAGGATTTATTTCAAATCGTTGTTCATCAAAAATGCTGCACATATAGTCATATTGAGGTTTATTGAACATATATAAACAAAGTAAAACTAGCAGGACTAAAATATCTACTGTTTTCTCTTCGCCAATTAACTCTATACTTGTAAGTAATCTATTTGCTAATTGTATAGCTGACCTAGGCGCTAAATTTTGCCAATTGGAGACTTCAGCAATGAGCGACGATAGCTGTCTCTTTATATCATCTCCTTGAGATAAA
Organism: Pseudoalteromonas sp. 3D05; assembly: GCF_002723455.1. Lineage (GTDB taxonomy): Bacteria > Pseudomonadota > Gammaproteobacteria > Enterobacterales > Alteromonadaceae > Pseudoalteromonas. The sequence continues at coordinate 36,224 of NZ_PDUS01000023.1, read as the reverse complement.
AGCGGAAACAGCAAAATGCTTTTTTGTTCAAGGTAGTTATTATCTAATACTGTAAAATCACAATTTGCTTTTAGTAAACTGGCTGAAATCCCAACATCTAGATGATACTTTGTATCGAAGAAGCGTCTTAAATAATTATCAGCGTTAAAGTTGTTTCCATATAAAGCTTTTATTGTGTGCTGCAGTTCTTCTGTGTGTGTTGAAACAACTATTACTAACCCTTCAATATCGAAAATATGCTTTATTGCTTCTAGCATTTCTACTGCATATGTTGGGCGGCAGCGGTCTAATTCATCAATGAATATGAATGCGGGGTAATCAGGAGCTGTTGCCCGCAGTCTACTTTTAGGTTTTTCAATGGCGTATTTAACTAACTCTTTAATTGTGGTTTTTAGTTCTTTTACACCTTTTTTATAATCACTATGCTCTTTGAATGCTTGGGTCGTCATAGCTTCCATTGCCGCTGATAAATCTAATGACTTATTGTTTTGTGTTGATGGTGTAGCATCTGTGTTAGAGCTTTCATCAACAAATAAATCTTCAATATCAAAACCACCATATCGTTTAACCAATGCTGCTAAAATTTTTGGTAATACAGATATACCTATATTCTTAAAGCTTTTTCTTTTGGCTTGAGTTAAATGACTTTTGTTAATGGTTTCTAAAAGCTGTTCTTGTATTTCAGCAAGCACGGTAATAATAGGTGAATCCATAAAGTCATTTGACCAAGCATCTATATAAACAACAGGATGCTCATACTTTAAGTCTTCAGCCCAACGTTTAACGAAATAAGTTTTACCTGCGCCCCATTCAGCATTAACGTTAATTACATAAGAGGATTTATTAGGCTTTTCTCTATTCGAGTTTGAGCGGCGAACAAGGATTTTAGTTAATAGCTCTGCATCTTGTTTTCTATTTAATTGATCTGCTGGGTAAGTTACACCGTCAATTTTTATTTCTTCATTCCATTGTTTAGCACACATATACTAACGTCCTTGTCACAAATCTATCAATTCACTCGGGCAACTGAAAGCTGACGGCTTATAGCTTACAGCTCTCACTTCTTCGTTATCGTCACTTTTGGCTCATTGTAATTACGATAATCAATGCTTACTACGTAGCGGCCTTTTGCTGCTGGGGTGAAGCTAAAGTAATTATAGATGGTATTACAGTCGGCAATGGCAGCTTGACCAAGTACTAGCGATTGCCCTGCTGGTGCAGTTTCGCTGTATCCACAATTGTAGCCTTCGCTAAAGTCGGCATCGGCGATTTTAAATTCGTAGACTTTACCCGGTGTTGAAAACTTAACATCGGCTTGGTAAATCGCAGGAGCAACTTGTTCAAATTGGTACTGAGGCTCTGCATCCCATAAGGTGAAATCACCGCGTAAGTACATAGTTTTATCTAGCTCTTTACTAGGTAGTACGTCATCAATACTAGGAAGTTGAACTTGGCTCGAACATGCGGTTAATAAGCTAACGACCGCAAGCGTTATAATACGTTTCATAGGTTAACCTTAAATACAAAAAAGCCAGCATAGCTGCTGGCTTTTTAAGCTACGCTGAATTTACTTCTGTAGTACTGAAATATCAGCAATATCTAAAAATAAGCCACTTAATTGGCTAAGTAACGCTAAACGATTTTGCTTAACTGCTTCGTCGTCAGCCATTACCATCACGTTATCAAAAAAGTTATCTACACTTTCACGGATACCCGCTAATTGCGCAAGTGCTTCTTGATAATCACCGGCAGCATAAAGTGGTGCAAGGTCAGTTGCGAACTTAGCAACTTGTGAAGCAAGCGCTTTCTCAGCATCATCACTTAATAGGCTCTCATCGACCGTGCCTTGGCTTGTAATGTCATTCTTAGCCAGAATATTACTTACGCGCTTGTTAGCCGCTGCAAGCGATTCTGCTGCGTCTAATGTACGGAAATGACTTACCGCTTTAACACGACGGTCAAAATCAACAGGCTTAGTTGGGCGACGTGCAAGTACTGCTTGAATAACGTCTACTTGAATGCCTTCGTCTTGGTACCACGCACGGAAACGACCTAGCATAAACTCAAACACATCAGCAGATACATTTAGGTTAGTTAGCTTTTCGCCAAATAAGCTTTGTGATTTAGCAACAAGGTCTAAGATATCAAGCGGCAGCTCTTTTTCTACCATGATACGTAACGCACCAATTGCAGCACGGCGAAGTGCAAACGGGTCTTTATCGCCTTTTGGTGCTTGGCCAATTCCGAAAATACCCACCAACGTGTCAAACTTATCTGCGATGGCAACCGCACAGCTGATTAAGTTTGTTGGTAAGCTGTCGCCTGCAAAGCGTGGCATGTATTGCTCATTTTGCGCAATGGCTACGTCTTCGGCTTCACCATCATGGCGTGCGTAATGCATGCCCATCACACCTTGTACGTCTGTAAACTCCATTACCATTTCGGTCATTAAGTCTGTTTTACTTAATAAGCCAGCGCGCTCTGCGAGTGCTTTATCTGCACCTAGTTGCTCAGCGATGTAACCGGCAAGTGCAGCAATACGCTCAGACTTATCTTTTAGTGTACCCAGTTGCTTTTGGAACAATACGCTATCAAGTGATTCTAAGCGGCTTTCTAGGGTTTTCTTTTTATCTGTTTCAAAGAAGAACTGCGCATCAGCTAAACGCGGGCGCACTACTTTTTCGTTACCTGCGATAACAACACTTGGGTTTTTGCTTTCAATATTTGAAACAAACAAAAACTTATTTAGTAGCTTGCCATCTTGATCTAATAGCGGGAAGTATTTTTGGTCGTCTTTCATGGTGTAGATCAGCGCTTCTGCTGGTACATCTAAAAACGCTTCTTCGAAAGTTGCTGTTAGGGTTACTGGCCATTCAACTAAAGAGGTTACTTCTTCAAGTAAATCTTCATCCATGGCAACCACAGCGTTTACTGCTTTTGCGGCAGTTTCAATTTGGCTGCGAATTTGTGCTTTACGTTCCTCGTAATCGGCAACAACGTGTGCAGATTTAAGCACGTCAAAAACTTCATCAGCATGGTTAATGCTAATTTTTTCTGGGTGATGAAAACGATGGCCTTGAAGCTGATTACTTATCGCTTTACCAAGTACCTCGCCTTCAATAAGTTTATCGCCAAACAAAATTGTTGCTGTATGAACAGGACGAATAAATTGTGTTTTATTCGCGCCCCAACGCATTGGTTTTGGAATAGGCAATTTTGCTAACGCTTTATTCACCACGTCATTTAGCAAAGCAGTGGTTTCTTTACCTGCTACTTTAGCAATGTGTAACAACCACGCACCTTTATCTGTTTCAAGAGTTTGTGCGTCCTTAACATCAATACCACAACCGCGCGCCCAACCCATGGCCGCCTTAGTTGGATTGCCTTCACTGTCAAATGCAGCTTTTTTTGCAGGCCCACGTTTCTCAACTTCTTTATCTTGTTGTTTGGCTTCAAGCGCTTTTACTTGTAAGCCTAAACGACGTGGTGATGCATACCAATTTACACCTTGATGAGAAAGCTCTAAGCTTTCAAGTTCTGCTGCTAGGTTTTCAGCAAATGCCTCTGCAAGTTTTCGCAGTGCTTTTGGTGGCAACTCTTCGGTGCCAATTTCTACTAATAAATTTTGTGCTGACATGCTTAATCCTTACAAAGCGGGAAGCCAAGCGCTTCGCGAGCATCATAATAACTTTGTGCACATGCTTTAGATAAGGCACGAACACGTAAAATATAACGTTGGCGTTCAGTCACTGAGATAGCGTGACGCGCATCAAGTAAGTTAAATGCATGCGAGGCTTTCATCACTTGCTCATAAGCAGGTAATGGTAAATCAGCTTCAATAAGCTTTTGGCTTTCAGCTTCACATTTATCAAACTGTGCAAATAAGTCTTCAACGTTAGCGTGCTCAAAGTTGTATTTTGATTGCTCTACTTCGTTTTGGTGAAAAACGTCACCATAGGTAACGCGCCCCATAGGACCGTCAGCCCAAACAAGGTCATAAATACTATCTACGCCTTGAATGTACATTGCCAAACGCTCTAGGCCGTAAGTAATTTCACCAGTCACGGGTGAACACTCAATGCCACCTACCTGTTGAAAGTAAGTAAACTGCGTTACTTCCATACCGTTTAACCAGATTTCCCAACCTAGGCCCCACGCACCTAATGTAGGTGACTCCCAGTTGTCTTCTACGAAGCGTACTTCGTCAGTTAACGTATCAATACCTACAGCAGCTAAAGAGCCTAAATAAAGCTCCTGGATGTTCTCTGGCGATGGCTTTAGTACGACTTGAAACTGGTAGTAATGTTGCAAGCGATTAGGGTTTTCACCATAACGGCCATCTGTAGGACGGCGACACGGTTGTACGTATGCGCTAGACATTGGCTCAGGACCAATAGACTTTAAGAATGTTTGTGGATGGAATGTACCTGCGCCAACTTCCATATCGAGTGGCTGAATAATGACACAACCTTGCTGTGCCCAGTAATCCTGTAAAGCCAGGATCAAACCTTGAAAGGTTTTAACGTCATATTTTTGCATATTTGGCTTTTAGTATCTGCTGTGATGTAGCGTGAAAATTACCCTCAGTATACCTTGTGCGTAGTCATGTTTTAAGCAGTTTGTGCAATTGCAGCCAATAAAAAAGGAGCCATCAGGCTCCTTTTTTAAATTATTACTCGCAATTAAACATCGAGGTTCACTACGCGTAGTGCGTTCGTTTCGATAAACTCTCGGCGAGGCTCTACTTGATCACCCATCAATGTAGCAAACAATTGATCAGCACCAACAGCATCTTCGATCGTTACTTGCAACATACGACGCGCATCAGGATCCATTGTCGTTTCCCACAGTTGGCTAGGGTTCATTTCACCCAATCCTTTATAGCGTTGAATATAGATCCCACGCTTAGATTCTGTGATCAACCATTCCAATGCATCCACAAAGTTATCAACAGCTTTTGTTTTTTCACCGCGTTGAATATATGCACCCTCTTTAAGGACGTTAGCGATGTTTTTACCAGTCACAGCAATGCGTTGATAATCTTTTGAAGCAATAAAGTCATAATGAAGTATGTGTGCTTTATCCACACCATGCTGACGAATATTCACAACCGGATAGTATAGGTTACGCTCTGTATCGTGCTCAGTACCAGCATGGAAAATGGTTGCATCTTCGTCACGCTCAATTAAGTCATCAACGAGCTCTTTAGTCCAAGCAATTACCTTTTCTTCATCAGCAAGATGCTCTGCTTTAAGCTCACTTTGATAAATTAAACGATTCATAACCGTGTTCGGGTATTTACGTTTCAATCGCTCAATAACTTTAACTGTATTTTGGTAATCATGAACAATGTTTTCAAGTGCTTCACCTTCAAGCGCTGACGCATCAGCACTAGTGTAAAGCGCTGCACCATTTAGTGCCAAAGATGTTAAGTACTCAACTAATGCTGGATCATCTTTGATATAACGCTCTTGCTTGCCTTTTTTCACTTTATAAAGTGGTGGTTGAGCAATATATATATAGCCACGTTCAACAATTTCTGGCATTTGACGATAGAAAAATGTTAGTAGCAAGGTACGAATGTGTGAACCATCCACGTCGGCATCGGTCATGATTATGATACGGTGATAACGTAATTTCTCAGGATTATATTCATCGCGACCAATACCACACCCTAATGCGGTGATTAGCGTCGCCACTTCTTGCGAAGATAACATTTTATCAAAACGCGCTTTTTCAACGTTTAAGATTTTACCTTTTAGCGGAAGAATCGCCTGATTCTTACGGTTACGACCCTGCTTGGCTGAACCGCCAGCTGAGTCACCCTCCACTATGTATAGTTCAGATTGTGCTGGGTCTTTCTCTTGGCAATCAGCAAGTTTACCTGGCAATCCTGCTAAGTCCATTGCACCTTTACGGCGAGTCATTTCACGTGCTTTACGGGCTGCTTCACGCGCACGAGCTGCATCAATGATTTTACCCACAACGATTTTAGCGTCCATTGGGTTTTCTAATAAAAACTCAGTGAACTTTTCAGCCATTGCTTGCTCAACCGCAGATTTAACTTCACTTGATACTAGCTTATCTTTGGTTTGTGATGAGAACTTAGGATCAGGTACTTTAACACTTACAACCGCAGTTAAGCCTTCACGAGCATCATCACCCGTCGCATTACTGGTTGTTTTAGCTTTCTTGTTAAAGCCTTCTTTTTCCATATAGTTATTAAGTGTACGCGTTAGCGCAGATCTAAAACCAGCTAAGTGAGTACCACCATCGCGTTGTGGAATGTTATTTGTGAAACAGTAAATATTTTCTTGGAATGCATCATTCCACTGCATAGATACTTCAACACTAATTCCATCTTCTTCACGCTCGTGAGTAAAATGGAATACCCCTTTGTGAACTGGGTTTTTATTACGATTTAGATATTCAACAAACGCTTGAATACCGCCTTCGTATTTGAAGTGATCAGATTTATTTTCTTCTCGCTCATCCGTTAAGATGATGCTCACACCAGAATTCAAGAATGATAATTCGCGTAAACGTTTAGCTAGAATGTCATAATGGAAATCTAAGTTAGTGAACGTTTCAGCACTTGGCCAAAAACGTAACTCTGTACCTGAGCTATCAGAATCACCAATAACAGCTAATGGCGCATCTGGCACACCCATAGTGTATGTTTGCTCATGCAATTTGCCTTCACGGCGAATAGTTAGTTTTAGTTTTTCTGATAATGCATTTACAACAGAAACACCTACACCGTGTAAGCCACCTGATACTTTATAAGAGTTATCATCAAACTTACCACCAGCATGAAGTACCGTCATGATAACTTCAGCTGCAGATACACCTTCTTCTTCATGTATTGAAGTTGGAATACCACGACCGTTATCTCGAACAGAGACTGAACCATCTAAATGAATGGTGACAAAGATGTCATCACAGTGGCCGGCTAAGGCTTCATCAATAGAGTTATCAACGACCTCAAACACCATATGGTGTAAGCCTGTGCCATCATCGGTGTCCCCTATATACATTCCAGGACGCTTTCTTACTGCGTCTAATCCTTTTAGTACTTTAATACTCGACGAATCGTAATTCTCAGACATGGTTAATCCCACTTATCTTGTTATTAGGTTGCCATGTTTCACGTGGAACATTTCTAGTTCTCGTTGCATGGGTTCCACCACAGCAGAAATACTTTCAGATTCAATTGCAGAGATAAATATTTGGGAGTGACAGTGCGACAACAATTGGCCGACCTTCTCTTTCGTATCTTCTCCAAGCTCTGAAGGTAAATCATCTATTAGCAATATAGATTGCTTTTCAGTTTCTGACTCAATCAAACTATTTTGCGTTACTTTTAACGCATAAAGCAATAGCTTCAATTGACCGCGGGAAAATGTATTTTCAACACTGTTGCCAGAAACACTAAAATTAAAATCGGCCTTATGTGGGCCTTTACTGGTAAAACCTTGACGGCTATCGCGTTCAAAGTTTTGTTCAAGGGCATCGCTTAGAGACTCTGTCTCTTTCCAGCCAGCTTGATAGTTTATTTCTAAATCGCTTATAAGCGTTAAGTCTGCACACATTTTATCAAAAAACTGTTGCTTAAACCTACTTATATACGCAATTCTTAAAGTATTTATTTGCTCAGCCAGTCTAACAAATTCTTTATCCCAAAACCTAATTTGGTCAAAATAATTTTTGGGTTTGCTTTTTAATAATGCATTTCGTTGCTTGAGTACTTTATTGAATGATTGCCACAAATAAAAGAAGTCTTGTTCCACGTGGAACAATCCCAAATCTAAAAATTTTCGGCGTTCTTTTGGGCCACCAAAAAATAAAGAGTAGCTCTCAGGCGTAATAACTTGAACAGGCATGAGTTGTGCGAGCTCAGAGACTCTACGGCTAGTTTTACCTTGAATCTTAAGCTCGGTATCTCCATTTAAGCTTTTGCTGATACCGATTGGTATAGACAAGTTATAAAGCGATTTTCTACCATGTATTGTAAACTTACTCTGCTGGTGCTTTATAATGCTTTTATGTTTAGGTGTGCGGAATGATTTGCCATGAGAAAGGAAATAAATAGCCTCTAAAAGGCTGGTTTTTCCACTGCCATTTTCACCGTAAATTACATTAATACCGTTTACAGGTTCCAATGTAAGCGCCTCAATATTTCTAAAATCATTGAGGCTTAAATGACTTAAACTCATAAAACCTTATAAGCGCATCGGCATAACAACGTACATGGCTTCTTCGTCACCCGCACCTTCAATTAATGCACTACTATTTGAATCAGCTAGAGTAAATAAAACATCTTCTGTTTTAAGTGTGTTCAATACATCAAGTACATAAGAAACGTTAAAACCAATTTCTAAATCATCACCTTGATAATTTACCTCAACCACTTCTTCAGCCTGCTCTTGCTCTGGATTGTTTGCAGTTATTTTTAGCAAACCTTCAGAAAGGTTTAGTCGAACCCCTCTAAACTTTTCGTTCGATAAGATTGAAACACGTTGAAAAGCGCTACGTAACCACTCACGGTTTGCGGTAATTACTTTATCGCCACCGCGTGGTAATACTCGACGATAATCAGGAAAGCGGCCGTCAACCAATTTACTGGTAAAAGTAAACTCGGTATCAATAATTCGAATATGGTTTGCACCAAATTGAATGGTTACCAGCTCTTCGTCGGCAACCATTAGTCGCATAATTTCTTGCACGCCCTTACGTGGAATAATTAACTGACGTTGTGTATTTAACGAGTGAGGTAATTCTTTTTGCGCAATTGCTAAACGGTGACCGTCTGTAGCAACAGTTTTAATGTCTGTGTTATCTACTTCAAACGACATGCCATTTAAGTAATAACGTACATCTTGATTAGCCATTGAAAAATGAGTGCTTTCAAGTAGCTTACGTAATTCTAACCGAGTTAACTGAAACTCTACTTCACCATCCCACTGCTCTAAATTAGGAAAGTCTTCAGCAGCAAGCGTAGTTAATGAAAAACGGCTTTTACCACTGGTTAAGAGCAACTGATGATCTTGGCTTGATAATGTTAACTCACAACCATCTGGCAAACTTTTACAAATATCCAGCAACTTTTTTGCTGGTAATGTTAGCTTTGTATCTTCAACATCGTCACCAACAAATACGTTAGCGACAAGCTCAATTTCAAGATCTGTACCTGTCATGGCCAACTGACCATCTACGACCTCTAACAATACGTTAGATAAAATCGGCAAGGTGTGCTTACGCTCAATCGCACCCGACACTTGCACTAAAGGTTTTAAAAATTGATCTCTTGGTATGGTTATTTGCATAGTAAAGTCAGCCTTAAGATGACAATGTTCTTATTAGGTTTTGATAATCTTCTTTCACTTCGTGGCTTTCATCACGCAGTGATTTAACTTTTCGGCACGCGTGCAATACAGTGGTGTGATCTCGCCCACCAAACGCATCGCCAATCTCAGGTAAACTGTGATTTGTTAATTCTTTTGATAATGCCATTGCAACTTGGCGTGGCCTTGCTATAGAGCGGCTGCGACGTTTAGATAGTAAATCTGATACGCGAATACGGTAATATTCCGCAACGGTACGCTGAATATTATCGATCGTTACAAGCTTGTCTTGCAGCGCTAATAAGTCGCGTAGTGCTTCTTTAACAAAGTCGATTGAAATTGGACGACCGGTAAAATTAGCATTGGCAATAACACGGTTAAGTGCACCTTCTAGCTCACGTACATTTGAGCGTAATTTCTTAGCTATAAAAAACGCCACTTCATGAGGTAAGTTAATTTTACTCTGCTGCGCCTTTTTCATTAAAATAGCAACGCGCGTTTCAAGCTCTGGTGGCTCAATAGCAATGGTTAAACCCCAGCCAAAACGTGATTTAAGGCGGTCTTCAACCCCTTCAATCTCTTTTGGATAACGGTCTGAGGTTAAAATAATTTGCTGGTTACCTTCAAGTAACGCATTGAAAGTATGGAAGAATTCTTCTTGAGAGCGCTCTTTATTAGCAAAAAATTGAATGTCATCAATCATTAGCGCATCTACACTACGATAGTAGCGTTTAAATTCTTCTATGGCATTATTTTGCAGCGCTTTTACCATATCTTGTACAAAACGCTCTGAATGCATATAGACAATTTTAGCATCGGGCTTATTCGCCATGATGCCATTCCCTACAGCATGTAATAAATGCGTTTTACCTAAGCCAGTACCACCATATATAAATACAGGGTTAAATGCTGCACCTGGGTTATCTGCAACCTGTGTTGCGGCAGCTTTTGCTAACTGGTTAGATTTACCCTCAACAAAACTATCAAAGGTATAGTTTTCTTTTATATTTGGTTTATACCCAGATTTGGGCGCAGGCTCTACCACTTGCTTAACCGCTTTTGGTTGCTCTACAGCAGCGGGTTGATTTATTGGTGGCGTATTATCAGCAACGGGAGCCGCCATCTGCGTATTTAATATAGGCTTGCTACCCACATCAAAACGTAATTCAGGTGCTTCATCTTTACAAATTTCGACAAGTAATTCGTTAATGCGGTTGAGGTATTTCTCTCTCACCCAGTCAAGTACAAACCGATTAGGCGCATAAATAGTCAAGGTATCTTCGGTACTTTCTGCTTGTAATGGTCTTACCCACATACTGAACTGCTGCGAAGGCAGTTCATCTTGCAATACATATAAACAACTTTGCCAAACCGACAGATACACAGTTAAACTCCCAAAGATTTAGTTTTTATTCCCGGCCATCATAATAAACCAGAAAGTTATACTTTTATTACTGTTATTAGGCAATTTATTAACCCAAGACCGACTATTATGAAGGCACTTTATCCACAAGTACAAGATTGATTTTTTTGAAAAACATGATCTCGGCTTAAAAAATTAGTAACAGACTGATTTATAATAAAATATATTTTTAACGCCACTGACTGATCATAACAAAAAACCCACTAGATCGCGATGAAAATAGTTGATCTAATTTAGTTACCCCAAGCTTTTATGCACTTTTTATACAGAGGCTGTGGAAAACTCCTTTATTATAAGGATCCTAGCTGATCCCACTGTTTTTACTTTGTCCCATACTCTATTATATATGTAATTATGATTGACTTTAGAGGTCTTCCTCTATAATATCTCGCGCTCGCAATGGCACCTGTGCCAGGATCGCGACCTGCATAGGATGTTTTAACCTTTAACCGATCGGATGGAATTGTTATGAAAAGAACTTTTCAACCTAGCGTTTTAAAACGCAAACGTGCTCACGGTTTCCGTGCTCGCATGGCAACTGTAAATGGCCGTAAAGTATTAGCTCGTCGCCGCGCTAAAGGCCGTAAAGTTCTTTCTGCTTAATATATAAGTGGAAGACTTTAACTTTGGCAGGGAGTTACGTCTGTTAACTCCCTCGCATTACTCTCGCATATTTAATGAACCCGCTCGGGCTGCAACTCCTTTCTTTACTTTATTAGCAAAACCTAATGACCAAGCAAAACCTCGCTTAGGCCTTACTGTTGCTAAAAAACGAGTTAAAAAAGCCTGTCAACGTAACCGTATTAAACGTCTTGCTCGCGAAAGTTTTCGTTTAAATCAGCATACTATTGATAACATCGATATTGTGTTAATGGTTAAAAGTGGCATCGATGAACAATCAAACGAAGAGCTCACAAAGCAATTAACTAAATTGTGGCGCAAAATTAATGAACGCTGCAAACCGGGTGCCCCTAAACCACCCCCATTTAAAAGACGACCTAATAAATCGGCTAAATCAAATAAACAAAGCCAATAGCAATAGAATTATAGGGTTAATTAAGGTATCTTTAGCTCACCTTTTAATCATGCATTTAAAATTCCGTTTTGGGTGTTTAAATTCATGGTATCCACCCACTAAATATATACAGAGGATAGAACATCATGAGGTTACTTAAACCAATTGTTGCTTTTCCAACGTTTTGTTTAGTGTTAATAATTCGCGGTTATCAAAAGTGGATTAGCCCGCTGTTAGGTCCGCATTGTCGTTTTAATCCCACTTGCTCAAGTTATGCTATTCAAGCAATTAATTTGCATGGATCTGTAAAAGGCAGTTGGTTAGCGCTCAAACGCATATTAAAATGTCATCCTTTACACTCAGGCGGAGACGACCCCGTTCCTGAAAAAACAACCCATATTAACCACCAACACGAGAAATAAGAGCTGTTATGGAATCGCAACGCACGTTTTTATTCATCGGTTTGATGCTTGTATCGTTTTTATTGTTCCAAGAATGGAATAACGATTACAACGCACCAAAAGCCGATCCTAGTGCCAACACACAAACACTACAATCTAACTCACCTGATTCTGATGATTATGTACCTTCGTCAACAGATGGTGATTTACCAACTGCAGCAACCAGTGCAAAACGTTCAGTAATCGATATCACAACTGACGTATTCACTGTAAAAATAGATACCCGCGGTGGTGATATTGTTGAATCAGACCTACTGCAATACGAAGAAGTAAAAGGTGAAGAAACACCCTTTATGCTTTTGGGTGAGTTTGATGGCAATCAATACTTCTCACAAAGTGGTTTAATTGGTTTAAATGGTCCTGATGCATCAGCAAATGGCCGCCCTGTTTATAGCACTGAGCAAAAAAGCTATACAATGAATGGTGATGAGCTCCGCGTTCCTCTAACGTTTACAGATAGTAAAGGTGTTACGTTTACTAAAACCTACGTATTCAAGAAAGGCCAATACGACGTTGCTCTAGAATATACTGTAAACAACACCACTGCTGAGCCAATTCAAGTACAGCTTTACACACAAATTAAGCGTACAGTTCAAGAAAAAGGCAGCTTAGTTGACCAGAACTATCTTGGTGCTGCTTATGGCTCTAGTGAAGAGAAATATGAAAAGTACAGTTTTTCAGACATGGCTGATAAAAACCTCAGTATTAATACCCAAGGTGGTTATGTTGCATTTATTCAGCATTACTTTGTAAGTGCTTGGATACCTGTACAAGAACAACAAAATACCCTTTACAGTTTAATTGCGTCAGGCAATGCCGCAATCATAGGTGCTAAAGGTGAGCCAGTAAATATTCAAGCTAACCAACAAGCAAGTATTGGTGCTACTTACTACATGGGCCCGAAAGAGTCTGATAAGTTAGAAGCAATTCACCCCGACCTTGATTTAACAGTGGATTACGGTTGGTTATTTTTTATCTCGCAACCATTATTTGTACTACTAAAATGGTTGTACGGCATTTTGGGTAACTGGGGTCTGGCGATTATTGCTATTACTATTATTGTTAAGTCATTAATGTACCCATTAACTAAAGCGCAATACACCTCGATGGCGAAGATGCGTGCGCTGCAACCTAAAATGGCTGCACTTAAAGAAAAGTATGGTGATGACCGTCAAAAATTCGGCCAAGCAACCATGGAAATGTACCGCAAAGAGAAGGTAAACCCTATGGGTGGCTGTTTCCCAATTTTGCTACAAATGCCTATTTTCTTAGCCTTGTTCTACGTATTTTTAGAATCAACAGAACTACGTCATGCAGAGTTTTACCTTTGGTTAACTGACTTATCAGCAATGGACCCATACTACGTATTACCCGTTTTATTTGGTTTAAGTATGTTCATCACTCAAAAGTTACAACCAATGACAGTGACTGATCCGATGCAACAAAAGATGATGACCTTTATGCCGGTTATCTTCTCTGTGTTCTTCTTATGGTTCCCGTCTGGCCTAGTACTTTACTGGTTAGTATCTAACCTTATTTCAATCGCGCAAATGCTCTATATTTACCGCGGTATGGAAAAACAAGGTATTAAGGTAAGAGGTTAAACTCTTCACCTAACAAAAAAGGCGCTAATCAGCGCCTTTTTAATGCTTGAAAATTAATACCAATTCGCTTAATTAAGTGAGCTATTTTGGGGGTAGAAAAACGTGTTGATAGCAAGGCAAAAAATTCGCTATTTAGTTGTTCTAAATGAGAATTTTTTAACGCAGGTAGCGACACGTTTAGCCCCGCAAAATGATTAAGTATTATTGCGGATTGGTATAATAACCAAAAGTAGGTGAGTAAACCACGTTTGGCACACTTCGCTCAGTAAAGCTCAAACTCGTTGTTAACAGCGAAGCTACCACCAAACCGATTACAATACCCCCTGATAAACCAAGCCATCTCACAACCGTTGTTTTACGCTTAACCCTAAGCCAGCTCATATAGATGCCAGCAGCACTTACAAGGCTCATTAATGCTCCAAAAAGCCCCCAAATAAGTTTGGTACCAATTCCTGCAAAGTTACCAAAATGCAGTGGATCAGCAGTGTCTTTAATTCGCGGAAGCAGCTTTAATTCTTCCCCTTTTTGTAGACCAAGTACCTCACCCGAGCTTGGTTTTAAAAAGACACGGTTAGCACGAAGGCGAAGTAAAATATCATCGTTATAGCCACGCACTTCAATAGGCTGATTCACTTTATTAGGATAACGTATATAGCGAATATCCAGGCTAGGAAACGCGTGTTGAGCGGCTTTATAAGCTGTTGTTAAACTAATTGGTAATACACCTTTGCGAGGGATTTGTTTTTTAAAGTCACTCAAAGCTTGTGGAGCAGAAACAGTGTGGGGGACTTTCGCGGTTTGCAGCCCGTGCTCTACAAGATACCAAACCCCAGTGATGGCCATCACAGCTATAAACCATAAACTCCAAAGCCCTAACAGCTTATGCCAATCAGACCAACTACTGCGCTTACCAAGGCAGAGCATAGCAGGCCTTTTCATAAAACCTTGCCACCAGTGCCGATACACGTAAAAACTGGAGACCAATAAAATAACAAGTAAAATACTTAAACTGGTGACAATTAATTTACCCGTCCAACCCATCGACAAATTCATATGCCAATTACGTAAAAACCGCGATATCCGCGCCCACTCACCTTCACCAAGTAAGCTACCAGTTGCTGCATCTAAATAAACAAAACGAAATGAGTCACCGACTTTAAGGGCCGCTTCAGTAGCAAGGTAATCTTGCTTATGACGTTGAATATAAAGTAATTTAGCTTGCGGGTAATGCTTATTAAGGGTGTTTTCGATAGCTTGGTAGTTAGTCGAAGCAGAAGAAGATAAAGCACGATACTTAGCGTCTGTTAAGTACTCGAGTTCATGGCTTAACGTAGCGAGTGTGCCCGATACGCAGGTAACAAAAAGCAGGACTCCAACAAAAAGCCCTGCCCAGGAATGTAAGTTAAACCAACTTTTAGCGTTCACTCGCCACCATTAAAAGCTGTATTTAGCACTTAAATATATTCGACGCGGTTCACCAGGAAAGTGCCCTGTTCGCTCGATAAAGCCACTGCTAGCGTACTCTTTATCAAACAAGTTCTTAACTGATAGCTGCCATTGCCAGTTATCAACGGTTGTTTGCCACGCCATATTGTAAACAGTGTAAGGTTTAACACGTTGACCACCTAAACTAAGCTGTTCATCAACATAATCTAAGCCAGCAGAAATAGATGACAATAAGCTAGGTAACTCATAGCGTGTCCATATACCTAGGGTATTTTGCGGCGCGTTAGCAAATTTATCGCTATCAGGAATTTGGTTACGAATGCTATCGTTGGCTTCAGTAATACGGGTATCATTATAAGCGTAGCTTGCAGTAACTACCCAGCGATCAGTAATGTCACCAACCACCTCGAGTTCAAAGCCCTTACTTTGTACTTCACCAACGGCAACTAAATCATCAACGCCGTCACCTGCAACATCACCTAATAAGCTAGGCTGCAGGATGTCTTCGCGGACAATATCGTACACAGCCATATTAACAGCAAGCGTATCATCTAATAGTTTAGTTCTTAAACCTAACTCATTAATACGGCTAGTCTCTGGCGAGAACGGACCGCCCTTTGCTGTTTCTTGATTACTCGCACTTTGCGGCACAAAGCCAGTACCATGGAGTGCATAAGGAAAGAACATGTTGTTAATGTTATAGCTGGTACCAATACGGTAAGTTAAATCGCTATCAGAAAACTCGGTTTGATTTAACAAGTCTTTATCTTCAAAGCGGTCATACCTTAAACCAGCAGTCACACTCCAATTAGCGGTGATATCTAGCTGATCTTGCAAGTACGCACCAAAACGCGTGCTATTCGTTTTCCCAAGTCTTGGTGTAATATTTTCAAGATCATAATCATCAGCAGAGGTTAAACCATACTCAGGGTCGTTAAGATCAAGGCCAGGTACAGGGCCTCCTTTACTCTTTTGCTTTGCTGTGCGGTACACACTTTCAAAGTCATGCTCATACCAGTCACTACCAAACAGCACTTGATGTTGCATGTCTGCAATTACAAATTCTGCGATCGCATTAGCTGTTAAACTAAAGCCTTCGTTCTCACGTACTTGATCACGAAACTCGCGATGGCTCCAATCAACAATACCGTCGTCATCAGTATCTACAAGACCTCTTGGTTCATGGTAATTTTGCACTTCTTTGTTATCAAAATAACGTGCTGTGACATCTGTACGCCAAACATCATTAAATTCATGTTTTAGAGTCGCTTGATAGACATGCGCTTCTACATTTTGAAAGTCAGTGGCTTCGTTATGGTTCCAACTAATATCTGTCAGAAAGTGTCCATTATCATCAGCTGCTACACCACGTAAACGTGCTCCACCCAACTCTTGTTCTATATAGGTATACTGAGTGGTCAATTCGGTTGCACTATTCATAAGCCAAGTATAACCAAGGTCTACAATAGTATTATCGCTGCTAGTATTCGCGCGAAATGGCTTTTCAGTATCACGATAGATGCCAATACGGTAAGCATGATTATCAAGTGATTCACTCAATGTTCCCGTGCTTTCTAATGCACCACTGAAGAAGTCATCATTACCTACTTCAACCTCAATACTGTGCTCACGTGTGAATTGAGGCTTCTTAGTTACATAGTTAATAATACCACCCGGATTACCACTACCGTATATAGCACCAGCAGGCCCTTTTAAAACCGCAACTTGTTCAATATTAAATAATTGCGGTACAGCAAAACCGTTAAAAGGGTCGCCCTTCACACTATCGTATAAAATCTCATCTTGGCGAAAGCCACGGAATGTTACGCCCGAATAACTAAAAGCATTAACGCCAGCAATATTGCTGTAAAGGTCGGTAATTTGGCGAGCAGCCTGATCACTGATCAGCTCCTGCGGCAAAATTTGAATTGATTGAGGAATTTTCTCTAAAGGTGTATTAGTACGAGTAGCAAAACTTGATTCGGTTGGGCGATATAAAGAAAACGCACGGCCAACAACTTCTATTTTTTCGAGTTCTTTAGAATCATTTTGATCAGAAATAGCAACTTCAGTTTGAGCATGGCCAATGCCCGAAAAACCAGCAGCAAGTGCAATAAAAACAGTAGAAAGACGCATAGTAAAAAACGATAAGATTTAGAATGCGCAACATGTTAATGAATATAGTTATCATTTGCAATTAACGCTTATTATTAATTAAAACTAAATAAAGTAATATTTACATCAGACTTCTAGCACTTCATTGGTTAAACAGCTATTCGCATGAAATTAAGCCATAGGTTACAATAGAGCTAGCATTCATTCTTTCATTGGCATTATTTCATCGCATGATTAATCAAGACACAATTGCAGCACAAGCAACCGCACCAGGACGTGGTGGGGTTGGTATTATTCGCGTCTCTGGCAGCTTAGCAAAAAGCGTTGCAGAGCAAATTATTGGCCGTTGCCCTAAAGTTCGCTATGCTGACTATGTACCTTTTAAAAGCCTTGCAGGTAAGCAACTTGACCAAGGTATTGCAATTTACTTCGCGGGTCCTAATTCATTTACTGGCGAAGATGTACTTGAGTTACAAGGTCACGGCGGCCCAGTAGTTCTGGATATGCTATTAAAGGAAATAAGCCAAATCGACGGCGTGCGACTTGCCAAGCCAGGTGAGTTTTCAGAACGCGCTTTCATGAACGATAAAATGGATTTAACCCAAGCAGAGGCCATTGCTGATTTAATTAATGCCACTAGTGAACAAGCAGCAAAAAGCGCATTACAATCGCTTCAGGGTGAGTTTTCAAAGCATATTGATACTCTAGTCGAAAAAGTCATTCACTTGCGTATGTATGTTGAAGCAGCAATTGATTTTCCTGATGAAGAAATCGATTTTCTATCAGACGGTAAAGTCTCTGGTGATCTAAATGCCATTATTGATCAACTCAACAACGTGACCAATCAAGCTAAGCAAGGCAGTATTATGCGTGAAGGTATGCGTGTTGTTATTGCTGGGCGCCCTAATGCGGGTAAATCTAGCTTACTTAATGCCTTAGCAGGTAGAGAAGCCGCCATCGTAACAGAGATTGCAGGCACCACCCGTGATGTACTACGCGAACATATCCATATTGATGGCATGCCACTGCATATTATAGATACCGCAGGCCTACGTGAAAGCCCTGATCGAGTAGAACAAATAGGTATAGAGCGCGCATGGGATGAAATAAACCAAGCTGATCGCGTGTTATTTATGCTTGATGGTACTGATACAAAAGACACCGACCCACATGCTATTTGGCCGGAGTTTATGGCCAAGCTTCCACAAGGTATGGGAGTAACGGTGATCCGAAATAAAGCGGATTTATCGGGTGATGAAGTCGGTATGAGTGAAAACCAGCAATACCCAGTGATAAGTCTCAGTGCTAAAAATGCTGAAGGTATAGAGTTAGTTCGTACTCACTTAAAAGCTTGTGTCGGGTTTGATGGCGCAACGGAAGGTGGCTTTATGGCACGTCGTCGTCATTTAGATGCATTAGAAAACGCAGCCCATCATTTGCATACAGGTAAGGACCAATTAGAGATGCATATAGCTGGTGAAATACTGGCAGAAGAGCTGCGTTTAACACAGCACTTCCTCAATGAAATTACCGGCGAATTTACCTCTGATGACCTACTTGGCAAAATATTTAGCTCGTTTTGTATCGGTAAATAACTTTACTCTTATATTAAAAGAGTGTGAAAGCACTCTTTTCACTCACAATTACGACCTCTTTAGTTATAAACCCTCTGCATAAAACCATTTAAAAAATCAAAAACTAAGCCAAATTGCTGGTGGATAACGCCCACTCTGACTCATTCTAAGCTTTAAATAAGTACACATTATCAGCATCTACTGCATTTTGAAGATTACCTGACACGCGTATTTAAAAGTCTAATTTTCATTAACGCGACCTAGCTAAAAGCGCTATTTCATCGTTTGATTTGATATTTTTACGCTTAAATTAAGCAATTTAAAAAAGCATTTAGCTCTTGATAATAAGCAGTGCTGATCGATCCTAAAATAAAAAAGACGTTAAACAGTGCTAATGATCACTTAATAAAACAAAAAACTTATCCACAAACGGACGATCTTTAAGTTAAAAGCCATATTTTTTATAAAAACTAAGTAAGGTTCCTCTCTCTTTTTGTCTTTATTTAACGTTTTTTAAAAAATAAACCGTTAATATTGCTGTAAATGAAAAAATAATTAATGAAGAGTACTTTTTTTATAACCTCAAACGATCGTTATTCACAGCCGATCTATCCACATTTTATTTATAGGTATACGAATAAAAATAAACACTTTGTTATCTAAAAAAGATCAATGACTTAGTAAAAAATGATTCTGATCAGTTAATAAAAATCCAATAGTTCCACACTAATTACACACAGCTTTATCAGATGATTACATTTAGGAATATTTTATTTTGTTTATATTTTTCAATAAATTAAAATAAACCAAAAATGAATGGATAGTTTTTACTCATAAAAAGTTATACAAAGTGAAAGTATTCCCTTTACTGAGCAATAAAGTTAGCTATCATAGCTGCAAATTAAGTTAGTAAGTGATCAGCAAATTTATGTCTTTGGTAAATATTATAATTGGTAGTCAAATGGGATCTGCTGAGTATGTTGGTGAACAATTAGCAGAACAGCTAATTTCATTAGGGATCTCAACTGAAGTGCATGATCAGCCAAGCTTTAATGATATCAACCAAGACAACACTATCTGGCTAATATGTACATCAACATATGGTGCAGGTGACTACCCAGAAAACTTGCTTCCTTTTATCGAGAGTATTAATCAAGTAGATGATTTACAAGGATTAAAGTTTAGTGTTATTGGCTTAGGAGACACCAGCTATGACACTTATAACCTTGCTGGACGCAATTTAGAGGCACTACTTTTGAGCAAAGGTGCGCACTGTACGGCCCAGCGACTCGAACTGAACATACTTGATGAAGAACTACCAGAAGACACTGCTTTAGCCTGGCTGCCAGGGTGGATCGAAATAAATAACCTAAAAACACAGTGATCTAATGTAAATCCACCAGCTAAAGTTATGCACAATATATTGAGAATTTAGATCGGTTTGTGGATAACCTATGATCTAACTGCGTTTCTAAGGGTTGTTATCCATGGGATAAGATCCATTCGATTACCCCCTGTGTATAAATAGCTCTTTTGGTCAGAGCTTATATGCGTGTTGATCCGATCATATATACACCTTTAGATCGGATCTAACTCTATGTTTTAATATACAAACTAGACCTTATCAACAGAAAACCTGATCAGTAGTAGTAATAGAAATAAAAGATCTCTTTAAAAGATCCTTTATATTATTAGAGATCACTTACTTAGATCTTGAGCACAGTTTAATCATTTATCTTCTGTCAATTTATAGGTAGAATACGCTCCCCTTGGCAGTTTGCTGGTTGATTTAAGTAGGATCCTGAAATGATTTTTCACGAAAATTTTGATGTTATCGTTGTTGGTGGTGGGCATGCAGGCACTGAAGCTGCATTGGCTGCTGCGCGTATGGGAATGAATACGCTTTTACTGACTCACAACATGGATACCTTAGGCCAAATGTCATGCAACCCTGCCATTGGTGGTATTGGCAAGGGTCATTTAGTTAAAGAAATTGATGCACTCGGCGGTGCAATGGCTCAAGCTATTGATAAAGGCGGGATCCAATTTCGAACACTAAACTCTTCTAAAGGCCCTGCTGTTCGTGCAACTCGTGCACAAGCTGATCGCGCTTTATATAAGGCTGCCATTCAAGACATCTTGCAAAACCAAGATAATTTAAAGATCTTTCAGCAATCGTGTGATGATCTCATTGTAGAAAATAACCAGGTTAAAGGTGTAGTTACCCAAATGGGGTTACGTTTTAGCGCACCATCAGTGGTATTGACCGTTGGTACTTTCCTTGGTGGACAAATTCATATCGGCCTTGAGAATTTTAAAGGCGGAAGAGCAGGTGATCCACCTTCAATCGCTTTAGCTGATCGTTTACGTGAATTGCCATTTCGTGTTGATCGCTTAAAAACAGGTACGCCACCACGTATAGATGCACGCACTGTTGATTTTACTAAAATGCAAGAGCAGCCAGGTGATGCACCTACCCCGGTATTTTCATTTTTAGGTAAACAAAGTGATCATCCACAACAAATTCCGTGTTATATCACGTACACCAATGAAAAAACTCATGATGTGATCCGCAATAACCTTCATCGCTCACCTATGTATTCAGGTGTGATTGAAGGCATTGGTCCACGCTATTGTCCATCAATTGAAGATAAGATCGTTCGTTTTGCAGATAAAGATAAACACCAAATATTTGTGGAGCCAGAAGGATTAACCTCTTATGAGCTTTACCCTAATGGTATTTCTACAAGCTTACCATTTGATGTTCAATTAGAAATCGTACAATCAATTGCCGGTTTTGAAAATGCGCATATATGTCGCCCAGGTTACGCAATTGAATACGACTTTTTTGATCCTCGCGATTTAAAGAAATCATTAGAAACTAAGTTTATTAATGGATTATTCTTTGCTGGCCAAATTAATGGCACTACAGGGTATGAAGAAGCGGGTGCACAAGGTTTAATTGCTGGTATGAATGCTGCGCTTCAAGTTCAAGGTAAAGAGCCATGGACCCCACGTCGTGATGAAGCTTATGTAGGTGTACTTATTGATGATCTAACAACACTCGGCACTAAAGAACCATACCGTATGTTTACTAGCCGTGCTGAATACCGTTTATTGCTACGTGAAGATAATGCAGATATCCGTCTAACAGCCAAAGGCCGCGAGCTAGGTTTGGTTAATGATGAGCGTTGGCAATCATTTAACGAAAAAATGGATGTGATCGCAAAAGAGTCACAGCGTATTAAAGAAACATGGATCCATAAGGATCATGCTGTAATTGATCAAGTAAATAACTTATTGAAAACACCTTTAGTTCGTGAAGCGAGTTTAGAAGATCTTCTACGTCGTCCTGAGATTCGTTACATCGATCTTATGGCAATTGATGGCCTAGGATCTGAGTTTGAAAATGCACCGGCGCTTGAACAAGTTGAGATCCATACTAAATATGCAGGCTACATTGCACGCCAGCAAGATGAGATCAATAAACAATTACGTCACGAAGAAACCGTATTGCCAAAAGATTATGATTATTCGACTGTTTCGGGGTTATCAAATGAAGTTGTTGCTAAGTTAACAGAAGCCCGCCCTGACACTATCGGCCAAGCATCGCGTATTTCTGGTATCACCCCTGCGGCGATTTCGCTATTATTAGTGTATCTAAAGAAGCAAGGCTTATTACGCAAAATCGCGTAGTGATTAAGGAATACCGTGTTACAGCAACAATTGACCTCTTTGTTAGCGCAAACTGATATTGCGCTAACTGAAAAACAACAGCAACAACTCGTTCAATATGTTGAGTTACTTAACAAATGGAACAAAGCATATAATCTAACATCTGTGCGCATGCCAGAGGAAATGATGATTAAACACATCATGGATAGTTTAGTTGTTGCTCCTCACCTACCCGGTCATCATTATATAGATGTTGGGACGGGTCCTGGTTTACCGGGTATTGTTTTAGCGATAGCGCTACCCAATACTCAGTTTGTTTTACTGGATAGCTTAGGCAAGCGAGTAAGATTTTTAATGCAAGTTAAACATGAGCTTGGGCTTAAAAATGTCACCCCTGTACAGTCTAGAGTTGAACAATACCAGCCAAGTGTTAAATTAGATGGTGTATTAAGTCGTGCATTTGCTTCATTACAAGATATGGTTGACTGGTGTTCACACTTAATTGATCATTCAGGTAAATTTATAGCATTGAAAGGTGTGTTTCCTAGTGACGAACTAGAATCATTACCAGCAGGCATTAAATTTGAGCAAAAAATAGCATTGGAAGTTCCAGAGTTAGATGCACAAAGACATTTAATTATTCTTTCTAAAGACTAGGGATCAGAGCACTGTGGCAAAAGTCATTGCAATAGCAAATCAAAAAGGCGGCGTGGGTAAAACCACCACAGCTGTAAATTTAGCAGCTTCTATGGCTGCAACAAAACGCAAAGTGCTATTAATCGATCTCGATCCGCAAGGTAATGCCACCATGGGAAGCGGTGTTGATAAATACAGCGATGTTGCAACCATCTATGATTTATTAATCGAAGAAAAGCCAATCGATGAAGTCGTATGCAAAGAGACCTCTGGTGAATATCATTTAATTGCTGCCAATGGCGATGTTACCGCAGCAGAAGTAAAACTGATGGAGCTTTTTGCTCGCGAAGTACGCTTACGGAATGCTTTAGAAAAAATATCAGATCAATACGAATTTATTTTTATCGACTGTCCTCCTTCTTTAAATATGTTAACTGTAAACGCAATGGCTGCTGCAGATTCCATTTTAGTGCCAATGCAATGTGAGTATTATGCGCTTGAAGGATTAACTGCTTTGATGGATACCATTACCCAACTTGCTAAAATGGTTAATCCAAAACTGCAAATAGAAGGTATCTTGCGTACGATGTACGATCCACGTAATCGATTAGCAAATGATGTATCAGAACAGTTAAAACAACATTTTGGTGATAAAGTATACCGCACCGTTATTCCACGTAATGTGCGTTTAGCTGAAGCGCCGAGTTTTGGCGCACCCGCTATGTACTATGACCGGGCATCAAGTGGCGCTAAAGCCTATTTAGCCCTTGCCGGTGAAATGCTTCGCAGAAAAGAAAAAAAATCTCCTATCGTCGCCTAACTTTGAGGTAAAAAAATAACATGTCTGCTAAAAAACGCGGTTTAGGCCGAGGACTCGATGCTTTACTAAGTTCATCAAAACCAGCACCAACGCCGGTAAATCAAGATACGGCTGAGGTATCACCTGTAATAGAACAATCAGTTGATGGTCCAAAGTCTGATTTACAGAAATTAGCGATTGAGTTCTTACATTCAGGTAAATACCAACCGCGTAAAGACATGTCGGAAGAAGCACTTGAAGAATTAGCAAGCTCTATTCGTTCACAAGGTATCATTCAACCAATCGTAGTGCGCCCTATTGCAGAAAATAGTTATGAAATTATTGCTGGTGAACGTCGCTGGCGTGCAGCACAGATAGCGAAGCTGGATGTTGTTCCTTGTATTATTAAGGATGTGCCTGATGAAGCGGCTGTTGCTATTGCGCTGATTGAAAATATTCAACGTGAAGATTTAAATGCAATGGAAGAAGCCATTGCATTAAGCCGTTTACTGAATGAATTTGAATTAACGCACCAACAAGTGGCTGAAGCTGTCGGTAAATCTCGCACCACGGTAACTAATTTACTGCGCTTAAATAACTTAAACGATGATGTTAAAATATTGTTAGAACATGGTGACATTGAAATGGGTCATGCTCGTTGTTTGTTAGCGCTAGAAGGTGAGTCGCAATCTGATGCTGCGCGCTTGGCCGTTGCAAAAGCGTTGACTGTTCGTGAAACAGAGAAGTTAGTTCGTTCAATTTTAGAGCCCGCACCTAAAAAAGAGCCTTTAGAAAAAGATCCAGATGTCAAACAGTTAGAACAGCAATTAGCAGACAACTTGGGCGCCAAAGTAGAAATCAACTACAACAAAAAAGGCAAAGGTAAATTGGTTATTTCCTACACTAATTTAGATGAGTTAGATGGAATTTTACACCGTATAAACCAAGACTATTCCGAGCATTAATTAATATCATGTCCAAAATGAGACAATTGTCGCTATTTTGCACCACAATACACCGACTCAAGTTGCAAAACTGGCAGGATTCAGTATAATTTCGCCAGTTTTCATACCCTGACAAATAGAATGCCAATAAGGTTAACGAAACGTGACTAATAAGTTAGCAGCGCCTTATCAGTTGGCTGCATTTAAATTAATCTGTTTGCAAGGTAGTGTAGCATTGGTTGCTGCCACAATTGTTTTCATCGGTTGGGGAGTAGATGCTGGTCTATCAGCATTAGCTGGAGGCGCTGTAGCAGTACTTCCCCACTGTGTATTTGCCATCTATGCATTCAGGTATATGGGTGCTAGTAAGGTAAATCAAGCATATACCTCGCTAAAGCGTGGTAATGGACTAAAATTTTTGCTGACAATCATATTGTTCGCGCTAGTACTAAAGCATTTTACGGTAATAATGTTACCTTTTTTTAGTATTTATGTACTTACGCTAATAACAGGATTGTTTGCACCCGTTTTTTTTAAACATTAACTTTTGGGATATAACATGGCTGCAGAAGAAGTTACTCTATCTAGCCATATTCAGCACCACTTAACTAATGCAAAGATGTGTTATACCGATGCCGGTTTCGCATTTAATAAAGCATGTAGTGACAGTGGGATCTGGGCATGGCATATAGATACCCTCGCATGGTCTATCGGTTTAGGTCTTATATTTTTATGGATCTTCCGTAGTGCCGCTAAAAAATCAACACTGGGTGTACCGGGTAAATTTCAATGTTTCATTGAAATGGTAGTCGAATTCGTTGGCGACAACGTACGCGATACCTTCCACGGTAAGAGCAAGCTTATCGCACCATTAGCATTAACGATATTCGTTTGGGTATTCTTAATGAACTTAATGGACTTAATACCTGTTGATTTCCTACCTGCATTTGCTGGCTTTGTTGGCGAAACTGCATTTGGTATGGACTCACATGACGTATACATGAAAATCGTACCTACTACTGACATCAACTTAACAGCAGCGCTAGCGCTAGGTGTTTTCTTATTGATGATCGGTTACTCAATTAAAATCAAGGGTATCGGTGGTTTCATTAAAGAGTTAACGCTTCACCCGTTCAGCTCAAACAACACATTGGTTCAAATTCTTTTGATCCCATTTAATTTGTTACTTGAACTTATTGCTCTTGTTGCTAAGCCTTTCTCGCTAGCACTGCGTTTGTTCGGTAATTTATATGCTGGTGAGTTGATTTTCATCTTAATCGGCGCAGTTGGTTTAATGCAACTTCCGTTGCACTTTATCTGGGCAGTATTCCATATCTTAGTAATCGTATTACAAGCGTTCGTATTCATGATGCTTACAATCGTTTACCTAAGCATGGCAAGCTCTGATAATCACTAATTTATACATTTACAATTTTACTTTTAACTTTAATTTACAATTGAAACTTTGGAGAAAAAAATGGAACTAATGATCGGTCTTAAGTATATCGCTGTAGCTTTACTTATCGGTTTTGGTGCAATCGGTACTGCAATCGGCTTCGGTAACATGGGTGGTAAATTCCTAGAAGCGTGTGCGCGTCAACCTGAACTTGCTCCTTCACTACAAGTTAAGATGTTCATCCTAGCTGGTCTAATCGATGCTGTAGCAATGATTGGTGTTGGTATCGCGATGGTATTGTTGTTCGTACTTTAATTTTATTTTTTGAACAGCTTACTATTTAAGGAGGAGCGGTTGTGAACTTAAACGCCACTCTTATCGGTGAATTAATTGCGTTTACGGTGTTCGTACTTTTCTGTATGAAATTCGTATGGCCACCATTAAACGGTGCAATTGAAGCTCGCCAAAAGAAAATCGAAGATGGTTTAGCTGCCTCTGATAGAGCCGAGAAAGACTTAGAACTTGCGCAAAAGAAAGCTGCTGATCAGCTTAAAGATGCAAAAGCTCAAGCGGCTGATATCATTGATCAAGCTAAAAAGCGTGCCGTGCTAATTGTTGACGAAGAAACAGTTCGTGGTCAGCAAGAGCGTGAAAAAATTATTGCTCAAGGGCAATCTGAAATCGAAGCAGAACGTAACCGTGTAACAGAAGAGCTACGTAAACAAGTAGCTACTCTTGCAGTGGTTGGTGCTGAACGCATTTTAGAGCGCGAAATCAATCAAGCCGCACATAGTGACATCGTTGAAAAACTTGTCGCTGAGCTGTAATTAGGAGGGTATGAGCATGTCTGAATTGACTACTATCGCTCGCCCATACGCTAAAGCGGCTTTTGAACTTGCCGTTGAAAAAGGCACTATGGAAAGCTGGAATGAGATGTTGTTTTTTGCTGGTGAAGTTGCCAGCAATGAACAAGCATCAAGCATTTTAGCTGGATTGCCTACTGCAACTGCACAAGCTGAGTTATTTAATCAGATTTGTGCTGAGCAGCTCAACGAACAAGGTCAGAACCTAGTGAAGGTGATGGCTGAAAATGGACGTTTGATTGCCCTACCTGCGGTTGCAGAGTTATTTGCTGAATTTAAAGCAGAATACGATAAAGAAATCGAAGTAGACGTGATTTCGGCAACCCCTCTAGCTGCTCAGCAGCAAGAATCATTGGTAGCGGCACTTGAAAAACGTTTCGCACGCAAAGTTAAGCTGAATTGTAGTGAAGACGCTACAGTTGTTGGCGGACTAATTATCAAGTCTGGTGATACTGTAATCGACGGCTCAGTACGCGGTAAATTAAACCGCTTAGCCACAACACTACAATCGTAATTGGGAAAAAGAGCATGCAACTTAATTCCACTGAAATTTCAGATCTGATCAAACAACGTATTGAGCAGTTCGAAGTTGTAAGTGAAGCTCGTAACGAAGGTACAATTGTATCTGTTACTGACGGTATCATTCGCATCCACGGTCTAGCTGACTGTATGCAAGGTGAGATGATTGAGCTTCCTGGCAACCGTTATGCTATCGCACTAAACCTTGAGCGTGACTCAATTGGTGCAGTAGTAATGGGTCCTTACGCTGACCTTACAGAAGGCGTAAAAGTTTATACAACTGGCCGTATCTTAGAAGTTCCTGTTGGTCGTGGTCTACTTGGTCGTGTTGTAAACACACTTGGTGCACCTATCGATGGTAAAGGCGCTTTAGATAACGACGGTTTTGAACCTGTAGAAAAAATTGCACCAGGTGTAATCGAACGTCAATCTGTTGATGAGCCAGTTCAAACTGGTTACAAATCTATTGATGCGATGATTCCAGTTGGTCGTGGTCAGCGTGAGCTTGTGATCGGTGACCGCCAAACAGGTAAAACTGCACTAGCAATCGATGCAATCATCAACCAAAAAGGCACAGGCGTTAAGTGTGTGTACGTTGCGGTTGGTCAAAAAGCCTCTACTATTGCTAACGTAGTACGTAAATTAGAAGAGCACGGTGCATTAGAAAACACAATCGTTGTTGTTGCATCTGCTTCTGAGTCTGCGGCACTTCAGTACTTAGCTCCGTTCTCGGGCTGTACTATGGGTGAATACTTCCGTGACCGTGGTGAAGACGCGCTAATCGTATATGATGATTTATCTAAGCAAGCTGTTGCTTACCGTCAAATCTCATTGCTACTTAAGCGTCCACCAGGTCGTGAAGCATACCCAGGTGACGTATTCTATCTTCACTCACGTCTTCTAGAGCGTGCATCGCGTGTAAACGCTGATTACGTTGAGAAGTTCACTAATGGTGAAGTGAAAGGTAAAACAGGTTCATTGACGGCATTGCCAATCATTGAAACTCAAGGCGGCGACGTTTCTGCGTTCGTACCGACTAACGTTATCTCTATCACCGATGGTCAGATCTTCTTAGAAACTGACTTATTCAACTCAGGTATCCGTCCGGCAGTAAATGCTGGTATCTCGGTATCGCGTGTTGGTGGTGCTGCACAAACTAAAATCGTTAAGAAACTAGGTGGCGGTATCCGTCTAGCCCTAGCTCAGTATCGTGAATTAGCTGCGTTCTCGCAGTTCGCGTCTGACCTTGATGATGCAACTCGTGCTCAACTTGAGCATGGTGAGCGTGTAACAGAGCTAATGAAGCAGAAACAGTACGCACCAATGTCTGTTGCTGAAATGTCTTTGTCGTTATTTGCAGCAGAGAAAGGTTATTTAAAAGATGTTGAAATCCCTAAAATCATGGATTTCGAAGCAGCTTTACTTTCTTATGCAAACAGCACATACGCAGAGCTTATGGCTCAAATCAATGAAACAGGTAACTACAACGCCGAGATCGAAGCGCAGCTTAAAGAACTTCTAGAGAAGTTCAAGTCTACGCAAACTTGGTAATTTAGTTATTAATGGTGCGCTTTAGCTTGCTAAAGCTCACCTTGATTCGGAGAGAGAGTCATGGCCAGCGGAAAAGAGATTAAAAGCAAGATCGGCAGTATTAAAAATACTCAAAAGATCACCAGTGCAATGGAAATGGTTGCTGCGTCTAAAATGAAAAAGGCGCAAGAACGAGTGGCTTCAAGCCGTCCATACGCTGAAAAATTACGTAAAGTAATTGGTCGTGTTGCTCAAGCAAATCTTGATTTTACTCACCCGTTCTTAGAAGAGCGTGAAGTAAAACGAGTTGGTTATATTGTTATCTCTACTGACCGTGGTTTGTGTGGCGGCTTAAACTCAAACGAGTTTAAGAAAGTTGCACAAGACGTTAAAGCGTGGAAAGAAAAAGGTGTAGACGCCGAGTTTGCAACTTTAGGCAGCAAAGCTGCTGGTTTCTTCCAACGTTTTGGTGGTCAACTACTCGCTAAAAAAGCGGGCTTAGGAGATAAACCTTCAGTACAAGACATAATTGGTCCTGTAAAAATAATGCTAGATGCATTCTCTGAAGGCAAAATTGACCGTTTATTCTTGGTATATAACAACTTCGTTAATACCATGAAGCAAGAGCCAATGATAGATCAGTTACTCCCTTTGCCAAAAGCTGAAGAAGAAGTTTCTGCACATGCATGGGACTACTTATACGAGCCAAACCCAGACGCGATTTTAGAAGCGCTGTTAGTACGCTTTATTGAGTCTCAAGTATACCAAGGTGTAGTTGAGAACGCTGCCTCTGAACAGGCTGCCCGTATGGTTGCGATGAAAGCTGCAACTGATAACGCTGGCGACCTTATGGATGAGTTACAGCTTATTTATAACAAGGCGCGCCAAGCTGCAATCACACAAGAAATTAGTGAGATTGTTTCTGGTTCAGCCGCAGTTTAATGCTTCTGGCAAAGATTAAAGAGAGGAATAGACATGAGTTTAGGTAAGGTCGTCCAAATTATCGGTGCCGTTGTGGATATTGAATATTCGCAAAACAACGTGCCAGCCGTATATGACGCACTAAAAGTAACAGATGGCGATTTAGCAGGTTTGACTCTAGAAGTTCAACAACAGCTAGGTGGCGGTGTGGTACGTGCTATCGCACTAGGTACTACAGACGGTTTACGTCGTGGTGCTTCAGTAGAAAACACAGGTGAAGCGATTAAAGTTCCAGTAGGTACTGCAACTTTAGGTCGTATCATGAACGTACTTGGTGAGCCAATCGATGAAGCAGGCCCAATCGGCGAAGAAGACCGTATGTCTATTCACCGTGCAGCGCCTTCTTACGAAGAGCAATCAAGTTCAATTGAACTTTTAGAAACAGGTATCAAGGTAATCGACCTTGTATGTCCGTTCGCTAAAGGTGGTAAAGTTGGTTTATTCGGTGGTGCCGGTGTTGGTAAAACCGTAAACATGATGGAACTTATCCGTAACATCGCAATCGAGCACAGCGGCTACTCAGTATTCGCAGGTGTTGGTGAGCGTACTCGTGAGGGTAACGATTTCTACCATGAGATGAACGATTCAAACGTACTTGATAAAGTATCGCTTGTATACGGTCAGATGAACGAGCCTCCAGGTAACCGTTTACGCGTAGCGTTAACGGGTCTTACTATGGCTGAGAAATTCCGTGACGAAGGTCGTGACGTACTTTTCTTCGTAGATAACATCTACCGTTATACACTTGCAGGTACAGAAGTATCAGCACTTCTTGGTCGTATGCCATCAGCAGTAGGTTACCAGCCTACACTTGCTGAAGAAATGGGTGTACTTCAAGAGCGTATCGCATCTACTAAGACTGGCTCAATTACTTCAATCCAAGCGGTATACGTACCTGCGGATGATTTAACGGATCCATCTCCAGCAACTACCTTTGCTCACTTAGATGCAACAGTAGTACTTTCACGTGATATCGCTTCACTTGGTATTTACCCTGCGGTAGACCCACTTGATTCATCTTCACGTCAACTTGACCCACAAGTAATTGGTCAAGAGCACTACGATACAGCACGTGGCGTTCAAACAGTTCTTCAGCGTTATAAAGAACTTAAAGACATCATTGCAATCCTAGGTATGGACGAGCTTTCTGACGAAGATAAGCAACTTGTATCTCGTGCACGTAAAATCCAACGCTTCCTATCTCAGCCATTCTTCGTGGCAGAGGTATTTACAGGTGCGTCAGGTAAATACGTTTCACTTAAAGACACAATTGCTGGCTTTAAAGGCATCTTAAACGGTGAGTTTGATGACCTTCCAGAGCAAGCGTTCTACATGGTTGGCTCTATCGAAGAAGCGGCAGAAAAAGCCAAAAGCATGTAATTAGGAGGGTAGTATGGCAGCTATGACTGTACATCTTGACGTAGTAAGCGCTGAAGAGAAATTATTTTCTGGTTTGGTTGAATCTATTCAAGTAAGTGGTAGTGAAGGTGAGTTAGGTGTAAATGCCGGTCACGCTCCACTACTAACTGCCCTTAAACCTGGTATGGTACGTTTAGTTAAGCAATTTGGTGAAGAAGAGCTCATCTACATTGCAGGTGGCACGCTAGAAGTTCAACCGAACATTGTTTCTGTACTTGCAGATACAGCTGTTCGAGGTGAAGACTTAGACGAACAAGCTGCAGAACAAGCTAAACGTGACGCTGAACAACAAATGGCACAAGGTGGCACTGCTGAGTTAGATTATAACCAAGCAGCTGTTCAACTCGCTGAAGCAATTGCTCAGCTACGTGTTATTCAGCAATTACGTAATAAGTAAGCCTATCTGGTTTATTAAAAGCCCACTTTATAGTGGGCTTTTTTGTGCTTAAAATAAATTATTGATGCAAAGAGTGCATTAGATCACTTCTTATACTTATATCCTTCAGCAAACCTCGTTACAATAAAGCTAGATAAACAAACACTCATTCAATTTAGGTACGCAGCATGTGATTATTTTTGCTGCGAGCATGCGCACATGAAGTGGCATGCGTCACCAAATAAATAGTGGTGTGATTGTGTTAGTTAACTAAAACAAAGAAAGAAGGATATTGTTTTAATGTCACTTACGACGGTTATTTTAGCTGCGGGTAAAGGTACTCGTATGCGTTCGGCTCTACCAAAAGTACTGCACAAAGTTGCGGGTAAACCCATGGTGCAACATGTCATTGATAACGCCAATGCATTAGGTGCAACTTCAACTAATTTAGTTTATGGTCACGGCGGCGAGTTATTACAACAGCAATTGGCTGATAATGCCGTAAACTGGGTGCTTCAAGCAGACCAGCTTGGTACCGGTCATGCTGTAGCACAAGCAAACCCTCATATTAATGATGAAGACACTGTTCTAGTCTTATACGGTGACGTACCACTTACTAAACAATCTACACTTGAGCGCTTGCTTGAAGCGACGCCTAAGAATGGCTTAGCAGTATTAACTGTTAATTTAGTAAACCCTAATGGCTACGGCCGTATGTTGCGTGTAGACGGCAAGTTAGTCGGAATTGTTGAGCAAAAAGACGCATCACCAGAGCAACTATTAATTACTGAAGTAAACACTGGCATTATGGCAGTGAATGGCAAGCTATTAAAAAGCTGGTTAGGTAACTTGTCTAACGAAAACGCACAGGGCGAATACTACCTAACAGACATCGTAGCAATGGCACACGCTGAAGGTGTTGAGATCAGCTCAGCGCAACCGGATCACCCAATGGAAGTTGAAGGTGCAAATAACCGTGTACAACTTGCTGGTCTTGAACGTGCATATCAAGCTTGGCAAGCAGAAGAATTAATGCTAAACGGTGCAACACTTGCAGACCCTGCGCGTATCGATGTACGCGGCGAAGTGACAACCGGCGAAGATGTGCTGATTGATGTTAATGTTATCTTTGAAGGTAAAGTAACACTGGGTAACAACGTTGAAATCGGTCCTAATTGTGTCCTTAAAGATTGTACGATTGGCGATAACGTAATTATTAAAGCGAATACATTAGTTGAAGATGCGTCTGTCGCAGCTAAATGTACACTAGGCCCTTACGCCCGTCTTCGTCCTGGCGCTATTATGGAAGAAGATTCGCATATTGGTAACTTTGTTGAAATGAAAAAATCGCGTTTAGGAAAAGGCTCTAAAGCTAATCACTTAACTTATCTTGGCGATGCTGAAATTGGCGAAAAGGTTAATATAGGTGCAGGTACTATTACCTGTAACTACGATGGCGTAAATAAATCAAAAACTATCATTGGCGATAACTCATTTATCGGGTCAAATTCGTCATTAGTTGCACCTGTAAATATTGGTGCAACAGCTACAATTGGAGCTGGTTCGGTCATTACAAACGCAGTGGCTGATGAACAATTAGCGGTTGCACGTGGTAAACAGCGAAACTTAGATGGTTGGAAACGGCCTGTTAAAAAATAACTAAGTTTATTCAATTTAAAAAGCGAGTTTAAAAACTCGCTTTTTTATTGCATAAATGTAATTAAATAAAAATGCCATATTGTTGTCATTCCTATGTGTTGATATTTAATCAATTACAATACTAAGGAAATAACAATGTTACGAAGAACAATACTTGCACTATCAATCCTATCGGTACTCACAGGCTGCTCTATTGATGGTGACGATGGGGTTAACGGTGTGCAAGGTGAAGCTGGTGCACAAGGAACTCCAGGAATCAATGGCGTTGATGGTATCAATGGTACAGACGGCATAGACGGCTTAGACGGGAACGATGGCGTAGATGCCAATTCAAGCCTTAATATAAATCTAGTTGGTCGTGCGGTACTCAATGCACAAAGCCCTGAAGGGGCAGCTGAAATTGTGGCGTATCAAAAATCAAAAAAGTGGATATACGCAATTAATAGTTCAGGCAATGCAGCTGTGGTCAATATTATTCCAGCTGACACTTTTGATGCCACAGCGCTGGTTAAAGACAACGAAGGCATTGTAACGTCAACAAACTTAACGAGTGTAATTACTCTTTCCCTAAACGAAAATACTCCTGGAGATGCAAATAGCATCGCAATTGATTCTAATAATGAGCTACTTGCAGTTGCAATGGCTGCAAAGAATGTGGGGGAATCTGGTCAAATAGCATTTTACGATATTAGTGGCAACAGCCCTGTGTTTATTAAAAATGTGGCGGCTGGTTTTTTACCCGACATGGTTACATTTAGCCACGATGGTGCAAAAGTAGTTGTTGCAAATGAAGGTGAACCAAGCGGTGACTACAGTATTGATCCAGAAGGGTCAATTAGTATCATCAATGTTGTAAATGGTGTAATAGAAGATACTGCTACCAGTATTGGCTTTGCCTCTTATAACAATCAGCAAGCAGAACTTGAAGCACAAGGTTTGGTATTTGCTAATCCAACAGGGCGCACTATAAATGGCAACCTAATAAATACTACTGTAGCAATGGATCTAGAGCCTGAATATGTCAGTATCTCTAAAGATAATAAATACGCTTATGTATCGATTCAAGAAAATAACGGTCTCGCTATTATTAACCTTGAAGATAATAGCGTTGAGCTAAAAGGGTTGGGCTTCAAAGATTGGTCTAACTTAAAAATAGATGCTTCAGATAAAGACGGCGGTGTAAATTTTAAATCATATTCAGGCTTATTTGGTATGTATCAGCCTGACACAATCTCGAGTTTTAGCTGGAAAGGAGCAAACTTTATTGTTTCAGCTAATGAAGGGGACGCGCGTGAATACTTTTTCGATGCCACCGATGAGGCTGATTGTTTAGCAAAAGGCGGGCTTGATTACGATGAAGACGATGGCTGTCTTGCCTATATAGACGAAAGCCGTGTTGAAGATTTAACGCTCGCAGCAAATTTTGATGACTTAAATAATGATGATAGCGATATTGGTAGATTAAAAGTAACCACTGTAAAAGGGGATACTAATAATGATGGTCAATACGAAGAGCTTTATGCATATGGCGCACGCTCATTTACTATTTGGGATAGTAACGGGCTGGTGGTATTTGACTCAGGCGATACTATAGGACGTATTACGGCTTCGATTCATGGGGAGGCATTTAATAATAACGAAGACGAAAATAAAGGCGATACTCGCTCAGATGATAAAGGTGCTGAACCAGAGGCTTTAACATTAGGCCAAATTAATGATCGACTATTTGCTTTTGTTGGATTAGAGCGAATGGGTGGGATAATGGTCTTTGATATAACCAACCCTTACGATGTGAAGTTCCAAGATTATTTCTACAATCGAGGATTAGAAGCAGGTTCTAACATAACAGGTGATCTTGCTCCTGAAGGAATGGCGTTTGTACCTGCAGAGCAAAGTGCAACAAATGAAGCATTGCTTATAGTGGGTAACGAAATTTCAGGCTCAATTGCCGTCTGGGAAATAACTACAAAACAATAAACTGATAATAGAGTAAAAGTGATACATCATTGAGATGTGTCGCTTTTACTTAATTCATCAACAAAACAATTTTTGTGTGTGCTTTTTATACATAATTTCCATTGCAGCCCTTTGTTTGTATGGTAATTGTACTAAATTGAAAATAATTGAATAAAACTTAAATAAAGCATTGACCCCTTCCTGATAATCCCTATAATGCGCATCCACTGACCCGGCAGGCAGCAATGAAAAGCGCTGAACAAACGGTAAGTGAGTCGAGTAAAACTTAATATTAAAACTTCTTAAATTAAGTGTTGACAAAAAAATAGGAAAGCGTAACATGCGCAGCCCTAGCGAGATAAAGCAAAGCGCTTTAATCGCAACGTTCTTTAACAATATAAAGCAATCATCTGTGTGGGCACTCGTACAGATTGAGTTCTAACAGCCAAGCTACTTCGCTAGATGACGCAAAAAATTTAGAGTCTCAAT
>NZ_PDUS01000036.1 GCF_002723455.1 Pseudoalteromonas sp. 3D05 | reverse complement strand
TAGCTGATAGCTGATAGCTAAAACAAGAAAAGGGCCCTTAGGCCCTTAGTGTTGCAGCAAGTAACACATTCTTTTTATAAGCTAAAGTCTACTGCGTAAGCGACGTAAGCTTTAATATCACTGTCATCCATATCTGTATCTGAAAGACCGAAAGTGAAACCATCTTTAGAGATTGAAACACCATAATCGATAATGTCGTCGTCACCAATAAAATCACCAGAATAATGTCCTAGGTGTAACGCCATTTCAGTACCGTTACTGCCAACTGCAAAGCCATAGTCTGCTGTTAGATATAAAGAGTCTCCAAAGTCAGTACCATCCCCACTTGCAGCGGAACTTGCTAGTACTGAGGCACCAAAGCTAAAGCTACCCATGCTAATACTACCGTAGACTTCTGAAAAATCAGCATCAGCACCCGAAGCAGCATCTGGGTAAGCATAATAAATGTAACCTACGTCATAACTCATGGTTTCACTAATATCACCACCAAAGCCAGCATAGAGATCTAGCTCATAGGTCATTTCTTCAGCCCATGATGCATTTGAAGCCCAAGTACCAGCATAAAAACCAGACTCGCTTGCGTAATCAATGCCACCAGATACAGCAGCATCACCACCTGTTTGTTCTTGTCCACGCCACAAGTAATTCGATGTCGCCGCTGCATTAGCTGTTACTTCAGCAAGCGCGGCAGTAGATGTAAGACCCATCAATGCAAGTGCACTCAGTGCAACTGTTTTTTTTAGTTTTAGCATGTTTCGTATCCTGTCGTTATGTTGATTACTGGTTCATAATTATTAATAAGATTGCAGTCTTGCTAATTATGACGCCCTTTTATTGTTGTCTGCCAAGATAGTTGCACTGCTTATGCCAAGTTAAAATATAAAGCACAATTTTATGTTTAAATTTTTATAAAACAGATAGATAAGTTTATTCAGTGGGAGTCTAAGAAGTACTTTGAATTAATTATGTGCACTTATATAGTGCACATATAAATAAAGCTGCACAAGGATCATGCAGCTCGAAGTTATGTAGATACTTGATATATTAGCCGAATATAGTACGCATTAAACTAATTGTTTCGTTCACACCACGGCCTTTTTGTACTTCACTAATGATAGAGTCACGTTTAGCACGAATATGCTCAGGTATTTCGTCACTAGATAGTGCGCGGTCAACTAATATCTCTGCTGATTCCTTACCACGGCGTACTGATTTAGTCGACGTTGTTGTGCTGCGTTTAGGTTTATTTAATAGCTTAATATAATTTGAATTATCAGCGGTTGATTTATCTGCATAATAAAAGAAGCAAGGTAGTAAAGCTTTTATGGATAAAAGCTGTTGCTCTAGCTCATTGTTGCCAGCAGCCATCTTGAACCAGGACATGGCATGTATAGTTTGTACTATATCTTGCCAGTAGCGTTCAAAGTCACGGTTATTAAGCTTAGTTATACCTAAAGCTGCACACAGAGCATCAAGTCGGGTATTGTTTATTGGTGTAAAAACATCTGGACGACGCATTGCTAATAAGCGAGTCGCAGGCGCCAGTGTTGGTTTCTCATCACTACCATTGAATGCAAGTAAGTAGCTAACAACAAATTGCTGATAATGCTCTTCACTTACTTCGCCTTCAAGGGGTATACAGCTAAGCGCATCATCAAAAAGACCTGGTAGGTCAGCCAGCATCTGGTGAAAACCTTTGGCGCTTTTTGTAGAGGCAAACCATTCAACATCAAAGTTATAAGTACTCGGGTCGAGTGATGCCATGTGTTTACCGCTAAAAGCGAGTAAGTCTTCTGGAATCATCTCTTTTAATGGTTGTTCGCGTAAATTTGCAAGGTAATTTGTTAATCGCAATTGCTCGTCTAAAGCGATGAGCTCTTTATGTTGCTCTACAAACATACTAACAACTGGCCATGGTGCGACGCGTAATGTTTTTAGTTGTAAAAAGCTAATTGCAGAAATTAGTTGGTCATGCAGCTTTTTTAAAATTGGTAATTGATTCGCTTCAAGTAAGTCGTAGTTAATACGATCCTTACTTGCATTTAGTAATTCGTAACACCAACCTAAAAAGTCTTCAGGATGATTTTCTATTTTTACCGCCATCAGGTTTAGACTGATCTCAGAAGCCTGTTTTAAGATATTTTGATAAATTTGGCTTTCTTGCTCGCCTAATGCCATTTTTGAAGGTGAAATTAGCAGTTTTTTCATGCCTGAGGATACTCCGATTAGATGCTTTTTCAGTTACTTATTTTAGCTTATATTCACTAAAAGCAACAGGGTCGTGCATCATACCTAAGTATACAAGGTATGCAATGGTGGTAGTTGTGTAATACCAACATTGCATCACTATTTTTAGTCAGTTTCGTCGAGCAAGAATAATGACTCAACAGAGGTGTCAAAGTGCTGCGCAATTTTTAATGCAATGATCACTGACGGCGTAAACCGTGCGGTTTCAACTGTGCTGATGGTTTTTCTAGATACATTTATTGCATCAGCGAGTTCTTGCTGCGAAAGCCCTGCGGCTTTACGAAATTCGGCTATGTTATTTTGCACGACGACACCTAATCACGATTCTGCCATAAAATTGAAATACCATAAACTAAGCACATAATTGCTAGATAAAAGGTAGCCATCATACTGTGTGATATATGTAATGCGAAGCTATCAGAGCTCAAATAAACGGCACCCATACTGAAGAGTAAGGCTAATACAACATGCTTATAAGCGATAGTGTCTATTGTGTTCAAGTACTCATCTTTATAAGTGAGGTGGTATTTCATTTTTCGTGTGAAGCCGCCTCTAATTACAAACATAAAGAATGACCCTAAAAAAGCACTTACACCTAATATTAACAAGGGCGCAGATGTTTTATCTAACATGGGGTAAATGCTGATAATTAGTAACGTCACCCCCATAAAGATCGAAAACCATGCATTTTGACCCATAAATCTTTCTTCAGCTTTGATATCCTGATTCATAATATTCATCCTGTCTGAGAGTTTGATATACTTTTTGTAACCTGTAGGTTTCAATGTAACCTAAGGGTATCAGCGGGTCAATATTTATTTGTAACCTAAAGGTATCAATTTGTTTCAGTGTTTATTCATATTTAATTAAGTAAAGTATCCGCTGAAAGTTTTTCTATATTGATTCAATGATTTTAATAGCAACTCCCGCTATCATAAGAACATTACTTGCACATTTGAAAGGACCATCATGAAAACCACCTTTAAAGTTATAGGAGTAATACTATTATTGCTGATTGCGCTAATAGTCATTGCACCATTTTTAATTCCTACTGATGCAATTTTTAATAAAGTATCAGACCAAGTTGAGCAAACCACTGGGCGTACATTAACGATTAAAGGCGATAAGACATTATCGGTTTTTCCTTCATTAAAGCTTGAATTAAATGACGTGCATTTTGCTAACATGCAAACGGGCTCTCGCCAAGATATGGCGAGCATGCAACAGCTAGCGATTCATATTCCGTGGTTCTCATTATTTGGCGGCGAATTTAAACTTGAAAAGTTTGTCATTAACGAACCAGATATTTTGTTAGAAACAGATAAAAACGGTAAAGCAAACTGGCAGCTTTTTGATGCAGTAGCAAAGCAGCCCGAAGCAACCGAGAGTAGTAAAGCTGTAAAGCTACCAGAAAATTTTGATATTGAACTGGGTGAAGTAGCTATTTATGGCGGGTCTTTTACTTATTTGGACGGTCAAACAAGTACTAAATATCAAATAAACGAGCTTGAGCTAGCTATCTTACTCCCTTCACTGCGTGAAGAGCTAGAGGTGAAAGGTGCGATTACGTATATGCAGGAGCGCTTTGAGTTAGATGTAAAAGTAGATACGCCAGCAAAAGCAATTGAAGGAAGCGCCTTTAATGTATCGCAAAACCTTTCATCACGTTTATTGGATGTGGACTTTAAAGGTTTAATAGCAAAGCAAGGTAAAGATATTAAAGGGCAACTAGCGCTTAGCGGCGACTCTGTTAAAGATATTGCAAAATGGCAGGGAGTTGAGCTGAATGCAAAAGAAGATGCATTCAACGCTTTCAATGTAAAAGGAGCAATGACTCTCAAAGATGATAACTTTAATATTACAGAGTTACTCGCTACTTTAGATAAATTACAAATTAAAGGGCGAAGTAATATTAGCCTCGGTCAGCGTTTAGAAGTCAAAGCGAACATAGATTTAGGAATGCTTGATTTAAACCCTTATTTACCCCAAGCAGTAGCGAAAAAGCAAACGCCACAGCAAGCAGAAGGGGAACCAGCTCAGCCAATCGTTTGGGACGATACAAAAATTGATATGAGTGGCTTAAATGCACTTGATGCAAATATTGTTATTCGGTCAAGTGGGCTTAAAGCGAATGACATAACACTGGGCGCTAACCAATTTACAGTCAATCTAAAAGATGCAGTGGCTAACCTCAGCCTTGATAAATTTGCAGCGTATGAAGGTAATGGTAAAGGTAAGGTGACGATAAATGCAAAACAAACCCCTTATACAATTACCACCAACTTCACTTTAGATGCAATCGATGCACAACCGCTACTAACCGATGCCGCTGGGTTTGATAAGCTAATGGGTAAAGGATCATTGAATTGGAATTTATCAACCAGTGGTAATAGTCAAAAGAGCTTCATCAATGCATTACAAGGAACGCTTGCCTTTGAATTTGCAGATGGTGCAGTCAAAGGTGCAAACATTGCTGAAATGGTACGAAAAGGGAAAGAGCTAATAAAAGGGAATTTCGCAGCAGTGTCAGAGGGCCTAGACACAGGGTTTGATGATTCAGAGCAAACAGATTTTTCCGCTCTAACAGGCAGCTTTAATTTCTCCAATGGTGTTGGCACAAACACTGACTTATCAATGTTAAGCCCATTAATAAGAATTACAGGGGAAGGTGACGTTGATTTACCAATGACAACGGTGAACTATCGCTTAGTAACGGGTATTGTTGATTCGCTGGAAGGGCAAGGTACAACAGATGATAGCACCGGCTTTAAAATCCCTGTACGTATCAAAGGACCATTTCATGATGTTGGTATTAGTTTAGATATTGGTAAAGCAGCTAAAGATGAAGTAAAAGAAAAGGCAAAGGATAAAATTAAAGATAAATTAAAAGGTTTGTTTGGCAATTAACGCCGATTTTATTCGATGATAAATTAATCAGGGTATATTTATGCCCTGATTATTTTATAAACAGTTGTAAAATAGCTAAATATAACCAAGTAGCAAAATAATGAGTGCAGTAATTCTAAATTAATTAAAAAATAACCTACCACTACCCCCTCAATGCTGATACAATTGCCCGCCCTTAAGAGACAACTTGGTTGTTTTTTGGTGGGTATTTAATCTAAATGTCTTGATTTTAAACGATTTAAGGCAAGTTGTAATAACTACACCGGAGGTCATTAACATGATCCAAATGCAAACTCAGCTGGAAGTTGCTGATAACAGCGGCGCTCGCAAAGTGCAGTGTATTAAAGTCTTAGGCGGTTCGCACCGTCGTTATGCAGCGATTGGTGACATCATTAAAGTTTCTGTTAAAGAAGCGATTCCTCGCGGTAAAGTGAAGAAAGGTGATGTTAAAAACGCGGTAGTTGTGCGTACTAAGAAAGGCGTTCGTCGTCCAGACGGTTCTTTGATCCGTTTTGACAGCAATGCGGCTGTTATCTTAAATGATAACTTGCAGCCAATTGGTACACGTATTTTCGGCCCTGTGACTCGCGAACTTCGTAATGAAAAGTTCATGAAAATCGTTTCACTAGCCCCAGAAGTACTGTAAGGAGTCAATCATGGCAGCAAAAATCCGTCGTGATGACGAAGTAATCGTTCTAGCAGGTAAAGACAAAGGTAAGCGCGGCAAAGTGCTTTCAGTTGTTACCGAGTCTGGTCGAGTATTTGTCGAAGGCATAAACTTAATCAAGAAACACCAAAAGCCGGTTCCACAATTGAACCAAGCTGGCGGCATTGTTGAAAAAGAAGCGTCTATCGACGTATCAAACGTTGCGATCTTCAACTCGGAAACGAGTAAAGCAGATCGTGTAGGTTTCAAGATTGAAGATGGTAAGAAATTACGTATCTTTAAATCTACTGGTAAAACTATCTAATAGTTGGAGTAGAATGATGGCGAAACTGCATGAAGTATATAAAGACAAAGTAGTTGCTGATCTTCAAGAGAAGTTCGGTTTCAGCTCTGTCATGCAAGTCCCTCAGATCGAAAAGATCACATTAAATATGGGCGTGGGCGAAGCCCTAGCTGACAAGAAAATTTTAGATAACGCTGTTGCGGATCTAGAAGCTATCTCTGGTCAGAAACCTTTAATCACTAAAGCACGCAAATCTGTTGCTGGCTTTAAAGTGCGTGAAGGCTACCCAATTGGCTGTAAAGTAACCTTACGCGGCGAGCGTATGTGGGACTTTTTTGAGCGTTTGGTTTCAATCGCTATCCCACGTATCCGTGACTTCCGTGGTGTAAGTGCTAAGTCTTTCGATGGACGTGGTAACTACAGCATGGGCGTACGTGAACAAATCATCTTCCCAGAAATTGATTATGATAAAGTAGACCGTGTACGCGGTATGGATATCACAATCACTACATCTGCGAAAACAGATGAGGAAGGCCGTGCGTTGTTAGAAGCGTTTAACTTCCCATTCAAGAAATAAGGGTAGGGTTATGGCAAAGAATTCTATGAAAGCGCGCGAAGCAAAGCGCACAAAATTAGTTGCTCAGTACGCTGAAAAGCGCGCAGCACTAAAAGCTATCATCAGCGATGTGAAAACATCAGATGATGATCGTTGGGACGCGGTACTTAAGCTACAAGCTTTACCACGTGATTCTAGCCCTGCACGTCAACGTAATCGTTGTAACATTACGGGCCGCCCACATGGTTACCTTCGCAAATTCGGCATGAGCCGTATTAAAGTTCGCGAAGCAGCTATGCGCGGTGAAATTCCTGGCCTTAAAAAGGCTAGCTGGTAATAGAATCACGGGAGTAAGACTATGAGCTTGCAAGATCCTATCGCGGATTTGTTCACACGTATCCGTAACGGTCAATCAGCGAAGAAAGTATCAGTTGTGATGCCAACTTCAAAGCTGAAAGTAGCGGTAGCTAAAGTATTAAAAGACGAAGGTTACATCACTGATTTCGCAGTAAACGGCGATGTTAAACCTGAGCTTTCTATCGAGTTGAAATACTTCGAAGGCAAAGCTGTTATTGAAAACATCCAGCGTGTTAGCCGCCCTGGTCTACGTATCTATAAGAGACGTGACGAATTACCTAAGGTAATGGGTGGTCTAGGCATCGCTATCGTATCAACTTCTAAAGGCCTAATGACAGACCGCGCAGCACGTAGTGCTGGTGTTGGTGGTGAAATCATTGGTTTTGTAGCTTAATCGGAGGGGAACTATGTCTCGCATAGCAAAGGCACCAATAAATGTTCCTGCCGGTGTAGAAGTTACATTAAAAGGCCAGGAAATCACAGTTAAAGGCAAAAACGGTGAATTAACTCGTACTATCAACAACGCTGTTGAAGTACAAGTTAACGATAACGTTGTTACAACTTTACCTCGTGAAGGCGTAGCCAATGCATGGGCACAAGCAGGTACTGCTCGCGCTCTTATCAACAACATGGTTGTTGGTACGCATACAGGTTACGAGAAGAAACTTCAGTTAGTAGGCGTTGGTTACCGTGCAGCAGCAAAGGGTAAAGTTTTAGACTTAACTCTTGGTTTCTCGCACCCAGTTAATTTCGCAGTTCCTGAAGGAATTACGATTGAAACTCCAAGCCAAACAGAAGTTCTAGTTAAGGGCGTAGATAAGCAGTTAGTTGGTCAAACAGCTGCTAACATTCGTGCATACCGTAAACCTGAGCCTTACAAAGGTAAAGGTGTTCGTTACGCAGATGAGAATGTACGCCGTAAAGAGGCTAAGAAGAAGTAAGGTAAGACGATGGATAAAAAAACAGCTCGTCTACGTCGTGCTAAACGCACTCGTAGAAATTATATTGAACAAGGCACAACGCGTCTTGTTATCCACCGCACGCCACGTCACATTTACGCTCAAGTAGTTAATGCTGAGGGTAGTGTACTGGCTGCTGCTTCTACTGTTGAGAAAGCTATTAGCGAAACAGTTAAAGGCACAGGCAACGTTGCGGCTGCACAAGCAGTTGGTAAAGCGGTTGCAGAACGTGCGGCTGACAAAGGCATCGAAAAGATTGCTTTTGATCGCAGTGGCTTTAAATATCACGGCCGTGTGAAGGCGCTAGCAGATGCTGCGCGTGAAGCCGGTTTGCAATTCTAGGAGTAGACAATGGCTAACGTAGAAGCAAAGCAACAACAGCCTGATTTAGCTGAAAAGCTAATCGCGGTAAACCGTGTGTCTAAAGTAGTTAAAGGTGGTCGTATCTTTAGCTTCACTGCACTAACAGTAGTTGGTGACGGCGCAGGTAAAGTAGGTTTCGGTTATGGTAAAGCACGTGAAGTTCCAGCTGCTATTCAAAAAGCAATGGAAAAAGCACGTCGTAACATGATCAATGTAGACCTAA
Source organism: Pseudoalteromonas sp. 3D05 (assembly GCF_002723455.1). Lineage (GTDB taxonomy): Bacteria > Pseudomonadota > Gammaproteobacteria > Enterobacterales > Alteromonadaceae > Pseudoalteromonas. Next base: position 5,706 of record NZ_PDUS01000036.1, on the reverse strand, counting down.
ATGGCAACACATTACAGCACCCTGTTAAAGGGCGTCATGCTGGCTCACAAGTGTTCATGAAACCAGCATCTGAAGGTACTGGTATCATTGCAGGTGGTGCTATGCGTGCAGTACTTGAAGTGACTGGTGTGCAGAACGTACTTTCTAAATGTTACGGTTCTACTAACCCGATCAACGTTGTACGTGCAACGATCTCAGCTCTTGAGAATATGAATTCTCCTCAGTCGATCGCTGCAAAACGTGGTCTTCGAGTAGACGAGATTCTGGGGTAAACCATGGCTAATAAAACTGTAAAAGTAACACAAGTAAAGAGCTCTATCGGTCGTTTACCGAAACATAAAGCTACATTACGCGGTCTTGGTTTACGTCGTATCAATCACACTGTTGAGTTAGAAGACACAGCATGTGTACGTGGTATGATTAACCGAGTTTCATACATGGTTAAGGTTGAGGGGTAATTCGAATGCATTTGAATACACTTTCTCCTGCTGCAGGATCTAAGTCTGCTGGTAAACGTGTTGGTCGTGGTATCGGTTCTGGTCTTGGTAAGACTGGTGGCCGTGGTCACAAAGGTCAAAAATCACGTTCTGGCGGTAAAGTACGCGTTGGTTTTGAAGGCGGTCAAATGCCTATGCAACGTCGTCTACCTAAATTTGGTTTCACTTCTCGCAAATCGTTAGTATCTGCAGAGATTAACCTTTTTGAAATCGCTAAAGTTGAAGGCGATGTGGTAGACCTAGGTACGTTACAAGCAGCTGGTCTAGTTAAAAAGAACGTTCAGTTCGTTAAAGTTGTTAAATCTGGCGAAGTTTCACGCGCAGTTACCGTTAAAGGCCTTAAGGCTTCTAAAGGTGCTCGCGAGGCTATCGAAGCTGCCGGAGGCAAGGTAGAAGACTAAGGAAGTACTAATGGCTAAACCAGGTCAAGATATGCAAAGTGCACAAGGTGGACTTTCGGAATTGAAACGTCGATTACTATTCGTATTAGGCGCTATCATTATTTACCGTCTAGGTTCATTTGTGCCGATCCCTGGGATTGACGCCGCTGTACTTGCCGATTTCTTCGAGCAACAAAAGGGCACCATTGTTGAAATGTTTAACATGTTCAGCGGTGGTGCACTTGAGCGAGCTTCAGTGTTAGCACTGGGTATTATGCCTTACATTACAGCTTCGATTATTACGCAACTATTAACGCATATGTATCCTCCGTTTATAGAGCTTAAGAAAGAAGGTGAACAAGGGCGTAAGAAAATTAGCCAGTACACACGCTATGGCACGCTTTTGCTTGCTACTATCCAATCAATTGGTATTGCCACAAGCTTACCAGGCATGATGAACGGGTTAGTTGTTAACCCTGGTATGGGTTTCTATTTCACCGCAGTGGTGAGTTTAGTTACTGGTACTATGTTCCTTATGTGGTTGGGTGAACAAATAACAGAGCGCGGTATCGGTAACGGTATTTCAGTTCTAATATTTGTTGGTATTGTAGCAAACTTGCCGTCTGCTATTGGTTCGACAGCCGAAATGGCGCGCCAAGGTGATCTGAATGTTTTAGTACTGTTGATGGTTGCTGTAATCGTATTCGCTGTAACTTATCTTGTTGTATTCTTTGAACGTGGTCAACGACGTATCGTTGTTAACTACGCAAAGCGCCAACAAGGTCGTCAAGTATTTGCTGCTCAAAGCACGCATTTACCACTAAAAGTTAACATGGCGGGTGTTATTCCACCAATCTTTGCTAGCAGTATTATTCTGTTCCCTGGTACTATTGCCAGCTGGTTCGGCCAGGGTGAAGGTCCTGTCGCTGATGTGCTACAAGCCATTGCTACAACGTTGACTCCAGGTCAGCCTTTGTATGCATTAGTTTTAGCTGCGGCTATTATCTTCTTCTGCTTTTTCTACACAGCGTTGGTGTTTAACCCGCGTGAAACAGCAGATAACCTGAAAAAATCTGGCGCATTTATCCCAGGTATTCGTCCAGGTGAGCAGACATCGAAATACATTGATAAAGTGATGACACGCCTGACATTGGCAGGTGCTTTGTATATAACCTTTATCTGTCTGGTGCCCGAATTCATGACCATGGCATGGCAAACGCCATTCTACTTCGGCGGTACATCAATCTTGATTATCGTTGTTGTGATCATGGACTTTATGGCACAAGTACAAACTCATATGATGTCACATCAATATGATTCTGTGCTGAAAAAAGCGAACCTTAAAGGCTACGGCCGATAGGGTCAGTTTACGGAGTTGAGCAATGAAAGTACGTGCTTCCGTTAAGAAAATATGCCGTAACTGTAAAGTTATTAAACGTGCCGGTGTTGTACGTGTAATTTGCAGTGAGCCTAAGCATAAGCAAAGGCAAGGCTAATTAATAAGTCGTGCAGGCTGAGATTTCTTGGCCTGTGTTTTTAATTGTGATTTGGTCTTCGTTTGAGTATCCTTACGGGCTCTTCAAACAGATGATAACCAAATTCAAATATAGGAGATGTGTTAGTGGCCCGTATCGCTGGCATTAACGTCCCTGATCATAAACATGCAGTTATTGGTTTAACAGCTATTTATGGCATAGGTAAGACTCGCTCTAAGGCTATCTTAGTAGCGACTGGTATCGCCGAGACCACAAAAATCGGTGAACTTTCAGACGAAACACTTGACGTACTTCGTGAAGAAGTTGGCAAGTACACTGTAGAAGGTGACCTTCGTCGTGAAGTTACTTTGAATATCAAGCGCCTTATGGACCTTGGTTGTTTCCGTGGCCTACGTCACCGTCGCTCTTTACCACTACGTGGTCAAAGAACTAAGACTAACGCGCGTACCCGTAAGGGTCCTCGTAAGCCTATTAAGCGATAAGGGGATAGTATTATGGCTAAGACACCAATTCGTCGTAAAAAGGTTAAAAAGCAAGTTGCTGATGGTATGGCTCATGTTCATGCTTCTTTCAACAACACTATTGTTACAATTACCGACCGTCAAGGTAATGCACTATCATGGGCAACTGCCGGTGGTTCAGGTTTCCGTGGTTCACGTAAATCTACACCATTCGCTGCTCAGGTTGCTGCAGAGCGTGCAGGTACTGCGGCTCAAGAATACGGTTTAAAAAATCTAGAAGTTTTCATCAAAGGTCCAGGTCCAGGTCGTGAATCTGCTGTACGTGCTTTGAATGCTGCTGGTTACCGTATCACCAACATCACTGACGTGACGCCAATACCACACAATGGTTGTCGTCCACCGAAGAAACGTCGCGTTTAACAATAGGTTAGGAGAAATAACATGGCAAGATATTTGGGCCCTAAGCTCAAGCTGAGTCGTCGTGAAGGTACTGACCTGTTCCTTAAGAGCGGCGTAAGAGCTATCGACTCTAAGTGTAAACTTGAGACTGCACCTGGTCAGCACGGCGCTCGTAAAGGTCGCTTATCTGATTACGGTTTACAATTACGTGAAAAGCAAAAAGTTCGTCGTATGTACGGTGTACTTGAAAAGCAATTCAGTAACTACTACAAAGAAGCTGCTCGCCTTAAAGGCAATACAGGTGAAAACTTGTTACAGCTTTTAGAGCAACGTTTAGACAATGTTGTATACCGCATGGGTTTTGCAAGCACACGTGCTGAAGCACGTCAGTTAGTAAGCCACAAAGCGGTTTTAGTTAATGGTCGTGTTGTGAACATTCCTTCATTCGTAATTACTCCAGAAGATGTAGTAGTTATTCGTGAAAAGTCTAAGACACAAGCGCGTATCATCGCTGCTCTAGAACTAGCCGAGCAACGTGAAAAGCCGACTTGGGTTGAAGTTGACGGTAAGAAAATGGAAGGTAATTTCAAACGCCTACCTGAGCGTTCAGACCTGTCTGCGGACATTAATGAACAACTAATCGTCGAACTTTACTCTAAGTAAAGTTAAGAGTTAAGAGAGGATAAAATGCAGGGTTCTGTTACAGAATTTCTAAAACCAAGGTTAGTCGATATCGACGCTATCAACCCGACACGTTCTAAAGTTGTTTTAGAACCATTAGAACGTGGCTTTGGCCACACGTTGGGTAATGCCTTACGCCGTATACTTCTTTCGTCTATGCCTGGATGTGCAGTAACCGAAGTTGAAATCGACGGTGTGTTGCATGAATACAGCGCGAAAGAAGGCGTACAAGAAGACATCATTGAAATTCTGTTAAATCTTAAAGGTCTAGCAGTAACTTTAGAAGGCAAAGATGAAGTTTTTCTGACCCTGACTAAGTCTGGTGTAGGCCCTGTGACTGCGGCAGATATTCAGCACGATGGCGATGTAACAATTGCTAACCCAGATCACGTTATTTGTCATTTAACGACAGATAGCAGCGATATCAGCATGCGTATTCGTGTTGAGCGCGGTCGTGGTTATGTGCCGGCGTCTAGCCGTTTATCCTCTGATGACGATGAGCGTCCAATTGGTAGATTGTTGCTTGATGCATCATTTAGCCCAGTTGAACGTATTGCGTACTCGGTTGAATCAGCACGTGTTGAACAACGTACAGACTTAGACAAGTTAATCATTGATATGGAAACAAACGGCACTTTAGATCCTGAAGAAGCGATCCGCCGTGCGTCTACTATCTTAGCTGAACAATTAGATGCATTCGTAGATTTACGTGATGTAACTGAACCAGAAGAGAAAGAAGAGAAGCCTGAATTCGATCCTATTCTACTTCGTCCAGTTGATGATCTTGAACTAACAGTACGTTCTGCAAACTGTTTGAAAGCCGAGCAAATTCAATATATCGGTGATTTAGTTCAGCGCACAGAAGTAGAGCTTCTTAAAACGCCTAACTTAGGTAAGAAGTCTCTAACTGAAATTAAAGACGTGCTAGCTTCACGTGGTCTTTCTCTAGGTATGCGCCTAGAAAATTGGCCGCCTGCAAGCCTAGCTGAATAATCTAAATCACTATATTAGTTTAGTTAGAAGGATAGGGTCATGCGCCATCGTAAGAGTGGTCGTCAATTAAACCGTAACAGCAGCCATCGTAAAGCGATGTTCAGCAATATGGCAGGTTCTTTGGTGAAACACGAAATCATCAAAACTACATTGCCTAAAGCGAAAGAGTTACGCCGTGTAATTGAACCTTTAATCACACTGGCTAAGACTGACAGTGTAGCAAATCGCCGTTTAGCGTTTGCTCGCACGCGTGATAATGAAGTAGTTGGTAAATTGTTCAGCGAAATCGGTCCTCGTAATGCGGACCGTCCAGGTGGTTACACTCGTATTCTTAAGTGTGGCTTCCGTGCTGGTGATAATGCACCAATGGCTTATATTGAACTAGTAGGTCGCACATCTGCAACCGAAGAAGTTCAAGAAGACGCGCAGTCTGCTGAGTAAGTCTTAAAGACACCAAAAAGCCGAGCTTATGCTCGGCTTTTTAATGCCCATAATTATATTCCTAATCTACTTCACCTATATTCACCATTTGTTCTTAACGTGTCTACATTCACATACTTATTTAACCACGTAGCATTTACTTATATATACGATCCAACTAATGATCTTGCTCCATAAAGATCATGCTATAAGGTTTATCCATTTATTCTTGTATTTAAAGCACTGTAATAGACTTTATTGCCTAAGATTAGTGCTGTTTTTATACGTTTCGTTCAAATAATCAGCGAATAGCTAGTTTATTTAAGTTTTCTTCAAAAAAGGGTTGATCTGTTTTTGGATCTCCCTATAATGCGACCCC
>NZ_PDUS01000034.1 GCF_002723455.1 Pseudoalteromonas sp. 3D05 | reverse complement strand
GAGCTAGTGCCGCATTCAAAGTAGTCAGTAATTTGTCCGTTGGCGCGCGACAAGTCGCGGTAAAACGTTCTGGCAACTGAGCTAGTGCCGCATCTTCTAATTTCAATCAGCTTAAGTACACTAACCCCGCGGGGGTTATCGTCTTAAGCGGGGCAGGATTCTACAATAATTCGATGTGTTTGCAAGTGTTTTTTACAAATTAAAGAATTTTTCTCGGTAGACTTTCAACTCCATTATGGAATCTTTAATGTCATCAAGTGCAAGGTGTGAGCCTTTTTTGTTCACTTGCGCTAAAACTTCGGGTTTCCAGCGTCTAGCCAGCTCTTTAATAGTGCTCACGTCTAAGTTACGGTAATGGAAGTAATCTTCCAACTCACGCATATACTTATTCATAAAGCGTCGGTCTTGACCAATAGAGTTTCCACACATGGGCGATGCACCAGCAGGAACCCATCGCTTTAAAAACTCAATGGTTTGATCAACGGCGTAAGCTTCATCATAAGTACTTGCCTTACAGCGAGCCGTAAGCCCTGATTGACCGTGTTGAGTGGTACACCATTCATCCATCCCATCTAACAATTCATCGCTTTGATGAATAGCAATTGTTGGGCCTTCAGCCAAGATGTTTAGCTCACTATCGGTGACAACAGTCGCTATTTCGAGTATTTTGTCTGTACTTGGTTCTAGACCTGTCATTTCGAGGTCGAGCCAAATCAGATTTGATTTATGAAAAGACATAATTACCTTGCGGTGCTTTCCTTTAGATCTAACGCATTTAGATATATCATATTAGTATCATCAGTCGACCTAAAGCTTTTTTTTCAAAAAGCGCGACATTTAACTAAGTTATAGGCCAAAAGTGGCAAAACAGAAGAAATTAAGTAAAGGCCAATCCCGTAGGATCAAGGCTAATCATCAAAAACGCTTGTCCAATGCCGACGATAAGTCAGCCAAAGGGACTAACGAGCAACTACAGAACGACAATTTAGGCCCTGCTGAAAATGCCGTGGTAATTAGTCGTTTTGGTCAACATGCCGACATCGAAACCGATAATGGCGATGTGCTGCGCTGTAATATTCGTCGTACTGTTAAGGGTATTGTTTGCGGTGATGAAGTACAATTTCGCCGAGCAAAAGTCAGCGAAGGCGATATTGCGGGCGTTATTGAGGCGATGCATGAGCGCCGCTCACAATTAACACGCCCCGATTTTTACGATGGCGTTAAAGTCGTCGCGGCTAATATTGATCAAATATTAATGGTTTCTGCGGTATTACCTGAGTTTACAGCAAATATTATCGACCGCTATTTAGTGGCTTGTGAAGATATGGGGATTGAGCCTATTTTAGTGCTCAATAAAATAGACCTTATCGACGAAAAAGGCCTTAAAGCTATTGAGGAAGTACTCGACATCTACCGTAAACTCGGTTACCAAGTTTTGTTGGTGAGTAATAAAACTGCACAAGGCATAGATGCTTTAAAGCAAACATTAGTGGGTAAAAATAGCATTTTTGTTGGTCAAAGTGGTGTTGGCAAGTCAACACTGGTCAATACCGTACTGCCTGATGCTGAAATCTTGACTAAAGAAGTCTCTGAAAACAGTGGTCTTGGTCAACATACAACGACAGTTTCGCGGTTACACCATTTACCTTCAGGTGGTAACCTTATCGATTCTCCTGGTATTAGAGAGTTTGGCTTATGGCACTTAGAGGTTGAACGTGTAACTTGGTGCTTTAAAGAATTCCGCGAATTTATTGGCGGTTGCCGCTTTCGCGACTGTAAACATTTAAACGACCCTGGCTGTATTATTCGCCAAGCGGTTGATGATGGTGATATTTCAGAGCTGCGCTTTGATAGTTACCACCGAATTTTAGAAACAATGGCCGATGGCCGTGCTGGAGCTCGTGCTCCGCGCGTATAATTTAGGAAGAAACAAGTGAGTTTAGATAAATTCAAAATTACCATGCAATATGCAATGCCAAAACATTTTCTATCGCGCATGGTAGGGAAATTAGCGGCTGCACGACTTGGTGGCTTAACAACGTGGTTAATCAAATTATTCATTAAGCAATACAAAATAGATATGAGCGAGGCACAATATTCAGATCCCGCTCATTACAAAACCTTTAATGAGTTTTTTACCCGCCCGCTTAAAGAGGGCGTACGCCCATTAAATAACGAAAGTGACATAATCGCTCATCCTGTGGATGGTGCAATTAGCCAACTTGGTGCAATTGTTGACGGCCAACTTATTCAAGCTAAAGGTCACGACTACAGCTTACAGGCATTACTTGGCGGCTCAGAGCAAGACACAGCGCCATTTTTAGGTGGTGAGTTTGCGACGATTTATTTAGCGCCAAAAGATTATCACCGTATTCATATGCCTATAGACGGCACATTGAGCAAAATGATTTACGTGCCTGGTGATTTATTTTCAGTAAACCCGCTTACAGCACAAAATGTGCCTAACTTGTTTGCACGTAATGAGCGTGTAGTCGCAATTTTTGATACCGAGATAGGCCCTCTTGCGATGGTATTAGTCGGTGCGACGATAGTAGCCAGTATTGAAACTGTTTGGGCTGGTACGGTAACACCACCAGCAGGGAAAGACGTATTTAGTTGGAATTACCCAACTACGGGCGATAACGCAATCACCTTGAAAAAAGGTGAAGAAATGGGCCGCTTTAAGCTTGGCTCTACGGTTATTTTAGCCTGGGGTGCTAATCAGGCAGAAATCTTAGCTGATCAGCAACCTGAAACGGTAACCCGTATGGGCACACCATTTGCCACAATAAATAATTAAACAATTAAGCAATAACAAGCGCGAGTGTTAGCTCGCGCTTTTAGTCTCTTCCACACTCAGTGCATTCGGGCGTTTTAGTTAATTTAAACTGCTGTTGCGTCAAACTCAATCCATCAAAGCGTACAAACTGACTCCCCTTGTGGTGACCCAGTATCAAGTTAATAGCCAACAATGCCTGCATAGAGCCAATCACGCCCAGTAAGGGGCTTAATACGCCAGCATTATCACAATTTAACGCATGCTCTGTTGGTTGCTCTGGGAACAAGCAGCTGTAACATGGGCTATCGGTCTCTCGAAAATCAAAACACATTAACTGCCCTTCACTGGCTATCGCCGCACCTGATATCAGCGGAATCCCTGCCTTTAAACAAAAACGATTCACCGTATAACGCGTTGTAAAGTTATCACTGCAATCAAGCACCAAGGTAGCCCCGGTAAAAATATGCTCGGCATTTTGATCAGTTAATTGCTGCTCGATTGTATTTACTGTGATTTGATTATTCAAACTGCCAAGCACTTTACCAGCGGCGCATACTTTGGCTTGCCCTAAATGATTTACTTTGTAGAGCACTTGACGTTGCAAGTTAGAAAGCTCAACTTTATCGTCATCCAGTAAAGTGAGCTCTCCCACGCCAGAGGCAGCTAGATATAATAGTGCTGGGCTACCTAAACCGCCCGCACCAACCACCACCACATGGCCAGCTTTTAACTTTAACTGCCCTGCATGACCCACTTCTTTGAGCATTAAGTGGCGGCTATAACGCAGCTGCTCTTTGTCAGATAACTCACTCATTATTTATTGACCTATGGCACTTTGTAAGTCAGCAATAGCTTTTTGATAATCATCAGCTTCGGTAATGGCTCTTACTACGGCGACACTCCCAACACCGGTTGCAGCCACTTCACTGGCACGGGGTAAGTCTATGCCACCAATCGCCACTGTCGGGTAATCTTGCATTAACGGCACAAAGTGTTTGAGCTTTTCAAGACCTTGAATTTGCCCGGTCATATCTTTGGTGGTGGTTGGATAAATAGCGCCAAACGCCATATAACTTGGCCGATAATTATGTGCGCGGAGCATTTCATAAAAACCATGAGTCGAAAGCCCTAAGCGCAAACCGGCCTCTTTAATAGCGACTAGGTTCGCCTTTAACAAATCTTCTTGGCCTAAATGTACGCCGTAAGCACCGTGTTTAATTGCCAATTGCCAATGATCGTTTATATACACGTTACCTTGATATTTTTGACCAAGGGTAACGGCGGCTGCCACGGCAGTATCAAGCTCGGTTTCACTGCCCTGTTTGATACGTAACTGCACAGTTTTAATGCCTTGCGCTAAACATTTTTCTAGCCAATCAACAGAATCAACGACCGCGTATAAGCCAAGTTGTTTACTTTCACACGCTGCAAAGTTAGCGGCCATAGTAAACTCATTCGGCGCATCAAAATCCAACTCATTACCAAGCCAGCTTCCCGCTTCAATCACTTGAGGGTAATCATCAATATTTTGTGGGAAACAGGTCTGTGCGACGGGTCCAATACCTTCGCCATAACGCACAGCTGCTTTTAAGCCTTGGTTGATATATGCTTTTGCTAAAATAAATGCATCTTTAAGAGGGTATTGTTTTGCTAAGCACGCCGCAATAACAGACGCCATGCTACAACCTGTACCATGACTATGCGGTGTAGCTATTTTTTCATTACCTAACCAGTACTCATTTGTAGCATCAGCGGCGTTTTCGCGGCAATAATCTATGCAGTAGCCACTTGGGTAATCCCAATGTCCTCCTTTGATCACCACGGCTTTTGCTCCCCAGCTTTGCAGCTTTTCAGCCGCTTCAATAACCGCGCTTGGGCCAATTAAATAAACACCCGTTAATAGTTGGGTTTCGTGGGTGTTTGGGGTGATTACATCCACCAGCGGCAATAAACATTCTTTTATTGCGCTGACGGTATCTTCTTCAGTGAGTAAATCACCACTACTAGCAATAGCGACCGGGTCATAAACCACTAAAGGAGGTGTTGGCCATGTGGCTTGATAATGCTTAATATGCTCACTAATTAACTGTATTTGCTGTACGTTGGCGAGCATACCTATTTTAATCACGCTTGCTTTCATGTCGCTGGCCAAAGCAAGTAGTTGTGATTCAATCACCTCAGTTGAAATGGGGTTTAGCGATTCAACCCCTAAACTATTTTGTGCTGTAAGCGCTGTAATGGCTGTACAGCCATGCACGCCAAAACTTTGCATGGCTTTTATATCGGCTTGAATACCTGCACCACCGCCAGAGTCAGAGCCAGCGATTGTCCAAACAACTTGATTCATCGTTATTCCTAATTTATTACGTTTGATGCCAAAAGGGCATACCCATAGTGGGTGTTGATGGTGCGGCCACGTCTTTTTCTGGCATGGCTTTGGCTTTATAAGCAAAGCGCCCAGCATCAACCGCCGCTTTAAAGGCGTGGCTCATGGTAACAGGGCAACCCGCCCCTGCAATAGCCGAATTTAACAACACGCCATCATAACCAAGCTCGAGTGCTTGGCAGGCATGAGAGGGCAAACCAAGGCCTGCATCAACAATCAGTGTTAGTTCGGGTAGTCGCTCGCGTATAGTCTTTAAATTGTATTGGTTTAATAACCCTTTACCTGTGCCTATTGGCGCTCCCCACGGCATTAGTACCTCACAACCGACATCAGCTAAACGCTGGCACAGTACTAAGTCATCGGTGCAATAAGGTAATACTTTAAAACCATCATCCATCAGTATTTTTGTCGCCTCTAGCAACGCAAATGGGTCTGGCTGAAGATTATATTCATCCCCTATCAATTCGAGCTTTATCCAGTCAGTCGCAAATACTTCACGACACATTTGTGCAAGTGTTACCGCCTCTTTAACACTGTGACACCCTGCTGTATTGGGTAAAATCTTTAAACCAGTATCTTTTATCAGTTGCCAAAAATCATCCCCGGCAGCTGCATTTTGCTGGCGACGCAGCGATACAGTAACCACTTGTGCACCAGATGCCTTGATTGAATCAGCCATAATCGCAGGAGATGGATACAATGCAGAACCAATTAACAAACGACTTGTTACTTGTTCACCATAAATACTAAAGCTATCATCAATAGGATCATGCATACTAACCCCCTTGAATTGGCGATAACAGCTCTACACTATCATCTTGCTTTAACACGGTAGCCTGAACTTGACTTCGAGGCACAAAGTCGCCATTTAATGCCACAGCAAAAGGCTCTTTAGCATCAAACTCTATCAATACATTTGCGAGCGTATTTTGCTCGGCAGTTTCAAACGGCTGACCGTTAATTGTTATTTTCATTTTTAAACCTATTTAATGAGTGAAACCGCTTCAGCCACTAAGCTTGGTGCAAGTAAGTAGCCATGTCGGTATAAACCATTAATACTGATCACGTTACCTTGGTGTTTTACTTGTGGGCGATTATCACTAAATGCGGGGCGCAAACCTGTTTGAATGTTGATAATACGTGCTTCAGCAAACCCACTATGTACCGTATACACCGCCGATAACAACTCAAGGGTTGAGCGTACCGTTGCAGGTCCATTATCTTGCGATTCTATTTCGGTCGCGCCAACAACGTATTCATGATTTGGTTTAGGCGCAATATACAATGGGTAGCGTGGGTGCATTAACCTTACAGGGCGCGTCAGGTTAACCTCGGGCGTATGTAAGCGAATCACTTCACCACGAACACCACGCAACTTACACTGCGCACTTTTAGCACCTAATCCTCTGCAATCAATAATGTAATCATGTGACTGCTGTAGCTGCTGACAATTGATATTTTCACCAAAATTGAACTTCACACCGCGCGCTTTAAGCGTTTTAAAGCTTGCTTGATAAAATGCCTGATTATCTATTTGCCCTTCACAAGGTAAGTAAACGCCTTGATTAAAGCGCCCAGATAATTCAGGTTCAAGCTCACTAATATGTGCACCACTTAATTGCTGAGCATGGTGATTAGCTAACGGTTTTAGTCGTTCAGTAAAGCTCTGTAAGTCGCCTCTATCTTGTTGATGAGCAACCACCAGCGTGCCTTGCTGCTGAAAAAATACAGTATCGTCAAGCTGCGCTAAAATTCCCGGCCAACGACTTATTGAGTCAAGCCCCATTAGCGCCAAGTCTTGTTCACACAATACTGATTCAGCTAAAGGCGCAAGCATAGCGGCAGCAACACGCCCAGCACTACTTAACGCCTGAGCGTCATCAGCTTCATACACGGTCACATTATGCGCTAAGCTTAATTCAAGCGCCGCCAAGCGCCCTGTTAAGCCAAACCCGACCACCGCAATATTGTAAGACATAAGAATCCCTATAGGTTCTAGGTTCTAGGTTCTAGGTTAACAACATCCTAGAGCCTAATCTCTTCCCTAGCACCTAGCTCCTTCGCTTATATCGCTTTGTGGTAAATCTCTGAGCCTGTTTGCTTAAACTCTTCAGATTTCGCTTTCATTTGCGCTTCCACATCGACCATTTTAATTTCAATCGCATCTCCCACATTATTAGGGTCGATACCACGCGATTCGAGATCTTTGGCGTATTCGCGGACTTCTTGGGTGATTTTCATTGAACAGAACTTTGGTCCACACATAGAACAAAAATGCGCTACTTTGCCTGACTCTTGCGGTAAAGTTTCATCATGATATTCACGGGCACGCTCAGGGTCCAAGCCAATATTAAATTGGTCATGCCAGCGGAACTCAAAACGCGCTTTAGATAACGCATTGTCACGCTCTTGTGCACCAGGGTGGCCTTTAGCTAAATCCGCAGCATGCGCTGCTATTTTGTAGGTAATCAAGCCTTCTTTAACGTCTTCTTTATTTGGTAAGCCTAAGTGCTCTTTAGGTGTTACGTAACACAACATGGCACAGCCATACCAAGCAATTTGCGCCGCACCAATACCCGACGTAATGTGATCATAACCTGGGGCGATGTCAGTCGTTAATGGGCCTAAAGTATAAAAAGGCGCTTCGTCACAATGCTTAAGCTGCTCTTCCATATTATCTTTGATCATATGCATTGGCACATGACCTGGGCCTTCAATGAATACTTGTACATCGTGTTTCCAGGCTATTTTTGTAAGCTCACCTAGCGTACGCAGCTCACTAAATTGCGCTTCATCGTTAGCATCCGCAATAGAACCTGGGCGCAGGCCATCACCGAGTGAAAAACAGACATCGTATTGTTTTAAAATCTCGCAGATATCTTCAAAGTGAGTGTATAGGAAGTTTTCTTTATGGTGTGCTAAACACCACTTCGCCATAATAGACCCACCACGTGATACGATGCCCGTCACACGTTTGGCTGTCATTGGTACATATCGAAGTAACACACCTGCGTGAATAGTAAAGTAATCAACGCCTTGCTCAGCTTGTTCAATCAGAGTATCGCGGAATATCTCCCACGTTAAATCCTCTGCTACACCATTTACTTTTTCAAGCGCTTGATAAATCGGTACGGTACCAATTGGTACTGGTGAGTTACGTACTACCCACTCACGCGTTTCATGAATATAGCGCCCAGTTGATAAATCCATTACCGTGTCGGCGCCCCAACGGGTTGACCAAACCATTTTTTCAACTTCTTCTTCGATAGATGAACTTACCGATGAATTACCAATATTTGCATTCACCTTAACTAAAAAGTTACGGCCAACTATCATGGGTTCTGTTTCAGGGTGATTGATGTTATTTGGTAATATGGCACGGCCACGAGCGATTTCATCACGCACAAATTCTGGAGTAATAAACTCAGGAATACTCGCCCCGAATGACTCGCCTTTGTGTTGCTCAGCTAATAGCTCTTTACGGATTTCTGCCCGCCCCATATTTTCACGTACAGCCACATATTCCATTTCAGGGGTGATAATTCCTTGGCGTGCATAGTGCATTTGCGTGACGTTTTTACCTGCTTTAGCACGGCGTATTTTAGGAAGGTGTTCAAAGCGAATATGATCGAGCCCTTCATCGGCCATACGTTGCTGTGAAAACTTAGACGTCACTGACTCTAATATCTCAGTGTCGTCGCGGCTTTCAATCCACTGTTCACGGTATTTATCTAACCCTTTACGCACATCAAGCGTAAATTCAGGATCGGTATAAGGCCCCGATGTATCATATACGCGTAGCGGTTCATTCGGCTCATAGATTGGGTTCTCATCTGTACCACCTACAAAAGTGTCGCTTAGGGTGATTTCACGCATACCCACACGTACATTTTCTTGCGTGCCTTCAACATACACTTTATGAGAACTTGGGAATGGTTGCCCTGTAAGGTTATAAATATAATCTGATGCAGCCGCACGAGTTTCGCGGCGAGACGGTTTATTTGATGTGTTTGACATGACTTACCTCATTGCTAAAAGGGTTGTCTTGTCAGATATTGCAAACGCAATAGAGAGTAGCAAGTGCTACATGGATCGTAGATTGGTATTATTCATATACTACCAACCTTGGCAGCCACAGTACTTGTGGCCAAAACATGGCGCACAAGCACCAGTAAAGGCAGCTTGTTCCCTACGCAGGTGTTAGCCTGATCAGGTTCACGGATCCCGCTTTCGCGATCTCAGCCTTTAAGTTAATACTCAAGGCACTCCGACAAGTAAAATTCTTTTGATTTCGAGGTTGAGTGTACGTTAGATGGTGTAAGCCTGCAAGCGGTTAACTTGCAGGAATAAACACAAAAGTTTGCTCGCCATTTAAAATCAGCTGCTGCGATTGCAACTGAACTTGCGCACCTTGCTTTAGCGAATCTAATAGCTGTTGCTCAAATTGATCGAGTTGCTCGCCACATGATTTTCTCGTCATACCGAGTTTATTAATACTTAGCTGGTTATTAGTTAAATCACCTTCACCAAAAAACTTATTACAACCGGCAAAGCCATTAACTTGCAATGCTTCAATAAAACTTAACGACGCGCTATATGACGCAGGAATTACTAAACCATCTACACGTGATAGTTGCCACTTAGTGTATTTTAATTGCTCACTGGTGACTGTCCCTGTCGATGAGCAGCCAATACAAAGACCGATAATAAGCATCGGTATTGCTGCTAATTTCATGTAATTATTAACCTAAAATTCAATCGGAACATAATAACAATAATTGACCATAGATACCGTTAATAATGCATGTTTTTAATGTAAAAAATTGTTCTAAGATAGTAATAAACTTTCAATACCAAAGCTTATTTAGGCTAATTGAAACACCTTATCAATTTCTTCTGGTAAAAAAGGACGACCCTGCTCATTCACAGAAGTACCTATTACCAACGCTTTAAGCATTACTTTATCATCATGTTTACGTATGACAGTTTGACGAAAACCAAATTTTAAGCGACTAATGCGCTCAGGCTCTACTACTACATAGAATTCATCACCTGGTTTAAGTGATTGCTTATAATCCATTTCACTACGCATGACTACTAGATTTATTTTATCGCGAGCAAGTTTAGCAAAATCAATACCATTGGCATGTAAGAACTCATGACGAGCATGTTCAAGATAGTTAAAGTAGACACTGTTATTTACAATTCCTTGCAGATCACATTCATAATCACGCACTTTAAAATCCACTTTAAAGGTCATATTAATATTCCTAATTATGTATACTGTGCGCGTTTATAGCATATTTATACAGCTGGTATCACGACTTTAATGAGAATAGTTGTTATCATGCACGTCCCTGAAATGGAGTTAAGAAACCGAATGAAACTACGTCTGCCTTTAATTACTGCTGCACTATTACCATTATTGAGCGTTCCAGCGCTTGCTGAAGATACCGACCTTGAAAAAATAGTGGTCACTGGAGACTTCCAAAAAGAAAGCATTCAAACATTAAGCGCTAGTGCGAGTTTATTCAGTGAGCACGAAATTAATGACCGTGGTGCCACATTCTTAGATGAAATGCTTGCCAGTGCTGCCAATGTAAACTTTAGTGCTGGAGCATCTCGCGGACGCTATATTCAAATAAGGGGTGTGGGCTTACGCTCTCAATTTGTTGATCCTATTAATCCATCCGTTGGATTAGTTATTGATGGTATTAACTACTCAGGACTCGGTGGCAGCGCATTACTATTTGATGTAGACCAAATTGAAATTTATCGCGGCCCGCAAGGTACTCGCTTTGGTGCTGATGGCATGGCGGGTATGATTCAAATGGAATCAGCTGACCCGACACTCGATCCAAGTGTAAAAGTGCAGCTTGGGGCGGGTAACTACAACAGTTATGAAGCTGGTGTAGCTGCAGGCGTTGGCATTACTGACACTACAGCGATACGCGGTAGCATTTACCAGCGTGAGTCTGATGGCTACCAAGATAACTTATACCTAAATAGACCAACACAACAGCAAGACGAAATGGTTAGCCGCTTTAAATTACAAAGCCAACTTAGCGATCATTTACGCTCAGAACTAAGCGTTCATTACATTGATATCAACAACGGCTATGACGCATTTACCCTTGATAACAGCCGTAACAGCGTCGCTGATGAGCCAGGCCAGGATAACCAAGAGAGTATTGCTGTTGGCCTTGCCAATATTTACACTGGCTTTGATTTATTTGACGTTAGTTTAAACCTATCTGGTATTGATAGTGACCTCCTTTACAGCTTTGATGAAGATTGGGTGTGTAATGATACTAGTAAGCCAACTCTGTGTGCTGCTGGCATTCATCCTGAGGGTTATAGCTCGACAGATGTTTACTTGCGTGATCGTCAAGACCAAGCCGCTGAGCTACAATTTAACGGTAAAGGTGGAAACTGGGTCGCAGGGCTTTATTACCAAGGCCGAGATGTTGATTTAGAACGCCAATACACTTGGCTTGCAAACCCATTTTTATCAACTTACGAAACGCGTAACATTGCAGCTTACGGTCAATTAGCGACACCAATTGGTAATAAGACCACTTTAGTTACCGGCCTACGTGTTGAGCAGTACCAAGGTGATTACACTGATAACAATGGCTTTATTAATGATACTGACGATATTATGGTTGGTGGTAAATTAGCCCTTGAGTATCAAGTTATTGACCGCACCATGATCTACACAAGCCTGACCCGTGGTTACAAGGCCGGTGGTATTAATTCAGAAGCACTGGCTAAAGCGAAAGACGATGGACTAAACCTCGATGCCGACTTTTTCCAAAATCATACAAGTTTTGCACCTGAGTATCTGTGGAGCGGTGAGTTTGGTGTTAAAGGAAGCTCATTAGATGACAAATTCGTCCTTCGCTTAGCTGCATTCTATATGTATCGCGAAGATATGCAGCTTAAAGCATGGCAAGTAGAAGGCCAAAAGTTTACTGGTTATGTGGATAACGCAAGTTCGGGTGAAAACTACGGCCTTGAAATTGAAGGTAGTTATCAGTTAACCGATGATCTATTTTTGACTGGTAGTGCTGGTTATTTAAATACTAAAATCAACGATTTTGTTGCAAAGTCAGGTTTAGACCAAGATGGCCGCGAGCAAGCACAATCACCTAAATATCAATACGCATTTACTGCCCGTTACAACTTTACCAACGAGTTGTTTGCGACCATAGGTGTTGAAGGCAAAGATGATTACTATTTCTCTGATAGCCACAACTCGCAAGCTCCGAGTGTTAACTTAGTTAACTTCACTGCAGGTTACGAGGCGGATATGTGGTCAATACGTGCATGGGCGCGTAACGTGTTTGATGAAGAAGTGCCTACTCGTGGTTTCGAATTTGGTAATGATCCAACTGACGGCTGGCAAACACATACCTACACCCAATTTGGTGAGCCAATGGTTGCAGGTGTTACGTTCATATACGAATTGTAATTAATAGGTGCTAGGTTATTAGGTACTAGGATTTCCTAGCATCTAGTTACCTAGTACCTAGCTCTTCAATTAAGCCCTATCTACATCAAATGCGATGACTTCTTTTATTGTTTGTTTTTGTGTCGCTAACATCACTAACCTATCAATCCCAAGTGCGACACCTGCACATTGCGGCAAGCCATGCTCTAGCGCTTTAATTAAGCGCGAGTCTATAGGCACTTCTGGTAAGTTATTTGCTTTACGATAGACATTATCATCCATAAACCTTTTCGCTTGCTCCTGAGCGTCTGTAAGCTCATTAAAGCCATTCGCCAGCTCCATGTTCTGATAATACAACTCAAACCGCCCAGCAACGCGCTCATCGTGCTCACAAATGCTTGCTAAAGCGGCTTGAGAGGCTGGAAAGTGGTATACAAAGCAAGGTCTATCTTGGCCTATCGTAGGCTCAACTTTCATGCAGAATAACAATTGTAATAATGTATCTCGGTGGGTTTCATCTGCAGCAATATCAGCAAAACCTTGCTCTATGGCAAGTTGCTGTAATTGATAGAGTGAAGCCGTTAGCGGATCAAGACCCAGTACTTGTTCGAAAGCTCGTTGATAAGTTAAACGCTCTGCGGGCATTACACCGAGAACTAACTGCATTAACTCATCTATTTCATCCATTAATGCAAACTCATCAAACCCAGGGCGATACCATTCCAGCATGGTAAACTCAGGATTATGATGCTTTCCTGCCTCTTCATTTCTAAATGCTTTACAGATCTGATAAATAGCCCCACTATTAGCCGCTAATAGCCGTTTCATCGCAAATTCAGGCGATGTTTGCAGGTATAAATCGAGTCCTGCAGCATGACCAGGGCCAACAAAATGAGTTTTAAAGCTAGCCAGATGGATATCGGTTACACTTGCTGCGCTTAGGCTAGGCGTTTCAACTTCCATTACATTACGTTGATAAAAAAACTCGCGAATGGCCCGTAAAATTTCGGCTCGTTGCTGCAAGGTTGCAACCTGTGCACTTTGCTCCCAAAGATCTGCTGACATAATTTTCTCCAAAAAAAATCCCAGCCTAAAGCCGGGATTCTATTAAACAGTGTTATTACTTACTTAACACGGCCTACGTATTCACCACTACGAGTGTCTACTTTAATTACTTCACCAATTTGTACAAACAAAGGAACACGTACTACAGCACCTGTGCTTAATGTAGCTGGCTTACCACCAGTACCCGCAGTGTCACCTTTTAGGCCGGGATCTGTTTCAGTGATCTCAAGCTCAACAAAGTTAGGCGGTGTTACAGCGATTGGGCTGCCGTTCCATAATGTAATAGTACATAGGTCGTTTTCAACGAGCCATTTAACAGCATCGCCCAACGCTTTTTCATCTGCGGCAATTTGCTCAAACGTTTCGTTATTCATGAAATGCCAAAACTCACCATCGGTATAAAGATAAGCAAGATCGGTATCCATTACATCAGCGCCTTCAACTGATTCGCCTGATTTAAATGTTTTTTCAAGCACTTTGCCAGAGATAAGCTTACGGATACGAACACGGTTAAACGCTTGGCCTTTACCAGGTTTTACCATTTCATTTTCTAAAATACTGCAAGGTTCGCCGTCCATCATAATTTTTAGGCCGCCCTTGAACTCATTAGTGCTATAATTCGCCATCGTTTCCTCTGTCTAATAATTTTTCGAGTAATCTACTTACCAATGATACAAAGAAATGAAGCAAATTTGCATAAAAACTGGCAAAAAGAATTAGCTAATGTAGTTACTTGCCCAAAAACCTTGCTAGAAATGGTCGGGCTTTCAAGCCAAGTACATGAAAAGGACACAAAAGCTCGCAGTTTATTCCCTGTGCGCGTACCTGTCCCTTTTATAAAAAAAATGCGCTATGGTGATATTAACGACCCACTTTTATTGCAGGTCATGCCTCGCCATCAAGAGTTTATTGAAAAAAAAGGTTTTAGTAACGACCCGCTAGCAGAGCAAGACAATACACAAACAGGCTTGCTCCATAAATATAAGTCCAGAGTTCTGGTTATGTTTAAGACGGGCTGCGCGGTGAATTGTAGATATTGCTTTCGTCGTCATTTTCCTTATCAAGAAAATCAGTTAAACAAACGCAGCTTACTTGATGCATTAGAATATATAAAATCAGACAGTAATATCAACGAAGTTATTCTCAGTGGCGGCGACCCACTGATGGCCAAAGATGATGCAATTAGTTGGTTTATGGATGAACTTGAACAGCTACCGCAAATTAAGCGCATGCGTATTCATAGTCGTCTTCCCGTTGTGATCCCAGCGCGTGTCACTAATGAACTGTGCCAGCGTTTAGCAAACTCTCCCCTAAAAATAGTCTTTATAAATCACATTAATCATGCCAATGAGATAGATGATGATTTTAAAACCGCAATGCAACACTTAAAAAAAGCGGGTGTAACATTATTGAATCAAGCGGTAATCTTAAAAGATGTGAATGATTCAAGCTCAGCACAAATTGCATTAAGCGAAGCATTATTTGATGCAGACATATTACCTTATTATCTTTACCTATTAGATAAAGTAGCTGGCGCGAGTCACTTTGATATAGAAGAAAAACAAGCACGTAAAATAATGGCAGATATGCTTATTGCATTGCCAGGATTTTTAGTGCCTAAACTCGTTCGAGAAATTGGTGGGCAGCAAAGCAAAACCCCCATCGATCTCAAACTGATTTAAACGTACACGTTTACGTTGTTGCCCAAAGTTGCAGTAACAGATTTAGCGGGGGTCTGTGCTACGCTAGTATTTGCAGCGCCTTCAATCAGCGCGAGAGCAGCCGCACCATCCGCTTTTTGTTGCTTTTTAGCAAGTGCAGCACTGTATACCTCTGCACTTTCACCTGCACCAGTCATCGCTGGTAAATTTAAAGCCTTATTTGGGAAGGAAGCTGAATATGACTTTGAAGCTAAGCGCTAACCTCTATGGAATAGATGCTGTAGCCGAGGTAGAAAACTTATCAACCGATGGTTTTAGCAAAGAACAGTTAAAAAACTGCTGTAATTAAATTTTGACCGTTACTTACTTTACTCGCCACTTTTAAATAACTAAAAAATTGATGCTTAATTTTGTTTAACTTGAAATACAAAATGCCGATATAACTTATCGGCATTTTTAAATTTAATCTTTGCTATATTTAGCTTACTGTAGATAAAACTTTTGAATTAAACCAGTTAGTTACTAAACGTTTTTCATAATAAAATGATCTGGAGCTAGATCGCTTAATTCTGTCTAAGTATCCTCTATCTTTCAGTGACACTTCAGTATTGTGATTCACAACTTCACCCTGCGGATTAGTTAACGTGTAAGAAAGCTTTATCCGTGGATAATGAAGTGGTTGAATTACTCTTACTTTTTTAGCACCAGAAAATTCAATACCACCTGCCAAATCAAGATCTGTAACCTCTACATTTAACTTATATCCATTTGGTAATTTTTCAGCTAATTTCGCAAAATGCTTTTCAAAGCTAATAGCTATTTGCTTTTCAAAAGACTTAGGTGATTGATTTGCTGCACGCACATCGCGGTAATTGTTAAAATCTTGCCATTTAATTACCGACTCACCAGCTTGCGCAAAACCGATAGGGCTTAAACACAGCGCTAACGTTAATAATTTTAAACTTTTCATACTCTTCTCCCTGTGAACTATTAAAATGGCGATCATATTTGGATACCAAGGCAGTTAATTATTATTCTTTAATCTTATCGTTACCCTTTAAAAAGGTTCAATTAACAATTGTTCCTGCTGCTTGATACCAATAAACTATCAAATACTTATTATTGACATTGTTCAAATTAGCAGCAAAAATATTTTATGTAAAGTTTTGGGCATGGCGATATGAATAACCCACTTTTACTACAGGTAGTGCCTCGCCATCATGAATTTATTGAAAAAACCGGTTTAAGTAACGACCCGCTAGAAGAGTAAGAAAATCAGTTAAACAAACGCCGCTTGCTTGACGCACTAGAATATATAAAGTCAGACCGTGATATTAACGAGGATATACTCAGCGGGGGGCGACCCACTGATGGCAAAAGATGATGCAATTAGTTAGTTTATGGATGAACTTGAACAGCTACCGCAAATTAAGCGCATTCGTGTCAATAGTCGTTTCCCCGTTGTGATCCCAGCGCGCATCACTAATGAACTGTGCCAGCGTTTAGCAAACTCCCCCCTAAAAATTGTTTTTATAAATCACATTAATCATGCCAATGAGATAGATGATGATTTTAAAATCGCAATGCAACAATTAAAAAAAAACGGGTGTAACATTATTGAATCAAGCGGTAACCTTAAAAGATGTGAATGATTCAAGCTCAGCACAAATTGCATTAAGTGAAGCATTATTTGATGCAGACATATTACATTATTATCTTTACCTATTAGATAAAGTAGCTGGGGCGAATCACTTTGATATTGAAGAAAAACAAGCACGTAAAATAATGGCAGATATGCTTATTGCATTGCCAGGATTTTTAGTTCCTAAACTCGTTCGAGAAATTGGAGGGCAGCAAAGTAAAACCCCCATCGTTCTAAAACTGATTTAAACGTAGACGTTTACGTTGTTGCCTAAAGTTGCAGTAACAGATTTAGCGGGGGTCTGTGCTACGCTAGTGTTTGCAGCGCCTTCAATCAGCGCGAGAGCAGCCGCACCATCCGCTTTTTGTTGCTTTTTAGCAAGTGCGGCGCTGTAAACTTCAGCACTTTCACCTGCACCAGTCATCGCTGGAAGGTTTCCACCTGATATATTCATAGTTCAATACCTGACATTTATTTGCAATCCACGTACTATATCGGCATTGCAAGTTAAAGCTTTAGGAAAAAAATGGAATCAATTATTGAGCAACTTAATGCCAACTTAAAAATCGTTTATCGTCAATCACTTGATGCTGATAAAAAGTTAGATGACCTTCAACAACAAGGTCATGGAAAATTCAAAGCACTATTCCCTGCAGACGCTGGTTTCAATTTCGAAGCTAAACGCTTCAAACCTTACGTACTAGACGTTGCCGCAGATGTTGAGAGTTTAAGCTCAGATGGTTTAGATGAAGAAAAGCTCAAATCAACAGTACTTAAACTTCAAAAGTTATTACAATTATTATCAACGTTCAAATAATTTTAAAGGCGCTTGCTTAAAAAAGTCAGCGCTTTAAATACATTATTGTGGATCTACTTTAGGGATTAGCTCTTTATCGAACCATTCAGTGATCATGCGTTTATCATAGTAAAACTCTTCATCACGTCCTCTTTTAATTCTATCCATAAAGCCCATATCTTTTAGTGAAACATTGTTATTTTCACTCAAAATTTGCCCGTCTTTATCAGTTACAGAGTATTTAAATTCAATACGAGGAATATAAATTGGCTTAATAATTCTAAACTCATTCATGCCTCCAAACTGCACATCACCAGCTAAATCAAGCTCAGTCACCTCAACATTAAACTTATAATCTTTAGGTAGTTTTGCAGCAAGTTTATTAAAATGCTTCTCAAAACTAGCGGCAATACGTTTATGATAAGCCCCCTTAACATCATTAGAAGGGCGCACGTCACGATAATCATCAAAATCATGCCACTTAACGACCGCTTCACCCGCGTGTGCAAATGCAGGAACTAAAACAAACATTGCCACAGCAATTTTTTTTAATGTATTCATATATTATTCTCCAAAAACACTCGGGATGACTTTGATTAAAATATTAGCAGCTACAACTTAACTATAGCTTAATCCTTTTTACTATCATTGTTATCATTTATATAAAATGTGTAATCAAAGATACAGTAAAAAACTCGATGCAAAAAAATAATAAATTTAAAACATGTAATAGCAGGTATTTTATGGTGAAATTAGCTTAATTAAGCTTATTTATGGAGATTTCATGACAATTTTAGTAACAGGTGGTGCAGGATATATCGGTTCGCACACCGTCGTTGAGTTATTAGCACAAAATAGCGATGTTGTTGTGATTGATAACTTGAGTAACTCTTCGCTCGAGTCACTAAACAGAGTGAAAACGATAACAGGTAAAAGCACGCAGTTTTATCAAGGTGACATTCTTGATAGGAATTTTCTAGATGGTGTTTTTAATAAGCATAATATTGATAGTGTAATACATTTTGCAGGGCTTAAAGCCGTTGGTGAATCAGTTGAAAAGCCAATTGAATATTATCAAAACAATGTTCAAGGCACCCTCACATTAGTGGATGCAATGCGAGATGCTGGTGTATTTAAACTTGTTTTTAGCTCATCTGCCACTGTTTATGGGGACCCAGCAAGCTTGCCTATTAAAGAAGACTTTCCTGTAGGTGGCACTACAAATCCCTATGGCACATCAAAACTGATGGTTGAAATGATGCTACAAGATATCGCTAAATCTGATGAGCGATTTGCTTTTGCAATATTACGTTATTTTAACCCTGTGAGTGCTCACGAATCAGGCTTAATCGGTGAAGACCCTAATGGCATTCCAAATAACCTACTTCCATATATCTCACAGGTTGCTGTAGGTAAATTGCAGCAGTTGGGCGTGTTTGGGGATGACTACGATACCGTGGATGGTACCGGTGTTCGAGATTATATTCATGTAGTTGATCTAGCGCTTGGCCACTTAAAAGCACTTAACAAAATTGATCAAGATACTGGTGCACATGTTTATAATCTTGGCACAGGTAATGGCTACTCAGTACTTGAAATGCTTAATGCTTTTAGTAAAGCCTGCGGTAAGGAAATTCCTTACCAGTTGTCACCACGTAGACCAGGTGATATCGCAGCCTGTTATGCTGCACCAGAAAAAGCCTTCAAAGAGCTAGATTGGCAAGCTGAACGTGGTATAGATGTTATGATGCAAGACACTTGGCGTTGGCAAAGTAATAATCCTAATGGGTATAAATAAAAAGTATCTACCAAATCTATAAAACCGCTTTTAAGCGGTTTTTTTATGTCTTAAAAATACGAGCATGTCGTGAATTTTGCAATTAACCACAACAAAACTTAACCTGTTTTAAAGGGATATATTGGACTCTGAAGTGGTCTTCGCGTTCTCTTATCCGTGGGTGTCAGATACTCAACCCACGCTACGGTGGTCAGGTTGACGCTGTGAGGCTTAAAGAAGAGAGCTATACTTTAACTAATGCTACGCAGTAGGATGGCGTAGTGCCCACAGCGGTAGAGAGCCACATAACAAATGCTACATCTCATCCTCTGTCGTGTTCTTTTATCAGTGGGTTTCGTAATACTCAACCCACGCTACGGTGTATAAGTTGACGCTGTGCAGCTGATAGCTGACGGCTTAAAGCTGAAAGCTCTAATTTATTTCAGACAACAAAAAACCCGTCACATTGCTGTAACGGGTTTCTCTTATTTGGAGCCTGGCGATGACCTACTTTCACATAACAAATGCTACACTATCATCGGCGCTGTTTCGTTTCACTACTGAGTTCGGCATGGGGTCAGGTGGGTCCAAAACGCTATTGTCACCAAGCAAATTTGGTGTAAGTTCGATTTAATCAAACTTACTAAAATTTGGAATTTCTGATAATAAAGTAATCTTATCTACTTTAGTTATATTAACTTCTTCGCTTGTTTCACTATCACATAAAACGCGTT
>NZ_PDUS01000033.1 GCF_002723455.1 Pseudoalteromonas sp. 3D05 | reverse complement strand
CCTCAAAATGCAGAATTCAGCGTTTCACAGGGGCTTAATATCAAGGCGTTACTCTACAGAATGGCCATCCCTGTTAAAAAGTAACAACGATGAGAGTAAGTGCCTATTAGGCACCTTGAGGTGGTTTGTGTATATTATAATTGTAAATGCTTAGCTATTATATTTATTAATAATACTTATGCTTTTATAAAAAAATATCATTACAAAAACACTGTGAATTAATTTCAATCCCTGTTTAAATATGTTCAACATAAGAGCATAGGCAAATTGACGTTTTCAGCGTATAATTCAGCCTTCAAAATACCATACACGTTGCCCTAGGAGCCCCCATGTTAGAACGTAGCATGAATATTTCGGATTTCGATCCAGAGTTATTTGCAGCAATCAATAAAGAAACTGCACGTCAAGAAGAGCACATTGAGTTAATTGCATCTGAAAACTATTGTAGCCCACGCGTATTAGAAGCGCAGGGTTCACAGCTTACAAATAAATATGCAGAAGGCTACCCGGGCAAGCGTTACTACGGTGGTTGTGAACATGTTGATGTGGTTGAGCAACTTGCTATTGACCGTGCAAACGAATTATTTGGTTCTGATTACGCAAACGTACAGCCTCATGCTGGTTCGCAAGCTAACGCAGCTGTATTTTTAGCGCTTTTAGAAGCGGGTGATACAGTACTAGGTATGAGCTTAGCGCATGGCGGCCACTTAACTCACGGTTCTCACGTAAGCTTTTCTGGTAAACTTTATAATGCGATCCAATACGGGCTTGATGAAGTAACAGGCGAAATTGATTACGCACAAGTTGAAGCTTTAGCGCTTGAGCACAAGCCAAAAATGATCATCGGTGGTTTCTCTGCATACTCAGGTATTGTTGATTGGGCTAAATTCCGTGAGATTGCAGATAAAGTAGGTGCATACTTATTTGTTGATATGGCTCACGTTGCAGGTCTTATTGCAGCAGGTGTATACCCAAGCCCTGTAAAGCATGCTCACGTTGTTACTACAACAACACATAAAACACTTGCTGGCCCTCGTGGTGGTTTAATTATCTCAGCATGTGGCGACGAAGCTATTTACAAAAAACTTAACAGCGCTGTTTTCCCAGGTGGCCAAGGCGGTCCTTTATGTCACATTATTGCTGCAAAAGCAGTGGCATTTAAAGAAGCACTACAACCTGAGTTTAAAGAATACCAAACGCAAGTTGTTAAAAATGCACAAGCAATGGTTGCGGTAATGCAAGAGCGCGGCTACAAAATTGTTTCTGACAAAACTGAAAACCACTTGTTCTTACTTGATCTAATCGATAAAGACATTACTGGTAAAGATGCTGATGCAGCATTAGGTAATGCAAATATCACTGTAAACAAAAACTCAGTACCAAATGACCCACGTTCTCCGTTTGTTACGTCTGGTTTACGTATTGGCTCACCTGCAATCACGCGTCGTGGCTTTAAAGAAGCTGAGTCAAAAGAGCTTGCAGGTTGGATTTGTGACGTTCTAGACAACATTAATGATGAGTCAGTGCAAGCGCAAGTAAAAGAGAAAGTTCAAGCTATCTGTAAAAAATTACCTGTGTACGCTTAATCACAGGAATTTAGATAACATCAGCAATGTTTTTTGCTATCATAAAGGCCGCCCTAGAGCGGCCTTTTTGTTTTTAGTTACGGAATTTACACTATATGCATTGCCCTTTTTGCTCTGAGAAAGATACCAAAGTGATTGATTCGCGTTTAGTTGGTGGTGGTCACCAAGTAAGGCGCCGTCGTGAATGTAACGAATGCCATGAGCGTTTTACCACTTTCGAAGGTGCTGAGCTGGTTATGCCGCGAGTTATTAAACAAGATGGCAGTCGCGAACCTTTCAACGAAGATAAACTCCTTAACGGGTTACACCGTGCCTTAGAGAAACGCCCAGTAAGCACCGAGCAAGTTGATGAGGTTGTTAATATTATTAAATCTCAATTGCGTGCAACCGGTGAGCGAGAGATTTCGAGTCACCTTGTTGGCGAATGCATCATGGAGTCATTAAAAAAGCTTGATAAAGTGGCCTATGTTCGGTTTGCTTCGGTGTATCGTTCATTTGAAGATATTCGTGAGTTTGGTGAAGAAATAGCACGCTTAGGGGAGTAGTATGAGCGCTCAAATGTTCACTGAGCAAGATCATCACTATATGGCTCGTGCGATAGAGTTAGCTAGTTTAGGTCGATTTACCACAACGCCAAACCCTAATGTAGGGTGTGTGTTGGTTAAAGATAATGTTGTAATAGGGGAAGGGTTTCATCAGATCGCAGGCCAAGGGCATGCTGAAGTAAACGCTCTTGCTATAGCTGGTAAAAAAGCAAAAGGGGCAACGGCCTATGTGACTCTTGAACCCTGTAGCCACTTTGGTAAAACCCCGCCTTGCGCTCAAGCATTAAAAGAGGTTGGCGTCAGTAAGGTCATTGCAGCTATGGTTGACCCAAATCCTCAGGTGGCCGGGAAGGGATTGGCCATATTAGCGAGTGCCGGCATTGAAGTTGCCTCAGGGTTACTTGAACAACAGGCACGATTGTTAAACCGAGGGTTTTTAAAGCGTATGGAACAGGGCTTGCCCTTTGTGACATGTAAAATGGCCGCTAGTTTGGATGGTAAAACAGCCCTAAAAAATGGCCAAAGTAAATGGATTACTGGCACGCCAGCGCGCCAAGATGTGCAGTTATTCAGAGCGCAAAGTTGTGCCATTTTAACGGGGGCAGATACGGTACTCATTGATGATGCAAAGCTCAATGTACGTATTAATGAACTGCCTCAAGCGTTACCAACAGATTTACCACTTCGCCAGCCAATACGCGTTATTGTCGATTCTCAAAACCGCTTAACGCCTGATCTTGCTTTGTTTAGTATTGAAAGTGAGATCATTATTCTTACGACTAAGCTTGATAAATCGATTCAATGGCCTCATTACGTTACCCATATTGAAGTGCCCGAAAAATCTCAAAAAGTAGATTTACTCGCTGCATTGCAAATTTTAGCTAAAAGACAAATAAATACAGTATGGCTTGAAGCTGGCGCGACATTGGCCGGCGAGATGACCCAGCAAAATCTAATTGATGAATTTATAGTGTATTTTGCGCCTAAACTATTAGGGAATGATGCAAAAAGCTTACTAAACTTTGCAACTCTAACCAGTATGCAAGATACTATTAACCTAACAATTAGTGACTGTGCGCTAATTGGCGATGATATTCGTATCACCGCTAGTGTGACGGCCACCAAATCGTCTTAATTTATTTTTGAGAGTAAACTTTATGTTCACTGGTATTATTGAAGCAACAGGCATTATAAGTGATTTGCGCAAAACTCAAGGTGATTTGGCTATTCGTATTCAAAGCCACGATTTGAATATGGCAGATGTAAAACTAGGTGATAGCATTGCCACGAATGGTGTTTGCTTAACTGTTGTTGCTAAACATGATGATGGATTTAGTGCCGATTTATCAAATGAGACCATTGGTTTGACAGGGTTCGCACATTACAAACAAGGGCAAAAAGTTAACCTTGAAAAAGCAATGCAGCCTGTATCGCGATTAGGTGGTCATTTAGTGTCAGGTCATGTTGATGGCATTGCAACAATTACTGCAATCACCGCAAACGCACGCGCAACAGAATATTGGTTATCGACCGATGCGGCGTTGATGAAGTACATTCCATATAAAGGTTCAGTATGTGTGGATGGCATTAGTTTAACCGTAAATGCGGTTGAGGATAATAAATTCAAACTCACCATCGTGCCTCACACATCAGAACAAACCACGATTGCTGACTTTAAAGTTGGCACTTCAGTAAACTTAGAAGTTGACCAAATAGCCCGCTACCTTGAGCGTTTGATCAAAGGTGCAGAGCAACCAGCAAGCTCAGATATTTCCATGAGCTTATTAGCTCAAGCTGGTTTTATAAAATAAACTCCACAAATTAATTATGAGTAGACTATGAATTTACACAGCGCGCAAGAAATTATTGATGACATTAAAGCCGGTAAAATGGTTATTTTAATGGATGACGAAGACAGAGAAAATGAAGGCGATTTAATTATTGCTGCTGAGCATATTAGTGCTGAGGCAATTAACTTTATGGCTACTCATGGCCGTGGCCTTATCTGTTTAACGATGACGCAAGAACGCTGTGAGCAACTTGATTTGCCGTTAATGGTAAAAAATAACGGTGCTGCATTTTCTACGAATTTTACGATGTCTATTGAAGCATCAAAAGGCGTGACAACGGGTATTTCTGCCGCTGATCGCGCTCGTACAGTACAAGCTGCCATTGCAAAAGGCGCGGAACCATCAGATATAGTTCAGCCTGGGCATATTTTTCCAATTATGGCTCAGCCTGGTGGTGTACTAACACGTGCAGGCCATACTGAAGCAGGGTGTGATTTAGCACGTTTAGCGGGCCTTGAGCCGTCTTCTGTAATCGTTGAAATACTCAATGCCGATGGCACTATGGCGCGTCGCCCAGATTTAGAGATATTTGCTAAAGAACATGGCATTAAAATTGGCACCATTGCTGATTTAATAGAGTATCGCAACATAAACGAAACCACTATTGAACAGGTTGCTAAGTGTAAGTTACCCACTCAGCATGGTGAGTTTGACCTAGTAACGTATAAAGACACCATTGATGGGCAGCTGCATTACGCATTATTAAATGGTGAAATTAAAGCAGATGAGCCAACATTAGTTCGTGTTCACTTACAAAGCACATTCAACGATATTTTATTATCAGATCGTAGTGCTGACAGAAGCTGGGGTTTATCAGACGCGATGGCGTATATTGCACAGCATCAAGGTGCACTCGTTATCCTAGGCAAGCAAGAACATACAGAAGAGTTAGAGGCAACAGTCAAAGCATTTGCAGCAGAGGATGCGGGCGAAAACGTGAGTCATCGTAAATTTCAAGGTACATCACGCACCGTTGGTGTCGGCTCACAAATTTTAGCGGATCTAGGTATTGAGAAAATGCGCCTAATGAGTCGACCTAAAAAGTACCACGCACTTTCTGGTTTTCACCTTGAAGTGGTTGACTACGTAGAGCCGCAATAAGCTAGGCTATTATTTTATTTTTATGGTATGATGCGCAGCAATTTTTGCGCAATCGCTTAAACTTATTTTTAGGGTTATCGAATGAAAATTATCGAAGGTAATAAATACGCTCCGGGCAAGAAATTTGCCATTGTCATTTCTCGCTTTAATGATTTTATTGGTAGCAGCCTTTTAGCAGGTGCTGTTGATGAACTAAAGCGTACTGGTGGTGTATCTGAAGATGATATCACTGTTATTTATGTACCAGGTGCGGTTGAGTTACCTTTGGCAGCAAAACGCGTTGCGGCAAAGAAAGAGTATGATGCAATCATCGCTTTAGGCGTTGTGATAAGAGGTGGTACACCACACTTTGATCTCGTTGCTGGCGAATCAAATAAAGGCTTGGCGCAAGTGTCGCTTGAGTATGATATCCCGGTTGCATTTGGCGTATTAACCACAGAAAGCATTGAGCAAGCGATTGAACGCGCTGGCACCAAGATGGGCAACAAAGGTGGCGAAGCTGCTTTAGGTGCACTTGAAATGGTTAATGTGTTAGATAAAATTTAAGTTTAAGGAATTTTTGTGAAACCAGCAGCAAGACGTAAAGCACGTATCTTAGCACTTCAAGCCGTTTATTCTTGGCAACTAAGTGGCAATGCAATTGCCGATATCGAACAACAAATGTTGATCGAAAACGACGTGACTAAAATCGACGTTGAATATTTTAAAGATCTCGCTCGTGGTGTTGCTGTAAATAAAACGCAACTTGACGAAGCTGTCTCTCCTCATTTAACTCGTCCATTTGATGAGTTAGATATGGTTGAAAAGGCGATCTTACGTCTAAGCGCTTATGAGCTTAAATTCCGTGAAGACGTTCCTTACAAAGTAGCAATCAATGAAGGTATTGAGCTTGCTAAAATATTTGGCGCTGAAGATAGCCATAAATTTGTAAACGGTGTACTTGATAAAGCAGTTAAGCATTTACGTAAGTAACGCAACTGCAAAAGGAGAGCCGGCATAGGCCGGCTTTTTTGTGTATGAAGGAATTTGAATTAATAAATCATTACTTCAAGGGGCGTGGAGTGACTCGCCGCGATGTAAACCTTGGCATTGGTGATGATTGTGCTTTAGTAACTGTCCCAGAAAACTGCCAGTTGGCGGTCACTACAGATACGCTTGTGTCAGGCGTCCATTTTTTTGATGATATTTCACCTCGTGCTCTAGGGCATCGTGTATTAGCTGTAAATTTAAGTGATTTAGCTGCAATGGGGGCTGAGCCTACATGGGTTTCAGTTGCTCTAACGTTGCCTAATATTGATGTTGAATGGCTTGAAGAGTTCACTGAGGGGATGCATGAAATCGCAGAGTACTATAATGTGCAAATCATTGGTGGTGATACAACTCAGGGTCCATTAACAATCACTATTTGTGCAAAAGGCACAGTCCCGCAAGGCAAAGCTTTACGACGAGGCGGTGCAAAAGTAGGTGATTGGATTTACGTTACAGGGCCCTTAGGAGATGCGGGTCTTGCTATTGAGTCTCGTAAGCAAGAATTTAAAATTGCTCCAGAGCATCTTCGCTATGTGAATCAGCGTTTTGACTACCCAGCTCCTCGGGTTGCCGCAGGGCAAGTGCTTAGAGGTTTGGCATCGTCTGCTATTGATGTTTCAGATGGTTTACTCGCTGATCTAGGTCATATTTTGGCTATGTCGCAAGTTGGTGCTCAAATCCATGTTGAGAAAGTACCAACATCAGTTGCAATGCAAGACACATTAGATAAATCTCAACAGCTTCCTTTTATTCTCAATTATGGCGATGATTATGAATTACTGTTTACAGTGCCTGATGATAATAAGAGTATGTTAGAACTTAAATTACGCCAATATGGCGTAGAAGCGACCTGTATCGGTCAGATAAAAAGTGGTGAAGGACAAATTGAGCTCTCGCTTAATGGTGAAAAACTCGATTTTAATGATACTGGCTTTGAACATTTCTCCAAGGAGTCGGTTTGAATAACCCCTCAAAATTTAACTTAAAGCGCCCACACCAATTTTTTGGTTTGGGCTTTGGTTTGGGTTTAGCACCAAAGGCACCAGGCACTTTTGGCACATTTGCCGCCCTGCCATTTATTTTTATTACGCTGCATTATCCACTCTGGCTACAAATAGTATTTGCTGTGGTTATTAGTATATTTGGTATTTGGGCGTGTGGTAAAACTGCAGATGATTTGGGTGTACATGATCATCCTGCAATTGTGTGGGATGAGGTTGCAGGCTTTTATATAACAATGATTGGTGCGGCGTTAAGCTGGCAATCACTGTTAGTTGGATTCTTGTTATTTCGCTTTTTTGATATTGCTAAACCAGGCCCAATCCGTATATTAGATAAGCGCCTGCATGGCGGTATAGGGATTATGGCAGATGATGTTTTAGCGGGAATATTCTCACTAATTTGCTTGCAAGCTCTATTCAAAATGGGTTACTTACCTTTTTAACCTTAGTTTTTCAACGAGGTATTGACGTTATGATGCGGTTTTTATTGGTTTATATTTTATTGTTTTGCAGTTTACCAAGCAGTGCGTCAATTACTGATTATGTTGTGAAGCAGTGGAATATAAAGAACGGTCTACCTTCGCAATCACTAAAAAGTGTTGTTCAAGATGAACAAGGTTATATGTGGTTAGGTACTCAGTTTGGCCTTAGCCGTTTTGATGGTAATACGTTTACAAATTACAATACGCTGAATACCCCTTTTTTACCGAGTAACGGTATTAATAAACTTATCATCGATAGTGAGGGGTATTTATGGGTAGGTACAAAAAAAGGGGTTGTCGTTCTTGACCCACAAACGATGGCTGCTCAAGAGTACATAGTCAAAGGTCCTGTTCGCGATGTTATCGAAGATTCTCGCGGGAGCATTTGGATTGCAGCAAATGGGTTATATTTTGTTCCTCGTAATCAAATAGACCTCAAATTAAATACCCACATACCAAATCACACTGTGAAAGCCAGTTCTGTTAAACAAATTACAGGCACGGTAAGTCAATTAGCTTTATCACCTGAAGGCATTTGGCTTGTTAACGAAAGACAGCTATTACGTTTGACTAACTCCTCATCTGACTTTGCTAAGTTACGATTAGAACTAACCGCCAAAGTATCGTTACCTGAGCGTGTCGCACAAACAATTATTCATGACTTAACCTTTCTTGAAGGTAATCTCTACCTTGCTTCTGAGTTAGGTGCATATTTTCTTGATTTAGATGATGAGCTTCGTCCGTTCCCACTGCCTAATGCCAATAACTCTGCCGTTTATAAATTTATGAGCGACTCCGATGGTGCGTTATGGGTTTCTACCTATGGGCGATTGTTAGTTAGAGATAATTCAGGTGATTGGCAATGGGTTGAGCCAAGCCAGCTAGATCAAAATATATGGTTCGCTGACTTGTATCGTGATAACGATAATAACATTTGGTTAGCCAGCTTTAGCGAAGGGTTGTGGCTTGCTCACGAAGGGCGTATAGAGCGCCATTCAGCTATTTCCCAAATGACGGAAGCTGTTATGGCCATTACCAAAGCGCCTGACGGTAAGTTGTGGGTTGCTAATAGAAGTGGTGTTGGGTATTTCGATTTAAACAAAAATTTCATCAATCAGATCCCGAGCAACCAATACGGTCGAGCTGTTGTAAATGATTTACACTTTGATAGTGGTCGTTTATATATTGCAACAGGTCGAGGTGTGTACTTTTACGAAAATAAAACCTTATTTACAGTACCTGGACGCGCTTTAAGAGATAACCCTGTATTTGCTATAAGCAACTCAAGTAAAGATGGCTTATGGCTGGGTACTGGCCGAGGTATGTACCGTTTAAGTTATGGCGGGATAACACCGTTTGCATACAACGCATTTTTAGGCAGTAAATTTATTACCTATGTATTGGAGCAACAAAATTTTGGTCTGATTGGTACCAGTAAAGGTGCATATTACTTTACTGACCGCGGCATTGAAAAAGTGGGTGATCAAACGTCATTAGAAAGTGCTTATGTTACGAGCATTTTGTACCTGGATGGTGGAGCTATTTTAATTGGTTCATTAAATGATGGGCTATTCTATAGGAGTACCAAAGGTCAGTGGCGTCAACTAGACGCATCAAATGGTTTGCCTTACGGATCTATCTTTAGCCTGCGTTATGATGAGTCATTAAAGCGTATTTGGGTCAGTACCATGAAAGGTGTTTACCGAATGCCTGTAGAGCAATTTAGCGCGGATATAGAAAGCTTAAAGGTTGAGCAAGTAATCTCTTCTTTTGACCGACAACTAGATGGTAAAGCGAGCCAATGTTGTACAGGGCTTGGTCACGATGCTGTGGCAGAACACAACAACTCTATGTGGTATCCAAGTTTGCAAGGCGTTGTGGAAATTCCAAAAGACATCGAGCTATTTGGAGTGAAACAGTTACGCCCTAAAGTTGAAAGTGTAACAACGGGCATGCGTTCAGTGTCTGTTGCTTCTTTGGGAGATAATCCTACATTTAATACGGACGAACGTGACTTTACACTTAAATACACGGCAATAGACTATTATGCCCCGACCAGTATTGAATTTCGCTACCGACTGAGTGGATTAGATGATGATTGGCGCTACGCAAACTCTCGTCGTGAGGCGATATATACTAACTTACCTCCAGGATTATTCTTGTTTCAACTTGAAGCAAAACGACAAGGTGAGGGCTGGCAAAATGCAAAAAGTGCCGAGTATTCATTTATCGTACCTAAACGATTTGATGAAACGGTTTACTTCAGGTTGTTAATCACCAGTACGATTATTTTACTTTTCTATCTTGTTTTTTGGGTTTTCAGGAAACAGGAGCGCCGTAAGCAAGCGGCCTTAGAAAGTTTAGTTGCAGAGCGCACTGGAGAGCTTCGTCAAGCTAACGACAAGTTAAATCAGGTTAACTCACAACTGAAACTTGTCAGTCATTCTGATGAACTAACAGGCCTGAGAAGTCGTCGCTTTTTGTTTGATCAACTACCAAAGGATATTGAGCACTTCCAGCGCAACTCGCAATCCTTACAGGCACAGGGAAAGTCATTGGTTTTATTGGTGATCAACTTCGATAGTTTCAGTAAGATCAACGACGCCTTTGGACCTATCGGTGGAGATAGCTGCTTACAACAAATGGCGGCTTTGTTAAATTCACGAACTCAAGGGTCAGATTATGTCGCACGCTGGAGTGGTGATGAGTTCTTGCTTTTACTACGTGATTTTAAGCGCACCTCTATTGATAAATATGTTTCAGATCTTTGCAAAGCTGTCGCAGAACATTCATTCAAGCTGCCAAGTGGTGAAAGCATTAATTTAACAGCATCAATTGGTTACTCATTTTACCCTTTACCGCTGCTTGGTGGGCAAGTTATCGGATGGGAAACCTCTGTAAATCTAGCAGATATCGCACTTCATCAAGTTAAAAAGCGCGGTGGTGATGGTGTGGCAAATATTACATTTGATGAACAGCTGGATGCGTTTGAATTTGAGCAAACGAATAATGTTGAACAACAGCTTAGCGTATTACAAGCCAATGGTTTGGCAGATATTAAAGTGTGGATGCGTTAGTCGTTTTATGCGGGCGTATAAAAATGCCTTAACGTATGACGTTAAGGCATCGGGAGGCCAACTAAAGTCAGTTTAATTAAACTGCTTTGAAGGTTAATGATTTAACCAAGTTGGTAAAATAGCGACTGATTCAGGTGCTGTGAATGAGTAGCTCAAACTCGCAGCTATATCTCCACTTGAGCTAGTTAAAATATTGTCATAGCGCATTACTAAACCATTTGATTTCTCGGCCACATAGAGGTGATTACCAGTAAACATAATATCCACTGGGTTACCAAGCATGGTGGCAGGCCCTGCAATATTAACACTGACATTATTCAAACCAGAGCTCATTCCTACATTACTTAATACGTACAATTTACCATCAGTTGCGTCTGCGGCACTGCCAACATCGGAGACGATTAGCGAATCACTGAGTGGATCGTAGTCGATACCATGGATGTTGGTTGGTGCAGGAAATGCGGCGCCCCCAGTTGCTGGGGTAATAAGGCGGTCTTCACCTGTAATTGAACTCATACCCGCCATCAATTTAGTTTTTACTTCATCAAAAACGGCAATCGTACCATTGGTTAATGCAACAAATGCGCGGTCTGTAGCAACATCGTAGTCGACATCCCAAGGACGGGCATTATTACTTGGTGTGAGTGTAATCAGTGGTGAAGCGTCCCCAGTTGTACAGCTTGAAAACACTAAAATTCCTGGCGTTGTTGCATTATTCTCAGCAACAAAAACTAAGCCGCTGTCTGATGCTACATCCAAGCCTTTTGGTGAGATAAGGCCGGTATTATCACCACTGATAATCGAATCTTGGCTTAGTGAAAAAACCTCACCATCACGATGCACAGCCACCTTATTAGAAATCACTATCCCACCAGTAGAAGTGGTGCTGTTATCAAACGTTGTATAGCTGTTACCTGCTTTATCAAAGGTAACACTTTCGATTGCTTGGCTCGCATTATAACTGCCAAACTCACTTGTGAGTGGTGTATTAAGGCGTGAAATATGTCCTGTTGTAGGACCCTCAACACCGGGGTTGCTACTTACTGCAACACCCATCAATGGCACATTAACCATATAGCTGTCTGATATATCCGCCATATCACTATGCATTACAGTTTCGGTTATAGATTCTGGTTTAATAGTCTGCGTTACGCTATCAGGGCTAATATCACCACTTTCACCTGAAAAAATATTACTAAATACCAATACCGCATCGTTTGATTTTTCTGCGACACGTAAATCACTGCCCGTTAAGCTTATATCTACTGGGTTACCAAGCATACTTGCGGGCCCTGCGATGCTACGAGCAACACTGGTATTGCCATCTGCAAGCGAAGCATTGTTGATCACAAAGAGTGAGCCGTCTGTAGCATCACTGGCGCTACCTACATCTGAAAGCACTAATTTATTAGTTTTGGCATCATAAGCTATGCCATGAATATTTACTGAAATCTTTTCGCCCGCATCGTTACTTGGTGTGATTGTGCGTGTCGGCATTGCCACGAATCCGCCATCGACGTAGCTGTCATATACTGCAACATCACCATTCGTTAGTGCCACATATAAACGATCGTTTACATCATCATAGGTAACATCCCAAGGTTTTGCATCTGTAACTGTCGTGGCTAGAGGAGTTGCATCACCTGCGGCGGTGGCGCCAAATACAGTGATTTGAACTGCATTAAAGTCGGCTATGAATACCAAGCCTCGTTTGTGAGAAACATGAATACCTTTTGGGTTTACCAAGGTAGTATTAGTACCAGTAATTGTACGGTCACGATCAGTATTAAACATACCACCGTCATTACGACTTTGCACTTGGCATATAGTACTGATAGCCCCATTGCCTAAGTCACTTGCTTGAATTAAGTTGCCTAACTTATCAACTGCAACACCTTCATTTGCACCACTATTAAATGTTTTTAACTTTGCAGCATTTTGATCAATTAGATCAATGGTGCCTGCATTGTCAGTGCCGTTATTCGCTAAAATAAATGTTGCGGCATTAAAGCCAGGTGTGCCATCAGCACCATCTACACCGTCATTACCATTTGCACCGTCATTACCATCAGCGCCATCTGTACCATTATCACCTGGGGCGCCCATTTCACCTTGCATACCAGCAGGGCCGGTGCTGCCATCATCGCCATCACAACCAGTTAAACCTATTAAAATTGCTAAACTAAGCGCAGATAAGCATATTTTACTTGTCATTGAACGAGACTGAATAGATTGAGAAATGTTGCCTGAGTTGAACGTTTTCATAGTTTGTACCTTCTTAAATATTCCATTAAATGTGAACATACAAAGAGTTTGCTTAAAACAGCTTATACAATCGTGTTAAGTTATTAGTCATTTATAGCGACGGATAAACGCCGTTAGCGCTTTATTTAGCACGCTAGAAAGGCTAAATATTAAAGTCGATTGGTATAATATAAAAGCGTGAAACTTTGCTCACGAGTTAACCTCAGTGTGTAAACGTTTAAGGAATAAAATTGGATGCAAATAAGAGAAAATAATCGGATTTTATTTTTAGTGTTATGATTTTAAATAAAAAAAAGGAGCATTTGCTCCTTTTTTATTTGACCTTGAAAGGTAAACAGACCCTAGTCAGTAACAAATTTTTGTATGCTGTCGAGTATACCCTGAGCACCTAAACCCATTTCATCATGCATTTGCTGTTGTGTTCCGTGTTTGATGAATTCATCTGGAATGCCTAGGTTTAAAATGTTTGCCTTTGCTTTCACTGTAGCTAAGTACTCATTAACCGCAGAACCAGCACCACCAACAATGGCGTTATCTTCAAGCGTTATAAAGCTATCGTGATCGCTAAGCAGTGAATCGATTAAGTCTGTATCTAGTGGCTTTACAAAACGCATATCTATTAAGCTTGCACCTAACTCATCAGCGGCTAAAAATGCGTTTTCAAGTAGCGTCCCAAAAGATAATATTGCAATTTTGCTGCCGTGTTTAATAACTCGTCCTTTACCGATTTCGAGGGCGGTCATTTGCTCATTAATTTCGCTATTACCGGCACTGCCACGAGGGTAGCGCACAGCAACAGGCTGATTGCATTGATAACCAGTATAAAGCATTTGGCGACACTCATTGGTATCGCTAGGTGCCATAATGATCATATTTGGAATACAACGCATAAAGCTTAAATCGTATGCACCTTGATGGGTTTCACCATCCGCGCCAACAATACCTGCACGGTCAATGGCAAATAGTACCGGTAAATTCTGTAGTGCAACATCGTGAATTAGTTGGTCGTACGCGCGTTGTAAAAAGCTCGAGTAAATAGCAACAACGGGTTTTAAGCCTTCACATGCAAAGCCAGCCGCCAAAGTAACGGCGTGTTGCTCTGCAATAGCGACATCAAAGTATTGCTCTGGGTGTTCTTTTGAAAAGCGCACCATACCAGAGCCTTCACGCATGGCTGGAGTAATCGCCATTAGCTTGTCATCTTGGCTTGCCATATCACACAGCCAATCACCGAATACTTTTGAAAACGTTGCAGCACCAGGTTTAGACTTTGGTAAGCTTGACACCGCAGGGTCAAATTTAGGCACGCCATGGTAACCAATAGGGTCAGCCTCGGCGGGCTTATAGCCTTTCCCTTTTTGTGTTTTGATATGCAGCAGCTGTGGACCTTTTAAGTTGCGCATATTGCGCAACGTGTCTACCAACATATTTACATCATGACCATCAATAGGGCCGATATAATTAAGGCCTAATTCTTCAAAGAAAGTACCAGGGATCACCATGCCTTTTAAATGCTCTTCCATGCGACTGGCTAATTCTTTTACCGGAGGTACACCTGAAAGTAGTTTTTTGCTGCCTTCACGAATATTGGTATAAAAGCTGCCAGATAAAATTCGTGCGAAGTGATTGGTTAAAGCACCGACATTTTCAGAAATAGACATTTCATTGTCGTTTAAAATGATCAGCATGTCTGATTTAACATCACCTAAATGGTTCATTGCTTCAAACGCCATACCAGCAGTAATTGCGCCGTCACCAATTACGGCTACTGTTTTACGGCTTTTGCCTTCTTTTTGTGCGGCAATTGACATACCGAGGGCAGCTGAAATAGATGTGCTTGAATGACCAACACTAAATGTATCGTAAGCACTTTCATCACGATAAG
Organism: Pseudoalteromonas sp. 3D05; assembly: GCF_002723455.1. GTDB lineage: Bacteria > Pseudomonadota > Gammaproteobacteria > Enterobacterales > Alteromonadaceae > Pseudoalteromonas. The sequence goes on along the minus strand of NZ_PDUS01000033.1, from coordinate 8,064 downwards.
GGAAAGGGTGCAGGCCATCTTTTTGGCGAATGGTATGCATTTGGTCGCGACGACCCGTTAGGATTTTATGAGGGTAGGCTTGATGACCTACATCCCAAACGAGGCGGTCTTCTGGTGTATTATATACATAATGCAACGCAACAGTGAGTTCAACCGTGCCTAGACCAGAGGCCAGATGACCACTGCTTTGGGAAACTGAATTAAGCAAATAATCTCTAAGCTCATCACTAAATGCGGGCAGTTTTTCTTGCGCTAGATCGCGCAGCTGGGCTGGCTCTTCAACCAAACCTAATAATGGATACTTGTTACTATCAAGTGTCATGATTTTTAATACATCCTTCGCTAACCAGAGATTATTATAGCGTATTGTTGCTCTGATTTTTTAGTTATTTTGTATGTCTTTATTCGTTTGCCATTGTGTTTTATTAATGGTCACGTTCAACAATATACGCTGCTAAGCGCGCAAGAGATTCAGTATTGGCATCGATATTCGATAATGCATTAAGGGCATCTGCTAATAACAACTGAGCTTTCTCTTTTGCACCATCAAGACCAAGAAGTGCAGGGTATGTGGCTTTATTCGCCGCTATATCTGACCCTTGAGGCTTACCAAGAATAAAGGTATCGCCTTCTACATCAAGAATATCGTCCTGTACCTGAAATGCCAAGCCAATAGATTCACCAAAAATTTTTAACTGTGAAAACGTATAGTCACTGGTGTTAGGTGCACACAATGCCCCTAGTGTAATTGCGCAATTGAGCAAAGCACCGGTTTTAAGCTTATGAATGCGTTCGAGTGCTGGTAATGAAATAGCTTCATCAGTCGCAGCAATATCGAGCGCCTGTCCTCCCACCATACCCTCAATACCTGACGCCTTGCTTAATGCAGCAATCATTTTAAGCTGTTGAGAAGCTGGTATGTTAAACGTATGGTTAGCGATTAAATCAAAGGCCAATGTTTGCAGTGCATCACCAGCTAAAATTGCATGAGCTTCACCGTACACAATATGGCATGTCGGCCGGCCTCGGCGTAAATCGTCATCATCCATCGCAGGTAAATCGTCATGCACTAATGAATAGCTGTGTATACACTCTATTGCCGCAGCAAGCACATCTAAATCTTTTTTTTCTGCGCCCAACATTTTACCCGTTTCATAAACCAGAAAGGGGCGTATACGCTTACCGCCATTCAATACCCCATAATGTGTTGCTTTTTTAATATTATCTTCAGTATCAAGCGGTAGTGAAAAGTAGTTATCTAGTTTGGCTTCAACGTCATGTTGTGCAACTTTTATTTGCTCTAAAATATGCACCGATTAATCCAAGTCGTTTTTAAAGTCAGTAAGTGGTGACTGAGGGTCATTGCCCATCAAAATTGCCACTTTTTGTTCTGCTTGTTGTAATTTACTTGAAGATGCATTGGCTAGCGCAATGCCGCGTTCGAACTGCTTTAAAGACTGCTCAAGAGATAAATCACCTTGTTCCATGTCGGTGACGATTACAGTTAATTCTTCAAGTGCTTGCTCAAAGCTCAAATTTTCAGGTTTTTTAGTCGCCATCGTGGATTCAACTTAGATGATATGAAATTGAGGCCAATTTTAGGGGGAATGCTAAACTAGGTCAAAGACTGATGCATTTTTTTTATTTATTTACGCGTTATTTGTTTTTTTATTTTGACTGAGCCTATGCTTAAACCTTGCAGCTTAAGGTGGTTAGATTAAAATAACAGTATAGAAGGCAACGTCATTCTCATTTATTCACGTAAATGATTTAAGTAATTCAATCTATTGCCGATAAGCAGTTAATAATAAAAGTTTGTTATTAAAAGTAGCAAAGTATCAATTCCTCTGGAGGGGTAAGTGGATTTAGCAACCATTATAGGTATTCTTGGGGCAATTGGCTTAATCGTAATGTCGATGGTGCAAAGTAGTAACGGTGAAGTGGCTATGTTTTACAACACGCCATCAGTTGTCATCGTATTTGGTGGCTCGATATTTATCGTTCTATCCAACTACACCATGGGCCAATTCTTAGGTATTGGTAAAGTATGCGCTAAAGCATTTATGTTTAAAATTGAATCGCCTGAAGAGCTGATTGAAAAGGCCGTTGAGCTTGCTGATTCTGCTCGTAAAGGAGGATTCTTGGCTCTCGAAGAGGCCGAAATTCCCAACGGCTTTATGCGAAAAGGCGTTGATATGCTTGTAGACGGACATGATGCTGATGTTGTTCGCGCAACGCTCCAAAAAGACATCTCGCTTACTTCAACACGTCATGAATCAGGGGCAGGGCTATTTAAAGCGCTTGCTGATATCGCACCTGCTATGGGCATGATCGGTACGTTGATTGGTTTGGTTGCAATGTTATCAAATATGGATGATCCAAAAGCAATCGGCCCAGCAATGGCGGTTGCGTTATTAACTACCTTATATGGTGCCTTTTTAGCAAACGTTATCGCGATCCCTATTCAGGTTAAATTAGAGCTTCGTAAAGAAGAAGAGGCAATGAACCAACGTTTGATTTTGGATGCTGTTTTAGGTATCCAAGATGGCCAAAATCCAAAAGTTATTGAAGGGATTTTAAAGAATTACCTCGCTGAATCTAAGCGTAATGTGGACACTGAGGAGTAAGCATGTCTGATGAAGAGTGCAAATGTCCCCCCCCAGGATTGCCAGCTTGGATGGGGACCTTCGCTGATTTAATGTCATTGTTAATGTGCTTTTTTGTACTCTTGCTCGCATTTTCAGAAATGGATGTGCTTAAATTTAAACAGATTGCGGGCTCAATGAAATTTGCTTTTGGTGTGCAAAATAAGATTGAGGTAAAAGATATACCAAAAGGAACCTCTGTCATAGCAATGGAATTTACCCCAGGTAAACCTGAACCCACACCCATTGAAACCATTCAACAGCAAACAGTTGAGATGACTCAACAAATGCTTGAGTTTCAAGCTGGGGATGAAAGCTCGGCCGGGGGGCGTCAAGAACAACGTGGTAATAAACGTGGTGGTGAGTCGCAAAGCACTGCTCAACAACAAGCTTCTGAACAATCCACATCGTCTGCAGATCAAGAGCAAGTTAATGAGCTCGTTAAGAAGATTGCGCAACAGTTAGAGCAACAAATTATGGATGGCGCAGTTGAGCTAGAGTCATTAGGGCAACAAATAATTATTCGTATCCGAGAGAATGGTTCGTTCCCATCAGGCAGTGCATTTTTACAGCCCCGTTTTAAACCTATTATTCAAGATATAGCGACTTTATTAAAAGACGTACCGGGTGAAATTACGGTGTCAGGCCATACCGATGACTTCCAGGTGTCAAATGAGCTGTATACAAATAACTGGGATCTGTCATCTAAGCGTGCTGTTGCAGTTGCAACAGAAATGCAAAAAGCTCAGGGTTTTGATAAAACCAGGATGGTCGTTGTTGGTCATGCTGAAACACGTCCATTGGTTCCTAATGAAACAGATACCGACAGACGCAGAAACAGACGCGTTGAAATTTCAATTATGCAAGGCAAGGCAAAAGAGTCTGATCCTATAGAAGTAAGGTAATGTATTGAGTCGAATGGTATAAATTTTAAGTGTGAAAGGTTTTGTTGTGCTTAAATTTATGTAATCGATAATATAGTGTGCTAAAGTACTGTTTATATGAACAGTGTTGGAGCTCGTTGTGAAACTGTATATCGCAGAAAAACCATCATTGGGTCGTGCTATCGCTGATGCACTTCCTAAACCCCATAAAAAGCATGATGGTTACATTGAGGTAGCAAATGGTGATTGCGTTTCGTGGTGCATTGGTCATTTGCTCGAACAAGCTGAACCTGACGACTATAACGAGCAGTATAAAAAATGGCGCTTTGATGATTTACCCATAGTGCCTGAACAATGGCAATTAAAAGCTAAACCAAAAACCCGCAAACAACTTACGATACTTAAAAAGTTAATCAAACAAGCTGATCAATTAATTCATGCTGGTGATCCCGATAGAGAAGGGCAGTTACTTGTTGATGAGGTGATTGAGCAAGTAAAACTTAGCCAAGCCAAAAAACAACAAATTCAACGTTTATTAATCAGCGATTTAAATATTAGTGCAGTAAAGAAAGCGTTGGCAAGTATTCGCAGTAATCGTGACTTTATTCCATTGAGTGTTTCTGCATTGGCGCGCTCTCGCGCCGATTGGTTATTTGGTATGAACTTAACCCGTGCATATACCTTAGCTGGGCAAAAAGCAGGGTTTGGTAATGTGCTTTCTGTTGGGCGCGTACAAACACCTATTTTAGGGTTGGTAGTAAATCGTGATAATGAAATTGCTAATTTTGTAGCAAAACCATTTTATGAAGTGTTTGCTCATTTAAATACGGGGGAGCAACAAAGTTTCACCGCTAAGTGGCAACCAAGCAAGGCATGTGAGCCTTATCAAGATGAAGAAGGGCGAGTACTACATCGAGGTCTTGCAGAGAATGTCGTATCAAGAATAGTAGGACAAAAAGGCGAAGTTACGGCACTTGAGCAAAAGCAGAAAAAACAGCAAGCCCCTTTACCGTATAATTTATCAGCCCTGCAAATAGATGCAGCGAAAGCGTTTACGATGCCAGCTCAAAAAGTGTTAGATATTTGCCAAACTTTGTATGAACGCCATAAGCTCATCACATATCCGCGCTCAGATAATCGTTATCTACCAAAAGATCACCACCGGGAAGCTGCAAGCATTGTAAAAGCGATTGCTAGCAATGGGGGGCAAAGTGCAATTCACTGTAGTCAGGCCGATACCAGTAAGCGTAGTAAATGCTTTAATGATGCAAAGGTAGCTGCGCATCACGCTATCATTCCTACTGCTAAACAATTAAAGTCGGTAAGCTTAAATTCAGACGAAGCAAAGGTCTATAGCCTAGTATGTCGGCATTACCTCATTCAGTTCTATCCTGACTATATATTTAATGAAACAAAGGTTGAGGTAACCATTGCTGGTGGTTTATTTAAAGCGAATGCAAAACAAGAGATCAGCTTAGGTTTTAAAGTACTAATGGGTAAATCAGAGCTAAAAGATCAGCAAACTTTACCGCCGTTAGTTAAGGGGCAAGTGCTTGAGTGTTCCCATGGCGAAGTGGTTGATAAAATGACGACTCCGCCTGCACATTTTACGGATGCAACCTTGTTGAGTGCCATGACGGGAATAAGTCGTTATGTGAAAAACCCAGATATTAAAAGAATTCTCAAAGATACTGATGGCTTAGGCACAGAAGCAACGCGTGCAGGTATTTTAGAGTTATTATTCAAGCGCCGATTTTTACAACGCCAAGGTAAAACCATTTTAGCCACTGAAACAGGAAAAGCACTTATAGGAGTATTACCTGAAGGTTTAGCAAGCCCAGATTTAACGGCAAAATGGGAAGCCTCATTAGGGGATATTGCAGAGCAGCGTATGAGCTACCAACAGTTTTTAACTCCGTTATTAAACGATTTATCACATTTCATCGGACAAGCAGGGCAATGTAATAGCCAAGTTTTTGCGCAATTACCAAAAACGCCGCAAAAGCGACGTTTTAAAAGAAAGGCTAAACCAAAAGCAAAGTCGGCCTAGTTACAAAGTCGATTTAGTTATTAAACAGCGCAACGGCTGCATTACTCATCGCTTTAATACCTGTGGGTAAGGCGACTTTGTAATCTGGGGCGAATTTACTCGAGTGCAATGACGGTAGAGTTTGCCCTGATTCCTGTGCTGCACTATATTGAGATTGCTCTACACCACCAAGCCAAAATAAAGTAATAGGAATGTTTTGTTCGGTTCGGCCATATAAACCAAAGTCCTCGCCAGCCATAACGGCTTGCGTTTCTAGCACGTTATCTTCTCCAATGGCCGAGCTAATAGCACTGCGTACAATATTTGTTTGGTCAGGGTTATTATATGTTGATGGAATTGACTCATCTTCATGTACATATACTTCTGGCATAAGCGACTTGTCCAAGCCTGCGCTTAAAGCAATTCCTTGTGAAATTCTTTTAATAGCGGCAATTTGCTGTAAACGTACGTCCGGATTATAACTGCGTAATGTAAGTTGTAGTTTTACTGCGTCAGAGATTACATTGTGCTTCGAACCTCCATGAATAGAACCAACTGTTATAACTGAAGGCTCTAGCGGGGAAAGTTCCCGGCTAGTAATAGTCTGCAGTGCTAATACAATCCGCGATGCGATAACAACAGGGTCAATAGTTGTGTGTGGGTAAGCACCGTGTCCGCCTTTACCCTTTACTGTGATATCAACAGAGTCAACACTGGCCATCGTGTATTCGTTTTTCATACTCACTTTACCAGCGGGAACACTCGCGCTAACATGTAATGCTATCACGTGATCAGGTGTCGGGAACTTAGAGAATAAACCTTCTTTTAGCATTGCTTTTGCACCGCCACCGACTTCTTCAGCGGGTTGCGCGACCATCATTAATGTTCCTTGCCACGAATCTTTATGCTTAACAAGTTGTTGTGCTGTACCAATAAATGAACTCATATGAATATCATGGCCACAGCCATGCATAACACCCACATTCGCGCCATCGTCATTCACCACTGTAACTTTTGATGCATATGGCTTACCCGTTTGTTCTGTTATAGGAAGGCCATCGGTATCAGTGCGGATCATCACTGTTGGGCCATCACCATTTTTATAAAGACCAACTACACCAAATCCACCTAAATTATCAGTAACTTCGAATCCAATTTGCTTTAATTGCCGCGCAATTTTTTGACCTGTTTTTTGTTCTCGATATGAAAGTTCGGGAGATTGATGTAAATCTAAATACAACTTTTCGATAGCAGGCATGGCTTTATCGAGATTGAGATCTAAGGGTGTAGCACTGGTGAGCGGGCTAATAAAAAGTAAGGCTGCATATATTTTGTGAAATTTCATAAAAGACCTTTTGGCTGGTGGCTTGTAATTATTGTTATCGACACCATATAAAACCCTAAATAGTCTGATATGGCAATTAATCGCAATGAATAATATGGTAAATGTTAATCCACAAAACCTTCAGCAAGTATTAGGTGAAACCTCACAAGAGAAACTTGTGTTGCTTAGTTTCTATTCTGCACAAAGCCCTGAGTGTCAATCGCAAGCTGCTATCCTAGATAAAATTGCAAGTGAATATCCTGAGCATTTACTTGTCGCGACACTTGATTGCGATGTAGAGCAACAGTTGGCTGCGCAACTAGCACAGCAAATTGGTTTGCAAACACTACCAACACTAGTGTTTTTAAAAGACTCGGCCCCGGTAGATATGTTGCCTGGTGCGCAAACAGAGCAACAAGTTAGAGATGTTTTATCAAAGCACTTACCGGCACAACATGAGTTGTTATTAGAGCAAGCAAAGCAGGCTCTCGTTGCAAAAGACTTAAATAGTGCATTTAATTATGCGAAGCAGGCTTACGAACTAGATACCACTAATGCACGCATTAAATTAGTGCTAGCAGATATTTGTATTCAAATTCATAAATTAGATGATGCGCAAGCACTGCTTGATACAGTTGAAGAAGGTGAGCGTGATGCGTATTACACAAATATTCGTGCTAAGTGCGAACAAGCTCTTGAAGCGACAGATTCACCAGAGATAAAAGCATTGCAGTTAAAAGCAGAGCAATATCCGAATGATTTAGATATTAAGCTAGAGTTAGCTGCTGCACTTAATACCGCAGGTCGAAAAGAAGAAGCATTAGAAACATTGTTTAGCATTTTAAAGAAAGATTTAAACTTTGCAGATGCCAAGTCAACATTTCTTGAAGTTATAGCATCATTACCTGATGGCGATAGCTTAGCATCTAAATATAGAAGAAAGCTCTACAGCATCCTGTATTAATCAATTTTATAGATTATAAGCTCAAGCGCTGTTAATTAATGGCGCTTTTTTATATCTAAAACTTGATAAATACAAAAATTAGACAATACTTAAATTCCTCTCGAGAGAAATTGCTGATAATTTAGTCACTAAATAGCGTCTTTTAGATGTTTTAGTTTGTTTTTTAAACTAACGGGCTCTTTTTTAAAGTTTCTGATGAAAAACGCTTGCGTATAATT
>NZ_PDUS01000031.1 GCF_002723455.1 Pseudoalteromonas sp. 3D05 | reverse complement strand
TTTTATTTGCTCAATTAAAGAGGCTGTCTAGTTTATTTTTAGTTAGTCTAGTTTATTTTTAGTTTATTAAGTTCACTGAATTCTAAGTTTTGTAACTAACACTAACAGTGCGAAAAAAATGATGTGGTTACCCACGACGGTAGAGGTGCAAATTTCCTGGCAAAATATATGCATGTACTTTTTTACTTTTACCTGCTTTATGTTTACCTTATGGGGAATGCTTGAGGTAATTAACGTGCAACTTTTGTCTATAAAAGTTGCACGTGTTGGGCAGCTTAAAGCTTGCCTAGCCAATAGCTATTTTGGTAGATATTTTCCTTGTACGTTGAATCGCTATAATCGTATACGCGTTGCCAAAATAGACGGTCTAATAAGTAGTTATTGCCATCTTTATGAAGCAATTTAAAGTTTATCAAAGAAAGGTATGTGCCTGTTTCATTTGATAAAGTGCTTGTTTTACAAGTTGTAAAATCAGTCGCTTCTGGGCAGTTTGACATCATAGCAAATGTAATGCTGTTATCTTCTTCAAATTGCCAGTACGTGTTTGGTTCTAAGCCAGAAGAATTTGTAAGCCCATTTTGAGCATAGCTAAAGAAAGAGCCAGTATTGTCATCATTTAAATACCAGTAAGCTGTACTATAGCCAGAGTTATAGTCATCACGCAGGTAATTAGAGAAATGTTTGTAGTCTGCGAGTGTTACCTCTTCTTCATCAAGCACCTTAACAAGTGTATAACCCAGCATTATTTGTCTTTGCTCTTTGTCACGGCCATGTGCAAAAATGGTTTGTCCGTCAAATAGCTCAAAGAATTGTAGCGTGGATTCGTGGCCACCTCCTGTCACTTTAACTGTCTCTCCATTGTTATCGAGATTAAAGGACATACGAAGCAACTCTTCATTAGTTGGGTTTTGAAAGCTAACAGTTGCGCTGTCAGCTGCTGTAATTTTAAAACTAGTCGGTGCAGATCGTATTGTAAGCCCTTCTTCTGTATCTACACTACCCAAGATAAGCCGCCCTGTGTAGTGAACTCCTGTATCAAGCTCTGGAACCGCAATGGGTGTTATTTTTCTAACAGCGAACACGCTTTCTTGGGTTTGCATTGCGGCAAGTAACTCAGGCGTTTCAAGAATATTTTCTGCTGTAAAGTCATTATGGTAACTCAATGAATGCGATAGTTTGATAACGAGAAATTCATTAAATTGAGTAACAACGTCTGCGTGTTCCAAATTTACATCGAATTGTGCGTTAAATGAACCTTGATCTTTGTTTTGTTGTCTTTGGTCAATTGTTGCAATTGTTTTGGTTGAGTTTATATTTAGCCTAGTGCCATCTAATACAGCAGAAAAATCAGCGTATTCAGTTCTAGTTGTTGTCGAGCCCGGGCTATCGAACATGGGCAACGAAACTGAAATTTGCGTTTCGAAAAAGCTGTCTTCATTTTGTGCGTTCAAGTGACTCACAATTTTATATGATGAAATTGAGTGGTTAGTGTAATAGCCTGAGGAAATATCCGAATTAGTATTTTTATATAGTGTAACTACTTCACCTCTATCTTCACTCACATTAAAAAATTCAACACGTATAGCGTCATCACGCTTTGCAAGCACATCAATTTCTATAAGCTCTCTTTGCGCGCATCCGCCTCCAACACACGTTGGGACAAACTGCGTGCTTAACGTTATTACGTCAGGATTGCTCCAGTAAAAGCTACTTAAAATATTGTCATTAAATAGTACGCCTCTTTCTTCGTTTGCAAACGAAATCAGTATATCTTGATTATCTGTATGCCAACTACCCATGATTTCACTGTTGGTCAGCTCAATGGGTTGCCATGCTTCACGATTTTCTGCAACATTAACAAACAACTGATACTGATTACTTGCTTGCCCGTCAGATATTTCTACAGTAAACGTATGGTTATTAACCTCAAAAAGGCTGGGGTTAACATTAAATGTTGCTTGGTTATTTTCAGTGCTTACCGTTATCCATTGTGGTTGATTAATAATGGTTGCACTAATTTCATCGCCTTGCTGGTCATAAAGGTCAACAATCAGGCTAGCCGTTTCAAGAGCTTTACTGTTAATTGATAGTGTTCCAGAGAGTGTAGGGGGCGTATTTATTTCAATAGGGTCTGTGTCGTCTGATGTATCTTCACAGGCTGTTAAAACTAAAGCAAGAAGAGGCACAGCAATTAACTTATTCATTTATGTCCTTTTAATGTTGTTATTTTATTATTTTTTTCAAAATTACCTATATTAGGTGTTTTAGTCAACAATGTATGTAACTAATCGTAAACGCTATCTAACCTTATAAATTATTTATGGTGCTACTTAGGCTTTTTACTGTCTTAAAATCAAATATCACAGTGTCAACTTAACCCCAAATTTTACTTAGGTTCTAAGAGCCTAATACGGCTTCATTACCTAGTTAAAATATTTATTCATAGAGTTTTAAATGTCATACTTTACTTTTGTTTAAATGACAGAGCTTTGGTAAATGCACAATGAGTTATTAAATCGTCAGTACGATAGTGTCATATTGCAAGAGGTCATTACATCTTTGTGGAGTGGCTGTGGAGAGATAGCTCGCTATAAACTAGATAAAACCCCCTGTGTTGTGAAATCAATAAATGTGCCTAAACACATTGAGCATCCACGTATAAAACAAAGTCAGTTTGCAATAAACCGTAAACAACAGTCTTATGAGGTTGAGTTTAAATGGTATCGCGATTATAGCAGTTTGCTTCCAGTGCAATCACGTGCGTTGGAGTGTTTTAATACCATTAACTATAAACAGTTATTTGCTCTTGTTTTTGCTGATTTTAAGGAGCATGGATATGATGAAGCAACTTGTTGCCCAGAGTATATTTTGGCAATTATAAAATGGTTGGCTTATTTTCATGCATTTAATTTAGGCTCACAGGCGGATGGTTTGTGGCAACAAGGCAATTACTGGCATTTGGATACACGACCGGATGAATTTGAAAAAATAACTGATAATGAGTTAAAAAAGGAGGCACCTCTCATTGCAAGTAAGATTCAAGCGTGTGCATTCCAAACTTTAATTCATGGCGATGCAAAGCTTGCTAACTTTGCAGTTAACCATCAAACATTAGACGTACTGGGTTATGATTTTCAGTATGTTGGTAAAGGTATTGGCACAGTGGATTTAATGTATTTTTTGGGCAGTTGTCTTGATGAGAAAACATTGATAGCTGATGCGCATAAATATAAAGCACTTTATTATGAACACTTAGGTGAAGCGATTAAATACTTTGATAAGCCGTGTGATGCACAGTCAGTCATTCAGCAATGGCAATCACTTTGGCCTTATGCATGGGCTGACTTTTATCGGTTTTTAATGGGCTGGAGCCCGTCACATTGGAAAATAAATAGCTACATGCTAAACCAATATCAAGCAGTTACTCAAAAAATAAATAGGAAGTAGTTTAATGCAAAAGCAGATACGTTGGGGGATGATAGGATGTGGTGCGGTGACTGAAATCAAAAGTGGTCCGGCATATCATAAAACACCTGCATTTGAGTTATACGGTGTAACACGGCGTAACCAAGCACTCGCTAAAGATTATGCGTTGCGCCACAAAATCCCCTGCGTGTTTGCCAATGTAGATGAGTTGATCAATTGCCCTGACATAGATGCAGTTTATATTGCTACGCCACCTGATAGCCATTTAGCATTGGCTTTAAAAGTAGCAGAGGCGGGTAAACCGTGTTGTATTGAAAAGCCATTAGCGCCGACATATCAGCAAAGCAAACAAATTATGGATACATTTGCAGCTAAAAATATTGCTGTATTTGTAGCTTACTACAGGCGTTCATTGCCACGATTTAATAAAGTGAAGGCACTGATTGATGATGCTGCAATTGGAAGTGTGCGGCATATTAGTTGGCATCTTAATAAACCTGCAAACCCACTTGATTTATCAGGCACATATAATTGGCGCACAGATAAAAAGATTGCACCTGGAGGCTATTTTGATGATTTGGCTAGCCATGGCCTAGATTTATTTGCCTACCTATTAGGTGAATATAAGACGGTATCAGGAGTGGCAACCAATCAACAACAATTATATGACGCCTATGATGCCGTTTCAGCTTGTTGGCAGCATAGAGCTGGCATAACTGGCTCAGGTAGTTGGAATTTTGGTGGCTTCTCACGTTTTGATGAGGTGGTAATTTACGGTTCAAAAGGGGAAATACGTTTCAGTGTATTTGATGAGCGTGATATAAGTGTTATCACTGAACATGGCACTGAGCGTTTTACAATTGCAAACCCAGAGAACATACAATTATTTCATGTGCAAAACATGGCTGAGTCACTATGCAATAATCAGTCTCATCCCTCTACAGCGCAAAGTGCAACGCACACAAGCTGGGTGATGCAGCAAATTCTTAAGCCATGACTTATTAGTGTTTAAATTGTGTAATTAACGCCTGAAGTATGAGTTCCTTTTCAGGCTCAGGAATTACTTCAGCATGTGCGTTAATTATCTGCTGTTGAATTTTTTTTGTTTGTAAAGCGCTATCAAATAGCTCAGTCACTTTTTGCCCTTGCTCTGATTTAGAGCAGGCAATGTAACCAAAAATAGCGTCGTTAGCGTTTTCAATTGTAAGGTATGATGCGCTTTTTATGCGCGTATCTTTGCCATGTCTTGAGATAAATACAGCACTGTATTCAATAATTGCATCGACTTTTTTTTCAAACAACATTTTACTTAAACGAGCTGCACTGGTGGTTCCTGGCAATGATAAAAATGACTCTGGGTGTTCGTCAATATATTGATCAATAACGTGGCCATATGAACGGCCACTGGTGATCCCTATGGTCAAATGATATTTATTCACAGCGTCGAATAAGCTCAGGTTTTTTGGTAACTCGGGGTTATTTAGAACAATTAAGCGGTTTGCAGGAAACGCCATTATTGGGTAGCGGGTAAAAATAGCATTTTGCATGCGCTCTGGATTTTTAACTTTATTGTATAAGCATACATCCTCAAACGCATGCAGCTGTTGCCATTCTCGCATACGGCTTGCAGGTGCAAACTGAAGTTTTATTTTTCCTTTTAATGCCTTTTCTAAAGCCAGCATGTGAACAGTTGCGATATTTTGGGGATCACCGCCTAACTGTGGTGCAAAATCAGTCATTAATTGAACAGTATAGGGTTTAGGTTCGGCTATTAACTGCCAGGAAGTTAAGATAAAAAAAATATAAAAATAACGCAGGTGTCTATTCATATGTGAGTCGCTTCTTTGTTCTTACTCCAATTATAGATTGTTTCAGTCAAAGTTTATTCTATTATTGTGTTTATGAGTATAAAACAGTGAAATTAAGGGTAGCCAAGTAAAAAAACACACACTTTTTAGGCGTTAGCTGAATTTTTAAAAGTCTCGTTGGAAATTTTACGTTAAAATAAACTAAGTTTATCTTTCTATCGGGCAACAAAATGACAATCCATGTAATCAAACATCCTCTTGTTCAACATAAACTTGGTTTAATGCGTGAATACGGCATCAGTACTAAAAGCTTTCGTGAGCTTTCATCTGAAGTTGGTACGCTACTAACGTATGAAGCGACTAAGAACTTGCCACTTGAAAATGTCGAAATTCAAGGTTGGGATGGCAATAATTTGGATGTAGAACATATCAAAGGTAAAAAAATTACTGTGGTGCCCATTTTACGAGCTGGTCTCGGTATGATGGATGGCGTTATGCAATTACTGCCTGCGGCTAAAGTCAGTGTCGTTGGACTACAGCGTAATGAGGAAACACTAGAGCCAATTCCTTATTTTGAAAAGCTAGTGGGTAAAATTGATGAACGTTTAAGCCTTGTTATTGATCCTATGCTTGCAACTGGCGGGTCAATGATCGCTACTATTGATATGCTAAAAAAAGCAGGCTGTAAAGAGATTAAAGTGATTGTACTGGTAGCTGCGCCTGAAGGTGTAGAAAAAACCTTAGCAGCACACCCTGATGTTGAAATTTTTACAGCCTCTCTTGACTCTCACTTGAACGAAAAAGGATACATCATCCCTGGTTTAGGTGATGCGGGTGATAAAATATTTGGCACGGTTTAGGCTAACATTGTGACTAAATATAGTGTGAAACACGAATCTGCATTTTCTATAAAAACAATCTTAACTGGGGCGCAAATGTTATTTGTCGCCTTTGGTGCACTGGTATTAGTTCCTCTTTTAACAGGTCTTGATCCGAACGTTGCGTTGTTTACTGCTGGTATTGGCACCCTGTTATTCCATGTTGTGACTAAAGGGCAGGTGCCAATTTTTCTAGCGTCTTCATTTGCTTTTATTGCACCAATAATTGCGTGTGTTCAAATGTGGGGCGTGCCTGCGACTATGGGTGGTTTAATGGCTGCTGGAGCTGCCTATATGATGTTAAGCCTTTTGGTTAAACTTAAAGGCGTGGCAACATTGCATAAAATATTACCACCGGTGGTTGTAGGGCCGGTCATCATGGTGATTGGTTTAGCGTTGGCCCCCGTTGCTGTGAATATGGCGATGGGTAAAAGCGGTGATGGCTCGTTACAGCTCATTGCTTATGACAAGGCTATTTGGATCGCCGCATTTTCGCTGTTAGTGACATTGATATTTGCTGTATGGGGAAAAGGCGTGTTTAAGCTGATCCCTATTTTAGCGGGTGTAATAGCAGGTTACAGTGCCTCGCTAGTGATGGGAATAGTGCAGTTTGATGCAGTTAATAACGCGCAATGGTTTGCAATTCCCTCATTCACTTGGCCAGAATTTAAGTGGCAAGCGATACTCTTCATGGTCCCTGTTGCTATTGCCCCTGCCATAGAGCATATCGGAGATATGATGGCAATCAGTCAGGTTACAAACAAAGACTACCTAAAAAAACCAGGTTTGCATCGCACCTTATTTGGTGATGGCTTGGCAACAACTGCGGCATCGATCTTTGGTGGACCACCGAATACAACGTATTCAGAGGTAACGGGGGCTGTGATGCTAACACGTAACTTTAACCCTAAAGTGATGATATGGACGGCCATAATTGCAATTGTTTTGGCGTTCGTTGCTAAGATGGGGGCGGGTTTGCAGACTATCCCAGTGCCTGTGATGGGCGGTATTATGATTTTACTATTTGGCTCCATAGCGGTTGTTGGGCTTAACTCGTTAGTAAAGTCTGGTGAAGACCTCACTGCGCCACGTAACCTTTCGATTGTTGCATTAATTTTAGTATGTGGGATTGGTGGAATGCATATTGGCGGCAGCGAGTTTAGTCTGCAAGGCGTAAGTCTATGCGCTATTTTGGGTATTGTGCTTAATCTTGTGTTACCTAAGGCTGAAAACCCCGCGTAGTTTTGAACAAAATGTTAATTTATTGCACCAAAATAGCGCATTTCATATGCGCTATTTTTTTAACTTCATAAAAAATAAAGAAAACTAAAATTGGTCTAGTAACTGCATTTACCTTATTCAATCGCATGCCATACTTTTTGGAGAATCTATGCAAGAGGCGAATATAGTGGATATTACTCCGTTTTTAGCAAAACATCAGTTACCTCTTAAATACCAATATTTAAGTGAGCAATATTTTATTCCTTTAGCTGAAGACATAATTAGTGCTAAACCCACAAGTCAGCCTATGTTGGTTGGCATTAATGGTTGCCAGGGCTCAGGAAAAACGACTTTGGCCGATTTTTTAGTTACTTGGATCAACAGTAACACTGACTTTAATAGTATTAGTATCTCGATTGATGACTTTTATTATAGCCGTTCACATAGAGCCCAGCTTGCAAAAGGTGTGCATCCATTATTTGCAACTCGGGGAGTGCCAGGAACCCATAACGTAGCACTTATGAGCGATACTATTGTGAATTTGCTTGCAGGTAAAACTAATATCGCTCTACCAGAATTTGACAAACAATCAGACGAACCTGTTGCAGAAGATAAGTGGAAAAAAAATAACACTGCGGTTGATATAGTTATATTTGAAGGGTGGTGTGTAGCAAGTACTGCACAACAACCGTATCAACTTGAGTCACCGATTAATCAGCTTGAAGACAATGAGGATAAGGATGGAGTTTGGCGCAGATGTATTAACAGTTGTTTAGCTAATGAATATAAAAACGTATTTAATTTAATAGATTACCAAATTATGCTCAAAGCCCCTTCGTTTAAAGATGTTTATGGCTGGCGGCTTGAGCAAGAACAAAAACTGCTAGCAGATAGAGGCGTTGGGCATGGTACGTTTGATGAATCCAGCCTTGTCAGATTCATTTCACACTTTGAGCGAATCACCCGAGAAAACTTGAAAGTCATGCCTGAACATGTGAATGCGTTGCTCACTCTAGACAAAGCGCGTGATATAACGTCTATGGTTTTAAAGGCCGATACTATTCCCGCGCCACTAATTTTTACCGATTTAGACGGAACGTTACTTAATCATGATGATTATGATTGTGCGATGATTCAGCCTTTTTTAGCAAAATTGACGGCTGTTGGCATTAGTGTTGTTTTTAATACGAGTAAAACATTTGCTGAAGTAACAGATTTACAATCCTCTCTCAATCACCATCAACCATTCATTACAGAAAATGGCTCGGCGGTTTATATACCAAAAAATTATTTTGCTATAAAACCAATAGGTTGTGAGGAGATTGATGGGTATTGGCGTTACCCATTGGCTCCAAGCTGCAAAAGTTTGCATGCTGATTTGAAACAACATGCAAGCGACTTAGCTCACTGTTATCAGTTGTTTAGTGAGTTAACCCCGTCAAAGGTTGCATCTCTTACGGGGTTAGGTATCGATCAAAGCAAACTTGCCCTAGCACGTGAATACTCTGATCCCATTTACTGGCAAGGTACTGATCAGCAGTTGCAAGTCTTTTTAGCTCGAATGGAAACACTTGGGTATGAAGTGTTAGTAGGTGGACGTTTTATTCATGTCAATAAACAAACAAATAAAGGCAAAGCGCAAAACTGGCTATTAAATCAATTTAAACATCACTACCGACATCCATTTACCACGATTGCACTAGGGGATAGTCAAAATGATATGGCTATGCTCGATGAAGCAGATATTGCAGTTCTGATCACTAATCCACAAAGTAAAGCTAAGGCTAAATTATCAACTAAACCATGGCGTATTAGCGATAAACCAGCACCACAAGGCTGGATTGACGAAGTCACTGACATCAACATTATTAAGGCGCATATAGCACCTAAACAGGAGCAATCACATGGCTGATTTTTATCAAAATGGCATTATAACGACGTTACATAATATTGCTGATCGTCCCGTTGAAGAGCTAGAGGCTGAGCTGGTGGGGTTTTCTAAGCATCGTCCAATGGGTCTAATTTTACCTTCACTTTATAGTGAACTTGAGGGACCTGCGCTGCAAAATATTGTTAGAGAACTGAAACATGTGCCGTACTTGTCGCAAATTACAATTGGCTTGGATAGAGCTGATGAATCCCAGTATCGTCGCGCATTGCAATTTTTTGCAGAGCTTGACCAGCCACATAAAGTTTTATGGAATGAAGGGCCAAGACTTCAAGCCTTGGATAAAGAGCTACAGCAGCTTGGTGTTGCTCCACGCGAACTAGGGAAAGGTCGTAATGTGTGGTATTGCATGGGATACAAGCTGGCAACTGCCAAAGTAGAGTCGATTGCATTACATGACTGTGACATTTTAACTTATGATCGCGGTTTACTTGCTCGTCTGATTTACCCGGTTGCACACCCTCGATTTAATTATGAGTTCTGTAAAGGCTTTTATCCTCGTACGGCCGATGGAAAGATCAATGGTCGTGTTTCGCGTTTACTTGTAACGCCACTATTGCGCTCATTTAAAACAATTTTAGGAAGTACAGATTATTTGGAGTATATGGACTCGTTTAGATACCCATTAGCCGGTGAGTTTTCGTTTCGCCGTGATGTGCTAAATGATATTCGAATTCCCAGTGATTGGGGTTTAGAAATTGGAGTTCTGTCTGAAATGTACCGCAATTATTCGCACAATCGATTATGCCAAGTTGATATAGCTGATAATTATGATCACAAGCATCAAGATTTGTCGCTTGATAACCAAGCTGCGGGTTTATCAAAAATGTCGATAGATATAACAAAGGCATTGTTTCGTAAACTTGCAACCCAAGGGGTTACATTTACCACTGAAACCATACGTTCACTAAAGGCAACCTATTATCGTATCGCATTGGACTTTATTGAGACATATCACAACGACGCTATGATGAATGGTTTGACCCTTGATATTCACCAAGAAGAAAAAGCAGTCGAAATGTTTGCACAAAATATAATGAATGCTGGGCAACACTTTTTACAACACCCAATGGAAGCGCCATTTGTGCCAAGTTGGAACCGTGTGGCATCAGCCATGCCAGATGTGTTTTCACGATTAGAAGAAGCTGTTGAGCTTGATAACAAAGAGTTTTCATAAAAGAATGGGGTAGGGATATGAGTAAAGCGTTATTTGAACAACGGGTTGAGCAACACTTAGCCAGCATTTATGAAGATGTTGATTTATGCATGAGTATTGATGCTTTAGCAAGTATGTTGATCACTACCATGTTAAAAGAAGATCCGGTTCGTGACCCTACACCCCATAAAAACCGCTGGGATCAGCAAGACGTTATATTAATTGCTTATGGTGATTCAATTATGCGTTATGAAGCGAGAGAACAGGCCGTGCCGGTTCCCAGTGAGCCACCCTTGCATACTTTACATCGCTTTATGAAAAATCAATGTGCAGGCACTATCAATGCTTTACATATACTGCCTTTTTATCCTTTTAGTTCAGATGAAGGCTTTTCGGTGATGAATTACGTTCAGGTAAATGAAGCGCTGGGAAGCTGGGATGATATTCAAGGAATTGCCCAAGATGTAAAGTTAATGGCTGATCTTGTTATTAACCACTGCTCTAGTCGAAGCCGCTGGTTTGAAAACTTCTTACAGGGTAAAGAGCCTGGTGTCAGTTACTTTAAGACAGCTAGTTTGGAAGATGATCTGTCAAATGTGGTACGCCCTCGAACATCACCATTATTAAGTCGTGTTCAAACCGCACTTGGTGAGCGCCATGTGTGGTGCACTTTCAGTCCAGATCAAGTGGATTTAGACTTTGCTAACCCATTAGTATTAAATGAATTTGTGGGCATTATTCGTCATTATTTAGATAACGGGATAAAAATTTTTCGTCTCGATGCGGTCGCATTTTTATGGAAAGAATTAAATACT
This sequence comes from Pseudoalteromonas sp. 3D05, assembly GCF_002723455.1. Lineage (GTDB taxonomy): Bacteria > Pseudomonadota > Gammaproteobacteria > Enterobacterales > Alteromonadaceae > Pseudoalteromonas. Next base: position 12,147 of record NZ_PDUS01000031.1, on the reverse strand, counting down.
TCTTGCATTAATTTACCACAAACTCATGAGGTGATCCGCCTTCTGCGCACGTTAATCGAGCATGTCGAGCCGAGCGCTATTATTATCACTGAAACCAATATTCCAAATCGTGAAAACTTATCTTACTTTGGTAATGCTAACGAAGCGCACTGTATTTATAATTTTTCGTTACCTCCTTTGTTACTTCATACATTGTTAAGTGGTGATAGTAAGGCATTAAAGCATTGGATGATGAGTATGCCGCCGGCTCAAAACGGTACAGCCTATTTTAACTTTATTGCTTCTCATGATGGTATCGGTTTACGACCAGTTGAAGGTTTGCTAAGTGAAGATGAAATCGGTCGTATGGTTAATACGGTTAGTCGCTTTGGTGCCAAAGTTTCAATGCGAACAGCCAATAACGGCACAAGTTCACCGTATGAACTTAACATTGCGCTTTTTGATGCACTACAAGGCACTCATAAAGGGGCCGACAAATGGGGAATGAAGCGGTTTATCTGCGCACATGCCATTATGTTTGCGCTTGAAGGCATTCCTGGGCTTTATATTCATAGCCTTTTAGGCACAACGAATGATTACGCACGTTTTGAGAATAGTCAGCATAACCGTTGTATTAATCGTCATCGTTGGCAAGAATCTGCTCTGCTTGAAAAGTTATCCGATGAGTCAAGCCATCATTATCATGTGTTTAATAGCATTAATAGGTTGCTGGCTATCCGCAAGCAGCAGGATGCGTTCCACCCCAATGCCACGCAGTTCACTTTGCACTTAAGTGGTGCTTTATTTGGTTTTTGGCGACAAAGTATCGATCGTCGCCAAAGTGTATTTTGTGTTTATAATATTAGTGATGACTCACAGACGTTGCTACTTGCTGATTTAAACTTAATAGACACGGAGCAATGGTTTGAGTTAATAACTGGTGAGCCTGTATGTAATGAGCAACAAAGCATTGAGCTTAAACCGTATCAAGCACTGTGGTTATCTAATAGGTAGTAGTTATATGCCCAAGCCACCTCAAGCTGCAGAATTCAGCGTTTTACAGGTGCTTAATATCAAGGGGTTACTTTGTAATGATTATTTGGCTAAATTATTGTTTAATCTTTGATGAAGTGTATTGCTGCGATAGAAAGCTGTAAACCCCCTTTACAGCCTTATTTCTTAAGCTCTTTGAGAAGATTTTCCACTGTAAACTCTTGCCAATTATGACTCATTCTACTAAATTTTTTAAAATCTATTTCAGCTAAATCTGCTTTATTGATTTGTGATATTAATGGTTTGTTATGGTTACTCAAACGAGTAAAAATTGAGTATGTATGATGTGGTATTGGCCAAACTGATGAGTTCTTACTGTGATCATATAAGGTGATTAATGCATAGGCACCTAACAAAACATGCCCACCATATGAAACATTTAGTGGTTGTAATGTTTTAGGTGTCGAATCCCAATTTATACCGCCAACCTTCACTTGAGACTCTTTATTAAGTTTTTTAAGTGCACGTTTTACACCAAAAGCGATAGCATCATTTGCACACCAGATAATATTTATTTCTGGGGCTAAATGTAAAAATGCAATTGTTTTTATATAGCTTTCATTCTCAGACCAATTAGCCACATCTTTTGCAATTAGGTTTACCTGTGAACGTGAGAGGTAATCCATCAGCCCTTTAGTACGCTCAATTGATGCTGGTGTTGAATAATCACCAAGCAGTGCCAGCATATGAGCGGGATCATCTGAATGGCTTACATGTTCTTCGAATAAGTCTTGCGCGAGCATGCGGCCCACATTTTGGTTATCAGGACTGATACTTCCTATTATATTTAATCCATGTTTTTTCAGCACCGTTAACTTATTAGGCGAGGGCGGGTTGAGTAGAAAAAAAATAGGAATATTTTGAGTATTAACTTTAGTTAAAAAGTCACCAGATACACTTTTTTCATCAACGAGTATCAAATAGTCAGGTTTCTCTTTGATTGCTTCTCTTATTAGATCTTTCATCAAAATATGATTTCGATTGGCATACTTAACGTTCAGATTTATATCTAAGTCATCTGCTGCATTGTGCATTAGTTTAGCAACTTTGTACCAAAAATTACCTGTGCTATTGTCTTGTGAACGGGAGTCAGAATAGCCCGGATTTACAAAAGTAACGTCAAGTGCGTAGCTGTTCAATACAAAGAATAAACAAAAACAACTCATTATGTAACGATAAAATTGGGCTTGATGCATTTGGTTTCAATTAAAACTTATACTTTAGAGTGCTCGGTCATAAAAGGTGAATTTAGATGAAAACACTACAAAGGTTATATTTGACTATGTGGTGCTATATAATACTAACCTTAGCACACTCACAGCAATAATCTTTTAGGGTTAATAAATGAAAGCATTTTTATGCATTGTAGTACTTATGTTTAGCCAATCAGCTCTCTCAGCTGATGCAAATGAGTTGGAAACAACAATGAAAAATATGGGGCTTGCTTACAAGCAAAGTGTGCAAGCAACTGACCTTGAAAAATTCAATTTAGCGATTGATGAGTTTATTAATCTGGTAGAGGCAAGTCAGCTTGCTAAGTTTAGTAAAGAAGCTGAAAAATCAGTTCGAGGACTCAATAAAGTATTAGATAAAGCAAAACTGGCAAAAAAACTAGCGAACGAAGAAGGGTTGGAAGCGGCTAGAGTGCCGTTAAAATCAATTGATCGCTTACGTAAAGATTACCATGAAATTCATGAACCCCCCGGTTTTTGGGAACTTTTATTTGGTAAATAATTTATAGAATATAGCTGTACGCAAACAAGTGACGAACAGCTATAAAAAATCGATTACTTTCCTTTTTTCTTCATACCTTGTACAGCTTTAAAACGTGGGTTGTCTTTACAGATAACAAACACGCGGCCTTTACGCTTAACTATTTGACAACCGGGTCTGTTTTTCGCGCTTTTTAGTGAGCTAAGTACTTTCATCAATTGCCCTTATTTAGACGTAAGGTTTTTAAAGCGACGGTTAAATGCAGCAACACGGCCATCACTTGCAACCGTTTTCTGCTTGCCGGTATAGAAAGGATGAGAGTCACTAGACACGTCAATCGGTACATATGGATATGTTTTACCGTCAAGTTCAATTGTACGATTCGTTTTAATTGTTGATCCAATGATGAAATAACTGTCAGCTGCGGTGTCGTGAAAAGCAACTGTTTGGTATTCAGGATGAATATTTGGTTTCATGAAAAGCTCTTTGTTATGTGATAGTATATCAATTAATTTATAGTAAATGAGAATCTTTTGCAAGTGGATTTTGCTCAATTAATATCAGCTGTGTTTGTAATTTATACAAATCAATCAAAAGATAAGCAGTCAGCATAAAAAAGCTGGCTATTGGGGTTTAGCCTGTTATAAATAAGATGTAATTAAGAAAAAGAAGGTAAACTTCAGTATGAGCGAACAAATACCAGACATCACTAATGATCAAGGTCAGCAAATAGACCAAACCGTTATGGATACACTGAGAAGTAAAGATAACTCATTACTTGCCCAACAAATTGATCCACTTAGTTGCACTCATAACGACATCGTGGAGTTACTTGCGCAATATTTAGCTTTAAGTGATCAAGATGACGATGATTTATTTGATACTTGGTTTGATGGATTGAATAAAGCGCAACATACAGTTTTAAAAGTGTTTGAAGTTTATCGTGGCCAATTTGAACATCAAGAATCATAAACTTGTTTCTCTGTTTGTGTTTATATTCTGTTGCTAGATGTGTAGTTACGTGTTTCATGATAGGCAAAGCCTAGCTCAGCTATCTTAGCGACCGTGCACTGAGAGTAGGTTAAATCTAAATTAAATAATTTTAAACACTGACTTAAAAGTAAATTGGTTGTCTTGTAAGGTCATGACGAAACGACATTGTTATTAGGTATAATTAATGGCGGTTTCTACGCTACTTTTCTAAACTACTATCAGTATTTGATTAGCATTTATTGTCTGCTTGATAACTCAAATGCAGCGTATTGATTTCGTGCTACACTTGATTTTAACTTATTACTCAGTGGACAAAATGTTGCGCGTGAAAATATTTTTTATTTTATGTTTTGGCTTTTCTGCAAATGTGATGGCTCTGCAAGAGGTTATTTGGATTGGAGAGGTGTTAGATAAAAATTCACTCAATATCAACCATACGACCTTCCAAGAGATAAAAACAAAGCTAGATTTGCCTATTAAATATATGCATGCTAATACAGCTCGTTCACTGCGACTTTTGTCAGATAAATCACTACTGAGTTGCCGAGGTAATTTAAGAAAAACCCCTGAACGTGACGCTATGTTTGCGATGAGTAAATTACCTCAAGTGGTATTTCCTGGATTAAGGTTGTATAGCCATGTACCTTTATCTGAGTCAGATACTATTGATTTAAAAACTGTTTCCTCCTCTAAACTGCTTTTGGCAGTACAACAAGCCCGTAATTATGGGTTTAATGTTAAGAGTTTTGGTAAGTTAGAAATACTCAATCTACATGCCAGCAAACGCTCAAGTACGCTTATAAATATGTTTGAAAAGAAAAGGTTTGACCTTCTTCTTGAATACCCGAATGTCTTTGCTAAATATGCAAGTAAAGAACTTATCAGTCAGGCTTTTGAATACTCTATTACACAATCAGGTAGCTATAGCTTAGGTTACATAGCTTGTACTGATTCTGTAGAAGGTAGGGCTTTGATTAAAAAGCTAGATGATGTTATCAGAGAAATCGCTCAAACAGATGCATTTTTCTATGCACAAGCACAATGGTTTAAATACAGTACAATTTCCCCGCTTTATAATGATGTATATAAAACAAATTTTTGATATTTATGTGAGCGTGCGAGCAATAGCATTATAGATACAGTTTAAACCTAACGGCTAAATCTATAAGTTAAATTTTTTTTGTGAAATTAACCTTTATACATATTTAAAGGTTAACATTCACGGTATCAGTCTTAGGGGGTTATTGTCTTAGTAACTTATAGCGTAGTGTGCCTTCAATTGGACACTTGGTATATAAAATTAACTTATTGCTGTGTATGTTAAGTTGCTTCTTTATTACGCTTATCTATAAAAAATAAAACAATTATTTCAGATGAAGTAATCACAGTTAATTGGGCAACCAGTGCCAATAAAATTCCAACTCCTGCATGAATATCGATCTCAACCCCGAATACTAAATAAGGCACCAATATAAAGCTTAGTACGGCAGAGCAAGCCCTAACACAAGCTGTTTCAAGATTGTGATAATCCATAGATAATAGATATATAATAAGGTATGGGGTGAGTAATAGATAAAAGCTTATTTCATTAGGCCTAAAATATTTAACGCAGATAGCAATAAATGAAGCAATGGCCAATACTTTTACAAAGTAGGTAATTTTATTAATATTCATAGCTTTCCTTAGCAATTAAAGTGTTGTTGATGCAAATCCTATAACCTAACTATATATTTCAATATATTTATAGGCGTTCCATTATCATTTTCTATGCATCAAGGAAAAGGTGGCTTTCTAACTGACATACATTATTTTAATATGAAACGTTAAATAACATTCCTCCATATCCATGGATAAGAATAGTTATAAACACGCAAAATGCAAAATAATATAGCTTGTTTTTACTCCAATTGGCCTTTAGATATAAAGCTGAAAATTAAGTTTAATGAATGATTAGGGTCTGTTGGTCTTTCAAGGTTAAATTTGCAGCAGTCTGTTTGGTATCTAGGCAAGGCAACACCTATGTGGTGTCGTTGCTCCCCATAAATAGGTGATAACGCAGCATCAATGCCAAACAGGCGCTGCACAGGAGCGATTTACTCTTTGTTGCTTACATGGATGGTGGTAAGGGGCGTGAGCAGGGCGCGGAAACTTTGCTGGGTTTTGACTTAGCCCGGTAGGTTACAAACCTCACTCCGCGATTAAATTGCTCTTAGTTTGAACGAATTTTAATCCGCAAAGGTCAACAGACCGTTAGTTTTTAAGATTGATCTTGTATTAATACAATTACTTAATTGATAAATCATATTTAAGCACAAGCGCTTCAATGTAATGTGTTCTCAACGTGTGCTGTTTTTCATGGTCAGCGCCATGACTCAGTGCACGATTTAGTAACTTTAGAGCTGGGTGAAGTTGAGCTCTCTCATCTTGATTGAGGCTAGCTTTTGTGCGTAGTTCAGTAATGTCATCAACTACGAGCCGGCCAATATCAACAGCGGCTATTTCATCAATTAAACCGTTTTGTGTGAGTACACCATATTTACTGCATAAAAATTGTTGCCATACTTGCTGCAGGTGTTCGTCAATTTCGCTGCCAAATAACTCTTCGCTAAAGACAAATCCCTGCTGCGCAAGCTTATTGAGTGCTGCCATATATTGTTGTGCAAAATAATTAAATGCGTGACTGGATGATTCAATCTTTTGTTTAGCTAACCCCTGTCCCCAGTTCACACTGCCGCGTGGGTAGTAGTCGTCATATTCTTCACATTCATACAAACCGGAGTAGGAACTACAACTAAGGGTATTTTTAATGCAGTAGCTTGGTTTAGGGAATAAGCCTGAATCCTGCCATTTTATCAGTGTTTCTTCATCAATGGCTAGCGCTTGGCAGAGTTCTTCGCTGTGATAAAAGTGGGTCGCTAAATATTGTGATAAACGCATAAAATGGCACTCAGAGTTAAAAAATAAAATATACTGTTTATTTGCACAGTATATTCTGAACCAGGAGCACATATAACACAAGTTATTTTATAATTTCATTATGCAGAACTCCCAAAATAAACCTATATATGTTACAAATACGGCAAGTTTTTTTAAGAATATATTTTTATGCGCAGCCTAGAACAAATTAAACAAGCAAGTCTTATTACAGCAATTAAAACCCCTTACTTATCAACGGGTGAAATCGACCTTGCGACTTATGATGATTTAGTTGAACAGCAAATTGAAGCAGGTGTTGATGGCATTGTTGTGGGTGGCACGACAGGTGAAGGGCAGTTAATGAACTGGGAAGAGCACCTAATGCTCATTGCGCACAGTGTTAACAAATACTCAGACAAGCTTGTTATCGTAGGTAACACGGGTAGCAATAATACGCGTGAAGCAATTAAAGCCACGCAGTATGGGTTCGCAAGTGGGATGGATGCCTCGTTGCAAATTAATCCTTATTATGGCCGCACTTCTATTGCAGGTGTAAAAGAGCATTTCAAGCGTGTTTTAGCCATTGGCCCTGCCTTTATTTACAACGTTGCTGGACGAACAGGACAAGATTTAACACCTGACATTATTGAACCATTAGCACAACATGAGAACTTCATTGGTGTTAAAGAGTGCGGTGGTAATGAGCGAATTGATCATTATGAACAGCAAGGCATTGCGTGTTGGTCTGGTAATGATGACGAAGCACATGATGCACGCCATACCTACAAAGCACATGGTGTAATTTCAGTTACTTCTAACTTGATCCCCGGGCTGTTTCGTCAGTTAATGGATACAAAAAATGAAGAACTAAACAACTCTCTACAGCCACTAATGAATTGGTTGTTTTGCGAACCAAATCCGATTGCAATAAACACAGCATTAATGATGACAGGCGCTGTTAAGCCAGTATTTAGAATGCCTTACACACCGCTGTGCTCTGCACAGCAGGTAGAAGGTAAAACGCTTATAAACCAGCTTAATGAGCAAGATATTGTGGGTCGTTTCGCTGAAAGCCTAGATAAAGATACTGTATTGGTTTTATCTTAAATATTTCAGAACACTACTTTCAGCCCATAATAATATGGGCTGAAAGTAGTGTTATTCCCAATAGTAATTAAGTTTTAATTGCCACACTGATTCATTTGCATATTCAATTGCAAACCTCACATCTAAATCTTGGTTAATTGGTAGTGACACTTCTAAATTTGCAGTTCCAGGCAATTTATTATGAAGGTATGATTGTTCGTATGATGCCCTAAATTTTATGCCTGAAGTACTGCCAGTGATAATGCCCGTTTCAACCGAAGAATCATAAAAATGACTGTTCAAAGGTAAGTCGCCTACAGTACCGTTGATAAGTACATATGCTAAAGTGTCGTTATTGAACTGCCATGATTTCCCAACGCCTCCCACAGCAAAAGTACTCTTACATGAACTACACAAAGATTCTTGACGTTCAAAACCAAGGTTTACTTTCCATGACCACATTGTTTCATTGGCCCAATCAAGTGAATTGGGATTAAAGGATTCTAAATCTAACAAGTGAACTTTATTAACATAAAAGTTGTTGTTACTGACAGCAACTTCAGTATCCAGCATTTCCAAATTAGAAAACGGAATACGGGCAATATCAGATGCTAGAGAGTCAAAGTAACTAAGCCTAAAGCCAACTTTAAAATAGTTATTAGCAGCGCTACGAACAGCTGTAAAAGACGTATTCGATGCCTTTTGTGCTCTATGTGGAGGTTGTTTGGTATATTGATAATTATGGCTATTTTCGCCAATGGGTAATTTTAATCGCGCTTTTATCAATGCTTTTTTTAAATTACGAGTCTGAGTAGGTGTTTGCTTTTGTATTTGTTTAAGCTGTACAAGCTCGAATAAAGCGCCAATGATTGCTTTTTTAGAATGGATAGATAAATTCAAAAAATCGTTACTTGAAAGTATTTTAGGTGAGGAGTATATATTCTCGACAAAAGCGATTTCTTTTGTTGTTAAACCATCTATATGTTTATTAAATACAGTGCTTCTAGAAGGTGTGAATTTGATTTCTTTAACCGCTTTTTCACCACGATATTGTGCCCTTTCTAAATGAGAAAAAATAGTAGCAGGAATAACCCAAGGAGTGCTTGATTTGGTTAGTTGATCACCAATCACTAATTCAATTATTTGCGCAAGGTGAAATGCACAATTCTCATCTGCAAAATAATAATCAAATTCCGTACCTAAAAGCTCCCATAAATGATTAGCAATAAAAGTCACGTCTCGGGGTGTTAGGTTTAGCGTGTACTCCCACAAATCTCTTAATTCTATTTCGCCATAGTTATGCTGATGGCGGTAAAAAAGCTGATCCGAAAAGCCTGCTTTGTAGCCACCAAATAAGCCTTTTGCAATATAAATTAGGCCATTTTCATTTTCAGGCACATGTGCGCCATAATTAATACTGTAATCTAATAGCTGGTTCTTTGTTTGTGTTGAACGGTTGAGTTTAAGTAACAGATGGCCGTATAAAGATGCAGGATTACTCATGTAGCCAGACGCAAATACGAGGCTGACAGAGTGAATTTTTTGGCTATCCCGCCACTTTACCAAATCGGGGCAGCTAACTGTGCTTTGCTTAAAAGCGACACCTTGTTCTTTTAACCACTGATAGCGAGCAGGAAATTGGCACTGCATCGATGAGTCAGTATTAAAAGCATGAAGGGTCGCTTTAAGTTCTGAAAGAGGGTTGCTCTTTCCATCTTTAGCTAAAAAAAACGAACGGTTAGTAATATAGCTATCGCGGTTTGTGTGACTTTTATAGTGGCCTAATTTTAACCAAACTGGGTTGTTAGCTAGTGAATTTGGTGAATTAAAAGCAAAACTAGAGAAAGAGAGAAACAAAAAAAAACTAATAACAGGAATAATTAGATTCATTTTTTAACCGAAGAATAAAGGGCGGTTAAGCCCTTAAATATCTAGATTGCAGCGCATTCAGATGAAAATTTAGTTGAAATGTTACTTTCTACTAATTCATAAAAGGCTTGTGGGTTATCAATAGGTGCATTTGCGAAATCATTGCGTACAGTGCTGATGATTTGCTGGTGAGCAGTTGCTTCACAACCACGAACATTTAACATTGCTGAAATATATTCACCTTCACCTTGAGCAATTTCTTGTTCAAGCACTGGGAAAGTTTGCTGAATAAATTGTGCAGTTTTAACGTTTGCACCTTCACAACTGCCTACTGAAGAGATGTTTGATGAAACGGCTGTTGTACCTAAATCCCAAATAATGTTAGAAATTGCCGCAGCAACACCATTATCTGGAAACACCATTGCGCCAATACCACATTCTTGCCACGGGTTAATGCCACTATTAGCTTGTGATGGCATAGAAATAAATGCAGTTGCTAAAACTGCAGCACCTAAACATCTTTTTATCATTATCAGTTTATCCTTATTTTTAGTGAGGCCTTTTAGAAGGCTGGTGGATAATACACACATGATTCAGTTAAAAGCAATATTAGCTAAGTGTAAAAATGTAAAAAAAGGTACGTTGTTAGTGAATGGCTTTTAACCTATTTTGTGCTCTTTACACATCAGATTGTTAAAAAGCTAAGGATAATAGAGAGTTTAAGTTGTTTTAACTAACGGTTGCTTTACTTTTACTGTATAATTTGCGACCCCTTGATATGTGGCCGTAGGTAATACAGCATGAATTTTAAATCTTTTAGTTTTTCTCCTGAACTTATTCAGGCGTTAGATGAACTCAACTATCACACCCTTACGCCCATTCAACGTGGTGCTATTCCTGCCGTACGTAAAGGCAAAGACGTTTTAGCCAGTGCCCAAACCGGGACAGGAAAAACGGCTGCTTTTTCATTGCCAATTATTCAAAAATTATCTGAAGCTGCTCATACCGCAACGAATGCACCACGTGCTTTAGTGCTTGCGCCTACACGTGAGTTAGCCGAACAAATTGCAAATAATATTAAAGATTTTGCTAAATACACATCACTTAAAACAGTGTGTTTATTTGGTGGCGTAAATATTGCCGGACAAGCCAATGGCTTAAAAGAAGGTGTTGATATCGTTGTTGCAACACCTGGCCGATTACTTGATCATATACGGTTAGGTAATTTGAGCCTGGCACAGGTTGAGCATTTGGTACTTGACGAAGCAGACCGTATGCTTGATATGGGGTTTATCACGGATATGCAGACGGTTATTAATGGCTGTGCACAAGAGCGTCAAATTTTATTGTTTTCAGCTACTTTCCCTGCGGCTATTAAACAGTTTGCGAGTAAAGTGTTAAAGCAGGCTGAAATTGTTCGTGTTGATCAAACAAACAGCACCGCGGCAACGGTTAATCACGTTGTATATCCTGTTGAAGAACGCCGTAAGCAAGAACTATTATCTGAGCTTATTGGTAAGAAAAATTGGCAGCAAGTGCTGGTTTTCGTCAATATGAAAGACACGGCTGATGTACTAGTAAAAGAACTTAACCTTGATGGTATTCCAGCAGCTGTTTGCCATGGTGATAAAACTCAAGGTAATCGACGCCGCGCACTTCGTGACTTTAAAGAAGGTAAAGTACGTGTTTTAGTTGCAACAGAAGTAGCTGCTCGTGGTATAGATATTGACGGTCTTCCTCGCGTAATTAATATTGATCTGCCTTGGCTTGCTGAGGATTATGTTCACCGCATAGGTAGAACGGGTCGTGCGGGCAATCATGGTGAAGCAATCTCATTTGTTAGCCGTGAAGAAGAAAATATGTTGTTCGAAATCGAAACATTGATTGGTCAAAAGATAAAACGTGAATATTTACAAGGCTATGAAGTAAGTAACCGCGATGTACTAATCGATAAAATTGGCAAGAAACCGTCGCATTTACGTCGAAGCCATACTAATAAACCTTCAGGGCAAGCAACGGGTGAAGCGAGAGCTAAAAACCGTTCTCGTATATCAGGTGTTCGAAAGTCGCTTAAAGGTGCAAAGCTAGCACTTAAAAAATAGCATTTAATGAAGGTTTTGTCCCGTCCTGAAATAGGTTGACGGTTTTAATGAGAGACTTGGTGCGAAAGCGCCAGGTCTTTTTTATGCACTTGATTTGGTGTTTCCATTCCCAAACTCAAATGCGGTCGTATTTCATTGTATATGAATATTGACTCTTCAACGAGTCGTTTTAACTCTTGTATATTGCGACATGTATAGAGTAAGAATTCTTGTTTTAAGATTCCGTTAATCCGCTCCGCTAAGGCGTTTTGATAACAATCATATCCATCTGTCATCGATGGCTTAATTCCCTCTTTTAATAGCGCATTTTGATACACTTCAGAGCATATGTAATATCACTAACAAAGACTTCCTCGGCCGCAGTAGGCGTATGCTCTTTAAGTAAATTGGGGTGCTTGCGCATCCAATGGTTACTATGTGTTGTTTTAGTGTAATT
>NZ_PDUS01000028.1:6307-32278 GCF_002723455.1 Pseudoalteromonas sp. 3D05 | reverse complement strand
GCCATTCGCCTACAATTAAATTTTAACACCCGTAGGCGTCAAGCTTGCTGACGCAACAACCACCATTCAAAACTTATAAAGCGCGATGGCAAGCCATTAGCCTATAAGCAAATTTTAACACCCGTAGGCGTTAAGCTTGCTAACGCAACAAGCACCATTCAAAACTTATAAAGCGCGATGGCAAGCCATTCGCCTACAATTAAAATATTAACCCGAAACTTCACCTTAACACCGTAGGCGTTAAGCTTGCTGACGCAACAAACACCAATAAATACCTAAAATGCTGTGGCAAGCCACTCGTCTACAGGTAAATGTTAACACCGGAATTAAACCTTAACACCCATAGGCGTTAAGCTTGTTGACGCAACAATAAAAATTACCCCAAATAACAACAATCCCAAAATGGATAATTACCGATATTTTTAACCAATCCAGCTCTTAAGGGGTTAGCAACGATATATCGAGACTGCTGAATTAAGTCGCTTTCAGCTCTAATTCTATGATCGTAAAAATTGGCTTGCCATATCCGCCCGCTTAAACCTCTTTTTCTGTTAACTTTTAATTTGGTTGTACTTTTAAACTGCCCGATCAAGCGCGACAAACTCATGGTTTCATCTTGTAACTGAAATAGCCAGTGTAAGTGATCGGGCATTAATGAAAAGCAAATAGTTGATACGCTTTTACTTCTACTAAATTGATATATTTGTTGTGATACAACACAAGCGATTCCAAAGTTTGCAAAAATGGGAATTCGTTGCTCACAGCAAATCGTTACTGAATAAAAACTATAGCGTGCTGAATGTCGCCCCTTCACTCTTTTATTACTATCACACATGAGTCCCTCCATTAGACACATTTAATAATAGTACTATGTGAATAAAAGCCAAACTCTCATAAACGCGATGGCAAGCCATTCGCCTACAATTAAATTTTAACACCCGTAGGCGTCAAGCTTGCTGACGCAATAAGCACCATTCAAAACTTATAAAACGCGATGGCAAGCCATGCGCCTATAAAGCTAATTAGGTACAAATAAATCTTTAATGCTACACTTTTCAAATCTAATTATAGGAATAGACTATGCAAATAAAACACCACGGAGCGGTGAATGGCGTTACAGGGTCATGCCATGAACTACAAATTAGTAAAAATACCTCTATTCTAATCGACTGCGGACTATTTCAAGGGGAAGACGCCGGAGTCGACTTAGCAATCGATTTCGATATATCGAATGTCACTGCGCTAATTGTTACGCACTGCCATATTGATCATGTTGGCAGAATTCCCTACTTATTGGCCGCTGGCTTTACCGGGCCTATATACACCTCTGTTGCATCCGCAAGCTTACTCCCACTTGTAATTGAAGATGCATTAAAAGTTGGCGTTACGCGCGATCAAACCATTATTAACGCGTGTTTAAACCTACTCAGCAAACTGATTATCAAAGTGGAATTTAATACATGGTTTGAATTACCCGTAAATAACGACCACGAGCTAGCGAAGGCACGCATACAAAGAGCGGGGCATATTTTGGGCTCTGCTTATGTTGAGATAGATATTGGTAAAAAACCATCAAGTCATAGAGTTGTGTTTTCAGGCGATTTAGGCGCGCCCTATACACCCCTTTTACCAACCCCTAAAGCGCCCTATAAAGCAGATACATTAGTCATTGAATCAACCTATGGCGATAAAAACCATCAAGGTCGCAAACAACGAACTCAAACCTTAAAAGCAATCATCGAAAAAGCCGTATCAGATAACGGTGTAGTGCTTATTCCTGCATTTAGCATAGGTCGTACACAAGAGCTGCTTTACGAGTTAGAGCAACTAATTCATAACTCAAAAAAACACGCTATCTGGCGCTCAATTGAGGTCATTATAGACTCCCCCATGGCCGCAAACTTTACCCAACAATATTGTCAATTTAAAAACCTATGGGACGATGAGGCAAAAAAACGCATTGCAAAAGGACGCCACCCTCTCAACTTTGAGAGCTTACACACCGTTGATAGCCATCAGGAACACCAAGCAGTTATTAATTATTTACGCAGCCGAAAACAGCCCGCGATTATTCTTGCTGCGAGTGGCATGTGTACAGGAGGCCGAATAGTTAATTACTTAGATGCATTTTTAGCAGACAAAACCACTGATGTTATTTTTGTTGGCTACCAAGGCCGTGGCACCCTGGGGCGAGACATTCAAACTTACGGCCCAAAAAATGGCTATGTAATCATTAACGATAAAAAAGTAAATATAAACGCCAAAGTTCATACCATAAGCGGCTACAGCGCTCACGCTGATCAGAATGGCTTACTAAAATTTGTAACCGGCATGCGTAAAAAGCCCAGCCATATAAAAATAGTGCATGGTGACGATAATGCCAAACAGGCACTGGCAGATAAATACAGTGAGGTATTGGGGAATGAAGTAAAGATAGAAATAGCGAAGGGGTAAGTTTTAGGTTTTAGGTTTTAGGTTTTAGGTTTTAGGTTTTAGGTTTTAGGTTTTAGGTTTTAGGTTTTAGGTTTTAGGTTTTAGGTTTTAGGTTCAGCAAAAATTATAAACTATAAAACAATCAAAGCTACGAGCCGCAGGTATCCAGCTACAAGATAAAAAGCATCTAAACCCTAGCACCTTTGCTAATGCCTTAATCTCTACTTCTTTGCTCTTAGTGATCTCTGTGGTTAATGGATTATTAAACAATTTTTACCACCTAGAACACCGAGACGCTACGCGCTGCACCGAGAAGAATAAGTTAGGTTTAGTGTCTAGTCACTTCTCTAGAACCTAGTCTCTTCCCTAGCACCTTTAACCTTATAATCAGGCACTTTGCAACTAATCACTGCCAAATAAGTCTCGCGTATACACTTTATCCACAACATCATTAAGCTCTTCAACCATTCTGTTTGATACAACTACATCAGACATTTTCTTAAATTCATCCAAACTTTTAATGACTCGAGAATCAAAAAATGATTTGTCATTTAATCGTGGCTCATACACCACCACTTCAATCCCATTTTCTTTAATTCGTCTCATAATTCCTTGAATCGCAGATGACCTAAAGTTGTCAGACCCTGATTTCATCACAAGGCGATACACCCCAACAACTTTAGGGTTGCGTTTGATGATAGAGTCTGCAATGAATGCCTTTCGTGTCATGTTAGCTTCAACAATAGCGGCAATAATGTTGTTAGGAACGTTTTGATAGTTAGCCAAGAGTTGCTTTGTATCTTTGGGTAAACAATAGCCACCATAGCCGAAAGACGGGTTGTTGTAATGATTACCGATACGTGGGTCCAGACCTATTCCCTGAATAATTTGCTTGGCATTTAAGCCGCGACTTTCTGCATAGCTATCAAGCTCATTAAAGTACGCGACACGCATAGCAAGATAAGTATTTGAAAATAGCTTGATTGCTTCAGCCTCTGTCGAGTCTGTAAACAGAATATCAATACCAGCTTTAACAGCGCCTTGCGCTAATAAATTAGCAAACGTTTTTGCTCGTTCACTTTGCTCGCCAACAATAATACGGGAAGGGTTTAAGTTATCATGTAGCGCTTTACCTTCACGCAAAAACTCAGGTGAAAAAATGATGTTGTTTGTTGCAAAGCTTTCTTTAACCGACTCGGTGTAGCCCACTGGGACAGTCGATTTGATTACCATGGTTGTGTTCGGGTTTATTGCCAACACATCTTCAATCACACTCTCAACTGATTGAGTATTAAAGTAGTTTGTTTCAGGGTCGTAATCAGTCGGGGTCGCAATTATTACAAAATCAGCATCAGCAATCGCAAGCGCTTTATCCGTGGTTGCAGTAAAATCAAGACGCTTGTTATTTAAAAAATGCGATATCTCTACGTCAACAATAGGAGACTGCTTATCTTTTAAAAGGTTAATTTTTGCTTCGTCAATATCGAGTGCGACGACCTCATTATGCTGCGCAAGTAACAAAGCATTCGATAACCCAACATACCCTGTACCAATAACCGCTATTTTCATCAAAGCTCCCATATACTTTTTGTACTTAAACTTAAATATTAAGGCCTATTAGTCTAAGGCTAGTTTTATAAATTTTTCCAGAATAATAAAACTATAGTCAAGTTATATGAAAGTAATAAGAAAATAATTCAGATTAATTCAAGCACATGTAATTTTTAGCACTTGCAAGGAGGGGAGATTAAGGAGCAAGAACTCATAATGAATGACGAAGGTAACACAACACCAAAAGCTGAAACGCCATTACATCGAGCTGGCATAAGAACATTCAGTTTTCAAAAGACATCTATCTGTGAATTGTTTGTTTTAAGCAATGAATAAGCATGTATTTATGATCATCATGTTCACAACTTTATAAAAAGGCGGTGGCAAGCCACTCGCCTACATAAAAATAATTGACTCTAATGTGTAAACAACCACCGTAGGCGTTAAGCTTGCTGACGCAACAAACTCCCTAAAACACCACTTGCACAGAGAAGTGAATGAGAACAAAAAGAGGAAAAACTAAATACACCTAGCAACCTAGTCTCTTCCCTAGAGCCTAAAACCTTTCGCGGTGGCAAGCCACTCGCCTACGAGTAAATAATTAAACTCAACTGTGTATAACTCATCCGTAGGCGTTAAGCTTGCTGGCGAAAAACCTAGCGCCTCGGGCCTAATTCTTAATATTTACCACTTTTTTAGAACTTGCTTCAGGCAATTGCTTTTTAGCATTCCAAACCAAATCACAAATACCATCGGTTGGGTTAAACCCAGTAGGTGCATCTAGCAACAGCTGACGAATTGTTTCATGGTCAAAGTTATGACAAGCAATATCAAGTGCTTCTAAAAACACATTAAGCTCAGCAAACGGCAGCATAGCTTCATTTGCAGTCATAATACGCTCATGTGTGGTTTCACCAACATTATCGCCAATCAATAACTCTTCATATAGTTTTTCACCTGGCCGAAGGCCTGTGCATTTAATTTCAATATCGCCATGGGGGTTGGTATCATCTTTTACCTCAAAGCCAGATAACCGCACCATTTTTGAAGCTAAATCCTTAATTTTTACTGACTCACCCATATCAAGCACAAATACGTCGCCGCCTTTACCCATGGAACCTGCCTGAATAACCAGCTGCGCGGCTTCAGGTATGGTCATAAAAAAGCGGGTGATATCAGGGTGAGTTAGCGTAATAGGCCCGCCCTCTTTAATTTGGCGCCTGAATAAAGGCACCACAGAGCCTGATGAACCTAACACATTACCAAATCGCACCATGCAAAAACGCGTTTTATGCTTAACACCTTTATTTTGCGCAAGGCCTTGTAGTACAAGCTCAGCCATTCGCTTAGTTGCACCCATTACATTGGTTGGCCGCACTGCTTTATCGGTAGATATCAATACAAAGGTTTCAACACCCGCATTTATTGCAGCCTTAGCTGCATAATAAGTACCAAATACATTATTGCGTACGCCTTCAACCACATTATGCTCAACTAAAGGAACATGCTTATAAGCTGCCGCGTGATATACCGTTTGCACACCAAACGCCATCATAACTGTTTCAATACGGTTAATTCGCTGTACAGACCCCATTATTGGAATAAGCTCGAGGTCGATATTGTTATTAATTACATACTCATTAAGCTCTTTTTCAATAGAATATAAACCGAATTCTGAAATTTCGAATAACACTAACTTTTTAGGGTGAAGCCGAATAATTTGTCTACATAATTCTGAGCCAATTGACCCTCCAGCACCACTTACCATCACTGCTTTACCAGTTATATTAGCCGCCATTAACTCAGGCTTTGGCGTGACTGGGTCTCGGCCTAATAAATCTTCAATTTCAACATCCCTGAACTCAGAAAGCTTAGCTTTACCCTCAACAACATCAGCCATCCCAGGAATTGAAAGTACTTTAATAGTGAGAGGTTCAAGCTGTGCTAACACTTCTTTACGGCGTGCGCGTGTTGCACTAGGTAATGCTAATAACACTTTTGTCGCTTTACCTTTATTAATTAATTCGTAAATACCTTTAAAGCTTATAACTGGAATACCCTGAATGATAGAGCCTTGCTTTGTATCGTCATCATCAATAAATGCGCGTACAAAATACTCTGGCCCAGCGCCCAATGCCGTAGCTAACTGCCTGCCCGCAGAGCCAGCACCATAAATAATCACTGATTCTTTATTTGCTGTGGCCATTTTACCAATCATGGCACGCACTAAAATGCGCGATCCACCCACCGTCAACAAACATAGCCATGCAAATATAAATGGCATTGTACGCGGTATACTTACGCCCACAAAAAACGATAAAAGCACCAAGGCTGCGGTAGTTATTACGGTACCTAATACAATAGCCCACAATGCTTGTGAGTTCATATATCTGAGTACTGCGCGGTATAAGCCTAAACTAATAAATGCATATAAACCAGTAGGTATAAGTAAAGCAAGTAACAGCCAATTACTTGGCTCATTAAAAGGGGTAAGGCTGTCTAAGCGGACAATTAATGCTAACCAAAAGGCAGCAGCAATAAATAACGCATCGATAAATAATGTAATTGCGCGCTTTTTAGCACGTGATGCACTCAAAATAGAACGAATGAAACTATCCACAACAAGTTCCCTTTTCTTGTAATTTGTTGATTCAAAAAGTAAGAATAGTAGTAAACTATTACTTTGTTAAAATTTTATGAATTATAGCTTATAAATTGCGAAGGAGCTAGGAGCTAGGAGCTAGGAGCTAGGAGCTAGGAGCTAGGAGCTAGGAGCTAGGAGCTAGGAGCTAGGAGCTAGGAGCTAGCAATATCATAACTAGGCTCTTGCTCTTTCACAAAGCCTTTTCTGCGTTTAATTAATGCAGCTACCATAGCTGCAACTTCTTTAGCTTCAGATATTAACTTTAATCCATGCTCTTTTTCTATAAAGCCAATCTCAATGCCAATATAAAGTTGTGTAACTAACTCACCAGCAGAGCCTTTCGCATAATATAAAAACCGAGATTCATCGTTTGAGGTTTCGCGCTCCATACCCTCAGCTATATTAGAAGGGATCGAAACAGCCGATCGTGTTACCTGATCTTTAAAGCCATAATCCTTACAATCTTTCGTAACTTTATAAATATCACAAGCTAAACGAGAAGCTCTTTTCCAAACATCCAGTTTTTCAAATTGCATAATTACCTTCCTTAGTTTTCTAGACTTTTCATACTACCTAGGCACTTCCCTAGTACCTAGTATCTTTCCTAGCACCTAGAACCTAGAACCTTTACTTAACCCGATCCCCACTACCACTTCCGGTTACTGTCATTAATATATATTTAAAGTAATTACCGATAGTCATGGTATCTATCATCTCGCGATCTGTTTTTGCGAGTAACTCAGGGGTAGACATGTCAATTTCGTTAACTTGTGCAAGGCCGGTGATACCAGGGCGTACAGCAAATACGTTTTTAGCATCACGAGCTGCAGTTAATTCTTCTTGATTAAATAAACCTGGGCGAGGGCCAACCAAGCTCATTTCGCCTTTTAGTACATTCCAAAGTTGCGGGAGTTCATCAAGCTTAGTTTTACGTAAAAAACCACCAAAAGGAGTAATTGAAGCCGTACTTGCTAAGTGACTAGCTACAGATGCAGTATCAACAGTCATGGTTCTAAACTTAACAAGTGTAAAAGGCTTTTTATTACGGCCAACACGCTCTTGGGTAAATATAGGTGAGCCAGTATCAAACAAGCCAATAATGTATAAAATCACTAAAAATGGTGAGGCAAACAACAAACCAAAAAGTGAAAACAAAAAGTCGAGCAAACGTATCATTTATAAATCCATTAATTATTTTGTTGAGGTTTTAGCAGCCAGTTTGAAACCATGTTCAGCTGAGTATGGCGGCTGCCAATCAAGGGTGTTTTTTGTGTGAGTAATATCTAACTGGAGAGAGCCTGTGAGCCTATCAATAACATCGCTCTTATTAAGTAATTTACCTGCTAATTTAAAACACCAAACTGGCACAGGAAGAGCAAAATTGCTTTTATTTTGTACCTTAGCCATTAGTGCAACCATTTCAGCGGTTGATAAATCATGATCATCACTAGCTAAAAACACTTGACCGGCCGCTTTAGGGTGCTCAATACATAATTGAATTAAGTCAACCAAGTTATAAACTGATACTAAACTACGCTTATTACTTTTTATCGATCTAAACGGCAATGGTAAACCTTTGCCAACAAAGCGCATAAGTGATGCAAAGTTTGCTTTAACACCTTCACCGTAAACAAGGGGCGGCCTAATAATCACTATTTCCATCCCAGTCTCTGTACCAAGCATTAATAATTGTTGTTCAGCCTCAGCTTTAGATATTCCATAAGGATCTTCCGGAGCTGATTTATCGCTTGCAGTAAAAGGGATTTTACCACTCGTACTTTCACCGTTCACTTTAATTGAGCTTAAAAATATAAAGCGCTTAACACCAGCTTGTGCTGCTTGCTTAGCTAAATTAAGTGTTCCGAGAGTATTTACGGCTCTAAATTCATTAAGAGGGTCACTTGCAGTATCATCCATAATATGGACCCTTGCAGCGCAATGCACTACCACATCGACGTTTACAAGCGAGTCACTATAAAGTGAACTAGAGTCCAAGTCATGTGTGAAAACATTTCCGAAATTAGATGGCTTTCTTCCTAGCAAATTTAGTTGATAGTTCCCTTTCAATTGCTCAACTAAATTATTACCAACAAAACCTGAGTAACCAGTGATAAGTAACCGTTTCACTTTTTACCACCATAACTAATTATTGAGTTTGCCATTTTTATCATAATATTCGTACGCGTATATTTTTTTATAAAGCTATCTCTATTCGTTTGGCTAAGCTTTAATGAATTAAGTGAAGTAACTGCTTGCTGATGATTGCTTGGGTAAAACACTTCAGCGTTATCAACTTCTTGGTTGATAAATTCAGCCGCATAACCACTTACACCGGCTAAAATAGGTTTACCCACCGCGGCATATTCAAATATTTTTGAAGGTAACACTTTTTCAAAAGCAGGGTAATCGTTTAAATGTAAAAAGAGAATATCAGCACTTAGATACTCATGAATTAATTGTTCACGGTTTACTGGCGGATGAAAAGAGATATTAGCAATCCCCTTACTTGCTTCAACCAAAGCGGCCTTTCTGCCGCCATCTCCAATCACTTTAAAATGATATTTGACGCCAGCTAGTTTTGCAAGTTCAGGAATAATAGTGTTCAACCCCTGACCTTCACCGATATTCCCTGCATATAGTACTGTAAACAATTCTGGCTTGTTTGATTCTAATTCAGTTGGCGATTCAGTGTCCAAAAACTCTTTATCTATCCCATTTGTAAACCATGAGTAGTTTGCACTTTTAAAACGATTAACAAAGTAACACTCAAAACCTTTTGATACTAGATTAATATGTTTAGCCGTGGAAAAGGTATAATTTTCGATTAATGTCAGTATGGGTTTTAGAACAAAAGTAACTTTTGGGTTTAACACATCTTTTAGGGTATCAACAAAAATATCACGTATATCTAAATACAGAGGTGCATTAATTCGTTTTGCAATTCTCGCCCCTAAAAACGCAGTAAATAAACGAGAGCTCGTTGCAAAAACTAAATCATACTTTTTACCATTCACAAGTTTGTTAACCTGCTTATAAAAAGCAGCAAAAGATTTAATTTGATCCAGCATGCCACTTTTATGCGAAGGTAAAGCAATTCGTCTAACTGTTACATTGCCAGTTTGTTCAAGCTTCTGCGCACCAGCCTCAAAACTTGCATACCGATTTGGCATAGTTGTAATAACTTCAATCTCAAGATCAGGGTTATTTTTTAGCTGCTCAATTAAAGCTGTGGTTCTGAATGAGCCAGCACATAAATCGGGAGCGTAATAAAATGAGAGCACCAATACTTTCAAAGCTATTCCTTTTGGATTTTTATTTCTGTAATCAATTGACCATTAGTAAATGGTATAACTATTTTTTGATTGGGAATGGTTTTACCGAATTCTGGGTGCCAAGTGCTTTCTTCAACAAAACACGCATGTGTACTAACTAAAAGCACCTTACTTTGGCATCCAAACTTTAGCTCTAAACTTGTTTCATCTATTTGCTTTACCTCTACATCGGGATGAACATGCAAATTAAATTCTGCGGCTGATTTAGTAGATAATTCATCAGTTATAATACAAGAGTCGGTTAACGCATTTATTGTTCTTGTGTGAGTAACTTTTGGCTTTAATCGCTTATAGCCATCGTGACTTGCTGATAATGTAATATTATCAGCGCTTTCTTTAGCCTTGAGAAGTTGAGTGTAAGCTCTACGAGCAACACGGAAGCCAGACCAAACCTCTGAAGAGCTTTGCCCATCAACAACTACTGTATTGTGGGCTGGAGTTTCTCTCTGCCTTAAGCGCTCTTTGCTAACGCCGTACAGCGATGTACCTGAATTAACAAAAACACGTTGAGAACCAACTGACATTTCAAAACTTAAACTATCAGCATGTGCATGGCCAGGTAGATAATCGGGCCCTACGTTTGCGTGATCAAATAAAAAAGTGTAATTATCATTTTTCACCCGACTATAACCACTGGCATGATTGGTAGTTAGTATGTTTGATGGTGACTCGTGTTCAAGACCTAACTTATTAGCATAGTTGAAAATTTCAGCGGGGCTTGCTGCGATGCCAATTGCCGCGTCATTAAAAAAGCTGACTTCACCATCAGGGTGAATCATTGACTTAAGCCAATTAAGTGCTTTTTTAGCCACTAACCCCCAAACATTTAAACGCGCTAATAGAATTACATTTTGACTCGTTTTCGCTAAATCAATCAACTCAAGTAAATCCCAAAGCAGGATTTCATGATACATTGGAGACAATTCAAAATGAGCGCCATCGGCTAAAAATTGCTCTTCAATTTCTCTATCTAATATTTTTAAACCTAGATTTAAAAAACGTTCAGCCTCATCACCTCGTAAAAAAGCCCCAACAAAAGTCAATGCTTTGGCGTTAGCAAATAAATGATTACCTAAAATATGGTATTCAAGCTGTTGAGACAGCGCGCTAGCCTGTTGCGTAATACTATTTAAATACTTTTGTTCAACACTTTCTTTTTTACTAAACCACTTAACCCAGTTTACTAACCGAAGTGATAGTGGGTAGGGCTCCCAACCATTTCCTGAGCAAGGAGGGTTATCGTCAATCCAGCGGTTAATAAAATTATAATGTATAGACTCACGCGCTTGATGAGTTTCAGAGCTTAAATCATCAAAATAGTGCAGATTATACAACCAAAGTTTTGAATACCTATCGCTATTCCAGTCAGTGTTTTTTTCAACCACACCCTCTTCATTTAAAAAAGACACTTTGTGATTTTCAAAAATTGACTGTTTAAAAAGGCAAGGACCTTGCCAGCAGAAGCTATTAGTTCCATCAGCAATAGGACTTACAACTTTAGGTTTTGTAAGTCTATAGAGCGCTCTGTAGTAAAACTGCTCAAATCTAAGATATTTCAAAGTGTGAAATATCTTAGATAACTTAATTAATGCAGACTTCATTGTTTTCGTAACTGCTGCGCTATATCTATTGAAATAGAGGCAACTTCAAATATTTCGCTAGCGCTGATAGGTGCAGCCGTACCATTTTTAATTGCATCTAAAAATAACTTAGAACAATTATTCTGTCCTTTATCTTGCTTCCATAAGTTAAGCTTTTTAAAGCCTTGCCAACCAAAGCCTTTTAGTTTAACGAAGTTGTCTAATTGTAGCACTTTACCCGCCACAAAAACCTCAACACGCTCTTTAGGGAAGCTAGCAGCACCATTTGCTAAATAATGAATAGTACCAAATGATCCATCAGCAAAACCAAGAATAATAGCGGCTTTATCTTCAGTAATTTCAACCGCATCAGTATCCCCCATTCTACGAGCTTGAACACTCACAATTTCGCTATCAACTAAATAACGCATTAAATCTATAAAATGGCATGCTTCACCAATAATACGACCGCCACCTACACTGTTATCTTGTGTCCAATGGTCTGCAGGGATACTTCCCGCATTCATAGTCATAATAAATGACTTAGGCTCTTTAATTGGAGCAAGTAACTCTTTCATTTTTTGAATTTGCGGAGAAAAACGGCGATTAAAACCGACCATTAACTTAGGTGCTTTCTCTGCTTTAATAGCTTCATCGTAAGCAGTTTTTACATCAGCAAGCTCTTCATGCGTAATAGCTAATGGCTTTTCAACAAATACATTTTTACCCGCTTTTAGTGCTTGCTGAACAAAATAAGCATGGCTATTATGTTGGGTTACTACAGCGATTGTATTAATACTCGGGTTTTCTATCATACTCTGAGTATCAGTTGTAGCTTCGCTAAAACCCGCTTTTTCACCATGAATTACGCCATTTATTCCACCAGAAGTAGAAATACTATGGAATTTCGCACCTGCCTCTTTAAATGCAGGGATTAAAACACGTGACGCATAATTACCAGCGCCAATAAAACCAACTACAGGCTCATCTTTTGTATATGTTGGCTCTGACTGCAGGCTTATTGTTTTACTATGGCGTTTTACACTTTCAGATTCAAACTGCAGTAAAATTCCTAAGGCAGTTTTATCTGTAGTTAAAAGTTCATAAGCATCGCTAGCATTCTCAAATTTAAAGCGATGAGTTATTAATGGTTTAACATCTATCTGGCCACCTGACATCATATCAAGAATTGCTTCAAAGTTGCGCTGTTCCGTCCAGCGAACAAACGATAAAGGGTAATCGTTACCTTGCTCTTCATAACTTGGATCATAACGGCCAGGGCCATAAGAGCATGAAACCTGAAAGGTTAACTCTTTTTCGTAAAAGTCAGCGCGGCTTAATTCAAGGCCAATTACACCCACTAAAATGATGCGCCCACGTTTACGGCTCATTCTAGCCGCCTGTGTGACAGGATCGTTTGATTTTGTTGATGCTGTAATAATAACCCCATCTACACCAACACCACGACTAAACGCCATACCTGCAGCAACTGGATCTTCTCCCTTGCCTGGGTTACAAATTTCAGCACCAAACTGTTTTGCTAAATCAAGTTTTGATTGGTCAAAGTCGATAGCTAATACTCGGCAACCTTGAGCACGTAGCATTTGCACAGTTAATAAACCAATTAAGCCAACACCAGTAACAACAAAACACTCGCCCATTGTTGGGTTAGCTAAACGAATGCCTTGCAAGCCAATACTTGCAACAACGGTAAAAGCAGCTTCTTCATCCGTAACATTATCCGGTATTTTTGCAACTAAGTTTTTTGCAACACGTACCACATCAGCGTGAGGCCCATTAGAAGCAACCCTATCACCAACTTTAAAACCCTCAGCACCTTTCCCTACAATATCCACCACACCTACATTGCAATAACCTAACGGTAATGGCTGTGCAAGCTTAGATTTAACCGCATCAACAGTAGTCATCAAACCATCGGTTTGTACTTTTTCAAGCACCATTTTTACTTTATCTGGTTGTGAGCGCGCCTTATCAATAAGGTTAGCTTTACCAAAATCAACCAGCATGCGCTCTGTGCCGGCTGAAATAAGCGTTATAGTTGTATTAATTACAACATTGTTTTTAGTAGCTGACGGGGCTGGAGCTTCAACTACGGCCGAACCTCCTTTAGCCATATCCTGAAGTATTTGTTTCATCTCAACATCCTATAAGAAATATTTTTTAAATATTCTTCTCTCATTTTCATATCATCAAAGCGATATTTTATTATCTTTGAAGGACAACCTGCATTTATTGAAAAAGGGACTGTATCCTTCGTAACAATTGATCCTGCCGCTATTATAGAATGACGGCCAAGTTTAACCCCATCCATAATAATAGCGCCATGCCCAACCCAAACATCGTCTTCAATTATTATTCCCTTCATTTCCGGTCTTCCGGAGTCAAACATTAACGATCCCAAATCATTATAAACATGATCAGCACCGACAAATGATACATTAGGTCCAATAAGAATTGAGCTATAAAACTCTATTCTGCACCCAACATTACAGTTTGGGCCAATATAGACTCTCTTGCCATTGAAAATCATCTCTGCTTTTCGACTTTTAGAAAATCCACCTACACAATATATATCTTTTGAAAGTATCTCGAGTAACCTTCCATATTTTAAAGCCCATAAAAATTGACGGACTCTTTTCGCGAATAAAGTAAACAAAAAAAACAACCTTATTTAAATATACTTTCGAGGTTTGATTCACAAATAATAGACTCTCCCGTACCAAATAAAGCCATAGTTGGAATTTCCTTTGTTTCAATCAAAATAGATTTTCCGACTTTAACTGTATAGTATGATGTAGAGTATAAACTGACATTCAGTGTATTATCGCTAATTAAACCATCAAACTTTTTAACACTTGAGTTATAAACGCCCTTAAAGTTAGGGTGTAGCTTAACCCGAATCTCAACTGAATATTTATTGCATAAATCAGCCAATAAACCCAACACTCGCTCTTCAACCATCCTATTCAAGTCCCCTGTAGTAACTGACAACCCAGAATAAAAAACAATATTATCAAAGCCTATAGGAAAATCTAACTTTTTTGGTTCATACAAAGTATTAGTAATTAAATTAGGTCTAAAGCGCTTATAATATTCAGATTGAGCTTCATTAAAAACATTTACTATGTCTGCAAAGTAAAACGGAGCATAAGTACCAACTCCATGCAAAGTGCATTCAACTCTAATTTTATTCAAAGATAAATGTTTATTAACGACACATGAAAAAGGATCAACATCATCCATTACTAATATTTCTTTTAATTTTTTACATTTTAAAAATTCTGAAGCTGATTTTCCATTTGCATTATATTCTAGCTGAAATAAAGAAAGCATATCCCTTTTAAGAAGAAAGGTAATTAGATCTCTCATCGAATAACCAAGCCCATATAAACAATATCGAACTCGTAACTTTCTTAGCATTAATACGTATTTTAACTGCCGACTTACACTTAAGGGGAAAGGCAAAACTAAACACAACGACTTTGAGATATTACCGACACGATCTTCATATGTTAGATAATTAAGTTCAACCCAAGTTTTAATAAGTTGTTCCACTTTATTTTTGGTTTTTACTTTATAATGAATCCTAAACAATTTGTGAATGAAAAATTTCAAAACAATAGAAAAAACCTTCTTTGCTCTCACATTTTCTTTCAATATTTCATTAGTCTCACATTTAGTATCACTTCTATATATTGAACTATTCATAACAACAAAATTACAAAAACTTTCTGCTTCATCTAATGATGAAAAATAACTTTTAGAAAAATTCAATATAGGTTTTACATTATCAATATATAATATTGATCTATAATAAAAATCTGGATAACTCAAAACAACTCCAAAATTAAGCAAGTTTTTCTTTTTTATAACTACTTGGCAGAACATAAAATAAAAATGTAAACAAAACCATTATGTGTGGATGTTTCAAATAATTCTGAAACAAACTTGAAAACAAAAAGAAAAATAGAATAATAAATAACATAGTTTTATCAGTTTTTGGAATAGCGCTAGAGTAAAGGATAATCCCTCCTCTAAGAATAAATGCAATAAACAATACAAAACCAACTCCACCACCTTTGACTAACATTTCAAGATAGCTATTATGGAATGATGCATAATCTAAATCAGCTACTTCATGTAACGAGATAACACCATAGCCAAGAAAAGGCCTAGAACTCCACAATTCGATTAATACAGAAAAAAGTCCTTCCCTATCATTTGATTTACTCATCCTTTCAACTATCTGTTCATCAAAGCCTATCGTAAAATCAGCGAGAAAATAAGTCACTATAAGTAATGTAATTAGCATTAAAAACGATTTTTTTGACAGCTTTAAAAAACCTAACATTGTAATTGATAATAAAAGACAGACTAGAAATAATCTAGATGTGGTCATTGCTGCCGCTAGTAATATAAGCACAAGATAAACACTAACTTTCTTATCTCTCAGTAACAATAGTAATACCGCACAACAAAAGAAAAAAACTATATAATTTGGCCAGTCTGGAAGTACCCCTTCAGCCCACAACCTATAATCAGGAATGTAAAATATTTTAACCCCATATTTATAAGCCCCTAATAAAAAAAACAACAAAATGGTTGCTAAGCAAAGAACAAATATTCCATCTATGAAGCCTTTAATAAAAGCACCATTATCACGAATAAAATGAGTTAGTATAAAAAAAATAAAAAATATACACCCACCTAAAAGCGCAGTAAAACTTCCCGCCCCAAATTCAAAGTTAAATATAAGAGAAGAAAGTATCAACGAAATCGAATTAATAAAAAGGAGTATCACAGCAAAAAAGTCAATTTCTACTTTCTCATTAAAGGCACGAAGAAGAAGAAATGATAAAACAAAAAATGAAAAAATATAAAAAGGTGGCCCTGGGTAAGCTAAAGGAAATGATATTAAAATACCGAGAAAATAATCACTACTAAATCTACCTTTATGCTCTAACATTTTTAAACTTCTTCTTCAAATTAAATATATAAAAAACAAAAAACATTGAACTAATTAAGGATGAAGCACCTACTAGCTCAACTTTATTTATAAATATAAAAACCAGTGTAGAGAAAACATGTAAAAATGATGACAACACTGCACATAAAAGTAAACCCATTGACTCGGTATGATATAGAAATACACTACTATATAATTGTGCAATAGTATAAACAATTGCACCAATAGACATTGGCACAAAAAATAAATAAAGCCCATCATATTCACTATAAAGTAAAGAAAAGAACCATCCAAATAGCAACAATGGTACTAATACTAGTAGCATTTTTATAGATACATTATTTAATAGAGAACTATAGTTCTTCTCATCGCGAATCAATTTAAAAACTGCAGGTTGTAATGTTCTATTTAATATAGCCCCTAAAAGTAAAATTATAGATATAACTTGAAATGATAAAAAATAAGAAGCAGCTAAATCTTTACTACCATTATCTTCTAACATCGAAAAATCAAATAAAGTTCTCAGTGAAAATATAGTTCCACCCAGAGAGAGTGGTAAACCAAACTTTACAATATCAATTGAAAAAAGCTTTAACTTCTTGTAGTTAAAAATAAAAGTTCGAAAACAAAGTAAGAACCAAATTGCCCCCCCTCCAAAGATCACAGTTATAAAAATATAAAAGTAAACTCTAGCAAACCAAGTGTCGAAATAAAGGTAAGCGAAAAATGGTACAATGGAGCATAAAAAAGAGAACGCTAGATTATTTTTACAATATGAGTAAAGTCTATTACTCACTCTCAATATAGATAACCTTAATTGATAAAAAACAAAAAAATATGCACACAAGAAAGGAGTAAAATCAGCTTTAAAAGAAAAACAAATAATTATAAATACTAACAACACAATAGTAGTAAGAATAAAAAATAGAAATAGCTCTTCGTCAACATCATTATTATCAACTATTTTTTTTGAAAAATATGAAGGACTACCAAGGCTTAAGAACAAACTTACAGTTGTAAAAACTAAGAACCAACCGCCAAATGCAGCCAGATCGCTTGGGCCCATATAGTAAGCAAATAGAGGTATAAAAGCTGCGGTTATACCCTTCGACAAAATATCTGAAACAATAAAGCCGCGAACCTTAATCACATCTACCCTTACTCATCAGAATGTTTGCCATTATAAAGTCCATTTCAGTATCTATATCTATCGAATTTTTTTCAGCCATAATAAATGGATAATAATCATCCTCTAAAAAAAGCTTTTTGGTACTTAGTAATGTAGCTCGATCAATTAAATAAATTGCGCCATTCAATTGATAAAACTCTTTAAGACCCTGAGAACGAGTATTAGTCAGCCCTTTTATAAATTGCTTAAACTCTATATAAGTATCTAATGACGTAGTCCATTGCGGTGAATGCTGGCATTTTGTTAAAGAAACTACGCCTCTAGCTTGCTTTTCAATATATAAAGCAATTGCGCTATCTATATCTTGCGTGGTGCGTAGAGGAGATGTTGGTTGTAACAAGCAAATCACATCAAACATACCTAGTTGCTTTGCAAACTCAATAGCATGAAGTACAACATCAATAGACGATGCAGTATCAGATGCTAGCTTTGCGGGTCGATTCAATGGGTAGGTGTTTTTATATTGCTCGCTGATTCTAAGAACTTCAGGGCAATCTGATGTAGCAATTGTAGCCGTAATATATTCAGATTGCTTTATCGCCTCAAAAGTATGGGCGATGAGCGGTAAGCCATTTAACGGCTTTATATTTTTCTGGGGGAGACGCTTACTTCCCGCACGAGCAGGCACAACAGCTAACACTTTTGGCTTCATTTTATAGACCTAACTCATAAATATCAACTTGTGCTTTATTAAAGTCATCATGGCGTCCAACATCTAACCAATATTCGTGAATTGGAAATTTTAGGATTTTATTGCCATGTTCTTTCTTTAATTCAAATAAAGTAGGCATATCTAAATACTCATTATTTTTCAGCGATTTTATAATTTCATTTGAAATCACATAAATGCCCGCATTAACAAAATAACGATATGTCGGCTTTTCAACTATACCGGTAATTTCATGGCCGTTACCTTCAATTACACCAAATGGTACTTTTATTTCGTAGTCCCGAACACACATAGTCGCATCGCTTTGGTGCTTTTCATGAAAATTAAGCACTTTACTAAAGTCAACATTTGTTAAAATATCACCATTGATCATAATCAATGGCTCTTTTGGTAATGATTCTGGTAGTAATGATAATGCACCACCAGTCCCTAGAGGGGTTTCCTCATGAATGTATGTAATTTCTATTTCAAAGTCACTACCATCTCCAAAGTAATTCATTATCACTTCAGGGAGATAGTGTGTAGAAATATAAAATCGGTAAAAACCATGACTTTTAAAACTATTAATTAATGTTTCAAGCATAGGCTTACCGCCTACTTTCAGCATTGGTTTTGGACAATTATTTGTTAACGGCTTTAATCGAGTGCCAAAACCGCCAGCCATAATAAATACAGGATTTTCTCTTTTTTCTATGGTTAATGTTTCATATAGAGTTTTTAAGCCAACAAGCTCCCCATTATCATCAACAAGCGGTAACGATAAAATCTTCATTGACTGCATCTGTGCTTTTAATTCATTACTACTTAATGATTTATTTGCACTAACAGGGTTCGCATTCATAATTAAACTTACAGGCGACTCTAATTCAACGCCTTGTAAAATCCCCCTGCGCACATCACCATCCGTTACCATACCTATTAGCTTTCTATTATCAACAACTAAAGCAACCCTAAGTGCTTCTTTATCAATAACTTTTAATACATCTTTAATCGAATCGGAAGGGCTAACTACAACTTTTTTCCAGTTAATCGTCATCTCTATTCACCTAATCCTTTAATTATTGAACGTGCACCATACGCTATAGAATATTTTGGAATTGATTTTGTAACATTAGCCCCAACCCCAATAATCGTATTACAACCTATCGTTACATTATTAATAATACCACTACCTGTAGCTATATGAACATTACTCTCCACTTTTACCTGCCCGCTTAATGTTGTGCCTGGAGCTAGATGGCAGTGAGCACCAATTTTGCAATCATGATCAACTGAAACTGAGGTATTTATTATGGTGTTTTCGCCAATTTCACTACCAATATTAATCACTGCGTTATTCATAATTTGTGCACCTTTAGCCAGTACCGCATAATCTGACACTAACGCTGAATCTGCAATAACTGTTGCAAATGTATAA
The DNA here is from genome assembly GCF_002723455.1 of Pseudoalteromonas sp. 3D05. GTDB lineage: Bacteria > Pseudomonadota > Gammaproteobacteria > Enterobacterales > Alteromonadaceae > Pseudoalteromonas. Next base: position 12,475 of record NZ_PDUS01000028.1, on the reverse strand, counting down.
CCTAACTCGATAAAACGCGTATAAACTTTTTCTCTTAGCGTTTGTCGCGGCATTGCGCCTATACCGTTAACTAATAATACTTTATCAACTGAAAACGCTAATACGTCATCATCTTGTAAGTAATGCTGAACAGTATCAAAAATAGCATGACCAGCTAAAATATCTGGCGCGACAACACCTAATAATGGTTTGTTTTGCTTAATTAATATTTCAGCAAGGGCCGCAGCATGCCCACCACCGCCGATAATTAAATATCCGGGGTTACTCATCAATTAAGTCGCCAGCTTTATAGTTTTTGCTGCTTGCTTTATTTAAGTAATGCCAATACTTTATTGGGTTTAAACCACTTCCTGGGCGCTTTACAGCTAGGTTGTTTTCACTAAATAATTCACCAGCAGTAATTGCATTTGCCGCTACAAGGCTTTTACGGGCTACGCTTTTATTTTTTACTTCTGATGGTCGAGGTCCTTTAATACCATCTCCCATTACTTTTTCAACCGTGCGAATACCATCAACCATGGCTTTTAATTCTTGTGGATCCAGCGATGCTTTATGGTCGGGCCCTGGCAGGCTTTTATCAACTGTAAAGTGTTTCTCAATTAAAACGGCACCTTTAGCTACAGCTGCAACCGGTACAATTATGCCTTCACTGTGATCAGAATAGCCAACTGCCAGTTTGAATGCATCTTTCATTGTATCCATTGCATTTAAATTTATATCGCCAAAAGGAGCCGGGTATTCTGTTGTACAGTGTAGCAAGGTCACTTTTTCTTTTAATAGTTGTTTACCTTGCTCAGAAAAATACGCCGCTTGTAATGTTTCATCATTTGGCGTGCCCTGTGGGTTTAAGTAGCCAAAAGCAATCACCGATAACACTTGCTCTATTTCTGATAGTGTAGCCATACCTGTTGAGACAATTAGGTCACACCCTGTTCTTGCATGCTCTAGTACCAGAGGTGCATTAGTGATCTCGCCTGATGGCAGTTTTAACCTAGTTATACCTAAATCATCAACTAAAAATGACAGGCTTTCTGAATCAAAAGCTGTTGATAAAAATTCGATACCTAGGTCATTACAATATTTGACTAATTTGTGGTGCGACTCATAGCTGAGCTCAAGTCGTTTTAACATTGAGAACTGAGATTCTTTTTGGCCACTGTTAGTTATTTGATATTCGGCTTGTTGTGCCTCTTCCGTCACTAAATTTTTGGCTTTAAATGTTTGAAACTTGACGATATCTGCCCCCGCTTTATGGGCGGCATCAACAAGAGAAAAAGCTATTTCGTCACTGCCGTTATGATTAACACCAGCTTCTGCAATAATTAAGGTCATAGTATGCTCACTTTAAATCGTAAAAAGACTTACTTGGTTCGAAGTTTAGAGTTTTGAGCATGGCGATAGCTTGCTCACTTGCATTACCGGCACCATAAGGATTCGATATTTTTTCACCTGGCGTTTTATAATTAACTTGAAGAGCGCTGTTTATAGCAGCTTTAATTCCAGCCTTAGTAGCATCACAATGCAATACGCTTTTAGCAGCTAAACGACCTTTTTGCCTAACGCCTATATTCACAGTGGGCACATTAAATGACGGCACTTCGATTACGCCACTTGATGAATTACCAATGACTACAGCGGCATGTTTAACAGCACTTAAATAACGCTTTTGGCCAAGTGATGGAATTGCATGCACTCTTTCAGGTTGTTGCTTAGCGTACTCTTCAAGAATTGGAATGATACGGCGGCCACCATCGTCAGCATTAGGGTAGGTTAAAATCACCTGATAGTCAGGAAAATCAGTTAACGCTTCAAGTAAAGCATTAAAGCTTTGCTCTGGCTGTTCATTACCTAAAGTAACGGGATGATAAGTCACCAAAAAGTAGCGCTGACCAAGTTTGAATCCTAAAGAGTCTGCAATTTCATCTATATTCATAAACTCACCACGCTTTAGGTGGTCAAGCCCTATAGCTCCAATATTGCGTACACGTTCAGGCTGCTCCCCTAATTGAATTACACGCTGTTGATATTCTTCTGTCGATGTCCCGTGCAAATAACTCAATTTAGTTATGGCGTGGCGGATTGCATCGTCATAAGCGCCTTCTGTAATTTCACCGCCATGCAGGTGGAGAATAGGAATACGCAAAATCATTGCCGTTTGTGCCGCTGCAAGTGCTTCAAATCTATCGCCCAAAATCACGATCGCATCGGGCTTTAAACGGTTTAATGCATCAGCAAAACCAAGCACTCCTAACCCCATACTCTTTGCAGTACCCACTGCGGTATCAGAGGAGAGTAAAATTTCTATTTTTTCATCAATCTCAAACCCATCTTGTTCAATTTGCTTATAGGTTTCACCAAATTCTGAAGATAAGTGCATACCAGAAACAAGCAGCTGCAATGTCAGTTCAGGGTCAGCTTGTATATCTTTTAAAAGCCAAAAGAGTAAGCCATATTCAGCTCTCGTGCCTGTAAAAACAGCAACCTTCATAAATTTATACTCCACCTAAACTTTTAACTGGTGAGCTTGGGATATTAACCAAGTGACTTTCTATAAATTCAGAATAGGAAAGATCACCTCTAAGTACATCTTTAAACATCGGTAAGCGATGCATCAATTGCCAAATTGGTCTGGTCATCACACCATTGTCGTTAGCATTTTTTAGCAGTTCTTCACGAGATTGTTTATCCGGGCAAATTATTGCATTTAACCAGTAATTAGATTTGGCATAGTTTGGCTCTGTAACAAATTGATACTCTGAGTTATTGAAAAAATCTGCATACAATAAAGCGAGCTTACGTTTATTTTCGATAAAAGCAGGCAGTGATTCCATTTGTGCACAGCCTAGCGCAGCATTTAAGTTTGGCATGCGATAGTTAAAACCCGCTTCATCATGATAAAACTCATAGGGATGAGGAACTTTTGCGGTTGTAGTTACATGCTTAGTATGTTTACCTGCATCTAAGGTTTTACACAACACCATACCGCCGCCGCCAGTGGTAATAACTTTGTTGCCGTTAAAGCTAATAGCGCCATAATCGCCAAATGTACCTGTGTGTTGACCTTTATAAAAAGAACCCAAACTCTCAGCTGCATCTTCAATTAAACTAATTTGCCACTTAGTGCATACAGCCATAAGCTCATGCAACTCAACTGGGTGCCCGAACGTGTGCATAGGGACAACGGCTTTAATACGCTGCCTTGTAGTTTTATGAATAGGTCCAGTTTCTGTTAAAACTGCGTATTCATCTAAAAACAACTCTAAAGCCTTTGGGCACAACCCTAAACTAATAGGTGAAACATCGACAAATGCAGGCTGCGCGCCCATGTGATGTAATGCATTACAGGTAGCTACAAATGTAAGCGCTTGAGTTATCACTATATCATTTGCTCTAACCCCTGCCATATACAACGCAGCATGTAATGCTGCAGTGCCATTTACAGTCGCAACAGCTTTGGCAGTACCTGTGTAAATCTCAATATGATTTTCAAAGTCATCAACAAATTTACCAACACTTGATACAAATGTGCTATTAATGGTCTCTGCTACGTATTGTTGTTCATTACCTGCAAACGTAGGCGCATGTAATGGAATAAATTCATCAGTTTGATAAAGGTCTTTTACAAACGAAACAAATTGCTTATTCATAATAACGACACCCGCTTACATTTTTCCATCAAGATATTTCCCGGTCTCTTTATGACCAAACCCTGGGATCATTTTAAAGAAAAGCGCCACAATTTGCTCTTTAGTCCACGCTTTATTATTTTTCATTGAAGCAATTTCGCTTTCAAATTCGTTTAATAGCTGCAGGTCAAATTCAGGCGTATTTTTAATAATACCTAGATTCTCAAAACGGGCCATATCGAGTTCTTCACTGTCGGTAAAAAACTCTTCGAAATCTTTTTCACCCGTTGTATCACTTTCAGTGAAAAGGCATGGCCATTTACCTTGTGCTGGTAACGTTTTAACTAATTCACGCGCCTCATCTTCCGTTTTACATAAATACGGTTCATAGCCTCGTTCATTGAGGTATTTAACTGCAATGTCAGCAAATGTAATAAGATGTAATGCTTCGCTTAGTTTTGGGAAGAAAATATCCCGGTTATCACCAAAAATACATGACATTAAACATAGTTCACCAGACTCTTGAGGTGTAACAAAATAGCGTTTTATATCGCTAGGAGCAACTATTGGTTGTTGCTTTTGTATACGCTGGTTAAAGCCATGTAATAATGAGCCATCAGAAAATGCAACGTTTGCAAAGCGAGCTGTTGAAATAGCGATTTTTTCGCTTTTACGCATTAAAAACATTTCCATAATGCGCTTTGAGGCACCCATCATATTTACAGGGTTAGCAGCTTTATCAGTAGATACACAAAAATATTTCTTTGCGCCACAATCAATTGATTGCTGAATAGTTTTATCCGTATTAAATACATTTACATCGATCATACGCATTAATGTAAATGGGTCTTTTTCACTACGGACATGCTTTAGTGCAGATAAATTGAGAACATAATCATACTGTCCATCAGCTTGTATGAAAGCATCGTATTCAATAGAACCAATATCTAATGCAAATGTTTGAAAATCCCCCTCGATATAACCGAAAGAACTGCGAATATCACGTACCAGCTCGACCATATTGTTTTCGCTAATATCGACAACATGTAGTTTTTTAGGGTTACGTTTAAAAATTTCTTTCGTTACAGCTTGACCAATTGAGCCTGCACCACCTAAAACAAGAAAACGAGATTGAGAAACTTCTTTGGTAAGCTCATTTTCTGCAGTATTAATATCCTGCGTAAAAAGTGCCTTATGACGTCCAACTAAGTTTAATACGTGATTCATATCTAACCCCAAATTCCTTTAGTATCGATTAAGTAATTATTTTTCATTTTCTGAACTTTGAATTCTTTATGGTCAACAAGTAACAAATGAATATCTGCCCTTTCTTTGGCAACCGAAAATGTAGCTAACTCTAGTTCGGCTATGTGATTTGGTAAAGAATGAATATTAGGCTCAACAGCGATAACAGCCCCTGAGTGTAACTCAGCAATTTGCTTTGTAATATTTAAAGCGGGGCTTTCGCGTAAGTCATCTATATCAGGCTTAAATGCCAGCCCATAACAAGCTACAGTGACATCTTTTGCCGTTTTTGTAGGGTTAGCTTGTAAAAAGTCTGCAATAGCTAACTTAACTTTATTAATTACCCATTGCGGCTTTTCATCGTTCACTTTACGTGCTGTATGAATTATTTGTGCCTCTTCAGGCGTTTTACTCACAATAAACCATGGGTCTACCGCTATACAATGCCCACCAACACCAGGACCTGGTTGTAAAATGTTAATCCGTGGATGGCGGTTAGCCAGTGATATAAGTTCCCAAACATCGATATCTAACTTATCACAAATGATGGATAACTCATTAGCAAAGGCAATTTGCACATCACGGCATGAGTTTTCAGTCAACTTTGCCATTTCTGCGGTACGGGCATTGGTTATTACACATTCACCTTGTACAAATGTTTTGTAAAGCTCAACAGCGCGGGCTGAACACTTGGCAGTCATGCCACCAATTACACGGTCATTTTCAACCAACTCACGCACTACATGGCCTGGTAATACTCGCTCTGGGCAATGTGCTACATTTACATCAACATTTCCACCTGCATGCTCTTTATTAGGGGAAGGGAATGATAAATCAGGGCGGGCTGCAGCTAACCACTCCGCCATTTGCTCTGTAGCACCAACCGGTGAGGTAGATTCTAGTATTACTAAATCCCCTTTTTTAAGCACTGGTGCAATAGCTTCAGAGGCTTTCTTTATGTAGCTTAAGTCAGGTTCTGGTATTGTAGAGTCATTGTTCTTGAATGGTGTTGGTACTGCAATTAAAAATGCATCAGCAGGCTCTGGAGAGATTACTGCTTTTAAATAGCCCTCTGTTACTGCTGCATGTACGATCATGTCTAGATCGGGTTCTACTATATGAATTTCACCACGGTTAATTGTATCTACCGCGTGCTGATTTACATCAACACCAATTACGTTTTTTTTACGTGATGCAAACATCGCAGCTGTTGGTAAGCCGATATAGCCTAAACCAATAACTGAAATTGTATTGAATGACATGATAATCCTTTTTAAATAGGTTCTAGGTTCTAGGT
>NZ_PDUS01000028.1:266-6221 GCF_002723455.1 Pseudoalteromonas sp. 3D05 | reverse complement strand
GTTCTAGGTTCTAGGTTCTACAAATTTTAATTTTAAAATTTTTTCTGGCAAGCTTTACTTATGTATTTTTAGCTTGTCATATTATTTTTTAAGAGTAATACGCGGGGTAAACCAGCGCCTACGCTTATTATTTTGCTAAAACATCGCAAATGCGCTGGCATGCTTGGCCGTCACCATACGGGTTATGGGCACGGCTCATTGCTTTATATGCAGCATCATCAGCTAATAACTCATTTAGTGCAGATGTTATTTTTGCTACGTCAGTACCAACTAATTTAACAGTGCCTGCATCTACTGCTTCTGGGCGCTCTGTAGTATCACGCATTACCAGTACTGGCTTACCTAAACTTGGGGCTTCTTCTTGAATGCCACCTGAATCAGTTAAAATAATGTGGGAACGGTTCATTAAATAAACAAATGGTAGGTACTGTTGCGGCTCTATTAAATGTACGTTGTCTACATCTTTTAAAATACGTTTTACTGGCTCTTGAACATTTGGGTTTAAATGTACAGGGTAAAGTATTTGTGAATCAGGGTGAGCTTTGGCTGTTTCCGCTAGCGCTTCACAAATACGCTCAAAACCACCACCAAAGCTTTCACGGCGATGGCCTGTTACTAAAATAAGCTTTTTACTTTCATCAAGCATTGGGAATTGCGCAGCTAATGTATTACTTAGCTCTGCGTCATCTTCTATTTGTTGCTTAACCAGTAATAACGCATCAATAACCGTGTTGCCGGTTACAAATATATTATCATCTGCATAGTTTTCTTTTAAAAGATTCGCTTTTGAGGTATCCGTTGGCGCAAAGTGGAATTTTGTTAATGCACCCGTTAATTTGCGGTTACCTTCTTCTGGCCATGGCGAATAAATATTACCTGTGCGTAAGCCTGCTTCTACGTGACCTACTGCAATTTGCTCATAATATGCTGCTAAACTCGCTGCAAACGTAGTTGCCGTGTCGCCATGGACAAGCACAACGTCAGGCTTAAATTCTTTAAGTACAGGAGTTAACTCTTGTAAAATACGGCTTGTTACTTCTGGCAGTGTTTGCCCTGCTTTCATTAAATTTAAATCGTACTCAGGGGTAATTTTAAACAGCTCAAGTACTTGGTCTAGCATTTCACGATGCTGCGCCGTTACACATACTTTAGCATCAAAGCGGCTATCGTTAGCTAGGGCGTGTACAAGAGGTGCCATTTTAATGGCTTCTGGGCGAGTACCAAATACTGTTAATACTTTCACTTTTACGTCCTTTGTGAATTTTCAATTAATTTACGAGCTACGAGCTGCGGGCTAAGTAAATAATCATAACCATCTTTTTATACCGCAAAAGGCACTGAGGCATTTGGCTACACAGAAAAGAGAGAATACATATAAAATGAATATCTGTTATTTCCTCTGTGAGCTCTGTAGTGAACCTTTTACTTTCGCGGTGGCAAGCCACTCGCCTACATTAAACCAAATTTTCTAGGCTTTAGGATCTAGGGCCTAGCTGCTAGCACCTATTTATCACTTATCCGATTTATATTCGTAGTTGTAGTAACCATAATAACCGTAAGCGTTGCTGGCTTTTTTAACTACGCCGTTAAATACCACGCCTTTTACGTCTGTGCCGTTTTGTTCAAAGCGGGCTCGGGTTAGCTCTATTTCTTTAATGTGGTTTTGGCCAAAGCGAGTAACAAGCAATGTTGTACCAGTGTGGGCACTGACGATTGCCGGATCTGTTACCGCTAAAATAGGTGGTGTATCTATGATTACTAAGTCGTACTCGGCGCTTACCTCTTCAACTAACTTACTAAAGTTTGAGTGCATTAGTAACTCTGATGGGTTTGGCGGTATTTGGCCGCGGGTAATTACGCTTAAACCTTCAACTTGTGTTGGTTTTGTCACTTCGCTTAAGTTTAAACGACCTGATAAGTAATCACTTAAGCCATCATCCCATTTAATACCAAACTGAGTTTGCAAGTAACCTTTACGCATATCGGCATCAATGATTAATACTTTTTTGCCACTTTGCGCTAGTACTGAGGCTAAGTTAACCGATATAAACGATTTACCTACACCTGGGCTTGGGCCAGATATAGCAATTAAGTTGTTTTTAGACTCCATCATCGCAAAGTGCAAACTGGTACGTAAGCTACGTAGTGCCTCTATTGACAAGTCAGCTGGGTTATCAAGGGCCAATATTGACTTAGGCTTATTTTTAGCTTTACGGGCTTTACTAAAACCAGTGAGTTTATCTTGGTAATCTGAGTACGGTACGCTGGCGTATACAGGTAGACCGATTGCCTCAATCTCGTTTGGATCTTCAACGCCTTTATGCATGGCTTTTTGTACTAAAACAATGGCCACTGCTAACATTCCACCTAACATAGTTGCCATTACCACGATTAACGCTTTTTTTGGCTTAACTGGTTTTGAAGTGTTCACCTCTGCATAATCAATTATACGTACATTACCTACAGTACCTGCACGCACAATATCAAGCTCTTGAGTTTTAGCTAATAATAAAGTGTAAATTTCGTTACTTACCTCGACATCACGTTTTAAGCGTAGTAGCTCTTGTTGAGTTTCTGGTAGGTTACCTACCTCGCCAACTAGCCTTTGTTTTTGTTTTTCAACTGCTTCAATTTGCTCAAGGACACCTTGATAGGTTGGGTGGCTTTCTTTAAACTTGCGGCTCATTTCAAGGCGTTTAAGCTCTAGCTCTTGCAGTTTAGTTTCAAGCTCAACAACTTGCTCAAGTACACCTTGGGTTTCAAGCGTGATATTGATTGATTGACGTTTAATTTGGTATTCGTTAAAACGCTCTTCAGCGTATTCGAGTTGTTTTTTAATCTCAGGGAGTTGTACCTCTAAAAAATCGAGTGATTTTTTAGCTTCTGCGCTGTTACGTTCAACATTACGGCGCACATAAATAGCCGCTACTTTATCCAGTACTTTTTCAGCATAACTTGGTTTAGCGCTTTGCAAGCTTAAGTTAATAATACCGGAGTCTTTGCCTTTTTCGCTTGCGCCAATAGCTGCTTGTAAATCTAAAATAGTATTGAGGCGGTCTTTGCGAGAAATTATAAATTCAGTACCCGCACGAGCATTTATACTACGTACCGTTAGGTTAAACTTACCATTTGTAAGCTCTTGCCCTACTTTACCTGCCAATATTTGTTCGCCATCGTCATTTACAAGCGAAACACTGTTATTCTCTTGCGCTACAAGCGTAAACTCGATCCCAACAGCTGATTTTGGCACATCAAATCTAAATACATCAACACCCTCGCCGCCCCATGCATATGAGCTTGCACCAAAGCTAGGCTCAGCTAAGTCACCTGCGTTCATTGGGCTGAACTTACGAAAGGCCCGACCGCCAATGAAAGGGTAGAGCTTTGGCTCTACTGTAACATCAAGCTTTAGTGTATCAACGGCTTCACCTATTATTGAGCGCGATTTTAAAAGCTCAATCTCTGTTACTGCGGCTGAAGTGCTTTCAAACATACCTGCCATGTCGTCAAACCCAGGGACTGAGCCGCCGCTTTCTTCAACCTGTATCATCGCCGTTGCTTGATATATAGGAGTAGAAAACACCGCATACACCACGCCTATAAACATAAACACAGTGGTGAGTGCTATTATAAATAATTTACGGTCAAGCAGCGCACCTATTAGCGCCATTAAGTCTATCTCTTGACTTGGGCTTTGCTCGCTTGTTCGGTTTTGCTTATTTGCTGCTATTGCAGTGGGCTGAGCATTCATGTACTAGCCTATCCTTATAAATACTTTTGCCAAGCGCTACACGCGCTATCGATTAAATCGTAAACGTGTTCAAACGCTTCTAAACTTTGTCTGTATGGATCGGGTATTTCTTTATCGCCTAACCATTTACCGAGTAAAAATGTTTTTCCGCGTGCTTCTGGGTAGCGGGTGCAAAGGTCAGTTAAATGGCGTTGCTCCATCACTAAAATAACACTATTTTGTGCTACCAAGCTTGAGTTAAGCTGACGGCCTTGATGTACATCCATATTAATACCATGCGGGGCAGCAATTTGTTTTGCAGTTGCATCGGCTGATTTACCTTCAAGCGCCGTTAACCCTGCAGAAGAGACTGTTATATTTTTGCCTTCAAGCTTGCTTTTAAGCACATATTCGGCGGTTGGACTGCGGCAAATATTACCCGCACACACCACTAAGATAGAATCAAACATCGCATTCCCTTAGTTAGTTGCTGCTAAATCGTCGATAGAATCAACTGTTGCGATAGACGGTAATAATAAGCTTATTACGCGGTTCCAACGGGCAAGTGGTGCAGAGGTTACATACACAATGTCGTGTGGTTGTAATTCAAACTGCTCAGCCAATACTAATGCGGCTACATTTTTTGCATGCAATTGATACACATCAGCAATCACACCATCACGTTCTAAATCACGCTTGCGTAAGACAAATACTCCATTAGCATCTGCGGTATTTTCGTTTAAGCCACCAGAGTTTGCGAGCGCTTCAGCTAAATTCAATCCGTAGCGGTTAACCTCTACTGAGCCGGCTTTTCTTACATCACCCAATACAAATACATTTTGTAAGTCATTACGACTTACATGCACTATATCGCCATGCTGCAACAAGCGGTTTTGTGATATATCGCCCTGGGCATAAAAATCATTTAATTTAATTACTTCAGTTGTATTACCACGAGTAAATGTAACTGTACGCCAATCGGCCGCTTCGGTTAAACCGCCGGCTTGGTTCAGCGCATCAATTAAAGTTAGTGGAATTTCAGTTACTGGGAGCACACCTGGTTTAGTAACTTCACCTGTTACATAAGCTTTTTGGCTTCTAAAGCCGACTATTTTAACATCTATTTGCGGGTCTTCTATTACACGGCTTAAGCGTTTAACTAATTCGCTGTGTAATTGTTGAACTGTTTTACCTGCTGCTTGAATATTGGGGGCATAAGCATAAGTAATTGTGCCATCCGCTTGTACACGAAATCCATCAAATTCAGCGGTACGCTGCACTGCAGCTGGAATTGTTAACTCAGGGTGATCCCATACACCTATGGTAAGCACATCGCCCACGCCAAGTTTGTATTGGTAATCACTGGTGTTTAAACCCTCATAACTAGAACGCGCAGACGATTTAGTTTGAGCCTGCTTTTTTTGCTTTATTAAAGCTGAATCAATTATTTGAATATTTACTCTTTCGAGATCTTGTTCAAGATTTTTAGTTTGCTCTCCCGATTCGATTCCTTCGAAATGGCTACCGGGGATGATTGTACAACCTGTCATTGTGAGCAAAGTAAGTGATGCTACAAGTGTTTTACAGCTTAGCGCCATTGTTTATTCCCAAATATTATAAAATTCTAAAACTTTCAGCTTAGTTTTTTGAAATTTGCTGTTATTTTTTTGCGTGCCAATTAAAGCATGGCTCAGTTTACTGTGCAAGCACGCTTGCACAGTAAACGCGCAAGCGAGTAATTATTTTGTAAATTTAGTTAAGGTTCTAGGTTCTTCAATATTGTAATTAGCTTCAACACCTTTAATGTAACCTTTTCTGATTTTGATTAATGACGCGAGCATCGCTGCAACCTCTTTAGCTTCACTTATTAGCTCTAAGCCTAGAGACTTTTCAATAATGCCTACTTCTATTCCTATATATATTTGCGTTACAAGCTCGCCTGCTGAACCTTTGGCATAATATAGAAACCTAGCTTGATCCGCTTGAGAATCACGTTCTACCCCCTCTGCAATGTTAGAGGGTATAGATATAGCAGCACGTGTAACTTGATCTTTGAACCCAAAGTCTTTGCATTTAGTTATCGCTTTGTAAGTATTACATGCTAACCGGGAAGCTCTTTTCCATACATCTAACTGTTCAAACTTCATAACCACACCTAAACACGCCAAAATTCGTAAATTAACTATAGTTGAGAGTATGGTTTTTCCTAGAGCCTAAAACCTTTG
>NZ_PDUS01000028.1:0-187 GCF_002723455.1 Pseudoalteromonas sp. 3D05 | reverse complement strand
CCTAGAGCCTAAAACCTTTGTCTTCCTAGAGCCTATTGCTCTAGGCACGCTTCACGTTCCAGTTCGTCGCAGAGCTCCTCTCGCTCCAGCTTGAAAGCAAAACTATTTGCTTGTCTAGCCCTTCGGACACGCTTCCGCCCCTAGGTTGCAGCTCCTACGTACTGATAAAAATTAGGTTCTAGGTTCT
>NZ_PDUS01000018.1 GCF_002723455.1 Pseudoalteromonas sp. 3D05 | reverse complement strand
AAATTTTATTGACCACTACAGATTACTTAAGCTCTATTCATGAAAATATTCTAGATGAGTACCGAGAGGAAGTTCAGCTTCTAGCATCTAGCAAAATTGATGGTGTTATAACTACTAACTGGGATCATTTACTAGAAGAAACTTTTAAAGATTTTTCAGTCTTTATTGGTCAAGATGGATTGTTTTCTAGTCGTAACCATGGCGTTGCTGAAATATATAAAATTCATGGTTGCTCTCAAGAGCCAAATAGTTTGGTTTTAACTGCTGAAGACTACGGAAAGTTTAGAAAAAAAAATCCTTATTTATCTTCAAAATTACTTACTATATTCATAGAGCATCCAATTATTTTTCTAGGTTATTCATTAACAGATCCTCATATTTTAGAAATACTGGAAGAGATAGTTAAGTGTTTTCCAGCTGATAAAATGGGGACATTAAGAGAAAATATTATTTTCGTCGAGTTTTCACCGGGCATTGAAGAGCCAGTAATAACTGAGTCAATAATATTAAAAACATTACCTGTGAAATTAATCAGAGCAGAGTGCTATAAGCCAATTTTTGAGGTTTTATCTGAAGTTAAAAGGCGTATACCAGCACATATTTTTAGACGAATTAAAGATGAGTTATACGATCTAGTCATCACCAACGATCCCAAAGGACAACTATATGTAAAAGAAGCAAATGACTTAGACAATAATGAAGGTACTCCAGAGTTTGTTGTCGGATATGGTGCTATCAATCAGGTTAAGAAATCCGCAGAAGTTGCGGCTCGAGGAATGATTGGTCTGAACCGAGAAGATATTATAAGAGATATAATCTTTGATAATGGTGACTATGACCCTAATACAATTTTGGAAACAGTTTTCCCTAATCTTTTAAAGAGTTCTCAAATTAATATGCCAATATTTAAATATTTAAACCAGTCGGGAAGAATAGGCGAAGATGGTACTGTTAATTGTGAGGGCTTATGTGCAAGACTAAAAACTAGGGTTGGCTACAGCATAGACCGTTATGGTTCTGAGAGTGAACGTGAACGCTCAAAGAAAATTGATGAGGTGATTGAGGGTATTTCTGAATTATATAAGTCGGTTGATACTAACCTATTTCTCAGAATGGCTGTATTTGTACCACCTGAAAAGATGGATCTTATAGAGTTTCAGAATATACTGAAAGTACTCGTAGATTCCGACCTCAATTCAAATAATAAAAGTAACTTTGTAAAACTAGTTTGTGTTTATGACCAGTTAAAATACTCAAAGAGATATAAGTTTTAAAGTTTGGCCTCACTTTTATTGTCATTTATACGCTTAACTTTAAATATGGGGAAATGGGTTGTGGCACAAAATGAACCTAAGGGGTCAAATCCTGACTTCAGATATCATAACTTTAGTTGACCTACAATCATTGATTAAACGAAACTAATTCGTTTAATTTTAGTTGTGTTCTTTATCTTCACATCCTCTGTTTTACATTTCTATGCGCAATAGCTGTGGTTGTGTTGTATGAGCTAAATTTACTACTATTTTCAACTGCGATGTTTTATCGTGTTGCACAATATTTTTTAAGGGATGACTAAGATATGGCAAGGCCTATTTCAGTAGATAACGCTGAACATTATAACTGGGGCGATAATTGCGATGGCTGGCATTTGGTTAAAAGTGAGCAGTTGAGTGTTATTCAGGAGCGGGTGCCGAGTGGGGCGTGTGAACAAGTACATAAGCACAATATAGCAGAGCAATTCTTTTTTGTGCTCAGTGGGCAGGCTACTTTAATAGTCGACTCAGTGACTCATGTATTAAACGCTCAGCAGGGGTTGCATGTGCCCGCGGGAGTTGTTCATCAGCTATGTAATTATGGCGATGTTGATCTTGAGTTTATTGTTACCTCAACCCCGCCAAGTCATGGTGATAAGGTGCTTGTTTAACATACTATGGCAAGTACGGTATTGTTAAATAAAAAAGGAAGCTGAGGCTTCCTTTTTGGTGTGCGTATTCTATTTTAACGATTTAAACCCTAAGCGCCTGGGCCACACTCCATACAGTGGTTAATGATTTCTGGGCCAAATTTAAGTTTGGCGTTTAAATCACGAAGGGCAGTGCGCAGGCCTTCTTCAATCACAGGGTGATAAAATGGCATATCAAGCATTTGCGGTACGGTCATTTTGTTTTGTACTGCCCATGCTAATAGGTGGGCTATGTGCTCTGCTTGTGGGCCTATGAACTCTGCGCCGATAAATAAACCAGTGCCTTGCTCTGCATATACACGCATATGACCTTTGTTTTTTAACATTACACGGCTTCGGCCTTGGTTTTCAAAGCTTACTTCACCGACTTCAAAGCAACCACAATCACCTAATCGCTGTGTTATTTGTTTATAGCTTTCACCTACCATGGCAATTTGTGGGTCGCTAAATACAGCGGAGATAGGCGCACGGCGCAGGCCAGTTTGAACATGAGGAAAACGCCCCGCATTTTGCCCTGCGATAGTACCTTGGTCGCTTGCCTCGTGTAAAAGTGGGATCATATTACTGGCATCCCCGGCAATAAATATATTTGAATCGCCACATTGCATGGTGTACTTGTGAGCAACAGGCACGCCGCGTTCATCAAGTTTAATGCCTGTGTTTTCGAGGCCGAGCTTGTCAGTGTTTGGTATGCGACCAGTGGCAGCTAGTACATAATCAAATTGTTCTGTGTGCTTTTGACCGTTTTTATCTTCAAAGGTAAGTTGTGCTTTATCGCCCACTTTTTTCATGTCAGAAACGTTTGAGTCGGTATCAACAAAAAACTCTTCAGCGAATACAGTATTAGCATAATCTTTAATAACAGGGTCGGTAATGGGGCCTATTGCGCCGCCTACACCAAATAGCTTTACCTTAACGCCTAAGCGGTGTAATGCTTGGCCTATTTCGAGGCCAATAACGCCGGGGCCAAACACGGCAACGGATTCTGGTAGGTCTTGCCAATCAAATACGTCGTCGTTGATGATGAGCCTATCGCCAAAGTTATTAAAGGCGCCAGGGTATGCTGGGCGCGAACCTGTAGCAATAACAAAACGCGTGGCAGTGATTATTGTGTGGTCGTCAATTTGAACTCGGTTGGTATCCAAAAACGTTGCATAGCCACGAATTTTATCTTCGCTGGGGATGTCATCGACGGCCTCAACAACAAAGCCAACAAAACGGTCACGTTCATTACGTACGCGCGCCATGACTTCAACGCCGTTGATTGTAGGTTTTGAGCTGTGTACACCAAAAGCGGGTGCGGTTTCGATTGAGTGAGCAGCCTCAGCTGCAGCAATTAATAGTTTACTAGGCATACAACCTACACGGGCACATGTTGTGCCATATTGGCCTGCTTCAATCATTAGTACGTTAGGCGTGTGTTGCTTTGCGTTACGGTATGCGCTTAAGCCTGCTGTACCGGCACCAATTACAACAACATCTGTGGTTAATTCTTTCATCGTGGTGTCCTTGTGTGATACCAATTTTATTAAAAAACTGGCTTTCAAAATAAGTTAATAAAATGGGTACGTTAAAGGGTGAAAGTAGGGGCATGAATGCCCCTAATTATGTGCTTAAATGATTACTTAATTAAGCAAAGTATTTTTCTAAATCGTCAGAGCCACCAATGTGTTTTCCGCCGATAAATACTTGTGGTACGGTCTCGCGGCCTGAAATAGCTTTAAGGCTTGTTAGTGATGCACCTGCACCCATAGTGATTTCTTCAAACACGAGGCCTTTTTCTTCAAGTAATGCCTTTGCTTTTGAACAGAACGGGCAACCTGGTTTAGTAAAGATGCTTACAGCTTCAGGCTTTACTTGCTCAGGGTTGATGTAATCTAGCATGGTATCAGCGTCAGACACTTCAAACGGGTCGCCTGGTAAGTCTGGTTCGATGAACATTTTGTCAATCACGCCGTCTTTAACCAGCATTGAATAGCGCCAGCTGCGTTTGCCAAAGCCTAGATCATTTTTGTCTACTAACATGCCCATGCCGTCAGTAAATTCACCGTTACCATCGGGCAATAAAGTGATGTTTTGTGCTTCTTGGTTTTGGGCCCATGCGTTCATTACAAAGGTGTCGTTTACTGATACACATACTATGTCATCAACGCCGTTTTGCTTTAGTACACCCGCAAGCTCGTTATAGCGTGGTAAGTGAGTTGATGAACACGTTGGTGTAAATGCACCTGGTAGTGAAAACACAACGACAGTTTTACCTTTAAAAATGTCATCCGATGTAACTGATTTCCATTCATCGTTTACGCGAGTTGCGAATGTAACTTGTGGAATTGTTTGACCTTCAATATTGTTTAACATGTTTTTAGTTCCTCTTGATTTGTTGATAGCCATTATGTCGTGAAAGTTATAATAGCTCCAATCGTTTGTTTGTATTAATATGATAGGTATTAACTATCATTAAGGCGTGTTATGAATTTAAAAGATCTTGAATATGTTAAAGCGGTTGCTCACTTCAAACATTTTCGTAAAGCGGCTGATGCATGTTTTGTTAGCCAGCCTACGTTAAGCGGGCAAATCAAAAAACTAGAACAAGAGCTTGGCGTAACCTTATTTGACCGTTCTACCAAGCAAGTTACCCTAACTACACACGGTGAACGTTTGTTGCCGCAAGTTGAGTTAGTGCTAGAGCAGGCTAAAATTTTAAAAGAGCAGGCGGCAACATCTGATACACCATTACAAGGTAGGGTAAAAATAGGAATAATCCCAACTATTGCCCCTTATTTGTTACCCACGTTACTTACCTCAATGAAAGAAGCATTTGCCGAGAGCCAGTTCACTTTTGTTGAAATGCAAACTCACACTATCTTAGCCGCGCTTGATAGTGGTGAAGTTGATATTGCGATATTAGCAGATGTGCCTGAACTTAAGCTTTATCATACGGTTAATTTATACAAAGAAGATTTTTTAGTGGCTTTGTCATTGCAAAACAAGTTGGCTAAGCGCGGTAAAATAGCGCTAAATGAGTTAAAAGCATGTAACTTATTAATGCTTAGTGATGGGCACTGCTTTAAAGATCAGGCGCAACAATTTTGCTTTGCAGCTGGGGTTGATGTTTCTAGTGAGTATCAAGGCAATAGTTTAGAAACATTACTGGCATTAGTGGCAATGGATGATGGTGTAACGTTTGTGCCAAAGCTTGCGTGTGTCGATCGCACAGGCATTGCTTACTTACCCATCTTTCCGACTCAACAACGTTCGGTTGTGATGGCATCTCGTAAGCACTACCCACATTTAGCTGGTGTTGAATTATTAGCTAAATGGCTAAGCGAACACCCTGTTTTGTGCCAGCAACTAACTAAAGCGCTAGATTAGCCAGTTCAACAACATCGTTTATTTGAATATTAGGCAGTGGTTGTTTATCAATACTTTGTGCAATAGCGCTTTGCTGATAAACCTGCTGAATTTGAACCTGATTGAGTGTGGTAATCATGTTTGGCATTTTATTACCCGCGGCATCCGTTAAGTAATTGTGGTGGGCTACGTTTAGTATTTGGCCTTTTTCTATGCCGTGTGCTTTACCTAAATTAATAACCAATTTATCGTTTTCAATATGCAGTATTTTGCCTTGGGTTTCTAGGCAGGCCATGGCAGCTTGTAAATCGTAGCTGAGTGTTTGGTTTATATCTGTTATGGTTTGTCCGTAGTCAGATCCCCAAAAGTTTTCGCTGTATACATCGATACGGTCTGTTTTTTCAAATGGCCAAATACCTTTTCCGCGATAGCTTTTTTGCCATAGGCGTTCGTATGTGGTGCCATCAAATAATACAAAGTCGATGTTGTAAGCGCGTTGGTAACTTTCATCTTGCCAAAAAGCATAATCGTTATTGAGTTTTTCACTATTCGATATATCCACAAGCTGGCTTAATAATACGTATTGCGAGTTGCTGCGTGTGGCAATCTCTTCAAGTAAAGCATTGCTGTAATCGTATTGTTGTGTAAAAAACTCACCAACGCGAATTGGAAAGTTAAAATACGCAGTAGGGCGTGTACTGATAGGCGAATTACTCAGTGTTTTATATAAGTTTTCGCTGCTTGCTTTGCTAATGTCAAAAATTTGACCCAGTTTGGCTTGTTCACGGTGCTTGAGTTGCGTTTGGGTGATAGCTACAAACTTATTAAAACTGCTTGCTGGACACTGTTCCTGTTGCGGAAATATGTCTAACCGTAGGGTGACAGCAAATTGATCACCACGGCGGTCTTCACTGATCATTTCAATTTTTTGAATTTCACCATGGCTGTTTATTTTTAGTTGGTCTTGGGTGAGAACGCCATCGACCAAGGTTTGCATAGAGGTTACGCGGGCTCCCGAAAAAACCAGCGCTTGAGTTATCGCATCTTTTATTGCAACTGACTTAGCTCGTGAAATGTCGTCATTTTGAATGTTTGCATGACCTGTGGACTCAAACCATTGTGCATAGGACGCTGAGCTTACACATAAGGTAAGCCATGTAGCCGCACTAAGGGCACAGTTTAAAAGTTTGTTCATCGCTAGATTCCACGCTAATGTATTTTTCAATTAACTTACATACGCAAGGAATATACCAATAGTTACAAGGTGTGAATATATCATGGCACTAATCATGCATTGATAGAAGTCATTATTTTTGTAGTTTAATGTGGGTCTTATGCGTACAACACTTTTTTTTATAGCAACAGTGAGCTTAGCTGGTTGTAGTAGCGTTTTTGATAAACATGTTCAGTATAAATACGTTGAGCCTGATAGCTACCCTGTATTAAAGGCTATTGGTTATGCGCCTATAAGTGCTCAACCTGGAAACAATGATACACAGCGCTCATTAATGGCATTAAAAGCATCTAAACTCGAAGCATACCGTGAGCTTGCTGAGCAAGTGTATGGGCAAAAGATTACCGCAGGAACGACTGTAAAGGGTAGCATCGCGCAAAACGATCAATTACAAAGCCAAGTCCAAGGCATTATCAAAGGTGCGCAAGTTATTAAAAGTTACCCAGTTGGCGACAGTTATGCTACTGAGCTGAGACTGGATATGAAACGTGTACACGATTTATATATTGGTGAGATCAAACCACGAGAAGTAAAAAAAGTGACTTACTATTAAGCAAATTAAAAATCCAGTAAATAACTAAAGTGCTAACAGGGGGGGTTAACGTGCTCAATGTGAGCGCTGAGGTTTAAGCTTTTAGGTTGTGAACTAACGTACTACTGCCATGAACAACACTACCACCTTGGTCATAAGTCATCGATGTCGGAGCACCAATCAATATATCCTTAAGTTGCTTAACGCTTAGTTGCGCTTGATGAGCAGCATGCGCATTAATGTCATTCTTCTTTTTACAGGTTTCTAGTTGCGAGCGAACAGAACTGATTAACTCTTCTACCTCATCTGACTTTGCATCATTTGAATTAAGTAGCGTACTGAGCTCTTTATCGAGTGTCTGGATTGTATTTAAAAAGGATAACTTTTGCTTTGCAATGTCTTTAAGGCCATCACCACGACGTGATGCAATTGCCGTAAGTTCATCGTCAAGCACTTCAACCAGTGATGCCAAGCAATTTAACTGCATGGTGAGTTTTGATGCAATTAGACTGTTGTGATCAGCCATATACATCAAACTCGAACGCTGCAATATTCTTAGCTAGCTTTTCAGCATCAATTTGGTATTTACCTTCACTGATCGCTTTTTTAAGCTCTGCAACTTTGTTGCTATCAAAACCAGAAGATTGCTGTGCTTTGTCTTGTAGTGATTTCAATTGTTGAGCTTGTGGCGTTAAGCTAACCGAGTCTGCGGTTGCCTTAGGCGCAGTTGTTTGAGCTGTATTTGCATTATTGTTTTGCAAATCAACCTTTTGCTGTTTGGTGTTAGCCAGCACATTAGCCTGTTGCTGACCTTTATTTACTTGGCTTACCATGATTATAACCTATACAGAATCCAACACATGCCTATTTATCGGCATCTATGTTTAATACTTTAGCATAAATTTGAAAATTTAAATATTAACCTGCACAGACTCAACACCGTCGACACGGGCATTTAAAACTTTCCCTGATTTCGCATTTTTAACTCTTACCTGCTCACCTAATGTACCATCTTCGAGCGCTAAACCGGAAGTTTTTATTTTTAAACCGCGTATTGTCGCAACAATACTGACGCTATCGCCTTTACACACCATGCATATTTGGCTTAAAACAATCGGTAAACCACTACGAATATTCCGTTTGCTGCGGCTGCCAATGAGGTGCTGTGTGTCTTGTACATGCTGCACTCTAACAAAATGTTTTGGTTTCATCTCTACACTGAGGTGGTGCGCCTGAATGACCTCTCCACGTGATAAGTGCTCTGATGCAACAACCATGGGGGCTAGCTCAACTATTCTAACATGTACGTATTGGCTCCAACCTTGAACATCTTCACAGCTAAGCTGCACAGTAACTTGTCTATTAAATGGGGGCTCTGATGGTGTATTTAATTGCAATGCTTTTTCGCAGTACCGATCAGCAATGCGGCTGTCTAAATCAAGTGTAGTTACTTGAGTAAACTCATCACTTTTAGGAGGAAGCTGTTGCTTAATGTATGAAGCTGCTAACGTTTGAAGTTTTTCTTTGCTATACATTTGCCCATACGCAGGTGAAACCACGCATAAGCTGGCAAGAAAATAAAAAACATTGTATCTTCGGCTTTTATTTAACAAACTCATAATGTTTCGACTATGCTTATTGTTGAAAACAGGGTATAAATATTTAGCGTCAAATTTTAGACGCTCCCGCAATGTTATGTAGCTTTATTAGAAGAAAGCAATTATTGTTCCGCTTATTAAAAGCTTTCTTTAGGAGATTGAAATGGCAGGCATTTTAGACTCAGTAAACCAGCGAACTCAGCTGGTTGGGCAAAACCGTCTTGAATTATTATTATTCAAACTTAAAGGGCGGCAGCGCTTTGGTATTAACGTGTTTAAAGTGAGAGAAGTACTGCAATGCCCTCCTTTAACAAATATGCCTAAATCAAATTCGTATATTCGAGGCGTTGCGCATATTCGTGGGCAAACTATTTCAGTGATTGATTTATCAATGGCAGTGGGCGGCCCTGCAATTGAAAATATCAAAGACAGTTTTATTATCATCGCTGAATATAACCGTTCCGTGCAGGGTTTTTTAGTCGGTGGTGTTGAGCGTATTGTGAATATGAATTGGGAAAAAATTATGCCACCACCATCTGGTGCTGGTCGGTATTCATATTTAACAGCGGTTACTGAAATCGAAAACGAACTGGTTGAAATTCTTGATGTAGAAAAAATATTAAATGAAATTTGCCCGGTTAACACAGAAGTTAGTGCTGATATTGCTAATGATGGCGAAATTCAAAAAGACTTAGGTGAGCGAATAGTGTTTATCGCAGATGATTCTGCTGTGGCGCGTAATCAAGTTAAGCGAGCGCTTGAGCCGTTAGGTGTTCAAACAGAACTTGCTAAAAATGGTAAAGAAGCGCTTATTCGATTAAAAGAAATAGCTAAGCTTGATTGCAAACACGACATTACTGAACGTGTTGGTTTGTTGATTTCTGATGTTGAGATGCCTGAAATGGATGGTTACACCTTAACCGCAGAGATTAAGGCTGATCCAAAGCTTGCACCTTTACATGTTATTCTTCATACATCTTTGAGTGGTGTTTTTAATCAGGCGATGATTGAAAAAGTAGGTGCCGATGACTTTATTGCTAAGTTCAATCCAGATGAATTAGCAACTGCGGTGAAAAAGTGGGTTCATTGTGACTAATTCGAACAGGTGGTGTTACTTTGGAAAATAAGCATTTACAGCAGGGCGAATATGATCAGTTTCGCACGTTTTTAGAACAGCAGTGCGGTATTGTTTTAGGTGATAATAAGCTTTATTTAGTAAAAAGCAGGCTGGCACCTTTGATGGTGCGTTTTAAGGTTGAGTCTCTTTCTGAGCTTGTAAGTAAAACACTCAGTCCTCATGAGCGTCAGCTTAGAGCTGCCGTGGTTGATGCGATGACCACAAATGAAACCTTGTGGTTTAGAGATCAGTATCCATTTGATTTATTACAAAGCAAATTATTTCCAGAGCACAAAGAGCTTAGACGCCCGCTAAAAATATGGTCTGCTGCGAGTTCTTCTGGTCAAGAACCCTATTCAATAGCAATGTCTGTTGCTGAGTTTCAAGCAAAGCAGCCTGGTGTATTGAAAATGGGCGCGCAAATCATTGGTACAGATATATCTAACACTATGCTAGATATGTGCAAGCATGGCGAGTACGACTCGCTTGCGTTGGCACGTGGGCTTTCTGCTGAAAGACGTAAAAAGTTTTTTAAAGATACTGGCAACGGCATGGCTCAAGTTACTGATCCAATCAAAAAGCTAACGAGTTTTAGGCACCTTAACTTGCTTGATTCTTATGCTTTGATGGGCAAGTTCGATATTATATTTTGCCGCAATGTGTTGATTTATTTTTCGCCTGAAGTCAAAGCGAAAATTATTGCGCAATTTGCTCAAGCTCTGAACCCAAAGGGGTACCTTTTCTTAGGTGCCTCAGAGTCTATGTCTGGCTTAAGTACTGAGTTTGATATGGTGCGTTGTAACCCCGGTATTATTTATCAAAAAAAGTAAACTGACCTTACTGAACAATGTTGGTTTCTAAATAACGGCGCTTTTCTGCGCCGTTTTCTTTTATAAATTAGTAGTTTACTCCTACCTTTATGTTGTCAATTAAACTGGCTCATCTTTTGCATTAATCAACCCAAGTCAAATTTTTGGAGATGGTTATGGCTATCAGTTTTGATAAAGCATTTGGGGTGCATCCCCATGCAATGTTGATCCGTTCTCAACGTGCCGAATTATTAGCAACCAATATTGCCAATGCTGATACGCCTGGCTACAAAGCAAAAGATGTCGATTTTGCCTCTGCCTTAAAAGCGGCAAAAAGCAACCAGCAGGGCGGCAATAACATGGTAACGACCAATGCAAAACACATCGCTGGTGGAAGCCGCTATGTAGGTAACGCAGAAATGTTTCGCTCGCCAAATCAAGCAGATACGGGTGATGGTAACTCAGTGGATATACAGGTGGAACGAAACTTGTATACACAGAACTCATTAGAGTATCAGGCAAGCCTGCAATTTATGAGTGGTAAAATTAAAGGCCTTAAAAAAGCCCTCGGTAGTCAAGGAGCTTAAGCATGAGTTTATATAACGTTTTTGATATTTCAGGTACCGGTATGAGTGCACAGAATGTGCGCTTAAATACAACAGCCAGTAACATCTCGAATGCTAATACTATTAGCTCAAGCCAAGACAAAACCTACCGGGCACGCCACCCAGTGTTTGCTGCAGAGCTTACAAAAGCTTCAGCATCACAAAGCAATATGCAGGGTTCGTCTGTTGGCGTTAAAGTGTTGGGTATCGTAGAGAGCGATAAACCATTACAGATTGAATATAACCCTAATCATCCTAGTGCGGATGAAAATGGTTATATCTATAAACCTAACGTTAACGTAGTAGAAGAAATGGCTAATATGATTTCTGCCTCACGCTCTTATCAAACAAATGTGCAAGTTGCAGATGCAGCAAAGCAAATGTTAAGTAAAACACTGTTGCTTGGGCAGCGGTAATTGAGGAAAAGTTATGAGTAACGATATCAGTGCAACGTCGTCGACTTATCTAGATTCGTTAAAGTGGCAAGATAAACAAGTTTCGACTGAAGAAAAGAGTGATGAGTTAACACAAGAAGATTTCTTTTCCTTGTTAACACAGCAGCTGTCATTTCAAGATCCAAGCAAGCCAGCTGACAACGATCAAATGATTGCGCAAATGACCAATTTTACTATGGCAGAAGGTATTTCAAACCTTAATAGTAACTTCCAATCACTTGCAGCATCGATGACATCTAATTCGGCGTTACAGGCTTCAACTTTAGTAGGCAAGCAAGCATTACTTGAATCTGATTCGCTAGATTTAGCAGCTGGTAGAGATGCTAAGGGTACTATCGTTGCCCAAGAGCCCGTAGAAAATTTAACGTTACGGATTGAAGATTCCTCAGGCCAATTAGTTCGTACAATTGAATTTGGTTCACAACCTCCTGGTGCCGTGCGCTTTGAATGGGATGGTAAAAACTCTGAGGGTGAAGAATTACCCGATGGTGAATATACCGTAAAAGCAGAGGGTCAAATGGGAGGGGATTTCACGAGTTTACCCATTGCAACTTTCAAAAATATTGAAAGCGTAAATGTTAATGGTGCCAATGGGATCATTATTAATACTAAAGAAGGTGCGGTTAGGCTAACTGATGTAGCAGAAATCGCGTAAAAATTAATTATTAGTTAGCCTTCTTTCGGCTACACATTCATAAATTAGAGGTGAATTATGAGCTTCAATATTGCACTTACAGGCATTGCAGCCGCTCAAAAAGATTTGGACGTAACAGCAAATAACATTGCTAACGTTAACACAACTGGTTTTAAAGAGTCGCGCGCTGAATTTGCAGATGTGTATGCATCATCTGTATTTAGTTCGGGTAAAACAAAAAATGGTGATGGTGTTCAAACCACTATGGTTGCGCAACAATTTCACCAAGGGTCACTTAAGTTTACTCAAAACTCGCTTGATTTAGCGATTACAGGTGAAGGTTACTTTGCTATGAGTGAAGACTTAGGCGCACAGGATTTTACTTACACTCGTGCGGGTGCATTTAAGTTAAACCAAGATAACTTTATCGTTGATGCTAAAGGTAACTTTTTGCAGGGGTTCCCTGTTAATGAATCAACGGGTGACACGACGTCGGTAAGTTTAAGTACGTCTTCTGCACTACAGATCCCAGATTCGTCAGGTTCACCTCGTGCAACAACAAACGTTTACAGCTCATTTAATCTAGATTCGCGTTCAACTGCGCCATCAATTACGACTTTTGACCCTACGGTGAGTGCATCATACAACAGCTCAACATCAACAACAGTATTTGATTCACTTGGTGAGCCGCATGTATTACAGTTTTTCTTTGTGAAAACCGATGCCGCTGTGACAGGTAACGAAAATGAGTGGCAAGTTCATGCAACACTCGATGAGAAAGTGTTTAATCCAGCGGGTGCTGAAGAAACAGCCCCTCCATATACACCAATTTCTACCTTTCAATTTGATGCCAGCGGTTTACCATTAAACACAGACGGTACACCTAATACAGATACAACTTTCAATCCGATAGCGATCCCTGGCGGCGGTGGCGGTGTAGCGGGTTTATCAGATTTATTGACGAACGGTGCTAGTTTCCCTGATGACGTTGAAGTAAATTGGCGTGATGAAGCGGGTACTGCGAATAAAATCCCTACCCAGTATGCGAGTAACTTTGAAGTGAAAGCGCTTGACCAAGATGGTGCGACAGTTGGGCGCTTGGCAGGTATTGATATTGGTACAGATGGTAAGGTTGTTGCGTCATACAGTAATGGTGACACTTCTTTCTTAGGCCAAGTGGCTATGGTTCGTTTTTCTAACTCACAAGGTTTAGCACAAGTGGGTGACACGGCATGGAAGAAAAGCTTAACGTCAGGTGAGCCAATTGCTGGTGAGCCAGGTTCAGGTACGTTAGGTTCAATTAATTCATCAGCGCTAGAGCAATCAAATGTTAATTTGACTAATGAACTGGTAGACCTAATTAGTGCCCAGCGTAACTTCCAGGCAAACTCACGTGCACTAGAAGTTAACTCTACACTACAACAAAATATCTTGCAGATTCGTTAATAGCTTAGCGCTTTACTGCATTGCAATAATCCGACACCGAGGCTGCCCTTTATGGCAGCCTTTTTTGTATCTTAGATTTAATAAAGGTGGTGTCAAATTATTGTGGCACTTATTTTGCATTTATACTTAATATAGATTTTTATCGCGAGTCGATGTTATGGATAAGATGGTTTACATTGCAGCGTCAGGGGCTAAGCAGAGTATGCGGGGCCTTGCGCTCAAAGCAAATAACTTAGCAAATGCTAACACCACAGGCTTTAAGGCCGACTTTGCACAAGCAAGGTCAATGCAAGCATTTGGTGAAGGCCTCCCTACACGTGTGTTTTCTATGCAAGAACGACCAGGTTCTAACATGACTTCGGGCGGCGTTGTTGAAACTGGCCGAGACCTTGATATTGCATTTAGTGATAAAGGTTGGTTAACCGTTCAAGATGCTTCAGGCAATGAAGCCTACACTAAAGTGGGGACGTTAAATATCACGCCAGATGGTGCGTTAGTAACAAGTCACGGACGCCAAGTAGTTGGCGCCGGTGGTCCCATTATTTTGCCATTGCCAGTGGAAAAGGTGGAGTTTAGTGATGATGGCTCAATTCAAGTAAGGCCCCAAGGGGCGCCGGCAAACTTTTTAGAGGTGGTTGATCGTCTAAAAGTTATTGAAGCTAATAACAGCCAGCTAGAAAAAGGCAATGACGGTCTATTTAGACCAAAGCAAGATAAATTAGTTGATGACCTATGTGGATTTTGTGAAATATCGCAAAACGTCAAAGTTATGAGTGGCACCTTAGAAATGTCTAATGTGAATCCAGTGCATGAAATGGTCGATATGATAAGCCATCAACGCCAATTTGAATTACAACTTAAGTTAATGAAAACAGCAGAAGAAATTGACGAACGTCATACCCAGTTGCTGCGCATTGTTTAACCTAATTGAGAGGACATTAGTATGAATCCTGCATTGTGGATCAGTAAAACGGGCTTAGATGCCCAACAAACCGATATATCGGTGATCTCAAATAACTTAGCCAATGCCAGTACCATAGGGTACAAAAAAAGCCGTGCAGTATTTGAAGATTTACTTTATCAAAATATAAACCAACCTGGTGGGCGTTCATCGCAAGATACTGAAATGCCATCAGGCTTAATGCTTGGTGCCGGTGCAAAAGTTGTCGCAAACCAAAAGAACTTTTCTCAAGGTAACATGCTTACTACTGAAAACTCATTGGATTGGATGATCTCAGGCCCTGGGTTTTTCGAAGTGCTTCAGCCTGACGGAAATATTGCTTATTCTCGTAATGGCCAATTTACCACCGATGAAGATGGTCGAATTGTTACAGCTGGCGCAGGTTTTCCTGTGCAACCTGAGATGAACGTACCTGACGATGCACAATCCATTACAGTGTCGCAAGATGGTGAGGTCTCAGTCAGTATCGCAGGCCAACCAGATAATGTGGTTATTGGGCAATTGACAATCAGTGACTTTATTAATCCATCAGGCCTTGAGCCAGTTGGGCAAAACCTTTACACCGAAACGGCTGTTAGTGGCGCACCAGTTCAAGGTAACCCTGGCATTGATGGCTTAGGCGCGATTGTGCAAGGTTCACTTGAAACATCGAATGTTAACGTGACAGAAGAGCTGGTGAACTTAATTGAAACACAGCGTATTTATGAAATGAATTCAAAAGTGATTTCAGCGGTTGATGAAATGCTTAGCTATGTTAACCAACAGCTTTAAAGTGTAAGGGGTTATGTGATGCGTACTTTTATTATTGCCTTAAGTGGTGCATGTTTATTGAGTGGTTGTGTAACGACACAAAATACCCATGTGGTTCAAGACGATCCTTACTATGCGCCAATGTACCCAGAGCCAGTTACAGAACAAATTGTGCCTACAGGGTCATTATTTGACACCTATTCAGCCAATGATCTCTACTCAGATAAAAAAGCGTTAAGAACAGGCGATATAATCACTGTTAAACTTCAAGAGTCGACGCAAGCATCGAAAGCGGCGAAAACAGAAACTGATAAAGAAAGTAATGCCAGCTTAGACCCCGTTATTGGTCTTGGTGGCTTACCAGTCAATATTGGCAATGAAAGTATTCAATTTGGTGTTGGTTCGGACTCCTCATTTACAGGGGATTCAAAGTCGAATCAATCTAATAGCTTATTTGGTGATATTTCTGTCAATGTGATGCGTGTCTTACCTAACGGTAATCTAGTTATCCGTGGTGAAAAGTGGCTTACATTAAACACGGGTGAAGAATTTATCCGTTTAGAAGGGCTTGTAAGGCCTCAAGATGTAACTGCCGACAACACGGTGACCTCAAATCGAATTGCCAACGCACGTATCCAATACTCTGGTAAAGGGCAAATGCAAGAGACACAAAGCGCCGGCTGGCTAACTCAGTTCTTCAGTAGTGCGTTATTCCCTTTTTAAAGGAAAGTGGTTATGAACGGTTTTAAAGTTTTTTTAAGTATTTGCCTACTCTGTTTGCATTTTGGTGCCGCTGCAGAGCGCATTAAAGACGTTTCAATGGTTGAAGGTGTAAGAGCAAATCAGTTAATAGGCTATGGCTTGGTTGTTGGTTTACCGGGCACAGGCGAGCAAAGCCGCTTTACTGAACAAAGCTTTAAAGCCATGTTAAATAGCTTTGGTATTACTATGGCTAGTAATTTAAAACCAAAGATAAAAAATGTTGCTGCGGTGGCTGTACATGCAGAGCTTCCTCCTTTTAGAAAGCCAGGCCAAATGATTGATATAACTGTGTCGTCAATTGGTAGTGCTGGTAGTTTACGCGGAGGTACATTACTGCAAACATTCCTAAAGGGGGTTGACGGTAATACGTATGCAATAGCACAAGGCAGCTTGATTGTAGGCGGTTTGGGAGCAGAAGGAGCCGATGGCAGCCGAGTTGTAATCAATACACCAACAGTTGGCCGTATTCCAAATGGCGCAATTATTGAGCGGGCAATTAAAAGTCCTTTCATGCAAGGTGATTACATTACGTTTAATTTAAATCGCCCTGATTTTACTACCGCGAAACGTTTAGAACAGACAATTAATGATTTAGTTGGCCCTGACAGTGCTCAAGCAATTGACGCTGCTTCTATCCGTGTTTTAGCGCCTCGTGACGCATCTCAACGCGTGGCGTATTTATCAACACTTGAAAATTTAGAATTCAAGCCTGCTGATACGTCGGCTAAAATTATTGTTAACTCACGAACGGGCACCATTGTTATTGGTAAAAATGTGAAGTTACAACCTGCGGCTATTACCCATGGTGGGCTTACGGTTACGATAGCGGAGCAACAAAATGTATCGCAACCTAATCCATTAAGCGAGGGTGAAACGGTTGTAACCAATCAAACAATTATTGATGTTAATGAAGATGACTCACGTGCATTTGTATTTAACCCAGGTGTAAGCCTTGATGATTTAGTGAGAGCAATTAATGAGGTTGGCGCCGCTCCTGGTGATTTGATGGCAATTCTTGAAGCACTCAAAGAAGCAGGTGCTATTAATGGCCAACTCGTTGTTATTTAGTTTTAGGCACTCCCTTAGTTTTGAAAACTAAGGGAGTGACGTGCTCTATCAATCTAAGTTTTTAGACTCCTCAACTTCCCACTCTTTTTTAGCTTTGGCGCAAATATTGCATTATTAATATCATTATTAATTATTGTGTCAAAAAGCTGATGGATACTAATCACCTCGATAAGCAAAACTTTTTTGATTTAGGGAACTTAGACTCATTACGTCAAAGTGCCTTAAAAAGTGATGCCTCTAGTGACACTTCCAAAGATGCGCTAAAACAAGCCGCTGCACAGTTTGAATCTATTTTTACGCAGATGCTGCTTAAAAGTATGCGTAAAGCTAATGATGCGTTTGAGGATAAAAACAGCCCATTTAATTCAAGCGGCGTAAAGTTTTTTGAAGAGATGCATGATCAACAACTCTCAGTGGAGTTGTCTTCAAATGGTTCTTTAGGTCTTGCTGATTTAATAGTTCAGCAGCTTTCTCCTGATGGGAAAAAGTTCACCCCAGGCTCGGTACTTCGCTCGGTTGATAATTTTACCAGCGATAAACGTGCATCAGGTGTGTCGAATGATTCACTGACAAACAAAAATGATATCGCAACGAATGCATCTGATAAAAACGAAGGGGCGTTTGATGATGCAGAGTCATTTATTAGCACCGTGTGGGAGCATGCAAAATCAGCAGCTGAAAAAATAGGATTAAATCCTGCCGTAATGGTTGCGCAGGCTGCACTTGAGACTGGTTGGGGTAAGCATATTATTAACAAAGCGGATGGCAGTAGCAGTAACAATCTGTTCAATATTAAGTCAGATCGCAGCTGGGATGGTGCCAAAGCTAGCAAAGTCACGCTTGAATTTGAACAAGGTATGCCAGTAAAAAAACAAGCAAGCTTTAGGGCTTACGACTCAATTAAAGACAGTGTGAATGATTTTGTCGATTTTTTAAATGAAAATCCACGCTATCAAGAAGCACTCGACAATACAGCAAAACCTGCTGCCTTTTTAGATTCCTTACAAAAAGCAGGCTATGCAACTGACCCCAATTACGCTGATAAAATTAAGCAGGTTCTCAACAGATCTGATCTTAAATCACTGGCAGCTACATTGGTTCGCCAAGGAGTAAACTAACATGTCGTTTAATTTATTAAACATTGCTAATTCAGGTGTTCGAGCAAATTCTGAATTGCTACAAACGACCAGTAAAAACATTGCTAATGTAAATACCAAAGGCTATGTAAGAGAAAGTACAGAGCATATGACTATGGTCGACAATCAAGTTGGCCGTGGTGAAACATTTAGACTTTTAAATGAGTTTGCCCAAAAACAACTTAACCGTGATACATCAAACAAAGCGTTCTTCGACCAATTTGTCACTGAGGCAAGTCGTGTAGATACATTATTTTCTGAAGAGTCTAACAGCCTCTCTACAAGTATTAACTCGCTTTTTAATAATGTACAAGAAAGCCTTAATCAGCCTTCCTCTAGCGTGGCCCGGTCATTGGTGATGACGGATGCTGAAAACCTTATCGAGCAGATGGACCGCTTGTCAGGTATTGTTTTTGACCAAAAAAATGTTGTTAATGAACAGCTTGAAATATTCTCAGATGAAGCGAATACATTGATCCAAAATGTAAGCGCATTGAATAAGCAAATTGCAGCAGTACACGGTACACGCAGTGAAAGTAGTTCTAGCACACTTTACAATCAACGCGACTTAGCTATTCGTGAGTTGTCGGAGCTGGTAGATATTGAAACGCTTGATGGCCAAAATGGTGAAAAGCTTTTATTTATGGGCACAGGCGAATCACTTGTTATGCAAGAGGGTACATTTAACCTGTTTTCTATGACGGGAGACCCTGATCCTGACTTTAAAGAGCTGCGGCTTGATGTGAATGGTGGCAAAGCTGTGCCGCTTGAAATTGATGCGGACGCGATTAAAGGACAAATTGGTGGTTTGTTGGCCTTTCGTGATGACATACTCGTACCTGCACAAAACCAACTGGGTCAAATGGGGCTGGCGATTGCAGATGCATTTAATGAACAAAATAAATTAGGAATGGATGGCGATGGTGAACTTGGCGGAGACATTTTTACCGTGCCTAAAGTTGATGCCTTTGCATACCAAGCTAATACATCTACATCAACCATGACAGGTACTGTTGAACCTGGCAAAGGGAGTGAATTACCAGCAAGTGACTTTATTATTACTTACACTGCTGCGAACACGGTTGAAATACAAGCGATAGATAATAAAGGTGAGGCTCTAGGTAGTCCATCTACAGCGAATATTGTTGGTGGTGTTATTGATTCCACAACCAATCCCGGTATTGAACTTTATGGTTTACAAATAGAGGTCGCAGGTGGCGCGGCGAATGTGGGGGATCAATTTCAACTGAAGCTTAACTCACAAGCGGCATCAACATTAGAGCTTGCCACAGATAGACCAAATGCACTGGCACTTGCCTCACCAGTCAGAACTGCAGATGATATCAACAACACAGGCAGTGCCAACATATCACCAGGTACAGTCACTAGTGTTACATCAGGTGGCTTTACGGCGACACCGCCGGCACTTGCAAATGGTGATATTAGCTTGGTTAAAACTGCAAATGCGAATGAATATACAGTAACTGATGGCAATGGTTCTACTACGTTTACAATTACGCCGCCGGCAGAAAATATGCTGGCGCAAGCCGGTGCGCCCTATGATTCGTATGGTTTCGATTTTAATATTGACGGTGTGCCTGCGGTAGGGGATACCTTTACATTAGAATTTAACGAAGGTGGCTTTGATGATAACCGTAACGGACTAAAGCTCGCTGGATTACAGGGGGACGAATTAGTTCGTCAAAATGTTGTCACTTCAGCAACTGCTGATAACTTAAAAACGTTTAATGAAGCGTATGCAGGTTTAGTAACAGATATCGGCGTTGTGACTAATCAAGCAATAACAAATGGCGCTGCGTTTGATGCGTTAGCCCAGCAATCTGAAGCGTGGTACGAATCGTTATCGGGTGTAAACCTAGATGAAGAAGCCGCGAACCTATTACGTTTTCAACAATCTTACGCCGCATCAGCGCAAGTATTATCAACGGCCCGAACAATTTTTGACACACTACTTAGTGCTGCGAGGTAAGTATGCGTTTATCTAATAATCTAATGTTCCAAAATAGTATAAACAATATTTTGGACAACCAACAAAATGTAAACAAAGCACAGCAGCAAGTAAATACACAAAAACGTGTGCTGTCAGCTTCTGATGACCCGGCTGCTACTGCAAGAGCATTACTCTACACTGACCGTATTCAAGCGAATGAGCAATACGGTAAAAATATTACTATGTTAACCAGCCGACTTACTACGCAAGAAAGTGTGCTTGATAATATAAAAGGCTCCTTGGAAAAGGCTCACACGCTAACAATTCAAGCGGGTAATGGTGCGTATTCGGATATAGACCGCGAAGGTATTGCAGAGGAGATAAAAGCAATACAAAGTGGCGTGTTGGATTTGATGAATGCAAAAACGGAAGATGGAAAATATATTTTTTCCGGTTATCAAGACAATACACAGACATATTCATTTAATACATCAAACGGAAAGTATGAATATGGTGGTGACCAAGGTCAGCATAAAATTAAGGTTGCCGCAGGGGTTGATATTAAATCCAGCGATAACGGTTTTGATGTGTTTGAAAATGTTGACGCACGATTAAATGTTGCATCAAATGATGGTGTAGTTTCAGGTGGTATAACAAGTGCAAAGGTATATGTGAGTGAACAGGGAGTATTTGATTCATTTCACAAAGCTAATTACAACGCAGACCCAAGTGCGGCAGCAGGTGCTAATACTTTTAATGTTATAACGACTGCTGGTACACCAAATACCTATCAAGTCGAGCAAGGAGGCACTGTAATTGAAACCGGTAATTTTGAAGGTTCTCAAATTAAGTTTGCAGGGATGGAAATTGACATAAGTCCCACTGCTACAGGGCAAGTCGATTTTACCCTTGAAGCACCGCAAAAAGAGAATGTATTAAATACCCTAACAGACCTCATTGCAGGTTTAACAGATCCTACACTCAGTCAGCAAGACTATGAACAAGTATTAGCTGATGCCATGACGCAATTAGATAATGGTAAGAATAAGGTCTCTTTGACACAAGCCGGTTTAGGTGGGCGATTAAATACAGCTGAGAAAATAACACAATCGAATAGCGACCTTGATGTTAATAATAAAGCATCTCGTGCTGATTTAGTTGAGTTGGATATGGCTGAAGCGATAACGGAACTGACAAAGCAGGAAACATCTTTGCAAGCATCACAGGCAACCTTTGGCCGACTTGCTAACCTTTCTTTATTTGATTATCTATAATTTCCCTAGAGTAAGGCAAAAGCTTGCCTTACTCTGTTTTTTCCTACCATTTAAATTCATACCCTATTGATTACTAATATTTTAATGCTAAGGCAGATTAATTTTCTATTTAGTAATTTTACTAGGTTTGGATTTATGGCTTAGGATAAATGACTAAGTTAACAAAATAAAGCGCTTTATATTCAGTTGGTTATGTGTTTTATTAAAAAAAATAAAAAAAAAGCTAAAGGATTTTTCGAGTAGACCGATAACTTAATTAACCAAGCAAAGCGTTGTAAACAACAACCGCTGCTTAATTTAAGTAAGTTTGAGAGTAAATGATAAGTTTACTTCGGGAGAGACATCATGGCTTTATATGTAAACACAAATGTTAGCGCGTTAAACGCACAAAGACAATTAAATAACTCTGGTAATGCACTAGATACTTCATTCCAACGTTTATCGTCAGGTTTTCGTATTAACAGTGCTGCTGATGATGCCGCTGGTCTACAAATCTCAGACCGTTTAACATCACAAATTAACGGTTTAAACCAAGGTAACCGTAACGCAAATGATGGTATTTCATTAGCACAAACAGCTGAAGGCGCGCTTGATGAAGTAACATCAATGTTCCAACGTATGCGTACATTGTCACAACAAGCTGCAAATGGTTCAAATACCGATGAGGATCGTTTAGCGATTCAGGATGAGATACGCTCCCTTTCAGCTGAAGTTAATCGTGTTGCTGAAGATACAACCTTTGGTGGTCAGAACTTACTTGATGGTACATATGATGCGAAATTCCAGGTTGGCGCTGATGCGGTTCAAACTATTGGTTTTAGCATGGAGACCGTGGGTAATACTGCTACAACAGCAACCCAAGGTAATAACAGCTTAGTCGCTAATAATGGCTTTACCATGTCAGGTATTGCAGGTGTGGCTAGTGCTGTTTCAGGTGGAAGCCTAAGTGCAACTACAGCTACTATCAGTGCAACACTTGGTGAAGCCGCAACGAATAAAACTTTCGCAGCTGTTTTTACTGCTGAAGGGATAAGCGTATCCTCACAAGCTAATGCTCAAGCGGTAATGGCGGGTATGGACTCATTAATTGCAGTTGTTGATAAGAAACGTGCTGAACTGGGTGCTGTACAAAACCGTTTCCAGTCAACAATTCGTAACCAATCGAATATCTCTGAAAACTTAAGTGCTGCTAAATCACGTATTAAAGATACTGACTTTGCTCAAGAAACGGCTAACTTAACTAAGATGCAGATTCTACAGCAGGCAAGCCAAACAATCCTTAGTCAGGCTAATCAGCGTCCACAGGCTGCACTAAGTCTTCTAGGTTAATAATTAGCTTTTAATGAGTAAAGAAAAGTCAATTTATTGACTTAAAATAAAAAGCGCCTTTGTCTAATGGGGTATTAACAAAGGCGCTATAGAAGGATTGTAAAGCGGAGGCGCCAAAAATCCATTCGAATCGTTCTAACATTTGTAGAACATAAAATACAAAGCATGAATTATGCCATATTTCTTGTTTTGTTAACCCACTCTCAAACTTATCTTTCAAAGGCTCCTTTTAGGGGCCTTTTCTCTTTTCAGAAAATATTGGCCTGAACCTTGCTGTTACATGATTAAGTTTATTAACTAACCTGCAAAGTGGCAGTTTTTTGCCTCGGCAACATTAAGGTTTGCCTCTGTGACGAGTCACTTTGTCAAAAATCACCTAAATAAAGGTGACTTAACTTTGACAGATAAGAAGAGAGTTTATTATGGCTTTATTTGTAAATACGAATGTAAGTGCATTAAATGCACAGAGACAGCTAGAAAGAACGGGTAATGATCTTGATACTTCATTTAAGAGATTGTCATCAGGTCTCCGTATTAATAGTGCTGCTGATGATGCTGCAGGTTTACAAATCTCCGATCGCTTACAATCTCAAATTTTAGGGTTGAATCAGGGTAACCGTAATGCAAATGATGGTATTTCACTTGCTCAGACAGCTGAAGGTGCATTGGAGGAGATCACTAGCTCCTTCCAACGAATAAGAACATTATCTCAACAAGCATCGAATGGTTCTAATACTGATGAAGATAGACTTGCGATTCAAGAAGAGATACGTCAGCTTTCAGATGAAGTAAATCGAATTGCAGCGGATACTACATTTGGTGGTCAAAACTTGTTAGATGGAAGCTATTCGGCAAGTTTTCAAGTGGGTGCTGATGCTGTGCAAACAATTGGTTTTAGTATGCAGTCTGTAGGTACCGACAGTGCTGGAGTTCCAAATTCGATTGAGACCAATGATGGTTTTACTCTTTCGGGTATTGCGGGTATCGCAAGCACAGTAAGTGGTAATGGCTACGATGTATTAGCTGCTGGAATAAGTTCTCTTGGAGGTGCAGCTGCTTCTACAATTGCTTTTGCTGATGTATTTACAGCAGAAGAAATTAGTGTTTCATCACAGGCGAATGCTCAAGCAGTGTTTGCTGGAATGGATGCATTAATTGCAGTGGTAGATAAAAAGCGTGCCGAGCTAGGTGCGGTCCAAAACCGTTTTCAGTCAACAATACGAAATCAGGCGAACATTTCTGAAAACTTGGCTTCTGCAAAGTCACGAATTAAAGACGCGGATTTTGCAATGGAAACCGCAAATTTAACTAAAAACCAAATTTTACAACAAGCAAGCCAAACTATTTTAGGTCAAGCAAATCAGAGACCTCAAGCAGCGTTGAGCTTACTTCAAGGCTAAAGTTTAAAATTAAGTTAAAATTATTTACAAATAAAGCTAAAGCTTTCATTTTATCTGACGATAACAGAATTAGAGAACTATAAATAAGGGCTCTAAGTTTGGAATAGTAACAGGGTAGGGGTATCCCGTTATTATTTTATTTAAATGATAAAGCGGAGGCTATCATGGCTTTATATGTAAATACTAATGTGAGTTCATTGAACGCACAACGTCAGTTAATGAAATCTGGCAACCAGCTCGATACATCTTTTCAACGCCTATCTTCAGGCTTTCGTATTAATAGTGCGAAAGATGATGCTGCAGGTATGCAAATATCTAACCGGTTAACAAGCCAAATCAGTGGTTTAGATCAGGGTAACCGTAATGCGAATGATGGCATTTCATTAGCACAAACAGCTGAGGGTGCACTTGATGAAGTTACATCAATGTTTCAACGTATGCGTACCTTAGCACAGCAAGCTTCAAATGGTTCAAATACCGATGAAGACCGCTTAGCAATCCAAGATGAAATACGTTCATTGTCTTCAGAGGTTAACCGTGTTGCTGAAGATACAACCTTTGGTGGTCAGAACTTACTTGATGGTACTTATGATGCAAAATTCCAGGTTGGCGCTGATGCAGTTCAAACTATTGGTTTTAGTATGGAAACTGTGGGTAATACTGCCACAACAGCAACCCAAGGTAACAACAGCTTAGTCGCTAATAATGGTTTTACCATGTCAGGCATTGCAGGTGTTGCTAGCGCTGTTTCCGGTGGAAGCCTAAGTGCAACTACAGCTACTATCAGTGCAACATTGGGCGAAGCAGCAACGAATAAAACTTTTGCAGCTGTTTTCACTGCAGAAGGTGTAAGTGTTTCATCTCAAGCGAATGCTCAAGCTGTAATGGCGGGGATGGATGCAATGATTGCAGTGGTTGATAAAAAGCGAGCTGAGTTAGGTGCGGTACAAAATCGTTTTCAATCAACTATTCGTAACCAATCGAATATCTCAGAAAACTTAAGTGCTGCAAAATCACGTATTAAAGATACTGATTTCGCTGCTGAAACAGCAAGCCTTACAAAGTCACAGATACTTCAACAAGCAAGTCAATCGATTTTAAGTCAAGCAAACCAGCGCCCTCAGGTAGCATTGTCGCTATTAGGATAGCTAGTTAAATAGGTCATTATTGAGCTTTTAGTTTAATAATGGCTTATACTTTGTTTGTAATTTGAAGGAGAGCAGCTATGGCTGATGTAAGTGCAATTATTAAATCTAGTGAGAGTAAACCGTCAAACTCAACTCTGTTAAATCAAAATGCGGAGAAAGAAGCTACAAGTAAAGCAAATGCTAGTGAAGCTGGCCCTAAACTTGCTAACAGAGAGCCTGTATTTATTGATGATAGTCAAAAGCTTGATTCTGAAGGTGAAAGAAAAGCGCTCATCGATGAAGTAAAAGAAAATTTAGAGAAGTTAAATAAATATATTCCTGTTGCTTCTACAAATTTAAAGTTTGAATTCGATGAGGATGGTGATCCACCAATTATCAAAGTTTTTGATAAAAAAAGCGAAGAGGTCATACGCGAGATACCAACAGAAGAGTTTCGTGAAGTGGCTAAAGCTTTAGAAGAGTTTGCCGATAAATTAACTAACAAGGGTTTGATATTAAATCAAACTGCATAACATTTTTGGTACATCTAAGTAGGAGACAATTATGCCACTTATAACATCCGCAGGTATTGGATCCGGATTAGACCTCGAAAGCATCATTCAGGCATCAGTTGATGCTGAAGATGTTCCAAAAATGAATGCTTTTGTAAAAAAAGAAGAGTCTCTAAAAGTTGAGCTTTCAGCTGTTGGTGAAATCAAAGGCGCGCTTTCTAAATTACAAGATACGATTGAAAAACTTGCGGATCCTGATAACTTCAATAAAAGAATCGCTAACATTACCCAACCAACAAGCGATGATGGTGATCTTATTTCGGTAACACCTACTTCAAATATTACACCAGGTGATTTTAAGGTAGAAGTTGTTGAGTTGGCTCAGGGAAGTCGGGCTGTTTCTAATGATGCTGTACCTCCCATCTTTACATCTACAGATGATGTTGTGAGTGCATCAGGCGGCACTCTTTCCTTTTCAGCCGGCCCCGATAAAAGCTTTGATTTAACAGTTGACGCCGGTGCAACTCTGGCTGATTTACGTGATGCGATTAATGATTCCGATGACAACTTTGGCATAACTGCAAATATCGTTAATACTGGCACAGAGTCAAAGTTGGTTCTTACATCTTCTGTAAGTGGAACAGGTAATGACCTAGTTATTACCAATGATAATGCAGAGCTTGATAACGTTTCAACAGAAGCGAATGCAGGTGGTGCTGGAGGAATCGGTATAGCTGCAGGAAGTGAAGCAAAAAGTGCTGTTATAAAAGTTGATGGCATCGAAATAACTAATGATACAAATACATTTAAAGATGCAGTGCAAGACATGACTATAACTGCAAAGCGTCAAAGTGTAGATGGTGAAACAGCTAAGCTTTCAGTTGAATATGATAGAGAAAGTGCAACTAAGCTTATTGATGAATTTATTGCTAATTATAATAATGTGATTGGGCAACTAGGGTTTCAGTCAAGGGTTGGTAAGCCCCTTAATAGCGATGCTACAATTCGTTCACTTAGCGCACAGTTGGTGAATACTCTTTCTACCAATTTAACTGACGCAGGTCCTTTTGAGAGCATATATGATATTGGTATTGGTGTTAAAAAAGATGGGTACCTTGAAAAGTCATCTCTAGTGCGGAGTCTCAATACTGCGATGGATGAGAACTTTGACGATATTGGCAAGGCATTTGCTGGTGAGGACGGGCTTGCAAAGCAATTTGAAAAGCTACTAGGGAATTATGTCGATTCTGATGGCATCATGAAGCAGCGTGAGAACAACCTGAATACTCAAATAGAAGACCTAGAAGATGATGTTATAAATCATGAGTTTAGAATGGGTGAACTAGAGGGGCGTCTAAGAAAGCAATATTCTGGATTGGATGTTCTTTTAGCACAAATGCAATCGACACAAACTTACTTGAGTGCTCAGTTGTCAAGCTTGCCTGGATTTACACGAAATAATTCATAAATAGATTTTGATTAAAAGGGTTTAATATGTATAACGCCAAAGTAAAAAATTATCAAAAAGAAGCACTCAAAACTCGAGTCGCTGGTGCTGATCGTTATGAAATAATTCAGATGCTAATGGCTGGTGCGATTGAAAAAATGGTAATGTCAAAAGTTGCGATTGAAAAAAAACACATGGAAGCAAAGGCCGAACACTTATCTAAAGCAACCTCGATTATTGAAGCTTTGAGAGGGTGTTTAGATTTTGAAGTGGGTGGCGAAGTCACTGAAAACTTATATGCACTGTATTCTTACATGATTGACCGCTTAGTTGACGCAACGATTAAAAATGACCCGGCAATAGTTGATGAAGTTTCTAACCTACTTAAAGAAATAAAGTCTGCGTGGGATGCTATACCTCATGATATCCGCGAAAAAACGCTTAGCGATAACGGTATAGACGCCAATGTCGGCTAAGTTATTGTCCCAATTATCTCACAATCTATCGAAGGTAAAAGAGTGTGCTGCTAACGAGGATTTTGATTCAGCTCAATCAACTATCATTTCTATTGATAGCACTATACGAGAAGTGTTTACTAAACCTTCTGAGTTATCTGAAGAAGATAAGGTTTTCTTAGCCGATTTTTTACGACAGCTTGATAAAGCCATGTTAGAGATCAATATAAAAAAAGCAGATACGGCAAAAGAACTTGGTGTTCATATGCGTACACAAAAAAAAATAAATATTTATAAAGGCATCAAGTAGGCAGGCTATATGACAGATAGAATAGACATTACCAATGAACTGGATAAAATGTCAGAAAAGCTTGAAAGCACTCTAAAGCACCAAGAAAGAGAAGCTGTCTTTGCACATGAAGCGAATGAGCGCTTTGAAAGAAATCTAGCATGTTTTCGTGAGTATTACCCCAATATTGCTTCCGCTATAGAAAGTTACGAAACCAAAAGTGACTTTTGTTTACATGTAACAGAAACAGGACATGGGAATTTTATACCACGGGGTCAAGAAGGGCTCCTTTATTCCCAAGATCCAATTAGCCAAACAGAGCAACAGATTAACCAACAAATAGCCAACCCAGTATTTAGTTTAACTGATTATACGGGGTATCCTGAAGATGATACTGACGGGCGTATTCATATAAAATATATGACTAGGCTTGCACGATTTATGAAAAAAGTTAGAAAGGATGGGCAACCCATTGTTCGACGTTTGCCAGCAACCTTCCCTTCAGCTGTTATCTTCGGTGTTGGTCTTGGCTATCATGTTCCACTGCTTTTAGAGCAAACTGAATTTGATTATACCTTTTTAATAGAACCTGATTTTGAGCAATTTTTTGCTAGTTTATTTTGTACTGACTGGTTTGAAGTGATAGCTAAAGTAGATTCTAGTGGCGGATGTTTATTTTTTCACTTAGGTGTTGATCATAAATCATTTATCAACGATTTGGAAAAAATAGCTGAAAGTGTAGGTGCTTTTTCTTTAGTTAGGAGCTTTTGTTACCAACATACTCCTGGCGCAGAGTTGAATACTTTGATCAAACAATGGACTCAGGACTACTTTAGGTTTCAGTTCGGTCATGGGTTTTATAATGATGCCATAACAGGGCTTGCTCATAGTATGCATCATATTCGTAATAAAGCTGCACTACTCACAGAGGCAACGAAGGATACTGACTTTGATACACCTATATTTATAGTTGGCAATGGACCTTCTCTTGACGAAGCTGAAGGTTTTTTGAAAAAGAATCATCAAAAAGGGATAGTTGTAGCCGCAGGGACGGCAATTGCCTCGCTGTATAAAAAAAATATTCAAAGTGATTTTCATGTTTTGGTAGAACGCCCATACTCAAATTATAAAATATTTGGCGATATTCTCCCCGCCGATGAATACAAAAAAGTAAACTTGTTGGGCCTTAATACGTTATACCCAGATACTAACAAGCGCTATAAATGGGCTGGTATTGCAGGGAAAGGTAATGAAGCTGGCACTTGCCTCATGGATGTTTTGTCTCAGATCAATCTATCAAAATGTTTGCCCCAGATACCTTATTGTAACCCGGTAGTAGCAAATGCCGCGCTTTCATTCTTTCTATACATGGGATTTAGGAATATCTACCTTTTTGGAATTGATAATGGCAAAGATCCACTAGGCTCACATCACAGTAAAGATAGTATTTATAAGGTAAGTAACGATGACGATACCGAAGGATATAAAAGCTTAGAGCTTAATGGACGATTAATTGAGGGCAATTTAGGCGGCCATGTGGTTTCGAACGATTTATTCCTTGTCGCTCATACACAGTTAGAAAAGTTACTAAGTCATTATAAAATTAATACATGTATAAACGTAGGTAATGGTGCGAAGCTTCAAGGAGCCATTCCTACTGCGTCTGATGACTTAATTGATATTGAAAAGGACATAGATAAAGAATTAGCCATAGACCAAATTAAGAATGGTTATTTTACAGTATTACCTATTGATGACGTAGAAGATAAATTTATTGCAATTGATAGACTTGACGAAATATGTGAACACATCCTATCAATAGCAAACGAAACAAGCTCAACTAGAATTGACTGTGCTAAACAGCTTCAAAGGCAGGCCCGATATATTTACTCTTTAAAAGGAAGCAGCCTAGAACATCTGTTTCATATCATCAAAGGGGCGCTCTTATATTACCATTGCCCAATGATTACGTTGTTATACCAATATGAAAGCGAAGAATTTTGTATAGAGCAATACCATCAATTAAACGAATTATGGAAAAGCTATATCACAGAGATTATGGATGATTATAAAATCCACTATGATGAAAAGTGTGACTTAGGGAAGGTAAGTTAATGTCAGAATATCAAGAGTCTGAGGTGTTTTTTAGTGATTTGTTCGATGAACTTTTTCCTATTCTTCGTTCAATAACAGGCCCTGGTTTACGACAAAGCTATGATATTATTTCTCGGTATATGCCTCTAAATATTTCGTCTATTAATTCTAACGAGAAAGTATTTGATTGGACTGTGCCTCAGGAGTG
Organism: Pseudoalteromonas sp. 3D05; assembly: GCF_002723455.1. Lineage (GTDB taxonomy): Bacteria > Pseudomonadota > Gammaproteobacteria > Enterobacterales > Alteromonadaceae > Pseudoalteromonas. Next base: position 67,905 of record NZ_PDUS01000018.1, on the reverse strand, counting down.
GCATTGTGAAGATGCATATTTAATTGGGCCTAATGGCGAGAAAGTTGCAGATATGCATAGGCTAAATATTGAAGTAGTTAACTACTCAGAGCCTGTTGATGTTGAGTTGAGCTTAACTGAACTACAAGAGCATCTTTATAGTTTGCCCGAGCAGCCAAGCGCAATTCCATATGTAACAAGCTATTATAAAAAACGTTGGGGTTTTTGTATTGCTCATGAAAAACGTGAGCAGCTTACAGAGGGCACCTATAGGGCTGTCATAAACAGTCGGTTTGTTGACGGAACGTTAGATATAGCCCAATCAGTATTACGTGGTGAGTCAAACAAAGAAGTATTGTTAAGCTCCTACTTATGCCACCCATCAATGGCCAACAACGAATTAAGTGGCCCTTTAGTGCTTTTAGGCTTATACCACCGCATTAAGAAGTGGCCTAAACGCCGCTATTCTTATCGTTTTGCATTACACCCAGAAACAATAGGCAGTTTAGGGCTGTTACATTTAATGGGAGAGCACTTTAAGGAAAACTTGGTTTCAGGGTTAGTGATTAACTGTATGGGAGGAGCACCTGAAAACTTAGTGTTTAAACATAGCCGCAATGACGATGGATTGTTGGACAAATTACTTTATCATTTGAATAAACATGATTTTAACCATAATAATATAGAGTTCAGCCCTTTAAGTGGCTCTGATGAGAGGCAATACAATTCACCAGGCTTCCAGTTGCCAGTATGTTGTGTCAGCCGTAGCTTTCACTCAGGCTACCATCAATACCATACATCCCTTGATACAAAAGCGTTTATGGGAATAAAGCCACTGCTTGATAGTATTGATAAATTAGAAAAGATATTTTTGGCTTTTGAGCAATCAGCAACTTTTGAGAATACACTCCCATTCGGAGAGCCTAATTTAGGAAGTAAAGGCTTATATCCAACATTAAGTTTCTTTAGTAAAGAGCGCGTTAGTCAACTTGATGAGCTTAATCATATTAAGATGTTGCTAAATTATAGTGATGGAGAGCATGACTCAATTGAGATTGCTGATAAATACGGATGCAATGTTTCAGACATGGCGTCAGCCATCGAAAAATTAGAACATCAAGCACTTTTGGTTATGAAGTAAAGTGGCAACTTGGGAGAGCATTTACCAGCAAGGTAGGCAATTAAATGAATACCCTTATGATGCGATAGTTTCATTGGTTATGCGATTAAAACGCACTAAACCAAACCTAAGCGTATTAGAGTTAGGGTGTGGCGCAGGGAATAATGTTGTTTTTATGGCAGAGGAGGGCATTGATGTAGCTGGGATTGATATATCATCGGCTGCTTTGTCCTTTGCCCAAGGACGCCTAACAAAGTTAAAGCTTGAGGCTGAGCTTGTTAATGGCCATTTTACTCAGTTACCTTGGCAAGATAATTCGTTCGATTTAGTTATAGATAGAAGCGCGTTAAACTGTGTCCCTCGCCCTGATATTTTAGTTGCTTTGCGTGAATCTTACCGAGTGTTAAAGTCTGGCGGTTGTATCTTTTCTACTATGTATGCGGATACGCACCCTGCATTTATAACTGCAAAATATCAGCAAGATGGGTTTGCGAGAGAGTTTTTACCTAATTACTTTCCTGATATTGATGGTCTCTTTTTTGTTTCTAAGAATGATGTTAGTGAGTTATTCAGTAAATTTGTAATATCACAGCAATCATACGATGTTTCTTATGATCATAATGAACAGATCACTTCTGCACAAAGAACGATTTTTGCACATAAGCCTTCTGCTTCATAAATTACGTAATTATGGATAGTTATCTTATAACTACTACTTAGTAGTTTCTTGGAGAAATATTATGCAAGATTCAACAATCGTTGTTGGTGGTGGTATATGTGGCTTAATGGCGGCATTACTGCTCAAACAGTCTTTTAAGAAAGTCACGATTATTGAGCAAAGTGAGCGTGTTGGTGGTCTATTTTGTTCGGTAAAAGATGATTCTGGTGCGCATTATGATATGGGATCGCACATACCAAACGAAACTGGGATAAACGAACTTGATACTTTATTATTTGGTGAGTTAGAAAGTAGAGAGCGCTATTGGCATGTAATAGAAAAACTGCAATCAGGTAATTACTTTGCCGGTGAGTGGGATTTAAACTCTCCGTTTCCAGATAGCCACAAACTTGCGAGTGAAGTGTATTATCAAGGTTGCGCTGAGCTTATTCAAGCAACCTCAGCTAGTGGTAGCCCGCTTATACTCTCCTATTGCGAAGAAACATTAGGCAAGACGTTTACCCAGCATATTATTAAACCAATTCTGTATAAGCTCTATGGTAAACATACAGATTTAAATACATTAACGGTCGCAGCAGGACTATTTGGCTTTACTCGCATTCTTGCTTTTGAGCCCGATGTTGCAAATGCACTGAAAAATATTCCTACTTTTGATGCTAAAATTGGATATCAAACGCAAGCGCATTTTCATGAAAGACAAACCAAAGACAACTCAAAAACTCCAAATTACTTTTATCCATTAGAAAATAAAGGCATTGAGTCTTGGGTTGAGTATTTAGTAACTAAAGTTAAAAGCGCTGGAGTTGAGGTTGTACTTTCTTCATCAATAGAGAAGATAGAGACTAATGGACGGCAGATCACGGGAGTAAAGCTTACTAATAAAGCAGAAATCCTTGAGTGTCAGTTGTTATTTTGGAGTGCTCCTCCGTTTATTGCCTTAAAAGCATTAGGCTTACCTTTAGTTTATAACAAGCCAGAACTGAGAACTGCTATTGTATTTCATTTGAATTTTGACTTGCCTTTACTTGATCAAAAATCGCATTATCTATGGGTGTGGGATCATCAAACGGATATATTTAGGTTGACGTTATACCCTAATCTCAGCACTAAAAGTCAGCATGCGAATTTGTCGGCAGAAATTTTATGCAGGCCAGAAGAGGTGGAGCAGTATGGCGTGGATGAAATTGTGACTACATTAAAGAAAATGCACGTTGTCGGCGAAGGTGCTACATGTATCAGCCATGTTAAACAGGTCATACATGGCACTTTTCCGGTGCCAAATTTAGAATTTGAAAAAACTAATCAAGCTAATTTTGATACATTAAAAAACAGTGTCGATAATATAATTATTTCAGGCAGATCAGGTGGTAAACAATGGCGACAAGCTGATGTACTCGTTGCCGCATATAACGATATAAAAAATTATTTATCGACAGAATAGGAGATTTCTTGTCCATTTTCAAAACGGTATAGTTCAGATGGTGTAGAGTTGAGCAATGCAAATTGGTTATCAGCAACAAAGTCTTTTACAAAATGATAAAGTGCTTTCATTTTTATTGTATAGATAAATGATCTTCCAAGTTGGGCTTGTTTCATAATCCCTGAGTTTAATAATGCAGCTTCTAACTTGGAATAGTCTTCCCTGTAGGCATTATTTATAGGAAAGCAAAAGTGGTAAAAAGTACCGTTAGCCTCTTCTCCATTTGTGAGCGTTGTCACACCGGTAAAAGGTTTATTAAACCGGTATTTTAATCCTAACATTGCTTCTATTTGAACAATCACCGTGGCGACTCTAAGGCCAATGCCTTGCAGTACAAGCACTGTATCTTGTTCTATTAACCTACTAAACGTTGAGTTTTCTGCAAAGGCATAATATTCAGGTTTTTTGGGTAAACAGATTTTTTCCACATCAGGCCCTAAACCGCAGATTGAGAACATAGGGTGCCCTGAGCGTACTACATTTGGTTGTTGTCGAAACCACTCAGGCCAATACCCTAAGACACATTCTTGTGAGCGCAAATCTTCTTTGCGACTGCGTGGGAATTGATAATTAAAGGCTGGCATAAATATATTACCGTTATCACCAATTGCAGTTTTAAAGCTGTTTAGAAACGCCTCAGGCACTTCTTTTACTGAGTGATTTTCTATAGCGCCAAGTGTAAATAATGAAGAGTGTATAAACACACTATCATTCATGTTGATACCAACTGAATGTAATGTTGCGATAATTTGTTCTTGGCTGATACTTCTCACAAAAAGTCCTCATTGCCGAAAGCTGCTTTCACTTCGTCGTAGATAGTGTCAATTCTTTTTGAAAAAGCGGGATCTTTCCACGGCTTGCCTGACAGAATCATCCATTCATATTTAGCAATAAACTTTTTTTTCTGTGATTCATCTAAGGTATCAATAAAGCCCCCCATTTTTTCTTTGAGGCGGTCTACAAGCTCCTTCAAACACCTAAAGATAAAAACTACTTCAGGATCACGTAATAGTGGTTTCATAGAAACTGTAAGTTCACGTTTCAACTTTATGGCTTGCTCTCTAACCAGCGTACATTTATGGTTATTATCAGGATCACGGTAAAAAAGATCCATTAAAGCGGAATACTCAAAGTCAATAACAGTACCAAACGCATCTACTATAGGGAAATAGGGATATATTCTGCAAACTAAGGGTCTGTGTCCATGAGGTTCACATAAACCACCACACTGGCAAGAGAGCAAGTAGATACTGAAGCTTTTACCGTTTGAAAGCGTAAATGTGCGCTTTTTTGCTGGTGTAGTAATGTTTTTAATACCACCAATTGATTTATAGTACTCATACTCATTTTCAAGAAGAGGTAAAGATACACCGCTTTTGTCTAGGATATTAAAATGCTCTCCGTAAAAATTTTTACAGCAGTAACCACCGCATGTTTTCCAACACTCAGGAGCATTTACATATTCCGTATTATATATTTCTTGCCAGTTCACTTTGTTAGGCATTAGCTGACTCACTAAGCAGCTGTATTAGGCCACTATAAGAAGTAAATTGCACAGGGTCTGCTTCTTCAAAATCAATATCAAGATTTAAGCTGTTTTCTATTTCCATCAACATACTAATAAAATCAAGCGAATCTAAAAGACCTGAACTTATTAAACTATCCTGTTTATTCAATGATACGAGTATTTGCTCACCATGCTTTTCTATTAATTTATTATTGATAGCTTGTTCAATCGAATTTGTTAAGCTCATTATTTCTCCGTCATGGTATGTAGGGCGCTCTTATCAATTTTACCATTACTATTTAGTGGCATGGAATCGATCCATATAATCTTTTTGGGCACCATATAAAGTGGCAGCTGTTGCTTTAAGTAATCAATCAGTGTTTGCTCACTTTCTTTATCGGCTGGATTACAAATAAATAAAGTCAAACTTTGAGGTTGTTGTATTGGCGTTGCGATAGCCTGTACCAAAGGGTTTGATAAAAAATTTTGTGCTAGTGTATTTACTTCTGATAGCTCAACGCGGTATCCCTGGATTTTAACTTGGTCATCTACACGGCTAATATAGTGAAATACTCCTTGAGCATCACGCTTTACGAGATCACCACTTCGATAATGGGTTATGTTATTTGTTTTAATTAAACATTGCTGAGTTTTAATATTGTCATTTAAATACCCAGAAAATACTTGAGGCCCCGAAATCAAAAGCTCACCTTGTGCATCTAAATCAAAGCTCATGTTTTTAAGTGCTTTACCCAGAGGAATATAGCTACTATCACTATCATCATTACAATCAAATACATATCTACTGCATGCTATTGTAGCCTCAGTTGGTCCGTATAAATTAATAACCTTGCTGTTTGGTGCTGCTTTTTGCCATTGCAGAGCGAGTGTTCTAGGTAAGGGCTCACCACAAAACTGACTCACACGAAGGCTAGGATAGGCATCATTTTTAAGCATTCCTAGTTTAGCCATAATTGATGCAGTAGAAGGGACACTAAACCACACTGTAAGCCCGTGTTGTTTAATGAATTTACCTGGCGCAAATATAGCGGTTTCAGGCACTACGTAAAGACAAGCACCTTGCAGCCAAGTAACAAATATATCATGCATGCTTAGATCAAACGTTGGGTCAAATACTTGGCTAACTTTATCAGTATTGCTAAGTGGTAAAGACTCACACATAGTATCAAGGTAAGACTTAAGATTCGCAATGCTAATAGGCACACCTTTTGGTGAGCCTGTAGAACCTGAAGTAAATAAAACATAAGCGATATTGGATAGGCTGCGAGCTTGTAGTGATTTGGTTGATACAATGCTTTTATTGACTATATCGTCCAAACATACAAATACTCTATCTGGGAGTGCTTTTATTAATGCTTGGCTAATCGACAAATATTTTTTACTGTATAAAACATACTTTAAGTTGCCTTGCTTTATGATTGAAGCCAATCTAGCTATTGGCAGTTTTACCCCAAGCGGTATAAATGTTCGTGAATCCAAAGCGCAGGCAAGTACGGTACTATAATAGTGAGCATCTCGGTAACTTAAAATTCCAACTTGCTCAGCATCACTTATTTCACTCGTGTTAATATTATTAGCGTAACTTGCAAGCTGTTCATAAGTAATATATTGATTATCAACCAAAATTGCAGGAAGTTTTGAATGGCTTGCAATGCTGTTTTTAAGTTTTTCAGATAACTTCACTTTATATCCTAGTTTTTATTTATCTTAATATTAAGCAGGTTTGTTGATAGCCAGCAACTCAGTTTGAAGTTTATTATAAGCTTGTGGAGTGCCTATATCTATATATCTCAGATGAGTTTTATAGCTATAAAGACTGCCCAGTAATAAAGGCACCATGTCGAGGCTAATCTCATAGAAGCTTTCCTGTTTAAAGTGTGAAAAGTATTTTTCATACACTCCTTCGGAGAATAAAAACAATGCTCCGCTTGCTAGGTTACTTGGTGGATTGGATACTTTTTCATGAAACCTTTGGATTGAACCGTCTGAATCAAGTTCAACAATACCGCATGCAGAGGGAGTAGCAGATTCAAAAAGTAAAAGCGTAGCATCACACTTTTTGGGTCTTTTTGAATGGGCTTCTACAAAATTAGTAAGGGTATCTTCGCAATAGTTATCAGCATGAATGACCATGGTGAGACTACAATGCCAAAACTCTTTATTACTAATCAAAGTACCGCCTGTACCGAGTAACTTTTTCTCTCTAACAATTGTTATTTTATTACGGTATTCGGACTTTGACACAAACTCTTCTACTTGTTCAGCGAAATAGTGCACATTAATGAGTATGTCGCTGACACCAAGTTTATCGAGCTTTTCTAACCAATAAGCCAATAAAGGCTTGCCATTAATAGGCACTAAACATTTTGGAATTGTATTAGTCAAAGGTTTTAACCGAGTGCCTAACCCTGCTGCAAGCAATATTGCTTTCATATATTTTTGAATGACTCCAGTACTCGTTGCTGTAGCGTGTTGAAGGACAGTGGCTGATTTCCGAGAGTATCTACTTGGCAAGCGGCTGCAATACTTGCAATATAAAAAGCTTGCCAAGGTGTCGCACCTGAGCACAATGCTAGGCTACTGGCAGCTAAGAAGCAATCACCAGCTCCCGCAGGATCAACCGCATTACGGTTAATCGCAGGAAGCATATCATTTTCCCATTGGCCGTTTTGATCTGGTAGATGGATAAAAACACCTTCTCCCGCAAGGGTAATAACCAACGACATCGGATTAGCTTTTTCACACAGTTTTTGCGCTAAAATAGGTAGACCATCATCAATATTATTCAATGCTACACGTACTTCTTTTTCTGTTGGTGTTATTAGCATCATATCTTTATAACGGGCAATGTCACCAACTTGAGAAGATGTTTGGCTGTCTGCGACAACACGTACATTGTTTTCTTTGCATAAAGCAATGACTTTATTGACCAGAGTTTGAGGTAATAATCCATAATTAAAATCAGAAAATACCAGTAAATCGAAGTTGTTAATACTACTTTCAAGTTGCATGTATAAATCTGTTTGAATTTCTTTAGAAATTTTATGCTGTCGAACTTGATTGACCCTTAGAAGTGTTTTATTGCCAGCTCTATATCGTGATTTTAATGGTGTTGGGCGACTGCCATCATCGAAAAGTATAGTATCAATATTGTATGCGTTAATATGATTTCTTACGTAATCAGCTTTATCATCTTTGCCAAGTACCGAGAAAAGCGTAACTTGATTAGCTCCTAGCCCTTTTATATGACCTGCTGTAATTGCTGCTCCACCTAAAAATGTATTCGTTCTATCTGGTGTCATCACTATGGTAGGATCCTCCTGAGATAAGCCTACCGCAGTACCTTGGATATATTCATCGACGATTATTTCGCCAATTACAGCAACACGGTTTTCACTAAATTGAGAAAATACCGTATTGATTGATTGATAATCAAACTGATGCCTTGTTGCATAACTTTGGCATTTTTTGTAATCAAAGTTATGACCATGGCTTATTGTTCTTGTAATATATTGTTCGGAGTTAGATTCAAACTCACCAGAGCCAAAAATAAGCTTTCCTCCGTACATTTCAACAAGAGCATGCTCAGGGTTGTGCCTACTTTCAAACTCTTTACCTTTCACGACAATATGAGGTTTTAGGCTCTTTACTGTTTCTGCTGGAGTTAAATCTGATAAAAATGCTTCATTAACACATTCGAGGGATTGAACCATCTCTAAGCGATGTTGTTCGTTTACCCGACTTTTTATCCCCATAGTTCTGTCGCTGTTAACAGCAACAATTAATTTATCACCGCACTCTTTTGCAAAACGAAGTAAGCGAATATGGCCAGGGTGTAAAATGTCAAAGTTTCCTTGTACAAGTACATTTTTTTTCATATATATTTTTTCATCACTAAATAATGAAACCCTTTATCTTCATAATTGATCTCTATGATATCAGGGTAAATACTCTTGATTATTTCATGGTTTTGAGACTGTAGTTCAAAGCCATGATCTCTTGCTAGAAAAATTAACTTTTCCAGTGAAAAACTATTCGTTTTAGTTTGCTTTATAACGAGGTCACCGTTGTCTACTAATAGCTTATTAGCAATGCTAAAAGATTGTTCTATGGTCAGGCTTTTCTCAAAATTGATTACATCGTTTAAGAAAAAAACGGCTACTTTGAGCGAGTTGTTTTCGTTAATATATAACAAGTACTGATTTACTTCGAAACAGTCTTCACTGTTTAAAAATGACAAATTAATCCAGCCTTGTTTAAATTTTTGAGGAGATTGATCAAACCTTGCTGCATATGCCCTTCGAGTCCAAGGGTATTTACTGTAATGAGATAGGGGAGAACCCAACTTTATAAATTTATCATCGTTAGGCTTTTTCATAGCTCTTGATATTGTTAACTCAATAATTACTCTATTTTTATTTTTTCCACGTATACCTTTATGAGTAACTTTAGAGTTGTTAAACAGAAGATAGGTACCAGAAGGTCCACTAATGGTAACTACATTGTTATTCGAATCGAGCAATTCAGTTGTGCCCGTTTCAAGTGATGCAGGTGTGAGATATAAAAGTATTTTAAAAATATTCTTATTGTAGCCATCTAAATGAAAACTCTCTGACCCTACAGGTGTTTCTGACTGATTAAATACTTTTATCTTTGAGGTTTCTATTTGCCAATGGCTACCTAATTTCACTTTTATGCCATCATAAATTGATACTATCGTTTGATTTAGCAACTGCTTAAACGAAACGTCAGGGATAAGATACTTAACGCTTTGGTTCGTTCTTTCTAGCTCTGCTTCATTGATGCTTTTATTATGGACATAACCATAGGTAAAATCCTTTTTAGTGACGCTAACATGCTTTTTAGGTAGTTTGTCTAACAAAGAATAGGCAAAGTTAGGATCGACAGATGAAACGTAGAATTGTTCTGAAAAATCATTATCATCCTTAAATGAGGCATATTTTTTACATGATAGACTGTAATCATCCCATATTTTATTATTCAATTGTGAGTCTATTAAATTTAAAATAGTGTTTTCGCAGATATTTAAATGACTTAGTATTTTCTCTTTGATTTCTGTTACAAAACTGAGCGAGGCAATGATTATTTTAATATTGCCTAATTGCATTTGCGTATTTTTTACTTCAGCAATAGATTCAATTGTATAATTGTTTTTTTTTATTTTAGTTATATCTATAAAATAAATTGGCATTACCTTGTTTGTATTTTTTATGTATGCGTTTAATCTATCTGCACAAGTTCCTGAACCAAAAATATAGTAAGGTTGCTCTTCCAAATTATGAAAATCATATAGTTCACTAAAAGATTGCTCAATTTCCATAATTCATACCCAATTTGAAATCAATGAAAACACGGGTTACATCCCCATTTTCCATAGTGTTGAGCGCTGTATTTATTTCAAAAAGAGAAAACTTATGAGACACCAGTAATTCAGTCGCAATATTTAATGATTGGATATATTTACCTATAATCTCCAAGTCGGTATCTGGAAAACAATTGCCACCCCAGCTTCCTTTAATTGTTTTTCCACAAATTAACTGGTGTGGGTCCAGTCTAATTTTCTCTCCATTTGGCGGGTGTGATGCGAACACACAACTTCCTAGTTTAGATGTCAGCTCAAATGCGAGCTCAATAGATTGTGTCGTACCTGCACATTCAATCGAAAATGGATAACCGCTTGGAAATAATTTTTCAACTTGTTTTTTTACATCTGCATTATATGCAAAGCAATGAGTAGCCCCCAGCTGCTTTGCAATCTCTAGTTTCTTTTCGCACTTATCAATAACTGAAATTGTTCTAGGTGAAAAATAACTTAGCATGAGAAGAGCGCTCAGGCCAATACCACCTAGACCGACTAATAAAACATCAGCATTTTTGTCGGGTTTTACCTGATTAAGGACCATTCCAGCACCAGTTGGTAGCGCACACCCAAGTAGAACCGCAATTTCATCTGATATGCATTCAGGACAGGGGGTGAGTCTATTTTCTGAGACGAGTGAGTATTGGGAAAATGTTGTCACTGGACCAGCATTAATATTCACGCCATCAGTACTTTTTAATATTGACCCACCAGAATCTATACCATCTCCTTTCAACCATCCTAAAATGACACGTTGTCCAACTGAGACTTTTGTAACACCTTCACCTACTTCGACCACATTAGCTACTCCTTCATGACCAAGCATATGAGGTAAAAAGCGATCTTTACCACGTTTGCCTTTTGCTTCCATGAGCTGACTTCGGCAAATTCCCGCCATGGACAATTTTACAAGTACTTGACCATACCCCACTTTAGGAAAATGGATATTCATTATATTAATATCTTGATTTACTTCAGTCAGAATAGCGGCTTTAAAGCTGTCTACATGAGATGGTTTACTATTCATTGTTAAGACCTTTTAACTGCGACTTTAAGGGCAGAATTTAGTGATGGAATACTTAATTGAGGTAGCATCAAATGCAGTTTTGTATTCGATAAAGAAAGGTTAAAATCACGTTCTGAAAAATTATCAGTTAAAATTAAGTTAGCTTTTTTACCTATTAGTTGTTCAATAAACTTAACTGTATCAACGATATTTTTTTCTTGGCCAGTTGAAACGTTAAATATTCCAGCATATTTAAGGTTAATAATTTCAACAATAGCATCACAAAGTAACGAAACCGGGAGGTAATCCCTTTTGCTAAGCCCATTATTTGAAAGGGTTATTTCCTTTCCCATTTGTATGGATTGAGTGAGTCTATTAATTAAACTTGTTTGATCGCTATCTCCACCAAAAACACCAGAAAACCTTAAAATTGAGACAGTACATCTTTCACTAAAGTTTAGCTGTAGCATTTTTTCGCTAAAAGCTTTAAAAGCACCATATTCATTCATTGGAGAGATTGGAGCATCTTCAGTTATTAGACTGCCTCCGTGGCCATAAACATCTGCGGCACTACAATAGACAATATGTTTAGGGAGTTCTAATTCACAAGCTTGCATAATTGTGTTCAGTTGGTTTATGTTGGTAAAACAACTATTAGAATCATTGGCTGTTGTCCTCGTTATAGCAGAGCAAATAATAAGGCTATCAGCTCCTTTTAAAAGCCGAGCTAGTTTTGTAGGGGAGTGCAATAAATCGTTAAGATCAATATGTTTACTGCCTAGGGAGTAAACTTTACAGCCATTGTTTGAAAAAGTATTTACAACATTTTTCCCTATATACCCTGTACCACCTAAAACAACTAACTTCTTCATTTAATGCTACTCAACGTTAATGGTATTAATAATAGACATATTATCATTAGGGCGGATCCAGCCGCATCGATTACATCCCTCGACTAAGTGTTTTGACAGAGCACTTTTAAATTCTTTAAATAGGTCTCCTTCGATAATATCTATTAATTTTGTTGTTTTAACATTACCCATGCTAACGGCAATACATGGAAATAAGTGCCCATCTACGTTAATGTGAACACTGGACCATGGAAATTTACACGCTTGATAATTTTGGGGTTTGAAACGCGCACTATTAATGAATGATACTTTAGGGATGGGTTGTGATGAGCTCAAATCACATATTTTTGGGTGTACAAATGTCTTACAAATACTTGTTTGATTAAATTGCCTTATCATTTCTAATTGCTGCAAAATAACATCAAAATGTTGGTAAGTTGGTGCGTTAGATGTTGTGTACATGTCTATCATTTCATGCATTTTGTCAGAATGCTGTAAATGACTGCCTTTTAGAAACTGAAAAGCATGTGTATTCGCTTTGAGTACTTCAACACAATATTTATGAATTGAAAATAAATCACTGGAATTCTTATCTAATACCACTGTTTTAATATCTAGAATGCAATCGCTTTTCAGTTCTTTTTTTCTTAAGTGGAAGTAATCTATTACAGCTAATAAACTTTGCCATTGCCTAGGTTTAACGTCTCTATTTAGATTACCTATATCATCAATAGAAATTGATAGCACTTTAAAGTTTGGCTTGCTTAGAATAAAGTCAATTTTCTTTTCGGATAATAATAAGCCATTTGTAATAATATTACATTCGTGTTTATCGGCAACAGCATTTACTATGACTTCAAAGTCTTTGAATGCTAATGGTTCTCCTCCAGTAAATGTAACACGAGCATACTCTGGCAGCTGTTTAACAACATTTAGCCAATCTTGTGTCGTCATTGCATCGTCACGACGATCTCGATCTTGGAAGCAAAAATTACAGTCCAGATTACACAGGTTGGTTAATACAAAGACATACCTATGAGGCATTATCAGCTCACCTGAATATATTTTATTTGTTATATCTTCATGTTTATTATGAAAAGATGGCATCCCTTAACTCCTTATATTGCACCATTTAATAAATTAAATGGGTAATAGATTTGTATTGGATTTAATTCAGTATTAAGCCTGTTTAACATTCTTTTCGCATTTAGTCTTGATGAAAATGCAGTCAACATGACGGCACTATTGGTGATATCTATCATTTGGCTAGTTGTCACAATAGGAGTTGTAGAATTAAGATAAAATTGCCCATCTCTTGATGGATTATCATCAAAAATTTTACTGATAGAAGCAAGTTTGTTTGGGAAGTGATATTTGATCACCGGAAGCATAAGTGCAGCACCATACCCGTAGACAGGAAGTCGAGAAGCCGCAGCCTCCAATGCTAGTTCACAAGCATTTAATTGAGATTTATAGACACGCAAACTTTGCTCTATTTCATTGAGTGATATTTTTTTTACTTTAAGCGAGTTTGAATTTTTTTTATTCGTAAACGCAAAAATACCACTGTTCCAGTGATCTTCATTGACGGTGTAATCAATTAAACTGCATCCTAGCGATTCCAATAAAAAGGTAAATGATGACACGCTAAAATAATTTAAGTGTTGATGGAAAATATGATCAAAATTGTAATTTTCAATTATTTTATCCAATATAGGCACTTGAATCATAAAAAGGGCATTATCAGACGCTTTATTAATTAGCTCTGCTATGAGTGACTTAGGATCAGCAACATGTTCAATAACATCTTTACAAATTATAAGGTCAGGTTTTTCAACGATATCACAATTTTCAAAAAAATCGCCGAACACGGTGATCTTTTCATCATTTATATGATGCTCATTATCTTTAAGAATAGGGTCGATACCTATCAAGCTGTTTGCAAATGGTTTGAGTTTTTTTAATAAAAAACCATCATTGCAGCCTACTTCTAGCACGCATTGAAAATGATCCTTAAATTTCAAGGAAGAAAAGAAATTAAGGAAAAATTCCGTTGTGTTTCTACCTGTATAACTTTGCGATGTCCTAAATTCATAACCTGATTTGTTTGAATATAATAGGGATTGATCAAGAATATTTTGCAGTTGAGCGTGTCCGCAATGACTACAGTAGTGGAGTGCTTGATCTGTTTCCCCAAGGGTAGGGCTACCAGGTTGAGAGATAAAAATTTCAGTTAATGGGAGATTAGGTAGCTCCAAAATAGGAACGATACCCATTGATGCACAGACTGAGCAAGCCACTCTACTCTCGAAACTTATATTTTTATATTTTGCTAGTTCGTGCTCCAAATTCATCTTTAATTTTCCACTGTAGATAATAACTTATTAGCAGCTGAGATAATATGTTCAGGTGCTAGCCCAGCTACTTGGCAAAGCTCTTCATAGTTACCGTAATCATGTATCATTTTATGAATAGCTAATTGTTTAAACTGTGCTTTATCTTGACTAGCCCAGCAGCGCAATACCAAATCAAAAACTCCACTATGTGCTGATAGCTCTTCACAGACAATGACTTTTTTGGTTTTTGCGATGCTTGCAACGACACTCTGAGTGTCAAATGGCTTAATGGTATGTATGTATATAAGATCAACTGTGTATCCAGAAGATTCAAGTTGTTTACTTGCAACTAATGCTTGTTTAAGCTGTGGTCCAACTGCGATGATTGAGATATCAGTTCCCTCTTTAATTTGCACTGCCTTTCCAATCTCTATGGGATTAGAAAAAGTGAAATCATGTGGGTTTTCAGTCAATTTGAAATAATTAATCGTGCCTCTATTATATACTTGTGAGAATAGCACTGAAAATTCATGGTCGCTTGCAGGGCTTGTTACTATCGAATTATCTAATTGGCACATTAATGAAACATCACTATAACAGTGATGGCTGCAACCGAGCTGCGCGTAGTCAAAAGCACCACCTACAGTAATAAAATTTCCTCCTAATTGTTGATAAGCAAAATCTAGTTTTATTTGTTCAAACGAGCGCTCAATTAAAAATGGCGCAATAGTATGCGCTACAGGAATTAAACCAGTAGCAGCTATACCAGCTGCAATGCCTACAATAGAAGGTTCACAAATACCAATATTAAAATAACGTGAAGGAAATTTGGCTGCAAATGGTTTTAGAATCCCATGACTTATATCACCAACCATAACGACAAGGTTAGGATCAGCTTCTCCGACTTCGATCATTTTATCAGCAAATGCTTGTCTTAGGTTATTCATGTTAGCGCCTTAAAAATTTCTTGTAGCTCTGATTCATTTGGAATTTTATGGTGCCAAGCACCATGTCCTTGTGTAAATGATACGCCTTTGCCTTTTATATTCTTAGCAATTAATACAGTTGGTTTAGAGCAAGCTCCTTGAGAAAAAGCATTTTTGATAGAGTTTAGATCATGGCCATCAAATACAATGACACGCCAACCAAAGCTTTTCCATTTAGCGGGTAAGTCATCTATTGGGCAAAGTTGTGCTGCTGACTGATTCCAATCAACGATGACCGTTAGGTTGTCTAGTTCACGGTTAGCTGCGATATGAGCGCTTTCCCAGATAGTGCCCTCGTGGCATTCACCATCTCCGACTAAGCAGAAAACACGATTTTCTTGTTGTTTAATCTTAAGTGCAAGTGCGGTACCTACGGCCATAGGCATACCATGGCCTAATGAGCCTGTTGATGCTTCTACAAAAGGTACTTTAGTTCGGTCAGGGTGACCGCCTAAAACACCACCAAACTGCGAGTAATTCTCAAGCTGGCTACTACAGAGGAGGCCTACTTTTTCTAAAACGACCCATAGAGCTGCACAACCATGCCCTTTAGATAAAATAAAATAATCTCTGTCATCCCATTGAGGTTGATCAGACTTATAGGCAAGAATATCTGTATAAAGGTAGTTAATAATATCAACAATTGAATATGAACTTGGGATATGACCTTCTTTGGATTTAAAAATAATTTCCGCAATACGTTTTCTAAGATCTTGATTCATTTGATTAACCCTCGAAAAAAGCTCGACCTTGACCACCATCAACTAGTAATGATGTGCCTACACAAAAAGATGCTTTATCAGATACTAAAAAAGCGACTAACTCACTGATTTCTTCTCTAGTGCCAAAGCGTTTAATAGCCATGCGCTCATTAAGGTATTTTTCAACGTGTTCAGGTCTTGCTTTGCTCGTTTCATCCCAATATCCACCTTCAGTATAGACAGCACCTGGCAGGATCCCTGTCATAATTACGTTATGTTCAGAAACATACCTACCGACACTGCGAACATAGGCATTTAGTGCTGCTTTTGATGCGCAATATTGAGGTGCGCCTTGGTTTTCAAGGGAAGCAATAGAAGAAACATGACAAATTCTGCCCCATTTTTTCTTTATCATATTATCTAAAAAGTGGTTATTCAGTTCAATTGCATTAAAGAGGTTGAAGTTGAATACTTTCTTCCAATCTTCAACATTTGAGAGGGGATCTGTAACCGCTAAATTCCCACCTACATTATTGACGATTATATCAGGCATTAGCCCTTTTTTTTTCATCGCGTCGGCTAAAACATTTGCTCCACTGTCGTCTTTTAAATCAGCTTCAATAATATGGTTTTTATTACCATAAGCGGCTTCACATCTTTTTACGTTAGCTTTAAGTTGAGTAATATTTCTTGCAGCCCATATCACTTCTACGCCTTCCTTTGCGAGTGACTCAGCAATAGCTTCACCTAAACCTCCGCTACTACCTGTAACTAAAGCTAGTTTATTTTTTATTTTCAAATCCATACTTAGAAGGGTCCTTTAAACCATTCACCAGGAATATCATGGTGTTTATTTAGATTGATTTTAGCAATATTTATACCAATATCTTCAGCAATTTTTAATGAAAGAGTATTCGCGTTAGGGTAGTAGTTCTTAGTGAGCTTATAGCTGGTGGGCTCAGGGTAATGAGGCAAACCTATAATACTAATAGGACACTGTAGCAAGGAATAATATCTTGAATAGATACTATGGGAGATTTCGCTTGCGACAGAGCTAAAAGTATGACCAATTTCAGTTATTAAACAGCGCTTTGTTCTTTCTATTGATGCAAATATGTGCGTCCAGTTAATATGAGTCGGGGAGGATATTTCGATTATTTCACATTCAATTCCATAGCGAAGAAGGTGGCTGTGGGCTTGTAATGCCTCTGATAACATAAAGCTATTGCTAATTATCGTGTAGTCTTTTCCAGATCTTACAGTGCGTGTGAATTCTGGTTCACCAAGTAAAGGAAGGCACTTTCCTTGTGTTGTAACTTGGTTATGCAGCCATCGATGTTCAAGGAAAATAGTTGGATTATTATCCATTATACTTTGATAAAGTAGTTGTCCTACATTATCAGTTAAGCTTGGAGTAACAACTTTTAACCCAGGGATATGTGCAAACCATGATTGCAAGCTTTGTTGATGAGTGGGCCCTTGGCCCCAACCCCTACCTATGATTAAACGTATTGTTAAAGGTACCGTCATTTGCCCATTAAACATGTAGTGCCACTTAGCGGCATTGTTTACAAGTTGGTCCATGGCAAGCAAGAAAAAGTCGACTCGTTGATGGGTCATTAATACGCGTGTACCAGTAATAGCTGCGCCTATCCCTACACCCGTCATCGCATTTTCAGATGTTGGCATATCAAAGACACGATCAGAGCCAAACTTTGATTGTAAGCCTGTGGTTGTACCGAAAATAGCTTTTGGATCATTAATACCTAACCCCATACAAATCATACTATTGTCTTCGGCCATGGCACAGTGTTGTGCTTGGTTTATTTCTTCAGCGAATGTTGTTGTTTTATTTTGCATAAAGAAACTCTTTGTTTAACTGTGGATTTGGTAAAGGGCTGTTTTCAGCAAAAAGAAACGCATCATTTATTTCATTTTCTATTTTGCTAACCATTTCGTTATGAGTTTTCTCGAAATGTTGATCTGCTGATAGTTCTGCGAATAATAATTTTAATGGATCTTTATCAAGCCATGTTTTAACTTCACCTGCAGCTCTGTAGTTTAAGTCATCGTCAAAATTAGGACCGCAATGTTCTCTGTGACGATATGTATCGAGCTCTATGAGCGCAGGTCCATTATTCTTTCTAATATATTCGATAGCACTCTGAACAACATGGGTTAGTGGTATTAAAAGATTTCCATCAGCGTGAAAGCTTTCAACTCCAATTGATTGCGCTAAATCCGTAATGCTTCTATTAGCTGGCTGACGAACTTCTAATGGGCTATACACTGAATAGCGATTATTCTCACAAATGAATAATATGGGAAGAGATTTAACTGCTGCAAAATTTAACGACTCGTAAAAAGCACCTTCTTCTGTTGCACCATCACCAAAATAACTTACGGTCAAAAAATTGCTTTTTTGTAGTTTTTGACTCAGCGCACTACCAACAGCCAGTGGTATACTATTCCCTACAATTGCAGTGCTAGCTATAAAACCGCAATCCAAGTCTGTTAAGTGCATAGAGCCACCTCTGCCACCTGTGCAGCCTGTAGCTTTGCCATATAGTTCAGCTATCATTTTCTTTAATGATCCGCCTTTGGCTAGATAGTGTGCATGTGCTCTATGTGAACTGAAGGCTTTATCATCTTTAGATAAAAAATTAGAAACGACAACAGGTACTAGCTCTTGGCCTATTGACAGATGTGTTGGGCATCTCATCTCTTGCTCAGGGTAGCGTAAGGCTATCATTTCTTCTATTTTACGAATTCTTAATGATTCGAAATATGCATCAAGTTTTTTCATTAGGGTATAAACCAATAAAAGTCGCCAGTGTAGCCTGTGTCTTTGAAAAACTCTTTCCACTGATCAACATGCATCATTGTTTTGGCTGTTAGATTCCAGGCTTCCATACGTTCTTTTTCTTGTTCATTTCTATATGCATCAACAGTAATAAAAGCTTTAGCTTTGGAGACTCGCTCTATTTCTTGCAGTGCTTTTGCACAATTATTAAGATCTAAATTATGAATGGTGTTAATTGATATTACTGCATCAAAACAATTGTCTTCGAATGGTAATTCAGTAGCGCAACCTTGTTGTAATAAGTGCTTTACTTCCTGTTTGGCATTGTCTAATGCGTACTGGGATATATCTATCCCACTTAATGTCATTCTTGGTAGCTGTTGTAAAATATCATAAAGCATGAATCCTTTTGCACAGCCTACGTCTAATAAACTGCTACTTTCCTGTAGGCCAAAGTGCCTGATGAAGTCAGGCACAACTGGCTGCCAAAACCGTGAATGATAGTTAAAACCACCATAGCCGTGCTCTCTATCACCATCAAAAAAATCCTTGTCAAATTGGCGCGCTATTGCTCTAACTGCTTCACTTTTGGCTTCTAATCTACCAGAAAGATCACGCTTGGACTTAGGATAATTTCTTAGTAAATCTATTTCTTGACCTATCATGATTACCTCAAGGTTTGTGGATATAGTCGTGTTCTTGCTTGGCGAGTATATCTAAATTTTGCTTCATCCAATAAATTGTACGTTCTAAGCCATTTTCTAATGAGATAGAGTCTTGCCAATTTAGCTCGGAACGAATTTTTTTTGTGTCTAATAAATATGCAGCATCTTTTCCTAATCGATCTTCAGTTGATTGGCACACTTGTTCAAATGGGAGTTTTAGCATATTGCAGATTGTTTCAACGAGTACTCGAATAGAGATCATTTTATCTGTTGAAATATGGTAAATATCACCATTTTTACCTTTTTCGCCAATAAGTTGGGTCGCTGAAGATACATCGTCTATGTGTATAAATGATCGCGTTGAATGCCCTCCGCCATGTAGCTGTAATTTTTTGCCGAGTAGGGCATATAAAATAGTACGCGGGATTATGCGATAAAGCTGTTGGCCTTCACCATAAACATTGGCAGCTCGTGTAAATACCACTGGAAAGTTATAAACATCTGCGAATGTATGTAGACTCATATCTGCTGCAGCACGGGAGACTGCATAAGGTGTACTGGGTTGGTAATTAGTATGTTCTGGCACTACTCCGTTACAACTCCCATACACTTCGGGTGTTGAGATATGGATATATTTATCAAGGAAATCGAGTTGTCTAAGAGCATTGTGTAATTTAATTGTCGAAACAGCGTTAGTCATAAACCAATGTTCAGGATATTGCCAGCTTTGACCAACCATACTCTGGGCAGCAAAGTTATATATTTTTTTAATTTTTTTTTGTTTAACAATATCAATAATTTTTTGCAGATGATGATTTATATCCAGTTGACTAAATTGCAATTTATCTGCATTTTTTTGCCAACTATATGGGAGTAATGCTGAATTAGGTTCTGATGAGCGACTAACAGCAATAATTTGCTGCTCATTTTTTAGCATATGCGCACAAAATGATGCTCCCGAAAATGAATTGCTTCCTAAAACTAAAATTGATGAGTCATTCATTGTTTAGATTGCCGCCTTGTTTATTTTATTTTCAAGATGAGAAAATTGAGTTTGAATATTTTCAAATGAATCATCCATCCATGCATTGATTTGAAATTCATTATCATTAAAGAAATGATTTTCCCCAACTTTAAAGAAGTGCATGCTATTAGTCCTATCTGATAGATTTGGAATTTCATTCGAACACCATCTAAAAATAATTGAACGAGCCCCTTCAAGATAGCTGATTGGATAAAGAGGGCCATTGTCAACACCCATATTGATATACGCTTGATGGTACAAGGCGAGCCTGATACTTAAATCGACAGCTGCAATGGGGTACATTGTTAGTGATTGATACTTTTCTTCAAGGGGCTCACTTACTTTATAAGTGTCTCTAATAATTAGCGGAAAATATTCATTCATGTCTAGTGATAATGCAAAATCAAGCCATGCTGTTGTATTGCTATTTCTGTGCTCGGAATTTGCCCAGTATTCTCTCATTGTAATAGTTATTAGCTTTTTCTTGCCCACGTTATGTCGTATGAAGTCATTAACAATAGTATAAGCTTGTTGTGGAGGTGCTAAGTTACTCAATTTAATACTTTGATCAGCATAAGATTTTAATAATTTAAAATCTCCAGCTGCTTGTCTAGGATTCTTAAAGTAGTTATTGGGATATATGCTAGGGTTCAGGCTTTTATAGTATACAAGGCTACTTTGCGAAATCGGCTGATCAATACCTATACATGAGGCAAGACAATTAAACATTGGTTTGATAAGTTTTTCGATTCGCCATTTTGTATCAGCGTTATCGTGATAGATGTTTAGTCCAGGCTTATCTTCAATATTGCTGGGAACAATCACAAATTGAATATTTTTTTTATTTTGTTTTTTTCGTTCTATTTCAGCTAAAACGACAAAGGTAGTTACATCAAAGCAGGGTAAATTATATGAAAGATCATAAAAAGCATATAATGTGGATTCAATATCAATATTAAATTGCATTTGTATACATGGAGTGAGTTTACCACTCATGTGGTTGAAAAAAGAACATTGACTAGTGGTAATACCAATTTTATTTAAGGATTGTAATATATCAAAGACAAACTCTGAACAAATGACCACCTGGAGCGTATGTTTTTTTTCTAGCTTTGATATTTCTTTTAGTGATTTTGCAGGCGTGCCTTTAAATGATTCGCCACCATTCGTACAAGCAAAAATATTATTGCCGGTATTATATTTAGAATTGATAAACATTTCTGTTGAGGCTGTAATTCCATAGACAATTGTGACCATTAATTAGCCTCACGTAATGCATTGTATAGAGCTTTCATTAAAATATGCCCGACAATAACTTGGGTATCTTCTGATATTTGCATATCTTGGACTTCGAAATGGAAAACCTGGTCAAGCATTGATTTAACTTTACCACCAGAGAACCCTAAAATGCCCACAGTTTTCATGCCAATGTCGAGTGCTTGTTGAGTCGCCCTAATTATATTTTCAGAGTTTCCGCTACCAGATAAAACGAGTAAGATATCGTTGCTGTTTGCTTTAACTTTCAGCTGATGAGCAAAAATATTTTCATAACCAATATCATTGCCTAGGCAAGTTAAAACAGAACTATTTGCCGGTAATGCCTCAACTTTTAATGCATTACCTTGCGGGCTTATACCAAATGTAAAGTCATTTGCAAGGTGGATAGCATTTGCTGCTGAGCCGCCATTACCACATAAATATAAACTGCCGTTATTTGCCTTCATAGTAAGTAAGTTATCAACAAGACCCTTAACTTGCTCACTGTCTAACTGCTTTAATACATGCGTTAGAGTGTTTATATAGTTTGTTGTCAGGTTTTTCACTGAATCATTGGATATAGTGGTTGCAGATTGGTTGTCAATCATAAAACTTCTCTTTGCATCCATTTTAGGTTGTAAAAATGATCTTCATCTTTTAGTAAACCTTGCTTGTAAGCTGTAATAATTTCAGTAATGGCAGTGTCGACATTTTTATTGGGTGTAAAACCAGTTGCGAGTAATTTATCTGAATTAATACGGTAGCAACGAGGGTCATTTGAAGGGGTAACTTCAATCTCACATGCTATCTTAGCCTGTACCATTTTTGCTATATCCATAATTGAGATATTTTCAAACCCTGCATTAAATATACCCGAGACTTTCTCTGGATTATCCAGCATATAAATATAGAGATCAGTAATATCGTCAATATGAATATTTGGTCTGACTTGATCGCCGCCAAACACTGTAATTTTTCCATTTTTAAGAGCTTGCATTGTCAGCATATTGACAGAAACATCTAAGCGCATTCGTTTAGATAAGCCGCATACAGTTGCTGGGCGTACAATTTGAACTGCCATGTCGTCGGCGTAACTAAGAAGTACACGCTCTGCAACCATTTTTGTTTTGTTGTATTCAGAAATAGGCTCAAGCGTTAAGTCCTCAGTTACTTGCTCTTCATCTTTAACGCCGTAAACGCTACCCGATGACGCATAAATAAACTGTTTTATTCCACAGCGTTTGGCTTTGTCAGCTAAACGCATTGTTGCCAGTGCGCTTACCTCCCATGTTAATTTAGGGTTTAAATCACCACAGGGATCGTTTGCGATAGAAGCAAGATGAATAATAGAATCCACACCGTCTAAGTTAATCGTATCAGTGTCGCATACGTCACCTTTAATGACTGAGAGGTTGTCATGAGGGGGTAAAAAATTACCAAACCATTGGACGTCAAATGCGATTACGCGATGCCCTAAAGCCAGCAGTTTTGGAACCAAGACGGTTCCTTTATAGCCAGTCGCACCGGTAACTAATATTGTTTTTGGATTCATTTAATATTCTCTAATTCTATGGTAGTCATAAATATAATGTTCAATGATATACAATTATTATGCCTAACTTAAGTAGACTTTTGCTCTACGTGTTTATTTATATCGGTGAGGTGGGGGTTTTCCTTTAATGTTTTTATTAAATCATTATAGGAAAAATCAACTTTATTCAAAAAGTGTTCATAAACAGCGGTAATTGCTTTGTAATCGTCTGGTTCATCAAGTGTGAGGCGAAAGTGGCTATAATCTTCATGCGCACTGAACGTGTGGGTCGTTATTGTATTAAATTTTGCCATGCCTAAAGTTACATGCTCACGATCATTCTGTGATGTTGCTTTTAGATGAGTATTCTCTAGTAAATGGAATGAAAATGCACAGCAATCGAGCCCTCTAGGGTAGCCACTGTGAGGACCTAAATTTACCATGTCATAGTTTTGACTTATTCTTTTATTAATTACTTTACTACATAACTCTTCATCAATTAGTGGGCAATCACTCGTTAACCTAACTATGGTTGTAGTTGATTGAGCATCATAGTGTTTAGCTGCTAGATAATAGCGACTTAGTACGTCTTGTGTATCTCCTTGGTAGGTTTTAATATTTAGCTGTGTACACAAATCTAAGATTGGCTGTTCTGTACCGTCATTCGTGGTTGCGACGATGATTTTATCGTGCCAGTTTGGTAAACGTTCAAGCATAATTTGTAACACCGGCTTACCACAAAGCGGCAACATTACTTTGGCAGGTAATCGTGTTGATGTCATGCGTGCTTGAATTATTATTAATACATCAGACATGGTCATAGGTTATTGTAATTATTATTGAGATAAATATAGCAAATCATTACACTCTTGCACATAATTTAAAAGTTAAAATCCTTTTGGATCAATATGGTTTATCAAATCGTAAGCTATTGTAGGTTATTAGGTATGGATTTTGCTTTGATATAAAAATTTTTGACAGTGCAATATAAGGAGCGCAAATGGCGTTTAATTCTGAAATTACCATCGATGGTAGAAAAATTGGGCCAGGCCACCCTGTGTATATTATTGCAGAAATGTCAGCTAACCATGGGCAAGATTTAGAGCAGGCTAAAGCGCTAGTCAGAGCTGCTAAAGAAGCCGGAGCGGATGCAATTAAGCTGCAAACTTATCGCGCGGATACATTAACAATGGACTGCAAATTACCGCATTTTGAAGCAGCAGGTCCATGGCAAGGACAATATTTATATGATTTATACGAAGGGGCATTTATGCCGTGGGATTTCCACGGCCCTTTAATTCAGCTAGCGAATGAAATAGGTATCACTATTTTTTCTTCACCATTTGATGATTCTGCCGTCGACTTATTGGAATCCTTTGATTCACCTGCCTATAAAATAGCTTCACCAGAGTTGATCGATCATGATCTCATTCGAAAAGTAGCTACAACAGGCAAGCCGGTGATTATGTCAACAGGTGGAGCAACGCTTGCTGAAATTGACGAAGCAGTGAAAGTTGCTCGCCAAGCAGGCATAAAGGATTTAGCTATATTAAAATGCACAAGTAGCTACCCAGCTCCTCCTGAAAGCATTAATTTGAAAACAATCCCTCACTTAGCAGACCTTTTTAAAGTGCCAATTGGCTTATCGGATCACACATTAGGTAACCATGTGCCTGTTGCATCTGTCGCTATGAAGGCAACCATAATAGAAAAGCACTTTGTGATGAGTAAAGATGATGAAACGGCAGATAGCTTTTTTTCCATGACACCGGATGAACTTGAAGATTTAGTTCAAGGAGTCAGGCAAGTTGAGTTGGCTCTTGGGAATGTACACTTCCCTAGTGAGCCCAGTAAAGCAAGACGTTGCCTATTTGCCGCGAGGGATATTGCTGTCGGTGAAGTGTTAAGCAAAGATAATGTGGTCAACCTAAGGCCGGGTGTGGGTGAGTTAATGCCAAAGGATTTAGGGTTTATCACAGGCAGAATAGCAACAAACTCAATAAAAAAAGGCATGCCGCTGACTTGGCAACACGTGGGAGCGATTAAATGAACTATCTAATTTACGGTGCTGGCCATTTTGGAGAGTGTTTTCACAGGATATTAGTACAACAAAATACACCCGTAAGTGGTTGGATCGATCAACGTTTAGCTAACCAGATGAAGTTTGATTTACCTATTTTTGACGAGCAAACAGCTGACCGTAATATGAATGTTATTATCGCTGTTACTCCTTTAGTAAACTCTAATAGAGAACAAATTAAAGAGCGCCTCATAGAGCTCGGTTATAAAAATGTCCTTGGTTTTTTCGAAGCTGTACAGAAATTTCCAGGTGTGTTCAGCCAGTATGCACAGCTAGAGCATCTGTGGATGCGAAAAAATCATGATGAGATGCTGGATAATACAAGTATTCAATGGTTACGTGCACGTTTAGAGGATAATAAAAGCAAAAATATATTAGATAAACTGTGTGCATTTAGGGGATCTCTCTCAATTGATGACTACCCTGAACCAGATAAAAAAGTTGAGTATTATCCTGATGATATACCTTTCAATTTTCAATCACCCATTCGTTTTATTGATTGTGGTGCTTACACTGGGGATACCGTTGAGGCGTTCGTAGAACTGCATAAAAAAAACATCATAAGTATTGAGCATATCGCTTCGTTTGAACCCGACACAATTAACTTTAAAGTACTTACAAATACACAAAGAGAATTAAAGAAACAAAACCCTGAAATTTCTTTCCAAGCATTTCCTTCAGGGGTTTGGAAGTGTGTTGATTTACTTAATTTTAATCAAGGACAAACAAGTTCCAGTAATATTATACAAGGTGAAGTTATAAATGACTCTTCAGTATCTGTTATAGATTTAGATTCAACTTGCCAAGCTATGGATATTAACTATATAAAAATGGATATAGAAGGGGCTGAATTAGCTGCACTTGAAGGTGCCAGAAATTTAATTCAAACCCAACAGCCAGCACTTGCTATTTGTGTTTATCACAAGCCTAAAGATTTATGGGAGCTTCCCCAGTTTATTGATAAATTACAACCTAATTATAATATGTATTTACGAGTTCATGAACATTTAGGGTTAAGCACCGTCTTGTATTGTATTCCAAAAGGTTCTCATTAATGAAAAATCAACTTATTAATTTTTTATATCAATTTTTTACAGAGCGGGGTTGTGCTGTAGATATTGATAATTTACTAGGGCTTTCATTTAAAGATGATATAGCCTTGGATTCATTTGAGATACTGACACTAGTAATGCAAATAGAATTGACCTTTGGTATAAAAATTGAGCCTCAAGAATTACTTGATCC
The DNA here is from genome assembly GCF_002723455.1 of Pseudoalteromonas sp. 3D05. GTDB lineage: Bacteria > Pseudomonadota > Gammaproteobacteria > Enterobacterales > Alteromonadaceae > Pseudoalteromonas. The sequence continues at coordinate 41,254 of NZ_PDUS01000018.1, read as the reverse complement.
AAAGACAAATTACGTGAGTGGATTTGTTGATATGGTTCTGGCAAAGCAATAATTATGTTTGCAATTCGTATCACTAACAAGCAAGACAATGGCATCGGTCATTTAATGCGAATGAAGCATTTGGCTTCTGCATTAAAACAACATCAATTAGGTGTCCACTTTATACTCGACGATTTATGTCAGTTTAGCAAAACGCTGTATCAAGATTTTAAAGTGGCTGATATTCATTGGCAAAATTATGAAAAAGATGCACTTTTAACGATTAAATATATGCATCAAAATAGTCTATCGCATTTAATTGTTGATAGTTATACGTTACCGCTAGAATACGAGCAGTTGATAAAAGATTCAGGTTTTACCTTAACTATTATTGATGATAACGAGCGACAACATATTTGTGACTTTTTGATTGATTACAAGTGGGTAGGACCAAATACAAATAGCCGTTATGAATCACTAGTGCCGGCTGAATGTAATCGTCTTTTAGGCCCGAGTTATTGTATTTTAGATCCCACATATCGAACTGTCGAAAAGCGCACTTTGGAGCCTCAGTCTCCCGTTCGTGTTTTATTTTCATTAGGTGGCGGTGGTGACCTTTTTATTATAAGAAAAACTTTTGAAGGCTTATCAAAAAGCATCAAGGAAAATGTTTTTTTTGATATAGTTGTAGGCCCTTACGCAACAAATAAAGACACGATATACGCTCTTGGGCAAGCGCACCCAAATATTAATGTATTAGAGAATGTAACTTGCCTAAAAGGTTACTACGAAAGAGCCTCGCTTTTTGTTGGTGCATTAGGCACCTCTTTTTATGAATGTGCCGCGACCCAAACACCCGCTATTACTTTTTCTCTAGAGGATAACCAGACTAACGATATTGGTATTTTGGAGTGGTTAGGCCACTACCTTCATATTAATGACATTTCAATTGATGATTTTGCCCGATTAGGTGAGTTAATCAGTATTGCTCTTAGCGAATTACCAAGATTACAGTTGCTGGTGGCGAAAAGAAAAATATCGGTTGATGGCGATGGTGCAAGGCGAATAGCTAATGCTCTTGTCTGTGAGGATAAATCAAAAAATTGCTTTTTTACTGCTGAGCAGGACTGCGAAGTACATACTGAATTAACAGATAGTTTGGTAGTCTGCCAAGTTGACGATACCTACATAAATAGCTATTTAGCGGCTAGAAACTTACCCAGCAATAGTGTCAGAATGACCGTGCAAAGCAATATCAAGCCCTTAGACCATTATTTATGGTGGTTTAATCAATCACGTTCTAACTTTGTAATTACAGATAGAAAGGGAAGCAAGCAATCTCCAAGTTTGTATATCTGGCATAATTTATATAAAGATAAGTATTTATATGGCGGTTGGTTTTCTTGTAATCACGATGTTCCGTTACCAATAGCTATGCTCGCTTTACAATGGCAACTTGATTTTTGTAAAGGCAGCCACCCTGAGGCCATTTGGCTTGCGGTGATCCATAAGGATAATAAATTCGTCAATTTATTAAATAAATATATGGGGTTTGTTGCTACGCCTACAGACTCTATTGAATATAAAACTACGCAAAAGCTATTCCCTTTAGCCGATGAGCAATTTAATTTTGTAATGTGGGATCCAAATGCACAATAAAAATATATATCAGCTTGTCCAGTCACACACGGTTACTCAACCTGATAACGTTGCGTGTATATATCAACAGACCCAAGTTAATTATCAACAGCTAATAAATAAGGTAGATTCCTTAGCTGCAGGCTTTACTCGATACGGGATTAAGCAAGGACATAAAGTCGCTTTATTTTGTCCAAATAACCTAGAGTTTGTATATTGTTTATTAGCTGCGGCTAAGCTGGGCATTGCGCTTGCGCCACTACCACTAACTCTTAAAGGGCAAGCTTTATCAAAAGCGTTACAGGTAGCTGATTGCAGTTACGCGATTGCATGGGTGAGTGTTGCAAATCAACTAATAAGAAACGATTTATTGCCTAGCGATAAAGTCATTTCAGTAGGTGGTGATATTGACGGAGTAACGGACATGGCTTCGTTAATGTCATTATCTATTGAGCAAAGTAATTCTTTTTCAGCGGATATTAACGCTCCTTTTATTCTTACTATGACTTCGGGCTCAACCGGTCAGCCTAAACCAATAGTATTCACTCAATCGACTAAAATTGTTCGCGCATTTGATGCGACTGTTCAATATTACCAATTAGATAAAAGCGATGTTGTGATGGTTTCAACTCCTTTATATCATTCACTTGCACAGCGTTCACTGCTGATGCCGTTAATGTTAGGTGCGAGTGTGGTTATATTAGCCAAGTTTTCTGTAGATGCTTGGCTTGATGCGATTGAAGTTCATAAAATAAGCTTTTTATTTGCTGTTTCAAGTCAATTAAAAGCTCTACTTCCAAAGTTAAAAAAAGCGCAATTAACAAGTTTAAAATGTGTAGTATCATCTTCAGCTACCCTTGAGAGTGAAGATAAGAAGCTGCTCTTATCAGCCCTTAACTGCCGCTTTCATGAATGCTATGGAGCATCAGAAATGGGGGTTATCAGTGATTTTGATATAACTCAACCTAATGTTCCGATTAATAGTGTAGGTAAACCTTTACCAAACTTGAGAATAAAAATATGTGATTCTGAGCGTCACACTTTACCTAAAGGCAGTGTTGGTGAAATAGCTTGTTGCTCGTCTACTGCATTTTTGGGATATTATAATTTACCAGAGCAAACAGCGCTAAGTTATGATAATGAAGGGTACTTTTTTACCGGAGATTTAGGCTATCTGGATGATGATGGCTACCTTTATTATGTAGGCCGAACTAAAGAAGTAGTCAAATCTGGGGGAATAAATGTTTATCCAAGCGATATAGAGTTGGTGAGCAATTACTTACCTTGGGTGGTTGAGTGTGCAGCATTTGGTATAGAGGATGAAAAGTTCGGAGAAGTTATTTTGCTAGCATATGTATGCAGTGATAAAGCACCTAGTAATGCAAAAGCTCAATTACAAATGCATTTACTAAAAGAGCTAACTGATTATCAACAACCCCGAATTTTATTTGATATGGTGGCTCTACCAAAAACAGAAATGGGTAAGATTCATAAACCAAGCATTAAACAGGCATACTTACAGGGTAAAGGGTGACCTAAATGCCTTCCCAAGTAAGCGTTTTTGTTGAGCGTTTTGCGGCAGCAAACAGATTTAAACCATCTGCTGCATGCTCTAAACCAAACACATATGGTTTCTTGCTTTTTTGACCTTGCTGAAAAGATGTTAGCTCCTCGGCTATGTCGCTGTATAAGTTTGCAAACGCTTCGACAAAGCCAGTGGGATGGCCTGGCTTCATTCGGTTATATCTAAATTGGTGTGCGTAATCGCATTGACCTGCACGGTCTAATATTTCCCTTCGACCATCATTAAAATTAAGTTCTAACTCATCGGGGTTTAGTTGCAGCCACTTGGCACTCCCAATATCACCATAAACTCTAACTTGTAGTCCATTTCTGTGCCCAATCGCTGTTTTCGACATCCACATGCTACCTTTGATGCCACTGGCGTACTTTAATAACATTTGTACGTCATCGACTAAGTCAATGTATTGAGAGTGGTTACTAAATTCAGCAAGGGTGTGACTTGGCTCTTCATTTAATAAAAAACTACTTAAATGGTGAAGGTGTACACCTAAATCTAGGCAGATTGTAGGTACTTCAGCGTCTTGCAGTCGCCATGCTTGCGGTTGCGACGTTTTACCCGCAATATCAGGAGGTCGGCGAAAGCCTTCTTGTGGCATTTCTAAATGAATTTTTTGAATTTCCCCTAACTTTCCTGAGCTAATTAAGTGCTTTAATTCTCGCACCATAGCATATCCACTGTAATTAAAGGTTACCGCTAAAAATTGTTTTTCAGGATCGTAATATGGCTTAAGTGCAGCGATTTCTTTTGGGCCGCATACCATGGCTTTTTCACAAATCACGGGTAGCTTTTTTTCAAATAAATATTGTAGAACTTCTAAATGATGTGGTGTGGGAGTGAGCACTACAAATGCATCTATATTCTCTCGTTCTATTTCGACCATCTGCTTCCAATCATCGTAAACGCGCTCTGAGGAAACACCCCAATGAACACCTGTCGCTTTGTTGTTTTCTTGGTTACGACAAAAAGCACCAGCAACAACTTGAAACTTATGATCCATGTGAGCTGCACAAAAGTGAACATAGCCAACTGCAGATGTGTTACCCCCGCCAATAAATGCGAGTTTGAACGTTGGGTGAGTTTGTAGCATAGCAGCCTCATGTTTCATAAAATGACATATTTATATCGTCAAAAAGGTTGAAAACTTTAATTTAAGATTTGATGTAAGGTGTTAATTACTAAATACACTTCATGGTCTTGCAACGCTGGATGCAAGGGGAGGGTGATAGCCCTCTGGTAATATTTTTCAGCATTAGGGAAGTCACCAGCACTAAAGCCCATAGCTTTATAATAAGGTTGTAAATGTATTGGGATATAATGCAGGTGGCCAATAATTCCAGCAGCTCGAAGTTGGGTTATCACATTTTTGTGCTGTTCAATATCGCTATTTTTAAGTTGAACTATGTATAAATGATAAGCTGAATAGCATGTGTTGCTCTGTTGCAATGGGCGAATCAGATTAAGATCTAAGTGTGCATCATATGTTTTAGCTAAAAAGTGACGCTGGTTAACAAACTCATCAACTTTACTTAACTGACTCATACCTAATGCCGCATGCAAATCAGTCATTCGATAGTTAAAACCAAGCTCAATTTGTTGGTAGTACCAAGGGCCATGACTTGGCTCGGTCATTTCGGTTGGATCTGTGGTTAGACCGTGACTTCTTAACCTTTTTAAACGTTTTGCTAAATTATCACTATTTGTTACAGCCATTCCACCTTCGGCAGAGGTGATTATTTTTACAGGGTGGAAGCTGAATATGCAAATGTCTGAAAATTCACAATTACCAACAGGTTTGTCTAAATATTTCGCACCAATAGCATGAGAGGCGTCTTCAATAATTTTAAAATCATATTTATGAGCTAGCTTGTGAATAGCTTGCATATCACATGACTGACCCGCTAAATGAACGGGGATCACAACCTTTGGTAAGCAATTATTTTTTTTGGCTAGGAGCAATTTTTTTTCTAGTTCCAAAACTGACATATTGCCTGTATTTAAGTCAATATCGACAAAATCAATTTTAGCCCCACAGTACAAAGCGCAGTTTGCTGAAGCAACAAATGAAATCGGGGAGGTCCAAACAATATCCCCCTTGCCAACGTCAAGCGCTAAACAAGCAATATGTAATGCTGATGTTGCACTATTAACAGCTACGCCGTGTTTTGCTTCACAATAACTAGCAACAGAATCTTCAAATGCTGGTACTTTGGGGCCTTGTGTGAGCCAATCAGATTTTAAGACATCAACAACCGCATCAATGTCAGTTTGATCAATAGATTGTTTGCCATAGGGAATCATAAAAGTGCCTGAATATTAAATGCACGTATTTCTTCGATCGTTAAGAAGTGTGAGTTACTCAGTGAGTTGTACTCAAATCCGACCTCTACTTTATTACCTTTCTCTTTGAGCGCATTAGTATCGAAGTCGTTGCATCGACTGCTAAATTTTATTCCTGGAGCAATAACAAAGTGGTCATCAAACTCAAAAGTGTCAAAACATAAATCCGCGGGGCACATTACTTCATGTAGTTTTTCACCTGGGCGAATACCAATGACTTTGATGGGTAAGTTTGGTGCCATTGCTTTAGCTAAGTCAGTTATTTTAATAGAGGGTATTTTTGGCACAAAAATTTCGCCACCTAACATTCTTTCGAAATTTTTAAGAACAAAGTCCACGCCCTGCTGAAGATTTATCCAAAAGCGAGTCATTTCATTGTGTGTTATAGGAATATGATCACGGCCCTGGTCAATAAACTTTTGAAAGATAGGTACAACAGATCCGCGTGAACAAACAACATTGCCATAACGCACAACTGAGAAGGTAGTTTGATTTCCACCTGCAATATTATTTGCAGCAACAAATAGTTTGTCAGAGGCAAGCTTTGTTGCACCGTATAAGTTGATTGGATTAGCGGCTTTATCAGTTGAGAGCGCTATTACTTTTTCCACATCATTATCAAGGGCGGCATCAATCACGTTTTCGGCACCATTAATATTAGTTTTGATGCATTCCATAGGGTTGTATTCGGCGGCTGGCACTTGCTTAAGGGCTGCGGCATGTATAACGTAATTAACACCCCGCATAGCTCTTCTTAAGCGGTCTTTATCGCGTACATCACCTATGAAATAACGCATGCATGGTTGATCAAACTCTTGTTGCATTTCGAACTGTTTAAGTTCATCACGCGAGAAGATAATGATCTTTTTCGGGTTGTATCGCTCAAGTAGAGTTTTTACGTATTTTTTACCGAATGACCCGGTACCACCGGTAATTAGAATTGTTTTGTTATCGAACATAATGTTATCCAAGTTATTTATCATTGGCGTTTTTATACGCATTGTGAAATTTTGGCACTTTTCTCAGTACTTTACATATTAACTTAGTTTGATAGCAAGCACGATGCCAAGTTAATTTAATTAAACCATGGTACATAGTGCAAAAATTGGCAAATTAAGCTATAATTTAACCAATTCAGTGTGTCGGAGCCCTGTTATGAAAATTCAATCACCTTCATCAAATATTTTAAACCAAACTCAGCAAACGGGTAATAAGCTTTTAGAACAACTTGCTACAGGTAAAAAAGTAAATTCAGCAGCAGACGATGCAGCTGCTTTACAAATTATTGACCGTTTAACGTCTCAACAAAACGGTTACAGTCAGGCTGTGAACAATGCATACGATGGCATTTCTTATTCACAAGCGACAGAATCAAATTTATCTAACGTAAATGACGCTGTATCTCGTATCAAGGAGTTGTCTATTCAAGCAGGCAATGGGGCGCTGAATGACAGTGACCGCAGTGCCTTACAAGAAGAGGTTGTTCAACTTCAAAGTCAAATATCTGAAACGTTCGAAAATGCGAGTTTTGCAGGAAAGCCTTTATTTCATGGTCAAGCTGTCTCGTTTCAAGTTGGTGCTGATGCGAATACGAACCAGACGGTTAATTCTACAGACGGTAGTTTTGCCTCTGCACTATCAACTATTGATATTTCAACTCAAGCAGGTGCTCAAGCTGCGCTCGATATTAGTGAGCAAGCAAGTGAGGAAATTAATGCCCAACGCGCAGAGCTTGGGGCTTTTCAGAATACCCTGGCCAGTACAATTAAAGGGTTAGGTACCCAACAGGAAAATATTGCCGCCAGCCAAAGTCGTATTCAAGATACTAACTATGCTCAAGCTGTGTCGCAGCAAATATCTAATGATGTTTTATCTCAAGCGTCTATGGCATTACGTGGTCAAGCAAATCAATCCGCTGAGTCTATTTTAGGCTTACTATAGAGTTGATTTTAAAACAGTAATTATTAAGTATTACTTATCGCTATATCAACGGCAGTTTTTTGGCAATGATGTCAAAAAACTGCCACTCAATGCTTGCATCCCTGTCAAACTCGCTTACAATTTAGTTTATTAATAGCTTGTTGTGACTGTGGTTCGCTAACTAATGATCTTAATCTTAGATAATAATAATAATCGTGCGATTGGTTTACATGCTTCGCTGACTTTTATCGGTGAAACAGTATTAAACCTTGCTGAAGATAAATTTGAACAAGAGTGTAGCAGCTACCAAAAACAAGAATGTATGGTTATTTTAGGCGCTTTAAGTAGCTTCAACCATGAAAGTTTGATTAAGCGTTATCCTACTGTCCCATTCCTACTTATAGGTGAAACCTTAAAGCCTTTGCTCAGTATTGCAAACGTAGTGGGCTTAATTTCTGAGCCATTTAATCATGATATTACAACGCAGCTATTGCATGACTGTCAGCAATACCAGCGAATGCTCCCGAATGACCATAAGTATCACAAGCCACACAAATCGTTTGATGGTTTAGTTGGGGAAACGGATGCCGTAAAAGATGTACGATTTTTAATTGAGCAGGTGGCTAAAACAGATGCGAATGTTTTAATCCTTGGAGAGTCGGGCACAGGTAAAGAAGTCGTTGCGCGAAATGTTCACTTATTGTCTAAGCGCAATTCAGGTCCATTTGTACCAGTAAACTGTGGAGCGATTCCTGGCGAGCTGCTAGAAAGTGAATTATTCGGTCACGAAAAAGGCGCATTTACGGGCGCTATTTCTGCACGAAAAGGGCGCTTTGAATTGGCTCAAGGTGGTACGCTATTTCTTGATGAAATCGGCGATATGCCACTGCAAATGCAAGTTAAATTATTACGCGTGTTGCAAGAAAGAAGCTATGAACGAGTCGGTGGAACAAAAGCTATTCAGGCCGATGTGCGGGTGATTGCTGCAACACACCGAAATTTAGAAGAGATGATAGAGCAAGGATCTTTTCGTGAAGATCTTTATTACCGTTTAAACGTATTTCCCATCGAGAATCCTTCTTTAGCGCAGCGCGCTGATGACATACCGCTTTTGCTAAAAGAATTAATGCGCCGTGTGAATGAGCAAAGCGGCACGACAGCTAAGTTTACAGAACGTGCTATTGAAAGCCTTAAAGAGCATGCTTGGCCTGGTAATATCCGTGAACTAGCTAACCTCGTAGAGCGTATGGTGATAATGTTTCCTGAGAAGGTCGTAGATGTTCCTGATTTGCCAGCAAAATATCGTTATATTGAAGTTGATGCCTATGAGCCTCAATATCCTGAGGAACTAATGGAACGCGATGCGTTTAATGATATTTTCAGTACTGGGTTTAGCGATTACGATGATGAGCCTGAGGTTGAAGTGGCTTCGTCTGATTCCGGGTTACTACCCGATGAGGGCATTGAGTTAAAAGAGTATTTAGCAGAGCTTGAGATAAGCCTTATAACTCAAGCGCTTGAACGCTACGATTATGTCGTTGCTCGGGCCGCTGAAATTCTAGGAGTAAGACGCACAACCCTTGTTGAAAAAATGAAAAAATATAACCTATCGCGAGACTAACTCGCGTTAGCTTAAGCTATTCCAACTTTACCAAATATATCGTTATAAATACTCTTTTATAATCTCTGCTTTTCTAAAACACTCATTACTGTGGTCGTTTACCATACCGCATGCTTGCATGTGTGCGTACACAGTCGTTGGGCCTAAAAACTTAAAGCCACGCTTTTTTAAATCTTTAGCGAAAGCTGTTGATATTTCAGTGATGGCGGGGTAATCGCTTAATTCATTTAAGTTACTAATTAGTGGTTTGTTGTCTACAAATTGCCATTGATAATTACTAAAGCTGCCAAATTCTTGCTGTATTTCAATAAAGCGTTTTGCGTTGTTGATTGTTGCTGCAATCTTCAAGCGGTTTCTCACAATCCCATCAAAAAGCATTAAGCGCTCAACATCGTCGTCGGTAAATAACGCTACTTTTTTAACGTCAAAATTTTCAAAGGCATGTCTGTAGCCGCTTCGTTTTTTTAATATGGTATACCAGCTTAGTCCAGCTTGAGCTGATTCAAGTGTTATAAACTCAAATAATTTTTGGTCGTCGTAAAGTGGCACTCCCCACTCTTCATCGTGGTAGGCAACATAATCCTGCTTTGAAGTATCAAGCCATGGGCAACGACACTGAGCATTTTTATTCATTGTGTGTTTTCCTTGTGTCAGTTTATTGTCACGTAAAATATACTCTAAGTTTATGAATTATAATTAATATATTTTTGGTACGAATTGTGCATTTGTCACCGTAGAGAACCTTTATGAGAGTTTACCATGGCACTTGCAAACGTGTTGAAACCACAATTTATCACAGCTAATCAATATAACCCATGCCTTCAACAAGAAGAGTATGTGGGGGAGCTTAGTGAGCTTCGTCAACAAGCGAGTTGGTTGAGCCATTTGGTTGATACTATGCCAGCTGGCGTTATTGTGCTTGATGGTCGTGGCATGATTGCTAAGGCGAATCAAATTGCAATTGATATGCTAGGTGAACCACTCGAAGGCGAGAAATGGTTCAGTATTATCCAACGTTCTTTTCGTCCACAACAAGACGATGGCCATGAAGTTTCATTAAAAGATGGTCGATTGATAAAGTTAGATATTACGGCATTGGCACCAGAGCCAGGCCAGTTAATTCTCATGACAGATTTAACCGAAACGCGTCGCTTACAAACGCGTGTGGCCCACATGCAGCGCTTGAGTGCGCTGGGTAAAATGGTGGCATCATTAGCTCATCAAGTTCGTACTCCGTTGTCTGCTGCTATGTTATACGCAGCTAATTTAGGCTCAAAACGTTTACCTGAGGCTTCGCGTGGTAATTTTCACACAAAATTAATGTCGCGTCTGAAAGATCTTGAAACTCAAGTGAACGACATGCTGCTGTTTGCAAAAAGTGGCGATCAACAAGTTGTAGAGCAGGTTTCTATGCAGCAATTACTTACCGAAGTTAAAGCTGGCTCAGATGCAATGGTTGCTCTTAATAGCAGTGAGCTTGATGTCAATTTACCAGAGCCCGATATTGCTATTATGGGCAATAAAACAGCGTTAGCCAGTGCGATACAAAACTTAATTCATAATAGTATTCAAGTTATTGGCTCTGGCGCTTTAGTTCGTGTAAATGCGATAAGAGATGCTCATTCAGATGATCTTGTGCGTATTAGCGTGTGCGATAACGGCCCTGGAATAGATATGTCGCAGGCTGAGAAACTGTTTGAACCATTTTTTACCACAAAAAGTCAAGGCACGGGCCTTGGTTTGGCTGTGGTTAGCTCTGTTGCTAGCGCTCATCAGGGCAGGGTTGAGGTTACCAATAATACACAAGGTGGGGCATGTTTTAGCATATTACTGCCTATTTGTACTGAATCTAAAGCGGTGGAGGCATTATGAGTAATAACACTATTTTAGTTGTTGAAGATGACGCAGGTCTTCGTGAAGCATTAATCGATACTTTAGAGATGTCAGGTATTGCCTGTGTTGCGGCCAATAGTGCAGAGCAAGCCATGCTGCTGTTAAAAAAAGACAGCTTTTCTTTGGTGGTGAGTGATGTACAAATGGGCGCGATGAGTGGGCTTGATTTATTACGTAGCATTAATTTAAATCACCCTGATTTACCAGTGCTGATGATGACAGCATACGCCACTATTGATGATGCCGTTGAGGCAATGCGCCTAGGGGCAATCGACTACATGGCGAAACCATTTGCGCCAGAAGTATTATTAAATATGGTGAGTCGTTACTTACCAGAGCCCGAAAAAGAAACAGATGGTCCCATTGTTGCTGATCCATCAAGTATTCAATTGCTTGAGCTTGCGGCAAAGGTCGCGAAATCTGATGCCAGCGTAATGGTGTTGGGCCCAAGTGGTTCCGGTAAAGAAGTGCTTGCGCGATTTATTCATGATAAATCAGCACGTTCAAACGAGCCATTTGTTGCAATTAATTGTGCTGCTATACCTGAAAACATGCTCGAAGCCACTCTCTTTGGCTATGAAAAGGGTGCCTTTACGGGAGCGATTCAAGCGTGCCCAGGTAAGTTCGAGCAAGCACAGGGCGGTACAATCTTGCTCGATGAAATCACCGAGATGGATTTAAGTTTACAAGCCAAATTACTACGTGTATTGCAAGAACGTGAAGTAGAGCGATTAGGTGGCCGTAAAACAATTAAGCTTAACGTTCGCGTGCTGGCAACCAGCAACCGAGACTTAAAAGATGCCGTTAGTGAGCATAAGTTTAGAGAAGATTTATATTACAGGCTCAATGTGTTTCCACTGATGTGGCGCCCGTTGTGTGAACGCCCGGGTGATATAGTGGTATTAGCTAAGCACTTAATTGAGCGCCATTTGGCGAAAAGTAAAGAATCCATTGCTCAGCTTAGCGATAGCGCACAGCAAAAGCTGCTGTCGCATCAATGGCCAGGGAATGTTCGTGAGCTTGATAATGTTATTCAACGCGCATTAATCTTGAGAAACGGTGACGTTATTGATGAGAGTGCTATATTCATCGAGAATTTAGCGCCTAGTGCGTGTGTAAGTGCTAGCTCGGTTGCACCGCAAGCACCTAATGATATAGCGAATCCAACAATTGCAGCTAAAGTACAGCATAATGAGATGATGGATGAGCTTCCTAGTTTAGATTCAGGTACTTACAAAGATGAACTAAAGGATAAAGAGCATCGCATTATTTTAGAAACGTTAACGCGGTGTCGAGGCAAGCGAAAAGATGTGGCTGAAACGTTAGGTATCAGCCCAAGAACATTGCGTTATAAGTTGGCGCAAATGCGAGATTTAGGTATTGCTCTACCAGCTTAAAAGTCTATTCTGACCAATTTCAAAAGACACTCAGCCATGCTGAGTGTCTTCATGTCAAAACTCTGACATTTAAAAATCTCTCTTAACTTACTGAAATATAGTTATTATTTTATTGGCATGGTTTGTGCTTTATCTAGTTATTAGTAAAGTGCATCGTCAGAGATAATTATGAAAATTCAAAATAGTGCGTTATTCCAAGAAATGCAGTCTATGGCTCTTGAAGCTGGCCGTAGTAATTCAAATAATGCTATTCCAACGCAAACACAACCTACTTCGTCTGCACAATTTGGTGATTTGTTAACAAATGCCTTAGACACAGTGAGCAATCATCAACGAGAAGCGAAAGAAAAAGTCACAGCTTTAGAGATGGGCGACAGAAGTGTATCGCTTGCTGAAGTGATGATTGCTTCTCAAAAATCATCCGTCGCGTTTGAGGCTACTGTTCAAGTTCGTAATAAACTTGTTGAGTCTTATAAAGAAATTATGAACATGCCTGTTTAAGCTGGGTAGTGGAGAATTATTGTGGCGCAATCTAATCAATCAACCGACCTTGCATTAGCAGGCGGTGGTGCTATCAACCAAACTGATAACGACGATCAGCAAGAGCAAAAGTCGGGCTATTTAAGTGCATTAAATGGTGTTGACGTATTGCGCCAGGTTACCTTAATTATCGCATTAGCTATTTGCTTGGCCATCGCCATTTTTGTCATTATCTGGGCGCGCCAGCCTGACATGCGCCCATTGGGTAAAATGCCGACTGAAGAGCTTATTCAAACTCTTGACTTTTTAGACGCGCAAAAAATTGAATATGAACTTGATGGCAACCTAATTTCGGTTGCAGAGGATGAGTATCAAAATATAAAGTTACTCATGACACGTGAAGGGTTAGACCAAGCACCTGCATCAGGTACTGATATTATCATGCAAGATATGGGTTTTGGTGTAAGCCAGCGTTTAGAGCGTGAACGTTTAAAGCATGGCCGTGAGCAGCAATTAGCGCGTACTATTGAAGAGTTAAAGAATGTCACTCGGGCTAAAGTGTTATTAGCCATTCCAAAAGAAAATGTATTTGCTCGTCGTGAAAAAGAGCCTTCGGCAACAGTTGTGTTAACCCTAAAACGTGGGCGTATGCTTGATAGTGAGGAAGTTGATTCTATCGTTGATATTATTGCTTCAGCTGTTCAAGGGCTATCACCATCTCGTGTTACGGTTACTGATCAAAATGGTCGTTTGTTGAATTCTGGCTCTCAAAGCTCTTTAGCTGCTCGTTCAAGAAAAGAGTACGATATTGAACGTAAGCGTGAACAAGAATACCTACAAAAAATTGACAGTATTTTAATGCCTGTGATTGGTATGGGTAATTACACTGCCCAAGTAGATTTAAGCATGGACTTTAGTGCTGTTGAGGAGACGCAAAAACGTTTCAATCCAGACTTACCAGCTGTTAGAAGCGAAACCACATTTGAAGAAAATAACATTGGTGGTCTAGCTGTTGGTATACCAGGAGCTCTAACAAATCAACCGCCAACTAATTCAAACATCCCTGAAGTTGCAGGGCAGGGCGGTGCAGGCTCTGGTACTACACCAAGCAGTAGCCATAAAGAAGCAACTCGTAACTATGAGTTAGACACCACCATTTCTCATAAACGTCAGCAAACTGGGGTTATTCGTAGAATTAGCGTATCAGTTGCAGTCGATTACTTACCAACAGTAGGTGAAAACGGCGAAACAACGATGGTGCCACGTTCTGTTGAAGCGTTGTCAAATATTCGTCGCCTATTGCAAGGTGGTGTGGGTTTTGATTTGCAACGAGGTGATGCACTTGAAGTTGTTACCGTGCCATTCGTGCGTGAAGAGTTAGCTGTTGCAGAAGAAATACCACTTTGGGAGCAAAGCTGGTTTATGAAAGTGGTACGTCTAGCGTTAGGTGCACTGGTTATTATTGTACTAATAATGGCGGTTGTTAAACCTATGCTTAAACGCCTTATTTACCCAGATGATACGTTGGAAGAGTATGATGATGACGCGTTAAGTTCAGGCGTAGACATTGGCGACAATACACTCGATATGCTAAATAAAGACTTTGATTCTGCTTCGGTTGGCTTTGCAAGTGATGGTACACTACAGTTACCAGACCTTCATGGCGATGAAGATTTACTCAAAGCGGTACGAGCTTTAGTTGCCAATGAACCAGAATTATCATCACAAGTAGTGAAAGCGTGGTTAACAGAAGATGACTGATCAAGAGCCAGAACAAAAACAATTACCAGCAGCCTTTGACGTTGATAAACTAGATGGAGTTGATAAGGCCGCCATATTACTACTTAGTTTATCAGAAGAGGATGCTGCTCAAATACTTAAGCACTTAGAACCCAAGCAAGTGCAAAAAGTGGGTATGGCTATGGCTGCCATTGATGATCTATCACAAGCGAAGATAAGTGCAGTTCATAATCTATTTATCGAACAAATTCAAAGCTTCAGTACGATAGGCTTCCAGTCTGAAGACTTTATTAAAAAAGCACTAACAGCTGCGCTTGGTGAAGATAAAGCGGCTAGTTTGATAGACCAAATTGTTATGGGGTCAGGTGCAAAAGGCCTAGATTCATTGAAATGGATGGACTCCAAACAGGTTGCTAACATTATTCGAAATGAGCACCCTCAGATACAAACGATTGTATTGTCTTATTTAGAGCCTGAGCAATCAGCGGAAATACTTGCCCAGTTCCCAGAGAAAGTTAGGCTAGATTTGACCATGCGTATAGCTAATCTTGAGGAAGTTCAACCTGCGGCATTACAAGAGTTGAATGAAATCATGGAGAAACAGTTTGCTGGTCAAGCCGGAGCACAAGCAGCCAAAATGGGTGGCTTAAAAGCGGCTGCAGACATATTGAATTATTTAGATACGAATGTTGAAGGACAGTTAATGGATTCAATTCGTGAGCATGATGAAGAGATGTCACAACAGATTCAAGATTTAATGTTTGTATTTGAAAACTTGATGGATGTAGAAGACAGAGGCATCCAGGCCATTTTACGCGAAGTTCAACAAGATGTATTAATGAAAGCTATTAAAGGGACTGATGAAGGCCTTAAGGATAAAATTCTTGGCAATATGTCTAAACGTGCAGCCGACATGTTAGCAGATGATTTAGAAGCTATGGCACCGGTACGTATTAGTGAAGTTGAAGCTGCGCAAAAAGAAATTTTATCTACGGCACGTCGCTTAGCTGATTCTGGCGAGATCATGCTCGGTGGTGGTGGTGGCGAGGAGTTCTTGTAAACCATGAATAAGCCTCGCTCTTCTCAAGGTCAGCCATTAACTGAAAATGAAGCTGATGAGTTATTACAAAACTGGCCTATCCCCGATGTAACGCAAGACACTCGTAAATTCGACGGTCGCTCTACAGCGTTTGGCACACCATTGGCTGAGTTGTACAAAAAAGAAGTTAAAGAACCAATTGAAGAGCCTGAACCTGAAGAAGCATTGCCTAACCTTACAATGGCTGAGCTTGAGCGTATTCGCCAAGATGCTTACGAAGAAGGCTTAAAGCAAGGTCATGAACAAGGTTATATTGATGGTTTTGAAAAAGGGGTTTCTGAAGGCAAAGAGGCAGGCTACAAAGAAGGAGTCGAACTTGGTAAAACTCAGGGACAAGAGGAAGTAAAACCCCTTATTGAAGAACAATTAACAGCGTTAAAATCACTTATTGATAGCTTAACCGCACCGCTTAATAAAGTAGACGAAGAGGCTGAAAAACAATTAATACAACTTGCTGTTATGCTAGCCGAAGCAGTGATATACCAAGAAGTAAAAACGTCACCTGAAGTGTTATTACATAGCTTAAAGCATTGCATTGATGCACTAGGTGAACAGCAACAAGCTGTGCGTATACACCTCAACCCAGATGATATTGAATTAGTTAAAAATAGTTATGGTGAGCAGGCCATCGTTGAGAGTCAGTGGCAGCTTATTCCTGAGCCAACGCTTGAACGCGGAGGCTGCCAAGTCAAAACACCGCAATCCTCGGTAGATATGACGCTTAAAACCCGTGTCAAAGAAACGTTGGATAGCTTTTTGCATAGTAGTGGTATCTAAGCTAATAATTGGTTTGTAATGAACACACAACCTCTCCCATTGAGCGAGCGCTTACAGGGGTATCAAAAGCATATTCATAGCCCAACGCCAGCCGTTGCCGGTATTCTTACCCGAGTAGTTGGTTTAACGTTAGAAGCAAAAGGGCTTCGTGCGCCTGTTGGCAGTCAATGTAAAATTGAAACCATGCGTGGTTTTGTAGACGCTGAAATTGTTGGCTTTAACGACCAAACACTTTATCTGATGCCTAACGATCATATATCAGGCGTGCTGCCAGGTGCGCGAGTGATACCCCAAATCAATGAAACGGGTTTACCTGTTGGTATGTCCTTATTGGGTCGTGTTGTCGATGGTCTAGGCCGTCCGCTTGATGGCTTAGGGCCTATTAATGCAGAGCACTATTTAAAATTCGCACAAAACACCATCAATCCACTTTCTCGCAGGCCCATTAGTCAACCAATGGATGTGGGAGTTCGTGCCATTAATTCAGTCATTACTGTTGGGCAAGGGCAGCGTATGGGATTGTTTGCAGGCTCTGGTGTGGGTAAATCAGTATTATTAGGCATGATGACACGAGGTTCTGAAGCCGATGTTATTGTGGTCGGCTTAGTAGGGGAGCGTGGGCGAGAAGTTAAAGAGTTTATTGAAGAAATTCTTGGCGTTGAAGGGCGTAAGCGTTCTGTTGTTGTTGCAGCCCCCGCTGATGCATCACCTCTGATGCGTTTAAAAGGGTGTGAAAGTGCGGTGACGATTGCTGAGTATTTTCGCGATCAAGGCCTAAATGTTTTATTGCTCCTAGACTCGGTAACGCGATATGCCATGGCGCAACGTGAAATAGCCTTGGCTGTGGGTGAGCCTCCAGCGACGAAAGGTTATCCACCTTCAGTTTTTGCTAAGCTTCCTGCGCTGGTGGAACGAGCAGGTAATGGCGGCGAAGGGCAAGGTTCAATTACCGCATTTTTTACGGTGCTCAGTGAAGGGGATGATATGCAAGACCCTATTGCTGATGCAGCGCGTGCAATCCTGGATGGTCACATCGTATTATCACGTGATTTAGCTGATAGTGGGCATTATCCTGCAATAGACATTGAAAAATCGATCTCTCGTGTTATGCCGCAAGTTGTTTCTGAGCCGCATATGCAACAAGCAAGAGTGCTAAAACAAGTTTATTCCATGTACCAGCAAAACAAAGATATGATCACTTTGGGCGCTTACCAAAAAGGCACTGATCAAATGCTTGATCAGGCAATTAATATGATGCCACGTGTCAATGCATTCTTACAGCAAGGGATGAAAGACGTGATCAGTTATGATGAAGGCTTGCAAGGACTTGCACAGTTACTAGGGCAATCATAATGGCAAATAATAAACTCAACTTACTGCTAAAGATGGAAAAAGAAAAAGAAGAATCTTTACGCATGCATTACCTACAAGCACAGCAGCACTTTCAATCTAATCAACAAAAGCTGCAAGGACTCAACAATTTTAGAATGGAGTATACCCAGCAGCTTCATATTAAAGGCCAATCCGGATTAAGCAGTGCCGGGTTTAGTCAATATCATGCTTTTATTGCGAAGATTGAAGAAGCTATTCGCCAGCAAGCCAGTACGGTGAATACAGCGAGGCAGGTTGTTAGCCAGCGACAAAGTTTGTGGTTAAAGCAACAGGTAAAAGCGAAAGCGATTGAAAAACTGATTGAAAAACAACAGCAAAAAGCAACTGCGATTGAATTAAAAAATGAGCAACGAATGCTCGATGAGTTTTCATTGAACCAATTCTTTCAAAGGCGTAATGCGCTTTAGTTGTTAAATATTAATAGTAGGCATATATATTGCTTGGTTACATGTGACGTCTTTATTTTGGCAAGCTGCGGCGGCAAATTGCCACATTTTAATGTAGGTGAATTATGGCGATTAATGATCTATCAGCACTCATTTCAGCAGAGCAAGATATTAAATTTGCTAAAAAAGAGCAATCACAACAAGCTGCTATTGATGAAAAGTCAGGCTCAGAGAGTGACTTTTTCTCTCAGTTACAAAGCGCTAATAGTGCCACTGAAGAGCCTAATAAAAAAAGTAAAGGCTCTGCCTCACCACAGTTGAGTGAAAGTGATACACAAGATGCCATGCAATCAAAGCAAAAAAAAGAGTCCGCAGCTGTTATTTCTGGTGATGATATGCTCGCTCAAATTAACGCCGCAAACAACCTTGATACTCGTGTGAGCACATCAGAGCCAAATAATTCTTTGACTTCAGTAAGTGAGTTAATTGATAAATATGCTCAAGAAAGCCTCGATCCAAAAGATATAAAACCTAAAGCCCCGCGTCCAATTGACGACGTTACTCCAATTATAAACAAGCCTTTAGAAGATGATAGCAGTGAAGGCTTACCTAACAACTCAGTTATACCTAGCGATAAATCGGCCGTTGCTGAAGCAATTGATAAAAACCTTAAACAAACAGGTTTTCCCGAAGATGCCGTTACTCCAATTGTTGATGATGTTCAAGCTATAAAAGCTCCTGAAACACAGGATGGGACTAACAAATCAGCAAGTAGCGTGGATATGCCTAGTATTAACGCCTCTACAGAAAACACTAAAAATGCCCAGCCACTTGCTTCACTTTTGGCGCAAGAGTCTGTAGCTGACACTTCAAAGGGTGAAGCCGCGGTATTAAAGGAAAAAGTAAATAAGAATCAAGTGGGTGGTGCTGGTAAGGTAGTAGTAACTGACTCAGATGTAGCACTAAAAGCCCCAACAAAACCCGTGGATAAAAAGGGGGAAGTAAACCCCGAAGCCCTGTCATCTTCGTTGAATACAGCTGCAAAACAAAGTTCAGCTGCACCAGCTGAGTCTTCAGTTAATAGCCAAAGTAAAAATGACAAAACAGATTCTAAGTCAGGCGTTTCGGCTCAGGTGGGTGATGCTAAAAGCAGTGTGGAAATACCTGCACAGCAAATAAAGGACTCGAAAGAGGCTACTAAGTCAGCAGTTAACAAAGGTGTTGAAGCCGGTACAGCACAAATGCAAGACACAGCTAAAATAGCAAAAACAGTAGGTGCTGAGCCTACCTTGCCTAAGGATGCTCAAGCATTAAAAGATGCATTTATTGCAGCTCAATCACCTACAACGTCAGCTGCTGTTAAAACCACTCAGTCTGCTTCGGAAATTGCGAAAAGCTCTGAAGTAAATCAAACAGTTATGAAGCTCCTTAATGCAGAAACAGACGTTTTAACAGGAAGTGATCAAGTTCTTTCCCGTTTGACAGCAGAGCAACGTGCCACATTGCAAACGCAAGTAAATGCAGTGCTAAGTCAAGGAGTTGATAAACAAGGCCTTGCGAATTTAAAACACACTGTTGCACAATTTATTGCAAATAATAACTCTGCTAACTCAGCCCAAAATGTCGATGCTACTTCGAGTTTTAACGCGGTAGAATTCAGTGACGAGATAGCTAATTTAACAACAGGGCAGAAGCAAGCTTTATCTGAACAGCTTCAGCAGTTTATCGCGACTGAGAAACCTCAGGGGGCGGTATTAAATCAAGTGAAAGCGGCACTAGCTGTGCTTGATGAAGATCAAATGACCATGACTAAAGAGTCAACAACTACCTCAAAAGAGCCATTACAGGTTGCACAGCCTATAGCGACTAATCAAGTTGAAACAGCGAAGTCACAATCGGGACAAGCCACATTTGTTAAGATGACTGCGCAAGAGCAAGCTATTAAATCTGATATTCAACAAGACGTAGCAAAAGAAGCATTGGTAGCAGATGATGAAAAAATTGAGCTGATAGCATCTAAAGAGAGTAATGCGGTGCGTGTAAATCAACTATTTACACAAGTGACCAATATAGCAAGCACCTCAATGACCCAATCTATAAATGAAGCGATTGATCAGCGTTACTCTGAAGAGCTTAGCAATATGCAGGTGCTAAATGCGCAACAAACCAGTGCGACGTCACAAACAAAGCAAGTAAATGTAGACCCTACTTTAATGCAAGCATTGAACATTGTTAAAAGTGATGCTGCAAAATTATTGCAAGAACGGGTAAGTGCGCTACTTAGCATTAATAATAAAGAAGCTGAAATACGATTAGATCCGCCAGAAATGGGCAGCATGCAAATTCGTATTCGCAGCGATGCAGAGCAAGCACAAATAAACTTTGTTGTACAAAACCAACAAGCCAAAGAAGCGCTAGAGCAGTCTATGCCTAAATTACGCGAAATGCTTGCGGAGCAGGGTATTGAGCTTGGAGAGAGCAGTATCCAGCAAGGTGATAGCCAAGGTAATGCTGACGAACAAGAGCAGCAACAGGGACGCGGACAGCTTGCATCTAATGGTCAAAGTGATGATGGAGCTGCGGATTCTGAACCAAGTGCGCAAAGTTCAGGCCAACAATCTTCATCTTCAATAGATTACTATGCCTAACACCTGCTATTATAAAGTTATAAAAATAACTAATTAGTTTTTAGTTTAAGATGTTTCTAAAGCACTAAACTATATGAGTAACAAAATAAAGTCTGATTTATTAACAAAATCGCTTTAGGTTGAGGTTTTTATTGGACTTGATATGTATGTTATTTATATCGAAATGTTTAAAAAGAGTTGCTTGAGATATCTTCTTTATTCTAAGCTCTGATGAGAAAGCTTGATGGGTTAACGCAGTTGTTTTATTACCCACTTTTAAGGCAGTAAGGAATTATAATGGCTGAAGAAGCAAATTTAGAAATAGAAGAAGGCGGTAAAAGTAAGAAGAAGCTGATTATAATCATTGCCGTTGTTGTTTTATTAATTGCAGGTGGTGTTGGGTTTTTCTTAATGTCAGGTTCAGATGAACCTGCTGAAACATTAGCTGATGAAACAGTTGCTACAGAAGAAGTTGAATCGTCTAATAACGCCAAAATTGGCAGCGCCCTTTATGTGGCAATGCCCAGACCTTTCGTTTTTAATGTGCCAGGTGCAAGTAGAGACCGCGTTGTACAAATTAAAGTCCAACTTTTAGTTCGTGGTGATGTGAATGAAGAAGTAGCCAAAAGACATATCCCATTAATTGAAGGTACATTGTTAAGTGTTTTTTCTACCACAACGGCTGACGAGCTTGGCACCAGTGAAGGTAAAGAGACGTTGCGAGTTGCTGCACTTGAAAAAGTACAAACGGCATTAAATGATGTTGAAGGCAGTAAAGTAATTGAGCGGGTTTTATTTACCGGCTTTGTAATGCAATAAGGGGCCTGCGTGAGCGATTTATTATCCCAAGACGAAATTGATGCGCTATTACACGGCGTTGATGAAGTCGAAGAGGAAGATATAGAAGATGGTGAAGAAGGGGGCGGTGGTAACACACTGCAATACGACTTTTCTTCCCAAGACCGTATCGTTCGTGGACGTATGCCAACGCTCGAAATCGTTAACGAGCGTTTTGCCCGACATATGCGAATAAGCTTATTCAATATGATGCGCCGCACGGCTGAAGTGTCAATCAACGGCGTACAAATGATAAAGTTCGGTGAATATATTCACACTTTATTTGTACCTACTAGCCTTAATATGGTTCGCTTTCGACCTCTAAAAGGGACGGGCTTAATAACCATGGAAGCGCGGTTAGTATTTATCTTGGTAGACAACTTTTTCGGTGGCGATGGCCGTTATCATGCCAAAATAGAAGGGCGTGAATTTACGCCTACAGAACGTCGTATTGTGCAAATGCTACTAAAAATAATTTTTGAAGATTATAAAGAAGCATGGGCACCGGTTATGGACGTTTCCTTTGAATACCTCGATTCTGAAGTAAACCCAGCAATGGCAAACATTGTTAGTCCAACGGAAGTTGTCGTAATTAGCTCTTTCCACATAGAGCTCGATGGCGGTGGTGGGGATTTCCATATCGCACTGCCATATTCAATGCTTGAACCTATTCGTGAATTACTTGACGCTGGTGTACAGTCTGACACTGAGGATACTGATCTTCGTTGGAGTAAAGCATTACGTGATGAAATTATGGATGTTGAAGTTGAGCTTTCTACGCAATTGCTTGAAGTGGATCTAAATTTAGAACAAATAATGGAGTTTAAAGCGGGTGATATTATCCCTGTAGAAATGCCAGAACATATCACTGTGTTTGTTGAGGATTTACCAACATTTAGAGCGAAAATGGGTCGCTCTCGTGACAATGTGGCATTACAAATTAGTGAAAAGATTAAACGACCTGAGTCAGTTAAATCAGAATTACACGTCTTTACAAAAGGTGGTAAAAAACTTGATTCAGATGCAGAGTTAGCAGAACTAGAAGACGATTTACACCTTTCTGAAGGTGTGGATTTAGACTGGTAAAGAAAAGGTTTAAAAGTATGAGTGATGACCAAGATACTATGGATGAATGGGCGGCAGCCCTAGCAGAAGCAGAAGGCACTGATGACGGTGGGGATGCACAAGTTGCAGAGCTTGATGAGCTTAGTGACGCTAAACACGAAATGAGTACGGAAGAAAAACGTAAGCTTGATACTATTTTAGATATTCCAGTGACTATTTCTATGGAAGTGGGTCGTTCTAAAATTAATATCCGTAACTTATTACAATTAAATCAGGGGTCAGTGGTTGAGCTTGATCGGGTTGCGGGTGAACCGCTTGATGTGTTGGTAAATGGCACATTAATAGCACACGGTGAAGTTGTTGTGGTAAATGACAAGTTTGGTATTCGCCTTACTGACGTTATCAGCCAAGTAGAACGGATCAAAAAATTACGATGAGTGGTTGGATTATACTCTCTTCCACAGTTAGTACTGTTACTCCATCGGCAACCCCGATGGGGGACATTGTATCAATGGCTATGTCACTGATTACGGTGTTAGTGTTGATTATCGTACTCGCAATCATGGTAAAAAAGGTAAACCCTAATTTAACCAACAGCGATGAATTTAAAGTTGTTCGCAGTTTGCCACTCAGTACACGAGAACGTTTGATGGTGGTTGAGATTGATAACGCCCAGCACTTATTAGGCGTCACACCACACAGTATTAATTATCTACTGAAGCTGGAAACACCCTTAACAGAAAAAGAATTACCTGCTTTGGTCAAACGATTTGGTAATTTACTAAACTCTAATCAGAATAAAAAGAACGCATAATATGATGAAGTGGCTGCTAATACTCATTAGTCTCGTATTTATACCAACTGTTAACGCTGAGGGTATTGAAGCCCTAAATATCACCACAAACCCAGACGGTTCGCAAGACTACTCTGTGACATTGCAAGTGCTTGCTATCATGACTGCGCTGAGCTTTATCCCAGCAGCAGTAATAATGATGACGTCATTTACACGTATCATCGTGGTATTAGCAATTTTGCGTCAAGCAATCGGTTTACAGCAAACACCTTCGAATCAAATCCTACTTGGTATGTCTTTATTTTTAAGTATATTCATAATGGCGCCTGTATACCAAAAAGTGAATGAGCAAGCCATTGAGCCTTATATGAATGAGCAAGTTACCTCAATACAAGCATTAGAGCTTGCTAAAGAGCCAATGAAGGCATTTATGCTATCGCAAGTTCGTATAAAGGACATCGAAACGTTTGCTAAAATAGCGGGGTATGACAAACTCGACTCGCCAGAAGCAACGCCAATGATTGTGCTAATCCCTGCCTTTGTGACCAGTGAGTTACAAACTGCTTTTATTATTGGTTTTATGTTTTTTATACCTTTTTTAATTGTAGATTTAGTTGTCGCATCAGTTTTGATGGCCATGGGTATGATGATGCTTTCACCAATGATCGTATCACTACCCTTTAAAATTATGCTGTTTGTTTTAGTTGATGGCTGGAGCCTTGTAATGGGGACGTTGGCAAAAAGTTTCGGCCTTGGGGTCTAGCAATGGTTTTTACATTTGCAATAACACAGCACAAGGAGTAACCCATGGAACCGGAAATTTTCGTTGATATTCTCAGTGACGCACTATTTTTAGTTATTAAACTGGTTTCAGCAATCGTTGTACCTGGGTTGTTAGTGGGTTTAGTTGTTGCGGTATTTCAGGCTGCAACATCAATCAATGAGCAAACATTGAGTTTTCTACCGCGTTTATTAATTACCATCAGTGCCCTGATTGCAGGTGGTCATTGGTTAACTCAAGAGCTCATGGACTTTTTTACCCGTTTAATAATGATTATTCCAGAAATCGCAGGCTGATATGGACTTCCCATTTTCAGTTATAATTCAGTGGCTAAGTGACTTCTTATTACCACTGGTTCGAATTAGTTCGATGATTATGGTAATGGCAGGTATTGGCGCTAAAAATGTACCTACCCGTATAAAAATGGGGCTTGCTGTTGTTATTACTTTTTTAGTTGTGCCTGTACTACCTCCCGCTAGTTTCAATAATTTGTTTTCATTTCAAATGCTGCTTGTTGTTATCCAACAAATGTTAATCGGTGTCGCAATTGGGTTTGCTTCATTATTGATGTTAAATACCTTTGTGCTTGCAGGTCAAATATTAGCAATGCAAACTGGTTTAGGTTTCGCCTCTGTTGTTGACCCTTCTAACGGTATGAGTGTACCGGCAGTCGGCCAATTCTATTTAATTCTAGCTACTTTGTTATTCTTTGTCTTTAACGGTCATTTAATGATGATTCAAATGGTCGTTCATAGCTTTAATGTCCTCCCGATTGATGGCAGTTGGTGGGCGGTTGACCATTATTGGGATATTGTCACATGGGGTGGATGGATGTTCACGACTGCTTTGGTACTTTCGTTAGCACCATTGACCGCTATGTTAGTCATCAACATGTCTTTTGGCGTAATGACACGTGCTGCACCTCAATTAAATATCTTTTCTATCGGTTTTCCATTCACCCTTGTTGCTGGTCTTGTGATTATATGGGCAACATTAGGAAACTTTATTACTCAATATGAATTCCAGTGGTTAAAAATGGTTGAGTTAATGTGTACTTTAGTTGGTTGTTCACCCTAGGAGCGCATTATGGCTGAAGATTCAGGTCAAGAAAAAACAGAAGAACCCACAGGTAAGAAAATTTCAGAGTCCAAGAAAAAGGGCCAAATAGCGCGCTCGAAAGAGCTCGGGACTATGTTTGTATTGATTTTTTCTGCAATTTCTTTGTTGATGTATGGCCCTGAAATTGGCAAGGGGCTTTATAATATTATGGGCCGTATGCTCAGCTTAAACCGCAATGAAACCTACGATACAACAAAAATGTTCTCCGTATGGGGAGCAGTTGCTGATGCGCTTGTTTTTCCTATGGCCATGTTTGTATTTATTATTGTCCTTGCGGGTATTATCGGAAACACTCTATTAGGCGGCTTTAATTTTAGTTGGCAGGCAGCGGCACCAAAGGCAAGTAAAATGTCACCAGCTAAGGGGATCAAGCGGATGTTCGGTCCTCAAGCGGGTGTTGAATTGGTTAAATCAATTTTAAAGTTTGCTGTTGTAGCTGGTTTTGCAGTATTTCTGATCAACACCTTTTTTGATGAGATTTTGCATTTAAGTATCGAAAGTGCACCAGGTAACATTATCCATGCACTTGAGATTTTGGCGTGGATGTTTTTGGGTTTAACGTGTACTTTAACTATTATCGCAGCAATTGACGCACCCTACCAAAGCCACACCCACCATAAACAGCTTAAAATGACCCTTCAAGAAGTGAAAGATGAGTATAAAAATTCAGAGGGTGATCCTCAAATCAAAGCTCGTATAAGGCAAACGCAAAGGCAAATGTCACAGCGTAGGATGATGCAAGACGTGCCAGATGCCGATGTTGTAGTAACCAACCCAACTCATTACTCTGTTGCATTAAAATACGATACAGAGCGTGCAGGGGCACCTATCGTCGTTGCCAAGGGAGTCGATGAGCTTGCGATGCAAATACGTAAAATTGCGAAAGGCAATGAAGTACCCGTTGTGGAGTCGCCTATGCTAACCCGCGCTCTTTATCATACTGCTGAGGTTGGCGAGCAAATCCCTGATCAATTATTCACCGCTGTCGCACAAGTGTTAGCTTACGTATTTCAGTTAAAACGCTTTCGAAAAGGGCGTGGGAAGCGACCTACAGAGCTTAATAAAACACTACCTATCCCAGATGCTTATAAATACTAAGTGTGCTTTATTTCTATAAGACAGTAACTTGGAATAGTTATTGCAAAATCCGTACAGTGTCAATTTTTTGAAATTGTAGGGTTATGGAATTTAAAGCTGTATTACAACAACTTAATAAAGATAAGAAAGAGTATGCAAAAGGTGTTGGTACGCCTTTATTAGTGCTCGCTGCGCTAGGTATGGTTATTTTACCACTGCCCCCGTTCTTACTTGATATACTTTTTTCGTTTAATATAGCCCTCGCTTTAGTGGTTTTATTGGTTACTGTTTACACCATGAAACCGGTCGACTTTGGTATGTTCCCAGCGGTATTACTTATCGCGACCATTATGCGTTTGGCGCTTAATGTTGCCAGTACTCGAGTGGTATTACTTGAGGGGCATAATGGCGGCGATGCTGCTGGTAAGGTAATAGAAGCCTTTGGCTCTGTGGTTATCGGTGGTAACTATGCTGTTGGTCTTGTCGTATTCTTAATTCTTATCATTATAAACTTTGTTGTAATCACCAAAGGCGCTGGACGTATTTCAGAAGTATCAGCACGTTTTACCCTCGATGCGATGCCAGGTAAACAAATGGCCATTGATGCTGACTTGAATGCTGGTTTTATAAGTGCAGAGCAAGCACGAGACCGTCGTGAGGAAGTAACGCGAGAAGCGGATTTTTACGGCTCAATGGATGGTGCGAGTAAATTCGTGAAAGGTGATGCGATAGCCGGTATTGTTATTTTAATTATTAATATTATTGGTGGCTTATTTGTTGGCATGATCCAACACGACCTTTCATTTGGTCGAGCAATGGAAGTGTATACATTATTAACCATTGGCGATGGTTTAGTTGCTCAGTTACCTTCCTTACTTTTATCAATCGGTACCGCAATAGTTGTAACGCGTCAAAATGAATCGCTAAATATGGGCGATCAGTTCAAAAGCCAGCTTGGTAACGAGAAATCGTTGTTTATTGCATCTGGCATTTTAATCGTAATGGGCTTAGTACCTGGCATGCCACATTTTGCCTTTTTAAGTTTAGGTGCACTACTAGGCTACCTTGCTTATTACACGCAGCAAAATAAGCTTAAAGAAGCGGCGGCGAAAGAGGAAGAAGCTGCAAACGGTGGCCCTGCTGGAACAGGCGTTGCGAATAAACAAGAACAAAAAGAGCTTGGTTGGGATGATGTACAACAAGTCGATGTTATTGGTTTAGAAGTAGGCTATCGCCTTATTCCGCTAGTCGATCAATCGCAAGGCGGTGAACTGTTGAATCGTATTAAAGGCGTTCGTAAAAAGCTTTCACAAGAACTTGGCTTTTTAGTACCGCCGGTGCATATTCGCGATAATCTTGAGTTAGACCCTAATGCATACAGAATAACAATGATGGGCGTATCAAGTGGAGAAGGTGAACTTAAGCATGGTGATGAGCTTGCAATCAACCCTGGTCAAGTATTTGGCCCGATCAAGGGCATAGAAACAAAAGATCCCGCTTTCGGTTTGGATGCAGTATGGATCAAAGCGAATCAAAAAGATGAGGCACAGTCATTAGGCTACACGGTTGTTGATGCAGCCACTGTTGTTGCAACACATATTAGTCAGTTATTAACTAATAGCGCTGCGCTTTTACTTGGTCATGAAGAAGTTCAAAATTTATTAGATATGCTTGCTAAAAGCCATCCGCGTTTAGTTGAAGGCCTTGTGCCAGACGTGCTACCACTAACTACAGTGGTTAAAGTATTACAAAACTTACTTAACGAAGGAGTTGCAATACGTGATATGCGCTCAATTGTTCAGACTCTTGTTGAGTATGGCCCGCGAAGCCAAGACCCAGATGTACTAACGGCTGCAGTACGTATTTCATTGCGTCGATTAATCGTGCAAGACGCGGTTGGTATGTCTTCAGAAATCCCAGTCATAACTTTGGCGCCTGAGTTGGAACAGATGTTGCATCAGTCACTTCAAAATGCAGGCGACGAGGGTGCCGGTATCGAACCAGGACTTGCAGAGCGACTTCAACAGTCATTGACTGAAGCGCATCAGAATCAAGAAATGGCCGGTGAACCTTCGATATTGCTAACGTCAGGAATGTTACGCACTGTGTTATCTCGATTTGTTAAGTACACCATCCCAGGTTTACGGGTAATGTCTTATCAAGAGGTACCAGACGAAAGACAGATCAAGATTGTCAGCTCAGTAGGCCAATAATTGATTTAGAAGGGTTGTGAACCATGAAAATAAAACGTTTTTTTGCTAAAGATATGCGTACCGCACTAAAAGAAGTTAAAGATGAACTAGGTGTTGATGCGGTTATTATGTCAAATAAAAAGCTGGCTAATGGCGTTGAGATTGTTGCTGCTGTTGATTACGACAAAGCTGCACCACAAGAGTCAACTCCTCAGCCAGCGGCTCAAGCGCAAAGCAACCCTAATAATTTTATAAAGCCAGCGCCTAAACGTGCTCCACAAGAACCACAGGCTGCGGTTGCTGACAGTTTACAAGCATTGCTTGAGCGTCAATCACCTCGCCCTCGTTCTCCTGAGCTTGCGTCGATGTTCAATCAATCGGGTATTGATACCTCGACGCAGTTTCAATCTCAAGAAACGCATCAGCAGCCTAGATACTCTGAGCCAACTAGATCTGTTAATGAACCACAGGCTCATCCAGATTTTGCCCGTAGAGAGCCAACCCCTAAGGTTCGTACTCAGGCTCATAGCTTAGGTTTTGATGATGAGTTAGAAAGTGACTTTGATGATTTAGGCGCTCCTATGCAATCGCATAAAAGCGTAGCAAATCCGCAAAGTGATGAAATGACTTCCATGCGTGATGAAATGAATGCAATCCGACAACTACTTGAACACCAAGTTTCAGGTTTAATGCAACAAGATATGGCGCGTCGTGACCCTACACGAGCTTGTATGATTGACCGCTTGGTAGGCATGGGTATCGAGCATGATGTTGCAGAGCAAATGGCGTGTTTTATTCCTGATGATGTGTCTCGTCAAGAGGCATGGAAAGCGTTATTGCAAATGGTTGAAAACCAAATGCACACAACAAATAATGAAATTTTACGTCAAGGCGGTGTTTATGCTTTAGTTGGGCCTACAGGTGTGGGTAAAACTACGACAGTAGCCAAATTGGCTGCATTGGGCGCGCAAAAGTATGGCGCAGATAAAGTAGCGTTAATTACTACAGATACATACCGTATTGGTGCATATGAGCAACTTGCAACTTATGGCCGAATTATTGGTTGTGGCGTAAAACAAGTAAAAGATGCTAATGAATTAGCAGAAGTTTTATACCATTTACGAAATAAGCGACTAGTATTAATAGACACAGCAGGAATGAGCCAACGAGACTTACGGTTAACTGAGCAACTAAACACGCTAATGCGTAATCAGCGCGTTGATATTCGTAGTTATTTAGTATTAAGCGCTACAGCACAAATTAACGTACTGCAAGAAACCGTAAGGCACTTTAAAAAAGTTCAGCTAAGTGGCTGTATTTTCACAAAGTTGGATGAATCGCTTAGTTTAGGCGAGATTATTAGCATAGCGATTCAAAATCGCCTCCCAATAGGGTATCTTACTAATGGTCAGCGAGTTCCTGAAGATATTCGTGTCGCAAATGCTGAAAAATTGGTTAAAAAAGCAGAACAGTTATATTTAAAAAGAACAAAAGTACAACATTCAAGACGTCAAGCAGTAGCGTCAAGCACAGTAGGGATGTATGATTAACACAGTATTAGATCAAGCAAGTGGCCTGCGAAAGATGAGTCAAAACAATAATAACAGTGTAAAGGTTATCGCTGTTACTGGTGGTAAGGGTGGTGTAGGTAAAACTAATGTATCACTTAATACTGCAATAGCTTTAGGCCAATTAGGTAATAGGGTTTTAGTACTGGATGCCGATTTAGGCTTAGCTAATTGCGATGTGATGCTTGGTTTACGCGTAGAGCGGAACTTGTCTCATGTTCTCTCTGGAGAGTGTGAGCTTGACGAAATTTTAGTTGAAGGGCCAGCAGGTATTAAAATAGTCCCTGCGACTTCTGGTTCCCAAAGCATGGTCGAGTTGTCACCTTCAGAGCATGCTGGATTAATTCGTGCATTTAGTGAGTTGAGCACTGAGTTTGATATTTTAATTGTTGATACTGCCGCAGGTATTTCTGACATGGTGCTGAGCTTTTCTCGCGCAGCGCAAGACGTCATGGTTGTTGTTTGCGATGAACCGACTTCAATAACAGATGCTTACGCACTAATCAAAGTGCTCAGTCGTGAGCATGGTGTGTACAAATTTAAAATAGTTGCCAATATGGTGCGCAGCATGCGCGAAGGCCATGAACTATTTGCCAAACTTTCCAAAGTAACAGATCGCTTTTTAGATGTTTCAATGGAGCTGGTTGCAACCGTGCCATATGATGAGAATATGCGTAAATCTACTCGTCGACAAAAGGTCATTGTAGAGTTATTTCCTAACTCCCCAGCAGCGGTTGCATTTAAAACATTAGCGACAAAAGCAGTAAAATGGCCTATACCTAATCAACCATCAGGCCATTTAGAGTTCTTCATAGAAAAATTAGTAAACGGCTAACTATGACTGCATCGGTGAATAAAGCGATGGGATATCAATCAACAGTAAACTTAAATGCAATTATTGAGAAACATGCTTCATTAGTTAAGAAAGTGGCATGTCATCTCATTGCGCGTTTACCTCCAAGCGTGCAACTAGATGATTTAATACAAGCTGGTATGATTGGATTGATTGAAGCGTCAAAAAATTTCGATACCTCAAAAGGTGCCAGCTTTGAAACCTTTGCTGGCATAAGAATTCGTGGTGCGATGCTTGATGAAATGCGCCGTGGTGACTGGGCTCCACGCTCGGTTCATCGGAACAGTCGAATGGTGGCAGAAGCAATTTCAGGGTTAGAAAGCGAGCTAAACCGTGAACCTAAAGACTTTGAAGTTGCTGAAAAACTTGATATTACGCTTGATGAGTACCATCATATCCTTAGTGATGTAAATTCGAGTAAAGTACTAGGCATTGAGGATTTAGGAGTTGATGAAGATGTTATAACTCCTGTTGGTCAAGATTTTGCACTGGACAAGCCCTTTAATAACGTTAAGAATGAACGTTTTAATGAATCCTTGTTAGCTGCAATAAAGTCTTTGCCAGAGCGGGATGGGCTTGTGCTCTCGCTATACTACAATGATGAAATGAATTTAAAAGAAATTGGGCACATACTCGATGTTAGTGAATCGCGTGTGAGCCAGATACATGGTCAGGCGATGATTAAGCTAAAAGCAAAAATCAATGACTGGATAAACTAGAAGTAAGTAAATATAGGTTCAGACCTCACCGGAGGATGTTTTGGATAAAAACATGAAAATTCTTGTTGTTGATGATTTTTCGACGATGAGACGTATCATCAAAAATCTTTTAAGAGATTTAGGCTTTACAAATGTACAAGAAGCTGACGATGGTTCAACAGCTTTACCCATGTTACAAAATCAAGAATTTGATTTTGTTGTAACCGATTGGAATATGCCGGGTATGCAAGGTATTGATTTATTACGTGCTATCAGAGCTGATGGAACGCTTAAACATATCCCTGTGTTAATGGTGACAGCAGAAGCTAAAAAAGAACAAATTGTTGCTGCTGCTCAAGCCGGCGTTAACGGCTACATTGTAAAACCATTTACTGCCGCAACACTGAAAACCAAATTGGAAAAAGTGTTCGAGCGCCTAGGCTAAATAAATAGGAGAGGCTTATGTCAGCACTTGCTGCGCCTCAGATCAGTTTAGAACAAGCCCGTCAGCTTGTTGTTTACCTTGAAAATGGCGAACAAGAAAAAGCTGACCAGCTAATTATTGATGCGGCTTCTCAAGAGCAATCTGAGTTGTTTGCTGAAGTGGGTAAGTTAACGCGTCAACTGCATGATGCGTTAAAAAACTTTGAACTTGATACGCGCTTATCGGATTTGACGACAGATGCACTTCCAGATGCAAAACAGCGTTTAAACTATGTCATGGAAATGACTGAAAATGCTGCCAACAAAACGATGGACGCGGTTGAAGCAAGTTTACCAATAGCGCAAGAATTAGCAGATGAGATTGCTCACATCAAGCCAACTTGGGATCGTCTAATGAGTCGTGAAATTGAGCTTGGTGAGTTTAAAACACTTTGTCATAGTTTAGATAAATTTATGAGCCATTCTCATACAAAAACAGATGAGTTACAGGGCTTGATGACAAACGTGTTAATGGCACAAGATTTTCAAGATTTAACAGGTCAAGTTATACGAAGGGTTATTGAATTAGTTAGAGAAGTTGAAGACAGCCTAATTCATTTACTTACCGCTTTTGGTAGCCACGAGCTTGGTGGTGAAAAAATAAAAACACCTGCCGAAGCCGTAACACCGCCTGCACAAGATACACTTGCCGGTCCTGAAGGACCAATTATTGACAAAGAATCGCGAGATGATGTAGTCAATGGGCAAGATGATGTTGACGATTTATTGTCAAGTTTGGGCTTCTAAGAGGAGAGCACTGCATGAGCTTTGAAGTCGATGAAGACATTTTACAGGATTTTCTAGTTGAGGCTGGAGAAATCCTTGAGCTTTTATCAGAACAGCTAGTAGAGCTTGAAAATAATCCGGATGATACCGATTTACTGAATGCGATATTCCGCGGCTTTCACACAGTTAAAGGCGGTGCTGGTTTTTTAAGCATGACCGAACTTGTTGATGCTTGCCATGGTGCTGAAAACGTATTTGATTTGCTGCGCCAAGGTGTACGGACAGTCAACTCAGAGCTCATGGATGTTATACTGCAGGCGCTTGATACTATTAATGAAATGTTCACGACTATTCAAAATCGTGAACAGCCTGCACCAGCAGACCCTGAACTGTTAGCTGTATTACATAAATTAAGTCAGCCCCCAAGTGATGATGAAAACGACCCTGCCTCAGTGCCAGATACAGTTGCAGCCGCACCAGCAGAAGAACCTGCAACGGAAGAACCCAGTGTTAATGATGAAGATCCGTTTGCCTTTGATGAGCTATTTAATGGTGAAGTAGATAATAGCTCAACAGAAGACAACATTGATGAAATTACCGAAGATGAATTCGAAAGCTTACTCGACGAATTGCATGGTAAAGGCCAAAGCCCAATTACTGAAAGTGCTCCAACTCAACCGAGCTCATCTGGTAATGACATAACAGATGATGAATTTGATAATTTATTAGATGAATTACATGGTGTAGGGAGCTTTGGTGAAGTTGCTGTAGATAATGCCCCAGCAACTGGGCAACAAGTTAAACCAGCTGAATCAAAAAGTTCAGTTAGTGATGAATCTGGTGACGACATAAGCGATGATGAATTTGAGGCTTTACTTGATGAACTTCATGGTAAAGGTTCAGCACCTAAAGCAGTTGCAGAGAATGCAAATGCAGTTGAACAGCCTGTAGCAAAAAAACCAGAACCCCCTAAAGAAGCTGTTCAAAAGCCTGCACCAGTTAGTAAGCCGGCCACACCAGCCGCTCCGAAAGCTGCTGAAAAGCCAGCTGCACCAGCAGCTTCGACAGCTAGTGCTGCTAAAAAGCCACCACCACCTCAAGCTGAAACAACCGTTAGGGTGGATACAAAACGCCTAGACGAAATCATGAATATGGTTGGTGAACTTGTATTGGTCAGAAATCGCTTGGTTAGCTTAGCAACAAATACTAATAACGAAGTGATGGGGAAGGCAATTTCTAATTTAGATGTTGTCACAGCTGACCTGCAAGGCGCGGTAATGAAAACCCGCATGCAGCCAATCAAAAAGGTTTTCGGTCGGTTTCCTCGAGTTGTTCGTGACTTAGCAAGAAGCTTGAAAAAAGACATCAATCTATTGCTAGTTGGTGAAGACACAGATTTAGATAAAAATTTAGTGGAAGCATTGGCTGATCCTTTAGTTCACTTGGTGAGAAACTCGGTTGACCACGGTATCGAGATGCCTGATGTTCGTGAAGCAGCAGGTAAATCAAGAACAGGTAGCGTGACATTATCAGCATCTCAAGAAGGTGATCATATACTGCTTACTATCCGTGATGACGGTGCAGGTATGGATGCTGAAAAACTGAAGAAAATAGCAATCAGTAAAGGCGTACTAGATCATGAGCAAGCAAGTCGCTTGTCAGATACCGAAGCATATAACTTAATTTTTGCACCTGGGTTCTCAACTAAAGAAGAGATTTCTGATATTTCAGGCCGCGGTGTCGGTATGGATGTTGTTAAGACTAAAATTAATCAGCTTAATGGCTCTGTAAGTATTCAGTCTGAACTGGGTGTAGGTACCATACTTGAGATAAAAGTACCGCTTACGTTAGCAATTTTACCGACCTTAATGGTTGTTGTTGGTGAGCAAACATTTGCCCTACCGCTTGCAGGTGTAAGCGAAATATTTCATTTAGACTTAACACAAACTAATGTCGTTGATGGGCAGTTAACAATCATAGTCCGTAAGAAGGCAATTCCATTGTTTTACTTGGAGCACTGGTTGATTAAAGGTGCAGATAGATCACAACGAAAAGCGCAAGGGCATGTTGTTATTGTTCAAATAGGTACTCAGAAAGTGGGTTTTGTTGTTGATTCATTAATCGGCCAAGAAGAAGTAGTAATAAAACCATTAGATGCTCTATTACAAGGCACGCCAGGTATGGCGGGGGCTACAATCACCTCTGATGGTGGAATTGCATTGATATTAGATGTGCCAAGTCTATTAAAGTTTTATGCTGGCTAGCCCATACTTATCCTTTTATGAGAGCCTTTGGCTCTCATAGGTAAAATTTAACAAGAGTGTACCAATGGCAGTTAAAGTATTAGTTGTTGATGATTCAAGCTTTTTTCGCCGTAGAGTCAGTGAAATTCTTGAACAAGATAAGGATATTGAAGTAATTGGTTTTGCTGTTAACGGCCGTGAAGCCGTTGATAAAACCAGTCAATTACGTCCAGATGTTATTACCATGGACGTAGAGATGCCCGTTCTTGATGGAATTAGCGCTGTAAAAGAAATAATGGCTGCTAATCCAACACCTATCTTAATGTTTTCGTCATTGACGCGCGATGGTGCAACGGCAACCTTAGATGCGCTGGATGCGGGTGCGTTGGATTTCTTACCAAAGAAATTTGAAGACATAGCACGAAATAACGAAGATGCGATAAAGCTATTACAAAATAAAGTTAAAGAAATTGGGCGTAGACGTATATCCAGATTTAACCGCCCAACTCCTTCTATTTCTTCACGTTCAGTATCAAGCAAAGAGTCGTCTACTCGCAGTGCAGTTATTCAGCCGGATCGTTCTTTTAGCCGGGCAACGCCTTCGCCTAGCCCAAAATCGGACGTGCGTGCATCGGGTAAAAAATATCAAATAGTCGCAATAGGGACATCTACAGGAGGACCTGTTGCCCTACAAACTATTTTAACAAAATTACCCGCTAACTTTCCGCATCCTATTTTGTTAATTCAGCACATGCCAGCCGCATTTACTCCTGCATTTGCAGCAAGGTTAAATGGGTTGTGTAAAATAAAAGTAAAAGAGGCTCAGCAAGGCGATAAATTAATGCCAGGCACAGCTTATTTAGCACCCGGCGGTCAACAAATGCTTGTAGAAGGGCGTGGTGGAAATAGGACATTACGCGTATTCGAAGACGACAGTGCGAGAATAACTTATAAACCCAGTGTTGACGTAACATTTGCCAGTACAGCAAAAGCCTACCAAGGTGATGTATTAGCGGTTGTGTTGACTGGTATGGGGGCTGATGGTCGTGATGGTTCTCGAATGCTCAAACAAGTAGGTGCAACTATTTGGGCACAAGATGAAAAAAGTTGCGTGGTATATGGCATGCCTCAAGCCGTTGCAAATGCAGGCTTAGCCAGTGCAGACATTGCATTAGAGGATGTTGCGAACCGAATTATCCGTGAGATTGGGTGTGGATAAACTCTCATTTTTAGGTGTAATTGTTGCACTAGGTGCGATTACATTTGGGTATTCTTTAGAAGGCGGTATTGTATCCGCCTTATTCAGTGGACCAGCACTCCTTATTGTTTTAGGTGGAACAATAGGGGCTGTGATGTTGCAGTCTCCTTCGAGTACATTTTTAAAAGCGTTGAAAATAAGCTATTGGGTGTTTTTTCCGCCGCGTCATGATATTGACGGAGCAATTGAGCAAGTAAAACAGTGGTCAATAAAAGCTCGCCAAGAAGGCTACCTTGCGCTTGAAGAGACGGCACTGAGTCATCCAGATCCCTATGCTGCAAAAGGGCTTAGTTTATTAGTTGATGGAGTCAGTGATAAGGCGCTACGTGACACGCTAGAAATAGACCTGTTACTTGAACGTGAACGTTTGCTTGAAGCAAGCCGAGTGTATGAAGCATTTGGAGGTTACAGTCCTACGATTGGTATCTTAGGGGCTGTTTTAGGATTGATTCAAGCAATGTCGTTTATTACCGAGCCAGAGAAATTAGGTGCGGGTGTCGCAACGGCATTTATTGCAACCATTTATGGTGTTGGTTTAGCTAATTTGTTGTTTTTGCCAATGGCTAATAAGTTAAAACAACAAGTGGAACAAAAAATGCTTTATCATGAGTTATTAGCAGAGGGTATTATGGCAATTAGCCAAGGTGATAGCCCAGTCAATATAGAGCTAAGACTAGAAGCATACCGTATTGAAAGACCAACCTTACTACCTGAGTAAAACTTCTGATGATGCGTCGTAAATTACGTAATAATAATGCCAATAATCAGCACACTGAAAGATGGTTAGTCTCTTATGCTGATTACATGACGATTATGTTTGCGTTTTTTGTTGTGATGTACGCGATGGCCATTAATAAAGAAGAAAAATTCCAAGTATTATCTGACTCATTAGAGCAAGTTTTTGTTAAATCTGCTCGTCAACACAGCCAAGAGGGGACGGGTGTTACTGGCACGGGTTTACTCACAGATAGAGTTAGTCCAGAGAAAGAGCTTTTATTTGGCGAAAGTATTCAAAAACAAGAAGTAGGGCCGGAGTTACTTGATGGGCAAAGTGATACAAGCAATGTAAAACAAAAGCACTTAGGTAAACCTCTTGATAGCTTACTCACAAAATTACAATCTGCTTTAATTGATGAAATACGTGATGGTGAAGCAAGTTTAGAGTTACATCAGGACTGGCTAATCATTGAGTTAAGTTCGGGAATGTTATTTTCAAGTGGCAGTGCTGTAGCGCACAGTAGAGCGAAGTCTGTTATTGGTATGGTTAAAGATATCATTTCACCGGTGGATAACTACATTCGAGTGCGCGGTTATACTGATAATGAAACTATTCGTAATGAAATTTTTCGTTCGAATTGGGAGTTATCAGTCGCCCGAGCTACCTCTATTTTGATAGAGTTGGAAAGAATGGGCATAAACCCTGCTAGAATGGCTATAGAGGGATATGGGGAGTATTCTCCTTTTGCCGATAATACGACTGCACAAGGGCGAGCACAAAACCGTAAAGTAGTTGTAGCTTTATCGAAATACGGGTTGCCTGAACAAAAGGCTGTTGACAGTGATGATGCATCGGAAGAAGTTGAAGCTTCGATGCCAGAAGAGGTTGAACTGCCCTCAAATGATAATTCCATTAAAGTAATCCAATTACCCCATGGTGGGATTCGTATTACAACGCGAAATGAAGAACAATAAGGTGTAATGTGAAAGTTTGGACAGTAGCAAATCAAAAGGGCGGTGTTGGCAAGACAACAACAGCAGTTAGCCTTGCAGGCATTTTGGCGTTGCAAGGGAAGCGGGTATTGCTGATTGATACTGACCCTCATGCTTCTTTGACCTATTATTTTGGCATCGATTCTGAAGATCTAGAAGTTAGCGTTTATGATATATTTGCGCGTGGTAATACAATGCAAAGCGAAGAGATCTTACAAGCTTTATGTCCTTCAAATATCGCTAACCTTGATATATTACCTGCAACTATGGCTATCGCAACACTCGACCGTAGTATGGGTAATAAAACGGGCATGGGGCTTATTCTAAAAAAAGCATTACTTAAAATTAGCGATCATTACGATTACGCTATTTTAGATTGTCCACCCGTGTTAGGCGTGCTAATGGTCAATGCACTGGCTGCCAGTGAGCGAATATTAGTGCCAGTACAAACTGAGTTTCTCGCTCTAAAGGGGTTAGATCGAATGATGCGCACGATGGAATTAATGCAAAGCTCGCAATCAAAGCAGTATCAATATACCATTATCCCTACTATGTATGATAAGCGCACGAATGCATCTTTGGAGGCATATAAAACCCTTCAACAGACATACAAAGATAAAGTTTGGCCGGGGGTAATTCCCGTCGATACAAAGTTTCGAGATGCTAGCCTTGCGCAACAAGTGCCTATTCAATTTTGTCCTCGTTCGCGGGGCGTTTTTGCTTATCGTGCGTTATTAGATTATTTGATTGAACAAGGTTAATTGATGAGTAAGCAGTTGTTTGCTAATGAAAAAGTAATGACCCAATATTTGGACGCTTTGCTGTGCGATGAAGACTCTTCAGCACTTGAGCCAGTGGCAAAATTACTTGAGCAAGTTAAACCATCAGCAACTGAAAAAGAGTTAACACCCAAAACCACTACTCAAGCAATAATGCAGCCTGATGCTTTAGAAGAGCCTATTTTACAGGCTGAGCAAACATCAAAGCTTGAGAAACCACAAATTCAAGCTAATATCAAAGATATAGCTGAAACAGAGCTAGCGATAAATGAAGCGGTTGGAAAAACGCCTGTTCAACGCCAAGAAGATTATTTTGATGGCGAGTTTCAGGCACTATTTTTTGAAGTGGCAGGGCTTACGTTAGCGGTGCCATTAAAAGCACTTGGTGGTATTCATCAGTTAGGTGAGGTTACTCAGCTTTTTGGAAAACCTAAGTGGTTTAAAGGTGTAATGCTTAATCGTGATGAAAACTTAAATGTGGTTGATACAGCACGATGGGTAATGCCAGAAAAATATACCCAAGAGCTTGAAGAGAAACTAGACTATCAATACTTAATTACCTTAGGTGATAGTCAATGGGGATTATTAGCTGAAAAATTAGTAAATAATATTACCCTGCGCTCTGAAGACGTAAAATGGCGGACTAATAGCGGTAAACGTCCATGGTTAGCAGGCGTGATTAAAGAAAAAATGTGTGCCCTAATTGATGTAGAGTATTTAAATCAATTGCTGGAGCAGGGCTTAGATAGCCGTGAGCAGTAACGATAATCGGAGTAATAGCATGAGCGAAGAAAGATTAGTGTCAAGTAGTAAAAATGCCGATAGCAATGACGAGGTATTGCAATGGGTAACGTTTAAACTTGAATCAGAGACCTACGGTGTGAACGTGATGCAAGTACAAGAGATATTGCGTTATACCGAAATAGCCCCAGTTCCAGGTGCCCCTAGTTATGTACTTGGTATAATTAACTTACGTGGTAATGTTGTAACAGTTATCGATACGCGTGCTCGTTTTGGTTTAATGTCTGCTGAAGCAACTGATAATTCTCGTGTTCTTATAATTGAAGCAGAAGAGCAAGTAATCGGTATTTTAGCCGATAGTGTGGCTGAAGTTGTATATTTACGTAGCTCTGAAATTGACAGTGCACCAAACATTGGCACAGAAGAAAGCGCTAAGTTTATTCAAGGTGTCAGTAACCGCGATGGCGAATTATTAATTTTGGTTGATTTGAATAAATTACTAAATGATGAAGAGTGGGATGAGCTAAGCAATATCTAATGCTTACGGATAAACTATGCTGTTACTCTCTTTAGTGTGTAGCGCACTTTTTTTAATATTAGTGTGCTTTGTATTCTTATATATTTTAAATAAACGGTTAATGGCTTCTGAGCAAGCAAACCAGAAGCAATTGGCTAATGCATTACAACAAAATAGTATTTTACGTAGTGAAGTCGCTGAGATGCGCGCTGGAATGCTTAGTATTGGCAAGCGTTTGGTTGATGCCGAGCAAAAGAGTCAAGAACTAGCACAGCAACAAGATGCGCAAAAATATGACGACCCAGATGCTAAAATCTACTCACGAGCAGTAAAAATGGTAGAGCTTGGAGCTGATATAGAAGAGATCATCCGTGAGTGTGAATTACCGCGTGCGGAAGCCGAGTTACTTATATCACTGCATCAACAAAAAGGCGCTAGTTAGCGCCTTTTGTATTGAAAAGGTTGTCTTGTCCTGAAATGTGTTTACACATTTAGGACTTATTTATGAAGACCACCGAAACTAAAGGCACTAAGCGTACTCAACGAGATTATACATTGGGCTTTAAACTATCCATTGTTGAGCTGGTAGAAAAAGGCGACTTTACGTATAAGCAAGCTCAAGAACACTATGGTATTCAAGGTCGCAGTACCGTTCTTGTATGGCTAAGAAAACATGGTAAATTAGATTGGTCTACACCAACTTATATGACCGATATGCCTAAATCAAAAGAAACCCCAGCACAAAAAATTAAACGTTTAGAGCGTGAAATAGAAGACTTGCGCCTAAAGGATTTAGTTAAAGATGAAATGATTAATATCATGGATGAAGAGTATGGAGCAGGCTTGCGAAAAAAGTACTTATCCGAGCTATCACGCGTGCAAAAGAAAAGCAGCAAGTAAAACTGACACCGTTATGCCGTGCCTATGGCATAACGCGACAAGG
>NZ_PDUS01000027.1 GCF_002723455.1 Pseudoalteromonas sp. 3D05 | reverse complement strand
TCAAACTTTTCTTTTGCCATGACGGAACCTATCAGTTTTGTGTATCTAGATTACATATGAAAATAATCCACCAGCAGGTAGATTAAATTAAATTTTTCAAATTTCAAATAGTATTTTCTGACAGATAAAGGAAGTAATCAAGAAGATTCGTGTGACTGGTGCTGATAGGCAGATTTGAACTGCCGACCTCACCCTTACCAAGGGTGCGCTCTACCAACTGAGCTATATCAGCAACACCAGAAACTGGAGCGGGCAGCGGGAATCGAACCCGCATCATCAGCTTGGAAGGCTGAGGTAATAGCCATTATACGATGCCCGCGTTAGGAACCTGTTCTTAAACTACCTCTAACCGTCAAGAATAAAGTGGTGGAGGGAGCTGGATTCGAACCAGCGAAGGCTGAGCCGTCAGATTTACAGTCTGATCCCTTTGGCCGCTCGGGAACCCCTCCACGATAATTCTTTACTAAGCACTTCCGGTAAAAGGAAAGTGGTGCCGACTAACCGAGTCGAACGGTTGACCTACTGATTACAAGTCAGTTGCTCTACCAGCTGAGCTAAGTCGGCACTGCTTTAGTACGGGGCGAGATATTAGAGTAAGGCGTATTGGGATGCAACAATAAATTTGAAAAAAGTGTAACTTTTTAACTCAAATGCTCACAAATCATGCAAACAAGCGCTATTTTGTTACTTTTCACACAATTCTCGCCAATAGTTCAAGCCGTGCATTACTAATTGAGGCGCAAAAACAGCAGTTGGAAATTGCGCTTGCAGTAACTCTCCATAGCCACCAGCAAATATTAAGTGTGGATTTTTATTGCTCAGGTGCAGCTTTGCTTGCTCAACCGCTCCAATTGTTGCCACGAGTGCGCCATTTTTGAGTCCGTTTGGGGTGTTGATACCAAGCTCATTACTAAATTGTGTTGCCTCATCATCAAACACGCGCTGAGTATTTTGTGTTAACGATCGGGTCATCAAATCAATTCCGGGTATTATCCACCCGCCTCGGTGTTGTCCGCCTGCATCTAACACATCAATAGTGGTTGCTGTGCCCGTATCAACAATAACGCAGTCTTGTTTTGGCCATAACATATAAGCTGCAATAATCGCTAACCAGCGATCAATGCCTAAGTTTTGATAATGTTCATAGGCACAATGTAAGTTTTTGAGCTGCTTACTAACCACGGCTTCATAACAAGGAATATTTAACGTCGCCGCCTGCGCTAATAGCGTACCTAACTGCTCACTTTTACCGACACAGGCATACACCACTTCTGTGACTTGCTGCCATGGTAATGCGCTCAAATCACACGGTGATATGTTATCCCCATCATAGTGCGCGGCTTTTAATGCGGTATTACCTACATCTATCAACAACCTCATTGTTGTACCTTACGCAAAGATATTTCACCGCCATAGTAACTTTTTGCTTCGCCGTCTTGGCGTATACGAATTCCACCTTGCATATCTATTCCTTCACAAATACCACGCCAACTTCTGTGCCCCGTGTTTAGCTCAACACATTGCCCAGCAAATGCATCAAGGGTATTCCATTGCTGGTACATGTTTTGTAAGCCGGTTTCACTGTATTGCGCTAGGCGCTGCTCAAGGTGGTAAGTAAGATGTGCAACAAGTTTATTCTTATCTAACTGCGAGGTGTGTTGGCTTAAATCCGTCCAAGCTTGATCTATTTGCTGGCTTACGCTTTGTGGCATTTGTAAATTTATGCCTATCCCAATAACGAGCTGACATGGCCCTTGAGGTTGACCATCAAGCTCAACCAGCACACCTGCCAGCTTTTCTTTATTAAGATAAATGTCATTTGGCCATTTTAGCTCTATATCTAATTGGTAAAGTGCTTTTAAGGTATCGTAAACGGCAAGCCCTACCGCAATTGACATACCCATTGCCGCTTGAAGGCCGTCATCTAAACGCCAGTAATAACTATAATAAAGGTTTGCACCAAATGGCGACTGCCACACACGGCCTCTACGACCACGACCAGCTTGCTGCATTTCGGCTACAATCACAGTACCAGATTCTAACGGTTGTTTTGCTGCAACACGGCGCATTAACTCACTGTTGGTCGAGTCGATAATAGGTTGCACTTCTATTTGTGCGGTGTCAGCACCTAGGGCTTGGTAATGATGTTGAATCTTACTTTGCTCTAGTAAACCAACTGCATTATTCAAGCTATACCCTTTGCCATTTACTTTAAAAATATCGAGACCCATCTCTTGTAAGCTTTGTATATGTTTACTCACAGCAGCACGACTAATACCCAGTTTTTCTCCCAGTAGTTGCCCTGAGATAAAACCACCGTTATTTAACGCATTTAAAATTGCTAACCTATTTCCATCAGGCGCTTTCATGACGTTTCCTCTAAATCAATATGACATTCGCCGTCACTTGCTATCAAGCGTACTTCATGTTGTAAACGTATTTGATAGCACTGCCACACTTGCTGCTGAATATGTTGCACCATGGCAATTAAATCAGCCCCGGTACTATTACCATGATTAACTAACACTAGGGCTTGTTGTTGATGCACTTCAATACCCGCTATTCGATACCCTTTTAAACCAGCCTGCTCAATCAACCACCCTGCTGCAACTTTGTGGTGATCGGTGTCATAGAGATAATGTGGTAATTGCGGGTGCGTTTTCAGCAATGCGTGTAACTGGGAATTAGTTATTATTGGGTTTTTAAAAAAGCTGCCCGCATTTGCCAGCTCATAAGGGTTGGGTAATTTACTGTTACGCGTTTTTATCACTTGCTCAAAAATGCCTTTCGCACTGACATCCTCAAGCTGCTGTAATGGCCCATAACTTAATTCTGGCTGCCATTTTTTTGGTAAACAAAACCCGACTTGGGTGATCACCGCTTTATTTTTCAAGCTATGTTTAAAAATAGAATCACGATAGCCAAATTGACACTCTGTATTGTTAATTCTTACAAACTGCTTACTCGCGATATCGAAATATTCAACGTATTCAATATATTTCGCCAGCTCAACACCATAAGCCCCAATATTTTGTACTGGTGCCGCACCCACTGTGCCCGGTATTAATGCTAAATTTTCAAAGCCCGGCATACCATGTTCAAGGGTATAAATAACTAACTGATGCCAGCTTTCTCCTGCAGCAACTTCCAATAAGTAGTCATGCTCTCGTGCGCTCGCAGTGATACCTTTAGTTGCCATTTTAATCACCTGACCTTGGTAGTCAGCTAAAAAAACAGTATTACTCCCC
Organism: Pseudoalteromonas sp. 3D05; assembly: GCF_002723455.1. GTDB lineage: Bacteria > Pseudomonadota > Gammaproteobacteria > Enterobacterales > Alteromonadaceae > Pseudoalteromonas. Next base: position 30,737 of record NZ_PDUS01000027.1, on the reverse strand, counting down.
TCGCCCAAAATACAAAAAGGACTCTCAAATGATTGCTGCTGTAATTGCGCGAGCTCAGTAATTTCAGTAAATACTGAGCACTGACTCGGTAATGAAAATGTGTGAAAAGATTGCACAGGGTGAGCCACAAAATGCCTCAAAAGTTAATTGTCACTATTCGTCCTAGTTTACCCCATCATCGTAAAAGGCGCACCCGATTGCAGAAATTGTTCAACCTCGCCTTGCAATCATGATATAAAACCTGCACTTTTTATTTGTGTTCAAGGTAATTATGAAAATCACACCTCTTTTTTTAAGCCTCGCAATGGCGGGTATGTGCTCGCAAGCAATGGCCAACGCTGTTGACCAAAACTCATACGCTAATCTTAATGATGTTATTACAACGCATTTAAACCTAGATTTAGATGTCGATTTCGCCGACAAGCAATTAGAAGGTTTTGTAGAGCATACGTTAGAATGGCAAAATGCTAAAAGCACACGTTTAGTGCTCGATACGCGCGACTTAGATATAGATAAAGTGATGTATCAAACGCAAGCCGGCAGCTGGAAAAAAGCAGATTTCACATTGGCCAAACGTGATGACGTTAAAGGCTCTAAGTTGACGATTAACTTCAAGAGTCAAGCGCAAAAAGTACGCATTTATTACAACAGCCGACCAGAAGCATCTGGCCTACAATGGTTAACGCCAGAGCAAACGGCAAGTAAATCTCACCCATTTATGTACAGCCAATCACAAGCAATTCATGCCCGCAGTTGGTTACCTGTTCAAGACACTCCAGCAATGCGTGTAACATACACTGCCCGTATTCAAACACCTAAAGACATTCGCGCGGTCATGAGCGCCGATAATAAAGACGCATTATATAAAGATGGTGATTACCACTTTACTATGCCACAAGCTATCTCTCCTTACTTAATTGCGATTGGCGCAGGTAACTTAGAGTTCAAAGCTATGTCTAAGCAAACAGGTATTTTTGCTGAGCCGGAAATTCTTGATGCGTCTGTTGCTGAATTTAACGACACTCAAGCAATGATCGACAAAACCAACGAAATGTATGGTGAATATGCATGGGGCCGTTACGACTTACTTATGTTGCCACCTAGCTTCCCATTTGGCGGAATGGAAAACCCGCGCCTTTCGTTTATCACACCAACGGTAGTGGCTGGTGATAAGAGTTTAGTTAACCTCATTGCCCATGAACTTGCGCACTCTTGGTCTGGTAACTTAGTGACCAATGCTACATGGGAAGATTTATGGCTTAATGAAGGTTTCACCTCATACGTTGAAAACCGTATTATGGAAGAAGTATTTGGCCGTGACCGCGCAGTCATGGAACAAGCGCTTGATGCAGCAGGGCTTCGTGCTCAGCTTAAAACCATTGATGCACCGGATACTCGCCTCAATTTAAAACTAAATGGCCGTGATCCAGATGATGCATTTAGTTCAGTGCCTTACACCAAAGGTCAGCTCTTTTTGATCTACCTTGAAAACCAATACGGTCGTGAAAAGTTTGATGACTTCGTAAAAACCTACTTTAACGAGTTTGCTTTTAAATCGTTAACAACAGCGCAGTTTGTCACTTATATCGAAGCTAACTTAATTAATAAATACCCAGGTATTGTTAGCATGGATAAAGTTAACGAATGGATTTTTCAGCCAGGTTTACCAAGCGATGCACCTAACCCAACATCAGATGCATTTGATAAAGTAGATGCTGCAACCAAAGCTTGGTTACAGGGCTCTACAACCGCAGCGCAGCTTCCTACAGCAAACTGGACAGTACATGAGTGGTTGCACTTTTTAAATAATCTACCACGTGACTTAAGCATTGAAAAAATGGCTGAATTAGATAGTGAGTTTAATCTTACTCAATCAACCAATGCTGAGCGAGCATTTGCATGGTACATGCTCGCTGTAGGTAATGGTTATCAACCAATTTACCCTTCTCTTGATAAGCACTTATCAGGGATTGGTCGCCGCAAACTAATTGTGCCTCTTTATAAAGCACTTATTAAAAATGGTAAACGTGAATGGGCACATGATGTATACATCAAAGCACGTCCGGGTTATCACCCGCTAGCACAAGGTACTATTGACGACTTGTTCTCTAAGTAAAAACCAATAAATATTAAAAAGGGCGATTTATTCGCCCTTTTTTTATTTTGTTACTTTATTTAAAAAGCGTTTACGCTCTTCAGGACTGGCTTGTTGCCACCAAAAATCCAACATTGCCGAAGCACTCGGTGACTGCGCTGTAGTTGGCGCCGGTTTTGATATAGGTGCACTTACTGGCATGCTCGCTACTGCAGGTTTGTTAGTTGATGCAGTAGGTGCGGCTTGAGCGCGAGGCGCAGTTATTGATGCTTGTAACGGCATACCTAAAGATGAGCCTTTAGCTTTTAAACTGATTTGCGGTGACTCTGCAAACACTTCAGCTGCTACGGCATTATCTGCACGATTAAAAACAATGTCGTAATTTTTGCCCTGATCAATAGTGACTGATACCCAAAACGGTTCAGAGTCTACAACGTGATGCTCGTCATATCCTTGCTCGTACAAATCTGAGTATTTTAGTTTCAGCGAGTAAGTGCCGGGGTTGAGCTCCAGCTCATCAACACGGCTAAAGAACGAATGTTCAATGACCTTCTCACCTACCTGCAGTGGAATGATTTCCTCCGGAAAGTAAACCGTTTCAGCTGAAGCAGCTGAACTTAACAGTAGCGAAACAATGCCACCAAAAAAGACTGATTTATACATATTAACTCCTTGTGTTTGATTTCAGTTTGACACTGCAAGCAAAGTTTGTCATTAGTGACTTTATAACAAACATTGGAGCAGAGTTAAAATGAGTGATGAAACCATCTTTACAAAAATAATAAACCGAGATATTCCCGCCGATATCATCTATGAAGATGAGCTATCACTGGCTTTTCGAGATATAAATCCACAAGCCCCTTTTCACATTTTGATTATCCCGAAAAAAGCGATTGCGACAATTAACGATATTACCGAAAAAGATGCACCAATCGTTGGTCATTTATATGTTGTTGCAGCAAAAATAGCCAAACAACAAGGCTTTAGCGACGACGGTTTCAGAGTGGTGATGAATTGTAACGAGCATGGCGGGCAAACGGTATATCATATTCACTTACATATGTTAGCAGGTAAATGTATGGGTTGGCCGCCTTATCAAGATAACAAAAAAGAATGAACACAAAAAAAATTCATACTCTTTTAGGGTGGGTTTAGAGCTGCAGGTAAATTTTGATAATAGTTAACTAATTCATTAAGATAGGATGTTTTTATGTTACTTTTTTTTAATAAATAAAAAACATAACATCTTAAAAATATACTTTTCCTGCCCTCATATAGGAAATTTCTAATACGAAAGGGGTGGATTGCGTGATAGGATTAATTAGTTAACTTTATTCAAGAGTATGTAAGTATGAGCAGTTCAGCATTTTTGTTACTAGATCTGGAGCCAATCAATACCATTGGTATTAATGTATTAGAGCCATTATTAAAAACCCAAGGGCTTGATGTTACTACTGGCACAAATATTTTAGATGTGCCTGAAGGTACGCGCTTATTGTTTATTGAAACATCGAGCCAAGATGCGTGGGGTAAATTAAAAGAACAATTAGTAAACCTACGCGTTAAGTGCGATATCGTTTTGTTTAACTTAGATGAAAATCCAGAGCTTGCCAATCGTGCGTTATTAAGTGGTATTCGTGGTGTCTTTTATACAACGGATAATGCTGATGTATTAATGAAAGGCATTCGTCTATTACTTGAAGATCAACTTTGGTATCGTCGAGATATCATGTGTAATGCGCTCAACCGTATGCTGCAGTTTAACAAAGACGCACTTCACAAGTTGACTGAAGGTGATATTGAACCAATAAAACTAACCAAACGTGAAAAATCAATTATTTCATTAATGAGTAATGGTTCTAAAAATAAAGAAATCGCGGAAACACTAAGTATTAGTCCACACACAGTAAAAACACATTTATACAGTGCATTTAGAAAAACAAAGTGCCGTAACCGAATTGAGTTACTGTCATGGGCACAGCAAAATATTCCTGACGAAATTCGTTAAGCTAAATATTATTGACCAAAAAAGGCGCTTAAAGCGCCTTTTTTGCATTTGCTAAGAACACAAATAGACTTTATGCTCAGCTCAAAGCGATAGTATTGGAATTAACATGCTCGATTCAGCCACTTTGTATTATGCCAGCGCAGCCATGATGGCGGTTATGACGCTGCTTAATTACCTTACTTGGCGTACCAGTAAAAATACCCCTGGCACCTTAATTTATATTTTTTATCCAATGATGATGTTTGCCGCCGTGGGTAGCTTTGCATTGCATGGTTACTTAAATAATATAGCCAGCATCAGTATCGCCAATAGCTTGTTTTTTTGCTCTTCAATCATACATGCGTTAGCTATTCGGCAATTTTTCGCTGACAAAAGCGCTGGCTTTAAAGTTTTTAGCGCTATTACAGCTCTTTTCGCTGTTATGATGATTGTGCTAGCTTTCAATGAATCAAGCTTACGCAGCCGTATTCTACTATCTGATTTACAACATATTCTTGAAGCCATATTTTTACTCTATTTATTCATTAAATACGGTTATAAAAGCTACCCCAATGGCAGTATTGTCTACATATTAATACTCACAATTATCACCTTCGTTTTTACCGGACGCACATTATTGATGGGCGACATAAACACCGCAAAGCTGCTTTCAGGCAACTGGTTTAGTATTACCTTATTTATAAACGGGGTTATAGCCCCGATGTTTTATGCAACAGGGATGGCGCTGCTGTGTAATGAGCGAAGAGAACAAAACCTAAATCAATTAACAGAAAAAGCCCAAAAAGACCTCGAGATCAGAGGGTTATTTTTATCCACCATTAGTCACGAAATCCGCACACCACTCAACGGTATATTAGGCAGTGCACAGTTAATGATGAATCAATCCAGTGACCCTCGCGATAAACCCTACTGCGAAGCCATTATTAACTCAGCAGAATCTCTTAACTTACTCGTAGATAAAGTACTTGATTACGCCAGTCTCGATCAGCATAACGAAGCCTTGTATGAAGAAGATGTGGAGTTTAAAACTTGGCTTCACAATTTATGCTTACTACTGAGCCCCCTTGCAGAACAAAAACGGCTGCACTTTGAGCTGGTTTATAATTTGCCCGAGCAAGCATGCTATTACTGTGATCAACAAAAACTCAGACAAATCATCATCAACCTTATGGGTAACGCGATAAAATTTACCGATAAGGGCGAAGTCAAAATATGCGTTGATTTAGTTAAAGAGCAGCAACTTGAACACACTATACGCATTAGCGTAGTTGACTCAGGTCCTGGTATTGAAGCTGACGAAATTGAATACCTCACAGAACCCTATGTACAAAGTAGTGCAGGCAAAGAAAAAGGCGGTACTGGTCTTGGTTTAGCAATCACCAGCCGATTACTAGATAAATTAGGGTCTCATTTAGATATCACCAGTGAACTTGGTAAAGGCAGTTCATTTAGCTTTGATATTAATTTAACACTCGGTGAACTAAGTTTGGTTGAACAACGCCATCAATCAAAAGAATATTTAACTGGATTAGATATATTATTAGTTGAAGATTTAGACTTAAACCAAAAAATCGCGATTGAATTTATGGCTGATGATGAGCATAAAATCAAACTTGCTCGAGACGGTCAAAGTGCAATTACATTAATGAAGCAACATCACTTTGATGTAGTTTTACTGGACATGAATTTGCCAGATTTAACAGGTCAAGAAGTGCTAAAAACACTTAAAGGGATTGAACACAAAAACCAACGCACCCCCGTGCTCGCGTTTACAGCCAGCTTAAGTCCAGATGAAATAAAAGAATATTTCTCTTTGGGTATAAAAGACATTGTGGGCAAACCGATTAAACAACAAAAGCTGCGCCAAGCATTAAGTGACTCTCAAAATAATCAAACGCCTATCATCGCTGTTGAGCTTAGTGATGTGCTCTATGATGAAACTGCCGCTGAAACATTAACAAGCTCATTTAGTGATGACGAAGTATCATCCATTTACAATGAATTTGTACTTTCAGCGCGAAATAAGCTTGTTCGTGCACAACAGCTACTTGATGAAGACAAAGAGCAATGTATTAAGCTCCTGCACCGCCAAGCAAGTACAGCATTGCAACTGGGTTTTAATCGATACGGTGCAGAGCTTAAAAAAATAGAACGCCGACTACTAGATAACAAGCCACTTAAAGAGCCTTTATCTGATGTTATTGTGCTTTGGCAAGACAGTTTAGAGCAATATTTAAAGCATGTGAGAAGTGAGCTGAGTTAAGCAAAACTCAGCATGTCTGAGCAAACTACTAAGTTATAATGTTTGCACACCATATCAACACACTATGGTAAACCGATTGCTCAACTGTTGATATTTTAGTTTAATGGGTACAAATGAAATATCTAAGGATAGACCCATGCTCATTTTTAAAGTTTTGATTTTGGTAGCTTTACTAAAGCTACTAATTAATACTGAGCGCCCTAAATTATGCGCAGGGATTTACACTGGAATTGTATTATTGATTAACTTAATGTCAGGTGTAGGATTTCTTACAGCTATTGTTGCAACAGCCATTTCTGGTGCATTGGCGTTACTCTACTTTTGGCTACTCAACCATTTTAGAGATACCGCTATTTTCTGGGTAATACTGGTTATAGGGTTGGTTATTGGCCTGGTTTGAGTCGTCAAACCTAACCATCAACTTCTACCGTAAACATCGTCAAAACGTTCAATATCGCTTTCATCCAGTATGCTACCGGTTTGCACCTCTATCAATACAAGTGGCTTATTTTGACTATTCGCTAAACTGTGTATATGACCTGCAGCTATATAACAAGATTGATCCGCCGTTAAAGCGCAGGCTTTACCATCAATACTGACATCAGCAATGCCTGACACTACAACCCAGTGTTCGGCACGATGCTGATGGCGCTGAGTGGAGAGTCTACCGCCACTATTAACAGTAATTTTTTTAACTTTAAAACCACTTTCTTCCACTAGCACACGGTAGTTTCCCCAAGGTCGATAAACAGCCTGATGGTTAAGTAGTTTATCGCTTTGTTTATTCGCTAACTGAGCTAAGAGTTGTGGCAAATGTTCTAATTGCGCTTTATTTGCCACTAACGTAGCGTCATGGGTATGAATAACAGCTAAATTATTTACCCCTAGGGCCGCGACAGTGTGGCCTTCTTCACTGTGAATCAGGTTATTTTCGCAATTAAGCAACACGTCATCATGACTTGCTCGATTACCTAAACTATCTTTATTTGTGTTTTGCCAAAGTGCATTAAAGCCACCAACATCACTCCAATTTAAGGCCAAAGGTAACACCACTACATTATCGCTACGCTCTAATATTGCATAATCAATAGAGTCACTCGGGCATGAGCTAAGTGCTGTTTCATCGGCCCTTGTAAACCCTAAATCTTGGCTAAAATTGGCAGCATCGGCAACGGCGCGGGCTATTTTTGGCGCAAACCTTTCCAGTTCGCGAAGGTAGCTTTTTGGCGTAAACAAAAACATGCCACTATTGAATGAGTATTCACCACTTGCCACGTACTGTTGTGCCAGTTCTCGATCTGGTTTTTCTTTAAACTCATCTACTTGGTAGCAATTTGAATTAGCTATTTTTGCGCCTTGTTTAATATACCCATAACCACAATTAGCTGTATCCGGCTTGATTGAAAAAGTAACCAGCTTTCCTTGTTCGGCCATTGCGATTGCATCTGGAAGCTGTTCCACTAAGTGCTCAAAGTTAGCGATATAATGATCCGCAGGAATCACAAAAATAGGTGAGTCTATTCCTTGGGCTAATGCATACTGTGCAGCAAGCCCGATAGCAGGTGCAGTATTTTTACCTTGTTGCTCTAATAAAATAGCTTTAGGGGTTACACCTAAGGCTTCGCATTGATGGCTGGCAATAAATCGATGCTGTTCATTGCACACTAATAATGCGGGCTTAAAACCATCGCCCGTCACTCGTTGCAACGTATTTTGTAGTAACGAATGCTCATTCAGCAACGACAGAAATTGCTTTGGCATTGCTTGACGCGATAAAGGCCATAACCTTGAACCAATGCCACCAGCAAGAATAACAGGAGTAATAAGAGACATTTTAATAGCCACAGCTAAGTTTAATGAGGGTATTTTAACAGACAATAGCGCCGCCTTTATATGACATTTAAAAAATCTATTAAGCCAAATTCGCTTTTCAGGAACACTGTTCTAAACTCAACTGGTTACCTAAATTCGGTTTTTATGTTTATCTATGAAGGGATGTTAAATGAACATTAATACGGTTAGTCATTCGATTAAAAATTTAGACCTCTCTAAAAAACTAATGAGCGCTTTTTTGCTTGTTGCACTCATTCCTTTGGCCATCGTAATCGCTTTTTCATTATCAAACTCATCTACAGCACTAAACAAACAAACCTACGCACAACTTGAGGCAGTCAGTGAAATAAAAAAGAGTGCTATCGAACGTCATTTTAATGATATTAAGTCGCAGCTTTTATTTTTATCAAACAGCTCGTTAGTGCATTCAGCAGCCATAGAGCTTACTAATGCTTTTAAAGATAAAACAACTTCAACACAGCTCAGTTCTTCACAATATACTTTACTAACAGAGTATTATGAGAACACGTTTAATAAGAAGTACGCCCAAGAAAATAAAAATGTGTCTCAGTCATTTGATATCCATTCGCAACTAACAACGCAAGCGCTGTATTGGCAGTACTATTATTTAGTTCAAAACCCTTATCCAGTTGGGGAGAAAGCAAATTTGCACCGAGCTTCAAACGATGCTCAATACAATGTTGTCCATGAGAAACACCATGACTTCTTGTTCAAATTTGCTCAAAGATTTGATTTTTACGACATCTTTATAATCGATAACCAGTCCGCTGAAGTTGTTTACTCTGTGTATAAAGAAGTAGACTTTGCCACCTCTTTAGCCACAGGCCCGTTTGCAAAAAGTAATTTGGCACTAGCCTACGAACAAGCAAAAAACATTGCTGAAAATGAAGTCACCTTTGTAGACTATCAACAATATTTGCCCTCTTATGATGCACCCGCAAGCTTTATAGCCACGCCAATTTATGAACAAGGCGTTCATACCAGCACACTTGTTTTTCAAATATCGATTGATGCACTTAATGTTATTATGACTGAGCGGGCAGGTTTAGGTAAAAGCGGTGAAACTTATCTTGTTGGACCTGACTTTTTAATGCGTTCCGATTCATACCTCGATCCTAAAAACCACTCGGTTATTAACTCATTTCGCTTTCCTGAAACAGGCGCTGTTAAAACGGCTGCTGTTACACAAGCTTTGCAAGGGAATGTGGGTCAAGAAGTCATTACTGATTATAATGGTGCGAAAGTACTTTCCTCCTATCAACCTATTAATATACTTGGCTTAAAGTGGGCCTTACTAGCTGAGATTGATCAACAAGAAGCATTTGCCGCTGTGGCTCACTTAACCACTATTTTATTGATTATCTCGATAGTGTGTATTGTCATCGTGGTCTTTATTGCTTTTACATTCGCTCGCTCACTGACTCGCCCTGTACAACTGCTTGTTGATACCATGCGCCATGTTGAACGCCAAGGGGATTTTTCAGTTCGCTCTCCAGTGCTATCTAAAGACGAAATTGGCTCATCAGCCAGCGCTTTCAATTGCTTATTAGATGCCTTACAGAGCTCTATTTCGCAAACTAATATGGTCATGAATAAAATGGCAGAGGGCGAATTTAATCACCGTATAACCGTTGATTGTAAGGGGGAGCTATCTTCATTAAAGCAGGCAACAAATAACTGTGCGCACTCGCTTGAGCAAGCAATGTCTGAAATTAATCATGTTATTGATGAAATGAGCCAAGGTAATTTTTCAACGCAAATCAACACTCCGATGCTTGGCCAGCTCGCCACACTTAAGCAAAATATTAATGGTTCTTTAAAGTCTTTAGATAACACGATAGGTGAAATCGTGACTGTGATGGCTTATATAGAACAAGGTAACTTTACTGAACAAGTTACAAGCATCGCACAAGGCACATTAAAACAACTTAAAGAAAGCGTTAATAACTCTGTACTGAGCTTATCGGGTGCAATGAATAACATCAGCCAGGTAATGAGTGCGCTTCATGATGGTGACTTTTCAAAACGTGTAGAACAACCTTTACAAGGGCAATTGGCGCTACTCAAAAATGATATCAACTCAAGCGTAGACAACCTTGCGTTGATCATCACAGATATCAATAGCGTTATGGCTGGTGTGAGTAAGGGTGACTTTACGCAACAAGTTGAGTGCGATGCAAATGGCGAGTTACTTACCTTAAAGTTTAACATTAACGATTCCATCATGGGGCTTAACAATGCCTTCAATGAAATCTCAAGTGTGATGATGGCTATTAGCCAAGGAAACTTTAACAAAACAATTGATGTTGCAATGCCAGGCCAGCTCAATAGCTTAAAATTAGATATAAATAACTCAGTAGAAAACTTAAATACAGTAATTACACAGCTTGCCACCGTAATGGCTGCAATGCGTCAAGGTGACTTTAGTAAACAATTGGATATGCAAATGCAGGGACAACTTGCTGAATTACAGAGTGACGTTAATAACTCATTAAGCATTACAGCAGACGCAATTGAAGAAGTAACACACGTTTTGAGCAGCTTAGCACAAGGTAATTTAAACAAACAAATTGAGCGAGATTACTTGGGTGTGTTTGCAACGTTGAAAGACGATGTAAACCAAACCATTAATAAATTAACCAGTGTTATCGCCAGCATTCAACAAAGCGCTAATTTAGTATCACAAAGCGCCTCTGAAATTGCGTCCAGCAATATAGAAATTAGCCAACGAACCGAAGAACAAGCAGCAAACTTAGAAGAAGCCAGCGCCAGCAGTAATAATATGTTAGATGAAGTTGCTCAAGTTACGATGAAATCGAATGAGGCGGTAACACTTGCCAAAGAAGCACACACAACGGCCAGTGAAGGCGGAGAGCTTTCAAAACAAACGGTGGATGCAATTAATGAGGTAAACAACTCAAGTAAGGATATTAATGAGATTGTGTCTGTTATTGATGATATTGCTTTTCAAACTAATTTACTCGCGTTAAATGCCGCTGTTGAGGCTGCAAGGGCTGGGGAGCATGGCAGGGGGTTTGCCGTGGTAGCCAGTGAAGTAAGGCAATTAGCGGGCCGTAGTGCCGCATCAGCGAAGCAAATAAAGGGGATTATTAGCACCAGCAACCAAAAAGTCAGTCAAGGGACCATTTTGGCGAGCTCTTCAGGGGAAAAGCTTGAACAGATTGTAACAGCAGTCAGCGCAGTGAATGAAATGACAGTGTCTATTAATAACTCATCACTTAATCAACAACAGGCAATTAAAGAAGTTGATGCTGTTGTGCAACGATTAACGACATTGATACAAGAGAACTCAGCGATCACAGAAGAAACAATGGCAGCAGCAAAACAACTATCAGATCAAGCCAATACAATGCGCAATTCTCTGCAATACTTTTCGTTAAAAGAATCGTTGAATTAATCTTGTATACTTAACCTGAGCGCTGGTTAGTTTAGCAAAGATTTGTAGTAAACTGCTGGCGAACGACTTGATGCTATTGCTAAACTACCCAAATAGGTAAGGCATATTCACTGTAGTTTTAGGGATTAGTAATGCAGATGTTTTTAATCGTTGTTTTCTTTATTTTATCATTGCCGCTCACAACTCAAGCTAGCACCGTTGTTTACAAGTGTGATAGTAAAGGTGTGACGACGTTTAGTCAGTTTCCTTGTGCTAAAGACGCAAAAGAAATCACAATTAAAGCTGCAAATGTTACACAAATAAATCAACAAGAAGCACAAGTTAGTACAAGCGCAGTAGATAGTTACCTTGAACTGCAAAGGATTGACCGAGAGATCACTCAGCATCAGCTCTCAATCAAACAGCTAAAAAACTCATTTGCCGAGCGAAAAAAGCAAATCGGTTACATAACCCAAGACCGTGCCAATAGAATGGGCGCTACGTCCATAGCTAATGCTATAGACATTAGAACGCGCCAGCTAAAGAATCAGATAGACCCACAAATAGATAACCATAAGCAAGAAATAGAAACACTCACGGCTAAAAAGGAAGATCTGCAAAGCAAAGTTGGATTATAAGGCCTTTTTAATAACTTCGATAAACCGCGCAATATCGTGCTCATCATTATAAATATGCGGCGATACACGTATTCCATAAGCTCTTTCATCCACACTAATGTCTGCGTCGGTAAGTGCGTCTAACACTGCTTTTTGAGCCTCTGAAAAGTGCAAAATAGCCGTACCGCTGCACGCATCCTCGCTTCGAGGTGAAACCATGTAATCGCTTAATGATTCTCTTAGCTGTGACAATAAAGCCAAGTTATGCTTTCGTACAGTAGCTGCACCTAACTTTGCAAAATAAGCAATACTGTGGCCCGCAATAACATAGGGGGCTATAGAAGGAGTACCTCCCCAAAAACGCAAAGCTGTGGAGTGATAATCAAAGTGGTTTATATCAAATTCAAATGGATTTTGATGCGAGAACCAACCAACATCTTTAGGCTGACAAACGCCAAGCTGTGATTCACTTACCCACAAATATGCAGCGCCCGGACCTGAGCATAACCATTTAACACTAGAGCCTATCAAAAAATCGACCCCGACAGTGGACAAGTCTAACGGTAGTACCCCAGCCGATTGCGCTACATCCACTAAACTCAGTGTATTATTACGCCTACAATACGCTGCTATTTCTTTTACAGGCGCTTGTTGGCCTGTATTTGAATAGGCATGGCTTATAAACACCAGGTCAGTATCGGGTTTGATGTATTGCTGCCAGATTGTTATATCTGTCAAATCCAAATCATGTGGAATATAGTCAATGTGTGCCCCATCAGGCAATGCTTTTTGCATTGCAAAGCCCATGCTGGGAAAATCACTTTGCGCCATTAATACCCGACACTTAGTACCTGTAAATCGCGGGTGCGACATTAAAATTTTAGTTAAAGCGCTCGATAAATTGACTTGCGGGCAGAACAACTCCTTTTTACTATTAAACAACTCACTTAACGCGCCAGTAAATCGCTCAATTGTTCCGAGCCACTGCTGCCAAGGCTCTTTGTTAGTCGACTGCCAAGGAGCAAAAAAGTGTGCATTAAAATCATCGTGCCCTGTTTTTAAGGCTCGCCCAACAGAGTGGTTTAGTAAATAGCACCCAGAAGTTAAATGAAAGTCATCTTTATACATTTACTTTTTTACCCATTGCTTTAACTGGGACAAGTCGGCATAACGCGTCTTGATATCATCACGCTGTGCAGCCGCACGGCGATCCCTCAATTTTTCTAGTGAATCGAGCAGTACATGCAAAGGAGGTCCGCTCGCTGTTACTTTTTGCATATGCTGTTGTTGCATCTGCTGAGCTGGCTGAGCAATAAACTTACTGACGAGCTGATTATGATGACCGATTGCGGTGTCTCCATGTAATTTACACACTTGTATAAACAACTTAGTGTTGGTTTGAAACCATTCACTATCGCGCTGTGAAGCACAGGCAAGTAAGTCATCCATGATACTTGGCATTCTCATCGATTCTCGTAATATTTGCTGATCTTCTGGCATCATATATAAAAACTTATCCACCAGCATTTGCGAATAACTAGGTTCATTTGCAGAACACAGGCCAAGCAGCATATCAATGACATTGATACCCGCAAAATCGCCTGCATTGGCTCCTCGATAAACCTCTTTACCCACGCGATAAGGCTTATAATAAGGCCTTACACAAAAGAAAAAACGCTCAGTATCTAATTGAGTATAAAGAGCATGATTAGATTCAATTACATCCAGTAAAGCCTGCTTAGCCACTTCAAGTAAATCTTTGCACAATGGATGGGAAATGCCTAATGGCTGAATTTTTAACAATGCATCGGCGGCACGTTTGTAAGCCAAAATACCTTTGGTGTTGTAATCTATAAATAGCTTTTCATCTGGCAGATTAGTAAAACGCTTATACAGACCATTTACCGCTTTATTATGTGTTGTTAAATGTGCAGTTGCAAAGCGAGGCGTTACGCCTATTGAAGCACCAATGTGCATTGCTAAAGCCGATGCTTCCACTAATGGTGATGTGGTTTCACGAGAAGGTTCAGTAATCTCATGGCGCCTGCATGCAGCCATATACAAGCCTACATTACCAAGTAAATCAAACGCGCTGTCAAAACCTTCATCAGTATTGCCTTCAGCTAATAGCTTATTAATATGGGCGTTACCCTCATGTTGAAGCTGATGCTTATATTGCTCACCGACAAACTCAACATTTGCTCTATCATCCTGTTGCCAATATATTTTTTCAAGCTCACTGTTAATTTCAACAAAACGTGTTCTTAGCCATTCATCAAATGCTTGAGTGTTTTTGCTCATTTTTATTTTACTTCGACTATTTTTATTGCATTTATGTTAACAGATAGCATAGAGTAATAATCAGTAAAAACTGCTACTTTAGACCTCTTAAATTAGTGGATATCACTCAAAATATGCACACAAATAATAGTTGACGCTAAATTTTATGAATTTAGATAAAAAAGATCATCAAATCATTATGCATTTGCAGGAAAATGCCCGCTACGCGGTCTCACAGCTGGCAAGTGATATTAGCTTGTCCGATACGCCTTGCTTAAGAAGAATAAAAAAGCTTGAGAGCACAGGTGTTATTAGTGGTTATCATGCTGCAATTAACCCCAAAAGCGTGGGGCTGAATGTGCTGGTATATGCATTTGTACGCTTAAGTCAAAACTCAGTCGCAGCAGCGAATACATTTGAGCTGCAAGCCAACAAGTTTGATCATATTTTAGAGTGCTCTGTAATATCTGGCAGCTACGACTATTTACTAAAAATAGTGGCGACAGATCTAGAAAGCTATGAACACTTTGTTAAATTTAAGCTAGGCAGTATCGATTGTATTGCTAATATTGAATCCACCGTGGTATTAAAGCAAACATTTAGCAAAAAGCGGCTACCTTTATAAGAGTAGAGAATCCGCTTTTTAGCGATTCAGTTATACTGAAATAAAAATAATAAAGGGATATAGCACAATGCAGGTAAACGTTTTCCAGACAAAAATAAGTTCGTGTTGTTTTTACGTTCTTTTTGCCATGGCTTATTTATACTCAGGGAAGCTGCTCACTACTTTTGCTTTTCAGTCACAAGTTATCCCGATTTGGTTACCCGCTGGTATCGCACTTGTTGGTTGTTTTATTTGGTGGTGGCGCTTCGCACCTGCGCTTTTTCTCGCCTCCGTGTTCTTTAATCTCAGCATCGGCGATAATCCGCTTGCTCAAGATGTACTTATTGGCAGCACTCAAAAGGAAGTGACGCTTATTGGTCTTGGAGCGGTATTGCAAGCACTTACCGGAGCGGCATTATTAAAATATTGGCTTGGCCACCCTTTATATCTTAAAACCAGAAAGTCCATTATTTACTTTATTCTTATTGTTGGCTTTATTGTTAGCTTACTATCAGCAAACATTGGCGTTTATGCATTATCGGAATTTAACCCTGCTTACAGCAGTGAAAACCATTGGCGGAATGTTTTATATTGGTGGTTAGGAGATACACTAGGTGTACTAATTGCTACTCCCCTATTATTAGCGCTTATCCAACCAAAGCATCAGCAATACCATGTTGCTCCTTTTCCAACCATTGCGGTATGCCTTGTATTATTTTTATCTGTTGCAGCAACTACAAAGCTTTATAATGAAAAAAGCAGCTCTAATGCTCTGCAAATCGCAACAAGAGAAGCCTCAGTCATTGAAAATAGCTTATTGCGTCACTTAAGTCACAGCCAAGTTGCTGTGCAAAGTTTAGCGAGTTTAATTCAGTCTAGGCCAACTTTAGATCAACGAGAATTCGTTAGCTATACATCTGAGCTACTCGCACAAAACACTTATATTAAAGCGCTTTCTTGGAATGAAAAAATCACTCAAGATGATATTCCCGTCTTCACCCAACAAATGCGTGACATTTATAGCACAGATATAAAAATCAAGGGCTCACCACAAACCGCTACCGAGCCATTAGTCGTGGTTAAGTACATAAACCCGCTTAAAACAAACCAATCGGCACTTGGTTTTAATGTGTATTCGCGTGCCGACAGGCGCGCAACACTGCTTGACCCCCGTATAAAATACCAACCTGTTAGCACTAAAATAATTCAATTAGTGCAAACAACAACACCCGAACCTGCCTACTTGTTGTTTGCTCCGGTGTATCATCACAGCAATGATGGTGCAAAAATTGAAGGCTACGCAACTGGCGTCTTTTTGGTTGAAAGCATTATAAAGCAAGCCATTTCACAAGAGCAGCTTGCCATGTTTGACATCACTATGTATCAAGATCAAATTCAGAATCCATTTTTTAGTAATGCCCAACAAACCTCGACGAAAAACCCGCAGCTAACCACGATAACAATTAACTTTTCAAGTCAAAAGTGGTTCATTGATTTAACGATAAAAGATGAATTCATTCCGCATCAAACCAATCAATTCACCTTATTGCTTTTGGTCTTACAAGTTGTCGTATGTAGCCTTATTTTATTGGTGCTTTTGCTGTTTAACCATCAGCATATTGCACTTTCTCGCTTGGTGAGTGAGCGAACCCGCTCACTCGAGAGTGCTAAAAAGCAGTCCGATGAAGCCAATAAAGCGAAAAGTCGGTTTTTAGCGAATATGAGTCATGAGATCCGCACCCCTTTAAACGCTGTTATTGGCTTTTCAAGTCTTGCAAATAAAGGTGACGATACCTCAACACTTCTGCACTATATTGAACAAATTAACCTGGCCTCAAAGTCGTTGCTTACTCTTGTTAACGACGTACTTGATATCTCAAAAATTGAATCGCAAAAGCTGGTTTTAGAGCAACGACCATTTGATTTAAATGCATTATTAAAGCGCCTTGATAGCATGTTCAAGCAAATGGCTAAGCACAAAGGAATTGAGTGGCGTGTTGATAACCAGTTAGCTGATGATACTTGGTTTGAAGGGGATGAATTACGCATTGAACAAATCTTGCTAAACCTATGCAGCAACGCCATTAAATTTACCCACCAAGGGCAGGTTACGCTGACGGTGTTAGCACTAGAGAGATCAGATGAAAAACGACTTATTTCGTTTAGTGTGGTCGATACAGGTGTGGGTATACCCCCCTCTATTCAAGCAAACTTATTTGATGCTTTTACCCAAGCAGATGATTCAACGTCTCGTCGTTTTGGTGGAACAGGCTTAGGGCTAACAATAGCTAAAGAGCTTAGCTTGTTAATGCATGGCGATATCACCTTACAAAGCGAAGAGAATAAAGGCTCAAACTTTACCTTTACTGTTGAACTTAACACCAAACCAGTACAAAAAACACCCGAACGTCTTAATGAGCAGGTAGATTTAAGCCAACTAACCATCCTTGTCGCTGAAGATAACAAAATAAACCAAATGGTTATAAAGACGATGCTTGATTCTTTAGGCATCAAACCTACGCTTGTTGAAAATGGTGAACTTGCCGTTGAGCACGTGAAAAATAATCACGTTGATTTAGTTTTGATGGACTGCCAAATGCCTGTCATGGACGGTTATCAAGCAACCATTAATATTCGTCAATTTAAAGATGCTGATGAGCTGCCCATTGTTGCCCTCACTGCAGACGTAATGCCGCAAGATAAAGCTCATGCATTAGCAATTGGTTTTAATCAACACCTTGCAAAACCTCTCGATCTCGCTAAGCTAGCCGAATGCTTAACTTATTATGTTATTAATAATGAAGATTAAAAACACTATTAGCTTATTTAGCTTTTTCGCCTCAATTTGTTTTAGTGTGTCTGCATTTGCTGCGACGAGTGTAAATTGCGTGAGCCAATTAACGGATCTCGATTTTATTATTAGCAGCAAAAGCCAGGGCCTCTTACGATTTCAAAATACGCCCTCAGAGCATAATTTTGCATATCACTCTGATACCAGCTTTAATCATTACTTAGATTTTGCTTATCAACATATATTGCACAGTAATCCACGTGCGGCCATGCCATGCCCATTATCGACAACAACCTATAAACAACTGGTGAAACAAGGGTCACGACCCGAAAAATCCAATATAGCCGACCTTGTTGCCCCTTTCGAACTTCGCCAACCAGATAACCAAAAGGCTGTTTTACTGGTGCATGGCTTAACTGATTCACCGTTTACATACCATGATTTAGCGCAAACTTACTTCCAACAAGGCTACACCGTTAGAACGCTCCTTTTACCAGGTCACGGTACAGCCCCTGATGCATTGAAAGACGTTAATGCTCAGCAATGGCAGCAAGCCACTGACTACGCTATAAATCGAACCCTAAAAGACTATAAGCATGTCGTATTAGGCGGGTACTCTACCGGTGCCGCGCTACTCATTAATTACTTAACAACTCACCCCGTAAATGAAAGAGTTAAGGCTTTAATGCTATTCTCTCCTGCCAGCGAGCCACATAATAAAAATGGTTGGGCAGCCAAGTGGATTGATTTAATCCCCTTTGTTAATTGGATTGACGAAGATGCTGATATAGATTTCGCCAAATATGAGTCTTTCCCTTGGAATGCAGCAGCTGCGGCTGATGATGCAATGCGCACCATTGCAGTAAGTAATTTAGCGCAACGCAGGTTTCCTGCTATCCCTGTTTTTACTGCCTTAAGTGATATTGATACCACTATAGATAGTAAAGCCACGTTCGCGCTACTCTCGGCTCTGAATAAAATAAGCCCCCACAATACGGGCAGCCCCGATACTTTAGTGCTCTATGGCGACAAAAAAATAATACCGGATTACTTTCCTGACAGTTACACTATTCATAACCCACAATGTCGTTCTAGCGACTGCAAAGATATTCAAGGGATATCGCATATCGCAGTCGTAAACTCACCTAATAACCCCCATTATGGTATAAACGCAACCTATCGTAACTGTGGCAGTTACCTCGATGATGAATCCCTTTACACACTATGTAAAACAACCGCGCAAACGACCCTCGGTGAACGAACAGCAGATAATGTAGCTCGTTTTCAGCCCTTTCAACGTTTAACATTTAACCCTTATTTTAATGAGCTAAGTAGTCAGATAACACAATTTTTAAACGCTATTGAACAAAAATAGAGCCTTAATATGTCAAGTTTTAGCCATCAGTGGTTTACCAGTATTAGTGATCTAGATGCCAAGGTGTGGGCTCGTTTTTTTGGTGACAATCCTTTTACCGATCACGCATTTTTATACGCGCTAGAGCAAAGCCAAAGTACCTGTGAAGCCACTGGTTGGCAGCCATTACATTTAGTTATTTATGAGAATCAACACATTATTGCACTTGCCCCAGGTTATTTAAAAAGCCACTCCTATGGTGAATACGTGTTTGATTGGGCTTGGGCTGAAGCGTATCAACAGCATGGCATAGCTTATTATCCTAAATGGCTATGTGGTTCGCCTTTTAGTCCCGTTGAAGGCGAAAGAGTCGCTATTCACCATTCACAACCAGAGTCTATAGCAGACTATATAAGTGAGGTACTCAACCAACAGTGCCAAGTGCATGGTTGGTCTGGCTGGCATATAAATTTCTGCCCTAAGCAACAAACAGAATTATTTACTGGGCATAACGCCATGCCACGGACAGGCGTACAGTTCCAATGGTTTAACCGTGGGTATGACAATTTTTCTGACTTTTTACAAAGCTTAAATGCCCGTAAACGTAAAACCGTAAAGAAAGAACGAAACAAAATTACGCAACAAAATATCACCATAAAGTGGTTACAAGGCGATCAAATCAATAGTGCTGTAATGAGCCAGTTTTGTGAATTTTATCAACGCACATATTTAAAACGTTCAGGTCATATGGGCTATTTAAATCATGAGTTTTTTATTTTATTACATGCATTAATGGCTGATAAGCTTGTCATTATGCAAGCCTATCTTGATGGCCATGTGGTTGCTGCTACTTTAAGCTTTAAAAGCGAAAATACCTTATATGGTCGATATTGGGGGGCGGTAGATGAAATAGATTGTTTACATTTCGAACTATGTTATTACCAAGGTATTGAGTACTGTATTGCCAATCAGCTGCACTGTTTTCATTCCGGCGCACAAGGTGAACACAAGATAGCCCGAGGCTTTGAACCAGTATTTACGCACTCGCTCCACACAATTATCAATGAAGACTTTAGCCACGCAATTGCAGACTTTTTAAAGCGAGAGCACCTACACACAACAGCTTATCAGCAGCATTGTAAATCACTACTGCCGTTTAAGCGTGACGCTTGAAGACTAAGAGCTGGTTGTTTGCCGGCATTTTATTATCTTCAAGCAGTGTTAGCCCAACTCGTTCAGCAAGCGCTACTATTTTTTCAAAGTCGCGAATGCCACTTTCGCCATCCTGGTCTTTCAAAAACCCATCAAAACGCTGATTGCTTTCGCTCGTATACTGACCTTGATATTTAAAAGGCCCATAAATGCAGACAATTCCCTTGGGGGCTAAATGGCGTTTAATGCCTTCAAAAAATAATTCAACCAAAGCCCAACTAATAATGTGTAGCGTATTAGCAGTATAAATAGCATCCACACGATTAATTGGCCAAGCATGGTTTAAATCCAGTGTTAGCGGCGCATGTAGATTGCTCAATTGCGCCTCATCAATCCATTGTTGAATACCACTATGATTGATTAATCTATCGCTAGTTTGCCACTCTAAATGTGCTAAATGCATCGCAAAATGCACACTGTGCTGCCCTGTACCTGAACCCACTTCTAAAACGTGTTTACTATTATTAAAACAAGCTTTTAATACCGCTAAAATGGGTTCTTTATTGTTTTCACAAGCTTGAGAAAAAGGTTTATTCGCTTTCATATACGCACCAAAACTAGAGCCATTTGCACAATAGTAAAGCAAAATTCATGACGCTTGTCTTTGCAAAACAGTCACATAAAAATAAAGCTTTAATTATCATGCAATTATAAGAATAATAAAAATTGGTATAGCTTATGCAACAGTATTATTGAACCAACAGCTAGGAGAATACCATGTATGTATCTAAATTTAATGCACTTGACGCTGCTATCACAGCAAGCGAAAAAGCAGATAGCAACAAATCAACATGTGATGAACGAGCAACAGTTATTGATTTATTGTCACAATCTAACAAGCTGAAGAAGAGCCTAAAAGAACATGAAACAGATCAAATTTTCATCCTTGGCTACAACTAATATCATAAACTTTTGGCAAGTTTTACGTATTCAAACTTGCACCAAGACCGGATTACTGTAATGATAACTATTATCGTTACAGTAATCCGGTCTTATTATGCACGAACACCAAGCAATGCTTTATTATCAACAGCAAATGAAGTGTATTTGCCAACGTCCAGGACTACATGCCCCCGCTTTAGTTGCAAGCTATATTGAAGCAGGCCTCAATGCCGCACGCTACTACGAAAAAAGCAAAAGTATCTTGCTCCAAGAACTCTATCTAAGACGTACTTTCCATGAAATTATTAATAAAATGTGCGATTCTTTAATTCATTGCGCAATACGTAAGCAATGTTCAGAGCAACTATACAAACCCTTATTGGCGTTAAAACGTTTTTATAGAACCCATAACGGTAACGAAAAATATCTTATCCTTGAACGAGAAGCACGTATTCTCAGTCACGAATTCAACCCTTTTTAGGAGCTTTTATGAGCGAGTATAGAACTGAAACCGATAGCATGGGCGAACTTCAAGTACCAGTAGATGCACTTTATCAAGCACAAACCCAGCGTGCGGTTAATAACTTTAGTATTAGTGGTTTAACCATGCCAAAACAATTTATTACGGCACTGGCGTACGTTAAACAAGCTGCGGCTCAAAGTAACTGTGAACTTGGCCATTTAGACAAACAAAAAGCCCTAGCAATAGAGCGTGCCTGCCAAGAAATAATTGATGGCCAACATATAGATCATTTTCCGATTGATGTTTTTCAAACTGGCTCTGGCACCAGCACCAATATGAATGCTAACGAGGTCATTGCAACACTTGCAAGTCGTTACAATGATGACCTAATTCACCCAAATGATGATGTGAATATGGGTCAAAGTTCAAATGATGTGATCCCAACGACCATCGCCGTAAGCAGTGTTATTAATGTTGTTTATGAGCTGTTTCCAGCCCTTGATCAGCTATCACAGATACTAGAGCGTAAGAAATCTGAAGTAGGCGATATAGTAAAAACAGGCCGTACCCACCTAATGGATGCAATGCCTGTTACTTTTAGCCAATCTCTCAATACTTGGCAATATCAAGTTGATACCGCAATGGCGGCTATTCGTCATAGCTTAGATGGCGTGTCAGCGCTTGCCCAAGGCGGTACTGCTGTGGGCACAGGAGTCAATGCAGATCCCCAGTTTGCTGAGCTGTTTTGTAAAAACTTAAGCACCAACGTAGGCATACGTTTTACCCCCAGTAAAAACTTTTTTTATAACATTGGCTCACAAGACGCCATTGTTTCATTATCTGGGCAATTAAAAGTACTTGCTGTGGCACAAATGAAAATAGCTAATGATTTGCGCTGGATGAACTCAGGACCACTCGCCGGGCTAGGCGAAATTGAGCTTGAAGCATTACAACCGGGCTCTTCGATTATGCCTGGTAAAGTTAACCCGGTGATCCCAGAAGCAGCAGCAATGGTAAGTGCACAAGTGATTGGTAATGACGCGACTATTACCGTAGCAGGGCAATCTGGAAACTTTGAGCTTAATGTCATGCTGCCAGTCATCGCCTATAACATTTTGCAAAGTATCGAGTTACTGGCAAATAGTAGCCGCGCATTAGCGGATAAAGCCATTCGCACGTTTAAGGTCAATCAGCCAAATATTGACAAAGCCTTGGCCAAGAACCCAATTTTAGTCACGGCCTTAAACCCGGTTATCGGCTATGCAAAAGCAGCTAAAATTGCCAAGCAAGCGTATCAAAGTGGTCAGCCGATCATTGATGTAGCAGAGCAAGAAACCCAGCTCTCTCGCGCTGATTTGGAAGAGTTACTTAATCCAACCAAGCTAACCCAAGGCGGTTTATAACCTACCTATGAAACCCGTTACTTTATTTAAGTAACGGGTTTACCTTTTTGAATGTAATAGTTTTTATTGCTGTGTTATGTGCAAAGTGTATGATAGTGATTACTTGTTAATCACTATAAAGGTTCGTTATGCGCTTTTCATTATGTGTTGTTGTGTTATCTCTTTTTATTGTTGGCTGCTCGGACGCTGCAACACCAGAAGCAGAGCAATTAAAACCAGCTCCCACTACTTTGACCAAAAATAGTCAGGCAGTGGCTATAGGTGATAAAAACAAAGCCGTTTCGAGAGAAGCAATTCAGGCAGCTCATAAACAATTAAAAACCCTCACCGAAGATCTTAGCTGTGATACGAGTACACAATGCAAAGTATTGCCTGTTGGGAGCAGAGCGTGCGGTGGACCAAGCAGCTACCTTGTTTTTTCAACCAAAAATAACGATAGCCAAAAGGTTGAACAAGCAGCAAAACAGATTACGACTCTAGAAAGCCAATTTAACGCTCAAACAGGTATGGTCAGTATTTGCCAACATTTAACTGCACCTGCAACACAGTGTACTAGCAATAAATGTGTTAAAGTTGCTGGTAATGCAACAAGTGTTTATTAAAGGAATTAATATGAAGTGCGTTTCATATTCTAAAGCGCTGGCAATTGCAGCTGGCCTATTTATTACTACCGGCTGTGAAAGTACATTTGATACAAGTTCATCAGGCTCAGTAAGTTTATCTAAAGCGAACAATGCATTATCTAAACTAGTTGAAGATACCAGCTGTACAGCGAGTTTTCAGTGTAAGGTTCTTGAAGTAGGTCAACGGGCATGCGGCGGGCCTAGCAAATACTTAGTATACTCTGCTTTAAACACTGAGCAAGAAGCTGCAGAGCAGCTAGCTCAACAAGTAACTGAGCAAGAAATACTTGATAATCAAGCTAGTGGTGCGAGCGATTGCTCACCGGTTTTACCTGTGCAAGCCTTATGTATTGACAAGCAATGCCAGGCATTCGAAATAAAATAATCAACTAACAACCTATGCGCTAAACCAGAAATGGGATTAGCGCAGATATGATTAACACACCAATAATACACACCCCTGCTTTAAAGATATGCTGCATTGGCATTTCTTTCTTTATCCAATACGCATAAATAAATCGCACAAAATAACTTGCGGCAGTACCGAACAAAGCAAAAATAATTAGGTAAGCGATTAAAACGATATTCACAGCGACTCATTTTTTATAGGAATGAAGCCCTCAGTGTAAGGGCTTAACTTTAAGAAGGCAAAATTGTGGTTATTTTTTATTGCTGTAAGCGATAAGCAACTCAGCCACTTGCTGCTTAACTGCTCGCTTGTCATCTGCTGGCACACCAAATCGCTGTGCAAGTAACCCTATCTCCTCATCATTAAGATTAAATGACAATCGTTGACGAGTCTTTTTTGATTTAACATCGAGCGCTAAAATTTTGCGGATCATATCTGAAGGTGTTAACTCCTGATCTATCGCCTGCTTTTTTATCGATTTTTGTACTTCACTGCTTAAATCAAAGGCCATTTGCGTCGCCCTTACGGCTTGTTCTTGGCGCTGCCATTTAGCCTTCGCGTCACTCACTGTGCATCTCCTGGGAATAAGTCCACAATATCAGATATAGGTCTGGTCAGTGTAAGTGAGACTTCTGTTTCACCACCATCCCAAATCTCAATGTTCAAACTGTGGCTTTCGTCGTCAGAGGCTAGGCATATCATTTCACAGGGTTCACCCCCTTCTTGCTCATACCGAGGCAGTGGTTGCTTACGATAATCTTGCTTATGGAAATAGCAAACGTATGGCGATTCACTTTGCTGGTAACTTTTACCTAAAAACTGCATAAAGCGCTCAGGTGTATTCTTAACTTCTATAAAAGTTAAAGACTCTTCGTCAAAAATACGGGCAAACTCATCGAGGGTAAAAATATCATCTACCTCATCACGTTGAATTTTTATTGAGAAATTAGCCCACTGCTCGCCATCTTCCATTTCAATTTGTAAAAATACAACTTGCCCACTGTTTGTCTCTAATACGAACTCAGTATCACTGCTGTGCTGATATTGATAAGTTTGCACATCAATCACACGCACAGTTTGACCTTTTAACCAGTTTGGATAAGCAAATGAGTCAATAATACTCAGCATATCGCCTTTTTTTAGATCGCTAGCATGAGTCAATTGACGTTCTGGCGCTTTTTTAGATTTAAAGAAATTAAACATAGAGTGCCTCTTAAGCAAAAAAGGTAACGGGCATGATGCAACGTTACCTTTTTAAAAAAGTGTGAATAAGGGTTAGCCGTTTTGCTTAGCTTTAATACGCGCTAAGATATCCGCGCTTTTTGGGCTGCTATCGCCAATACCCGCTTCAGCCATTTTAGCTTTTAAATCGCCGCCACTTGTTTCTGCTTCAAGCTCTTTTGCAGCACCAAGTTGATCGCTCCGATCTTGCTGACGTTGCTTAATACGCTCAAGCGACTGACGTGCATTTGTCATCGACGAACTATTTGTATTAAGCGTGCTATTAACAGCCATAGTAGCTTGTTGCACGCTTTCAGTGGTTTTCACCATTGTAAGCTGGCGTTGGTTTTCTTTGATCGACTTTTCGGCATCTTTAACTTGCTGCTTTAAAGTTACGATGTGGTTGCTAAAACCAGCAAGTACTTGCTCGTGCTCAGCTTTTTCATTTTCGAAATCACCAATTTTCTCAGCAATTTCTAAAGCTAACGCTTCATTGCCTTTTTCAAGTGCTTGGCCAGCATAGGCTTCGTGCTCAGCTATCGACGCATCTAGGGCGCTTAATGAACGCTTAGTTTGCATTTCTTTTGCCATTACTTCAGTTAGGCTTTTCTTTGCACGTTGTAATGCATTTTGCGCATCCGCGATTTCTTGCTCAAAAATACGGATACCATTTGCATCAACGATTGCTTCACCGGCTTCACGTGCACCGCCACGAACTGCTGTAAATAACTTTTTTAATATACTCATAATCTTAACTCCACTTAATAGAACTTGCTGCTATCTCATCGCACTGATAAATAAGGTATTAATCATTCAAGTACAAGGTCACAGCTTCTAGGGCATCAATTGCGTTATCGGCTAACGTTACTAACTCATGGGTAATGTCATCAAATGATGAATTTACCGACAAAGCACCAAAAATTGCGTACTTGTTATCAATTTTGGCAAATGCACTCAATGGAATCGGTACATTTAAACGTAGTAATGTTTCGTTTAGCTCGTTTCGTAAATCAGGTTTTACTTCGTCATCTGCAAACAAGTAGCTAATACAAAGCAATTGCTCTTGTGTTTGCGTAACAAAAATTGGAAGTTCATCATTTCCATCAACAATGACTTGTAACACATCTTGCTCGCCTGGATTGGCTATCAAGAAAGATTCAAAGTTAGCGCCTTCAGTTTCAAAAGATGCTAGTTTTATTGAAAGTTCGTTTAATTCCATGTCTCTGCCTTTTTGTCATTTGACATATTATGTCTGAGTTAAGATTCGCACGACCGACATATTATGTCAACCATGTTTTATCAATTTTTATACAGTTCGCTTTCTTCTTGCCATGCACTGCGATAATAATCATATAGTGCGCCAGACCCTAATCTATTGACTTCTATATTATTTATTTGTTCAAAATAATAGTTTGGAAACACAAATGCTGCCAATAAATATTCTTTACTTGCCCATCGAGAATCTACAGACAAGTTAACAACATCATTGATCCGCGCGCTGGCTGATTGCCCACGAGTCGTTGCTATAGTCCATCCCCACTGGCCAAAAGAAGGGATATTTTGCTGATACTGTTCGACATGTTTAAACCCAGCCGCTTTGACTGTTTTTCCAATACTCAAAAATGCCTTTTTTGCGTGGTAAGGTGATGTTGATTGCACTGCCATCGCACCATCAGGAGCAAGCAGTTGACGAATATGGTTATAAAAATAGTCGCTGTACATTTTATTTAGGTCAGGGTGATTTGGATCAGGCAGGTCGATAATAATAGTATCGAAGCGCTTCCCTTGATCAAGCAACCGCTCAACCTCTATAAATGCATCGCCTACAATCACGTTAGCTCTAGGATCACTCATCGCGTTTGCATTGAGCTTAGTCAATCGCTTAACTATTTCAACAGGCGCTTGAAACTCGTCACTTTTATGGCCAAATAAGTTAAGTAACTGGCCATCTAAGTCGATTAACGTGACCTCTTTCACTGGCCATTTAAATACGTCGCGCATGGCAAGCCCATCACCGCCACCCACTATCAAAACGTCATCATGACGATTAGAGGCCAGTAAAGCAGGGTAAACCAACATAGAGTGATAAATTTGTTCATCGATGCTGGAGAACTGTAAACGACCATTTAGGTATAAGTCAGTAATCGGTTCAGGTTGGTTGCGGCTTAGTCGCTCCGTTAATACCAGGTGCTGGTATTTTGTCGCCTCAGAATAAATCACTTTATCTTTATAAAGCACGTTACTTAAGTCTTTCATCCAGCTACTGCCAAGCACTAATATAAAGCCAAATAAAACCAATAACGCGAGGTGACAAACAAGCAGCAATTTAGCAAAACGGACATGGCTGTGATAGCGCCACAAAAATGCTAAACCCGCGACAATATTAAATAAGGCGGTCCAAGCAGCCGCTTGCATAATGGGCATCGCGAGCATAATACTCACCCAAATAGCTGCGCCAATACCTGCACCTATATAGTCAGCCCCATAAATTGTGCCTGCATTATTTTCTAAAAACCGCCCATATACTTGTTGGCGTATACGGGCAATTAGCGGGATCTCCATGCCGATTAATAAGCCGAGTAACAAACCGAACACATATGGGAGAAAACGCGACCACTCTTGTAACTTTTGAAATACATAGCCATTAAGCACTGTATCTGCAGGTAAGTTAAAGATCTGTGAAAAGATATATGGTAATGAGTAACTGACGGCAATCACACTCGCAATCGCTAAAATACATCCCATCCCCACCAAGGCAATAATACCCTCAAGCCATGCAAAAGCGGTGAACGCGTCTTTAAACCAACGAGCCAGAAAAGCACCGATCCCCATAGCGACGATCATAGTGCCAATCATGGCATAAATGGCACTTTCAACAGAACCTAATACACGTCCTGCATAATGTGATAAAAGATATTCATAAATAAGGCCGCACCCAGCGAGTACAGCCATAACAGTTATCAATAAAAAATCATGCCCAAGTAAGGAGTTCTTACTCGGGGCCGTTGTTGTGTGTGACAAATCTTATGCGCCTAATAACGTAGCCATAGTGACACCAACAGCAAATGATATTGCGGCTGAAATAGTTGCTACACCAACATTCTTTTGACGATTGACTTCATCTGAAATATCACAACCCGAAAGAATAATTTTTATTGTAATTAAATGAAGTAAGATAAATACAATAACGCATATCACAGCACTCAGTGCCCAATACATAAGGCTAGCATTAATACTATCGGCAACATAAGGCGCAACGCCAGATGCTGCTGTAATAGCGAGTGCACTACCAATTAAGAAACCCGCATAACGTATGCCCACCGCTAAATTTCCGTCAATAACCGCTTGTTGAAGGCAGTCGCCACTGCGATTTGTGCGTTTAAATAATTGCACGCGATACTGGCTGACAATCAACAAAACAACACTGCCAATAATAAATGCTGCTATAACAATTGGTAAACCGTACCAGCCCTCTGTTGCAACCCAAAATAAAGCTGAGCGGATAACAATTGCCACACTAACCACATGGCCAAAGTCAATCAAGGCTGCAGTTGCATTCCCTTTCACTATTTCATCATGCAAGCTGACCTTACGTAACGCGACTTTATCTTGAAAGAAGTGGCCAAGCTTTATGAGCACTATCGCTAATAAACCATATGCCCCCATTTGCATCGCTTCTTGATGCAACGTTGGTGCAAATGCACCACTACTGACACCAGTAAGAACAATTGCTAAAGCAACTAGACCTGCTGCAAAACTAATACCAAAGGCAAAGTTATCGCGCTCTGTAATTTCATCATTTGCATGTAGATTAGACACCCAACCTTTTATAAATTTTAGACTAACAAACAAAGCGATAATGATTGCAAAATCAATTGCGAGCGCTTGTAGTGACCACATAGTTATTCCATTAAATTCGTACATATTCTTTTAACTCCAACACTAATTCTTTACAGTCTGGTTATTTACCACGGCTTATTCCACGCGAAGTTCGACTACCACTATTTCTTATAGACCCTGAACTTTTACTGTAGCTACTCTTGGAATAGCTGCTTCTACTTTTTGGTGGGGTGTAACTACTTCGGCTAAGTCCTGAAGCGCCTGTTTTTTTTGTAGCATACGGGCTTGTAAACTGCTTTCCTTGGCGCGAATAAGATTGGCGAGTTCTTGTTTCAACAGCTGTTTGTGCTTTCATTTGTTTAGGACTGGTATAACGTGCACGGCCATAGTCATTGTAGTAACTGTATTTTCGGCGTTTACTCCAACTGCCGTATTCAACTCGGTCGAACACATCACCCAAGATACGATACATACCATACCAAGCCCAAAAGCTCATACCATTGCTATTAGTCTGCCAGCTACCATAGTTAGGATTACCAACAAGTTGGTTTCCTTCACCAGGACCTTCTGCTTGCTGGCTTATTGCCCCAACACGGGCAAGTGAGCCACCTGACATATCCGCTAGCATGTTAATAGGATCAGTTAATGCGTCAGAAAACAGTGTGGGTTTTGCCGCATCCCTTAATAGATCTAAGTTTCGCAATGTTTCTTCGTAGGGCGGTATAAGGTGGGTGTTTTTAATATCTGCTAAGCGTTGCTGCAAGCCAGTATAAAGCGCACCATTTCTCGTTGCATCTTGAGCCATTACAGAAGCAATTTGCGATAACTGAGGTTTTTCATTGCTGATTATGCGAGCATATTCAGACAATAAGACAGCATTTCGAATTGAACCATTATCCAAGGCTTTACCGAGCCCTTCGAGTTCAACCTCGGCTTTGGTTATAGATTGTTGAATTGTTTGTTGCAACTGCTCTTCTTTCGACTGGCAGCCCATAAGCAAGCTTATCAAACAAAACAGGCTTATAAGTTTCCAAGCTTTTATATCCGACATTCATGTCACCTGATTTACTAAATTAACAAAGCTAGTTTTACACAGCTCAGTTATTAAACCAAGAATGAAATTGCAACAAGATAATATTTAAGAGAAATCAAAGGTAGAAAGTTTGTATTTCTTTAGGGCGGGAGCGAGTTTCAAATACAATCAACAAAAAGGAAGCGCAAGCTCTTTTAAGGGTGTACTTTGTGCTCAGAGATGATCGTGGCGCTCTTTATTCGTGGGCGTCAAATAGTCAACCCACGCTACGGTGTAGTGATTGACGCTGTGCTACTCGGTAACTTTCGTACAGACGTAAAAAAGCCCGGCTCTTTTGAGTCGGGCTTTCTTGTATTTGGAGCCTGGCAATGACCTACTTTCACATAAC
>NZ_PDUS01000035.1 GCF_002723455.1 Pseudoalteromonas sp. 3D05 | reverse complement strand
CTGCGCCCACCACTTTCTATTACTATTAAAGTTAATAGAAAAGCAACCGACGAAAGTCGGTTTTTTTATGTCTGAAATAAAGTGAAATTAAAAAAAGTAGTAGGCTACGAACCAGACTATCAGAGGTTCACTCTTACAAGCTACGTCCTGCGCCCAGCACTTTCTATTACTATTAAAGTTAATAGAAAAGCAACCGACGAAAGTCGGTTTTTTTATGTCTAAAATAAAGTGAAATTGAAAAGAGTAGTAGGCTGCGAACCAGACTATCAGAGGTTCACTCTTACAAGCTACGTCCTGCGCCCACCACTTTCTATTACTATTAAAGTTAATAGAAAAGCAACCGACGAAAGTCGGTTTTTTTATGTCTGAAATAAAGTGAAATTAAAAAGAGTAGTAGGCTGCGAACCAGACTATCAAAGGTTCACTCTTACAAGCTACGTCCTGCGCCCAGCACTTTTATATCACTTAGTTGTTATGGCTTATATTTGGTGAAGTTAAAACAGCTGATAATGCTCTATGGCTCAATTGATTTGAGCCATATTAAGATTATCAATTAAAACAATAAACTCACATTAAGGCGTATGGTACGTGGTTCAATAGGGTGGAAGTGGTTATCTTCAACACCTTCGTTTGGCTCACCTGCTAATCGAGAAGCATAGTAGTAATCAATGTCATGATCAGTGCTGTCAAACATGTTTAATAGCTCCAAGCCAACCTTCCAATGAGTTTGTTGATAGCTAAGCAACCCGTTTACGACTGTAAGCGGTTCAGAGCGCTTACTACCATCATCATTAAGTGTGCGTTTACCAATATGACGAATACGAACTGAACTCTGCCATTGCTCATTTAAGTGCCAGTTAATACCTGCGCTTGCCACCACGGGCACTGCACCTTCAACGCGATCGTTGTCACCACTAATATCTAGTCTTGAATGTGTAAATGACGCTTCTGCATCAAGGCTGACAGCTTCGTCTAACCAATAATAAGCACTCACCTCAAGGCCATAACGATTAGATGCATCACTGGCCTCTGTATTACCTGCATCGCCGACAAATAAAAGCTCGGAGTCTAATTGCAGCCACCACATAGCAGCCGAAATATTAAAACGTTTTTCATCAAAGTACCTAACACCCAGCTCACCACCTTCGCTCTGTACAAGAAGATCAACTTTATCGGTTGGTGCTAAGCTAACTGGATCTAGAGTGATAGTTGCGCCGCGAGCATCATTAGAGTGAAATGACTGCCCCCAATTTGCATAACCTGCCAAGTTATCAGTAAACACATAGCTAAGGCTTGCTTTAAAGCTAACTAAGTCGTCATCGGCATCACCTGAATTTAAGCGGTTATCGCCACTTACTTGGGCATCAAGGTAATCGTAACGAGCACCTAGAGTAGCCTCTAAGCGTTCAGTTAAACTCAATACGCTTTGCCAATAGGCTGAGTAGCTTGTTTCACTTATATCATCTTCTCTCACTGTTGATAGATACTCCCTCGCTTGGGTATTGTATAAACCAACCTTATCAATATTGTCATTACGAAGGTCTAAGCCAACAGTGTGAGTAACAGGTATTTGACTGATTTGTTGAGCAAATTGATAGCTAAGTGCAGCGCCAGAAATAGTACGGCTATCACGCTGTCTAAACTGATCGCCGTTGATTGGATCATTTAAAAAGTAAGAGAAATTTGAATACAAGCTTAGGTCGTAATCAATCACATAAGCGTTTGCTGAGAGGTTTCGACCTTGCCAGTTAGTTGATAGGCTATAGCGACTTGAGCTGCCTCCTAGAGTTTTATCGAGCGAACCAAGCTGTGAAATAATGCCTTGATCAACAGCTCGCTGCGGTATTTGATCTGCTGAGTTCCATTGGTTATCGTAAGCCATAGCCGTGATTGATAGGTCGCCACCTGCTAGGCTACCCGCATAACGCAGTAGTGCATTTTTTTTGTTTACATCTTCATCTATATCTTGCCAAGGGCCATCATAACCTTGCCACTCAACAGCACCAATAAGCTTTCCTTGCCCCACATTAGTGTAGCCCAATGCTACGCCTCTAAGGTAGCTGTCTTCACCAAGGGTAAAATCAAGCTGCTGATGTTTAGGGTTATCGGCTAAATTAAAATAGGCGCTACCAGCGGCAGAAAAATCGCCTTGCGATGCATCGTAACTGCCTTTTTTATAGCTTACTGTTGCGATTGTTTCAGGGATAATAAAGTTTAAGTCAGTGTAACCTTGGCCGTGCCCGTGGCTGCGCATGTTAATTGGCATGCCATCAATGTTAGTGGCAAAGTCAGTGCCGTGATCAAGGTTAAAGCCGCGAATAAAATATTGATTCGCTTTGCCAGAACCACTGTGCTGAGTAACAGCCATACCTGGGATAAGTTCCAGCATTTCAGTACTGCGCAGCATGGGTCTGTCTTCAATTTCGCCTTGACCGATAATGCCGCTTGATGCGCTTATCGACTCGCCAATAAGCCCTGTACGATGACCATAAACAGTTATTTTTTCAATATTTGCCAACGCTTGCTCGTGGCAAAAAATGCAGCAAGTTAATAAAAGCAGTTTTTTCATTTTATCAATCCTTATGTAATTATACTCAAGTAACGATTGGTCAAGCGATTTGGATGCAATAAAATTTAATAAACTCAAGTTTGAAATAATACCCTGTGCTTTTGGGCAGAAAACTAAATCCTAAGCAGCTCTTTAAACTAGGCTGTGTTATTTTAAACACCTTGTTTAAAAGGAGCTTGCTGTATGTTTCCAATAAGATTTTTTATGGTACTTTTTATACTCAGTACCGTGACTACGGTTACCGCTCAGGCTAATGACGGCAAAAATGCTATTTCAGTTGGTGCGCAGCAGTTTGCTTTGTACTTACCGCAATTAAAAGATAAACAAGTTGGGTTGGTGGTTAACCAAACTTCTGTGGTGGGGCGCACGCATTTAGTCGATAGCTTATTAGCTAAAAATGTAAGCATAACTAAAATCTTTGCACCTGAGCATGGTTTTCGTGGTGACTATGACGCCGGAGCACATGTTAAAAATACCGTTGATAGTAAAACAGGTATTCCACTCATTTCTATTTACGGTAAAAACAAAAAGCCAAGCGCAGCCCAATTAAGCGGCCTTGATGTAATTATTTTTGATATTCAAGATGTTGGTGTGCGGTTTTATACTTATATCAGCTCTATGCATTACATGATGGAGGCAGCAGCTGAACAAGGCATAGAGTTTATTGTGCTTGATAGACCTAACCCAAATATTAGCCATATTGATGGGCCAATTTTAAAGCCACAGTTTAAATCGTTTGTGGGCATGCACCCAATTCCTGTATTACACGGTATGACGGTAGGTGAGCTTGCTAAAATGATAAAAGGCGAGAAGTGGATCAGTAATGCCGCTGATCTAAAGTTAAGCGTCGTTCCAGTCGCTCATTACACGCGCACCAGCCGTTACAGTTTACCAATTAAACCGAGTCCTAATTTACCTAATGATCAGGCTATTGGGCTTTATCCTTCGTTGTGTTTTTTTGAGGCAACCCCCATTTCAATTGGTCGAGGTACCGATTTCCCGTTTCAAGTGGTTGGCTTTTCGCCTCTACCATTGGGTGAATTTAACTTCACTCCTCGTGCAATCAAGGGAGCAGCAATGAATCCTAAGTTTAAAGGCATTGAGGTATCTGGATTAGATTTACGCCAAAGCGATATTAAGGGGATGGAGTTAGCGCTTTTTATTTCGGCATACAAGCAATTAAAAGCTAACAATATAACTTTTTTTGAACGAAAAGACTTTATGGATAAGCTTGCAGGCACAGATCAGTTACGCTTGGCTATTGAAGCAGGGCATTCAGTGGAGCATATTAAGCAAAGTTGGCAGCCAGAACTTAGCCGTTTTAAGTTACAGCGTGCGCCTTATTTATTATACCGGTAGGCCAGTTAATCGGCCTCAATAAAAGTACTGAGGCTGCAGAATGCTTAACGAATTGACTGGGTGAGTGACATAAATAACATATCAATCACAAAATCTTGTGCTGTACGCGTCAATATAGACTGAAGCCGAGCCGACTTCTCATCTGCAATAGTATACAGTTGCACATGAGCTGAGTTTGCAACGGGGTTACTGCCATACTTAGTTAATGATATTACATTGCAGTTGTTTTGCTTTGCGTGCTTGATGACATTTACAATGTTTGGTGTGCAGCCAGATTCAGTGATCGCAATAATTAAATCATTGTTATCAAACGTTTTTACATAAGGAAGTAGCACTGCATGGTTTAATTCTGCTATTGCAGGTATGCCAAGCTGTTGCAGTTTGTGTGAAAAGCCTTTTGCAATCAGCCCTGAATCATCTTCACCACATATTAAAATGCGTTTGGACCCTTTAATTAACGCCACCGCGCGTTCAAATGCCGCTGTTTCATTAAGGTCTTTAGTTTCGTTCAGTACAGCATGTTGGTTGCTGATCAGTTTTTCACTTAATTGTTCAATGGTATCACTACGCGTGATTTTGCCCTGAGGTTTAGGCTCAAAGGGTTCTCCATTTAATGCATCAATAACGGCTAGTTTAAATGCTGGAAAGCCTTTATAACCGAGCTTTTGCGAAAACTTTACAACACTAGATTGACTTACACCCACTGCAATTGCGAGTTCGTTAGAGGAAAGATTTCTAATTTCATTTGCCGAATTTAATGTGAAGTCTGCAAGCTTTGCTTCACTGCTCGAAAGAGACTGACGTAACGCTTTGATTTTAATAAAAGTGGACATACTACTCACTTATTAAGGTATTTGTCGTATTTATAGCATTAAATAGAATAATTTTGTACCTGTTTTGTGTTCAGGTGTTACCACCTGTAAATTGAGAGCACCGACTAATAAATAAAATATTTCAGTTGTATTTTGCAAGGGGACTGTTTCTATTCTCAATGATATTTATTTTAACTCATAAATATTATGCAGTTACTGCTATTTTTTATTTAATTTAATGGTTCGCATAAATAAAAAACTCTAACCTCCTCCCACGTTGTACTGTTTGAAACGCTATAAACTATTACGCTTAACGCTGAATTAACTCTAGAGGTCATAAAAATAGAAAACCACCTAAATTGGCGTTATGCTTAACAGGTTGTATATAAATAAATTTGCCACATAAATTGGATGATAATTCGCTGTTTTATAATGAGAAGGCTATGACGTTTGTATCTTGGTTTAAGAACATCAGTTTATTTATCATCGTATTTTTTTTGATGAGCTGCGCCTCTTCACTTTATGAATATTCACAATCTGAAAATTACAGTCACCGTGTTAAGTTTTTAGTGATGCATTACACAGGAGCAGATTTTAACTCATCACTGACTCGGTTAACGCAAAAAGGCGAGGAAAGTGCACATTACTTATTACCTGCCCAAAATGGTGCAACTTACCTCAACGACAAACTTAAAATAATTCAGTTAGTTGATGAGCAACACAGAGCCTTACATGCTGGCCCGAGCTTTTGGCAAGGGCGAAATGAACTCAACGATCATGCCATTGGTATTGAAATTGTTAACATACCAACATGTCATGCCCCAGAGTTAAATACAGCCCTTCAGCAGCATACTAGTGCCTCCAAGCTATGTATTTATCCTGATTATGATGCAGAACAAATTGCATTATTAATTGAACTCAGTAAATCAATTTTAGAACGTAACCCTGATATAGGGCCTACACAAGTTGTTGGTCATGCTGATATTGCACCGAGCCGCGAAAATGACCCGGGCCCGCGTTTTCCATGGTATCAATTATACCAAGCAGGTATTGGCGCTTGGTATGACAATGAAACCGTTGAAAAATATTGGCAGCATTTTAGTGTGGCTAAGCCTTCAATTGTTTTAATGCAAAAAGCGCTTCGCGATTATGGTTATGACGTACAGCCAAGTAATCAATTAGATTCACAAACGTTCGATACCTTAAACGCGTTTCAAATGCATTTTTTACCCTGGCATGTCAGTGGTGATGCAGATGCACGCACTGCATCAGTGCTATTTGCTTTGCTCGAAAAGTACTTTCCTGAAAAAGTAGCGCAATTAATGCGGCAATATCACCAATCGCAAAAACGAGGCACTAAGCCAATAAAACCGTTAGCGAACGCGCAGGTTACTGCCAGAGTTCCCGCTTTGAACCCAAGCAGCAGAGCATTGGTGAATGATCGAGGTACATTTAAAGCGTACCGAGGTCGAGGGGAATTAATTATTGAAAATGATAATGCAACCAGTGCAGATATTTTTATTAACGGTGAAAAAGTCAATATTGCTAATCCACTTAATCATCAGCAGCTTTATCAATACAGTTTAGCTAAGCGTACGCATAATGGTATGAATACCTTTAAAGTTGAAAACGTAATGCCAGAGGGTGCGGGTTTAACGTTGCATTTCCCTTATCCAACTTTGAGCGATAGGCAAAGCACACACATTAACTTTGATGCTGTTGATGAGCTAATCAATGACGAGATAAACAATGGTTTTCCAGGTGCTGTATTAGCGGTGATAAAAAATGGCAACATCATCAAGTTGAGCCAATATGGTGATGCTAAAAAGTACCACAGTGATGGCACGCTGTTAGCTAATCCACAAAAAATGCAAGCCGATACGTTATTTGATATTGCCTCTAATTCAAAAATGTTTGCCACTAATTTTGCACTAATGCGGCTAGCAAGCGAAGGCAAGCTAGATGTTGAAAAACCGCTTATTAATTACTTACCAGAGTTTAGAGGAAATGGGCGAGAACAGCGGACTGTTAAAGACTTGTTGACTCATCGAGCAGGCTTTCCTGCTGTGGTTGATTTTCATCGCAAAGATAATAAGTTAGGTGAGCAATTTTTTTCACAAAATAGCACGCGTACTAAAAATTTATTGCTAACCGGTGTGCCGTTTATTGCTGGGCGCAACGTGAGTCATATTTACTCTGATATTGATTATATGCTGTTGGGTATACTCGTTGAGCGTTTATCGGGGCAATCATTAGATAGCTACGTTGAAGGTCATATTTATCAACCCTTGGGGTTAATGAATACCGTGTTTAACCCATTGCAAAAAGGGTTCATTAAACAGCAAATTGCTGCTACTGAGCTTCAAGGTAATACCCGAGGTGGCCGTATTGAGTTTGATAATGTGCGCACGGATGTTCTCCAAGGCCAAGTACATGATGAAAAAGCTTATTATTCTTTTGATGGAGTAGCAGGGCATGCAGGGCTGTTCAGTACAGCACGTGATTTAAGTGTACTTACACAGGTGCTATTAAATGGCGGTGGTTACGCTAATAAGCAACTATTTAACGCCCAAGTGCTTGAGCAGTTTATTGCGCCGCAACCGACCAACCAAACCTACGGTCTTGGTTGGCGCCGGGCAGGCCATCAAGCGCGTAAATGGCACTTTGGCCCGTATGCAAGCCCGCAAGCTTATGGACATACAGGATGGACAGGCACAGTTACAGTGATAGACCCAACTTATGATTTAGCGATTATTTTACTCACTAATGCTCGACACACACCTGTTGAAGGCGGTGATATCCATTATGAATTTGCCGGGAAAAAGTTTGAAACCGGTAAATATGGTTCAGTGATCTCGCTTATCTATGAAGCGATATTAAATCATTAGTCGAATTAAGTTGAGTTTATTACACAACCGATTAAGCTACTTGGGTCTGTTGGTCTTTCAAGATTGAAATTTGTTCAATTTGGAGATGCTAAAGCGCGGCGCTAGATTTTTGAGCTACTGGACTAGGTAAATTTGGGCTACAAAGAGCTAATCGCCCTTAGGCCTAATAATCCTTCGAGCAACGTAAGTTTGGCGTTAATGCTGCGTTTTTGTCTATTTTTGTGGTACACCACACTGCATACACTCTGTCTTGTCTAATAACTAAACATGCAGCTGCAAATTTAATCTCAAAGATAAACAGGCCCTAGGTTTGTTCTACCCTTCATCATATAATTGAAGGCACATAACTATAAGAGTGGGCACGACTCACTAATTATTAAGGTTAACGTTTTATGCATTGGTATTCTATTTTACCGCCGCTGATCGCGATTGCTATCGTGTTTTGGCGAAAAGAAGTGATTATGGCAT
Organism: Pseudoalteromonas sp. 3D05; assembly: GCF_002723455.1. Classification (GTDB taxonomy): domain Bacteria; phylum Pseudomonadota; class Gammaproteobacteria; order Enterobacterales; family Alteromonadaceae; genus Pseudoalteromonas. Next base: position 7,269 of record NZ_PDUS01000035.1, on the reverse strand, counting down.
TGCTTGTTGCAGTGGCATCTTCAGAGTTCTTACTCGCTTTGCAAGGCGATGGGAATAGCGTATTTACGACATTTTTAAATACCATTGAGCGTATTATTTCGGTGGCAAGTTCGCCGGGGAACACTCGTATACTCATATTTAGTATTTTAATTGGGGCGTTACTTGCCTATATTCGCGAATCAGGCGGTGTTGCCGCCACAGTAAACATGTTGATGAATAAAGGCATCGCCAAAAACAAACGCCAAGTGGGCTTTTTAACCATGTTTACTGGTGTGGCGGTGTTTATAGAATCAAACTTAAGCGTGCTTACCTCGGGTATTGTGTCACGTGGGTTGTTTGATAAATTTAAAATGAGCCGCGCGCGTTTGGCCTACATTATTGATAGTACCAGTGCGCCAGTGTGTATTTTGATATTGCTTAATGGCTGGGGCGCATTTGTGCTTGGCTTATTAGGCAACTACGAACTGGGTGAGTCAGCTGTATCTGTGCTGTGGGGCAGTGTTGGTTTTAACTTTTATGCCATAATTACCTTGGTTATCGTATTTTATACCATTGCGTTTGACAAAGTTCACGGCCCAATGAAACAGGCTGAGGAAAAGCTAGAGTTACAAAAAAACGAGCTTAAAGAAGACGTTAAAGGCTCTAAAGCGCGCTTTATGTTGGTGCCTTTACTCACGCTGATTGTTAGCATGGTTGGCTTTATGTTGTATACGGGTAATGGAGTACTGGCAGAGGGCAGCGGCTCTAAATCGGTATTGTATGCCACGGTACTGGCTATTGTTGTAGCTTATTGCTTAATGATCAGCTCACGTCAATTTACGCACCATCAATTAGTCGATACCGGCTTTAAAGGTATGGGTGAACTGCTGCCATTGGTGAGCATTGTTTTGCTGTCGTTAACATTGGGTGCCAGCTTAAAAGAGCTCGGTACAGGTGTATTTGTGGCATCACTTGTTGGTGATTACTTGCCTATCTACTTAATTGTGCCGGTGCTGTTTTTAACCGGTGCTGTGATGTCGTTTACCACAGGCACATCATGGGGCACGTTTGCGATTTTGATTCCTATCGGCGTACCGCTTATTCAAGCGCTTGGTTTACCGCCATCGCTAGTAGTGGGCGCTATTTTAGGTGGCGGCATTTTTGGTGATCACTGCTCGCCAATATCCGACACCAGTGCGGTATCAGCGCTGGCATCCGGGTGTGATTTACTGACTCACGTTAAAACCCAAATGCCGTATGCACTATTCGCTGGTGGCTTAACCTTTGTGGCCTACCTCATTACCAGTATTATTGTGTTGTAGGTTGGGTAGAGCGTAGCGAAACCCAATACGGTAACAGATAAAAGCCTGCATTGATGCAGGCTTTTTTGTAGTTTGCGACCAGCTGAATAATTAAACAGCAGCCTATTGATGGCTTGCTCCTTGCTGATAAATCAATATTTTTTATCGCAAACAGTGAGCCTTAATCGAATTGTAAGTGTATAACCGTATTAAACTTAACTAACCTGAACTCTGGATAATAAATCTATCTCCAGCGGCTACTTTCAACGCTAACTGCGTTGAATTTACTTGCAATAGACCAGCTATTGACGCGTAAATTCGCCTTGTTATCGCTAAAAGTCTCCGGCTGGAGACTAGTAAATATATTTGTGATTTAATATCAATACATTAGTACATCTCTTAACCAGAGTTCAGGTTAAGCTCAAGGAAATAAGAATGAAAAAAACAAACCTCATGTTGCCTCTGGCTATTCTTGTAAGCGCAGCGATGCCATTAACTGCATTTGCCGATGGTCATGGTAAACACCATGTCGATCATTCGCACCGTAGTGACGCAAATCAACAGCGTGATGAATTTCGTAAACCCTATCAAACACTCGCATTCTTTGGTGTAAAACCATCAGACAAAGTCATCGAAATCATGCCAGGTGGCGGTTGGTACACGGAAATTTTAGCGCCAATGCTAAAAGAAAAAGGCGAGTTAGTCGCTGCGCATTACCCGATGAGTACACCTTCAGAATACCGCAAGCGTTCACGCGTGAAGTTTGAAGAAAAGCTCGCTGATAATAAAGGCGTGTATGGCAAGGTGACGATGGCAGATTTTGACCCTAAAGCAGCGGTTGATGCCAAAGCGATGAATGCTGACGTTGTATTAACGTTCAGAGGGTTGCATGGCCTGCAAAACGTTAATGATTTAGCAGCTTCATTCAGCCAGTTTAATCAAATGCTTAAAAAAGGGGGCACCTTGGGCGTGGTGCAACATCAAGCGCCAGAAGGGGGGGACGCTGTTGCAACGGCTAAAAAAGGGTATTTACCTAAATCACACGTGGTTGCTGTTGCAAAAGCGGCTGGGTTTGATTTAGACGCCGAAGCGTATTTTCATAATAATAGCTTAGACCGCATTATTGTAGATGGCGTTGAGCGTGGCGTATGGGCACTACCACCGTCATTAAATGTTGAGTCAGACGCAGATAAAGAAAAGTTTAAAAAAGTGGGTGAATCAAACCGCATGACGTTGTTATTTAAAAAGCGTTAATACATAAAGTAATTAAAAAAGCCGGGGCTTAAAACTAAGTCCCGGCTTTTTTATATCAGCAAAGTGATGCTGGTGGTTAAATTAGCTTTTTGGCACAATTTTGAATATGCCCATACCATCAATGCCCAGATATAAATCACCATTTGGGTGAGTTGAAATACTTCTTACTCGGCCAGCCCCTTCAAATAACTTACTGTGGCCCGTTATTTTACTGCCATCGAGTTCAAGCAGTACTAAGTGAGCAAACTTCATCGAGCCAATCACGATGCTGCCTTGCCATTGTGGGTATTTATCACTGCTGCTAACAAACTCCATACCCGATGGCGCAATAGATGGCACCCAAATCCAATCAGGTTGTTGCATGCCTTCGCGAGATGTTTCATCGGTAATGGTGCTGCCGTTGTAATTAATGCCGTAGGTTATTTCAGGCCAGCCATAGTTTGCACCGGGTTTAATTACATTCACTTCATCGCCCCCACGCGGGCCATGTTCATGAGTCCATATTGCACCTGTTTCTGGGTGCATCGCCATGCCTTGTGGGTTACGGTGGCCGTATGAATAAATACTTTGGCGTGCATCTTTTTTATTATAAAACGGGTTTGATGTTGGAATAGAGCCATCTGCATTGATACGGTGAATTTTACCCGCATCATGGGCGAGGTTTTGCGGGTGTACATCGCGGTTACCACGATCGCCGATTGAAAAATAAAGATACCCGTCTTTGTCAAACTCGATGCGCGAACCATAATGATAGGTTGTTTTGGTGTTTGGGCCGCCATCGAACAATAATTGCTGATCTATGAGCGCCATGTCTTTTAATCGCGCACGCATAATCGAGGTGTTATAGCCTTCCTCATCGCCTTCATAGCCAGAGTAAGATAAGTAAATCCAGCCATTGTCTTTAAAATTTGGGTCAAGCTCTATATCCAGTAAACCACCTTGTCGCTCAGCATGTACTTTTGGCACACCACTAATAGGCTTTTCTACAAGTTTACCATTGCGAATTAATCTAAGCTCACCGGCACGGTCTGTTACTAAAAGGTCTTGTTCGTTAAGCCACACCATGCCCCATGGAATTTGAACTCCCTTGGCAACTAATTCAAGTTCATACTTATCTGCGCTTTTAGCAACTGGAATAGGCTGCTCAGGTTGCGCGCTGGCAAACATAGAGCCCAGCCCCAGCAGGCTCAAAACTACGCTGGTGCACAAAGACTTTTTCATATTAACTCCATCAATTAAATCGGCTGATACTACAATAGCGTGATACGCACGAAATTGTTACTAGGATTCAACAAAGTGCGATTAGCGGCAGAAAAATAAGATAGGAGGAAGTATAAAGCGACGCATGCTTTGCGCTGTACTGGGGGTGTATTGACGTTAGAAATAGAATATATTAACTGTGTTTACAATAGTATAGGGATTTACCGTGTCAGCTCAGAGCAATTTTCAAAATAATGTACTAGAAAAAATAACAAAACAAAATGCACTCGCAGCCGCACTCGGCGCTGTCTTTTGGTGTATACCAATTTTAGTGTTATGGATGTTTGTTTATGAGTTAAAACCAGCAGCAGCGACTGTTATGTTATGGCTCAGTGGCGCGTTAATAGGTTTAGCTGTTAGGTTTCATGGTCGTGGCTATGAACGGCTATTTTCTGTAATCGGTTTTGTGTCTCACGCGTGTATTGTTTTAATTGCCTGGGATGTGCAAATAGTGATTGGTGGCAATGTGTTGTCTGTTATTTTGATTGGCATATATGTACTCGGCGCTTGGAGCGCGGCCTACCTTTCACGTATCAACATCTCAATGCATGACTACAAAGCATTTGATGCGTTTTTTGCATGTCCTGATTACTTACAACAAAAAAAGTTAAAAAACAGGTGGTTTGTGGTTCTACCTTTGGTGCTAGTGCTGACTTTTGTGGTTGGTTATATTGTTGCCATTGCGGTGCTTATTTTTCAAGAAGGGCAGTACATAGAAAATGAAAAGAACCAGCAAGCACAGCATGCAGCCGATTTTCGCGATAAGCACATAGATACCAGTGATGAAGCGCTCGCTACAATAAGCCAGCATAAAGCACTTACTTATGCTTTTGCTTACCACTCAGGTAGGCAGTTTGATGTTCAAGGGCGCTACCTAGGTAAATACCCACAAGATAGCTACCAAGCGCAATTAATTCTGCGTTATTTAGCAGAGCAAAAAAGTAACCCCCGCGCTCAATTTATACTAGGCAAAATACTCGATAGCAAAAAAGGCGACGCACTCATTAAGCAAGCACAACAGGGCGGCGATACTTTTGCAAGGCTTTACAGTATTTATGAATTTGGTTGTTTTATGGATGCTAAAAAAGGCAGGCAGTTACTCAACAGTTTTGCTAAAAATATTGAAGAGCAATCAGTAAAAATTGATATCCATGGCATGCTCAGTGATGACTTTAACAACCATTGCCAAGTGTTAGACAACCCCGAATTTGATTATCGTTATATAAAAGATTACCAGCTTAAAAAGTCTTTGTAGGTTGGGTAGAGTGCAACGAAACCCAACGGGTTTTAATTGTAGGTCGTCCTTTAGGGCGAAAAAAGTGAATTTCACCACCGAGAGCAAAGAGGCGCTTCGCTGCACAGAGGTTAAATAGTGGTTATAGAAGGTGGTATTAGCCGAAGTGTTAACACCAGTGATAAGTTAACCACCGTAGGCGCTAAGCTTGCTGGCGCGGTTGTTTTTTCACCGTTGCTAACTTGTTGCTTTCAGGTCGCATTTTTACACATATTGTCATGATAAATCCGCGACCTACATTAAAAACCTTATTCAAGGTTTAGCTTGCTGGCGGCAACCAAGAGGCGGCTGCCGACAGTCGCCCCTTGGAACCCCACGGCGCCCAAGCATCACGCTTAATCCTTCAATGCGTAATTGATGTGAACGTAAACGGCGAAGATAGGCCATTCATGGCCTAGTTTCGCCTTATCGCGCATTGCCTACATGGATGTAGGTACTTAGGATTTGTCGGGAACAAAATCCTGCCATGCGCGATATTACTCATCAATTACTTATTTTCAGGGCGTGATGACGGGGAAGGGTGTTAAACGTGAGATTGGTGTTTGGTCTTGGCTGGGTGCAAGACCTTGATCCTATAAATGTGGCGCTGCACATGAACCCGCGAATTCTTATAATCTTTTATTCATAACGAATCGACTTCAGCAAACGCTCTATTATAGGTAAGCAGTGTGTTTTATCTTTTTCCATAAAGGTAAACGTTAAACCCATAAAATATTTGTCAAATTTTAAAGCGTATACCAAGTAAGAAGTGACTTCAGTTTCGCCTTTCCAAACGCCTTGCATCAATTGTTCTTTAACAGTGCCAATGGGGAGGTTTCGTTCATTTTCAACTCCAACCCGTTTATACCATGGCATATGCTTCATTAATGCTTCATACCTCCCTGACGCAAATGAGTCTAATGTATTTTCGTCACTTTGGTACACAGTGCCGGCACACTCCAAACCTTCATCATGGGTGATTAATGATAAGCGTTGCTCACTCTCATTTAGCCAAGCACCATCAAGCGATAGAGTTAGTCGAGTTAAGCCAGGGTAAGTGACTGTATTTAATGCCTGCTCTTTTTGTTGAAGCTCTTTTTTAACGCCCTTTTCTTTCGGTAACTGTTCTGGTAGATCAAAAAAACCATAAGGAAAATATTTACCAAAATGAGTGTTTTTTAGGCTTATACCACGCATTTTTGCAACAGCAGCGGCTTCTACTGCCCAGTACCCAAAATAACCTATATGATAATCATCATTGTGGCTATTGTACCAATGTAAGCCTTTATAACGAATGTACCATTTTTTAGAATACTTTTTCAGTTCTTCTAAAAATTCACAATCGTCACTAATATTTGAGATAGTCAAAATTTGACCGATTTTTTTAAGGCGAACATCTTGACCTAGTTGTATATTGTTTGAACGATAACTCAACAGTTTTGCCAATATATAGCCATTACTGCCGCTACTTTGCCATTTTTCAGCCAATAATGCCCACGCTTTATCACTAACATCAACCAAAATAGCCAATGAAATAAGTTTGACTAATGTATATACACTATGTGGATAGCTACTCCACTCATTGTCTGTTTTAAGATAGTAAGTGATAGTCCGCTCGACTGTTTCTCTTATTGTGTCAATACTATGACCGAGTGAAAACTGACAGATTGATAATTCTATCCCACGGTTTATTAAACTATTTGATATTCTTTTCAATTGTTCATGTTCAAGCTTTTGCGATCCAAGCATTTTCGATTCAATAACACTTTCATCATGCGCTAACATGCTCATTCTATTCGCATAGAATTGTTTTAGTTTTTCTTCACGATTAGGGTAATCCCGCATTACATTAGCCACCATTAATTTGAGTCACTCTGGCAGCCTTACCACGAGGTATTTTTGGTCTGCCACCACTAACATGAACAATTTTTGAATAAGTAATTGTTCCATTTTCAGTTGTCCTAGCCAACACAGGCATGTAGTTGGCTCGTATTTTATCTTTTACGTCTTCATTTACAGACAGTTTATCAATGCGCTTCATAATACATTGTTAAAGAAAAATTTAATCGCTTAATCTAGGGTCTGTTGACCTTTCAAGGTTAAATTTGCAGCAGTCTGTTTGGTATTTAGGCAAGGCAGCGCCTATGTCGTGTGGTTATTCCCCATAAATAGGTGATAACACAGCATCAATGCCAAACAGGC
>NZ_PDUS01000024.1:762-51738 GCF_002723455.1 Pseudoalteromonas sp. 3D05 | reverse complement strand
AGCGAGTGATAATAGAAAAAAAGATGAGTTTTAGCCCAAAAGAGTAAACATAATAGCACTATTTTATTTGCTCAATTATAGTGGCTGTCTAGTTTATTTCTGCAGTCTAGTTTATTTCTGCAGACTATTCAATCCGCATCCTGGCTAACAGAGAGTCTCAATTAAGCTGACTAAGGCACTTGGTGTTAATATTACTAGCATGTGGCTTAGAAATAACGTGAATACCACCGTATTGAGAGTTGAAAGATCGCAAGTGTCATAAGGAACCGCACGAACTCTAGCCAGTTAAATCACTGGCTGGCATACTATTTATGTTAAAGTTACTCGGTGATTTGACCTTTATAATCCCTTGGTAAACATACTAATACAGTTTATTTACTCTACATTTTTTCGTTGAGTACCAAACCATTCTTTTAACTCTACAGCATATGTTCGATGTGATTTTGTGTAAACCTGTTGAGACAACATTGAGATATTGTGTCTAGCCAGCTCTTTCTCCATTTCAACTTGTGCTTTTCGCATAACGGCTTGAATCCCACACATCCCTTTACATGCCCAACTTGGCACATCATCTGAAAAAATATCCATTCGTTGGCGAATTTCTTTGCAGTCAAAAATGGATTTTCCACCATCAATTGCCCGCACAATATCAAGCACATTTATGTCTACAGGAGGCTTTGCTAACTTAAAGCCTCCTTTACGGCCTTCTGTGCTTTCGACTAGCCCTGCCTTTGAGAGCTTAGTAAATATTTTGCCTAAATATTCATAAGGAACGCCTTGCAATTTAGCCGCTTCTCTAACCGACATGACAATAGGCTGGTCGTGTTCATCGAGCATATTTACTAAACAGTGAATACCATATTCCACACCTGAACTATAAAACGCCATGCTTTTCCTTTAAAACTTTTATTTGAAGTAGTAGTTGCAACTTGTTTCCTATCTTAGTCGAAACAACTAAAAAAATAAACTCCGATTAATATTGTCGGATTTAATTTCATCTTGTATGATTCATTTAAATCTTAATTGGCAAAAAAATAGGAATAACTAATGAACAAAGAAATCGTAATTATTGGTGCTGGTTTTGCTGGCATGTGGGCTGCGTTAAGTGCAGCTCGTTTAGCTAAGCTGCAAGGGGCAGAAAATATTCAGGTTACAGTTATTGCTCCTGTTGCAGAGCTGCGTGTCCGCCCTCGCTTTTATGAAGCCGACGCTGGGTCGATGGTATCGCCACTAATGTCAGTGTTTGATGTTATGGGCGTGAGCTTTGTAACAGGTAAGGTTAGTGATATCGATTTAAAAAATAAAATCGTTCATTTTGTGGATGGCAATAACACTAAGAGTAAACAATATGACAGACTAGTGCTAGCTGCTGGTTCGAATCTACGAACAGATCTTGTCAAAGGTACAGCAGAGCATGCTTTTGACCTCGATCAAATAGAGTCAGCTATTGTACTTGATCAACACATCAACAATTTAGCAAGTCAACCATCATCAAATGCCCGTAATACTGTCGTAGTTTGTGGTGGTGGCTTTACTGGTATCGAAATGGCAACTGAATTGCCAGCAAGGCTCAAAGCAAAACTTAATGACAACACCCCAATAAAGGTCATTATTGTTGAGCGTAGTAATCAAATAGGTTCAAACTACAGTAAAGAACTACAAGATGTCATTAAGCAAGCTACAGATGACTTAGCAATTGATTGGATGCTTGATGCACAAGTCGCTGAGATTTCAGCTCATGGAGTAACTTTGGCGTCTGGTGAAGTAATTGAATCAGATACAGTTATTTGGACTGCTGGCGTCAAAGCCAATGACCTCACAAATGTATTTCCTGAGCAAAAAGGCCCACAAGGACGATTAAAAGTTGAACCATCGTTGCAAGTTATAAATGAAGATCACGTCTTTGCAACAGGGGATGTTGCTTATGCATTAACCGATAATAAAGGTAATCACGCACTGATGACTTGCCAGCATGCAATACAAATGGGTAAGTTTGCAGGTCACAATGTTGCTGCGAGCTTGATTGGTTGTGAAACAATTGATTACAGGCAAGAAAACTATGTAACTTGTTTAGATCTTGGAGCGTGGGGGGCTGTTTTTACAGAAGGTTGGGACCAACAAGTTAAGATGGTCAAGGAAGAAGCAAAAGCCGTCAAAATATCAATTACCAACGAATTAATTTATCCACCTAAAGCTGATATTGATATTATTCTTAAACTAGCTGACCCACTTGCTCCTTTTGTGTAAATTAAAACCCCCATATATAATTCATATTTATGGGGATACATATGGGTTGATGCACACTGAATATAAATATCCAGAAGTAATCTAAAAGATAGGTTGTCTATGGTCATTAATAGAGCTAAATAGCACGGCTTTAAAACGAGAGGCTAATTCATAGCATTGAGCTTCATCTTTTATATTAGTGAAGCTTAAAATGACCCCTGGTTCCTGTTGTGAATTAGCCCATTGAGATAACCCTTGGGCAAATAAACCCGCCTCTATCATCTTTTTAGCTAGCGTATTGTCGTTAATGCTTTTATCTGTGAACATCACAATCATATTCATGCCACCGGGCTGTGGGTCGATATTGATTGCAGAGCCTAAAACTTTTTGAAATACAGTTGCCATTATGTTGCGGCGTTCCCTATATAGCTTTCTCATGCGTTGAATATGACGAGAGAGGTGACCTTCTTTTATGAAAGAAAGAACCGAGGCTTGAGTCAACGCCGACACATTGCCAGCAAAGAGCTCTGATACTTGCTCAAAGGCGGTCAGTTGGCTTGGTGGTACGACAATATATGCTAAGCGTAGACTTGGAAACATGACCTTACTGAACGTTCCTGAGTAAATCACTCTATTTTGTGTATCTATGCTTTTTAAAGCTGGTAAAGGAAGCCCTGTATGTCGATATTCGCCGTCATAGTCATCTTCAATAATCCACCGTTTATTAGTTTCCGCCCAATTGAGTAAAGCTTGCCTTCGCTCTAAAGAAAGGTATACACAGGTCGGGCTTTGATGGGCTGGTGTTACAACAACTGCATCAGGTTTAGATTCGAAGTTAAAAAGAATACCATTTTTATCAACCGGCGTTGGGACCGGGGTTAAACCGTTGTTGATCAATAGTTGACGCGTTAGAGGGTAACCGGGATCTTCCATTACAACTGAAGCATGTTTTTTTAATAAAACATGGAAAATCCAATTTATGGAATTTACATATCCTGAAGTAATAAACACTTGAGAGGGCTCACATTGAATACCACGTGATAACTGCAAATATTGAGCAATTGCTTCTCTTAATTGCGGGTTACCATAAACTGATGGGTAGGCAAGATCATCTTTATGTATATTCCTTGCACACCTAGCAGTCATACGAGCCCAAACTTCTTTTGGAAACTTATCGAGTGCTGGAATACCTAGTTGAAATGGCAGAACTTGAGGTATTTCTACCTCAGATTGAAGCCCAGGTTGACGAGCTGTCGTTTTGCTTTGTAATACTCGAGGCTGTGAATGAAGTTTTTCACTGACAAGTGTTCCAGCTTGGCCTTTTGATTCGAGGTAGCCTTCGGCTTTTAGTAGCGCGTAGCCTTCTTCAACCGTCCCTCTTGAGACGCCCATTTCTTTTGCTAATGTTCGTGTAGAAGGAATTCGTTCGCCAGGCTTTAATGTGCCTTTTAAAATAGCGCTATGAATTCGTTGGTAAACTTGTTTGTAAGCTAATATTTTAGGCATCAACATACCCACTTATTATGGACTCTAAATATGGCCTATAATAATAGTTAATTTATGGCACTTATTATAATCCATATAGCACGATATTATAACCACCTTATGATAATTGGTAATTCAAAAATAACTATTTGGGGAAATATGAACGTATTATTGATTAACGCTAGCCCAAAGAAAGATCAAGCATCTACGCACCTCATTGCCCAAGTTATGGTGAACACCTTATTGGATAACGCAGAGGTTAAGCTAGACACTCTCGATGTGACAATGCTGCCTCATATAGATCGGCATTATGCTGAAGTTTTATGTGGTTCAGCAAGCCCACATACTGATTCTGCCAGCCTCAATTTATCCGATGGGCTTGTTGCTTCTCTTGAAAAAGCTGACCTACTGATCATTACCTCTCCGATGCATAATTATACATTACCTTCTAGCTTAAAGTGTTGGCTAGATTATGTAGTCCGAGCAGGAAAAACTTTTGAGATAACTAACACCGGAAAGCTACCATTATTAAAAGATAAACCGGTGTATATTTTGATTTCTTCAGGGGGGAGCTTTTCTGGTGAATTGGCATATCAACCAGACTTTTTCACGCCCTATATGAAAGCGATTCTCGCGACGATAGGGTTAACTAAATTGCATTTCTTCTCTATTGAGGGAACTGCGGGTGATCCAGAAGTTGTAGAGCAACAAATATATAAAATTCAGCAACAAGTATGTGATCACTTACGTGCGAGTATTTGATGTTCTTCTAATTTCTCTAGTCTTTATGGCTGTATTCACAAAAAACAGAAGTTATAAATTTTCAATATAAATAGGACAATGTTATGTCAATACGATTGGTTCGTTGGATGAAAACATCTTTACTAACACTATTATGCTCAATTGCTCTCATGCAGATGGCGCATGCAACCGATGATTACTCTGCTGATGGTGAGCGAAGAGCAAAATCAGCGGGTGAAAACTTAGTTGGTACACCTGCCCCTCAAATGACTGTAAAAACAATTGATGGCAAAGAGATTGATTTGGCTGAAGTGTATGGAAAAAAGCCGGTCTACATTAAGTTCTGGGCTACATGGTGTGTCCCTTGTCGCGAGCAAATGCCGGGCTTTGAAGAAATTTACGAGAAATATGGCGAGCAAGTTCAAGTTATCGCGATTAATACTGGTATTAGCGACAATGTAAAATCGGTAACCGCGTTTCGTAAAAAAATGGGGTTAACTATGCCAATTACAATTGATAATGGTGAATTAGCACGTGCTTTCCAGTTACGTGTTACGCCTCAACATTTGTTGATCGATAAAAGTGGCAAGTTCGCTTATTTTGGTCATGTTGATGACAAAGAATTCCACCGAGCTTTAGATGAAGTAGTAGCTGAAAAACCAAGCCAACAAGCGGTGATAAACCCAACTTTTGTAGATAACAATTCAGGTTATCAAGTAGGTGATAAAGTATCAGACATGACTTTATCCACTATTGATAACACAAATCTCGATGTAAAGTTTAATACGCCAACCAGTAAAAAAGTTGGTATGTTTTTTTTTGGTCCTTGGTGTGAATGGTACTTAGAAGAAACCGAGCCAACCACGTCTAAAGCGTGCACTGAAGTGCGTGAACTATTAGAGCAAAAATCAAAATCATCAGAAGTACAATGGGTCACGGTATCGACGAACCTATGGTCTTCAATAAATGATCTAAACGATTATCGTAAAAGCTATGGTACAACGTTACCTATCGTATTTGATAAAGATAGCTCACTATTCAAGTTGTTTGGTGTTAACCAGCTGCCAACCATCACACTAATAGATTCTGAAGGTAAAGTGACTATGAAGTCCTCAATTCAAGATGGTGACTTTAGTCAGGCATTAGAAACCATTTCTTCATTTAAATAATTGGTAGCTTTTAACCATATAATGCTATTTAAAAATAGGCGCACAATGAAATCATCTTTATTACGATCATTGAAAAAATGGACAGCTTGTTTTAACTCTGTCTATTCATTTAAACCGAGTACTTTTTTAAAACAAACACTTTTGTTCGTCCTCTTAGCATGCTCATCACATGTGATAGCTACGGGTCAAGGTGATACTCAGCGCCTATTATCAGTTTCTATGATGACAGAATCCGGACACATAGCATCTGACATGACGCAAGATCTAGCTCTGATAATGACACCTAAAGAGGGTTGGCATGGATATTGGACTAACCCGGGTGATGCCGGATTTCCGACCCGCTTTGATTGGCATTTGCCAAAAGGGATTGAAGCGGGTGAAGTAAAATACCCTGCGCCAAGCCAACTTGTGACCAGTGATATTATGAATTATATCTATCATGATCAGTATATATTACTTGCTCCAATAACAGTTAGTAAAGCTATTGCGGTGGGAACTTCAGTACCTATCAAAGTCGATATGAGTTATTTGGTTTGTAATCCTACATCTTGCTTGCCAGAACAACAAACGGTAGAGCATACATTTACTGTTGGTGAAGACTCCCAATTGTTATTGGATAAAAAATCGAGTAATGACTCAAATAAAGAACTGTTTGATCAATGGCGTCAAAAACTGCCACAACCAATGGCAGCTGTGGGGCGTTTTTCGGTCGATAAAAGTAAATTAACACTCGCATTACCCTTACCAAGTAGCGTGGACATTGAAGGTGCGCATATTTACCCCGTTATCAATGGCATGATTGTTAATAATGCGAAACAAGCTTTGCAGCATAAGGGTGATGAGCTTTTGATGCAAACTCAAGTTGGAGACAATCTAGAACCTGTTTTTAAAGGGGTCTTGGTATTAAAAAATGGTATCGGGCTCAGTTTTAGTGCAAATAAAACCGAGGCTATCGCTTTTACCCCGACCGTTGATAACGCTAAAGATACTAACGGGCCCAATTCATGGTGGTTAGCCATTACTGCTTTGTTAGGAGCAATCTTAGGTGGTCTACTGCTTAATATTATGCCGTGTGTGTTTCCTATTCTTAGTCTGAAAATACTGAGTCTTTCTCACCAAAGTTCAGAAGAAAGAGCCAAAATAGGCGCAATAGCTTACACTTTAGGTGCAGTATTAGTGTGCCTTGTTCTTGGCGCTGCTATTTTGAGCTTACGGGCTTTAGGGCATCAGATTGGTTGGGCTTTTCAGTTACAAAGCCCAGTAATGATTTCGGTCTTAATCGTATTAATGAGCGCAATAGGGTTCAATCTAGCTGGTTTATTTGAAATTGGTACTTTAACTTCTGGCTCAAAACTGCAAGATCAAAAAGGTCCTATGGGGGACTTCTGGACAGGGGGTCTAGCGGCCCTTATTGCAACACCTTGTACTGGTCCATTTATGGCAACCGCACTAGGTGCTGCCTTAGTATTGCCGATGAGTATTGCATTAATGATCTTCGCTGGCTTAGGTTTTGGTATGGCATTGCCGTTTCTTTTGGTGAGTTTTATACCGAAACTAAGAACGTGTTTACCTAAGCCTGGTGGTTGGATGATAACCGCTCGTAAAATACTTTCTATACCGATGTTTATCACAACTCTAGGATTGGTTTGGATCTTATTACGTCAATCAACTGATACGTATGTGATGATGATTTTAACTACGACAATGTTATCAACATTTGGATTATGGTTAACTGGTGCATGGCAAAAATCTCAACATAAAAGAAAATGGTGGCCTGCGCTTCTATTTACCTTCATTCCTTTATTGCTCTCAATTTATACAATACCTAATTCGGATGAATTGAATGTTAGCTCAGTGCAAAAAGAAGGTACGCAAGTTTTGAGCTTTGATCAGAATAAATTAGCTGAGTTACGCGCTAAGCAGGATATGTTTGTATATTTCACAGCTGATTGGTGTTTAACTTGCAAAGTTAACGAGAAAACGTCGATTGATCGTGATGAAGTGCAACATGCATTTAAACAAAATAATGTTGCAGTTATGGTCGGTGATTGGACTAATGGAGATAGTCAGATAACGGAATTTCTATCGCAACAAAGGCGCTCAGGTGTACCACTTTATTTATGGTATAAGAAGGGCGAAGATACTCCCGTTGTATTGCCGCAAGTCCTAACACCGTCAATATTAGTGGATCATGCAAAGCAATACTAAAACGAATAGAAATACATTTTCTGATCTGGTAGGAGTCATTTTATCGATTTATTAAATGGCTTTATAGAGCTTACATTTGTTTACTTTATGCCATAGTAAACTTCAATCTTATGCCAACTTAAATTTCACTTGCGCCGCCGCGGGTCAATAAAGCCAAGTTGACATATTTGTACTTAAAGACTGCTTAAAATTGAAGTATAAAGTGGCATAGTCTGGTTTTAAACCAAGTGGTCAGATAGTTGACTCACATGTACAGAAGAAAACTCAAACACTCCCGTGTTAAAACCTCCGTAAATTTGCTAGCCAAAAAAATAAATCTACCTGTTTAGCGTTGATGCCGCTTTATTGCCTATTAATGGGAATAACCACGCCATATAAGCGCCGCCTTGCCTAAATACCAAATAGACTGCTGCAAACTTAACCTTAAAAGGTAAACAGACTCTAGCTTATAACTTCGCATATTTAATAGTCTCTTCATGTTTAAGAAACGTGGACATTTACATTGACCTTCTGTAAAAATGACCTAAATTTAAATGGGTAACGTGTTTAAAAAATAGGTTTGTTTATTCGTTTTACTTGCACAGTAACCTATTGTTTTGATAATAGTAGATGGAGCTATAAATGGAACAGCAATGTAAAATACTAATAATAGATGATGAACCTATCAACACTGTATTGTTAGAAGAGGCATTAGCTTTAGCGGGTGTAATACATGCTTGCAATAACAGCGAAAAGGCACTCGAACTAATTAAAGATATTGAGCCTGATATACTTTTACTTGATTTAGAGATGCCGATGGTAAGTGGCTTCGATATATTACGGCTGATCAAAGAGTTGCCCAAATTTTGTGATATACGTACTATTGTTATTACATCGCATAGCGACCCTGCAATTGAAGAAGAAGCATTGTCACTAGGCGCAATAGACTTTATTTCTAAACCTTTAAATTTAACATTATGTCGAATGAGGGTTGAAAATCACATTAATCTGTTAGTTCAAAATAAAGCTATTCGCGCTACAAAAGCTGCACTCGCAGCAGAAAAAGAACAATTAAGGATTACGATTGACTCGATTGCTGATGGTGTAATTTCAACGGATGAGAACGCCTGTATTACCTATTTGAACCCTGTTGCACAACGTTTAACGGGTTGGTCTCAAATATCAGCTAAAGGTCGTCATATTGAAGATGTGATGGTACTTCAAGATGCAACCACAAAGAATAAATCCATAAACCCTCTCACAGTAGCCCTTAGAGAAAATAGAGCTGTGGCGATGGCAATAAATACCCAACTTGTGAGCAAGCAAGGAATTGAGCACCGTGTTGAGGATAGTGCAGCCCCAATACTGGATAAAAATAATAAACAGTGTGGTGCAGTAATGGTGTTTCAGGATGTCAGCGAAACATTAGCAATGTCGGTACAAATGACATATTTATCACACCATGATCAGCTAACCGCTTTGCCTAATCGTGTGTTACTTCATGATCGTTTAACACAGAGCATGGCAAGGGCAAACTTTAATAAAAGTAAAGTTAGTTTATTATTATTGGATCTCGATAAGTTTAAATACATTAATGATGCGATGGGACACCATGTAGGTGATGAAATTATTGCCCACATTGGGCACAGCTTAGATAAATTTACCTGCAACGACATTACCGTAGCCAGAGTCGGTGGAGATGAGTTTGCATTAGTTGTTCCGCACGGTATACATATTACGAGTATAGAAGCATTAATAAGCCAAGTATTAGAGGTAATAGGTAAGCCCTTTAGAGTTGCAGGGGAAGAACACGTTCTCTCAGCTAGCTTAGGGATCAGTGTTTTTCCAGATGATGCTAATAGCGTAGAAGAGATTCTTCGCCACGCTGATTCAGCTATGTATAAAGCAAAGCAAATTGCAGCAAATAGTTATTGTTACTTCAGCCATGATTTGCAAGAAGAAATGAATAAACGCTTAGAAGTGGGGAATTATTTACGCAAGGCACTTGAAACAAATGATTTGCAAGTTCACTACCAACCCAAATATGACCTGAAAACCGATGATATTATTGGTGCTGAAGCGTTAGTGAGGTTAAAAGGAGCTGATGATGAGTTTATTTCTCCGGTTCATTTTATTGAGTATGCTGAAGAGTCTGGGCTTATATATCTTTTAGGTGAGCAAGTACTTGAAAAAAGCTGTATCGCTGCAAAAAAATGGTTAGACAGCGGTTACCCCAAAAAAGTAGCAGTTAATGTTTCTGCTAAGCAGTTTATGAGCACTACGTTAGTGGATACAGTGGCATCAATATTAGAAAAAACTAGCCTACCGAGTCGGTACCTAGAACTAGAAGTCACGGAGTCTGCCCTGATTGACAGCTATGACCAAACTATTACCCAATTAAAGTTAATTGCTGATATGGGCGTTTCACTCGCTTTGGACGATTTTGGAACTGGTTATTCGAGTCTTTCATATTTACGATTATTTCCACTTGATGTGCTTAAAATAGATCAATCATTTGTGCGCGATATGCTCAGTGATTCTCAGTCACTGGATATAGTTACCGCGATTGTAGATTTAGCGAATTCACTCAAGCTCGATATTGTGGCTGAGGGTATTGAGACTCCAGAGCAAAAAAGTAAACTGGAAGAGCTTGGATGTGCGATAGGGCAAGGCTTTTTAATGGGGAAACCAATGCCCTTTGATAAAATCACTCAACAACTATCGTCTTTATATAGTGGTAAAAAGTAATGCCTTTGAATTTAAAGCCACTTTCTCAATGTAGGGTACTAATCGTCGATGATGATGAAATTATTCGTGTCACGCTTGAGGCTGTTTTAGAGGAACACTTTAAAGTAGATACGTTAACTAATGGGCTAGAAATAGATGACTTTTGTCGATTAAGTAAACCTGATCTTATTATTCTTGATGTAAATTTGCCGCAAATAAATGGCTTAGAAATATGTAAAAAATTAAGACAAAGTGCAGATTATGCGAATATCCCAATTATATTCATAACATCCAGCAGTGATGTTGATTCGCAAAATGCATGCTGGGAAGCGGGGGGGACTGACTTTATTAGCAAACCCGTCATAGCATCAACACTCATTCACCGTACTAGAAATCATATAGAAAATAAGCTTCGCTTAGAAAAACTGACCGAGTTAACATACAAAGACTCTCTTACCGGGCTCTACAATCGCCATTACCTAGAACAAGAAGTAGCGAATTCACTAAGGTTGTCTGATCGCGACAAAACGCCTTTTAGCATATTGATGATAGATATTGACTTTTTCAAGCTCTACAACGATAAATATGGGCACCTCCAAGGTGACAAATGTATTAAGGAAATTGCAACAGTATTATTGAACGTAATAAAACGGCCGCAAGATATGGCCGTGCGCTTTGGTGGAGAAGAGTTTCTAGTGGTTTTGCCCGACACTGAATACGCAGGAATGAAACATATTAGTGATCACATAATGTCGCAACTTTGTGATTTGAATATAGCGCACAGTGAATCAGTGTATGAGCATGTTACATTAAGCATAGGAGGAATAACTCGTTATCCACCATCAGCAATGAACTTACGGGCATTGATATCAGCAGCAGATGAGCATTTGTATGAGGCAAAGAGGTCCGGTCGTAATCGGTCTATACTTTATAAAAAAGTGTCAGATATGTAGTTATATTTACTAGACTTTTGTTTATTTAGGCTACACTTAACCTCATAGGAAAATTTATGGACGAACGATTATGAGTTACACTTTTAACCGAAGACACTTTCTTCGTACTATCGGTGCCGGAGCTGCGGTGTCGACCCTTGCTTTTAAAGCGCCATTCGTATTTGCAAAAAAAATGGTCACCCTTAGGGTTATGGGTACCCACGTTACGTTGCAAGAAGAGCTTCGCCAGCGAGCAATGCGCGAGTTGGGCATTAATATCGAGTTTATTCCTATGGGCAGTGCGGCTGTTTTGCAAAAAGCGGCAGCTGATCCTGATTCGTTCGATCTTTATGAGCAATGGTCTGACTCAATTAATATTTTATGGCAAGCGGGGGCCATTCAGCCAATAGAAACAGAGCGGCTTGTTTATTGGGATGAGGTGAATGATTTAACAAAAACAGGAAAAATTAACCCTACCGCTAAGTTAGGTGCAGGAGATGCCCCCAATAAAATTCTTTATGTGCAAAGTGATGACTCTTTAGGAAGTACGCCTTCTAAGCAAATAAGTTTTATGCCTTATGTCCATAATGTGGATTCGTTTGGCTACAACACACGCTTTATTGAGCAGGGAACGCCATACGGTTCAGAGTCATGGGCATGGTTATTAGATGATGCAAACAAAGGCAAAGTTGGATTGATCAATGCACCAACAATCGGCATATTTGATGCTGCACTGGCTGTGCAAGCAAAGGGACTGATGACGTTTAAAGACATCGGTAATATGACCATTACAGAATTAGATAAGCTGTTTGAAATTCTTTTGTCTAAAAAAAGACAAGGCCACTTTTCAGGCTTTTGGACATCAGTACCGCAATCAGTCGATTTTATGAAAACAGGTCGAGTTAACATTCAGAGCATGTTTTCGCCAGGCGTCAGTGCTTGCAGGGGGCAAGGGATCCCTGTTGTGTTTGCCTCGCCTAAAGAAGGATATAGAGCATGGCATGGTGTCATGTGTTTATCGTCCAGTGTTACAGAGGAAGTGAAAGAAGCGGCATATAAATATATGAACTGGTGGCTGTCAGGTTACCCAGGGGCATTTATTGCACGCCAAGGCTATTACATATCAAACCCTGAACGGAGTCAGCCATTAATGTCGAAACCGGAGTGGGATTTTTGGTATGAAGGCAAAGAAGCTACCATCGATCTTAAAGGAACCGATGATAGGGTCTCTGTTTTAGCTGGGAATTTTCGCGATGGAGGCAGTTATCAAAAGCGTTTTTCTAATGTTGCAGTGTGGAATACTGTGATGCAAAACTACGATTACAGTTTAGACAAATGGTATGAACTGTTGAACGCTTAAGGAGAGCTCGTGTTGCAATTAGTTTCACGCTCTATTGCTGCCAAAATGGCGTTTGCGTTTGCACTGGTTTTTATTGTGTTGAGCATAAGCTATGTTGTAATGGATAGGCGCTTAAATACAATTCAAAGCTCAATGGATGGGGTTACTAATATAAGTAATCACGCCATTAGTATATTACGAATTAATAAAGATATTGTCGAAATGCAGCGAGATATTTCTGTATATGGTTCATCTGGCAGTAGCGCTGTATTTACTAAAATAGAAGGTAACTTTCAAAGTATTCAACAAGGCTTAAAAAAGATAGAGAAGAATGACTATGGCCCGAACGAGCAGCTGTATATTGATAGCTTGTCTGAGCTGGTACTGAGGTACGGTGATAATTTAAATGTTTTAGTGAAACGGTATAATCAAAAAACGTTGTTAATGTCTGTGGAGTTACCACGTATTTATCTTAATGCGATTGCTGATTTAAAAAAACTAGAGGCGCAGACTACAAATACAAATGCTAAGCTCGTTATATTGAATAGGATAAACACTTGGCATGCTTTACACCATGACGCACAGCTTTTTTTAACTAAAAAGGATTACTCAAAACGCCAAAGTGTAATGCGCTCTCTTAAGCAACTATCTACTTTTAAGATTTCTTCTATGTCAGCTCTAAGTACCCAGCTGGAATCAAATATACAATTAGCAAAAAGTTATCAAAAGACATTTAATAAAAGTGTTCAGGCAAATCGCAACTACTTAAGCTTAGTAAATGTGGTAATGGCAGGGGATGCGATAGAATTTAGCACGTTAGCAGATGCACTCAGAGAGCAATTATTGCAACGTCTAAGTCAAATCAAAGACCTTGGTGAAACAACGATCGTTAGGTCTGAGCGTATTTTGCAGCTGCTTGGTATTGGCATTATTTTTTATGTGATTATTTTGACCATGTTTTTTCATTTCCATATTGCTCATGCAATTAAACGGCTTACAAAAAGTTTCCAATGTTTTCTTAATGGCGATTTATCTGAACCGATTAATGATCTATCACGTCGTGATGAGCTAGGTGTATTAGCCCAAGCGGCTAATCGTTTCAGAGTACTAAGCAAAGACTTAGCAAGTGCCAAACAAGCTGCAGAGCATACTTCTAAAGTCAAATCAGAATTTTTGGCAAATATGAGCCATGAAATCAGAACCCCAATGAACGGTATTCTGGGGATGGCTAGGCAATTAAGTAATACAACTTTGACGGATAAACAGGCCAGAATGCTCGAAATCATTCAATCATCTGGTAGCAGCTTACTTGTCATTATTAATGATATTTTAGATTTAAGTAAAATTGATGCAGAAAAAATAGTGCTAGAAAGTAAACCTATCAACTTGAATAAATTGTTAGATGAAATGAGGCATTTATTTAGTGATCAAGTCATGACCAAAAATGTAAGTTTATTTGTGTCATCTAACACTGAAGAAGAAAATACCATTTTTTTAGGGGATGAAACCCGGCTTAAACAGGTACTGATTAATTTAACAGGCAATGCAGTTAAGTTTACTGAAAGAGGGAGCGTTGCTCTAAATGTTAGTGTTCAGTTAGGCAATGAAGGCAGAGTTAAATTGCTTTTTGATGTTTCAGATACGGGTATCGGGATAGATAAAGAAAATATAGACACCTTGTTTGAGGCATTTTCCCAAGCAGATACATCTATTACACGCAGGTTTGGCGGCACGGGTCTAGGGCTTGCCATTACCAGTAAATTGCTAGGAATCATGCAAGCGCCTTTACAAGTTGAGAGTGAACTGGGTAAAGGCTCTCGGTTTTATTTTGAATTAAATACATATTTGGGTGAGGAGTTAGCTGCACCAGTAAATACATTTAAAGACAAAAGCCTTGAGCAAGAAATAGACTTTTCTCACTTACATGTTTTAGTTGTTGAAGATAACAAAATTAATCAAATTGTTATTGAGGCATTGTTGAATGAGCTTACTATCACTGCCATTACTCTCGCAGGAGACGGCAAGCAAGCAATTGAGCAGTGTGAATTATATGACTATGATCTTATTTTAATGGACATGCAAATGCCTGTTCTCGACGGGCCTCAGGCTACCAAGGAAATAAGAAAAATACCAAATTATTATGACACACCCATTATAGCTTTGACGGCGAATGTTTTAGCAAAAGACAAACAACAGTGTTTTGATGCTGGAATGAACGACTTTTTAGCTAAGCCAATCGACTACGAATGCTTAAAAGCCATGTTATTGAGATGGTGTGCTCGTTTTAACAACAAAACGTAAAGAAGGAACAAAGATGGTTTTTCTAGCAAACAGAGAAAGGAGTTCAATAAAGTCAAAGCGTTTTTTTCGCTGGGGAACCGGTTTTGTTGTGGCTTTACTTTTAGTTGCAGTGTTGTTGTTTGAGTCACAAATAGAAAAAGACGTGATTTCTCAGGTGGATTATGAATTTACAGAAACGAGTCAACGTTTAGAGCAAATCGTTAACTCAACAATTTCGGGCGCAAAAGCGGATATTCGTTTTCTGCACACGACTCCCCCAATATCGGGCATGCCTCGGGCTTTTTATAATGAAGGCGTTGACCCATATGATGGAACAACATATAAACAATGGAAAGAGCGCATAGAAACAATTTTTATCGGTTTTATAGAAAACAATTTAGCAATAGAGCAGCTCAGAATTATTGAGGTAACAGCTCAAGGAAATGAATTAGTTCGTGTTCAGCGAAGAGGGGCCGCAGTTGAAGCCGTACCTGACTTTTCTTTGCAACCAAAAGGTGACGCGGCTTATTTTTTGCCAAGTTCGCAGCTGGCTAATGGTCAAATATATCTAGCTCCACTGTCGTTAAACCGAGAGTTTGGCGAGCTAACATTTCCATATAGGCCACAGTTACGTTTTGTACTGCCAATCTATAGTGAGCAAGGTAAGCGTTTTGCCTTCTTAATTATGAATTTAAATGCCAATGCACTTATCGAAAGCTTAAAGCAAGCGCTTTTTAATAACTCACAATTAATTATAAGTGATTCAAAAGGGAGCTTTATATACCATCCTATTGAAAGCTATCGTTTTTCGAGGGATTTGGCGCCCAATATAACCTGGCAAAATGTTTACTCTCAACCGCCAGAATATTTGAATTTGTATCCTTTAAGTGAAAAAGACGACAAGGGTGAGCACTACTATGTAAAGTCAAAAAAAGTGCAAACTAGAACAAGTACAAAGCACAATTATATAGACATTAGTTTACTGACTTCGAAGAAACATGTTGATAGCTTAATAAATCAAAAACGACTTTCAACATACAGCTTCCTGCTAATTATTGTTATTTTCATGTCAATCTTACTTTATATTTTTTATCGCAATGCGATAAGAAGCCAAATGTTAGCTGATGCAAGGAAAGAGTCATCTGCAATTGTGGATGGTTCAATTGATGCCATTATTGGTTTAAATTTATCAGGGCAATTAACTAGCCTGAATTTTACCGCAGAGCGGTTGTTATCTATTTCTAGAGGAACATCAATAGGCCGAGATAGTTCTGAGATAGCACTATTAGATAAGTTGCCGATTGATAGCTATATTAATGATTTAAAAGATAATAAGCCACAAATTAAAGATGAGCGAGCGGTCGAAATTTTTGCTAAAGCGTACCATTTTGCTATTGCAGTGAGCCCGGTTTTTACTGAAGAGCACCAGCTAAGTGGCCTTGCATTAATAGTGAGAGATATCAGTAAAGAGAAAGAAGCGGACATTAAAGTTAAGCGGTTAAATTCTGAATTAGAAGCAAAAGTTAGAAAAAGAACACATGCACTGGCTCACGCTAAAGACCAAGCTGTTAAAAATAGTGATGTTAAAAGTGCATTTATATCTAATATAAGCCATGAATTGAAAACATCACTAAATTATGTAACTAGAACTTTAAGTATATTGCAGCAAGAAGAGTTACCGGAGAAATCGCAAAACTTGTTAACCACAACGGATCAGAGTATTGCAAACCTAAACCTTTTAATTCACGATATTTTAGACTTATCAAAGATTGAATCAGGGCAGTTAGAATTTAATTTAATTGCGTTTAACCCACAAACATTGATAGAGCGACTTGTTGAAACATCTGCTGTTAGTGCCTTTGATAAAGGTCTTGATGTTTATTTAGATACCAGAAACTTAAGGTGTAAAAGTGCAAGTGCGGATACATTGAGGCTTGCACAAATCGTAAATAACTTAATAAGTAATGCAATAAAATTTACAGACCAAGGTTTTGTAAAAGTAAGCGCTAGTTCAGAAGATGTTAATGGCAAACAAATAAAACTAACGGTGTGCATTGAAGACTCAGGAGTTGGCCTTGACAGACACAGCCTCAATAGCCTTTCAAAGCTTTTTAATCAAGCTGATAACTCAATAGAAGCAGCCAGCATAGGTACTGGGGTCGGTTTGTCGATTTGCAAACAGCTCTGCCAAATGATGGGAGGAGACATAGAGGTTAGTTCAACCTTGAATAAAGGCAGTGTATTTAGTTTCCATGTCTATATTGAGGGGCAAAGTCAGCACTCCTCGCAAGACAAAAAGGCCTACGAATCGACAAATACGCTGGTGGTGAATAATAATAAACATTCAAGAGAGTTTATTGGTGAACTAATTGAAAGTGAAGGTGGCCATGCAGAGCTTTTGCAATGTAACGAACTGGATCGGGCTAAACGTAATCACTATGATCTCGTGTTTTTGGATATGAGAGATGATAGCACAAATCAATTAAGCTCAATTATAGAACAACTAACGCTGAAGATCCCTGATATAAAAATTGCATTATTGTATAAACCAAGTGAACCAATACCTAAAGCGATTAAAGCCAAAGTTATCGCAATAAGCAAACCTTTAACCTACAGAAACTTACTTAAAGCGATTGGTTATTCGCAACCAATGGACAAAGAACCTCACGATGCGGCAAGTGGGCCTAATGAGATATCACAGAATGTGATCCAACAAATAGATGGTTGTAGCATTTTAATTGTTGACGATAATGCTATAAATATAGATGTTGCTTGTGGAGTACTTGAAGGGTTGCCGCTAATTATAAAAATAGCAGAAAATGGTGTGGAGGCTCTTGAAGCGCTTAAAGCAAGCGAATCAACAGAACACCCAATTAGTTGTATTTTGATAGATTGTGAAATGCCAATACTTGATGGCTACCAAACATGCCTTAAGATTCGCTCTGGTCAAGCAGGTACATTATTTAAGGAAATACCTATTATAGCAATGACAGCTAATGCTTCGATTGATGAAAAGGGAAAGTGCTTATCTGTGG
Source organism: Pseudoalteromonas sp. 3D05 (assembly GCF_002723455.1). GTDB lineage: Bacteria > Pseudomonadota > Gammaproteobacteria > Enterobacterales > Alteromonadaceae > Pseudoalteromonas. The sequence goes on along the minus strand of NZ_PDUS01000024.1, from coordinate 33,617 downwards.
GTATGAATGACTATGTAAGTAAGCCTTTTAAAACGCAAGTGCTACAAGATACACTTATAAAATGGATTCTATCTAATTATGAAAACGATGCACAATTAAGTGTTCAAACAGAGTCTGAGGCTAGTGAGTTATGGGATAGAGAAGCGACCCTTGCAAGGCTTTTAAATAAAGAAGTGTTGCTGAATAAAATTTGCAATATGTTTATAGTGACAGCGCCTGAAAAGTTCGTAGACCTCAAGAAGTTTATCAGTGATAAAAACTATGAAGAGGTTCGCCTGTGTGCTCATTCCCTCAAGGGGCTATCTGGTGAAGTAGGGGCGAAAAGCTTAAGACAACATTTTGCAGAAATAGAAGTACAAGCTAAAGATAAGCAATTGAACGTTGATAAGCAGTTGGAACTTATTGAAGAGCAATTACCAAAACTGATAGCTCAAATGGGTCAATATTTATAAATATTTTAACAGTAATAGTTTAACTTTTGTTAAGGGAGCTTTTAAATGCGCGAGAGGAGTTTTAAACATGGATGATGCAATTAGGGAACGTATAATTCGCGTTTGTGATAAAAAAATAGATGCAAAAGGGCACAATGTTGGCTTGTCTTTTTATGCCTTCTTTGCCAATAAAAACAATGAACCAGAGTTATTAATGCAAGTTGCTACTTGGTGGATTGAAACGCATCAATTAGATCACTTCGTTAAAGCGCAGAAAATTAAAGATATGATGATCCAGCGACTATAATCGAAATTACATAGAGAATACAGCCAAGTCACTTCAAGGTAAGAGCGTCGTTGGAATTAAAAGTGATTTAGGCAAGGCATAGATTGCAAATAATAGTGGTTTTATTGTTAGAATCAATACGCAGTATAATCCGCTTTTAAACTAACCCGTAGGGCGTTTACAGGCACTTACTATGAGTGTTGTTACATCTCAAAAGGGACTGCCCTTGTTGCAAAGTAACGCCTTGATATTGAACCTTTGTGCGACACTGAATTTTTATTTTGAGGTGACTTGGGTATAGAGGAGCAGATGATTGCTCCAGGCGCTTTGTATTGCTCAAACCGTTAAGGTACTTTTTAAGCATTCATGTGGCATTTTTTATATTTTTTGCCGCTGCCACATGGGCAAGTATCGTTCCGGCCAATATGCGTTTCAGTGGTTGGAAATATTTCTCCATCCAAATATTTCCAGACATTTTCTTCTTTTATAAATCGCGATTTTTCATGTAGCTTGCAAAATAGGTCTTTATAAAAATAGCTCGCACAAAACTCTACTATGCCGTTATATTCATTGTGATCAGACATCACGATCTCAAGATTAATAAACCGAGAACTAATTGCAAATTCAGCAATGTCATTAAGTGGATTTTCTTGTTGCTTTTCATTTGCATAGGTTTGGTATATGTACTCAGCATTTTTAATGGCATAAGCAGTATAGCGAGATCGCATAAGTTGTTCAGGCGTTGTTGCATAAGCTGTACCCAAGTGCAATTTTTCACAGCATTGGGCATAACTCTTTTTACTATTACATAAACACGGAAGGTCTGAGAGTGAGGCCATGTTATTTACCCAGTCTAAAATGGGTAGCATAACAGTTTATTGCGCCAACGCTAACTCTTCTGATGACTCATTGTTTGTAAAGCAATATAGCTTGGCTGAAGCATGTTCTAAGTTAAGTGATAAATCAGCCAACTGATTGCCTTTTACGATATCTGTCCAAGTTATCACAGCTGCAAAGTTACCGTTATGAAGAGCAGAGTTAAGCACATACTCCAAATTCACCAAGTGTTTTTGCCTGATCACAAGCAGCTTAGATGTGTCGATTGAGCATGAATCTAATAATGCTTTACTCGGCACGTGGTCGGGTGCAATTAATAGTGTCCATGCATTTTGACTATTGTAATGATGAAGCACTTTCAATAATTCGAAGGTTGCTGAAATTTCGTCTTCAATCTGGATTACATTGACAGATGAACTGAGGTTATCTTGTTGGTAGCTTTTAACAGTTCTTAAGGTAATTGGCTGTAACATAACGGTCACTCACTGGTTGTTTATACAGTATGTGTATACAGTAGTTTATACAGTTGTTGTGTGCAAGCATTATTTGTTATTTTTTGAACGATTGTTGATTTTAAATTACCTATTTTCTAAAACTAAAATTTTAAATGCTTTAAAAACAGTGGCTTATGTTTATATTGAAATTAGCCTGTTCACTGGAGCCGATTAGGGAGTAGAGGGGATCAAATGATTAAACTGCTGTTGATGTATTTGCTCATACAGTGTTGCGGCGTAACATTTAGCATCTTGATAGCGTTTAGTTGATAAATGCTTTCTTAAATCAGCTAATGCGGTAGTGGCTGGTTCATAACCTTGGCTACTTGCGAGACTGAGCCATACAGCGCCATGGAATACGCTTTGCGGTACGCCTTGGCCTTTTATGAAGAACAAGCCTAAATAAAACTGCGCACGTTGGTTACCTGCCATAGCGGCCAGTCTCATCCATTTTGCTGCAAGCGGAGGTTGATCGTTTTTTAAATAATACAGTGCTTTTGTAACTACATTGTCAGGCGTTTCAGTATTGCCTTCATTGTGCTCTGTTTTACTCGGTTGAGTAATAAACGCCAATACATTATCTAATTGCTGCTCAAGGTCAAGTCCACTTGGAGATGTATCTGTCATAATACCACGCATATTATTGTTTTCATTCACAGCCTAAGTTTAGTCTAATCAAAGGTAATTTGTCCTGTTATTCCATAAATCTATGGTAAAATTACGCAATTATTCACTCGTTTAATGAAAAAATACTTATGCTTGAAGCCATTTTTAAAATAAGAGCGCAAAATTCATCCATTCGGCGCGAATGTATTGCCGGTGTAACTACCTTTATCACCATGGTGTATATTGTTTTTGTGAACCCCGCTATGCTTGCTGAAGCTGGAATGGATCAAGGCGCGGCGTTTGTTGCGACCTGTATCGCAGCAGCGATAGGGTGTTTTATTATGGGGTTTTGGGCAAATTACCCATTAGCATTAGCACCAGGAATGGGATTAAATGCATTTTTTACCTACGGAGTCGTTTTAGGTATGGGGTATACATGGCAAGCTGCGCTTGGTGCGGTGTTTATGTCGGGGTGTATCTTTTTACTATTGAGTTTGTTTAAGGTCAGAGAGTGGATTATTAATGCGATTCCGTTGGTGCTCAAACAAGCTATTGCGACGGGAATTGGTGCATTTTTAGCGCTTATTGCACTAAAAAATGCAGGAATTATTGTTGCAAGCCCGGCGACATTTGTTCAATTAGGTGATATCACCGAAGCAGGACCTTTACTCGCAATTTTTAGTTTTTTCATCATAGCAGCGTTGCTTTATAGAGACTTTAAAAGTGGTGTGCTGATTAGCATATTAGCAGTGACTTTAATCGCGCTTGGCTTTGGCTTAGTTGAGTATCAAGGTGTTGTGTCAATGCCGCCTTCGATTGTTCCTACCTTTATGCAATTAGACTTCGCAGCTGCACTTGAGCTATCGATGTTGAGCGTGATATTTGCATTTTTGTTTGTTGATTTATTCGATACCTCGGGCACGTTAGTTGCGGTGACTCAAAAAGCAGGGCTTGCAGATGAGAAAGGTAATATGCCCCGCCTTGGTCGTGCATTGAGTGCTGATAGTACGGCAACGATAGCTGGCTCTATGTTAGGCACATCAACAACAACGTCTTATATTGAATCTGTGGCAGGTGTGTCTGTAGGAGGGCGCACAGGTCTTACGGCAGTTGTAGTTGGTATCTGTTTTTTATTGATGATGTTTTTTGCACCACTTGCACAAATGGTCCCCGCATATGCTACTGCAGGCGCTATTTTATATGTAGCAGTGTTGATGTTACAAAACCTTAAGCTTGTGAACTGGGATGATATGACAGATGCTATACCTGTCAGTGTTGTTTTACTGATGACGCCGCTTACTTTTTCAATTGCTCATGGTATTGCTTTGGGCTTTATTTCTTATACTGCGGTGAAAGTGCTTTGCGGTAAACGTGATGAAGTTAGTGTCAGTGTGTGGATTTTAACGGTGATGTTTGTAATTAAGTTTGCGTTTTTATCGTAGCCTGTAAACAAAGAAAAAGTGGGTTACCACTTTTTCTTTGGTGCAAATAAGACATCTAAATCGTCTTGCTCTTCCTCAGTTTTCTTTTTCAGTGCTGTTGCATTAGAAGCTTTTAGTTCCGTACTTATGGCTTCTAAATACCCCTCAAGTTCTTGCCTTTTGTTATTAACATAATCATCAGTGTAAGGAACTGCGGAGATAGTTGCGTATGCTTTTTCAAAATATTGCCGAGCTGAACCAACCATATTAGCTGAACGAGCAGATAAACCGCGTTTAATCTGACTCTCTATGTTTATTTTTAATTGTAGCTTCTCCATTCGTTTGTCTTCAGCAACAAATGTTTGGCTATCCACTTTACCTTTCCCGTGCTCAGAGCGTAAAAGGGCTCTTAACTTCTTTATACCTTGAATAAGTGCAATGAGTTGTTTGTCGTTATCAGGTAATGCCAGATTTTCAGATTCATTTGAATCCACTTGATTGGATAATCGCGTTTTGGATTCATTCAAACGGTTTTTAAGTTCTTTTGAAGAGGGGGATAACTGAACCATCTCAGTAAGCGCATCATAAATACGACGTTGAATTACACGCAGCACCCCTTCAGACATAGGAATGTTAGCACTGTTGAGAAGTACGTCTTCAGATTCTTCTATGATCTTTTTTTGTTTTGTGAGCTCTTTGCGACGCTCTGTTTCTTGTTTCTCTTTATGTTGTTGTACGGCACTCACCCATAGGGCAATGACGATTAGTGCAACTATCAACACAATAATAATAGAAACGATCATGGTTCAGGTCTCTGGTTTCAAAGCTAATAATTTTTATCTTACCTCAATTATATGCTAAGGGGGTAGTTTTGCGCGGGATATCGAAAAGAAAAAGTGTTTTCATATACCCAAGCCACCTCAAGATGCGAGTTTTCAGTTGGAATTAAAAGCGATTTAGGCAAGGCATTGATTGCAAGTAATAGTGGTTCTATTGTTAAAATCGATAACGCAGTATAAATCGCTTTTAAACCAACCCGCTGGGCGCTTCACAGGCACTTACTCTCATCGTTGTTCCTTCTGAAAAGGGATGGCCATTATTGCAAAGTAACGCCTTGATATTAAGCCCCTGTGAAACGCTGAATTCTGCATCTTGAGGTGGTTTGGGTATAATTGAAAAAGCCGTTTCTTTTAATTATGTTTATAAAGTGGTTAACTGAAACATAGTTTTAGCCTTTTGGAATGAATATGCTTCTAATGTTAACTGTATTGCAGGTTTTATCTAACAGCCCAGCCTTGGTGAGCGAGCCGCTAAACTCTGCAACCGATACTGACTTTTTAGTTATTGCTGATATGCCATACACTTCTGTGGATAAGGTGAGCCTGAATAAAAATGGTATTTTAGCCAAAAAAATACAGCAGACACCCCATTCATTTCTGATGCATCTAGGCGATATAAAAGCCGGTTCAGAGCCCTGTACAAATGAGCTTCTAATGAGTAATAAAAAGCTATTAAGAGGGCTGACAAGTAGGCCATTTATATATACCCCAGGCGATAATGAGTGGACTGACTGTGACCGTAATAGTTTAAAACCTCGTTTTGATGAACTTGAACGTTTAGCATTTGTGAAGCGCTTGATGTACACGCCAGGCTACCTAAATCAAGCAAGTCGGTTAGCGAAATATAAAACACAGCACACCATGGTCGAGAATGCACGTTGGCAACTTGCGGGGGTTGAATTTATGACCTTACATATTGCAGGGACTCATAACGGCCGTCGGCAAGTATTAAAAACAGATAAAGCGTTGGCGAATCAGGCTGCGCAGCAACGTGATAAGTTAAACCTCGAGTGGTTGTCACGTGCAGACCCATTAGCGAAAGCTTACGTTATAGGGTTCCAAGCCGATATATATACTCACGGTACAATACAGCCGGCCTGCAGCAAAACGGTGGTGAAACAGTGTGATGGATTTAAAGTATACCGAGAAGCACTTGCTGAGTTTGCACAGTCTGTTGCCAAGCCTGTTTTGGTAATACATGGTGACACAGGGCCCTTTTGCCAGCAGCAGTTAAGTGAACACTTAACGAGATTGAATGCGCCAGGAGACTACTTGTTTAATGATATCGCAAGGGTTTCAATTGATTTAACCGCACAAAAACAGCCTTGGAAAATAAGCAGTCTAAAATTAGCAAAAGCATTAACGCAGGTATGTCATTAAGCGTGTTTGGTATGGCTCTAATGTTGAGCCATACCTGCATCAGTCATTAAGTTTTCAAGCTCATCATTTAGCTCAAAGAGTTCGGGTTTAATATAACTTAAATCACAATCACCTTTTAAAGCTGTTTCAAGTCCTTCTGCAAGCTTCTTAAGCTTTGGAACACCAGTATAGCAACATGCGCCGTGGAATTTGTGAATGATACTGAGTACGTGCTCACAGTCTTGATTATGAATAGCTTCATCGAGTAAGCGTAATGTCTCTGGAACACTAAGTAAGAGCATGTTTAACATTTCTAATGCGAGCTCGTGCTTTCCTCCGGCTCGTTGCAGCGCGAGAGTCCAATCAAGTGAATTGCTGGTGAAAGGAGGCTCTGACACAATATGCTCTTGGCGGTTTTTATCCCGCATAATTGGTGATTTAGGGCTATATTCACTAATGCTTTGTTTTAGCATATCTTCATCGATAGGTTTGGTTAAATACCCTTTAAAGCCATCCTTTATTAGTTGCTCTTTCTCGCCAGCAAGGGCATGTGCCGTTACGGCAATGATTGGCGTATCTTCATTAAGAGATGATTCGCGAATAAGTTTACAGGCCGTAATGCCATCCATAATCGGCATTTGAATATCCATAAATATAATATCGTATTTATGACTTTTGCTCAGGCTGTATGCCTGTGAGCCATTGTGAGCAGTATCGATGAGCTCTATTTTTTCTTCTAGTAACGTGTAAATTAACTTTAAGTTGGCGTCGTTATCATCTACAACCAGCACCTTTAATGGTAAAAGCTTGTCGTCACTTTGTTCAATATTGTGTACGGGGTGATCAAGGCGATAAGGAGCCGCTAGCACTTCACATAGTTTGCGATGGTTAAGAGGTTTACTTAAACACGCATCTGCACCGCTACCTATGTAAGATTCACGCATGCTATGCGATACAGTATTTAACATCAGGTATAAGTAATCGGTGGATTCACGCGCTGCTTTTATATAGCTTTTTAAACGCTGCATTTCATCGACTGTGGCAACATGGCCAATGATACAAATATCGTAATTAAAATCTTTTTTGATTTCGTCGAAAAAGCTTTCTTCATCAAAGCAGCCGGTTACTTGAGTTTGCCAATCTTTTAATAAAGATGAGACTGCATAATGGGTGTGTTCATGTGGCTCTAGATACAATATGCGCTTATTGGCAAGCGATTTACTTGGTAAGTCATTTGTAACATTATGGCTAGGAAGGCTAAATACACCATTAAACGTGAAACACGTACCGTGCCCGGGTGCTGAGTTAAGAGTAATACGTCCACCCATGGCTTCAACGATGTGTTTTGTAATAATCAGGCCAAGTCCTGTCCCTCCAAATTTACGGGTAATACTTGAATCTGCCTGCCCAAATGGTGTGAACAGTGCATCTTGTTTGTCCATTGGGATACCAACACCAGTATCAGTCACCGACACGAGAATTGACGTGCGCTCTTCGTCTAAAAGGCGATGGCCAACATCAATTTTGATGGCACCTTTTTCAGTAAACTTAATTGCGTTGCTTATGAGGTTAATAAGTACTTGCTTAAAGCGAGTTGGATCGCCGGTAATATTGTCAGGGACTTGTGAATTTATATAAATGGAAAGTTCTAGTTGTTTCTCGTCGGCACTTGGTGCAAGTAATGTAAGTACTTCATTGATGTTGTCGCGTAACTGAAATTGGATTGACTCCAGCTCCATAGCACCCGCTTCAAGCTTAGAAAAGTCTAAAATATCACTAATGATTGTCATCAAACTATTGGCGGAGAGTTCAATAGTATCGAGGTAGTCTTTTTGGTGTTTATTTAAAGGCGTTTTATGTAGTTGCCTTGTAAATCCAATAACACCATTGAGTGGAGTGCGTAATTCATGGCTCATTTTTGCTAAAAAGTCTGACTTTACACGGTTAGCGTCCTGAGCATCTGTTTTCGCAATATTAAGTTGAATATTTTGTGTTTCATACATTTCTAACGATTCGCGCAAATCACTGGTGGCTTGGTCAATGTGCTTTTGCATTTCGTCTCTTTGCACCACCATGGTATCAGAAATTGTGTTTAAGCCTAGGCGAAGTTGCTCAAATTCACCCATCATTGGTGTGTTTAGGCCAGTATCTCGTTTTCCTTCGATCAACCTGTCACTGGCAATAACTAGCTTATTAAGTGGTGTTATGAACATCCTACTTAAACGAATCGCCAAAATAGCGGCAAGCAAGAGTGCAAATATAATTACAATCCCGCTGATTAACAGTGCTCTTTGTTGTCCGATAATTGCCGGGTCTTTATTAAGTTGAACAACAATTGTGCCTAAAGTAGTTTGAAACGCTGAATCACTCCAGCGAGCCTCGGGCGTTGAGAGGTTGACAATGGGCGTGTAAAATAGGATGAATCCATCGCTTTCTTGCTGTTTCGTTTTATTATCAGCTCGTAATTGAGACTCATCTATTTGCTCATCAAAGTCGCTGTGGTAATTGCTGGTCAGAATGAGTTGTTTGTTTGCGTCAAAAATTGCAATGGTTTTTATCGCTGGCGAGTGTTTATTGTGAGCATGACTAATTAGCCGATTAAGTTGCTGTTTATTTTTTGCTAATAAAGGCTGCTCTATTGCAATCGATAATGGCTCCGAAATCATTGAGCCTTGCTGATATAATATTTTATCAAGCTCAAAGTAACGATTTATTGTAAAATAGCCACCAAGTAGTAGTCCAATTAGAACTGTGGGAATTAATGTCAGCGCTAAAACTGAGTCGCGCAAACCAAGTTTAGTCATAAGTTAATGTAGTTATCATTATTAGTTAACTAAGAGTATATACTTATAGGCGAGTAATCAATCTTGCCGATACAATCAATATTTAAGGTGTTGCCCGATGGCACAGTTTTTCCAAGTAAAAAAAAAGACCCTCTCAGGGCAGCCTGTTTCATTAACCATCACTGGCATGGACCATCAAGGGCGAGGCATTGCTAAGTATAATAATAAAGTATGCTTTGTTAGTGGCGCTTTGAGCAACGAAGTCGTAAAGGCAAAATTGACAGAGGATAAATCTCGCCACTGCGCAGCAAAAACAATCAAAGTAGAGCATCAAAGTGATGCCAGAGTTGCCCCTTTTTGTGAGCATTACGAGCAATGTGGAGGGTGTCAATTACAACATTTACGGTTGGATCAGCAACTGGTTGAGAAACAGGTTGCAGTAAGTCAGCTGTTCGCTAAGTTTGCAAAACTAGAAAATATGGCATGGCAGCCGCCATTATTAAGTGAGCCAAAGCATTACCGCCGTAGTGCGCGCTTAGCCGTAATGTACGACAAAAACGCAAAAAAAATGCGTGTAGGTTATAGAGCAAAGGGCTCTAAACAAATTATTAGTGTCAATAAATGCCCCGTTCTAAGCCACGTTTATGATGATGTCTTCAACCATTTTGACTCCTTGCTAAATAAATATAATGAGCTTCGTAGCGTTAGTCACATTCAATTATGCCAAGCAGATGAGCAAAACTTTGTTATTTTGCGCCATACTAAAGCGGTTAGTGAAGCTCTTAAACAGACAATTATTGAACTTGGTGCGACCTTGCAGTGGCAAATTATTTTTCAAGACCAAAGTGATGTAATTGAGCATGACCATCTAGCAATGCCATTTTATCAACTACCTGAACAGCATTTAAAATTTGAATTTGGCTTAGGTAATTTTATTCAAGTTAATGCTAAAGTTAACCAAGCTATGTTAACTCAAGCTGTTGACTGGCTTGATTTAAATGGGGACGAACAAATACTTGACCTGTTCTGCGGGATTGGTAACTTCTCCTTAGTGGTGGCTAAATGTGCAAAAAATGTAATTGGTGTTGAAGGAGTGTCATCGGCGGTTGCAATGGCTCGTCAAAATGCGCAAACTAACCAAATAGCGAATGCGCAATTTCATTGCTTTGATTTAACTAAATCAATAGAGCAAGCACCGTGGTTTAGTAAAGCATTAGATGTTTTATTGTTAGATCCTTCTCGAACTGGTGCTATGGCTATTTTGGAACAACTGCCGCTCAAGCAATTTAAAACGATTTTATACGTCTCTTGCGACCCTGTTACTTTAGCCCGTGACAGTGCAATTATCTCGCAAGCGGGGTTTTCACTTGAAAAAATAGGGCTAATGAATATGTTTCCCCACACAGGGCATATTGAAACAATGGCATTATTTCAAAGGAGATAGAGCGCAACATGGTAGCTACACGGCAATCACATCAGCAGGATAAGTCAGCAGATTTTAAAACGCGACTTGAATTACTCGCGTTAACCAAAGATAAGCGCGAGTTACTGATCAAAGCCAACTCTTTATGCGCGGCTCTTCCTGATCAACACCAACAGATGATGGCCATGGAAATGGTTGAAATATTGGTGGAAATGAATCTGGACTCTGAAACGTTAGCAACGGCTTACATTACTCCCTATTTTCTAGACGATTTAGTATGCATTGAAAAAGTAACAGAGGTAATGGGTAGTCATGTTGGCGTGTTGCTTACGGGTGTTTCGCAAATGGCGACGATTAGTACCTTAGCTCACCAAGGCAATGGCACCGTGCAAGTCGATAATATTCGCCGCATGTTATTAGCCATGGTTGAGGATGTGCGTGCAGTAGTGATTAAGCTTGCTGAACAGGTATGTCATCTACGCGAGCTGAAAAATGCCAATGAAGAAGAGCGTGTAATAGCAGCTAAAGAAACTGCCGATATCTTTGCCCCTCTAGCGAATCGTTTAGGGATAGGTCAATTAAAGTGGGAGCTAGAAGACCTTTCTTTTCGTTACCTGCACCCCGACTTGTATAAAAGTATTGCTAAGCAATTAGACGATAAGCGCCTTGGCCGTGAGGCTTATATGGCTGATATGGTTGAGCAAGTAAAAACAAAGCTTGCCGAAGTTGGTATTAAAGCTGAAGTTTATGGTCGACCAAAACACATTTTTAGTATCTACAAAAAAATGGCGCAAAAAAATTACGAATTCGATCAACTTTTTGATATTCGTGCCATGCGGATTGTAGTTGATGAGCTACAAGATTGCTATGGCGCACTCGGGATTGTTCATACTAATTGGCGGCATCTAAACAAAGAGTTTGACGATTACGTAGCCACACCAAAACAAAATGGCTATCAGTCTATTCATACGGTGGTGTTTGGCCCTGAGGGGAAAACCGTTGAAATCCAAATTCGTACTCATGCAATGCATCAAGATGCAGAGCTGGGTGTTGCCGCTCACTGGATGTATAAAGAAGGTGCGCTCCCTAGCCGTGGTTCAGGTTATGAGCAAAAAATTAGTTGGTTGCGTAAACTACTGCAATGGCAAGAAGAAGTGGTTGATGGCAGTGATTTAGCGGATGAACTGAAAAACCAAGTGGTAGAAGACCGCGTTTATATCTTTACCCCGCGCGGTGATATTTTTGACTTACCACTGGGAGCAACACCACTGGATTTTGCTTACTACATTCATTCAAATGTAGGTCACCGCTGCATTGGTGCTAAAGTATTTGGCAAAATAGTGCCGTTTACTCATCAACTAAGTACCGGCGATCAGGTTGAAATTCTCACCCAAAAGCAACCCAACCCGAGTCGCGATTGGTTAAACCCCTCATTGGGTTATATAAAGTCATCACGCGCGCGCGCAAAGATTCATCATTGGTTTAAGCAACTCGACCGCGATAAAAATCTAAGCGCAGGTAAAGAGATCATAGACACAGCACTGCAAAAGTTAGAGCTTACCTATAAGGAGCTTGAACCTGCAATTTCTCGTTATAACTTTAAAGAGCTTGATGATCTGTTAGTTGCTATAGGAGCAGGTGATGTACGTTTAAATCAACTGCTTAATTCTATTACTGACCGAACAGATGATGAACCTGTTATCCGTTTTAAAAACCCAACAAAAATGAGTGGGGATAAAAACGGTATTGTGGTTGATGGTGTGGGCAGCTTAATGAGCCATGTAGCTAAATGTTGCCGCCCAGTTCCTGGTGAGCAAATTATTGGCTATATCACACAAGGCCGGGGTATTGCCGTACATCGAGACGATTGTGACTCATTTACTAATTTAAAAAATAAGCACCCAGAACGCGTAATAGCAGTTAGCTGGTCAGATGAAATTAATGGTTCATACGCGTTAAGTATTAAAATTGAAGCTACAGATCGCGCAGGGTTAATTCGTGATATTAGTTCAGTGCTTGCTAATGAAAAAGTAAACGTGTTGAACATGAATATGGAAACGCTCGAAGACAGGCAACTGGCTAAATTTACAATGCAAGTTGAGGTACACGACTTGTCTAGTACCAATCGTTTGCTTTCAAAGCTTGATCAGATTGAAGGCGTTCACCAAGCCAAGCGAAGCCACTAGAGGGGTTTATGGAAAAGCAAAACTCATTATCTGAATTATTAGCAATTATGGCAAAGCTGCGCGATCCACAAAGCGGATGTCCTTGGGACTTAAAGCAAGATTTTAACTCGATCGTGCCGCATACGTTAGAAGAAGCGTATGAAGTGGCCGATTGTATTGAGCGTGGTGATTACACTGAGCTAAAAGCAGAGCTAGGCGATTTACTTTTTCAGGTTGTTTTCTATGCGCAATTGGCAAAGGAACAAGCCCTGTTTGATTTTGATGATGTTGTTAGTGTTTTAAATAACAAACTTATCAGACGCCACCCTCATGTATTTGCAGATCAGCATGCCTTAACTGACACCCAAGTTGCGCAGCAGTGGCAGCAAATTAAAGCGCAAGAACGCAAAGATAAAAACACCAGTGAAGCCACTTCGCTGTGGCAAGATATACCAGTTAACTTACCAGCATTAAGTAAAGCAAAAAAGATTCAGCAACGTGTCGCAGGGCTAGGTTTTGACTGGCCCACGTATCATGGTGCGCTTGATAAAGTGGCTGAAGAAGTTGATGAAGTAAAAGAAGCACTCGCGGTTGACCCTTACTCAGAGCATACTGCTGAAGAGGTGGGCGATTTGTTATTTGCGACCGTTAATGTTGCACGTCATATAAAACGTGATCCTGAACAGTTATTACGCAGCGCAAATGATAAATTTTCATCAAGATTTCAAAAGGTGCAGGCTTATTTACAGGCTAAAGGACAGTCGCTTGACACCGCAAGCCTTGAAGAAATGGATGCTGCGTGGGAGGCGATTAAAAAGCAGCCTTAGATAGTGAGCGCTTTGGAGTGTGTTTTTTGTGCAGAGAATTGCTAACTTTCACTGGATTGATAGAGAGGCTTTTGCTATAATTTCGCCCCGTCTTGAACATATTCCAAAATCACTTGTTTGGGTATTATATTCCTTTTAATTCCTGATATTCTAGGGTTCGCATGAGTACAAAATTTATCTTCGTTACCGGCGGGGTTGTTTCTTCGTTGGGTAAAGGTATTGCAGCAGCATCATTGGCAGCTATTTTAGAGGCCCGTGGTCTTAATGTTACCATTCTAAAGCTGGATCCTTACATCAACGTTGACCCAGGCACAATGAGCCCAATTCAACACGGTGAAGTATTTGTCACCGAAGACGGTGCAGAAACAGACCTTGATTTAGGTCACTATGAGCGTTTTATCCGCACCAAAATGACAAGCCGTAACAACTTCACACAAGGCCGTGTATATGAAGATGTACTGCGTCGTGAGCGTCGTGGTGAATACCTTGGTGCAACTATTCAGGTAATTCCACACATTACTAACGATATTAAGCAACGTGTTTATGACGGTGCTGAAGGCCACGATGTGGCAATCGTTGAAATTGGTGGCACGGTAGGTGATATTGAGTCACAACCATTTTTAGAAGCAATTCGTCAGTTAGGCACAGAAATTGGCCGTGAGCGCGCATTGTTTATTCACTTAACGCTAGTGCCATTCTTAGGCCCTGCAGGTGAAGTGAAAACCAAACCAACGCAACACTCTGTTAAAGAGCTACGCTCAATTGGTATTCAGCCAGATATCCTTATCTGTCGTTCTGATCGTAAGTTACCAAATAATGAGCGTGCAAAAATTGCACTTTTCACTAATGTTGAAGAGAAAGCAGTTATCTCGTTACCAGATGTAGACAGCATTTATAAAATTCCAGCACTATTAAAGTCTCAAGAGCTTGATCACTTTGTATGTCGTCGTTTCCACCTAGAAGCGCCTGAAGCTGACTTGGTTGAATGGGAACAAGTATTATACCAAGAGTCTAACCCAACGGGCGAAGTAACAATTGGTATGGTAGGTAAATACATTGAATTACCAGATGCATACAAATCAGTTAACGAAGCACTTAAACATGCAGGCCTAAAAAACCGTTTAACCGTTAATATTGAATACGTTGATTCACAAGACCTTGAAAGCAAAGGTACAGAACGACTTGCTCACTTAGACGCGATTTTAGTACCGGGCGGATTTGGTGGCCGAGGTGTTGAAGGTAAAATTTTAGCGGCAAAATATGCCCGTGAAAATAAAGTGCCTTACTTAGGTATCTGTTTGGGCATGCAAGTAGCATTGATTGAATATGCACGTAATGTTGCAGGTCTTTTAGATGCTAATTCAACAGAATTTAATGCGAAGTCTTCAGCGCCTGTAGTAGGCCTAATTACTGAGTGGTTAGATGCAGATGGTAACGTAGAAGTACGCGATGAAGCATCTGATTTAGGTGGCACAATGCGTTTAGGCGCTCAAAAATGCCACTTAACGCCGGGTTCAAAGGTACGTGAAGTATACGGCAGTGATGAGATTGTTGAACGTCATCGTCACCGTTACGAAGTAAATAACAACTTTGTAGAAAAGCTTGAGCAAGCTGGCTTGAGCTTCACTGGCTTATCTGAAGATAAGAAGTTAGTTGAAATTATCGAAAACAAAGATCACCCTTGGTTTATTGCCGCGCAATTCCACCCGGAATTCACGTCAACACCACGTGATGGTCACCCGCTATTTGAAGGGTTTGTTGCAGCTGCACACACTCATCAAAAAGCGTCATCGTAATGTGAATAAGCCGTGCTCTATGCACGGCTTATTTGTTTTTAAAGCGGCGGTATTAAGGAAAATTAATAAAGCCGGCAAACTCACCATTTTGGGAAAAGAGGAATCGAGATGTCAAATATCGTAAAAGTGATTGGTCGCGAAATTATGGATTCGCGTGGTAACCCAACTGTAGAAGCTGATGTTCATTTAGCTGACGGTTCTTGGGGACGCGCTGCAGCACCTTCAGGTGCATCAACAGGTACTCGCGAAGCACTTGAATTACGTGATGGTGATAAAGCACGTTACTTAGGTAAAGGTGTTTTAAAAGCGGTTGGTTTTATCAATAATGAAATCTCTGCTGCTTTAGAAGGTCAAAACGCATTAGAACAACAGACTGTTGACCAAGTAATGCTAGATTTAGACGGCACTGAGAATAAAGAAAAATTAGGTGCTAATGCAATTCTAGCAGTATCACTTGCTACAGCAAAAGCTGCTGCTCAATCTAAAAAAGTAGAGCTTTATGAGCACATTGCTGATCTAAACGGCACGCCTGGTGTGTACTCTATGCCATTACCAATGATGAACATCATCAATGGTGGTGAGCATGCTGACAACTCAGTAGATATTCAAGAGTTTATGGTTCAACCTGTTGGCGCGGCTAACTTCCGTGAAGCACTACGCATGGGTGCTGAAGTATTCCACAGCCTTGCAAAAGTACTTAAATCAGAAGGTCACTCAACTTCTGTAGGTGACGAAGGTGGTTTTGCACCTAACCTTGCTTCAAATGAAGCCGCCCTTGCTGCGATAAAAGTCGCTGTAGCAAACGCAGGTTACGAGCTAGGTAAAGACATTACATTAGCCTTAGACTGTGCTGCCTCTGAGTTCTACGACAAAGAAGCAAATATCTATGACCTGAAAGGCGAAGGTAAAAAATTCACATCAGAAGAATTTAACCACTTCTTAAAAGATCTTACTGAGCAATACCCAATTGTATCAATTGAAGATGGTCTAGATGAGTCTGATTGGGACGGCTTTGCACACCAAACACAATTAATTGGTGACAAAGTTCAGTTAGTTGGTGATGACTTGTTCGTTACAAACACTAAAATCTTAAAGCGTGGTATTGATAACGGTATTGCTAACTCTATCTTAATCAAATTTAACCAAATTGGTTCACTAACTGAAACGTTAGCAGCAATCAAAATGGCTAAAGATGCTGGCTTTACAGTGGTTATCTCTCATCGTTCTGGTGAAACAGAAGACGCCACTATCGCTGATTTAGCAGTAGGTACCGCAGCGGGTCAAATTAAAACGGGTTCACTGAGCCGTTCTGACCGTGTTGCTAAGTACAACCAATTGCTTCGCATTGAAGAGCAATTAGGCGCTAAAGCACCGTACAACGGCCTTAAAGAAGTTAAAGGTCAGTAATGCTTTAGCATCTGATTTAAACTTTTAAAAAATCCTCGCGCATGCGGGGATTTTTTGTTTTTAGCTCTGATTGTGCATCGCACTTTTTATTTTTATAGCTGAAACTGCCGCCTTAGTATCTCGCCAGTAAAGTTGGTTTTTAAATAAAAGCCACGGGGCAGGGTTTTTATCAATTTACCATTAGGGCCAATTGCGTCGGTCACGATCCGACTATTGGCTGCTTTGGGCCTTATTTGCATTACATCGCCTAAATGCCCTGATATTTCATCGACGCGACCTAATGCGATAAGCTCCATCTGTTCTTCCCAATCTCGTTGTAATTGTGCATCTTGCTGGGCACTTGGTTGCCACAGAAAACCGCTACCTATTACTCTATCAAATGGAATAACATCGCGTTCACCTAAGATAGGCAGCCATAAAACATGGTTTAGTTTTTGGCGCACATGACTTTGTTGCCAAGTCATTCCTGTAACATTGAGTAAAGGAGTGACGGATACAAACGTGGTTTCAAGGGGTTTACCTTTAAAAGAAATCGGCAGTGTTTTTAGTTCTACCCCTAACTCTTCAAAATCAGGTGTCGGCTTCGAACCGGCCGTTGCACCCAAAACATATTCAATCAGTTGACCTGTCCAGCCCTTTTCTCGTAATAAATCATCTGGAGTTTTAAATTGATACTGTTGTGCTAATTGGCCTAATGTCATGCCTGCGATGTTATTTACACGTTGCATTAATTCATTGATTGATTGAGGTTTTACAGCTCGCATAAGAGAAATATTCTATTGTTTCAATTCACATAACATGATAGCAAAATTGATTGTGAGTGGATATCTATGTGTTTGGGTGTTTTTTACCCAAGCCTTGGTGGGTAACTTTTTTACAGTTTCGACGCTAGATGTTTTCTTCTTAAGTTTATGATTATTATGTTTTTTGTATAATTTATTAGATTCAAATGCAGTGCGTATCAAAAGCTAACGAGGATAAATACAGATATATGAACAATGTTATCCACAGAATCTGTGGAAAAAGCATTTTATTAGATCGCCTATTGTGGATTTGTTTGCAAAACAACCTGTATAAACTAAAGTTATGCACAAGCTGTGAGTAAGGTGAGCAAAATAGCTGAAGTATTACCCATATTTATTAGAAATAACGTAGCACTTGGATGTTCGGTTAATAATTGCACTTCATTGGCCCTTAAATCTATACCTGTAGTGTGCTTGGTTATAATAGTGTTTGCCGTATTGCAGCTAATGTGGAACAATCATTAAAAATCGACTTACAAATGAGGCACTAAGGTGATTGATGCCGAAGGTTTTCGTGCCAATGTCGGAATTGTAATTTGCAATAATCAGGGACAAGTTTTTTGGGCTCGACGCTATGGTCAGCATTCGTGGCAGTTTCCGCAAGGTGGTGTTGACAGTGGCGAAAGCGCAGAACAAACAATGTACCGTGAATTACACGAAGAAGTAGGCTTGCGCCCAGAAGATGTAGAAATTGTTGCAAGTTCTAAACATTGGTTACGCTATAAATTACCCAAACGTTTAATCCGCCGCGATTCAAGTCCGGTGTGTATTGGGCAAAAACAAAAATGGTTTTTACTGAAACTTCGTTGTAAAGATGAAGAAGTAGACTTACTTAAAACACATCACCCGGAGTTCGACGATTGGCGCTGGGTAAGTTATTGGTATCCGGTTAGGCAAGTTGTATCGTTTAAACGCGATGTATATCGTCGCGTCATGAAAGAGTTTGCACCATTTGCGATGCCTTTTAATAAGCGTGAACAATCAAAAGATTCATGGCGACACAAAGGTAGATAAGGAAAGCTATGCTGGCAACACTTAGGGCTATTGCAGAGTCTGTTTCGCAACAGGCGTGTTTAGACAGTGCATTAGCGTGTTTTGTAAACATGGTCAAAGACGCCATGCAAACTGAGTGTTGCTCAATTTACTTTGCAGATTACAGCCAAGACAATTTTGTATTAATGGCAACACAGGGATTAAATCCCACAGCTGTTGGTACGTTTAGGATTGGTTTTACTGAAGGCCTTGTTGGTTTAGTTGCACAGCGAGAAGAACCCATAAACATTGCCTATGCAAAATCACACCCGCGCTTTAAATCCTCCCCAGAAGTAAACGAAGAAAGCTATAATGCTTTTTTATCGGTTCCTGTTGTTCATCAAAAAAAAGTGTTGGGTGTAATCGTTGTTCAGCAAAAAGTTGCGCGTGTATTTAGCCAAGATGAAGAGTCATTTTTAATCACATTATCTGCTCAGCTAGCGTCTCAGCTTGCACATGCAGAAATAAAAGAAGTGTTGCGTCAAGATGAGTCATCTCATCAAACCTCAGTACTAAAAGGTGTGTCGAGCGCCCCTGGGATTGCGATAGGCCAAGCGTTTGTTGTCATCCCCAAACTTGATTTTACATCTATTGAGCTGAAAAAGGATGCTAATCAGGCACTGCAACAACGCTTGTTTAGCCAAGCCGTTTCAGCAACTCGACACGAATTTAATACTCTATCAATGACACTTAGTGACTCGATACCCAAAGAGGCTTTGGCTGTATTTGATGTATACCAGCAGCTGCTTGATGCAAAGAGTTTAGGGCAAAATGTTGAAACGCAATTGCAACAAGGTTGGTGCGCTAAAAGCTCACTTAAAATTGTAATTGAAAAATTAATTGCACAGTTCAATGCAATGCAAGACCCCTACATTAAAGAGCGTGCTGTTGATGTAAAAGATATTGGTTTACGAGTGCTTCACCACTTGGTCAAGACCGAACATGCGGTCAAGCCTTATCCAAAAGACACCGTTCTCATTGCAAATACCGTAACACCCGCCATGTTAGCGGAAGTGCCAAAGGGGCACTTAGTGGGTGTAGTTAGTGTGAATGGCTCAGCAAACAGCCATGCCTCAATTTTGACTCGGGCTATGGGGATCCCAGCAATTTGGGGTATAGAAGACGTTCCTTTACTGCAATTCGATGGTAAAAAAATGATATTAGACGCTTACTCAGGGCGTTTATATATTTCCCCTTCGCAAATCTTGCAAGATGAATATCTACAACTGAAATACCAAGAAACAATCCTCAATGATAAGTTTATTGCTGAGCAAGCTTGCGAAGCTGTTACCTTAGATGGGCAGCAAATTAGTTTGTTACTTAATGCAGGTTTGGACCTTAATACCGAAAGTGTCAGCACAGTGCTTTGCGATGGCGTAGGTTTATACCGTACAGAAGCATGGTTTATGCAAAAAGGTCAATTTCCTTCACAGGTAGATCAAGAAAACTGGTATCGACAGGTATTGGAAAGTTATCATCCTTCGCCAGTTGTAATGCGCACGTTGGACATTGGTGGTGATAAGGTTTTAGATTACTTTGATATTACAGAAGACAACCCATTTTTAGGTTGGCGAGGGATTCGCGTCACGCTAGATCATCCAGAATTATTTTTAGATCAATTAAAAGCGATGATTAAAGCAAATATGGGCCTGGGCAATCTAAAAATTATGCTACCAATGATTAGCGGCACAGAAGAAGTGGATGAATCACTGGCTTTATTATCGCAAGCATATTTTGAGTTAGAAGAGCTGCACCCAGATAAAGTAATTGAGCGCCCTGAAGTAGGCGTAATGCTAGAAGTACCCTCAAGTGTGTTCATGCTACCTGAATGGTCTAAAAAAGTTGATTTTTGCTCGGTGGGCAGTAACGACTTAACGCAATACTTACTGGCAGTTGATCGTTCAAATGCGCGGGTCGCAGATTTATTCAACCCATATCACCCTGGCGTTTTACGTGTGCTACAAAAAGTAGCCCAAGAGTGCCAACACTACGACTTATCTTTAAGTTTATGTGGCGAGCTTGGCGGCGACCCAGAAGGCGCAATTTTACTAATTGCGATGGGATATAGACAACTTAGTATGAATCACTTTTCTATCAGTAAAGTAAAGTGGGTACTCAGACGCTTAAAAATGAGTGATATGGAAGTATTATTGGCCGAGTGTTTAGCCCAATCTACTGCAAAACAAGTATTGCGTTTAACACGCAATTTTATGATTGAACACAAACTAGGTAAGCTTTTTTATACCCCAAGCCATGGTTGATAAAACGGTTAATTTAAGCTGTGATCCTAAGATATAATGGATTAGTATATGCATATAACAATTTATTTATAAGAGCGTGCTATGCATGATTTAGTTATATTGATCGCAAGCTGTGCAGTACTAGGTAGTATTGTCGGGTTTTTAGCAGGTTTACTTGGCATAGGCGGTGGCTTGATCATCGTGCCCGTGCTCAGTAGTTTACTGGTAAAGTTTGATGTAGCAGATGCAGATCACGTGCTTGTTATTGCAATTGCCACTTCTTTGGCCTCAATCTTATTTACGTCGACATCCTCAGCTTTAGCACACCATAAAAATAATAATGTACCGTGGGAAATAGCACCTTGGGTTATGAGCGGTGTTGGGGTAGGCGCTTTGTTAAGTGGCTTTGCAGCGAGTTTTATTCCAGAACAATTATTACGGGCAGTATTTGCAACGAGTGTCGTATTTATTGCTGCTCGTATGGTGCTATCAACACGTAAGCAAGCACCCAGTGTTAAAGCGATGCCTAAAGGTCCCGTTATTGGTGCTTTTAGCGCGATAATGGGCGGTTTGTCAGGCTTAATTGGTATTGGTGGTGGCGCGTTAATTGTACCCTTGCTGAATTATTTTTCAGTTGATATTAAAAAAGCAATCGGCTGTGCTGCCGCGTGTGGTATTGTTATTGCTTTGTTTGGTTCGGTTGGCTATATATCGGCTGGCTGGAAGGTGACTGACTTAGCACATGGCTTTGTTGGATTTGTATATTTACCCGCATTGTTAGGGATTGTTATAACCTCTTGGTTTATGGCGCCTATTGGTGCAAAAGCGACTCATTATTTACCCGTTGCAACGATAAAGAAAGCGTTTGCAGTATTATTGGTTATCATCGCACTTCAAATGGTGTTTAGTTAAGGTTTAATTTTTATGGCTCTAGAATTTCCACAAATAGATCCGGTTATATTTTCGGTCGGTCCACTAAGCGTACGTTGGTACGGGTTAATGTATTTAATAGGGTTTGCTTTTGCCATGTGGTGGGCAAATCGCCAAGCAGCTAAACCCAACTCAGGTTGGTCAAAAGACGAAGTCAGCGACTTACTTTTTTATGGCATGCTGGGGGTGATATTAGGTGGGCGCGTAGGGTATGTGCTGTTTTATCAGTTTAGCTACTTTTTAGAAAACCCATTTTATTTATTTAGAATAGATCAAGGCGGCATGTCATTTCATGGCGGTACATTAGGTGTTATCACCGCAATTTGTATTTTCGCATGGACTCGTAAAAAGCAACTTCTCGCTGTAGGTGATTTTGTGGCACCGCTTGTACCGGTAGGCTTATTAGCTGGGCGTATTGGTAACTTTATAAACGGTGAACTGTGGGGGCGAACCACTGACGTACCTTGGGCTGTTGTATTCCCGTCAGGTGGACCACTTGCCCGTCACCCCTCGCAACTTTATGAGGCATTTTTTGAAGGCTTAGTGCTGTTTATTATTTTATATGTATTCACTAAAAAGCCGCGTCCAGCGGGCAGTGTGGGCGGCTTATTTTTATTAGGTTACGGTGTATTCCGTTTTGCCATCGAATACTTTAGAGAGCCAGATGCACATTTAGGCTTGTTTGGCGGTTTTATCTCAATGGGACAAATTTTATCGTTACCGATGGTTATTGGTGGCTTAGGTTTGATAATATGGGCGTACAAAAAGCCGCAACCGTCAGCTGCTAGTAAAGCTTAAAAAGAGCGAATAATGAAACAATATTTAGAGTTATGTCAGCGCATTGTTGATGAAGGAGTTTGGGTTGAAAATAAACGTACAGGAACACGTTGTTTAACCGTAATAAATGCAGATCTTGAGTACGATGTAGCTAACAATAAGTTCCCAATGATCACAACCCGCAAAAGCTACTATAAAGCGGCAATTGCTGAGCTGCTAGGTTACCTTCGCGGTTACAGCAGTGCAGCACAGTTTCGTGAAATTGGTTGTATGACGTGGGATGCCAATGCCAATGAAAATCAAGCATGGCTTAATAACCCTAATCGACAAGGTGAAGACGACATGGGGCGGGTATACGGCGTTCAAGGTCGACACTGGCAACGCCCCGATGGTACACCGTTAGATCAGCTTAAAAAAGTAATTGATAACCTAACAAATGGGGTCGATGACAGAGGTGAAATTATCACGTTTTACAACCCTGGTGAGTTTGACCTAGGTTGCTTACGCCCATGTATGCACACTCATACATTCTCACTGTTAGGCGATACGTTATCTTTAACATCATACCAACGCAGTTGTGACGTACCGCTTGGTTTGAATTTCAATCAAATACAGTGTTTTGTATTGCTTGCTTTAGTGGCGCAAATTACCGGCCACAAACCGGGTAAGGCATACCATAAAATTGTAAATGCGCATATTTATGAAAACCAACTAGAATTAATGCGTGATGTTCAATTAAAGCGTGAGCCATTTGAGTCACCTCAGTTGCGTATCAATCCTGCAATTAAAACATTAGAAGACATTGAAACATGGGTCACAAGAGATGACTTTGAAGTCATAGGCTACCAATGCCATGACGCGATTAAATACCCTTTTTCAGTGTAGGACAAATAATACCCATTTAAGGAGAATCAAATGAAAGCTGTTATACCAGTTGCGGGCCTAGGAACGAGAATGTTACCCGCAACCAAAGCAATACCGAAAGAAATGCTGCCAGTTGTAGATCGACCATTAATTCAGTATGTGGTTAGCGAAGCCATTGCTGCAGGTATCAAAGAAATCGTATTAGTTACTCACTCTAGTAAGAACTCAATAGAAAACCACTTTGATACCAGTTTTGAATTAGAAGCCACGCTTGAAAAGCGGGTAAAGCGGCAATTATTGGCCGAGGTGCAATCGATTTGCCCGAAAGACGTAACCATCATTCATGTTCGCCAAGGTGAAGCAAAAGGCTTAGGCCATGCGATTAACTGCGCAGCACCGATTATTGGTGACGAGCCATTTGTGGTTATTTTGCCAGATGTGATTATTGACGATCATGAAAGCAATCTCAAAAAAGACAATTTAGCTGAAATGATCACTCATTTTGAGCAAACGGGTGAAAGCCAAATTATGGTTGAGCCAGTGCCTATGCAAGATGTTGATAAGTTTGGTGTTGTTGATATTGGTGACGAAAATATAACACAAGGCCAAAGCGCTGCTATTGCTAACATGGTTGAAAAGCCACCGGTTGAAACTGCACCATCAAACCTTGCGGTGGTTGGACGCTATGTTTTAAGTAAAAATATTTGGCCATTACTCGCAAAAACGCCTGCTGGTGCAGGTGATGAAATCCAATTAACCGACGCCATTGCCATGTTAATGGAAAAAGAGCCTGTGGCAGCTTACGCCATCAAAGGGCGCAGTCATGATTGTGGCAGTAAATTAGGCTACTTAAAAGCAACTATCGAATTTGCCCTACGCAGAGATGAGTTTAAAACTGATTTATCACAGTTTATTAAAGGCTTAGTAAAATAGGCAATAAACCAGTGAATTATAAAAAAGTGCCTAAATGGCACTTTTTTATTTTATAAACATAACGATTAAACATAAGCTGGCATTTACTTTGCTTAATTACCGTATTACTTTTTAACTAAAGCGCAAAAAATGCATATTACACTTCGAATTTGGCTTACTTTGATGTTAGCAGTGATGATGGCTGGTTGCGCCATGAATGAAAGTCACGAGGTTGATGATTCATCATCACTTATCTCTGATCAGCAAGTTAAAGAATATGTTGCACAGTGGCAGCAACAACAAGGCAGTATTAATCGACTTGCAAGTATGGAAAATGATCTAAAACTTCTGATTATGGCGTTGTCGTCAAACTCTCAATTAGCACAAGGTCCGTCAGAACTTCGTTCAGAGCGGGTGGATGTGCTCCATGGTAATCAGGCCACTCAAACGGATAAAAGTAATGTGGTTGGTGAATCTATATACCAAACAAAGTCGGATTCCCTTGCAGGTGCACAGCTAGGACTTTATTTGAGACCAGAGCTGGTTAAGTTGCAAATAGTGAGATTACACCGAGAATACCCTCATGCGTTTAAGCAGCTCGACTTTTTAATGACTCAGCGAGAGAACAAAGGCGTTACGCTTTATGGCTTACGCGTAGGCCCTTTTCAAGATTATACAGAAGCTAATACTTTTTGCTTAATTGCAAAAAATATGGGACAAAAGTGTTTAAGTGCGCCATTTGTCGGCCAACCTATATGAATAAAGTACGCTTTATCTTTTGTTTCAGTAATTAAGCGTAAAGTATTTGTCCTAACTGTCGATAATAATTATGATAGGGACAACATAGGGTAATGTCCCGTCTTTTATAAGGATTTAGTATGAAATTATCTTCTACTTTACTAGCAGTAGCCGTCGCTGCAAGTTCTTTTGGTGTTTATGCTACAAGCGAGAGTTTTAGTGCAACGGTTAAAGTACAAAATACAGTTGTTTTGACCAAAGGTAATGATTTAGATTTTGGTATTATTCGTGCGGTTGCAGATCCAACAGGCGCTAACCAAGCAACCTTAGTTATTGATCCAGATCCAGATGCAAGTCCTGTATCGTCAAGAACTGATAACTCACCCGCTATTATTTCTATCATAGGGCAAGGTTCACCCGCTTCTTTTACTGTATCAGATGTCGTACCTAATGCTCGCCTAACAATCACAGATCCAACAGCGACAGTACTCGATTCTGATGGTCAGGGTTTAAATGAGCCAAACTTCACTGTTGGCAGTTGGACATATTTTATTACCAGTGGTCCAAATGCTAACACACCTTATACATCAGGAAACCCAAACTTAACAGCTGATGCAGATGGGAGTGTTGAGTTTAATATTGGTGCAACTCTCTCTACCGCTGGGATTGCTTCTAGTGAAGCATACCGCGATACTGATTACACTGGTAACTTCCAGATTGAAGTTGCTTATTAATTTAGGCCGCTGAGTTTATTATGCGCTTTTGCACTATATTGAGCTTGTATTTAGCGTTATGCCCGCTATTAGTTAAATCGGCCAGTATAGAGCAGCAAGCGCTTGATTTTGGCACTTTAGTTGTTTTACAAAGTGAACAGTTCGGCTCTGTAATAATTAAAGATGACGGCACTATAAATACCTCCGGTGATATTTATATTATTAGAGAGGGTCATCCAGCAGAGCTTATATTAACGGGTATTCCAACAGGCACCCGTGTAACAATGAATTTAGTCGCGCCTGTTACCCTTCAACACGATACGCAAGGCAGCAGTAGCGCCGATTTTAAAGTGAGTTTAAATGGCTTTCCAAAGTACGGATTTGGCGATGAATTCGGCGAAGTTCGTGTACTGATTGGTGGCAAGCTTGAAATAAACACAAGCACTAAACAATTTTCAGATGGTAACTATTCATCTTCTACAAATCTTGAAATTTCCGTGGACTACTAAGGATTAAAATGTTCAACAAGTTAACGTTTATGTTGGTTTTCAGTTTTTTATTTTTAAGTCAAAGCGCAATTGCAGACCTGCTAATTTCTCCAACCCGTATTAGTTTTGATGAACGCCAGCGTACCGCTAAAGTAAGCGTAATTAATACAAGTAAAGAATATAAAACATACCGAGTAATTTGGAGTGAAAAGCAATCTACACCAACTGGCGGCTATGTAACTCTGCCTGAAGCGACTGACACAAGTTTAAGCCCAATGACAAGGCTATCGCCAAAGCAAATGAGGTTAGCCCCCGGTGAAAAGCAAACTGTTAAAGTTGCACTTAGAAAGCCTAAAGGTTTGGCTCCTGGCGAGTACCGTTCTCACTTACTGTTTCAAGCGTTACCTAACGAAAACACCAAAATTAATAGCTCGATAAAAATTAATATGATCATGAGTTACAGTATTCCTGTGGTTCTGCGTGAAAGTGCAGAAGTACCCGAGGTAACTATTGAGCATGCAAAAGTTATTAAAAACCCAGATAATCAGCGCATGCAGTTTAAATTAAAAGTTAACCGCAATACTGGGTTTAGTAGTTATGGAAAGTTAAGCGCATACTTTAAAAGCGATACAAATAGTTCTGCAGAGAAAGTAGCTGAGATTGGTAATTTAAGTATTTATTCAGATGTAGACAGTGCCGATGTCACCCTAAGTTTGTTTAGCGATAAAGCCATTACACAACCAGGTGTTGTAGAATTTAAATACACAGGGGCAGATGAATACGCAGATGTGACCTTTGCTGAGCATACATTGCCTATAACAACTAACATGTTGCTATTATAAGCGTGAATGAAAGCACATAATAAGGTAAGTAGATCATTACTTTGGCTATCTCTATGCCTAAGTATTAGCGTATCGAGTAAAACGGCGTCAACAGCGAATGATGCGCTCGATACGCTGCAACTAATTCAAAGCAAACTTGCAACAGCTAACCTTCAAGTCACACCTCAAACACCGGTTTTAGTTGAGCCGCAGCAGCGAATTGCAACCGGTGAGTTTTTACTGTTTTCACTTTATTTAAATGGCCATTACTTGGGTGAGGTTTTTGCGCTCAAAAGTGAAAAAAACGTGCAGTTGGGTTTATCAGGGTTTGCAGATATCCTTCAATTTGCAATAGAAATAGATTTACCAACAAGCTCAGCAAAAGGCTGGTACGCCAATCAACGAACATTTGAATTGTCTGATAACACATTAATTACAGATCATGGTGTTTTGCAGCTAGCTGATACCGATATCAGTATTGATGATGATATTTACATTGAAATTGACGTTTTAAACTATGCATTTGGTATTGCCTTTAATGTCGATTATGCTGATTTGGAAGTATACCTAAGCACAGATGAACCACTCCCGATCGAGCTTCAGCGTCAGCGCAAGGGGAGAACTCTTAATCCAACAAAGCAAAAGTCACAACCGACACTGCCTTGGAAAGCCAGTCCTTATCAAGCTATTTCAGCGCCCGTGGCTGACTTGCAATTAAATTACAGTGCCGATAAAAACCAAAATAGAACCCGATATTCATTATTAGGCGCACAAGATTTTGCCTATTTATCAGCAGAGTACTTTTTATCTGGTCGCGAAGGTGATTTATTAACAGACTCACGTTTAACTTTTACTAGGCAAGATTCACAAAGTAACTTACTCGGTGTTTTAGGCGCTAGTGAAGTTGAATTTGGCGACGTTATCGCAACTCAAGTAGGGAGTCGTTATAACAGCCAGTATGGACGTGGGGTTAAGTTTTCTAATCGTGATCTTAACCAGCAATTTGATAACAATCGTATTAATTTAAGTGGCGCCATTCAGTTAGGGTGGGATGCTGAGCTTTATCGCAACGGAGTATTAATTGCGCAGCAACTAAGTTTAGCCGATGGGCGTTATGTTTTTGAAAATGTAGATTTATATTATGGCGAAAATAATTTTGAGTTGATATTTTATGGCCCTCAAGGACAAGTTGAGCGTAAAACTGAATACTATTTTGTTGATGGTAATCAACTAGATAAAGGTGAAGGGTTTTACGAGCTGTCTGTGTCAGAGCAAGGAAAACAGTTACTCGGTAACAGCAACTTTAATAATACAGGTTGGCAAGTTGCTGGGCGGTTTGAGCAAGGAATTACTGATAACGTCTCTATTTATACAGCTGCATTGGGGCAAAAAAGAGCAGATGACGACTTGCAACACGTTGCCATTGGTACAAACCTAAGCGTGTTTAATCGGCTCTTATTGAACCTAGATTACGAGCAAAACAACCAAAATGAAAAAGATCTTGAGTTAACAGCACGAAGCCAAGTTGCAGAACAATCTTTACTTTTTAGCGCTACTAACCGAACTGACGAAACAAATCAGGAATATGATAGCTACCAAATAAATATGGCTGGCGAATTAATGCAGAGCGATTTTGGCCGATTAAATTATCAGAACAATCTTCTTTATCAGCAATCGGATAGTCAGGGAATATATAAACAAGTACAAAACCGTTTAAATTATGCCTTCTCAGGCCTTTCACTAAGCAATCAGCTGCAATGGCAAGACACTAATAACCATGAATTTGTTGATGGCACATCGCGCTTACAAGGTCGCTTTGGCCGTATTTATAGCCGTTTTGGCATTGATTACACCTTATCGCCTGTAAGCGAAATTACCAGCTATGAAGCCGAGTTTAACCGTAGCATTAGCAGTCAGTTACAAGCCGAATTAACACTACGAGATTCGCGAATCAATGACCTGCAATCAGCAGATTTAGGCTTAACATGGCAAAGCGATAAGTTTAGTGTGACGAGTAACTTTAATTACGACAGTGAAGAAAATTGGCAGTTTGGTGTTTATAGTCGCTTTAGTTTAGGGATGGATGCGCAAAACAATAACTATTTTGTTTCAAAACAGAGCCTAACGACTACAGGTACATTAATGTTACGCGTTTTTATTGACGATAATAACAACGGTGTAATGGATGAGAACGAACAAGGGGTTGTTGGTGTAAAAGTAAAAGGGCTACAAAACTATCGCCAAGCGATTACAGATGAGCAGGGAATAGCCTTACTTACCTCAATGCCGGCAAACCGTACAACAGATATTGTGCTTGATAAAGACAGCTTCCCAGATCCATTTTTAGTACCAGCCCACGATGGCTTTTCAATCACTCCACGAGCAGGCTTTATTGAATATATGGATTACCCATTAAATAATGCGAGTGAAATTGAGGGAGTGGTTTATCAGCAAAAAGGCCAGCACAGTGAGGTTAAACCCTATGCAGATATAGTGTTATTGGACAAACAAGGCAAGCAAGTAGCACAAACACAAGCGGCCTACGATGGGTATTATTTATTTACAGATTTAAGGCCCGGTGAGTATAAAGCAGTGATAAGTCAAAATTATAAAAATAAAAAGTCGCTGAAAGAAACGCAAAACATTGCTGTAAATTTATCACCGCAAGGTGATGTCGTTATGGGTGTTGATTTTGTTTTGACCGAAAAAGTGAAGCATTCAGGGTATATTTCGCATGCTGGCAGTTTTTCATCTTTGGCGATGTTGAAAACGTATTTTCAATTAATTAAGCAGCACTTAGAGCCAAAAGCGCTCAGAGAGGCATTTTATCTAAAAGACAATGAGCGCTATATTTTAGCCTTTGGTTTCTCAATAATTGAAAATAATGATTTGCAAAACACGTGTGTAGCATTAAAAAGTAAAGGTTTAAAATGCACTGTTCAAGCTCAAAAAATATAACCTATTAGTAAAAAAGGATTTATCAATGGCGCCACATGGCACAGTAAAAAACACACTTATTATATTGCTGGTATGTTTAACCGCTTTTGGTTGCAGTACTACACATTCTAGTAACAACAGCCAAGCTACAAATGACGAACAGGTCTCTATTTCCGCAGCAGAGTTAGCGCAATTAAAGGCTTCAGCATCACAATGGCAACAAGCAAAACCAGGAATAGAACGGTTACTGCTAATTGAGCAAGATTTAAAACTTTTAATCTCACAGCTTAACGCGGTGGTGGAACAAAAAACGACTCAGCCAAATATACAGGCTACACCTGTTAAAAAGCCAAAACCAGCTGTTGAGTATCAGCCAACACCACAGCCATTATTTGCACTTCAAGTGGCATCAGTTACTGAGCGAATGAGGCTGAGTAAAACGGTCGAAGAACTAAAATTAAAAGCCCCTGAGTTATTTGCCGGGGAACTTATCGCAAATGTAGAACCGGTTAAGGTAAACGGCACGACCTATTACCGATTGAAACTTGGTGCATATCAGTATCAAAAAAACGCCAGTTTAGAGTGTGAAAAACTTAAACAACATAAAATAAACTGTTTAGTAAGCCATTATACAGCGCAGCCTTTTAAGTAGGCATAATTATTGCTTTGATACTGCTATGCTCATAGAGGATGGCAAATATGCGCCTGTTAATACTTTTATTGTCACTGAGTCTAACCGCTTGTAGTTTGACCAGTGAGCCCGTAAAAAAGACGAATACTCAAGTTGAAAAAGCGACTATGGCGTCTTTTACTGTGGATCAATACGTTCGCGATTTAAGCACGCAGCTTAGTCATAAAAATGGTTCATTTAAAAGCTCGTCACGTATTGCTATAACAAGCTTTTTTTTAGCTGACGCCCTAGAAACAGGCCTTGCGCAAGGACAAGGTCATGGTCTGAGCCAGCAAATTCAAGAAAGCCTAATCACGCAACTAACGCAGCTTGGCTATAATATAATTGAGTACCGTTTAGAAAATAATTTAAATTTGTCAGCATCGGCAGATAGCATGCTCAGCAGAGACATTGCAAAATTAAATCAACGCCAGAATATTGACTATGTCATCACTGGTACATTAACGCGGCAACAACATGCCTACATCATCAATGCACGCATGGTGAACGCACAAAGCAATGTCATCACCTCAGCAGCAAGTACTGAAATCCCCATAAATGTGATGTGGAGCGATGAAAAAATTCAGCAACGCGGTGGTTTTATTTACCGCAGTGAATATTAATTAGGAGCCCTTATGAAACGCTTATTACTAACCCTATGTTTACCGCTGGGCTTCGGTTGTTCGCAAATGATGAATGACACCAGCAGCGCAGAAAATAACACCACACCACAGCTTGCTATGGAGCGAAGTGTTGCTGAGCCTGGTCAGAATAGTGGCGTGTTCCAAAATAAAGCTGTAATGAATGACAGCAGTCAACTGGGCGTCGCTACACGCAAAAATATTAACCATTATGTTCGCGGTATCATGCAAGACATGGCTGAAAACCTGCAATATGTGAATACACGAACGCCATTAGCTGTATCGAGCTTTATTTATTTAGACGATGAATACAATGATGGAACGTTACTTGGCAATCAAATAGCCGAAAGCTTTATGCACGAACTGCACAGTTTTGGCGTACCCGTTATCGATTTTAAAACCACCGATTTCATGCGCGTTACACCAAACGGCGATTTTGTATTCAGCCGAGATTATTTAGAACTCAGCCCAGATCAAAACTTTAACTATGTATTAGCAGGCACCATGGTGAATCACCAAGGCGGCGTATTAATAAATGCACGTATAGTTGGGTTAACCAGCAAAGCTGTTGTTGGCTCTGCGCAGGGGTTTATACCTCAATCTGTGGTGGATGCATTAGATAGCAGTTATCGCACTGACGGTATTATGCTAAAACAAGCGAATGAGTGAGAGTAACTATGACTTATATAACTAAGTGTGCAGCCATATTAAGTGTTAGCTTAGCTGTCTCGTTTGTTGCAGGGTGCAGCATGGTAGAAACGCAATCGGTCGATAGTGCGCCAGAGCCCACCCCGAGTTATGATTTAAGTCAATTGATACATCAAGCACACATGCAACAAGAGCAACGCTATCAAAGCTCAACGCAGTTCGCACCGAGTAAACATAATAAAACGCTGGTTAATTATGTTGAACAAATGGCGTTAGACTTAGTCGATACCATGCAATTAGAGCAAGATATCTCGATTGCAGTGACTTCTTTTGTTGATTTAGATAACAGTCTGACTAAAAGCAGCCAGCTTGGTAACCAGCTCTCAGAAAGCTTTATTCACCAGCTACAACAATTTGGTTATGGCATTGTTGATTTTAAAACAACCGATCAAATTTTAGTGAACCAACGCGGAGACTTTGTGTTCTCACGGGAAGTAGATAACTTAGCAAACAAGCGTGTTGCAAGCCATGTGCTATCTGGCACTTTAATCTACCGCAGCAGTGGCGTAGAAGTTAATACGCGGATTATTGATGTGCAAAGTAAGCGGGTAGTGGCAAGTAGCCAAAAGCTATTACCTTATTACGTATTAAAAAACGACGATATTAACTTAACCTGAACTCTGGTTAAGAGATGTACTAAAGTATTGATATTAAATCATAAATATATTTATTAGTCTCCAGCCGGAGACTTTTAGCGATAACAAGGCGAATTTACGCGTCAATAGCTAGTCTATTGCAAGTAAATTCAACGCAGTTAGCGTTGAAAGTAGCCGCTGGAGATAGATTTATTATCCAGAATTCAGGTTAACTTACGCAGCGCACGCTTGAATTAATCGGTTTACGTTATTTAACAGCTTGATTAAAAACAGCTTAACCCGTTATACTTTCCTAGCACCTAGCACCTAGC
>NZ_PDUS01000024.1:0-668 GCF_002723455.1 Pseudoalteromonas sp. 3D05 | reverse complement strand
CCTAGCACCTAGCACCTAGCGCATGGCCTCTTAGTTAAATGGATATAACGGCCCCCTCCTAAGGGGCAGTTACAGGTTCGATTCCTGTAGGGGCTACCAATAAAATCAATAGGTTATAGTTTAAAGTTTGTTTGTTTTTAATCCTATGTAGCATATTTGTAGCGTAATTTTCCTTTCTATAATTATATTCTCAGAATTTTAGATATTCGATTTGACCGCTGGAGAAGACTCTATTAGTTTTTAATTTGTATCATCCTAACAGTGACTTATATAATCTTAGGGTACAGAATCCAATCCGGCTTTAAATAAGAACAACAAGGAAGACCCATGACTTTTAAAAAGAACCTGAGCGATCACTTCAAGAACTTTTCGGCTTCCCCTTTCCTGTTTGTGGGTTCGGGAATGTCGAGAAGGTACTTAGGGGCTGAAGATTGGGAATTTCTTCTTAGGAAGTTTGCTGATTTGATTGATGTAAGTTACACGCGAATTAACTCTCAAGCAGATGGAGACTTAATGAAGACTGCTAGTCTACTCGCTGAGACATATGCCCAAAAGTGGTGGGATAGTGAAATTAAAGGGGATAAATAACAGGTTTACTCTGATTCCTTAACTAAAAGAGATTCTCCTTTAAAAGTCGAGATAGCTGATTGTAGTGGTACAGTGATTTT
>NZ_PDUS01000044.1 GCF_002723455.1 Pseudoalteromonas sp. 3D05 | reverse complement strand
TATTACTCTACGATAGTTGCTACAACACCAGCACCTACAGTACGGCCACCTTCACGGATAGCGAAACGAAGACCTTCGTCCATCGCGATTGGCGCGATTAGAGTTACTGTCATCTTAACGTTATCACCAGGCATTACCATTTCTACGCCTTCTGGTAACTGTACGTCACCAGTTACGTCAGTTGTACGGAAGTAGAACTGTGGACGGTAACCTTTGAAGAATGGAGTATGACGACCACCTTCATCTTTCGAAAGTACGTATACTTCTGAAGTGAAAGTAGTGTGTGGCTTGATTGAACCAGGCTTAGCTAGTACTTGACCACGTTCAACGTCTTCACGCTTAGTACCACGTAGAAGTGCACCAATGTTCTCACCAGCACGACCTTCGTCAAGAAGCTTACGGAACATCTCAACACCAGTACAAGTAGACTTAGTCGTCTCTTTGATACCAACGATTTCAACTTCGTCATTCACGTTGATGATACCAGCTTCAACACGGCCAGTTACAACAGTACCACGACCTTGGATTGAGAAAACGTCTTCGATAGGCATGATGAATGCTTTATCGATGTCACGCTCTGGCTCTGGGATGTAAGAATCTAGTGCTTCTGCAAGCTCAACGATCTTGTCTTCCCACTCTTTCTCACCTTCAAGTGCTTTAAGAGCAGAACCTTGAATTAGTGGTAAGTCATCACCTGGGAAGTCATATTCAGAAAGAAGTTCACGAACTTCCATTTCTACTAGCTCAAGTAGCTCTTCATCATCAACCATGTCACATTTGTTCATGAATACAACGATGTAAGGTACGCCAACCTGACGAGAAAGTAGGATGTGCTCACGTGTTTGTGGCATAGGACCGTCAGTTGCAGCAACAACTAAGATAGCGCCGTCCATTTGAGCAGCACCAGTGATCATGTTTTTAACATAATCGGCGTGTCCAGGACAGTCTACGTGTGCGTAGTGACGAGTTGGTGTATCGTACTCAACGTGTGAAGTTGAGATTGTGATACCACGCTCGCGCTCTTCTGGAGCGTTATCGATTGCTGCGAAGTCTTTAGCTACACCACCGTATACTTTTGCAAGTACGTTAGTGATTGCTGCAGTTAGGGTAGTTTTACCGTGGTCAACGTGGCCGATTGTACCAACGTTTACGTGCGGTTTTACGCGTTCAAACTTTTCTTTTGCCAT
>NZ_PDUS01000032.1 GCF_002723455.1 Pseudoalteromonas sp. 3D05 | reverse complement strand
ATTTCAGGACAAGACATTTAATTGATAAAAAAGGCGGCTATAAGGCCGCCTTTTTCCATAGTAGAAAAGTTAGTCCCAATTAAGGATAACTTTACCTGACTGGCCTGAAATCATCATATCAAAGCCTGCTTGGAAGTCATCAACTGAATACTGATGAGTAATGATTGGATTTAGGTCTAAGCCTGATTGAATAAGGCTGGCCATCTTATACCAGGTCTCAAACATTTCGCGACCGTAAATACCTTTGATCACTAAGCCTTTAAAAATAACTTGGTTCCAATCAACCGCCATATCTGACGGTGGAATACCGAGCATGGCAATTTTACCACCATGGTTCATGTTATTTAGCATGGCGTTAAATGCCGATGGCACGCCTGACATTTCAAGACCAATATCAAACCCTTCTGTCATACCAAGGTCATTCATTACATCTTCAAGTTTTTCGTTGGCGACATTTACGGCGCGAGTAGCCCCCATTTTACGGGCTAAGTCTAAGCGGTACTCATTCACATCAGTGATAACTACGTGTCGAGCACCTACGTGCTTAGCAACAGCAGCCGCCATGATACCAATTGGACCAGCACCTGTTATAAGTACGTCTTCACCTACTAAATCAAACGACAAGGCAGTATGAACGGCATTACCAAACGGGTCGAAAATAGATGCTAGCTCGTCGCTGATGTTATCTGGAATTTTAAACGCATTGAATGCAGGGATCACTAAGTACTCAGCAAATGAGCCTTCTCTGTTCACACCAACACCCGTTGTGTTACGGCATAAATGTACGCGTCCTGCACGACAGTTACGACAATGACCACAAGTAATATGGCCTTCACCTGAAACACGGTCTCCTACATTGAAGCCGCGAACTTCTTGCCCCATGTCGACTACTTCACCAACATATTCATGACCCACAACCATAGGCGTTGGAATGGTATTTTGTGCCCACTCATCCCACTTATAAATGTGTACGTCGGTACCACAAATAGCCGTTTTACGAATTTTAATTAATAAATCGTTATGGCCTACTTCTGGCTTTGGTGCATCTGTCATCCAAATGCCCGGTTCTGCTTTTAATTTTGATAATGCTTTCATGATCACACACTCAATAAAAACCGCGGACATGCCGCGGTTTAATAATTAATTAGATAACACCCATTTCTTTACCGATGCGGGTAAAGGCTGAAATTGCCGTATCTAGCTGTTCAATGCTGTGTGCAGCTGAGATTTGCGTACGAATACGAGCCTGACCTTTTGGCACAACAGGGAATGAGAAACCCGTTACGTAAATACCTTCAGCAAGGAGTTTGTCAGCCATGGCTGATGCCACTTTTGCATCCCCTAACATAACAGGAATAATCGCGTGATCTTTACCTGCGCAGGTAAAGCCTACCGCTTCCATTTGCTCACGGAAGTACTTAGCATTTGACCACAACTTAGCACGCAGTTCACTGCCATCGGCTAGCATTTCAAGCACTTTAATTGAGGCTGTTACAATTGATGGCGCAAGCGAGTTTGAGAACAAATAAGGGCGCGAGCGTTGACGTAACCATTCAACAATTTCTTTTTTACCCGAAGTATAACCACCTGATGCACCACCAAGCGCTTTACCTAAAGTACCTGTAATAATATCAACACGATCTAACACGTTGCAGTACTCTGGTGTGCCTTTGCCGTTTTCGCCAACAAAACCCACAGCGTGCGAATCATCAACCATCACTAATGCATCATATTTATCCGCTAAATCACATACAGCTTCTAAATTACAAATAACGCCATCCATTGAGAATACACCATCTGTCGCGATAAGCTTTGTCTTCGCGCCTGCTTCATCTGCTGCGATTAATTGCTTTTCAAGGTCGGCCATATCGTTATTCGCATAACGGAAACGTTTTGCTTTACATAAACGCACACCATCAATGATAGAGGCATGATTTAAAGAGTCTGAGATGATGGCATCATCTGGGCCTAAAATAGTTTCAAATAAGCCAGCATTCGCATCAAAACATGATGAATATAAAATGGTGTCTTCTGTTTCTAAAAACTCACTGATTTTTTGTTCTAGCGTTTTGTGGATATCTTGAGTTCCACAGATAAAACGTACTGACGCAACACCAAAACCATGTTCATCAAGGCCATGTTGTGCGGCTGCAATTAACTCAGGGCTGTTTGCTAAGCCTAAATAATTGTTAGCACAAAAGTTAATAACTTTGTCACCTGAAGCAACTTGAATTTGCGCTTGTTGTTGCGAGGTAATTACTCGCTCACTTTTATACAGACCTTCGGCTTTTACTTCATCAATTTGCTGCTGAAGTTGGCTAAAAAATGCAGATGCTCTCATCTGAAATCTCCAAATAATTGAACGGGTAATCAAACGTAAATTTAATCGCTGATCACGAATTGTGGCTATTGTAAAAGTTTAGCCAACTAAATGCACTGTTTGTAGTTCATCGCATAAATTGAGACTGACAACTTAAGCTGCCAGTTTATATTTAGCTACAACAGTAATGCAGGTAAATCAGCTAAAGAATCACTGATATGATCTGCTGCTGCTATAGCGCTGCTATCAAATGCTTGGCCTGATCGTACAAGTACTTTAGTTGTAATATTCGCATTACTTGCGGCTTGCATATCACTAAGCTTATCGCCCACCATAATACTTTGCGTAGCATCAATATGGTGCTCATCAATACCTTGTAGCAACATCCCTGGCGCAGGCTTGCGGCACTGACATTCCTTTAGATATTCTGGAAGTGCTTTTTTTGGATGGTGAGGGCAAAAATAAATCCCACTGACAGTGATATTATGCTCTGCAAATTGCGCTATAACCCAGTTGCTTAGCGCATGAAAATCAGCCTCAGTATAATAACCTCGCCCTATTCCTGATTGATTTGTCACGATGATTAATTTATAGCCTGCATCAACAAACGCCTTACAGGCAGAAAATACACCGTCGATAAATTCAAACTTATCAGGTTCATACACATAACCATGATCAACATTAACAACACCGTCACGGTCTAAAAAAAGCGCTTTATTTAACATTAGTAAACCTTAGCTGCGAGCAGCTGCTCTTTTTTAACGACTAGATCGAACATCAATGTTACGTCTGCAACGGTTATTTGGGCCATTAAATCACTCCCCTTAACCCGTGTTCCCCAAGCCACTTGCTCAGCGGTTTTGCCTGTTTGCTGCAATAAATTTTGGTGATAAACCTCAACCACATAATTTTGGTACAAATACGGCCCCGTTCGTTTTGGATTAGAGTGGGCATACAAACCAATAACAGGCGTACCAACTGTAACCGCCATATGAGCAGGCCCGGTATCAGGCGCTAGCACTAATGCGGCACGCTTAAGCACACACAACAATTCTTTAAGTTTTGTTTTTCCAACTAAGTTTAAGATAGGTGCGTTAGCGTAGCTAGTAATTTGCTCACTCAGCTCAAATTCAAGCTCTGTTGGCCCCCCAGTGATCACTACTTTAAACCCTTGGCCATGTGCATGATCTGCAAGGACTGCATATCGCTCAGGTAACCAATTACGCTCTTTTTTACTTGCAGCTGGCGATATAACAAAAATAGGGCTGGCAAGCCGCTTTGCCTCGAGTAAGTCATCAGCGACGATTTGATCTTGTGCTGTTACTGGCATAGCCCAGCTAGGTTGGTAGTCAGGTACCCCTATTGATTTTGCAAACCCTTTAAATCCTTCAAGCACATGTGCTTGCGGCTCTGCCTTTATACGTTTATTTATAAATAAGCTGTGGAGCTCTTTAGCACGCGCCCAATCAAACCCAACTTTGACCTTTGCAGGAATGCAACGTGCCACAAGGTTTGCACGTAAAGCGACTTGCATATGTAAAAGCACATCAAACTTGCGGCCTTTAAATTGCTGCTTTAACTGCTCAAATGCTTGCTTACCCTGTTTTTTATCGAATACAACAAGCTCTACACCAGGTAAGTCTGCCAATAGCATGGATTCTATTTTACCCATCACCCACGTAATTTTTGCATTAGGATGAGCTTTTTGAATTGCTTGTACCGCAGAAACCGCATGACATACATCACCAATTGCTGAAAGTCGTAAAATACAGATATCTGAATAGTTTGCAGTCTGGCTCACAGGCATTGTTCACTTTATTATTAACTAGAGCTTGATCTTAAATTAACCACTCACTATTGCAAGTACTTATGCTTAGCATTAAAACGCGTTAAGATACCTCATTACCTGTAATAAAGTATCTTAGCCATGTTCAATCAACAAACAATCAATCAACACATTATTTTGAGCAACCCAGCGTACAGCGCTCAAATTAGCTTAAATTGGTTTGATGCTGAATATTGGCAACAACAAGAAAAAATAGTCGGCAGCAAAAAAGGCCGTGCCACTGCGTGGTTCTTTTGTCATAACGAGTTAACTGCCGTACTCAGGCACTATTGGCGCGGCGGTTTAGTCGGTAAGGTTTTAAGCGATCAATACGTGTACCTTGGCCTTGAAAAGACCCGCGTTTACCAAGAGTTCGCATTGATGATGAAACTTTGTGAGATGGGCCTCAACGTACCAAAGCCCATTACAGCAAAGGTAACTAAACACGGTTTAATTTACCGCGGCGATATTATTACTCAAGCAATAGAAGGCGCACAAAGCTTACTTGATGTACTCAAACAACGTGCCTTAACATCTGATGAGTTAACAAAAGTTGGTAACACCATCGCCCAGTTCCATAACTTAGGCGTTTATCATGCTGATTTGAACATTAATAACATATTATTCGACAATACGGGCGCTGTGTATATTATCGATTTCGATAGAGGTGAGATAAAGGCCGTTAAAGGTCAATGGCAAGAGGCGAATATATCGCGCTTACTCCGCTCGTTTGACAAGGAGCGTAATCGTAATCAGGTAATGCATTGGCAACAAAGCGACTGGCAGCAATTAAATACTGCGTACCAGTCATCTCTTAAGCCTAAGATTTAATTTTACTGATCACTTTAGAGGTTGAGCAGCCATCTAAAAATTCCAGCACTTCAACCTTACCGCCATGGCGTAATACGTGTTCAGCACCCGCGATTTGCTCAACAGTATAGTCACCGCCTTTAACTAAAATATCAGGGCTAATTTGCTCGATTAACTTAGCCGGCGTGTCATTTTCGTCAATACTGCCAAACGGAATGACCCAATCAACCGATGCTAATGCGCTCAATACCATTGCACGCTCATCAAGTGGGTTAATAGGCCTTTGTGGGCCTTTCAAACGCGCAATAGATTCGTCATTATTTAGACCAACCACTAAACGATCTCCTCGTGCTTTTGCTTGTGCTAAATAACGTACATGGCCCGCATGTAAAATATCAAAACAGCCATTGGTAAATACAATAGTTTCGCCATTTTGTTTTGCAAATTCTATATGCTGCAATACATCATCAAACGGTGTTTGGTAATGTTCACCATTTTTTTGTAAGTATTGGCCAAGCTTACGACTTAACTCTTCAGGAGAGACTGTTGCGGCGCCGAGCTTACTAACAGCAATACCCGCAGCAAGATTAGCAACTTCTACGGCATCTTTTGGCTGCATACCGGCTCCAAGCATTACCGCAAGCGTTGCGATAACCGTATCGCCCGCGCCAGTTACATCACTGACTTCTAGCTGCTGCGCCGAGTAGTCATATTTCTCATTTGCGCTGATCAATGACATACCTTGCTCTGAACGAGTAAGTAGCATAGCTGCAACACCGGCATCTTTAATTAGTTGGCGTGCGCTGTCAGATAAACTTTGCTCTGAATCAGTTTGCCCACCCGCAAGCTTAAACTCGTTTAAATTTGGCGTGATATAATCAGCACCACGATACTGATTTAAATCTGATGATTTAGGATCAATAAGAACCGTTTTCCCCGCAGCTTTAGCCACTTGGATCATTTTTTGAATTAAACTCAACGAACCTTTATCGTAATCTGAAAACAGTACAAAATCATACTGCTCTAGAACAAGTTCTAAGCGATTTAATAATAATTGGCTGTGCTGCTCGGTAAACTTTTCTTCTAAATCTAAGCGAACAACTTGTTGGTGGCGGCTGATAACACGCATTTTAGATATAGTCGGTAAATCACACACACTCACTAGCTGCGAATCAATGCGCTCATCATTTAAAATATTTTCAAGGATTTGACCACTTTCATCCTCGCCAATTAAACCAAGCAAACCAACTTTACCATCTAACCGAGCAATATTTTTAGCTACATTAGCCGCACCACCAGCTTTATCTTCAAACTTACTCACCTTAACAATCGGTACTGGTGCTTCTGGCGAAATACGCCCTGAATCACCATGCCAATAGCGGTCCAACATGACATCGCCAACAACCAGTATCTTAGCGTTAGATAAATTTTTAAGCAGCCCTAGCTCCATTACTCTTGCCCCGCAACAACCATATCAATCGCTTCACATAACCAGTGACCGATAAACATATGTGCTTCTTGGATACGTGCTGTTTCATCATCTTTGATAATGATCGGTAGCTTTGCAATGTCTTTGACTTTACCACCATCACGGCCGGTAAAGGCAACTGTATAAGCACCAATTTCATTTGCTGCAGCTAGAGCTAAATTGATATTTGCACTGGTACCTGATGTTGTTAAGCCAATGACTAAATCTTCAGGCTTACAGAGTGCTTGTACTTGGCGTTCAAACACAGTGTCAAAATGATAGTCGTTGCTGTGGGCTGTTAATATAGACGTGTCTGTCGTTAATGCTATAGATGCCAATGGTCCGCGCTCTAACTTATAACGCACCACGAATTCAGCTGCTAAGTGCTGCGCATCAGCGGCGCTGCCACCATTACCAAACCAGACTACTTTGCCGCCCGCCTGTAACACACTATGGCACACCTCAAGCAATTGCATTACTTGTGGGTGATACGTTTCCATCGTCTCAAACAAAGTTTGATGACGGGTTAAACTTTCAAGGTAGCTCGCTGCTACTGAGTCAGTGTTAGACATACATATTTCTCTCAAATTTAATACGGTATATAAATACTAAAGGCCACTTATTACCAGAAAAGTGCAACGGATAACCAAGCATAATCATCACCAAACACATCTTCGCCATACGTCAGTGTGGTTTCTATATTATACTCTTGCCATTGTCGATTATTGCTTAGTTGTAGCTCAATCGCTTGTTCATATTGATCGCTCACAAAGCCAAGATTGTCTACATAACCACTTTCATTATCTATTAGGGTCAACTTTGTTCGCCAGAATGACACTGCACTTTGCGCATAACTAACCTCTAGACTATGGATATCCGAAGGCACGCCATCATTAAAGTTACGCTGATCCGCTGCGTAATGCCCAATTACGAAACCCTCTCTCGTATTGCCAACCTTAGGGTATATATAATTTTTATACCATAAGCTATGCATGCTAGTATATTCGTAGCGAACAGCGAGATCATCGGTCACAATGGGTAAAAAGAGCCCTAAGTTATAGACAATATTACCAAGCTCGTAATTTTTATGCTCTTTGGTATCTTCACCACCATACTCGAAGTATAACTCAGCAGGCATTCCCCAATTAAAATTAATAACACTGGTAACTGATGCAAACTGATCCCCTAACTC
The DNA here is from genome assembly GCF_002723455.1 of Pseudoalteromonas sp. 3D05. Lineage (GTDB taxonomy): Bacteria > Pseudomonadota > Gammaproteobacteria > Enterobacterales > Alteromonadaceae > Pseudoalteromonas. Next base: position 15,497 of record NZ_PDUS01000032.1, on the reverse strand, counting down.
GTTATCAGGTCCACCAGCCAGCTTACTGTTATCTTGCCCTGCAGGATCAAAGAACGCTTTAAATACATCTCCAGCGCTTGCTTCGCGAGGACCGCCACCAAACTGCATCATACGGTTTAAACCAATTTTCCAACCACTTATAGGCTCGATACTAATATGTGTTCCAGCAAGTTTTGGCGTGCCGTCATGCAATTCACCTTGATATAAAATACCTTTTTCCACATGTTCAAGCTCAGAGTAATAAAGCTCGAAATCAAAGTTCCACCAATTATGCGCTGGCGCCACCATACCTAACGAAATTGATGGCGACGTACGAGCATTAGTTGAAATTATTTGTGCTGATTGCTTAAAAGGCGAAAACCAATGTTCTTTATAGCCAATATTTAGCTGCAAGTCGTCACCGGCAAAACTAATAAAGCTATTATAGTTGGTGAATTTATTTTGTTTGGCACGGTAATCGGCTCCGACTTGCATCAACATATAATCGTTCGGTCGCCAAATACCTTCAAAAAAACCTTGCCCCCATTCATCAGAACTGACTCCACGTTGATTGGCAAGTTTTACTGTTTTATCACCATCCACTCTAAGTTTTACACCGACACGGGTGATGTTATCAGTGCCTTGGTAAGGCTTTATTTTAGCACGAATTGCACGAACTAGAGCAGGCTCTGTGGCTTGTAATTTGCTAAGTGCTGCTTCTACCTCACTAAGGCGGTACGGCTTTGCCATAGGCGTGCCCGACGTAAGTGCAAATAAGGTATCAAGTTGGTGATCAAGCTGCGCATCCATGCCAATTGGTAAATAAGCAGTGGGGCTAGCAAGAGCTGGAAACGCACCTGCTAAAAAACTGGCGACTACCGCGGCTTTAATAAATTTGAATTCCATAACATCACACATTTTCTAATAAGTGGCCAAATATTACCAAATTAGGGCAAACTAAACACTCAAAACTCTCTCAAATAACGCTTTTTAACAATTTCATATTTAGCTTCTTAAGTATCCACGTTATTATTACCCTTTATTATTTGAGGCTTAAAAATGGCACGCTTTTGTTATTCGCTTATTCTTTATTTATTAAGCCCACTAATTGTTTTTTACCTATATGGAATAAGAGGTAAAAAAAACTCGGCGTATCGTCATCACTTTGCTGAGCGCTTTGGATTTGTAAAAGCTGACAGAATTTCTTCTTTGCTTATTCACTGCGCCTCAGTGGGTGAGGTACTTGCTGCAACACCTTTAATAAAGCAACTACAATTAGCGCACCCTGAGTTAGCAATTATTATCACCTGTAATACCCCTACGGGTCGTGAGCAAATAAAAAATAACTTTAAAGACTCTGTACAGGCGCTTTACTTGCCGCTTGACTTTCCATCAGCAACGGCTCGGTTCTTAAATAATATACAACCACAAGCGCTGTGTATTTTAGAAACCGAACTTTGGCCTAATTTAATGGCACAGTGCCAAAATAAACATGTCCCAGTACTGGTAATAAACGCGCGTTTATCGGCAAAATCACAGCAAGGATATAACAAAGTAAAACCACTAACTCGCGTAATAATGAGCTCAATAACACGCCTAGCGAGTCATAACCAAGAAGACGCACAACGCTTTATTGAGCTGGGCTTAGCGCCTGATAAAGTAGCAGTAACTGGCTCAATTAAATTTGATATTCAACCAAACACAACACAACTTGAAAAGGTGTCTGAATTAAAGTCACTTTATAACCAGCAACGCTTTATCTGGGTTGCAGGCTCAACTCACCCGGTTGAGCATGAACTTATTTTACAAGTTCACTCACATTTACTTACGCAATTCCCTGATGCACTACTAGTCATTGCACCACGCCACCCAGAACAGTTTAATAAAGTTGCCGATCTACTCACTAATTCAGCCCTTACATTTAGCCGTAGAAGCGAAAATAATTATGCTAATGAGCAAGTGTTATTAGCGGATACCCTAGGTGAATTACAATGCCTCTATGGCATGGCTAATGTAAGTTATATCGGGGGGAGTTTAATTGAGCGCGGCGGTCACAACCCGCTTGAAGCAGCTGCATTTTCTGTAGGGGTGTTATCCGGCCCGCACACCTATAATTTTAATCATGTGTACCCAGAACTAGTGGCGCTTGGCGGCTGCATACAAGTTAAAACTAGCGACGAGCTTTACAAGCAGCTTTGCTTATATGCAAACCAACCTGAATTAAATGAAGCACTCGGATTACAAGCCAAAAAGTGCCTAATAAATAATCAAGGCGCTATTGCAAATACACTCACCATAATTAATCAGTATATTAAATCATGAACAATCAAACCGTCACGTTAGCAGAATTACAAACCCGTCAGTGGGTCTCAAATGTTATCGTCAAATACAACTTCTGCCCGTTCGCTCGTAAAGAAGTCGAGAATAACTGTATTCATTATTATACCAGCCAAAGTGTCAGCATCGACGATGCAGTAATGGAAATGCTTGAGCAGTGTAATCAACTTAATTTATTAGCTGAGCGCGAAACAACACTTATCATGTTTGAGCAAGGCTTTATTGATTTTGAGGAGTTTTTAGATTTAGTAGATTTAGCAAATGCTTTACTCGTAGCACAGGGATTTGAAGGGAAGTACCAAATAGCGAACTTTCATCCTGATTATGTATTCGCTGATAGCGATGAAAACGATGCCGCTAATTATACCAACCGAGCGCCTTTCCCTACGTTGCATTTGATACGTGAAGCAAGCATGAGCGCGGCGTTAGATGAATACAATGAGCCAGAGTCAATCCCTGAGCACAATATTAATTTAGCACGCCGTAAAGGCATCGACTTTTGGCAAGCCTTATTAAAGAACTGTAAAAAACCGAGCAAGTAAGCTCGGTTTTAATGCCTTTAAGTAATGCGCTGAGTTTATTTTTTAACCCACTCACCATTTACTTCAATAAAGTGCCCTACTCGGGTTTTTTCAATCGTTTTCGCTGCAGCTAATGCTTCTACTTGCGCAAGTGACAAATTGTTCTTTTTCGCAAGTTTTAAATATTGTGCTTTGCGCTTTGCGTTAATTTCATCAACAACTGCTTTCGCCTCTGCACTTTGCACTACTAGACCTAAATAACCTGAGCTATCTTCACCAACAAACCCTTGATTTTTAGCATCATCTAACGTAATAGCCCAAGCAGAAAATGACAAGCAAGCGGCACTTAACAGTGTGATCACGTTTAACTTTTTATTTTTTAATAAACTCATAATTGCTCCTTAGAATAATTCACTGTCATCGCCAAATAGATCATCTAGCTCTTTATCAACTTTCACACGAATTTCATGATCAACCTTCACGTTTAAATTAATAGTGATAGGCTCTTTCGCCGCCACTTCAACACGGTGAGTACATGCACTAAGTAAACCCAGCGCTGTAAATATTACCAGCCATTTAGTCATTTTTAGTTCCTTTTGTTGAATACTCTTGTTCAACTTTTTGAGTAATTTCATCACTTAAGCGCAATGCTCTTAAGAGTGTAAATACATTTTCTTCATGGTTGTAATTAAAGTTAACTTGCTGTGCCTGTTCTTCATTGTACCCTTTTAAGTTTACACCTAAATAGAGCCAACCATCTGGCTTTAATTCGACACTACTGTTTAAACTCTGAATGTCTAGGTTCTCTAACAAACTTAAAATCGGGCTCAACTCTTGTTGCTGGGTTTTAACCGCATCAAAAGCAGCGTTATCAGAAATTATTAGCTTACCTGCCCCTTTGTTTGATAACTCACCGGACTTTACTGAAATACCTTGTTGATCAAAGTAAACGGGTAAACGCCCATTCACTCGACCTGTTAATGTAATGCCTGATTTATCATCTAAGGTAATTAATTTACTGGCATCAATACTTTCAAATGTGACCAAGGACTGCTGAGCTTCTTGAGTCACTTTGTAGCTATCTAAGGCGAAGCGGCCACCCAGCACATCACCGGTTAACTGATAAGCGCGTGCAACAGAGTTATCAACACTCAAATTTCCTGCTATGTTATTCACAACAGCACCCGCACGTAACTCATTTACTTCAAATGTAGTGGGAGCTACATTAAGCTGCCCTGAATCATAAACTCCCGTTAGCCGACTGCTAAAGTTCTTAGCTAAATAATCGTTATATAAGCCACTTAGCTGGTCTATCTGTAATGTAAAATCAGCCTGCTGTAAATTGACATCTCCGCGAACAACACCATTAAAGCTACCATCGGTCAGTGTTGCTAATGGCTCAAACTGCTGTAAAACGGGGTTAAGTTTAGTCACAGCTTGCTCTGCTATCGTTATCTCAAATGGGTGTTCCACTGCAGATACATGGTGACTGGCCACTAACTCAACACCATCAATAAATATGTGGTGTGAGGCTTGCAAAGCTCGGCTTTGCAAGCCCCTAGAACGAATGCGAATGTTACTTAGGTTTAATAAATCACTATTAAATTGAGCAAGTTTAGTTTCACTGTTTAAATCGACAAATAATTCGCCAACAGCCAAACTAGAAGATGCTGATAATTGATTCTTTACACCAAGCACTTGGTATTCATCATAAGTCACTGAGTCTAATTGGCTATCCAAGCTTGCGTTTATATTTTGTTTACCATCAAGTTCAGTCGTAAACTGTGCCTTGTAGTCCTTTGCGGTTAATTTATCAAAACTAAGCTCAGCAAAAGCAATCTCACTGGTTATACTCGCATTTTGTAGGTGTTGTAAAACATTCGCTATTTTAAATTGACCTTTGCTCGCTACCTTTTTCGCTGATGCAGGTAAAAAATCAGGGAGTTCATCGACGCGTAATTGGTAATCGCCATTCATAGCCAAGTTATTCAAAGCTGCATTTACAGCTATATGCTCAATGTCTTCACTGGTAAACAATAACTTGATATCGCCTTTGCTATATTCTAATGGCTGTTGAGCATTTATTGCTAGGTTGGTCAGGCTCAGCTTCGTTTCGCTATTTTGAGCGTTCAATAACATCGCTGGCATAACAAGTTGTTCATTTTCAAACTTCACTGTATCACTCAGCATGATTTGCCACTTTAAAGGCAGCTGCTTGGCTATAAAGTCACGCTGTGCTGGATTATTTACTAGCGCCAAACAATCACTATCAAACGTAACCAAACTCGTTAATTGCTTTGCATTTAATGAGGCTTTCCTAGCGTTTAAATGGTAGTAAGTATTTACATCACCGGAAGCATTTAGCATTACAGGGCATTGACTAAACGCTTGAATAAACTCAGCATCTATATTTGACTTTATATCAACGGATAACCCATCAAAAGTGAACTCATGCTCACTGCTTAACGTAAGCGCGGGTATCGGCTTTATCTTTGTTAGTAATCCATCAGCTAAATTAAAACGGCCAGTAACTTTATTATTGTTGACTGTTATCTCAGCAATTACATCATCTGAGATCACAAATGTATTTAGCTTTTCTTCAGCAACGCTAACCGACAGTTCATCATGAAGTTGTGGGTGGCTAATTAGCAGCCTTTTGATCTCAACTTTCGGCCGCCCTTTGGGTAAATTAAGTGCCAGCTTTTTGAATGAGTCATTACTTGATGAATCACTCTCGCCATCATTTAAGCGTAGGTTGGCACGACCAACGGTTATTTTATTTGTATCAGCGACTATGCTACCAAGCTCAATTTGATGACCTTGATAAGTCAGGCATACTCGCGATACGTTTATGCTAATATTTGCATTTAGTGACCAATCTAAACAATGTAATTCAACACCAGATTGGCTCAAAGAGGGTGCTATAGCCCATTGAGTTATAGGCATACGAAATACGTAGCCAAGTGTTAAAACACTCAGTAATAAAAACACGAGTCCCCATGTGATACGTTTGATCATACTATCCTTAATTTGAACCTTGAACCTTGAACCTTGAACCTTGAACCTTGAACCTTGAACCTTGAACCTTGAACCTTGAACCTTGAACAGTGTAGACAAAAAAGGCTGCACAATGCAGCCTTTTATTTTACAGCTAGATTCTGAATCTAGTGTGTATAAATGCAGTTTAACCTACATTTTTACGTGCGTTACGGAACATACGCATCCATGGGCTATCCTCTTTCCACTCGTCTGGGTGCCAAGAGTTAGCTACTGCGCGGAATACACGCTCAGGGTGCGGCATCATAACTGTTGCACGACCGTCCGCCGATGTAATACCGGTAATACCTTCAGGCGAACCATTCGGATTATTAGGGTATTGTGTTGTAGGGTTACCGTGGTTATCTACAAACTTAACCGCCACAGTGCCTGACTCAACGGCTGCTTTAACTGCTGCATCATTGGCAAACTCAGCATGACCTTCACCGTGAGAAACTGCGATTGGCATGCGAGAACCTGCCATGCCCTTGAAGAATACAGATGGACTCTCTTGTACTTCTACTAGGCTAAAGCGTGCTTCAAAGCGCTCAGATTTGTTAGTTACAAAACGTGGCCAATGCTCAGTGCCAGGGATCAACTCTTTTAATGTTGATAACATCTGACAACCATTACATACTCCTAAACTAAATGAATCTTGGCGTTCAAAGAAGCTTTGGAATTGGTCACGCGCCATATCATTAAATAAGATTGACTTAGCCCAACCTTCACCTGCGCCTAATACATCACCGTAAGAGAAGCCACCACATGCTACTAAGCCTTTAAACTCTTCAAGGCTTAAGCGCCCTTCAAGAATATCGCTCATGTGTACATCAACAGCAGCAAAACCTGCGCGGTTAAACGCCGCAGCCATTTCTAGGTGCGAGTTAACACCTTGCTCACGCAAAATAGCCATTTTAGGCTTAGCGCCTGTGGCAATGTAAGGTGCAGCTACATCTTCGTTTAAGTCGAAGTTAAGTTTAACGTTCAAACCTGGGTCTTTCGCATCAAACTTAGCATCAAATTCTTGCTTAGCACAATCTGGGTTATCACGACGCGCTTGCATTTGATACGTTGTTTCAGCCCAGATAGTACGAAGCTCAGTACGTGTATTGCTCATCACAGTATTACCAGCACGGTTAAATACCACAGAGTCATCGCTATTAAGTGTACCAATTTCATGGCTAATAGCAGCAATACCGTGCTCAGCAAATACCGCATTCACAGCAGCTAAATCGCTATTAGCAACCTGTATAACAGCACCGAGCTCTTCGTTGTAAAGTGCTTCGATGTCTGAACCTGTTAAACCATCAAGATCAACAGTTACACCCGTGTGACCAGCAAATGCCATTTCAGCTACTGTGGTAAATAAACCACCGTCTGAACGGTCATGATAAGCAAGTAGCTTATTATCAGCGACAAGCGCTTGCATTGCATTGTAGAAGCCTTTTAATAACTCAGGGCTGTCAACATCTGGGGTTACATCACCAAGTTGCTTATAAACTTGCGCTAAGCTTGATGCACCCATGCGGTTTTTACCCGCACCTAAGTCAACTAAGATTAGTGATGTTTCACCTTTGTCAGTACGCAATTGTGGAGTCACAGTTTTACGTACATCATCAACGCGACCAAACGCAGTGATGATCAAAGATAACGGCGCGGTGACTGATTTTTGCTCGCCATTTTCATCCCACTGAGTTTTCATCGACATTGAGTCTTTACCCACTGGAATAGTTAAGCCTAGTGCTGGGCAAAGCTCTTCGCCTACTGCTTTAACTGCTTCATAAAGGCCCGCATCTTCACCTGGGTGGCCTGCTGCAGCCATCCAGTTTGCTGATAACTTAATATTCTCAAGACCACCAATATTAGCACACGCAATGTTGGTTAATGACTCAGCCACGGCTAATCGTGCCGATGCGCCATAGTTTAGAAGCGCTGCAGGTGTACGCTCACCGAGCGACATTGCTTCACCGTGGTAAGTATCGTAAGTTGCAGCTGTAACGGCACAGTTAGCAACAGGTACTTGCCAAGGGCCAACCATCTGGTCACGCGCAACAAGACCTGTTACCGAGCGGTCACCGATGGTGATTAAGAAGGTTTTTTCTGCAATTGTTGGCAGACGCAATAAACGAGTTGCAGCTTCTGCCACATCAATTTTGCTCGTATCAAGCGCTTCGCTCACTGCCTTTTGCGTATTCGCTTCACGGTGCATTTTAGGCGCTTTACCTAGTAACACATCAAGCGGTAAATCAACTGGATTGTTGTCAAAGTGACTATCAGCAACCGTTAAGTGGCGCTCTTCTGTCGCTTCACCGATGACAGCGTACTGCGCACGTTCGCGCTTACAAATTGCTTCAAAACGGTCAAAATCTTCAGTAGCTACAGCAAGTACATAACGTTCTTGCGATTCATTACACCAAATTTCGTGTGGTGCCATGCCTGGCTCATCATTTGGAATATCGCGTAGTTGGAATTTACCACCACGGCCACCATCATTCACAAGCTCAGGGAAAGCATTTGATAAACCGCCAGCACCCACATCGTGGATAAACGCAATTGGGTTAGCGTCACCTAGTTGCCAGCATTTATCGATAACCTCTTGGCAACGACGTTCCATTTCTGGGTTTTCACGTTGTACTGAAGCAAAGTCTAAATCTTCGTTAGATTGACCAGATGCCATTGATGAAGCAGCGCCGCCACCTAAACCAATGTTCATTGCAGGGCCACCTAAAGCGATTAACTTAGCGCCAACAGGGATATCCCCTTTTTGCACATGGTCAGTACGAATATTACCTAAACCACCGGCAAGCATAATTGGCTTGTGGTAGCCACGTACTTCCAAACCATTATGACTGGTTACTTGCTCTTCATAAGTACGGAAATAACCAACTAAGTTAGGACGACCAAACTCGTTATTAAATGCAGCCCCACCTAGTGGGCCTTCTGTCATAATATCAAGGGCATTAACAATACGAGCAGGCTTACCAAAATCAGTTTCCCAAGGTTGTTCATAACCAGGGATACGTAAGTTAGATACGGTAAAACCAACTAAACCAGCTTTTGGCTTAGAACCCCGGCCTGTTGCACCTTCATCACGAATTTCACCGCCAGAACCAGTAGCAGCACCAGAGAATGGCGCAATGGCAGTTGGGTGGTTATGGGTTTCAACCTTCATCAATATTTCAATGTTTTCTTGATGATAGCTGTATTCGCCTTCAGCATTCGGGAAGAAGCGGCCTGCTTTTGAGCCGGTCATTACTGCTGCGTTATCTTTATAAGCTGATAACACATTTTCAGGGTTTTTCTCGTAGGTGTTTTTGATCATTTTGAACAATGATTTAGGCTGTTCTACGCCATCAATTGTCCAATCAGCATTAAATATTTTATGACGACAATGCTCTGAGTTTGCTTGTGCAAACATAAATAATTCGATGTCGTTCGGGTTACGCCCTAACTTTTGGAAGTTTTCTACCAAGTAGTCAATTTCGTCATCTGCTAATGCAAAACCTTGCTCAACGTTTGCATTTGCAAGTGCTTCACGACCACCGCCTAAAATGTCAACAGATGACATTTCGCTCGGTGCATCAGTGCGGAATAACTGTTCTGCAGCTTCAAGAGAGCTATGCGTCGCTTCAGTCATACGGTCATGCAGTAGTGCAGCAACCTGACTTACTTGCTCTGTACTTAAGTCACCTTCAACATAATAAGCAATACCACGTTCTACACGGTGAACTTGCGTTAAACCACAGTTGTGCGCAATGTCCGTTGCTTTTGAAGCCCATGGCGAGATAGTGCCAGGACGCGGCGTAACTAACACCAAAGTACCTGCTGGTGCATGTTCTGCTATCGTTGGGCCGTAGGTAAGTAACTTCTCAAGCTTAGTTTGCTCTTCACTTGAAAGCTCTGCTGTTAGATCTGCAAAGTGAGCATACTCAGCGTAAACATTGGTGACTGGAAGTTGCGCCTGTTGGCAACGGGCTAAAATTTTCTGAACTCTAAAATCGGAAAGTGCTGGTGCACCACGAAGGATCAACATAGGTATTTTCATCCGGGGTTAGGGATTGAACGATATTTTAGGCGCATATTATATACTCAAGTCAGTCGGAAATACAGGATTTGAGAGGAATTAAAAATTGTTTAAAGACAGCAACTAGTTGTATTACCCGCGCAAATAAAACCTTGCCTTAAACCAATCGACAAGTGACGCGATGTTAAAGTTTTGATATAAGTGTTGTAGGGTATCTAGGGGGCACACTATGATTAAACAAAAGTTAATAACAATCATTACGTTAATCATGTTTTTATGTGCCTGTGATATGCAGCAGCAAGAGTCACAGTTAAGCCAAATAAAAACGCAAAACAAAATCCGAGTCGGTACTTTAGCTGGTGCGAGCAATTACTATCAGGCTGTTCAAGGCGAGCAAGGTTTTGAGTATGAATTAGCACAAGAGTTTGCCGAGCACTTGGGGGTTGAACTAGAAATGGTGCCATTTTTTAGCCTAACAGATATGTTTTCCCGATTAGACAGCGGCGATCTAGATATTATTGCGTCTGGTTTAACCTATGACAAAGTGCGCTCACAAAATTACCGTTTTGGTCCAACGTATCGAACTATTAGCCAAAAGCTAGTATATAAACAAGGCAGAGTTCGCCCTCGCGATTTCGATGATCTAACAGGTAACTTAACTGTGTTAGCTAAAAGCAGCCACTCACTTGCGCTTCAACAAGTTAAACAAACTCACCCAAACTTAAACTGGAGCGAAACCGAGGACCTCGATGAAGAGGAGCTATTACAGGCTGTGATTGATGGTGAAATTGATTATACACTTGCCGACTCACATACTTTATCGCTGTTTCGTCGTTATCATCCAAATTTAAGTATTGGCTTTTCTGTTACGCGCAACGATCCTATAGCTTGGCTAATGCGAAAAGACAATGACGACTCTTTGTATGCGCTGATGGTGCCTTTTTTCGGCGAAGTAAAGCAAAATAACCAACTTTATGTGCTCGAAGAAAAGTATTTTGGACATGTTCGTCAATTCAATTATGTAAACACCCTCGCCTACATCGAAGCAATAAAGGAAACCTTACCAAAATACCAACCTTGGTTTGAACAATACGCTGGTAGTTTAGATTGGCGTTTACTTGCAGCTCTAAGTTACCAAGAGTCAATGTGGAACCCTAGAGCAAAATCACCAACCGGTGTGCGTGGAATCATGATGCTTACCCGGGCGACAGCAAAACAAGTTGGCGTAACAAACCGACTAGAACCAGAACAAAATATTAAAGGGGGGGCGGAATACCTAGCTAAATTAGTAAAGCGTATTCCAGAGCGCATTCCCCAACCAGATAGAACGTGGCTTGCGTTAGCTTCATATAATATTGGCTGGGGACATGTTAATGACGCGCGTATTATTACCCAACAACAAGGGGCAAGCCCCGACAAATGGGCTGATGTAAAAAAACGTTTGCCGCTGTTAATTAAAAAGCGCTATTACAGAAAAACAAAATATGGCTACTCAAGAGGTGACGTAGCAGTTAAATACGTAGATAACATTCGTCGTTACTATGATGCACTTGTTTGGTTAGATGAAAATAATGCGATGGAAAAAACTGTAGCAAAAAGTGAACCAAACACTCCCTCTAAACCTATAATAGAAAATAGTTCCCAATAAGGTAATAATTTAACAAAGTTGGCGAGCACCTGAGTTTGATTAAAATATATGTTTACTTGTCACTAAATGATCACTAATGTGAGCTAAATTAATTACTTCTCACTCTCACACTTAGGAGAAACCATGCTAAAACGTCGGCGTACGCACGCATTTAAGCGCAACGTTATATTTTCAACAGCTACTCGTCGTAGAATAATGCTGCGCAATTTACACAAAAAAACAATATGGCGTCGCCGCATGTTTGCAATGCAAGTGATGTCTGAATTGAATGATGCATCAGACCCTAAGAGTTAAGATTTAAATTTTTCTTGGCTTGCTTTTCAGCCTTAATTTCTTTTCTACGCCGCTTGAAAAAGTCAGAAATCGTCTGCCCACACTGTTGCGCTAGTATACCTGCAGTGATATCAACTTGGTGGTTCAACCTTGGCTCTTGAAGTAAATTCATTATCGACCCTGCGGATCCCGTTTTTAAGTCAGTCGCTCCAAATACAACACGTTTGATGCGACTGTGTACCAACAAACCTGCACACATAGAGCAAGGTTCTAGCGTTACATAAAGGGTGCAATCAATTAAGCGGTAATTCTGCAGCTTTTGACCTGCTTCGCGAATCGCAATCATCTCAGCATGAGCCGATGGATCATTGTCAGTTATCGAACGATTATAACCTGCCGCAACTAGCTGATTATCTTTTACAATAATGGCTCCAACAGGGATTTCGTTCAACTTTTCAGCCTCTTTTGCGTATTCTAACGCAGCTTCCATCCAATATTGGTCACTATGCAAGGTACTCATCTTTCTCAACCTTTCTTTAATTATTGTTTTATTATACCTACTTAGAGCAAAAAAGTGCTAAACATGTGGATTAGTGACAAAAATAAAACAAATTAAAGGTGCTTTGCCATGGCTCAGTGACTGCGATTTGCGCTATAATCTCCCGCTTTTTTTATTTAGCTCACAACACACGGGTAGCAAATGAAATTTCCTGGACGCCGCAGGCATAAACATTATTTTCCGGTGGAAGCCAAAGATCCACTAACGAATCAACTAAATGCTAGTGATAGACTGCAGCGCAGCTATATTACTGGAATAGATCAAATTGTCGTTGATATCGAAGCAAAAGTTGATCAAGCTTTCCTTGACGAATTCCACCTGCGCCGAGGAATGTCGCAAGTTATTGATAGTGATATTACCAACGCTCTATACGATCGTCTTAAATTAAACGACATGGTCGATTATGAATTTGCCGGTGGCACAATAGGTAACACCATGCACAATTACTCAGTGCTAGCAGACGACCGCTCAGTACTATTAGGTGTCATGAGTGAAAACATAAAAATAGGTAGCTACGCCTATCGCTTTTTATGTAACACCTCAAGCCGTGTTGATCTTGATTACTTGCAACCAGTTGATGGCCCTATTGGGCGCTGTTTCACCTTAATTGATGATAGCGGCGAGCGTACATTTGCAATCAGTGCAGGCTTAATGAATCACTTACGCCCGGAGTCAATCAATAAAGAACTTATCGAAAACTCATCTGCTCTCGTTATCAGTGCATATTTAATGCGTACTCAAGGTAGTGAAACTATGACTGAAGCGACTATGCAAGCAGTCAAATATGCTAATGAGGCCAATGTACCAGTTGTGTTAACACTCGGAACCAAGTTTTTAATCGAACAAGACCCAACCTGGTGGGCTAACTTTGTAAAAGAACACGTTGATATTTTAGCAATGAACGAAGAGGAAGGCTTGGCAATCACAGGCTTTGAAGATCCACTGCTAGCAGCTGATAAAGCCCTAGACTGGGTCGATTTGGTTATTTGCACAGCGGGCGAAAAAGGCCTATTTATGGCAGGCCACGTTGATGAAAAATTCAAACGAGAAACAGAATACCCACTTTTGCCTGGTGCAATAGCTGACTTTAATCGTTTTGAGTTTTCACGTGCAATGCGTAAAGTCGATTGTGAAAGTCCTATTAAAGCCTATAGTCATACAGCGCCATTTATGGGTGGTCCAGACAGTATTAAGAACACCAATGGTGCAGGCGACTGCGCATTAGCTGCTGTATTACATGACTTATCAGCAAACGTGTATCATAAACTCAATGTCGGTAACTCAGCTAAACACCAGCAACCGGCAATGACCTATTCATCACTGGCGCAAATTAGCAAGTATGCTAACCGCGCAAGTTATGAAGTATTAGTGCAGCACTCACCGCGTTTATCACGTGGATTGCCTGAGCGAGAAGACTGCCTAGAACAAGTTTACTGGGAACAGTAAACTCCTTAGGCAAGTTTTAAAAAATAGATATATCTAGCTTTTCAGATAGCAGCTCCAAAGCTGCTATCCCTGCTACTGAGTTACCGAACGAATTTAAGCCCGGTGACCAAACAGCCACAGTAAACTTATTAGGCAAAACAGCCAGTATAGTTCCTGACACTCCCGACTTACCAGGCATACCAACGCGATAACCAAAATCACCTGCGGCGTCATATAAACCACTCGTAAATAATAATGAATTTAACTGTTTGCTTTGACGATTAGAAAGAACCACTTTACCTGTTGTATTATCAATCCCTTTATTAGCCAAGAAGTTATAAGCCTTTGCTAGTTCGACACAATTAAGCTCGATTGCGCAGAAGTTAAAATAAGCCCACAGAACATCATCCACCTCGTTGTCAAAATTATCAAAAGATTTCATCAGATGCGCCATAGCAGCATTACGGTGTCGGAACTCGTATTCTGAGTTTGCTACTTTTTTATCAATCACTATCGCTGGATTACCAGATAACAAACGAAATGTTTCAAGCATAGAATGCATAGGAGCTGAAAGACGACTATAAAGTGCATCGCATGTAACAATAGCGCCCGCATTTATAAATGGGTTTCGAGGGAGGCCTTTTTCGAATTCAAGCTGCGTTAAAGAATTAAATGCTGTGCCCGAAGGTTCTTTACCAACTCTTTGCCACAGTTCATCACCATAACGCTGTAAAGCAAGTGTAAGGGTCATTACCTTTGATACCGACTGTATCGTAAAGCGCTCCGAACAATCACCAGCACAGAACGTTTCACCATCTGTCGTGTGAATAGCCATAGAGAACTTATTGGCTTCAACTTCAGCTAAAGCAGGAATATAATCAGCGACCTTTCCTTGAGAAAGTAACGGCTGTACCTCAGCTGTAATTTCATTTAACACTTGTTGGTAATCAGAATAAACCAATATTGCTCTCACTCTCTGTCGGTGTTACTAAAATAAAATTCTAACATGATAGTCGATAACAGTTGAGGGCAATTTATGTGTTTATATTTATTGATAGTATTTGTAAATTTATCAAGATTAGACTTAGCCATTTATTAAAGCAATATAATAAACTCTAGGGTGATCATGGTGTTCTTTAATCCGTGGGTGTCAGATACTCAACCCAAACTGCGGTGTATGGGTTGACGCTGTGCTACTCGGTAACTCTTCTTTCAGACAACAAAAAACCCGTCACATTGCTGCAACGGGTTTCGCTTATTTGGCGCCATGGTGCGCTACGCAGTAGGATGACCTACTTCATATTCACAGTATGATTGATATTCTTTAATAAAGACTCACTGGGCTTTGAGGTGTTCGTGATGTTCTTTTACCCGTGGGTTTCGTGATACTCAACCCACGCTACGGTGGTCAGGTTAACCTACCTATTTATATTTTCCTTCAGACGTAAAAAAGCCCGACTCTTTCGAGTCGGGCTTTCTTGTATTTGGAGCCATGGTGCGCTACGCAGTAGGATGACCTAACTACTTATACTTTCTTTCAGACAACAAAAAAACCGTCACATTGCTGTAACGGGTTTCTCTTATTTGGAGCCTGGCAATGACCTACTTTCACATAACAAATGCTACACTATCATCGGCGCTGTTTCGTTTCACTACTGAGTTCGGCATGGGGTCAGGTGGGTCCAAAACGCTATT
>NZ_PDUS01000029.1:377-26286 GCF_002723455.1 Pseudoalteromonas sp. 3D05 | reverse complement strand
AACTGAACTACCACTCCGCATTTTCGTTTGCTGCTTAGGTCTCCCTTTGCAGCGGCGTGAATAATACGAATCAGCCCCTACTTCGTCAAGGGCTTTTTTGTTTTTTTACAGGTTTTTTAGTCATCTGACATCGAAAGGTTTAAAATTTCACCTGATTTGTCATTTTTTGAGCCGTTTTTGTCAACTTCATTTTTTTCATCATTTGCTGCGTCATCATCGGGTGCTGCTTTTTTCTTCAAAAAGGGAATGCTTATTTTTGGTATAATTGATTTTTTCTGCACAAAAAACCGAATAGCTAGCCAGCCAATAAGTAAAACCAATAGATTACCACCAATAATAAGGCTGACGAACAAAACTGTAGACATCGACTCAGCTTCTTTTTTAACTCGCGCGATCTCTTTTATTTCGGCTTCGGTTAGCACAGGCTCAGGTAGTTCAGGAACAATTTCAATGGGCCTTTCAATTTCAAAGCGATAGGTTGGTAAAGTTGCCATAAACTCTCTACCATTAATGTTTGTACCAAAAACAGATAGCTCGACACTATAGCGACCCCAATCATAGTTTTTAATAATAAGCTCTCTAGTAAGCGAACTCGTACCTTCAATATTAAACATTTGCTCTTCATTGTTTGGGTAATAAATTTTACCCTGTATGAGCACTGTTTCGGGTTTTACCACTTCTGGGTCTAAGGAAACTGTTAAAACATGCTCAAGGGTATCATCTTCTGCTAAAGCGATGTCGAAACTAAAAGGAGGCTCTTTAACTTCTAAAATATCTTGAACAACGGTGCGCTTTAGTAACGGTGTTTCGATATAAAGCTCTGGTTGCCACTGACCCGCCGGAAACGCCAGTTTGAATTCACCGGTAAATATGCCATCTTTAGGGCGTTCGTCAAAACCACGTCCATTATCTCTAAATTGTGCAACACTGTGCGTACCTGCACCAAAATTAGCATAATCACTGTTGTTAGTACTGATAAAATCAACGTGAAGGCTTACTACATCACGGAACATTCCAACGCCAATTGGCTCACCATCATTTAAAATTTGACCAGTCACTTTAACTGTCTCCCCTCTAAAAAGAAGAGGCGGTAATGGTTCAACTTTTAAGTCAATATCACCAATCACCACAATGCGGCTATCAGGCAAAATACTGCCTACAACCTGCCAAGGCCCAGGCGTTGGTTCACGAATGGTTATTAAGTCATAGCTTATTTCATCAAACCAATCTACATTCGGTTCTTTTATTGCAGACGTTGCATAAAGCTTACTGCCATCAGGTTGCACTAGCACCACAGCTGGTGTACCGGGCTTGCGAAAGAATAAAAGATTTATTTCTTCCACTTTATAGTCAATCCGAAAGCGATTATTTAATAAAGGCACTTCGTTCTGTTGGCCATCACGCTTGAGCAATGTAATTTTGTCATCACTTTGCGCGCTCAGTGTAAGCGGTACAATAAATACCACCAGCAATATAAATAAATAATGTTTCATTGTGGCCCTTATTCAGCGCGCCATAAGCATTGACCGCCAGCGTCTTGAACGATATCTAGTCGTGCTTGATGAGCTGTCTGTTCTTCATCATTAGCTAAAAGTACTTTTAATGGTGCCCGCTCTAAGCTTAGTCGACGTATCGCTTTTTGTTGTTGCTCATTACCTTGGTTTTTATTCTGATTTAAGTTGAGCTTAACTTGGCCACCGGTCATGGCTAAGTAAACGTCTGCTAATATTTCAGAATCCAGTAGAGCGCCGTGTAACGTTCGCTTAGTGTTATCAACGTCATAACGACGGCACAATGCATCAAGGTTATTCTTCTGACCAGGATGCAAGTCACGCGCCATTTTAAGGGTGTCGAGAACTTGACAGTAATCGTGGGTATTTGGGTAACCTTGGTTAAGCAGTGCAAACTCGTTGTCCATGTGACCGACGTCAAACGGGGCGTTATGAATAACAAGCTCAGCCCCTTTAATATAATCAAAAAACTCTTGCGCTATTTGATGATATAAAGGTTTATCACGTAAAAACTCATTGGTAATACCGTGAACATCAATTGCTTCTTCTTCAATGCTTCGTTGCGGATTGATATAGACATGAAAATTATTGCCAGTTAAACGGCGGTTTATTAATTCCACGCACCCGATTTCAATAATTCGGTGCCCTTGTTTAGGGTCGATGCCGGTGGTTTCTGTATCTAAAACTATTTGTCTACGCTGCATATCGAACTTAGCCTGATTCTGGTATCTTTCTATAATCACTTTATTGTACATAATATCAAGGTAAAACAGTGCAAAAAACCGTAGAGATTTATACTGATGGCTCCTGTTTAGGTAATCCAGGTCCCGGCGGGTATGGTATTTTCATGCTTTATAACGGTCATGAAAAAGAAATGAGCCAAGGCTATACACTCACCACAAACAATCGCATGGAAATGCTGGCGGCCATTGTAGCGCTTGAAAGTTTGACCCGTCCTTGCGAGATAAATCTTACGACCGATAGCCAATATGTAAAGCAAGGTATTGAGTCTTGGGTTGCAAACTGGAAAAAGCGTGGTTGGAAAACCTCAGCGAAAAAACCGGTGAAAAATGTCGACCTATGGAAACGCCTTGATGAAGCCTGTAATAGACACACAATAACGTGGAAGTGGGTTAAGGGTCATAGTGGTAACAAATACAATGAAATAGTCGATGATCTCGCACGTGACGCTGCGGGCAGTAAAAACCTACTCGTAGATGAAGGCTATCAGCCAGAATAACCACTGCATAGTGTTCAATTTGTCGCAAACCATTTTACAATTCTGTTATATGTTATAAGATTTAGCTATATAATATATCGGAGTTGTAAAATGCCCATTGCTGTAAAGTCTTTCTTTCATAAACAAAGCGCAACATTTACCTATTTAGTGAGCTGTTTAGACACTCACAGCGCAATGCTCATTGACCCACCCGCAGACTTTGACGCGCCCAGTGCAACACTTACTTTTACCACAGCAAACCAAATCATTGACTATGTTAAAACTCATAAACTCACTCTTGAGTGGATTTTAGAAACACATGCCCATGCAGATCATATAACTGCCGCAAGTTATATTAAACAACAGCTTAAAACTGAGCATCCGTGTAAACTAGGTACCGGTAAAGGCATAACGCAAGTACAGGCTTATTTTAGTCGATTGTATCACCTTGATATGCCATGTGATGGTTCACCATTTGATAGATTGTTTAATGATGGGGAGTGCTTCAAGTTAGGCAATACTCATTTTGATGTGGTATCTACCCCCGGGCATACGCCTGATAGCGTAAGCTATTTAATTGAAGGAAATCTTTTTGTTGGGGATACCTTCTTTATGCCTGATAGTGGTACTGCACGCTGTGACTTCCCTGGCGGTAGCGCAAAAGAACTTTACGCGTCCTTACAAAAAGTATTAGCCCTGCCAGATAATACTATTATGTGGATGTGTCACGACTATCAACCTTATGGCCGCGAGCTGGCAAATAAAACCACTGTGCAAGAGCAACGTTTAACAAATGTTCATTTACAACAGTCAGAGCATTCATACATAGAAACAAGAGAAAAACGAGATGCCACCCTTAGCTCACCACAATTATTGCACCCAGCAATACAAATGAATATTCGAGCAGGTCAACTACCCCACCCGACACGATCATTGTTAACAATCCCGCTTACGGTGCTGCTTTGAGGTTTGCCTAAGACCAGCGCCTTTTACAGGTGAAAACTGTGGCCTAGCGTGCCATTTGGGTTTTATTGGAGTTAGCGGTGCTACCCGTTTTCTTGCCACGAGCATATAGACACTGCCCATAGGCTTTAAGTATTGCTTTGTAAAGCGTCGCCATGGAGCAAAACGGGAAAGACGCGTACCTCGAGCCAGTGATGAGAAAATAAAGCGTTCGTCACTTACTAATTCAAAACCAAGTAAATGCAACCAATCTTTCACCCGTGCTGGTGTAAAAAACCGGCCAGTCCAAGGCAACTTTTGTCGACTAAATGGCAGTAACTGTGCCAGTCCACATAGGCTAAACGGATTAAAGCCGGTGATCACCATATAACCACCCGGTAACAAGGTTCTATGTACTTCACGAAGAATATGATGAGGGTCTGAATGGTATTCTAAGCAATGACTTAATATACATGCATCAACACTGTGTTCATAAAATGGTAGCTCATCAATATCAGCAACAACCCCCGTATGAGGACCAGACTCAGCCACGCATACTTGGTGTTTAATGGTACTGGCGCTAGTATTAAGCTCTCCGCTTAGGTTACCCAGCTTTAACATGTGATAGCCAAACATACGTGGTAGCCATTTTGCCATTTTACGCTCAATATCAGAACGCAAGTAGTCGCCATGAGGAAATTCATACCACGACAATGGCTTGGGTCCTTCTTGAAAACTAAGGGCTGGTTTCATCTGCTAAGCTCGTTATACTGTTCAATATGATCACTTTATAGAGCAATGTTAAATGGTGCAAGTCAAAGCAATCAAAGCCTTTTCAGATAACTACATTTGGTGTATTACACACGATGAAAACCAACTCGCTTGGGTCGTAGACCCAGGTCAAGCTGTCCCTGTCATGACTCATTTGAGTCAACATGGCTTAACACTCGCTGGTATATTAATAACTCACCATCATTATGATCATACCGATGGCGTGGCTGCCTTGTGTAAAGCATTTGAAGGCATCAAAGTATATGGCCCAAGCAACAGTCCGTTTAAAGAGATAACAAATACACTAAATGAAGGCGACACTATCACAGTGTTTGATACTGAGTTTGCTGTCATCCATACCCCAGGTCATACGCTAGATCACATTTGTTATTTAAACTCTGCCTTAGCATTTACCGGTGACACCTTATTTAGCGGGGGCTGCGGGCGTTTATTTGAAGGTAGCGCAGAGCAAATGCAGCACTCTTTTGATAAATTAAAACAGCTGCCAGAGACGTGTAAAATATATTGTACCCATGAATACACACAAGCAAATTTAGCATTTGCTCTAACAGTTGAGCCTACTAATGCTGACTTAATTGAGTATGCACAGTGGGTAGATACAAAACGCAAGAATGATGAAATTACCTTACCTAGCAGCATCGCTTTAGAGCGTAAAATAAACCCTTTTATGCGCAGTGATATCTCAGGTATTAGTCAAAATATCCCTATTGAATATCAGTATAAATCAGAAAACACATTACAAAATAATGAACCTTGGCAAAACTTTGCAGGTCTTAGAGCCTGGAAAGACCACTTCTAAAATTATAACCCGATAATAATTAGTTTATTATCGGGTTATAAACATCACTATTGCAGTTTTTAGGTGGTCATAAAGTGGCAATGTTGGCTCATAACGGGTAGTATTCGCCGAGTTTTTTACCTGATGTATTGGTATTTATGAAAAAATCCCCACTCGTTTTAGGCTTAGCTTTAGTGCTAAGTGGTTGTCAAACATTAACTTCAACACATTCTAATAACAAAACAGATAGCATCAATGCTAATCAGTCTGTTGAGCTATTTGATGGCGCAAGCCCAAGCGAAATCAATGATGCATTAATGCTAAATGCGCAATACGTTCAAGTGAATGAACTTGATGATGCTTCCCCTATTTTTGATGATGTGTGGGAAAGAATTCGCTATCAATTATCAATCGAAGTACCGCAAAACCGCCCGGTTGTTACCGAGCGTAATTATTATGCTCGCCATCAATCTTATCTCGATAGAATTTCCAAACGTGCTGAGCCATATTTACATTTTATTGTAGAAGAAGTTGAAAAACGCGAAATGCCAATTGAAATAGCGCTTCTACCTATTGTAGAAAGTGCATTTGATCCATTTGGTTATTCACACCGCAGTGCCTCGGGTATTTGGCAATTTATGCCGCAAACAGGTGAACGCTTTGATCTTAAACAAAACTGGTGGTATGACGGTCGCCGAGATATTGTCCAGTCAACTCGTGCAGCACTTGATTACTTGTCTTATTTGCATAAGACACTAGAAGGCGATTGGCTTAATGCAATTGCAGCATATAACTCTGGTGAAGGACGTTTACTTCGGGCGATTAGAAAAAACCGCAAAAAGCATTTACCTACCGATTTTTGGTCACTTGATTTACCCAAAGAAACCACGGCGTATGTGCCTAAGCTATTAGCCCTTTCTGACTTACTTAAACGTCAAGAAGAGTTCGGTTTAAAGTGGAACCCAATTATTAATGCACAAGTGGTAGAAACTGTCGATATCGGCTCTCAAATTGACTTAGCCTTAGCGGCAGAAATGGCACAAATTAGTTTAACTGAACTTTATCGTTTAAACCCAGGTTTTAACCGCTGGGCAACAGACCCTGAAGGGCCTCATTTTTTATTAATACCATCAGATAAAGTTGAAAACTTCCAACAGCAGCTTGCCAAAACAGACATTAAAGAGCGCCTTCGTTGGCAACAATATAAGGTGGCCAATGGGGATAGCTTATCAGTGATTGCCGATAAGTTTTCAACCAGCGTGAGTGCCATAAAATCCCTAAACAAATTAAACACAACCACTATTCGAGTTGGTCAGCAACTTTTAGTGCCGCTCAGTGACGGCGCTATTAAAAGCCAACACCTACCACATAAAATGCGCCTCGCGGTTAATAAAACGACAGAACAAAAAGTGTTTCATAAAGTCAAAAGTGGCGATACATTGTGGGATATTAGTCGCGAGTATGATGTCACCATTGCTGAGCTGGCTAAATGGAATAAGCTTAATAAAAGCAGTGTATTACGGTTAGGTCAAAAACTCACAGTTTATAAAACGAGTAGTAATAAGCAAACAGCTTTAATCAGCACCAACCGAACAATTACTTATAAAGTACGTCGCGGTGATTCGCTTGCGCGTATTGCCTCTAAGTTTGATTTATCGGTGAGCGATATTATTAAGTGGAATAATTTGGCAGGTCAAAAGTACTTGCAACCAGGGCAAAAACTAAAACTTAAAGTGGATGTAAAAAGTACTTAGTATTTAATGTAACATAATAATAAAGAGCGCTAATACGCTCTTTTTTTATTTACTTAGGTAATTTTGTCAACCACTGCTTTAACCAAGGCTCTGTTACGGGCCAAGGTTCAAAGTCCTCACTGGCATCTATTTCTAAGCGATGACCTACTGGCTTTGCTTGTAAATCACGAAATAACTCATCAAAGCTTCGACCAGCAGCGCAAAACGTATCACCATAGCTTCTATCACCCATAGCAACAATACCGTAAGGTGTACCAGCAAGCATGGGGAATTGGCTATTTAGCTCGCTATAAAGCGAGAGTAAGTTATCTGGTATCTCACCTTTACCGGTAGTCGAGGTGATCACTAAAATATGACTTGCTACTTTAACGTCTTCTACTGTGGGTGAAGTGATAAGTCTTGCTTGATGGTTTGATTGCTCAATCACTTCGATAATCTCATCACTCAAACGTTCAGCGCCACCGTAAACACTGCCGACAAATATGCTAATCGTTGCCATTAATAATCCTTTTCTTGATTGGGCCAGCCAAGTTGATTGCAAATGCTCAGCATCGCTCCACCCAGTGGCGCTTTTATTTTTACAGCTTGCTTTGTATAAGGGTGCACAAAGTGAAGCTCAGTTGCAAATAACATTAACCGGCGCAGTGTAAAATGCTCCCGAAAAAACTGGTTATGTTGATTATCCCCGTGGTTAACATCACCAATAATAGGTAAAGATAAGTGCTTTAAATGTCGACGGATCTGATGTTTTCGCCCCGTTTTAGGAAAACATTCAACTAACGAATAGCGTACTGTTGGGTACTTACCTATTGGAATTGGTAACGCAGCTTGGTGCAAACAGTTAAACTGCGTCTGTGCCTCTTGCGGTGCCTTATCTTGATCAGCAAACTTATCAGCAATCTTATCCAATTCTTCTTTCAATGGCTTATCTAAAAAAACTGAATCAGGTGCAAAACCACGAACTAAAGCTAAGTAACGTTTTGATATTTGATTATCAATAAACAATTGATTTATGTCGCGAGCAGCTTCTGAGCTCAACGCAAATAACAGAACACCAGAGGTAGGCCTGTCTAACCGATGAACAGGAAAGACATGTTGTCCTATTTGATCGCGCAACATTTGCATAGCAAATTGCGTTTCATGTTTGTCTAAAAAAGAACGATGCACAAGCAACCCTGAAGGTTTATTTATCGCAATATAGTCTTCATCTTGGTATAAAACTTCAAGTTCACCAAACGCTGCTGGCTCTGGTCGTTCAATCATTTTCTGTTCCAAAAAGGTTATCAATTTCTTTCAATAATTCAATTATTTCGTCACCGCCCGTAGATTTTGGCAGCATTATCTCTGCCATTGGCGCAATTGACATATTACTCGGTAAAGGCTGCTGTTGCTCAATTAGCAATGACATTTTCTTTATGAATACAAATTGCAACCATTGCTCAAAGGCCATGGTATCGTGGCAAAAGGGGACTGTAGAATTTAATGCGTAATTATCAATAGGCTCATTTTGCCAAAGTTGATACTGCTTTAATAAATCTTCAAGTTGCGCCAGATAACCCTGAATTACGTGTACCATTATACCCCCTTTATATATACCCAAGCCACCTCAAGATGCAGAATTCAGCGTTTCACAGGGGCTTAATATCAAGGCGTTACTTTGCAAGAATGGCGGTCCCTTTTAAGAAGTAACAACGATGAGAGTAAGTGCCTGTGAAACGCCCAACGGGTTGGTTTAAAAGCGATTTATACTGCGTTATTGATTTTAACAAGGGAACAACCATTATTTGTAATCAATGCCTTGCCTAAAGCGCTTTTAATCCCAACTGAAACTCGCATCTTGAGGTGGCTTGGGTATAAACCGACAGATTATACCCTGTTCCCTCATAAGCGGCTATGGCGTATAATTATTAGCATATTGCAGTATAAAATTTAGAGAAGATAATGACTGAGCAAATAGCGACTTTAGGGCAGCTTCTTGATGGAGCTGGCACACAATGGCGTGCTTTTGATATTGGCAGACGCATAACAAAAATTGATAAAAAACAATTCGATGCAATTGAGCGAGCCCAGATCCCCTATCCATATCCGCTTGCAGGACACGCATGGATCGCTATTCAATTTTGGGATAGCTCCGCCAGTAAAGAACCTTACGTATGGTTTTTGAAGTTTCCTGTTGATGAGCAAAGTAAACTAGTCTGTGCAAGTCGCGACCATTTTGCAAACATGGTTATAGAAGCACTTGGCAATGACCTTACTGGTGAACAAGCTGATGGTAAACTTGATAATAACCCCTATGTTTTTACGCCTAATGCTAATAAACTTGCGGCATTCAACTCTCTTCTAAAGACATTACTAAAGCAGCCTGCGTCGCAATACTATGAATATGCGCAACTGTATTTTAGTGCAAAGCTCGGCTTTGATAACTGGCAAAGTGTGGCTCTACAAGGTATTGCTGATTATGCGTTGCGCTTAGAAAATGATAGTAACTTAATTAATTTGATAGATGCGTGGGGTCAACTCCCTGTCGAAGTAGTACAACCTCTCAGTGCTATGCTTGAACATGTTAATATTCCCGTAGGCCTGACTGAACAGCTTTCTCAACACGCCAAAAACGCAATTAACGAACATGATTCTTTAGCCCTAGTATGCGCACTGCGCGCCATGTCGAACTCTCAAGCACAAGGGCTGACAGGACAAATCGTTGATTACGTGTTAGCAAGCAAACTAGCCACAGATTCAGATGTGCTATTAACCGTTGCAGGGCGTTGTTATTCTTTATTAGAAGACCCGCAAAGACTACATATATTTATGGATAACTGTGCGCATCATAAAGAAATTGATACACTGTTCCCAAGTATTTTTGCTGATCTAGTTGCAATTCCAACAATTCGACCTCATCTATTAGGTCTATTACGAAAAGAAAACCGCAGCGAAACTCTCGCTCGCGCAATTGGAAGGTTATTCTCTTAAAATGGCAAGTTTGTGGACATTCATCCTTATAGGCAGTGTAATTTACCTGTTTTGGCTAAACCGAAAAGTGGCAGAAGCTGCTAATGCGCATGCCAAGCGTCAAAGTGAACAACTGCAAGTACAACTGATGAGTGTCGCATGCACCAAGCGTCGGTTTGGTATTTTAAAGAGTGGCAAGCCAGGGATAAAAAGTGAATTCATGTTTGAATTTTCAAGCGATGGACAAAGCGTGTACCAAGGTGTTTTATTTATGGAAAATGAAATGCTGAAGAGTGTTGTTGTGCCACCGCACAAAATATGAGAACCGCTTTAGGGCCGAACTAACTTGAACTGTTTTATCTACTGAAAAAACTAAGGCGTAACATGTAGTTACGCCCCAATCTGACTTCATCCATAATAAGGCATCCATACCTACGCCGAAGCTACCTTTTTAATCATCCCCTGAACGGGTATACATCCTAAATACACCCTCACACTGCATCAATGCAATATCCAACACATCCTAGTGTTATCCACTTGCCATCTTGGCCTATCCTACGCTTCCAAGCGCTCCTATTACTTCCTGTAATATAATCCTTTGTGTCATCCTTATCATTAGCTCCGCTAATGTACTGCATCCTGGCAGTGTCCTCGTTCTTCCTTGTCATCCATGTAAGCTTGTCCATTTGGCTTCTTGCCTAGCTTCATGCTTATTTGCCGTAATCCATTTCCTTGGCATCAGCTCAATCGTTGAGTCTGTATCGTCTTGATGTGTTAAATTCTAATAGAATCCTAAAATACTAATAGCAGCAAATAAGAATTATTTTATTGCAACATTTATGAAACAAATGCTATTTTAAATAAAATCAATTACTTATTAATTATATATCGTATTTTTAGCAACATAAACTGACAATACTCACACTATTGTAAGACATATCTCACACGGTAACGTCCATTACCGACAGCACTTTCTTACGCATGGTATCTATCATTCGATATGAGATTCTTATTCAGTGAAGTATCAGTAAACATTTGTATTCTATACAGGCGGAGGGGTTACAGGTGGTGGTATAGGTAACTGTTTCTGTATATTATTAAAATGAACCTCTTTAAGGTATGAGCATAGACCATCAAAGTCTGGAAACATTGTCATATCATTAATTCCCATAAGATTTAATTCCTTCATAACTCTACCCCGTTCATTAGCTGGCATATCAAACTTCCAAAGTAATTCGCGATTTGCTGCTCTAGCATTAGTTAAGATAAAACTTTCCAGATCAGCAACATTAGTCGATGTAGTTACACCCATTTGTCTAGACATTCTTGGGTTATCCGTAACAAAAGGAACGAAATCACTTAAGAATTCTGTTTTTCCCAATAAGTCATTTTGGCTGGGGAACATCTTTACCCAAAGATCAATATCTAGAATATAGATCGATACTTTGTGATCAGGCTCTGAAGAAACTGGCACTCCTTTAAACGCAAAGAAAGCAGCAACATATGGTGAAAGAGTCCAGTCTAATAAAGGAGTTGGGAATCCATGATGTTGAAGCTTTGCCAATAAATGACCAAATTCTTGACTATCTGATAAATTAATAGGCTTATTGAAACTTGAAATTTGGTAATTTACATCTTTCATAATACTGGTCAAATAGTGATGCATTGTTATATTTTTCCCAACAATATTTCGGTGATAAGTAGTTGCCAGTTTCCAAGTATGATTACTTTGTCCCCTGAAATAATATTTTTTCCCTAAGTTGATATGACTTCCAACCCAAGTTTTAAAATCATCCCAATTGTTACGCATATACAGCTATTCCTTTATTAATAACAACATTTCCGCTAACGACTTTTAAATTGAGAAACTTAGTAGAGAATCTAAATGGTACTTTTTTGATAGCTTCTTAAAAGTGGCTCTTCAATCACTTTCCCGAAGCTCTCCAAACGTAAATATTTCGATTTGAATAAGCCCGTAGGAATTTTTCTTTTTAGAAGCTCATAAAAATTCTCATCATGAGTCGAAATAATGATTTGCTTACCAAAGTTGACTACTAAATTTCTCAATAAATCTATTAAACTCAAAACATTAATAGAGTCCATTGATTGAATTGGGTCGTCAATAAAAATACAATCAACATTCTCCCCATTATCATCTTTTGTTGTTAATGCTCTTGCCAAAAAGATGCTTAAGCTTAGTACATTAATTTGAGCCGAGCTGAACGTTAGATTAGGTGCAGACTTTTTATTCTTTTCTGGATCAAAAGCAAAAATGTTTAGTTCTCCTCTAGATTTATCAATAAGTTTGCACTCAAAGTGTATCTCTCTAAAATCAGGGTGAGGTTCTATAGACTGGTATAGCTGATTAATTAATTTTGTATTAAAAAATTCATTGGCTTTTTTTTGTATATATTTATTTATACTTTCTAAATCCTTCTCTAAAGGCGCTGAAAGATTTTTGTGTTTCCCTAAATCCTTCTCTAAATTATAAAGATCTGCTTTTAATGACTCTACCTTGCTAAATTTCAATGCTTGTTCAGCCATGCTGAACAATATACGACAGTTACTCAGATGTGAATTGTAAAGGCTTCCCTCATTCTTAAGCGCTTCTTTTTTATGCATTAAGTCATGAGTTGCTTTTTCCAAACTATGTAAATCCTTAGGTGGATCAATAGAAAAAGTTTTGAATACAACTAGATATTTCGAAAAATCATGTCGCTTTGACTCTAATTTTTCTCTATACAATTTAATAGAGGATTCAACTGAAGATAATGTATCAGGGTAGTCTAAATCTAATAAATCGAAATTAGCCTTCAATGTCTTATTAAGGTCAATGATACTCTCAAGTAACTCTTCTTTTATATTGATTTCTTTCTGAATTAATATTTTCAACTCACCAGCATTTAAATCTGTGTTTACCCCAAACTCTTCAAAAATATTTGATAAATCTTCAAATTGAGTTTTATCTTCCTCAATGACATTCAATTTTTGATATTCGTTAGATAACTTTTTATTTAAATCTGATAACTCAATATTTAGTAAATGTAGCTTTTCTAAAAGCTCTTTCTTTTGTTCATCTATTTCTGATATTAACTGGTTACAGTTTTTTATCTTAAAGTCCAATGTCTTATTGAATTCTTGCTTGCTACTAAATTCAGTTTTTAACTTCAGACCACTTAGCTGCTCATTCCAAGACTTTATACTGCTTTCTTTATTTGTAAGTAAAGCATTATCTGATTCGACTAAACCAGTAAAGTTTGAAGCTTTTTCTTTTATTTCATTCAACAATTGATCTTTTTGATTGCGATATTGATTCTCGCAATTTAAAAGTTGTTCTCTTAATTGTGTTACTTCAAAGAAGGACTTGTCATAGAATACTCTCAATGACTTTTGATGCTGATTTAATTCATCGTTTGAGAGTAAAGAGTTTTGGAGGTGCTCAAAACTTGAATATTGATGATTACAGACGGGACAATCCGTTTGCTTAGATTTATTTATAATTTCAGAAGCTTGATTTACCAACTTTGCAATTAGGCTTGATTGAATTTCCGTCTTTTCTATTTCCTTCTTAAAATTTGTTAATTCATTCTCCTTTAATTTAATATCTTCATTAAGTTTTTTATACCTTTGATAAAGGTGATTCAACATCACTGATACAGCCTTACACTTTTCAGCCCACTCAAATTTAATGTAAATACTTTTGTTGATATCAAAACCTTCTACATCATTGATATTAAGCTCCAACTCCTTAAGAACCAACTTGTTAGTATTAATCCTTTCAATCACTTCCCTCGTTTCCGATCTATCTATAGATATGTTTTGTTCAAGCAACTCTATATCGGCAAAGTATTTCTCAGATTCATTCTTACTAGTAATTAAATCCGAAAGCTGCTCATTTAATTTACTGTAGCTAAAGTTGCACTCTGAAAGAGTTTTATTGACTGAACTTGATTCTTTCTTTTTTACCTCTAAGCTTTTATTCAGCTTATCTATGAATGATTTAACGTCAATTATTTCTCTTTTTACTTTCAAGTATGGTTGTATTTGCCCTAATGCTTTTCTCTTTATATCCAGATCATTATTTGCAACAGAAATTAACCCATGATTCTCCCTAATCCTCTGATTTAAAACTTCCTTTTCTTCTACTTTATTGAATAATATTTTGGCATTATTAAAACGATTAGTCAGTATATTAAGTTCTTCTAAATATTCGCTAATAACATCCCTATTACTCAAAAACTCATCTGATAACTTTAACTTATAATTAATACTTGAGTTTATATGTTCTTTTAACTTTTCTTGTAAAACTAAAATATCATTTGTTAAAGCCTCGTAGTCATTTTGACTAAAAGGGTTGGAGAACTTTTTTATTTGATATAGGTCTAAAGAGTTCAAGTCCTCTATTATTTCATTAACTTCAGTGAAAGGAGAATTAAAGCCATCTAATTCATCCACCTCTTTCGTTTTAATACTTATCTTATCTTTTATTTTAGAAATAGCTTTATCAATGTAGTTACATTGCTTCCTAATAATTTCACGCTGAGAAAAATAACTTGATAACTTGCCGTCTGAATTATTTATAAACTCTTCAAATCGCTCTTGAGGGTTACTTTCTCTCAGAAATGCATCAATTGCCTCTTGTGAAAGTAGAACTCTTTGCATAAAGTTAGTTTTTGGGGTTGGATCGTTTGTAGGTTTTTGCCTATTTGATAAATAATCAGCTTTTTGATTGCCCTTTGGTTTTTTTACTTCATTATCATAGGTTTTTTTTGTAGTAACTACACTTAGCCTTGTAGGTAGAGATGTATCAAACTCTGACTCATAATCGTCTGCATCTTTATTTCTTAAAACGTACCTACTACCTGTTTCAAGGTTTTGATAAGCATTATTTTTAGCTCTGCTACCTCTAACATATCTTGATACATTATTTGTTACTGCATAATCAACAGCGTCATAAAAACTCGTTTTACCAAACCCATTAGGTGCATATAATGAAATAAAATCAGCTATCTCTTTTTTATCTAGACCTTTTTCTATTTCAAAATCAAAGAAACCATCACCTGATAATAAATAAGACTTAAAAGCTTGAATTGAAACATTTTTTATTTTCATTTTTGCTCCATGTGTAAATTTTCCTTGAGCCAAAACTCGTAAAACTCATCTCCAATAGGTTCATCAATTGAAGTATCGTCATAATTTTTAATTAATTCTTCACCAACTTTTGAAAGCTTAATACTGTCATCACTCGTCTCAAGCTCTGTCAGTTCTACATGGGATAAGAGAATTTTATTATTTAAATAAGTTTCTAAGTCTTGTTCATTTAAAAGTTCTGTTGGTGTATTAAAAACTATCTTCCTTGCTGCAAATTTATCGTTTTCAATTTTAAATCTAGTTGCTTTTGTAATAGGTTCTGAACAAGAAAATAGAATGTATAAATTCCTTTTCTCAAAGTTTGAACTGTCGGCTACTAAGTTACTAGTAACAACAAAACTCACCCATTGAAGCCAATTTTGTGCTAAATTATCATAGCCTTCAAAGTGACAATATATCGCTTTTAATTTATTACCTGTTTGACCAACTTCTAGATATTTAACAACAGAATTATCAAACTCCTTCTCTATTGAGCTAAGTTCCTTATTGACAATTCTAAAAAGATTAAGCATTTTTCAACTCCGATTTTGGAATGTAATTTGAATACTTATCACTTAAAAAAGCTATAGCAGCATTTGAGTCTAGATCTCTAAGTTCAAATTCGTTATCTAGAAAACATTTACGGTGCAACTTAGCAAGGTGAACAACTTTTACTTCACCAGTTAAAATAGGGGATTTCTCCACTACATCAATTAAATATGGATGCTCCTCAATAGCTGAGGAAATATTATGTTGAAAATGTGAGAAGCACCTCGTATCCAAAACTGGTTCATCAGGAAGATCTTCAGCCCCTATTAATACCAGTAAAGCAATACCATCTTTTTTTAATTGGGAAAGATCAGTATAAAGTATATAGTGCGTGAATCTCCTCCAACTTTCTTTCGAATTAATAAATATTAATCTTACTGATTCGAAAAGGTTATTCAGTTCCAAAATACCAAGCTTTCTTTCTTCTGATTTATCAACTAAGTGCTTCAAAGTAATCAATTCTAATAATGCAACCCATAAATGCTCACTTTCCAACTCATCTTTTCCTCGACGTGGAATTTGAAGTGAGCCTTTTAACTCATTGATTATTTCTTCTGGTCTAGTAATACCTTTACTAATATATGATTGTGCGATTTGGCCTAATTTAGCTTTTGCCTTTATCAGGTTTGTAGGGTCAATACTGTTAAAATTAAAAATCTTACCTTTAACAGCTGCAATATTGTGCATATGAGGTGCTGATATTGATGGCAAGTCATTTTCACATAATAAATTCATGAAAAGTTTAATAGGCAAACCAGCAATATGTTGATGATGAGCTTCTCCATCTGCCATTCGATTCTCTATCGCTGCAAGGTATATTTCACTTTCTCGAATACGGAATATCCCTCCACCTGAGTATCCTTCAATTTCTTGAAGCTCTCCAAATGACTCATTCCTAAACTCGTAGAAGAGTTGCTCTCTGCGATGAACTTTTAAAGCTAATGATTTAATTTCGTCTGCTAACGTTTTTTCTTGTTCTTCTGCATAACCAGGGAACCCCCATAGATAAAGTTCTTCACCCAGTTCAAGCTCATTTTTACAGACATTTATCATCCCAACTGATTGGGTTGAAACCTTTAAAATAGCAACATCTTTATCATTACAATAATAACGTTCTAAAACTAAGACCTCATCACTAGCAACTTCACCTTGAGCTACTAGCTTTCTTACAGTTATTTTATCAGCAGTGAGAACAGGTTTATCATTACCTTCACTCTCTTGAATGCAATGCTTCGCTGTGAATACATAACTAAAGTTGCCGGAAGATGGTTGCATAACCACGCCACTACCATGATTTACTTTTACAGTATGTCGTTGGATTATCTCTTCTTCACTCATTTCAGTTCGAATTGCTCCAAACATGGAATACAAGACGCCCCCAAATCTTCTAGTATTTTTAAATCTTCATTTGAAAATACTTTTTTCTTAATGATATCTTCATAATTGAAATAAAAATTGGACTCAGGTCTATGCTTCAAAATTCTTGCAAAGGTTCTTTTATTCGGGAGATTGAACCTTCTAGTATTTGATGAAATGATAAAGTTATCGCAAGATACCATTGATAAGAATTTAGGACCTGTATTGAACTTACTACCATGATGAGACAGCTTTATATAGTCCACATTAATTGGGTTGCTTTCAGAATACCCTAAATTTTCTAGCTGCTCTTCTACGACTGAGCTATACGCATCACCTAAAAAGATTAAATTTCCATAGTTCGACTCAAGAAGAAAAGCAATTGAGCTGCCATTATGAACAGATGTGTCTTCAATGAACTCCTCATCTTCATTCAGCATTTCTTGCAAAGGAGTTTGATAATCTCCTTTTAGTCCTCCTGTTAAAGTTTTAGCTTTTTCCTTTTGCCATTTACAATATAGCCTTTTTAGGTTTGATTCATTAGGGGAAAGTATGGTGATCTTCACACCAAACATCACGAAAACATCCCCACTTTTTATAAGACCCTTATCCCAAATTTCTAGCCGTTCTAAATGCTCTTCCAAAGTTATAGCTTGCCGAACACTTGTATGTCCAGAGATATTTTTTGACCGTACTTTTTCTAAGAAAACTCTTTTCGAACTATCTTCTTTTAGATCTAAATGCTGAGAGATTACTTGTGATGAGTTGAACCAGACGGCCTGAGTAAGGTTAGTTAAAGAACCATTTTTCTTGAAACCTTGGAGCAACCCTGCAATGTGATCATCATCTATGTGTGTTAATATTAATAAATCAATTTTTTCACCAACATAAGAAATCTTTTCCAACTCCTTTAGCAACGGCCCTTTTACTCTTCCCCTTCTGAAAGTTCCACTAGTGCCACCATCAATGAGAATATTCTTATTATTTCCATTGTAATTAACAGTTATGATTATGCAATCACCGTGCTCGGCTTTAAGAATTTTAAACTTCAACAAAAAGTGACTTCCTTTTAATTAATAAACCAGTTCAACCATGAACAAAAAAATGCTATTGAACTTCTAAATTGTTGTAATGCTCTAATTTCATGGTGTCTTTTATACTATTGAGCCTATCAAAACATATAGTGGTTTCAAAGCTACGAAAAGCCACCATTCTATAAAAAGTAAAAAACCAACAATATCAACACCTTATAAAAATAGAAATAGTTAACCGACACCATGCCTAGACTTGATTTATCTACCTTAGGCGACCCATGATCAAATTATCTGTCAGATTGTCCATCCTTTCTTGTTGAGTGAGGCGCTTCTTAAATGAGTTCTCTAAGATATATAGAGGTTTTAGGTCAGAACGCTGTGTACCAAACTTTTCATCTAAATTAATTCGGTTGCACGCATTGCGTAATGCAAACTCTACAAACATCGGCCTTGTAAAATTATGAAAATGACAAATAGCATCCATTTTTTCAACAAACTCATTTGTCATTCTTATAGACTCTTCAGCTTTAGCGAGTTTTTGCCTCTGCTTTTCAAGGTACTTTAAGGCGGCAGGTGTATTTGTAGGCAACCCTCTCTCTGATTTTATATAATCGATTTCAAACTCAATAAAGAAACATGCCCAGATATCTTTCTTGAGTCCCAATTCATCGCATACTTTCTTAAATTGCTCTGTAATATCGCGATTTATTAAGAATTTTCTAGATGTTTTTTTTATTTCCATTTTCAATCTACGTCATTTGACGTAGCCGTATATTTTTAAAAAAAAATTCCACTTTTCTTTGGAAATAACCTCATTAAATTTAAATGTCGGCGGTGACTTTCAGCCAAATTAGTAATTAATGGGCAAAACTAAGGAATTTTTCAGCCAAAAACATAGTAACTTAAAACATAACTCAAATGTACCATCTTGATTATAAAGATTTTTAAAACCCAAATAGCGCAAAAAACAAACAACCCTTCAAGTAAACTTCGAAGCCTTTACTTAACTATATTTACAAACCTAAAATACTCTAAAGAGCAAGTAAACAAAGGCTTTCAGGGCCATTCTAATATTTGCAGTTTTTCAAAGCACAATCTTTAATTATAGCTAAGAATTATTTTTAGCCATAAAAATTGATGTGGATGTTGAGGTGAAAAATGAAAGGCAAAACAAAAACAACTAAGCATCGATCCAAATTTACGATCAACTTTTACAGTCATTTAAATAACTGCCATATGTGGTGCGAATCGTTCTTAGAAATGAACTATGCACTTACGCTTTAGTTCGATGAAGCAGTTAAATCCTATGCAACTCAGCCGGAATATTTCAACGTATATGGTAAGCGTTATACACCTGACTTTTTAGTCGAATATAAATCCGGATATTCTGATTACGTTGAAGTAAAGCATACATCTTTCATTGATGATGACTTTTTCAGCCGCCATGATTTAAGAAAAGAAGTGATTTATCAGCATAACCGTAATGAATTAATGTTGGTAAGCGAACTAGATCTAGACTCAAAGATTATTTCTAATTACGAACTTTTAAAACCTTATAAGCAGATTGATGTTGGATTTATTATTCCTCTTCTGGATAGCCTGCCTAAGAAGCTAACATTAAAAAGGCTTGAGTCTCACATTTCTAAACATCCCAACAGCACAAGGGCACATGTTTGGGCGCTCATTGCACACCAATTCTTTGACTTTGATGCTCGTTTTAATCTTGGCCCCAACACATTATTAATGAGGAGGCTAGGATGATTCATAACCCAATCGTTGGAGATACTTATTTCGATGAAAATAGAGAAGCGTTTAATCTTATTTTCTTCGACAGTGACGAAGCAATACTCAAACCTTTAGGACAAAGAACCTCACGTGTAAGCTTGCCGATACCAAGAGATGAATTTGAACAGCAAGTTGAAAGCGGGTATTTCAGGCCAGAATTTAACTTAAAACATGACATCGACGCATTAACGGAAGACCAAAAAAAGGAAGTTAAGAAAAGAGAGCCTTACTTAATTGAGCTTCAAGCATTGGTAGATGCAGGCCACAGTCCAACGTCTCCCAAGACAATGAAACTACTTAAATCAAATGTACATGACAAGTTTCATATCGGCATACACAAGCACGGTAACTCTAGCATTGCTCGTTGGTGGAAAGAATATAAAGATGCCGATTATAAACTCAAAAAGTCAGTTTCCCCTAGGAAACGTCAACCGAAAAGGACAGATACTGCTAGCGAGAACTTTTTAAATCAATTTTTTGTAGATACTTGGGTCAAAGGTTCTACAGCTAATATTTCTGCTGGCTATGATGCATATAAAAAAGCAGTTGAAGCTATTCAGAATCAAAATGATGCAATTATGCTACTGAGTGCCTCAACTTTTCAACGAAGAGTAGATTCGTTAAATAAGTTTAACATCATCTTCAACTCAGGTAACTATGCCGAAATAAAGCGAGCTTTAAGAACACTTAGTAAAAGAATCAAAACTTCATATGTCATGGAACGAGTTGAGATGGACAGAATGTCATTAAACTTATGCT
Source organism: Pseudoalteromonas sp. 3D05 (assembly GCF_002723455.1). Classification (GTDB taxonomy): domain Bacteria; phylum Pseudomonadota; class Gammaproteobacteria; order Enterobacterales; family Alteromonadaceae; genus Pseudoalteromonas. Next base: position 5,728 of record NZ_PDUS01000029.1, on the reverse strand, counting down.
TAATTGATGAAGATGGGCAACCAACAGATAGTGTTGATATCTATATAGTGATTGACTGCCATTCAAGATACCCTTTAAGCGTTACCTATGAGCTAGGCTGTGCTGAAGATACCATAGGTGTTGTGAACTCTTTTAAGCGTATTTTTTATAGAACTAGCGAAAGCCTAAATGCTTTTGGTGTAGCCAACAAAGTAATTGTAGATAATGGCCCAGGTTATAAATCAGCAGCGTTCAGAAATGTAGTTCAACGCTTAGGCTGTGATTTAATCAAAGCCCCATCTAATGAACCTTGGAAAAAACCATTTGTCGAAAGCTTTATTGGTACGTTACGAAGTGAATTTTTCGAAGGCGGAAAATTTGAAGGGCCTGATGGAAAAATTATAATTGGCTTGCCTGGCTTCAAAGGTAAGAGAACTTCTAAAAACTCTTCTCCAATATCTAGTGACAACTTAAAAAAAGCTGCGGCAATTAATGTAGAGGAGTTTTCTCAACTCTTACATGATTACCTTGTAGAATATGTGAATCAACCCCATTCGAGTCTCAACGGAAAGACCCCCCAACAAGTGTGGGATGAGTCTGTAAATCAAAAACCTCTAGTCCCTGTTAATAAAGCTCTCGTTGAAGCGGCCTGCCACTATAAGGAGGAAACACCGAAGTTGCAGCATCGTGGAACAGTTCGAGTTGATCATCAGTTTTTTTACTCTGAAGAACTTCATAGATGTGCTCGATTGGCAAAAAAACTAAATCCTAACCAAGATATGAGTGTGGTTGTTAAATATGACCCTGATGACGCTCGGTGGGTAACTGTTATAGCTGATTTTGATTGCTATGAAACAAAGCAGATTTTTGAAAAAGTTGAGAATAGAGATTTAATTGACGAACAGCTTGAAGCTCCCGTTTCTTTTGAAGAGTTAAATGAAAATAAAGCGTCTGTGAAACGTCGTGATATCAGTACCTTGAAGATAAGCCAAATAATAAAACAAACTACAAGACCTCGCCGTGATAGCAAAGAGGTCGAGAGTGTTAAGAAGAATGCTTCTAAAAACTTATCTGTAGCAGAACGAATTAAACAGAGTAATAAACAGTATACAAAAATGCCTAAAAGCACCCAAAGAGCCAAAGATAAAGAGGAGGACAAAAATTCTAAAAACAAACGTAAGCGGAAAAATTCATTACGCGACGATAGACAAACTGAAATGTGGCCTGTCTGATGTTTTCACACCCATCGCTTTTAAAGTGCACTTGTTTAATTGAACAAGTTCATAATCAACAGTTCGATAAAGGTTATGGGCTTCTCATCACTGGGTTGAGTGGCACTGGTAAAACTTTTTTAGCAAAGTATTATCAGAGTCAATTTAAAGTACGTAAAACTCCTGAATTAACAATTCACCCTGTCATCTATGTGAAGTTATCAGAAACGAGAACGGCGACAGATCTCTTACTTCAAATAATTAAAAGCTTTACTAATGTATTAGGCAGAAGTTCTAATAAAGCCTTTGTTGTTCAAGATAGGCTATCAGCATTACTCATAGCACACCAAGTCGAACTTATTATTATTGATGAAGTGCAAGAATGCTTGACCGATATCGACGGTATTACCAGCCAAAGAATGGCTAAACAAATTGCAGCCTTAATCGATAACAACCCACAGGTAGGGATTGTATTGTTCGGTACTCCTGTTGCTGGCAGACTGCTACAGCTTAAATATGGTAAATCAAAAGAACGACTTCGAGGCGAAGAACAACTTTCGAGAAGGTTCTTATCTGAACAATCCCTTACAATAATACCTTCCCGCTGCGATTGCTGGCTAAATTGCTGTAACTATGCTGCCGAAACCTTTAAGTTTTCGACGTTTTCACGCAATGATTTAGCTCTTTTAAATCGACTTCATGTAGCTACGGAAGGGAAAATTGGACTGCTTCTAAAGCTATTTTCAATTGCCTCATTTAGCTCAGGAGAAACAAATATTGAAAGGTTTGAAAGTGCATATCTCACTGGAATCAATTCATCAGCCTATAACCCATTTGATGAAGATGTTTTCAGCGATACACACGTATTAGATATCCTCGATATACGTGAGTTTAGTTAATGTTATCCGTTATTCCAAAACAAATAGATGACGAAAGCCTTATAGGCTACATACTTAGGCTCACAGCTCGTAATGGGTTTCAGATCCCGCTTGATTGGATTAGTGAGGCTCAGTTAAAAGCATCTATCAACTATACATTAAGCGCTAAACAAGTTAATGCCCTAAACGATTTTTTTCCTTTAACTCAAAGTCTAGGCAGTTTAAGCACTCGCAGACACTCCGTTTTGTTTCACAACTATCACACCGAAACCCCCAGAGTTTGCCCTATTTGTATAAGACATACTGGTTACATCAAAGAAGAATGGCGATATATAGGCAACCTTAAATGCCCAATCCATGGTGTTGGGTTAATTGATTTTTGTCATTTATGTAGCCATAAACTAGAGTGGTCAATCACGTTACTTAAGGGTATTTGCACTAACGAAATGTGTGGCTGCTTTCTAAAATCAGAGCCATTGAATAATGTTATAGAGTGTTTGTTTATTGACGAAATCTGTGACTGCCTTTTAGCAGACTTTGTGTACTCTCAGCCATACAACACCTATTGGCCTAATTTATCACACCCAGACTGCGAAAAATTACTTGCAGCCACGAGCAATGGCTATGATTTACTAAATGGTAACTTCAAAAGGTGGATAGAATTATATGATGCACAGAACAACCCGTTTAATGCTTTACCATTTAAGTACAAATACTTTCCACTTTTCCATCTTGCTCATAGTCTAGAAAATGAATGGTTTTTCAGTGAACAATTGAAAAACCTAACTACATCTACAGAATCACCATCCAAGCAATCAGTTAACGTAGGTAGCTATGTGGTAACAGCCGACAGCGCAATGACGATACTTGGCCTATCAAAAGATGAAATCATGAACTTTTCGCCTGAAGCCAAAAACAAAAAAGTAATTCCAAGTAGGATGAGAATAAACATTGCACCAATTATTAACGCAACTATGGTGAAGAAATAACACTTTATTATCTTAACTTAATAGTGCTTTTTTCCACTATTATGTCGGTTTTTGTCATTAATAGTGAAAAAAAGCACTATTGTGAAATCATGATTTCTTAAGTTTCAGAATTAAATTTAAGATCAACTAGCAAACCAATATGAACTCAAGTGTTAATCTGTTTTTACGAAAGATGACTCACGGTGATTTTACTATGAGAATAGCAAAGCCTTAGATAGACTTCTTTTAGGCTAAAGCTTCAACTTTAGTAGAAGTGGGTCTAGGCTCCACCTTTCTCTTAATATAATGCCATTAGAATATGATATCGGGATAACCAAATCACTATACAAATAAAATTAAGAAGATTACTTATTGAACTTAAAGTATATTTAAATAACTCACATATATTATGTACAATCTAAATTTGATAATCAGATGGAAGGTTTAGGTATGGATGAAGAATTAAACCAACTTAAAAAGCTAATTGAATCAACGATCATTCAAGAGCGAAATCATATTTTCAAATATACCTCCCCCTTGCTAAGCCCTCAGTCATCACAAGCGAAAACTGTTTTTTTAGAATACGACAGATCTACTAGTAATGACCGACACCATAATTATAACCTTTCTTCTATACCATATGGCGTGTCATGTTTTGAGCTAGAAGAGAGGTACATACCTAGTTTCAATGAGTTCCTAGTGAAGAAGTTAAGATATCACTTCGACCAAAAAAGAAAAGTATATTTAACTGACAGTATCTTACGTCATTTTTCTGTTCATAATGAAGATGGTGACGTTGAAGAAATTACAATTTTGGACATCGATTTCTATGGTGAAACTAACCATGAGATTTTTAGCTATTGGCTTTTGTTTGAACATTTATTCGAACTGGAAGAGCAAATTGCAAGAAGGGTCGAGGTAAAAAACTTCATTGCTATACAGAGTCACTTAAATCTAATTGACGATTATTTTGGTCATCTTATGGGTCGAAAAAACTCATACTTTCCTTTAAAAATGAATAAAGATGAGTTATTTAGTTGGCTTTTAATTGAGATTGAATCATTTAAGCATTTGGTTGAAGAAAAAGCACTTTGGAAGAGCTTAAATAAAGAACCAGAAAAGCATTTTCAACACATATTCGCCGCGGCTCTAAGTAGAGTCAGTGAACTATTTAATGTATGTATGTTAGCAGAGCCACAAATTGGAAACGGATTAGTTGATTTTATATTCTCTCAAGGTAACGACTCAAAAGTATGCGTTGAGCTAAAACTATCAACCAGTTCAAAAGTGCTTGAAGGGTACACCAAGCAGCTTTCCCGATATTTGACTAGTGAAAAAACAGATAAAGGTATTTACGTCGTTATTGACTCTGGCAACTCGAAAAGTTCATACCAAGACTTACTCAATCTAATTGAAGCTGGTAAGAAAACAGGTAAAAGCTATCCTGATATAATACTTATCGATGCTAGTCCCAAACTTAGCCCTAGTCGATTGTAATATTAAAGAAATACCGAAAAATAATACTTGTTTTGAAGTGAGCAATGAGATAACCGAAATTCTACTTTTAGCACGCATATTACTCTCTGATTTAATTGAGTCCTGCTAATCAAATTTTACACCTCAAGTTTAGACTACTTCATATAATACTAATCGATGCTAAACATAACCCTAGTCGATTACAAATTACGATATACAGTAAAGCCCCACTCCTAAAATTTTATTCCGCATCAATTTGCTTATTTAGAGCATATTTGATAATTATAACGCGTTTTTAACGCTAGCTAAATAAAAGTAGCTAGCGTTGCTAATTTTATGAATAAACAGCCAAGTTTCCGAGTATCACTGAAAATGAGATTATTGCTAACATTTCCCACTTCAAATGAAAGAAGTATTAAGTCTGATCCTCTGAGAAGTAACTACAGCAATACCTCTACTGAGTGAGATTCTTATTTCGACTGATTAAAGACACGCATGTTTCTAGGGATACCACTTAGTTAAGTTTTTTAAGTAATTTATTCTGGAAAAACGCAATAATTTGTCAGTTCTAATACCCATTTTTCAATATGACTTTAAAAGTAAAGACTTCACTGCTGAGATAATGACGTGATGCTTTTTATCATGTTAAATCAAAAAGCTATGATGCAATAAATAATTTAATAAGCTTATATTGAATAGAATTAGAGTTTTATCGAAGCCTTAGTCTATTTAGAAGGTTGTATATATTGGCTAATACTGGGCTTGAACCAGTGACCCTCGCCATTTGTTGTAAAAGCGGCGGTGCTCTTTGCTTGATTGGTATATGAAATTTTATATTT
>NZ_PDUS01000029.1:0-339 GCF_002723455.1 Pseudoalteromonas sp. 3D05 | reverse complement strand
GATACTGGACTTGCAATAATAATCCTCGCCATTCGTTGTAAAAGCGGCGATGCTCTTTGCTTGATTAGTATATGAAATTTTATATTTTCTGAGGAATGTTTATTTGTACTGGCTAATACTGAACTTGCAACAATGATCTTCGCCATTCGTTGTAAAAGCGGCGATGCTCTTTGCTTAATTGATATTTGAAGTTTTATATTTTCTGAGGAATGTTTATATGTGGTGGGTGATACTGAACTTGCAACAATGATCTTCGTCATTCGTTGTAAAAGGGGCGATGCTCTTTACTTAATTGATATTTGAAGTTTTATATTTTCTTAGGAATGTTTATATGTGGTG
>NZ_PDUS01000021.1:68060-89213 GCF_002723455.1 Pseudoalteromonas sp. 3D05 | reverse complement strand
TTTTATTTGCTCAATTAAAGTGGCTGTCTAGTTTATTTTTTTAGCAAACTTAGGTCAATATCCAGAAGGCTGCCCATCAGCCATTCATACAGTCCCTACTGGTACATTAACAAATATGTCAACTGCAACATTTTTCGACGATGGTACAGGTAATAAACTTCAAAGCTGTGGTATTAGCCCCAGCAACGGATTGTTAAGTATAAACCTTCGAGATTTCGTAAACTCAGATGGTAGTACCGTTAAACAAGCTTGGTTTGAGTTAGAAGGTGGCTATATAGCTAGTCAGGGAACTATGTCAATATTTGATGCTGTTAATGGGGGGTGCTCGGATCTCTGTGCTGCTGATCAAAATTGCATTGCTTCGGTAGCAGTTAGAAAAACGTCTGAAGCCTCATCTTGCCGTATATTTTACCATTCTGATACAGGTGGAAAGTATGAGCGATATTGTGGCTCGGAGATCCCTGGCGCCTATACTGCACCAGATATATGCATGACTGCTCTTGGTAATGACGCTATTTGGGCTGTTAGATGTCCTTAACAACGAAAACTTAACAAGTGACTATGGTGTCAAATCCTAATTTTAAACCATTTTAGGATCCCACATGACACCATCTCTCACCATAGAATTTATGATCACTACAAGCTTTCGTATACAGGCAATGATGGCTACTTTTTTAGGCTTTCCTGCTGCAATCATTCGTTGATAAATGTTTTTAAATTTTGGGTTGCATTGAATCGCTGACATCATTGCCATATACATTGCGGTTCTAATTTTTGGCCGCCCACCGCGTATCATTCGCTTGCCTTGGTAAGCGCCACTTTCTCGATTGAATGGCGCTACGCCAACTAAAGATGCAGCTTCTTTGTTATTTACATAACCAAGCTCAGGCATGTCGCTAAGCAAGTTAAATGCAACCACATTTCCAACACCTGGTACGCTTTGAATAATGTTATTTTTTGCTTCGTATTCGTCACATTCTTTAATGAGTTTTTGTAGTTTTAAATCTACTTTTACTATCTGATTTTTCAGTGCAGTTAAGATAGGTTTTATGAGTGACGATAGTGTTTTTGGCATTATTTGAGAGCGATTTTTCTCCATTGTTTGCATATCCATTAACTGGCGTCTTCTAGATAGTAAATCACTCATCAAGCGCATTTGCTCTGGCTTTAAAGACGATAGAGGAGGTTTAATTGCTTCACCAAAATAAGCGATGAGTTGCGCGTCAAGTTTATCAGTTTTTGCTTTTTGGCCGATAGCGCCTGCGAAGCGTTTTATGTTCACGGGATTAGCAATCACGAAGGGAATATTCGCCTCAGCACAAGCTATAATAAAAAAATAACAAAGACACCCATCATAAAGTTTGCTTTAATCAAAGGCAAAGTTAAAGGTATTTGTTATTCTATCAGTGACTTGAACTAACGGTATTTCACTTAAGACCACGACGCCAATCTTTTAAAAGGAATTGAATTTGGACTCTACTTTAGCTTATACAGGGATCATCGCATCTGTATGGATTATCTTAGGTATATATATTGCCTCGAGGTTTTATCCTAACTACAGTCACTCAAAGCAGTTTTGTAGTGAGCTAGGTGCTTATGGCAGTCCCACTCAAAAACTGTCGCCATTAATAAATAATTACCCTTTAGGGGTGTTGTTCGCTGTTTTTGGATGTTACTTAATCATCGAATACCAATCACACCTGCCTACAGTAGCAATAGGTGTAATGGTTGTCATACATGCTATATGCACGTGGGTCTGTGGCTGGTTTCCTATGGATGCTGATGCATATACAAATTCACCTTCGCAAAGTTGTAAAATCCATTCTTGGTCAGGGCTAATACTACTAGTTTCATTCATCATAGCGCCTAAAATCGTTATTTTTTCAAGCTCTTACCCGTTGCTACTTCGTTTTATTTCAGCGGTTTGTCTGCTGTGCTGCTTTTATTTTTCTTATAAATTAACCCAAGCATTCAAATTAAAAACCGTTCCAGGCTTATATCAAAGACTTAGTTATGGCTCTCAAATACTTTGGTTGTTCGTTTATTCACTGTTTTTAATAGGATAAATACAACCTAGCAAACTTCACTGCAATTCACAGTATTTAGGCTTAAAGCATGCAGACGGTCGGGTAAACTTGTTTTTGGACCGAAGTGACTTAGGGACTTTTTCTAGTGTGGGTAGCATGGATTAAGGTAATTCATGCGAAAATAAAAAAGCCAGCAACCCAGCTGGCAAAAAAAGGCAGTGTAAAAAGTTGAAAAACTTTCACAGGAAATCAAACTTTGGTTGCGATCTCTTTTAGTATTTTACGTAATGCAGTAATATCGAGAGCACCTGATACAACCCACCTTTTATTGATAATCAACGTTGGCGTAGAAGTAACCCCATATTCTTGAGCCAACTTCCTATCGCGTTGTATCTCTGCTTGTCGCTCTGAAGAAGCAAAGTCATCAAGAAAACGAGCCTTATTCAGCCCAACCTCACCAGCAATTTCTGCAAGTTCGTCTAAATCACCGATATTTCTGTTCTCACTCATATGTGCATGTGTTACAGCATCAAAATAGTACCAGTAAGCATTGACTCCTCCCTGTTGTTCGGCAGCCTTACATGCCACCAAACCTGGCGTTGAAAATGGGTATTCAAACGTCTGATGGCGCATCCCTTCGACGTTTACGCGCTTGCTATCGTCGGCACGTGCACATTGCTCCCAGTGTCCCAAAATAGTTTGCTTTGCTTGTTTCATTGAACCAAACTTGCCAACCATTTCTTCCCGTGTTGCAGACAAAGCAAATGCATGAAGATGAATATTTAAATTAAACTCTGTTGCAAGCTGGCGTAGTCGAGGTGACAAAACATAACACCACCCACAAATGACATCGTGAAAAAAATCGACTCTAATCTGTTTGCTCATTACTATTATCCAAGATTGTAAAATATTACTGGTTCACCAACTGATGGCAGGCCCGGCTGGAACAATTCCATATGGGTTAATGTGCTTGTGCGAGAAGTAGTAATGCTGCTTCATGTATTCGATATCAATCGTTTTTCTGATGCTCTCTTGACTGAGTAAATCCAACATATAGCGGTATAAGTTCTCGAAATTTTTTAGCGGCTCTTTATTAGCCTTAAAATGAACTTCATAAACCGCTTCAAACCTGACAAGTGTTGGCAATAAAAATAGATCCGATAGAGTAATATTCGAACCATGCAGATAACAAGTTTGATTTAGTCTTCTGTCAAGCTGCCCCATAGCATCAAACAAGGTGTCACTGGCTTGGTCATATTCTGCTTGATCTGTGGCAAAACCAACGTGGTAGACTTTTCGATTCACATTAAGATGCAACCACTCGTTGAGCTTCTCTATTTCTTCTCGCAGACTATCTGGAACCAATTCAACTTTGTTCTTAGCTAAAGGTAACCATTTGGTAGCTAACTCCATCGCTATCGAAGAGGAGTCATTACCTACAATGGTATGCTCTTGTTTATCCCAAAGTACAGGTACTGTCACTCTTCCTGTGTAATTTGGATTTGCTCGTTGGTAAAGTTCTACCAGATTTTGAGAACTATACAAAGGATCCGCGTTGAAGTCGTCAAATAACCATCTGTCTGAATATCGTTTTGCTGCAACAGAAGAAACAGTGATTGCATTATTCAACCCCAAATAGTTGATCACTAGATAAGGTCGATGAGCAAAAGGGCAAGCAAACGACATATACAAGTGATATCGACCTTGCTCAGCGGCTTTCGGCAGTTCGAAGCTGTCCTCATAAGACAAGTTATTTGCTTCTTTATTGGGATACCATATCCCTTTTTCTAATACAGCCATTCGTTACTCCTAAGTACTTGAAACAGAGACTAATGTAACGTGAAATTTTACTCAACGTTACATTGTTGAGGTATACAGTGATAAATTTGACTCACAACATTGAACGTAACATCCATGCCGCTTTTTCATGCTCTCGCATTCGATCAGAGACCAATGATGCAGAAGATTCATCATCCCCACCTTGAGCCAATCTCAGCACGTCTCTGCAAGTCTTAACTACTTTTTCATGAGAACGAATAAGAATAGATACCATTCCCGTCGCCGCAGGCACGCCATCGACTTCAGCAATTGAACTCAGTTTAGCGAACGCCTTGTAAGTCCCAGGCGCAACTTCATCCAGTGTTCGGATTCGCTCAGCAATATCATCAACGGCGATTGCCAATGCGTTGTATTGTTCTTCAAACATAAGGTGTAGCTCACGAAATTGGGGACCAGTAACATTCCAATGAAAATTATGTGTTTGCAAATATAAGGTGTATGAGTCTGCTAGAAGGCGTTTAAGCGCTTCTACAATCACAACTCGATCCTGTTCATTTATTCCAATATCTACTTTCATATTTATACTCCTACAGTGAATATTCAAAGGAAGACATAAGAGCTTTCAGCTCTATTCTTGTTTTCTGGTCAAACTCACCCTCATGACTTTTCTCTTGATAATTCCCTAAACTATATGAACCTTTAACATCACCACCCCACCATGGCATTAACTCTGCCATCGTTTTGAGATTGGTTGCACCACCATTTGGTCCAGGAGAGGTACTGACTAAAAGAACGGGCTTCTTATCGCTGCCAAAAAAGGGCTTACTTGGTTCAGCTACACGTGAAAGCCAGTCAATCACATTTTTTAAGAATGCAGGCATAGATCCGTTGTGTTCCGGTGAGGCGATAATCAAAGCATCGTGCTCAACTAGTACTTGTCTCAGCTTTATAGCATCAGTAGGGATACCCTTTGACTCCACATCAATGCTATACATTGGTAAATCAAAATCAGTCAAATCCAAAATAGTCACTTCTGTTCGAGCAGCACAAGCTGCTAACGTGCGAATCAGAGTATTATGAATTGAGTGGCTATGATTACTTCCCGAAAATGCGAGTACTTTTTTCATGATTTCATCCTATTTAATTTTTGAGACCAACCTCTTGCGTTGGCGATTAAAATAAATATTAATTGACCACTTATGATGAATAAACTATATATTAGTAACAAAATAGTTTACCAATGGTAAACAATAGAAAGTTAAATGAGGTTGACGTGGATAAAATAAGGGCTCTAACCGTTTACAGAAGGGTTGTGGAACTAGGAAGCTTCAAAGCGGCAGCAGAAGATTTAAGCCTATCAAAAGCCGCTATTAGTAAGAATATTAGTGAGCTGGAGGACTATCTTAAAAGTCCGTTGATCAACCGTACTACTCGCAACATGCATATTACTGATAATGGACAACTTTATTATAGACAAGTTTGCAACATATTAGATGATTTGAAACATGCTGATTTATCAGTTATGGAGTCCTCTGATATCTTAAAAGGCTCACTGAAAATAAGTGTTCCTATGTCCTTAGGCCTTTTAGAAATTAACCCCATCGTTTGTGAATTCATGCATCAACATCCCGAGTTATCTGTTGAAATTGTCATGAGCGACCAATATATCGATCTAATTGAACAAGGAATTGATATTGCAATTCGGGGTGGGGGCGAATTAAGTAACTCCAGCCTGAGATCCCGAAAGCTTATCAATATGAGAAGAGTGCTTTGTGCTTCTCCGGAGTACCTTTCAAAGTGCAGTAAGGTCCTCAAGCCTGAAGATCTCGCTCACCATAAATGTCTCATATACAGTTTCTCTTCATCAGCAAGACGCTGGCTATTCAGAAATGAGGATGAAGTCAAAGAGATCGAACTTCCACCTAACTCTTACGTTGTAAATAACGGGTTAGCACTCAAGCAAACAGCGTGCGCAGGCCATGGTATTTTGTTACTGCCTGATTTATTCGTTAATGATGAGTTAGAATCTGGAGAATTAGTTGAGGTTTTACCGATGTGGCAAGCGGAAGAGCATTCACTGTATGTTGTTTACCCTTTCCATAAAGAGCAGTCTCAAAAAGTCAGGACTTTTATTGATTTTGTCGTCAAACACTTCGAAAGAAAGCAACATTAACCGTCATAATCTCCTATACAATTGCTTACTTAAACATGAAAACCCCACCTTTGCGAGAAGGTGGCCAGATTTTTCAATAGACTTAGTTTCACTTGGCGTTACTATTCGTCAGCTGTAATATCACTGTAGAAAAGATGGATAATGCAATACCCGGATATACCGCTGTAGGTATACTTTTTCCCTGAAATAACAACATGATAAACGCAACAAATACAGGGCTTAGATAAATATAAGCCATCACTTTTGCAGGCCCCAGTACAATAGTAGTTTTGTGGATAATAAAGGTTGAGACCAAAGTCGCAAACAAAGCGAGGTATAGCATGTGCAGGGCAAGCTCGGCATTTAAGGCAAACCAGTCTAGTGGTTGATGGAATACAAACAATGCTAGTATCATCCAGAAGGCACCTCCCAACAGAGTACAAAATACGGTAACAATGGTTTCTTCTCCACGATGAAAAACTTTCATCGAGACAGAGAAGCACACCATAGAGATACAGCCGAGCAAAAATAAGATGTCTCCCTTATTGAGGTTCAGTCTCAATAATGTCTCTAAATTTCCTTGCACAATCACCCAGCATGTACCTATAGCTCCTACCAAATAAACGCCAAGCATCGGAATTGATAATTTTTCCTTAAAGAGGAAAACACTGACAATGGCAGTAATAAATGGCACTAATGTATACAATGTTCCTGTGTTTAATGCCGTGGTTGTCTCCAATGCCATGAACATACATATAAAGAAGATCGCAAAGAAAAGGCTCATGATAAGACTTCTAGGAAAAACATTTTTCGCTATTTTGAGAAAACGTTTCTTTGTCAGAATAAAAGGAAGTAATACCAGCGCTGAAAGCAGGAACCTCAATAATGTTAAGGAGAATGGATTGATTACACCGGATAGTTTTTCTGAAGATAAAAAAGATCCTGCAACCAGTGCTGTCACTAATAAGGACAAAAGGTGATATTTAATATTTTTCACATCGAGACCATTAATTTAAGGAAGGGGGAAATTCTTTACTAGTGCTCAAGCACCATAGACTTAACCATAACAGTCGTATTGAGTAATTAAACATCCATTTAGTGATTTAACTATTTACCAATAGTAAATAATTCATAGTAAATCACTCAGAATTAATCTATCTAAATATCATTAATTCACTGTTGGTAAACAATTAGTTTACCTGAGTGCTGTTTATTTGATTTAGCACAACTCCTACACTTAGGCCTGAAAACACAACTCACCGTCCTATAATCCGTCAGGAGAGCGAATAATGAAAAAATTAATTAACTTAGTCTTAGTGAGCGCGATTGCCACTATGCCGGTCGCAAAAAGCGTAGCGAAAACAATATCAACAGAGGGCCAACTTACCTTGTCTTACAGTGACGGTCGAGTGCCGACGAGAGGAGTTGAAAAAGTAAACAAAGTGCTCAAAACTGTTGGAGTACGAGTTAGCAGGGTTCCCCTACCTGAAGAGGCTAAGCCTATCCTCGAAATATCCAAAAAAAGAGCTATTACAAAAAAAGAAACCGAGAAACTAATCTCACTCTTTTCTATGCACCGCGGTGACTTATTGGATCAAATCAAGAAGGCTGGCCGAGTACCAGAGGCACACAGAGGCGGCTTCTTGTCGACATCTGAAGTTGGCGTTGCTCCATATCCAAAGGTTTATGATATGAAAGCAATGACTCCAGAAGTTATGCACTATTTACAGGAGAAATTTGGCAAATTGCATGTCAATAGTTCAGACAATGGCCAGGGTATTGATGAAGTGATGACTATAGTGTCAGGTGGGGAGTGGACATGGTTTTTCGCGCTAGCGAATAATGTAGTAGGTAAACTAACTCTGGGCTATGTATCAACGGATGGTGATGCATGGAGAATTAGTTACCCTGGACTAGGCCCTCACGGAGGTTTCTTAGATGCACCTTATGGTTTGGTTGTTGCATATGCACACGGTCCTAAAAACTTTGAGATGCGTTACGATGAACCAAGTGTGCAAGGTACTGAGACCCTAGGTACTAACCCTTGGATCGACCTCAGCGGCGATGTTCCGAAGCTAGTTGACTAATATCAAAACACTACGAACCCCAGACTAATTACAATGACCAGACTTGCTTGACTGGTCATTTTTCATTTCTAGGTATTTCACTCTTTTGGTTAAGGTATTGACCCTGATAAGTGTAACGCTTCCACATTTTTTGAATGAAGCCAGGTATGACAACACCACATGAACAGATAATGAGCGAAAACTCTAAGTGGAAATGTGGCAGAAACGAGCTATGGTTGAAGGTCCGCTGGCACTGAACCGAACTTCATCAAAGCAGACGGTCGATCAAACTCATTTTTGGACAAAAACGAGTTAGAGCCGAAGGACGGATCTGTAAAATGTATAATGATAACAACACCCTGCTAAGCCGCAGAAACGGAGTTGATTGTTTGATAGCTACCAGTACAATTAAGTATTTAGGAGCCTCATCACATATTTGCATTCCCCAGCCTTTATTTCTATGTAGGGCTAAATAAACTAATCAGTGTTTAAGGCTAAAGAGAATGTGATTTTTCTGTCACTAACTTCTGCACTTAATTGCGCATCAATTGCTTTACTAAGCGTTTTAGCGATTGATAACCCCAATCCAAAGTTATCATTCGATGTTCTTGAAGTGTCTTTTTGCCATAAAGGGTCAAATAATTGGTCTATATCATTATCACTCAAAGGTTCAATAAGGGAGTTAGTAACTGACAAAAATAAAAGTTTTTCTTTTGAAATCATTGTCGAAACTAAAATTTTTGAATTTAGTGGGCTGTATTGTTTAGCGTTGTTAACTAAATTGCTAATAATTGATTCGAGGGCAAACAAGTTGCTTATAATTGCTGGTGCATTCTCATTCAACTCCAAATTTACACGCGATAAATCAGTGTTTTCTAAGACTCTGGTAATGACTTGATTTAAATCACAAGCATCTTGTTTGATTAGCTTACCATTACTGTATTTATGTAATAGCAATAAGTTCGACACGATATTTTTAAGCCGTAAACTTATTTTCAACGCTTCAGGCTTAAAATCCTCATTGAGCTCAATCTCATTTGGAAACCTGATAGCAACTTCTGCCATATTTATAAGTTCGGCAATGGGCGTTTTTATTTCATGGGCAATATCGGATGTAAGTCGCTTTTCCCTTAGGTAAAGTTGTCTATTCTCTTTAATAAAAGCATTTAAGCTTTCAACAATAGGCAAGAGCTCTTTAACTGGCTCTTGTATAAATATCTGTGAGCCTTCACTGGTAATACTTAACTGACTGATATCTTGGTTGAGTTTAATTAATGGCGCAAGTGATGTATCTATCGCCTTCCTGACAAATAATCGAATAAATACAATAACTGTAATTGTGGTGACTATAAAAATAACGTCAATCAACCAAAGTACAAAATCAACTTCCTCAGAAGACGCTGCATAAGCTAAAGTCAGTGGCTCATCATTTGTTTTTTTATATGTATCTTCTGATGTATTGTCTTTTCCTTGTGGTATGAAACGACTATAAAACACTCGACCACCTCGGCCATCAGGTAATTGTAAAGGGCGTATTTTTGATTCGCCAATTTCTAAGCTTTCATATGGTAAGTTTTTAACCTCAAATAAATCTAAACTTTTGGAGCGAGTGAAAGTGCCTTCTTTGCTCCATATTTGAAAGTACTCAGGCTCTATTTCCCCTGCGAACTCGGGCATAAACTCACTAGAAAAACTAAACGAAAAACCTTCATCAGTTTTATGTACTAAGGTCATTAACATACCTGCTTTGGATTGCAGGCTGCGATCAAACTCATTATCTATCCAACTATCAACAGCAATGTCGGTTGCCAACAAAATGCATAAAACAAAGCTAGTTATAGTTACCGAGAGTGTAACAACTAATTTACTGCGAATAGATTTCATTATTGTCCTTGTACAATGTAACCAAAACCACGTTTGGTCTGAATTGGCAGCTCCCCCCCTGCAACTCTTACTTTTTTGCGAGCAGATGATAAATGGGCTTCAATCGAGTTCTTTGATATCAAATCATATTGCCCTGCAAGGTAGGTACTTAGCTTTTCTGCACTAAACACTTTATTTTGATTGCTAAATAAACATTCGACAATTTTGTACTCGTTGGGTGTTAAGTCGATAACATTGTCAGCAACTTTTAGCAGTTTTAACTGTAAATTCAGTGCTAAATTATCAATAGTTATGATATCACTCATCATCTTCAATCCTCCACGGCGCATTAAATTTAGCAGTCGAGCGTGGAGCTCATCAAATGAAAAGGGTTTAGTCAGATAATCATCCGCTCCTGTTAAAAGCCCTAAAACACGGTCTTCAGGTTCTTGCTTAGCTGACAAAATTAAGACTTTAGAATCAAGCTGTTTGGTTCTTATGGTTTGCAATAAAGTAATGCCATCGATACTCGGTAACATAATATCAAGTATTATAAGCTCATACTCACCTGTCATCGCCATACTCAGCCCTTGTGCACCATCACCGGTGTCATCAACCGCAAAGCCTAGATTTGCTAAGCCAATTCGTAAACTACGCCTTAGTGACGCTGAATCTTCAATTATTAATAACTTCATGTGTTACTCATTCACCTGAAATGCATCTTCATCATTAGGTTACGCCATATAGCTTAAGTTTTACTTAAGACTTGCTTAAGTTTCCATAGTTTAGCCAATATTAAGTTTAGACTCAGGATTTCTTAAGTTTCGGTTTTTAGTATTGCTGCAATTATTAAGATCGAGCACAACTATGACAGCAAATACTTCCGTTTTAAAACCCTTGTTGCGTTTTACTATTATATTGATATCAATCTTTATAACTTCCCGCATTGCTTTATTGTTTTGGCAACATTCAAGATTAAATGATGGTGATATTTGGCCGATCATATCAGGAGCAATCAGAATAGACTTAAGTAGCATTGGATACTTAGCAACTATTGGGGTTTTTATACTGATACTGCATGTAGTTGCACGCCCTAAAACAGAGCTTTTCCAGCGTATTTTTACACTTTACGGTAGCTGCGTTGTAACTGTAGTTGTTATTGTTGAAGCATCAACACCTGCATTCATCAATCAATATGATGTAAGGCCTAACCGATTATATATTGAATACCTTGATTACCCACAAGAAGTCTTCTCAATGTTAGTGCATGGCCATCTTTTTGCAATGCTAAGTACATTGCTTTTGGCCTCGTTAACAAGCGTTTATAGCTATCGCCTTTTATGCAGAGCATTCACACAACCACCGTCACTGAAAAAAGCATCCAATTTACCCATTCTAATGGCTGCTTTAATAATCTGCTTATTTGCTGCTAGAGGTACATTAAATCACCGACCGCTTAACCCTGCATTAGTCTATTTTTCTCAAGATTCACTAATAAACTCACTTGTTCTTAACTCCACTTACAGTGTTGCGTTTGCGCTGAAAAACATGGGTAACGAAAAAAGTGCCAGTAATTTGTATGGCACAATGTCTCGTCAAAAAATTATAGATACGGTCAAAAAGGCTTCTTATCGAAAACAGTTTGTCGCTGGAAATATTCCAACCTTGGCGCACAACAAGCCTTTTGTGTCTGGTGTTAAAAAAAACTTAGTTATAATACTTGAGGAAAGTTTAGGTGCCCGATTTGTTGGAGAACTTGGTGGGTTAGATATTACTCCCGAACTTGATAAGCTATATCAACAAGGGTGGGGGTTTGACAACCTTTATGCTACGGGCACGCGCTCCGTAAGAGGTATTGAAGCAATTACCACAGGTTTTACACCATCACCATCTCGCTCAGTAGTTAAACTATCTAAATCGCAGCATAACTTTTTTTCACTAGCGGATGTATTCAGTCAAGAAGGCTACAAAACACAGTTTATCTACGGCGGTGAAAGCCATTTTGACAATATGAAAAGCTTTTTTCTAGGAAACGGGTTTAACGATATTGTTGACATCAACCATATTGAAAATCCCCAGTTTATCTCCTCTTGGGGAGTAAGTGATGAGGACTTATTCAATCAAGCAGATAAAGAACTGACTAAATTAAGTAATTCGACAGAGCCATTTTTTAGTCTTGTATTTACTTCTAGTAATCACGATCCGTTTGATATACCACAAGGCAAAGTATCGCTACCCAAAGGACATAACCCTGAAAACTATAAGCGTGATCTTGCAATTAAGTATGCCGATTACGCACTAGGGAAATTTATAAATAAAGCAAAAACACAGTCGTACTGGGAAAACACCGTTTTTTTGGTTGTGGCAGACCATGATGTGCGTGTTTTTGGCTCTGAACCTGTCCCTTTGAAGTCTTTTCATATACCCGCTGTTGTTTTAAACAGCGATATGAAAAGTAAACGCGATCCAAGACTCGTTAGTCAAATTGATCTACCTGTTACTTTGATGTCACTTTTAGGAGTTGACCAAGCAACCCCTATGCTGGGCTTTGATCTGACTAAAAGTTATCCAGTTGAACGCGCAATGATGCAGTACTACGACAATTTTGCATACCTAGAAAATGATCGCGCTGTCATCCTAATGCCAAATCAACAAACCAGCTATTGGCGCTATAACAAACAAACCAAAATACAAGAAAAAAATGAACAGCTAAACGTTGATCAAACGTTGGCTGAAAAAGCACTAGCTCATGTGTTATTTAGCAACTTAGCTTACACCGAGCAGCTTTATCGTTTAGTTGATAAAAGTAGTGATAAGGAATAACTATGAAAATTGCTTTTAAAAGATTTTGTATTTCGTCTTGGCAAGTAAGTTACAGCCAATTTGTTTGCTTAGTTTCAATGTATATCGTTATCGCATTTAATGGCTTGTTTTTATACAATACTTTTATGGCTGCAACACAGTCAGGGCATATAAATTGGCTTTTTATCGCGTCGGTCCCTTTATTGCTTTTCTCATTGACTGTTTTAGTTTTAAGTTGGTTGTCCTTAATTACTTTTGTTAAAGCTATACTTCTATTTAGTGTTTTAGTTTGCTCATTATTGTTTTATTCAACACTTAATTATGGCGTTATTTTTGACAAGAGCATGTTACAAAATATTGTTGAAACAAATTCAGGTGAAGCATTTTCATACTTGAACTTTCAGCTTGTGTTATTTATTTTTTTATTGGGGATTGTACCTACTTACTTATTTTCCAAGTTCACAATTATTGGGAGTTTTAGAGTTCGTTTAAAAAGTTTTACGAAGCTAAATCTATCAGCTTTGCTCTGTTGTGCCTTAATCGCTGTACCCTTTTATAAAGAGTACGCTTCTGTTGGCCGCAACAACCGACAGCTAACAAGTTATATCACCCCGTTTGCATTCTATACAGCAAGTTATAAATACCTGAGGGATAATTACTTTTATCCACCATTACCTTTCAAGGTACTCGATAACTTGCCCACTTTAAAAAATAAAACGAGCACCTCGCTAACTGTAATGGTTGTCGGGGAAACAGCTCGGGCGGCTAACTTTTCACTACAAGGCTATAGTCGAACAACGAATGCGTATACTCCCAAGTTAGGCGTAAAGTATTTTAGTGATGTTTCATCGTGTGGAACGGCGACGGCTATTTCAGTTCCCTGTATGTTTTCACGACTGAACCGCAAAGAATATGATTCTCGGCTTGCTAGTAGTCAAGAAAATGCTCTAGACATTATTCAACGTAGTGGTGTTGAAGTAACATGGATTGATAATAACAGCAGCTGTAAAGGAGTGTGTGCTCGCATCAAGTCAGACAACATTGAGCCGAATAAAGAACATCCGTTATGTGATGGTCATTACTGTTTTGATGAAATATTAGTTACGAAACTAGCAGACAAGATAGCGACTAGTAACGCTAAACATAAATTGGTTGTTCTACATATGATAGGTTCACATGGACCAACTTATTATCGTCGTTACCCTGAACACGAAAGTTTGTTTAAACCTGATTGCTCTCGAAGCGATATTCAGAACTGTAGAACAACTGAACTAACAAACACATATGATAATACTATCGCATACACAGACAAGGTGTTAAGCCAGTTGATAAGAGTATTACAAGCAAGTAACGAAATGGAAAAATCACTCTTGTATGTGTCAGATCACGGTGAGTCACTTGGTGAAAAAGGCTTATACCTTCATGGGTTTCCTTATGCATTAGCACCAATCGAGCAAACTCATATCCCAATGATTTTTTGGAGTAATAAGCTCGCTAACTCTAAATTTAATGATTGTATTGAGTTACAACGCTCAAAAGTATTTTCACACGACAATATTTTTGACACTTTACTTGGCTTAACTCAAGTAAGCAGCAGTCAATACCAACCTGAATACGATATTTTTAACGCCTGTAAGGCCCTAAGTCTATAAAGAGAGTTTCCAATGCAATTTGATAGTGCAAATAAGCCGTCAGGTATTAATCGAGTAGTTTTAGCTTTTAAAAATTCACAGCGTGCATTTAAATGGCTTGCTAAAAATGAAGCTGCTTTTAAACAAGAGCTTTTTTTACTCGCTTTATCGCTAACTATAATTTCGATTTGGCAGATAGGTATTTACGAAAAGGTCATGCTACTAATCTCTGTTTTATTTGTGATATTCGCAGAGGTTGTTAATACAGCAATAGAAGCAACAATAGACAGAGTTGGCTTAGAGATTCATCCATTGTCAGGTCTCGCTAAAGATTTAGGCTCCGCAGCAGTATTAATTGCGCTATTGATATGTTCATTCGTCTGGATTGCTGTATTTATAAGCTATATTGGTTATTTTTAAAATTTATCCAATCTCAATGATCGCTTATCGCTCATTTGAGACCGTCGCCTAAACTCGTTTTGGGGCAGAAACGAGTTACGCTTGAATGTCCGCTTATGGCACTTTGCCGAAATTCAGCTTTGAGCGATAACCGGACACTGAAAAAATTAAATTTATTCCTGTGTTTTGAGTAAAAACCTAATTTTGTGCAATAACATTATTAAACGCCGTTTTGGTGCAAAATAACAAGCGTAATTCCCAGCCATTTTAATTACTTGTTTACAAAAGCAATTACTGGTGAAATTATCAAGTTATATAATATACGCCGTTTTTGTGTGTTATGAACCACCGCCATGGTTTTCAATAAGTTGTTATGAGTGAAAGGAGCCGGAATTGAACAAAAGGGTAATGTTTCAAGTTATAAATGCTAAAGGTTTAGTAGATACATCAATAGGTCGAAAAACTATTGATGATCTAGAACTAAAAGAGCTTTATAAGAGTTTTGAAGTGATTTATTTTTTGCAGCCTATCTCATATGCTTATGAGGCTATCGAGAGAAACATTAAAGATCTGGAGAATTTCATTTGTCAAATATCTGACCCCAATAACGAATTAGTTGACGGTATTATGAACCATATGGAGGCTATCAGTTCGCTGGCTGAGGTTCAGCAAAGATTTACTAACTTGCTATCTTCAGCCAATGCATTTTTAAATCTTGCAGAATCAAAATTAAAGTCAGAATTTGGGAAAGAATCGCAAAAATTATCAAGTTGGAATGATTACAGAAGGAAACTCCATAAAAAGAATATAAGTTATCGTCTCATGTATGAGCTGAGAAATTATGCGCTGCATTATGGTCTTCCTGTCTCCTCACTGAAATACGATATAAACAACCTTGCAAGTGCTATTCCTCAAAAAAAGGTGAAGGTCAATCTTTCTAAGGTAAAAATACTTAACTCTAATTACGATTGGAAAAGCGTTAGAGTAGATATTGACGCCCTAGATGACGATGCAAATCTAACGAAGTTGATTTTTGAATATGCGGATATTATAAGCCGCATATACCAATTTTTATTAAAAGTATTTGATTCAGAACTGAGCGTTTGTAAAGATCGTATCTTAGCATTCTACGAAACGAACAATATTCCTTTCGAATGTACGGCACAGATTGTTACGGACTGGAACGAAGGCGATGGTCTATCGAATATCAAATATGAATCTTTACCTGTAAATGAACTTGCATGGCTTTTGCGTGGCAATGCATAACAAAAGCTGCACTCGGAAACATTTTACTACTACAGCCAGCTATTTTTAGCCCCTTAGCAAAGCGTTACCAATGTCTGCTTCTGGCACAAACCGGAAATAGAAACGCTTCAATAAATTCCATATTTATTCATAAAGGCTATTAAAGCCTTTATGAGATCAATTCATGAACTCACTACTTATTTACCTAAAGCTAATCTTACTTAAATTTAAGAGCTGGTGAGATTAATAAATCTCGAATTGGATGGCACAGTTTAGAGCCTTTGTAAGATAATTTAATCTCGATTTATATGGCACAACTTAAGGCCATAATAGGATCAATAAACCTCAATTTAAGTGCCATACTTCGAATGAAATTCAAACAATTCTCAAGCTGCCGCGAATTCTCAATTTAAGTGGCGTTGGCCACAAATAAAAATAATTCTCAATTTATTTTAAAAACTAATTGCGAACAGTTAGCGTTTAGATTAATATACAGGCTCAAATGTAATTGAGAGTGGTTTGTATTCATGTATATCTGTTTATGTCACGGTGTGACAGATAAAAAAATTGAACAAACAATCGACGAAGGTGCGATGACGATGCGTGAGCTCAGTAAAGAGCTTAAGGTCGGGAGTCAGTGCGGTAAATGTTGTTGCTGTACTAAAAAAATCCTTAATCGTAAGCTTATTGAAATAGCTGATATTACAGATCAAGTTGCGTAGCTACAGTATTAGTTGCAAAGCAAAAAAAGCAGCCTAAGCTGCTTTTTTTGTTTTTAATCTGCTCACATTTGCGATTGTAAGTAGTTTTCAATACCCGTGCTTTTAATAAGCTGTTGCTGGGTTTCAAGCCAATCGATTTGCTCTTCTTGCTCGTTTAAAATGTTATCAAGTGCTTCGCGGCTGATATAATCTTGTTTGCTTTCAGCAAGTTTAATTGCATCTTTAAGATCATCGAGTGAATCTAGTTCAAAGCTCATATTAGCGTTGATCATTTCTTCGCTGTTTTCACCAATGCGTAAACGGCCAAGATCTTGTAAATTAGGCAAGCCTTCTAAAAATAAAATACGTTCGATTAAACGATCGGCATTTTTCATTTTTTGAATAGACACTTTGTAATCAGCTTTATCAAGTACACTAAAACCAAAATCTTTAAACATGCGTGCATGTAAAAAGTATTGATTAATTCCTACCAGTTCATTTGCTAGGACTTTGTTTAGTGCAACAATTACGTCTTTATCGCCTTTCATGTGTTTGCTCCTATTCGCCCATTTGTGATTGGTGATAGTTTTGGCTACCAATTTTATCAATTAAGCCAAGTTGTTGCTCTAACCAGTAAACGTGATCTTCTTCTGTATCGAATAACAGTTTTTCTAAGATTTCACGAGACTGATAGTCTTTTTCTTGTTCACAAACAGCAATAACCTCTTTAACACATTCAACAACTTCAAGTTCAAGAGTTAAGTCGTTTTGCATCATGCTTTTAACGTCATGACCAATAATCAAGTCACGGCGTTTTGTCATATTTGGAACACCTTCTAAAAATAAGATGCGCTTGATAAGCCAATCGGCGTGATCTTTTTCTTCTTCCATCTCATGATTTAGGCGAACATAAAGTTTATCTAAACCCCAATCGTCATACATGCGAGAGTGGATAAAATATTGGTCAATGGCTGCAAGCTCATTGGCTAATAACTTATTGAAGCTGTCGATAACTTTTTGATTACCTTTCATAATTGTGACCTTTTAAAAGATTTATTGTAGGTAGTGTAGTACAAAAATTACTTTTTGCAAGTATTTTCCTTTTAAATCAGTTGGTTACTATTGAGTGTGATTCTCGTTTAAGTTTGCATTGTTGGTTTAATTATGAACAGATTACGATTTATATTTCTGCTGCATTGCTTAAGGTACAATCTAACTCGTTCTTTACTCTGTGTAATGAACGAGTTAGAGAAGCAGAGTATTAAAACTGGTATTTAACACCGACAGTAGCGGTTGTACCGAGGCCTTTTATATTATAGCCGCCGTATGTATATGACTGAGCGCGGGCAGGGAAGTAGTCTTCATTGAGTAAGTTTTCAATGCCTATAAAACCCTGCCAGTTATCGTCAAATTTGTATTGACCGCTTAAGTTAAAAATATTGTAGCTGTTGACGGGGCCTTGATCGCCAACATACTTGCCATCGTCATTTGGTGCAAAGCGCTTTCTATCGCTAACATGTAGGTAACTCAGTGTCAGTGATGTTTTATCATCAGGTTGCCAGTTTAAGTTTGCTGTCGCTTTTGGCGGGCTTATTTGTTTTGAGCCTAAGTACAAATCTGCTTCGGTATTTTTACCTTCAACATAACTATAGGTTGCCAGTAATTTAAGGTTTGAGGCAATTGTGTAATCTACTAGCGTTTCGTAGCCCCAAATTTCTTGTGGTGCACGTACTGGCTCATATACACCAGTCACTTCGTTAAATTTGTTAGTTGTGCCAAGTTCAGAGGTGCTGCGATAGGCTGCGATTTCAATACGTAGGTTTTCAAACTGTGAGTTAAAGCCAATTTCGTAATTATCGATAATTGAAGCCTGGGTTTGAATAAGCCCAATATCGTTTACTGTTGCTGCGCGAAGTAGGCGCCCAACATCTGATATATCAGAGCCTTGCGAGTAACTTATAAATGGGCTGAATTTTTCACTAAGGTTGTATTTAATACCAAAGTTATAAGTTGTAGCATCGTAATCAATGGTGTCACCTTTTACATTGATCGGTATTGAGCATTGAGTTGGCGTTTTACATAGTTTGAGTGTGCGGTAATCGTCTACGCTTAAATCAATGCTTTCTTGGCGAACACCTGCTTTGACAATAAGGTCATTCGCAATTACCCATTTAGTTTGTAGAAATCCCGCAACGCTTTTCATATCCATCTCAGGAACCCAAACACGACCATCTACCAGTGGCTGTGAAGTGACATCATTTAATGCATCAATGCCATAAATAAAAGAAGCTTCAATTGTGTCGAAGTCTACTTGTGTATTAAATGTAGCACGTGCGCCTTTTTTGTCTGAGCTGATGACTGATTGGCCACCATCGAAGTTTTCCTCAGGGTTTGCGAGGTTTGGTGAGAAGAAAAATACGTTTTCTATATCTTGCATATAGAGATCTAGCGTCATTTGGGTGTTTTCAAATAATGCATAATCTGTGTATTTTAGGGTAATATTTTCGTTGCCTTCAGGGCCTTGTGGTTTACCTTTTTTTTGTAATTCTGGTGGTACATGAATTGCGTAGGTTTTTTCACCTAAACTCATATCACCATTTACATCACCAAGGTCTGTTTTTTGCTGTGAACTAAAGTAGTTATAGCTAAATTGTAGCTGTTTTTCGTCGTCAAAATCATAGCCAAGTTTTGTAAAATAGTTTTCTGTAACCGCATCGGACAAGCCGTATTGCAGACCTAGAATATCGCCTTGCGAATCACGCTGAACGCCGTTTTCTTCATAGCTTGCCGTTACTAAATAGCTAAATTTGTCAGCGCGACCGTTTATGGCAGCTGACAATCTTGCGCCAGCGCTTTCTTCTAGTTTTACTGCGCTAAAACGACTTGATAGGCTGATTTCGCCCTGTGTTTTATCATTACTTTTAGCGTGTTTGGTTATGTAGTTGATAATACCGCCGGATGCGCCATTGCCGTAGATAGAGGTTGCGCCTTTGATAACCTCTATTCTGCTTATGGCACTTGGGTCGAGCGTTTTAATGCCTAAAGAACCATTACGCAATGGTGTTGATTGCGGCACACCGTCAATCATCACCAGTGGAGCGCGGCCGCGCAGTGTTTGACCTGTGTTACTTGAACTCCCAGTATCAGGCGCGAGGCCCGGCACCATTTGCGCAAGCAGGCTTTGTAGTTCAGGGTTAACTTTTAAATGCTCTTCAATCTGCTTTTGATTAATAACGGTAATTGATGCAGGGACCTCATCAATGCTCTCAAAAACACGGCTACCGGAAACAACAATACGCTCCATTTGTTCATCCGTTAGTTGCTCTTTTTTAATAGTGTCATCAGCAAAGGTTGTGGTGCTAACAGCAAGTGCCAGTAAGGTTAGAGAGGTTTTAAACATGAAGATCCTTATATTTTCTTATTACTGTATTTAATAGGCTGAACTTGATGGGCGGTATAGTAAATGCAAAGAACTGTAAAGGCAAGATGAATGATAATTGTTTTTATTAATGGTATTTAAAGGTGTTTGATAAGTATCTTTTAACTATTTCAACGGGGTTGATACATAACGCAACATTTACCTTATTGTGTATGATTTACTTGATGTTATGACTGAAGATTGTTGTAAAGCGACAATTTTAAAAAAGAATTAGCTGTTATTGATATTTAAATGTTTTTTTAATGTTATTCATAAACAATGGCTTACAATTAATCTTCGAGGTTTTATTTAGGTCGCGGTGTCATTTTATTTAAAGTTGCTTTGTTCGGTATTTTTTTTGCTAGCGTGTAAGTACGTTTTATTAATAGCGTAATTTATTCATTAAAATTGCTCTAATTCACTTGGAGGTGAAACATGGTAACCAGTAGTAATGAAGATCATGCGACTAAAGTGGCCGCTGTTTTTGAAAGTGAAGAACAGGCTAACAGGGGATTCGAAACTTTAAGTCAAGATGCGCAATTTGAGCAAAGCAACATAAATGTTATTGCTCCTCATGATAACAATTTTGGCGAAAAGGTAGAGCCAGAGGATAAAAATATAGGTAAAACCTTACTCAAAACCCACATTGTGTTTGGTGTTATTGGTTTAGTTGTAGGCTTAGTCATAAGCACGGCCTTTTTATTTATTGGGGTGGGGTTTATTCAAAACTTTGTTTTCGAAACTTACGCAGGTATAAGTACTGTGACTATTTTTATTGCTCTATTAGTGGCTGGCCTTATGTCAATTCGTCCAGATCATGACCCGTTGATCAACAACGTTAGAAAAGCAACTAGCACAGGAAAATGGGTGCTAATTGTTCATACTGATTCGGGTGAAAAAACTGAAAAAGCAGAAACATTACTTAAGCCCTTTGCGACATCGATATCTGCAACGTTGTAAGTATGCAGTGCGTATACCCAAACCACCTCAAGATGCGAGTTTCAGTTGGGATTAAAAGCGATTTAGGCAAGGCATAGATTGCAAGTAATAGTGGTTCTATTGTTAAAATC
>NZ_PDUS01000021.1:0-68005 GCF_002723455.1 Pseudoalteromonas sp. 3D05 | reverse complement strand
TGAATTCTGCATCTTGAGGTGGCTTGGGTATATAAGCGGTATTAACGATAATGCCGCTTATACCAAAAATAGACACCTGAAATCGAGAACAACAGTGGCAATAATGCAAGTAGCAACCACAGTGCTTGTAGCAATAAACCTGCAAAATCACCTATATGAAATTTATACTTAAAGTTCCATGCTTGTGTTGTAAAGTTAGCTTTTGATGCGTCATACTTTTGAAGCACTTGACCTGTGTATTGATTGGCCCATACCCAGCTGTAGGCGTGACTCTCACCAGGATTTTTAATTCGTAAAGCAATTGCGTCATTTGGTTCTTTTGGTAAATAAATACGAAACAGTACTCCTTTAGGAAACACAGATAAGCCATTTTCTAGCGCAACTGCGAATTGATCACGGTTAATATTCTTTGGTACCGTTAAAGTTGGTGCTGTTGGCCGAGCTTCAACAGTGTTTTGTGTAGTGAACTCAAGTACTGCTTTTGTTTCATCTTTAAAATTAAACGCCATTCCTGTGAACGCTATTAAAATTAACACTAAAAATAAATAAACGCCCAGTACTGTGTGCAACTGATACAGCAAAATTCGTAATTTGGCTTTAGGTTTAATGACAAGCCGCCTTATGCGGTTTTTAGGTTTTATCCATAGATATACGCCAATGAGCATGTTTATGATGAAAATCAATGCACATATAGAAACCCAATTTTTAAGTGGCTTTTGACCATCACTATCTTCATAAAGTAACCAACGATGCAGAGCCATGGTGAAACCATAGATGGTTGAATAATAATCATATTTTAGAAGGATATCAGCGTTATAAGGGTTTACGCTTACGTATTGTTTGTTAGACAGTTGTATTTGCCAAGCAAATTGTGGTTGTTGCTCAGGCATAAGCATGGTGACTTTTTGCTTAGTGTGAACTTCAATCGTATTGATAAGAGCTGGGTAGGCGATTGTGGTTTTTTCGGGAGTCACTGTCCAAAAATCAGGGTTGATTAGGCGTTGAATGTCCTTAGCATAAATTAATAATGCACCCGTCACGCTCAAACATATTAAAAATAACCCACTGATCAAAGTCAGTATTAAATGAGTACGACGTAACCACAGCTTCAACTGCTCACCTATAGTTTGTTAAATAAAGATGAGCGAGTATAAATGATAGTACGATGCATTTTCAATTCTATCGAACTGGCTAATTAAATACATTTTAAAGAGCTATGATTATCTTATTTCGATAATACAGTACTCAATAGCAAAGTTATTGTGTAAATAGGATTTTATAGCATCTAAGTCTGGGGTTTTGTCAGCGCAAATGACTAGTTCACAGTGTGTTGTATTATCATCAGATTGCCATGCTTTTAAACTAAGTACTTTGCTTAATGAAAACTCACTAGTTAAATTTGATATTATGTTTTGGCGTTCGAAGTCAGCGGGGGCTGCTTGCATCAGAATTCGACAACTTTGCATAAGTAAAATTACGCCATGATAAATCACATAAGCAGATATCAATATTGTTGCCAGCAAATCTACTATATACCATTGATAAAGTATGATGAGGGTACCGGCAACAATAACCACCACCGAAGCCATTGCATCTGAAACATTATGAATAAAAGCCGCTCGAATATTGATACTTTTTTTTGCCCCAGCAAAGTAGGTAAGCACTGCTGTTGCCAAATCAATTATTAACGCAATTGCTGCAACCCAGACTACAATCCAACCATCAATCGGGGTGGGATTAAAATAACTCTTTATGGCTTCAATAATTAAAAAACCACCGATGACGATAAGCGTTGTACTATTTAGTAATGTGGCCAAAATCTCTGCACGTTTATAGCCAAAATGGTAGTTATCATCTGCTATTTTATTCCCTATTTTTCGGGCGATAAAAGCAATGAAAATTGCCGCTGCATCACTTAAGTTATGCAGTGCATCAGCAATGAGGGATAAGCTGCCCGAAAAAATTCCTCCTGCAACTTGTGCAGCTGTAAGGAGTACATTAATAAAAACAGCAAAAGCTAATTGGTAGTCACTTTTATTGTTATTTTCAGCGCTGTGATCATGACTGTGTCCCATTACAGTTCCTGCTTATTACTCTAAAGTTAAGTTTATAACATGAGGTTCTAATTAAACCTAGGGGGGGAATGAGCAATTGCCTGACCATATAAGAAAAACCTGATGGCGGTAAAGAGGCTTTGTTGTTTAAATAAGATCTGTTATTATTTAGTCGATCCGTTTACTAAGGTAATTTATTTGAAGCATTCAGTGGTGTTATTATTAGCCTTTATGTTACTCCAACCTATGTTGGATAGCTTTGACGTCGCTGATTATAACGGTGCTATTAAACAGACTTCTTCTATTTTACAGCAGCAATCTGAATTAGATAAACACTGCACTAGTAATGGCGATCATATCCTTCATCAAAACGAGTATAAACAGCTTAGCGCAGATTTATCTGATGCGCTTGAGGACAGTCATTGTCATGTTTGTCATGTGCCCGTATATTTCAGCACTTTATGGCACTACCCCGTTTCTGCAATTGAATATGAGACAATAAAACTCTCTGATATTCGCCTCAGCTCACGTTTAATCGTGCCTGACTTACGCCCTCCCATCCTTTCATTAATAAGTTAACACTGTTTAGCCTCTTGGCTATTAATTTATTAGTTTGAGAATTAATTAACGCTTTAAAAGTCTGTATTAGCTTGTCTTAACGCTAAGTCATACATTGTATATGTATTAAGCGAAGAAGACTGGTTTGTATGCTTTTAAATCAGCGATAGATTCTTAGTTTATGGGAATTGCATTATGAAGTTTTTTTACCTTAGCGCGCTTATTTTAAGTGTTTCTATTCAAGCGGCGCAAAATGAGCAGCATCAACATGATGAAAGCGAACCACACGTCACCGAGGAGCAAAAGGTAGGGCTTAGTTTAACCCCTACGCAAATGACTCTAGCAGATATCAAAATAGCTCCACTTACAAAACAGTTTTACCACTCTCAGATATATGCGCCGGGAGAAATTAAAGCAAACGGGTACACGAGTTATTTATTGTCACCACGAGTCGATTCAATTGTTGTCAAGCGTCACGCTACTTTAGGTCAGCATATAGAAAAAGATGCTCCTTTAATAACCCTATTTAGCGCTGATGTTGCCACTGCACAAACGAACTATCGACTAGCACAAGCACAGTGGCAACGCTTAAAAAAGATGACATCGGGTACTGTGAGTGAAAAAGATTACTTAACCGCGCAGGCTGAGTATGAAGTCGCTTATAGCCAATTGGCAGCGTATGGTTTGATAAGTAAAGATATTGAGCAGTCAATAAATACTCCACCTAATAAACTTGGTGAATATACGTTGTACGCACAAACTTCTGGCGCAATTTTGAGTGATAATTTTGCTCAAGGCCAACGTGTTGATTCGAGTGTTGAGTTAATGTTGATTGCAGATGAAAGTAATTTGTGGGTAGAAGCGCAGTTATCAGCGAATCAAACTGTAAAAATTGCTAAAGGGGCCATCGTACAAATTAAGGTTAATTCAAAACACTATCCTGCAACGGTCTCGCAAGAGGCGCACACTATCAATCAAGTGACTCGCTCTAGAGTTGTCAGGTTAAATGTCGCTAATGAACAGCATCAACTTCACCCTGGTATGTTTAGCGATGTTTATTTTTCGTTTCCAACAACAGAGCAAGTTTTAGCTGTACCGCAGCAAGCTTTGGTAAGAACCAAAGATGGTGACTGGGCTGTATTTACCGTTAATGACAATGAAGAATTTGTAGAAAAAGAGGTCGAGCTCGGGGTTAAGTTTGTTGGCTTGCAAGAAATTAGAGGGATAGCAGAAGGAACTCGCATCGTCACACAAGGCGCTTTTTTTGTTGCATCAGAGCAAGCGAAAAGCGGCTTTGATCCGCATAACCATTAGGAGCGACGAGTATGTTTAATAAAATAGTTAATGCTGCTATTGGCAATCGATTACTGGTTTTTTTAGCGCTTTGCGTGGTTGCTGCGATAAGCGCTATTGCGATCCCTAAATTGAATTTAGATGCGTTTCCTGATGTAACCAATGTACAAGTTGCGATTAATACAGAAGCGCCAGGTTTAGCTGCCGTTGAAGTTGAGCAACTTATCACCTATCCCATTGAAGCGGTTATGTATGCGTTACCTGATGTCGACCAAGTTAGGTCGATTTCAAAAACAGGCTTATCTGGCGTAACGGTGGTGTTCAAAGAAGGGGTGGATATTTATTTTGCGCGGCAACTCGTGTTTGAACGTCTGCAAGCGGCTAAAGAGTTGATCCCAGAAGGAATTGGCTTGCCAGAAATGGGACCGAACACGTCAGGGCTTGGCCAAGTGTATCAATACTTATTGGCGGCATCTCCTGAGTCTGGGCTTGATAGTATGGCGCTGCGTAGCTTAAACGATTGGGTTGTAAAACTACTCATTTTACCTGTTGATGGCGTAACAGAAGTACTGTCGTTTGGTGGTGATGTTCGTCAATATCAAGTTAACCTCAACCCAAATAAGTTACTTGCTTATCAATTAGATCAGCAGCAAGTAGTGAGTGCACTTGAAGAAAATAACACCAATGTGGGTGGCTGGTATATGAATCGCGGCCAAGAACAATTGGTGATCCGAGGTACTGGCTGGTTTAATGCGGGCAAACCAGGGTTACAAGAAATTGCGCAAACGCCGCTGAAAACCATTAGTGGCACCGTTGTTACTATTGCTGATGTGGCTGAGGTGTCATTAGGCAGCGAAATCCGCCAAGGTGCGGCAACCATGAGTGTTAAAGATGCACAAGGTAATATTACTTCTCTAGGTGAAGTGGTAACAGGTGTGGTGTTAAAGCGTATTGGCGCTAATACAAAACAGACCATTGATGGCATAACCTCGCGTATTCAATTAATTAATCAAGCATTACCTGATGGTGTGACATTTGAGCCTTTGTACGATCAAGCTGATCTGATCACCAAAGCGGTCAATACGGTTGTTGATGCGTTGTTGTTGGCATTTGTGTTTATTGTGGTGGTGTTGGCATTATTTTTAATGAATCTGAGAGCTACATTATTGGTTTTATTATCGATCCCAATTTCAATTGGCTTAGCACTTTGTGTGATGGCGTGGTTTGGGCTCTCTGCAAATTTAATGTCATTGGGCGGGATTGCTGTTGCGATCGGTATGTTAGTCGATGGCTCGGTGGTAATGGTAGAAAATATCTTTCGTCATTTAACGCAGCCAAGCACTCAATCGCATAGTAATGTTGAGCGCATAAAGCTAGCTGCTCAAGAAGTTGCCCGCCCGGTATTCTTTGCAGCGTTGATCATCTTAGTGGTATTTATGCCATTGTTTAGCTTTGAAGGCGTTGAAGCTAAGCTGTTTCGGCCTATGGCAATCAGTATAATGTTAGCAATTATTGCGGCTGTTATTGTTGCGTTGGTGATTGTGCCAGCATTAGCGGTGTACTTATTTGCCAATGGCGTCACGTTGAGACGCAGTGTGGTGCTAGCGCCTTTAGATAAAGCTTATAAGCTGTGTTTGGGCTGGGCAATGAATGTGCGTAAAACCGTGATTGGTATAGCGGGTGTGCTGGTGGTAATTGCGGGCGTGTTATTGCCACAGTTAGGCACCGAGTTTGTGCCAGAGCTTGAAGAGGGCACCATTAATTTGCGAGTAACTTTGGCGCCGTCTGCCAGTTTAGATACGGCATTGGCGGTTGCACCAAAGCTTGAAGCAATATTGCTTGAGTTTCCAGAAGTCGACTATGCGTTGAGTCGTGTTGGTCGCCCTGAAGTAGGTGGCGATCCAGAGCCAGTCAATAATATTGAAATATACTTAGGCTTAAAACCCGTAAGTGAGTGGCAATCTGCTGACAATCGCTTCCAACTGCAAGTGTTAATGGAAACAAAACTAGAGCAATTTCCAGGTTTATTATTTAACTTTTCACAGCCGATAGCCACGCGGGTGGATGAGTTATTGTCTGGGGTAAAAGCGCAGTTGGCGATTAAGCTGTTTGGTGCTGATTTAGCTGTGTTGGTCAGTAAAGGTCAAGCTATTGAACAAGCTGTAAAAGGTGTAGCTGGCTCAAAAGATGTGGCAATGGAGCAAATCGCCGGTGAGGCACAATTAGTGATCAAACCAAATCGCTTAGCGCTTTCTCGCTATGGGTTATCGGTGGGTGATTTAATGACCATAGTTCAACATGGTATTGGCGGTACAGCGGCAGGGCAAATTATTAATGCTAATGAGCGTTATGATATTTATGTTCGCATTGGCGCTGAGTTTCGTGACAGCCCTGAAGCCATTGCAGATTTACGCTTATCATCACCGACTGGTGCATTGGTCAGAGTTGGCGATGTGGCAACGGTTAATATTGAATCTGGCCCACCACAAGTACGCCGTGACGATGTACAACGCCGAGTGGTGATCCAAGCCAATGTAAAAGGGCGCGATATGGGCTCTGTGGTTGCCGATATACGAGCTGCGATTACTGAGCAAGTCGATTTACCAGCAGGTTATGGCATAAGTATTGGCGGCCAATTTGAAAACCAACAACGAGCTCAACAGCGTTTATCAATCGTGGTACCTATCTCTTTAGCGTTAATCGCACTGTTGCTTTATTTTGCATTTGGCTCAATAGGCCAAGCTATGCTTATTCTAGTAAATGTGCCGTTAGCTGTGATCGGTGGTGTGCTTGCACTGTACGTATCAGGCCAATATTTATCAGTTCCCAGTTCAGTCGGTTTTATTACCTTGTTTGGGGTAGCGGTACTCAACGGAGTGGTTATGGTTGAGAGTATAAATAACCGTGTGAAAAGCGGTGATAGTTTAGATACCGCTGCATTTAATGGCGCATTATCGCGATTACGACCCGTACTGATGACGGCATTAACCTCAGCACTTGGTTTGATCCCTATGTTACTATCAACCGGCATTGGCGCCGAAATCCAAAAGCCATTGGCAACGGTAATTGTAGGCGGTTTATTCACGGCAACATTTTTGACACTCTTTGTTTTACCTGTGTTATATCCTAAATTTAGCCGTCAGTATAAAACACAGCATCGCTAGCTTAGTCACAGGGCTAACAGGCTGAGAGTAAAATTTACAATGTATTGAACGACTTATAAAACAGGTTGTAAAGTGAGAGTGTAATTCATAACACAAGGCGCATAAACTTGCGTCCTGTGTTATTTAGTGCATTATTAGTAAGATATAGATGGAAAAGTTTTTGGTTAAAAATAACAATGCAAAAAAATCAGAGTAATTATAAAGGCCAATCTATCCGCAGTAAGTTGATAGTTACATTTATTATTATTTCATTAGTGCCTTTATGTTTGCTTTCTTGGTTTAGTTTTAACCATGTTACCTTGTCTTTAGAACAAAATGCTGAAGTAGAGCTTAAAGAGTTAAGCCATATCGGTAAGCAATTTGCTGATATATGGTTTACTGATCATGTTAAAGATATTTATTTATTAAGCGATCAACTCCAGCACAATCAGCTTCAAAAACAATTGTTTATTGATAAATTTATCGCACGATACAAGTTCGTTGATAATATTCATATATTGTTTGATCCTCAAAATACGCCTAGTCCACGAACTAGAGGGCAATTTACTCAGTTAAATCAAGATCAACTTATCGCCATGCTGGCTAAGTTAGAACAAGGCGAAAGAAACGTATTTATTTCCAGCTCAGAGCCAGTAGCACAGCACTTTATTGGTGTAGCAATTCACGATGAACAACAAAGATTGACCTCCATTGTGTTGGTTACAGTTAATTTTCAGGGGCTGTTGACGAGTCTAGAAAGTATTCATGAAGCAAACCCCAGCTTAAACTTTTACCTTGTTAAAGACCGAGTTATTCAAGGAAAAAATCAATCTTTGAGCTTCATTGCAGACAATGAAAGCCCTGAAATACATCAGGGAGTATTTACTTATTCTAAAAATAACAATGAATTATATTATGCCATTTTAACTGATCTTAATTTTGCTGATGCGAAAGGCTGGCAACTACTTGTTGAAAAGCCAAGTGATGTCATGTTGTTAAGTGCAAGGCAGTATAAACGAATGGCAGTAATAACAAGCAGCATAGCACTGGTGAGTATTTTAATATTGTCGCTGTGGTTTGCACGGCGATTATCACGGCCATTAGTGCAACTAGCTAAAGCCACAGAAAACATAACGAATGGAACTCAAGAGCATGTACCAATTTTAACTGATAGTGCTGAACTACATCAGTTATCTATCGATCTTGAGTTGCTAGTTAACAGTAAAGAGCAACAACAAGCGCGTCTACAACAACAAAGTGATGCCCTAAAACATGCTTTAAAACAATTAACTGAACAAAAAAATGCTTTAGATGAGCACGCCATTGTGGCTATTACTGACATCAAAGGCAGTATTACATTTGTTAATAATAAATTGTGTGAAATTAGTGGATACAGTGAAGCTGAGTTGCTGGGGCAAAATCACCGTATGCTGAATTCAGGCAGACACAATAAAAGCTTTTTTAAAGAAATGTATAAAACTTTAAAACAAGGCAAAGTGTGGCATGGGCAAATATGTAATAAAGCTAAAAATGGCGCTTATTATTGGGTCGATACCACCATTTTACCTTTTTTTGATGAACAGGGGCACGCGCAAAGTTATATTGCCGTACGCACCGATATTACCGCATTAAAGCATCAAGAAATTGAACTTGAGCAACACAAAACCCAATTGCAACTTGTACTCGACAGCACCGCTGTAGGAGTGTGGGATTGGTATATAGACACCGATAAGGTTTACTTTAACAATCGATGGGCTGAAATAATTGGTTACACGTTAGCGGAGCTCGAGCCAACCGATATTAATACTTGGCAAGACAATGCCCACCCAGATGACCTTATAGTGTCAGAGCAAAAGCTGACGGAGCACTTTTGTGGCCATACTGATTACTATGTTGCTGAGTCGAGAATGAAGCATAAAAATGGTCAGTGGATCTGGATTTTAGATACCGGCCGTGTTGTTGAATGGAATACGGATGGTACGCCAAAACGTATGATCGGTACCCATTTAGACATTACCGAGCGTAAAGAGATCGAAACCCAATTACAACAAGGGCGGGATAGGTTTGCATCGCTGGTTGAAAATATCCCGGGCATTGTCTATCGCTGCAAATATGACGAGCAATGGACCATGCTTTACATGAGTGACCAAACAAAAACGATTACAGGCTATGAACCTCATGATTTGGTTCATAACTATCACCTTGAATTTGCTCAGTTAATTCATCCAGATGATACCACTAAAGTTGAACAAGAAATTGCCAAGCAAGTAGCGTTACAGCAGCCTTGGTCTATTGAATACCGGTTAATTGCATCGGACTCAAGCACGCACTGGGTACATGAAAAAGGCCAAGCAGTGTTTGATGATGCTTCGAATGTACTCTACCTTGATGGATTCATTTTAGATATTACCGAGCAATATAATACCCAATCGCAGTTGTATCGTCAGCAAAGCCTACTTGAAACCATGAGTAAACAAGGGAAAATCGGTGCTTGGGAAGTTGATTTAGAGCGTGCAAAAATCTATTGGTCAGAAGAAGTTAAAGCAATTCATGAAGTGTCAGATGATTATCAACCTAAAATTGAACAAGCGCTTGATTTTTACAAAGAAGGAATGCACCGAGATAAAATTAGTGAGCTATTTGAAAAGGCCGTTTCAGATGGGCAAAGTTGGGAAGTCGAACTGATTATAATCACTAAAACAGGTAAAGAACGTTGGGTTAAGTCAATAGGGCAAGCTGAGTTTTCAGAGGGTAAATGTATTCGTGTTTACGGCTCTTTTCAAAATGTTGATACGTATAAACGCCTTGAATTAGAGAGTATTAAAGCAAATCAGTACAACAAAAACTTAGCTAGCCTAACGGTATCACCGCAAATACTCTCTGGTAATTTTAGTAAAGTAAAAGATTTAGTTGCGCAATCCATGTGCGAAGTACTTAATGTACAACGAGCATCAGTGTGGTTGTTTGATTCGAATAATCAAGAAATGCACTGCATGAGTTTATACAGTGCCGAAGAAGGCGTGCAGCAGCAAAGCTTTGTGTTAAAAGTTGATGAATACCCAAGTTATTATAAAACGATTTTTGCCCAAGGCTTATTAGCCATTAACAATGTTAATACCCACCCCGCTACGGTTGAGTTTATTAAAGATTACACTTCGCCTTTAAATATTAAGTCGATGCTCGATGCCGTAATCTCTACAGGTGATGGGATTTTGGGTGTACTTTTTGCTGAGAGTGTGGGGGAATACCGAGCTTGGAGTCAGAACGAAGAAACTTATTTACGTTCACTTGCTACCCTTGTTGGCAGTGTATTAATGTCGCAAAACCAAAAAGAAACCGCTGAAGAATTAAAAGTTGCACTGGCAAAAGCGAATGATGCTGCATTGGCGAAAAGCCAATTTTTGGCAACCATGAGTCATGAAATTCGTACACCAATGAACGGTGTTTTAGGGATGTTAGAACTAATTGAGCTGGAGCCGTTAAACAAGCCAGTACAAACGAAGGTCTCGATTGCGAAAAATAGCGCTCATTCTTTGTTGTCGGTGATCAACGACATTTTAGACTTTTCTAAAGTAGAAGCAGGAAAAATCGAGCTAGAGAGCATTAACTTTAATGCGTGTGATTTATTAGGCCAAGTGGCTGAATCGCAAGCTTTGCGGGCGCAAGAAAAGAACATAGAGATTATTCTTGATGTTGTTGGTGTGGTTCCTGCTGATCTTAGAGGCGATCCAGGGCGGATCCGTCAAGTGCTGACAAACTTAATCAGTAATGCTGTTAAGTTTACCCAACAAGGCGAGGTTGTCATAACCGCCAATCTAGCGCGTTTAGATGAGCAGTATCAATTAACTATTTCGGTTAAAGACTCAGGGATAGGAATTGATAGTGCCAAACAAAAAGACTTATTTAGCCCATTTTCGCAAGTCGATGCCTCAACAACTCGTGAATATGGCGGTTCAGGTCTTGGTCTCGCTATCTGTAAGCAACTTTGTGAGCTTATGGGGGGCTCAGTGAGTGTTACCAGTAAAGTCGGTAAAGGCAGTGAGTTTACCGCTAGTGTTATGTTGCTACCAGGAATTGAAACTCAACAAAGTATTCCTCGTATCGATATGGAACAGCTGAGTATTCTAGTGGTTGATGACAATGAAACAAACCGGATAGTGATCAGCCAGCAATTAGAACACTGGGGAGCAAAAGTTGAGCTTGCCTGCGATGCAAATCAAGCTATTCGTTTATGCAAAAGTCGTGTTAGTGACAATTTACCGCTTTATGATATTGCAGTCCTTGATATGCAAATGCCTGACATTGATGGCATCGAATTATGTCGAATATTAAAAGCAGATGAAGCATTTAAGGCTATGCCATTAGTGATGATGACCAGTATAGCGGGCATGGAAGGGGCGCAGCGCTACAATGATGCCGGTTTTCAGGCATACTTTCCTAAACCTATCACAACGGCGGATCTTATTTCTACGATGGCAGTGATCGCAAATAACAGCGATGAAACTGATCTACCGCTTGTTACTTCAAGCTACATTTCATCGTTACGCAGTATAAAGAAGAATAATCACATCCTGCTAGTGGAAGATAATCCAATCAATCAACAAGTCGCTAAGCTAATGTTAAGTAAGCTAAACTATCAAGTGACTTTGGCAGTAAATGGGCAACAAGCATTGTCTTTATTAGCAAAGGTGCCCGGCGATCATTTTGCTTTGGTATTGATGGATTGCCAAATGCCTATAATGGATGGGTTTGATGCCACTCGCGCGATTCGCGCAGGTGAAGCCGGTTATAAACATCAAGATATTACCATTATTGCGCTGACGGCTAATGCCATGGATACCGATCGCGATTACTGTTTAGCCACCGGTATGAATGATTATTTAGCCAAACCAATTCAATTAGATATATTAAAAGAGAAACTCGAGCAATTTTAAATGAATAACACACAGACAATCACAATTAAAGATGCACAACCATCAGATGCAGCAACCATTTTGCACTTTATTAACGAACTTGCCATTTATGAAAAAGAACCTGATGCAGTAAAAACTGATGAGCAAGCAATTTTAAAAACCTTGTTTAGTGAAGGGGCAACAGCACACAGCATTATTTGTTTAGACGGTGATGAAGCCATTGGCTTTGCCGTGTACTTTTATAACTACTCTACTTGGCTTGGTAAAAATGGCCTGTACCTAGAAGATTTATATGTCAGCCCTGATAGCCGCGGAAAAGGCGCTGGCAAGCTAATAATGCAACATCTGGCACGCCAAGCACTCGCAAAAGATTGCGGGCGTTTTGAATGGGTGGTGCTTGATTGGAATCAACCGGCTATCGATTTTTATAACAGCATGGGTGCAGAGCCCCAAAATGAGTGGATTATTTATCGATTAACAGGGCAAGCGTTAATTGATTTTGCAGAGAAGTAAAAGTTAACATAAATAAAAATCATTTGCATTAAGTTGTTTTGGTGTGTAGATTAAACTCACCAATTTAACTTTGTGCAGGTGATCCAATGGCACGCCCTCAACTAAATGATAGCAAAGGTTTACCGCAAGTCGATCAAGCGCTTAGCCCTTGGCAGTCTAATATAATGGCTGGTAATTATGCATTTGAACGTGGTGCTTTACTCGAAGCTCGCGATAAGTACACCACTGCGCACACACTCGCGGCGCACCTTTTAAACCAATTTAGTCGCGCAAAAATATGCCAATCAGCTATTGGTGCTATAGAGCATTGCTGCCCAGCCTTGGTTGTTGCAGCACATAATTTAGCTGACACCTACCGAGCAATGAATCAATGTGAACAAGCGTGTAAATGGCTGTGTGATGTTCACCTTACTTTGAGTAATTTGATTCAACATCCGTGCAATACGGTGCGCACAGTTGTAGTTCATCACCACTATAAAACTCATTTAGAGCTAGTGCAGTTTGCTAAATTACATAGTAATCACCCGCATCTGATTGAAAAAATTAATCACACTTTAAGTTATTCACCTGATCAAACTGCAACCTTGCATTGATCAATTAACCACAGGCCTTAAAGGAGTAATCATGGCATATACACTACCCCCATTACCTTATGAGTACGATGCACTAGAGCCTCATATTGACGCTAAAACCATGGAAATACACCA
This sequence comes from Pseudoalteromonas sp. 3D05, assembly GCF_002723455.1. Classification (GTDB taxonomy): domain Bacteria; phylum Pseudomonadota; class Gammaproteobacteria; order Enterobacterales; family Alteromonadaceae; genus Pseudoalteromonas. The sequence goes on along the minus strand of NZ_PDUS01000021.1, from coordinate 54,824 downwards.
TACATTGCATCACCAGACTTACATAAATAAAGCCAATGCAGCACTTGAAGGGACGCATTACGCGGAGCAAGACACAGCAACATTATTACGTAAAATAACGACACTTCCAGAGTCATTACAAAAAGCGGTGCAAGAGCATGTTGGTGGCCATAATAATCATTCATTGTTTTGGACTGTTATGAGCCCCGATGGGGGAGGCGAGCCACAAGGCGAATTGGCTCAGGCAATTAATAGTGCATTTAATGATTTTGATAGTTTCAAAACGCAGTTCACCAATGCCGCTGTCAGTCGTTTTGGCAGTGGTTGGGCGTGGTTATGTGTTAATGCAAACAAGGAACTAGTGGTTCAGAGCAGCTTGAATCAAGACAGCCCTTTAATGGAAGGCAATACGCCTATATTAGCACTAGATGTGTGGGAACATGCATATTATTTGAAATATCAAAATCGTCGGCCTGAATACATTGCCGCATTCTATAATGTCATTAATTGGGCCGAGGTGCAGCGTCGCTTCCTTGCTGCAATTTAAGGGTTGAGTGCCGAAAACGGCTAGTAAACTGTGTTTTTTCGCGTAAGCTAGTTGTTAGTCGCAGTTAGTTTGAGCATTAATTTATGGATACCAGCCATTGGCAACGTGCCCGTCAAAGTCGTGATCATCGTTTTGATGGGCTGTTTTTTATTGCAGTGAAAAGCACTGGCATTTATTGTCGGCCTATATGTCCCGCCCCAACCGCAAAAGAACATAACGTAGAGTATTTTCAGTACGCTCATAGTGCAGCACTTGCTGGTTTTAGGCCTTGTATTCGTTGTAGACCCGACAGTGCGCCAGGCAGTAGCGCGTGGCAAGGCACACAAACCACAGCTTTGCGGGCAAAAGCTCTCATTGATAGTAATTTTAGCCAGCCGCAAAGTTGTGAACAATTGGCTGAACGTTTAGGGATCACCAGTCGTTACTTACGCCGTTTATTTGATCAACATTTTGGTATTTCAGTTACTCAATATCGTTTATTTAATCAATGCCATTTTGCTAAAAAGTTACTGCAAGAAACCAGCTTGCCTGTCTCTGAGATAGCCTTCGCAGCGGGTTTTAACAGTATCCGTCGTTTTAATGATGCGTTTTTACAGCAGCTACACATATGCCCGAGTAAAATGCGCACCAAGTCTAAGCCTAATACCAGCAAAATAACGCTAAAGCTGCCTTTTAGGCCGCCTTATAATTGGTTAGCATTACAGCAATTTTTAGCAAAAAGATTGATTGCACCGATTGAGTGGTTATCCGACATTAGCTATGGCCGTAGTTTTAAGACTGAGCAATACCATGGTCAGTTTACGGCCACAATTGTAAAAGATAAGCATTATTTTTCAGTGGAAATAGACATAAGTGATCCCCGCTTTTTGCATCCTATATTGGCCAATATACGCCGTGTACTTGATTTAGATGCAGATACTGCTTTGATAGAACAACATTTGAAAACCCATGTTCACGGCGCTTTTAAGTTGACGGAGGGCTTACGCTTACCGGGTATTTGGTCTGCTTTTGAAGCAGGAATGCGGGCAGTGTTAGGGCAGCAAGTTAGCGTGACTGCTGCCCATAACTTAGTCTCGCAGTTAGTTAATGAATTAGGTGAAAAAGACCAAGCGCGTATTTATTTCCCTACACCCTCAGCGGTAGCTAGCAGTGAATTGAGCTTTTTTAAAATGCCGCAGGCGCGTAAAAATGCATTGATTAACTTAGCTAGCTTTTGCCAACAACATCCGCATTGTACGGACTTAGATCAATGGCTGGCACTAAAAGGTATCGGCCCGTGGACGGTTAATTACGCTAAGTTACGGGGGCAAAGTCAGCCAGACATCTTACTTGATGGTGATTTAGGTGTTAAAAAAGCGCAAGCAAATGCCTCAGCTTTTGAGAGCGGGGCATGTTCACCATTTCGTAGTTATTTAACTTTTCAACTATGGCAACAACTTATATGAATACAACACCACACACTATTCAAACGCAGATAATGAGCCCGCTTGATAATGTCATTATTCAAGCAACCACCAAAGGTGTGAGTTATGTTGGTTTTTATCCACCCACTCAATACCCTGAAACAAGTATTGAGCAAGTTACTAACCTTCATATTATTGAATGTGCCAAGCAACTCGAGCAGTATTTTAATAAACAACGACAGAGTTTTTCATTAAGTTTGGATACCCAAGGCACCAAGTTTCAACAAGCTGTTTGGCAAGCGTTAATAGCAGTGCCTTATGGGAAAACGCAAAGCTATAGTGATATCGCAATTGCATTAAATAACCCTAAAGCTGTTAGAGCCGTTGGCGCTGCAAATGGCAAAAATCCAATCAGTATTATCGTTCCGTGTCATCGTATTATCGGTGCCAGTGGAAAATTAACCGGTTATGCTGGTGGGCTAGAGCGTAAATTATGGCTATTAAAACACGAAGGCATATTGCTTAATTAACGAGACTTCAAAAAGCCAATTAGTAAAAGGTTTTGTTCAAGGTGACATATAAAAGGTGATGAAAGAGCGAATATGCGCTAGCATACTCGCTCTTTTTTTGGATTTCAGTTCAAGGTAATTAAATGGCTCAGCTGTATTTTTATTACTCTGCAATGAATGCAGGTAAATCAACCACATTACTTCAATCGGCATTTAATTATCGTGAAAGAGGCATGGAGCCTGTGATATTAACAGCAGCTATTGATGATAGGGCTGGAGTGGGCAAAGTGTCGTCACGTATAGGGTTGCAAGCTGACGCGCATATTTTTGATGCAGATAAAGATGTATTTGAATTGATAAAAAGCCTCAATACTGAGCTAAAACGCCATTGTGTTTTAGTCGATGAGAGTCAGTTTTTATCAAAAGAGCAGGTTTTACAATTAACGGATGTGGTCGATGAGCTGGGTATTCCTGTGTTGTGCTATGGCTTGCGTAATGACTTTAGGGGTGAGCTTTTTATTGGTTCACAATATTTATTGGCCTGGGCCGATAAATTAATCGAACTTAAAACCGTGTGTCATTGTGGCCGAAAAGCAAACCATGTTCTGCGCACAGATGAAAATGGTCAAGCGATTGCTGATGGTAATCAAGTGGAAATTGGCGGCAATGACCGATATGTCTCGGTTTGCCGCAAACATTACAAAGCGGCGTTAAATCTCAGCCGTTAATGCCTTTATAAATGTATCGATGGATTCTTTAGTGATACCCAAGTGTGTCACTAAACGAAGCGGTGCACCGGGCGAAAACAATATACTTTGAGTTGCTAAGCGTTGACTGATAGCCGTTAGGTCAATCTCATTATCGACATGAGCATAAACGATATTTGTTTCAACTGTGCTAAGTGCGACATTAAAGCCGCTCAGAGTATTGAGTTGCGTAGCTAAATACTGAGCATTGTCATGATCATCGGCTAGGCGCTTTGTGTTATGTTCAAGCGCATACTGTCCAGCCGCTGCGAGCATACCTGCTTGGCGCATACCACCACCAAGCACTTTACGCCAACGGCGTGCTTTAGCAATAAGTGATTCGCTGCCAAGCAGCACCGAGCCCACAGGCGCGCCAAGCCCTTTAGACAAACACACAGATACTGAATCGAAGTGGTTCGTTATGCATGTAATATCGACGCCCAATTTAGCCGCTGCATTATACACTCTTGCGCCGTCTAGATGCAGCGCAAGGTTATGCTCGTCTACAAACACACGGGCATCGTTAAGGTATTCAAGAGAGAGAACTTGGCCACCAATGGTATTCTCAAGGCTGACTAATTTGGTTTTAGCAAAGTGAAAATCATCAGCCTTAATCGCCGCTTTTACTTTGTTTAAGCACAGGCTGCCATCGGCTTCGTTTTCGATAGGTTGAGGTTGAATTGAGCCAAGAATAGCAGCGCCACCGCCTTCAAACTTATAGTTATGGGCACGTTGGCCGCATATATATTCATCTCCACGTTCACAATGTGCCATTAAGGCTAATAAGTTGGCCTGAGTGCCTGAACTACAAAATAATGCATTGGCAAATCCGTGTTTTTGCGCGGCGTATTTTTCAAGTGCGTTGACACTGGGATCATCGCCATAAACATCATCGCCTAGTGGGGCATTGTTCATAGTTTGGCGCATTGCATCACAAGGTTGGGTTACCGTGTCTGAACGAAAGTCGATCATTGTTAAGTTCCTTATCGTTGCTTTAGCTTAACGTTTGGCATATTTCTTCGCGTGTTGATTTATCAAAGTAAGACCACGCTAAAAAACGGCTTACTTTTTGCCCCTGAGCCATGTCGATTACTTTAACATCGGCCACTGGATGCTGGCTTAATATTTTCTGTAAAGCTGTTAGGGATTCTTTCTTTGATACCAAAGAGGTAAACCACAAACATTGCTCTGAAAAATCAGCACTTTCGTTGATCATCGTTGATATAAATTGTACTTCGCCGCCTTCACACCAGAGTTCATTATTTTGGCCACCAAAATTGAGCGTTGATTTAGGGGCTTTGCCAAGGTTACGCCATTTGCGTTCGCTGCCCTGTGATGCTGCTTGCTCATTTGCATGAAAAGGCGGGTTGCACAGTGTTAAATGAAATAAATCTTTAGCGTTAATGACATCATGAAAAATGTGTTTAGGATTATTTTGTAATTTAATACTTATTTTGCGGTTATTAAATTGCGCTAGCTGCTTTGCTAGTTTAACTGAAACGGGGTCAATGTCTGTGCCTGTAAATGCCCAATTATACTCAGCACTGCCTGTAAGCGGGTAAACTAAACTGGCGCCAGTACCAATATCTAAAACTTTTACTTGTTTTCCTGTAGGGATCACGCCGTTATTATCATCTGCAATTAAATCAGCGAGGTAGTGTATATAATCGACACGACCAGGTATTGGTGGGCACAGGTTATGCGCCGGTAGGTCCCAGAAATTAACATTATAATAGCTTTTTAATAGAGCTTGATTGAGCGTTTTAACTGCTTTGTTGTCACTAAAGTCGATACTTTTTTGACCTGAAGGTGTTTCAACTAAGTAAGGGGATAGTGCAGGCTCATTGTGTGTTAAAAGCGCAAAGTCATATCCTTGGTTATGGCGATTACGAGGATGAAGTTTTGTTTTTTTAGGCGCAGATTTCATGGGTACTATTTGCAGAGAGAACAAGCATGTAGTTTATCATTTTGATTGCAAAAGTGCTGTAAAATTAGCGGTGTTATATTTTTTAAATACTGGTAGGATGAGTTGTATGAAAAGGATAAAATAATAACACGGTATGTGACTATGTCTGTAACCCAAGAATCGGTATATATTAAGCTCAACGAACAGCAAACATTGCATTTAAGGCGCATTTATAATGCAACTAAATCAGGCCCGGCTGTATTGTTTGTTCACGGCGCTGTTGAAAACGGCAAAATATTTTACACTCACAGTAATAAAGGCTTAGCGCCTTATTTAGCTGAGCAAGGATATGTCTGCTATGTTGCCGACTTACGAGGAAGGGGGGAGAGCCGCCCAGCTATTTCACCTCAGGCTCAATATGGACAAACAGAGGCAATAACCGAAGATATTCCCGCATTTGTAGCTAAAATTAAAGAGTTAGAAGGGGAAGCACCGGCTTATTGGGTTGCTCATTCGTGGGGAGGCGTGTTGATGAATAGTGTTTTCGCGCGTTACCCAAACTATATAAATGATGTAAAAGCGTGTGCATACTTTGGTACTAAACGTTCTTTATATAATCATCACCCCAAAAAATATTTCCAAGGTAATGTTATTTGGTACTTTTTAGCACCTATTTTAGCTAAAAAATACGGCTATTTGCCCGCAAAAAAATTAAAATGGGGCAGTGATGATGAAACGCAAAAATCGCATTATCAAAGTATGCAATGGGCCAAAAGACGACCCTGGGTAGACTCTGATGATGGCTTTGACTATGCAAAAGTGGTTAGTAATATGCACTTACCGCCTACTTTGCATATTGCGGGTGTAAAAGATAAGGCGCTGGCTCAGCCAATTGATATCCAAAAGTTTATGGATGAGTCAGGCAAAGGCAAACAATCACTGCAAATTTATGGGCGCAAGCATGGTCATCAACATGATTATGATCACATTAATATGCTTACTCACCCAAGTGCAAAGCAAGATCAGTTTACTGATTTGCTCAATTGGTTTGCGGCTCATTAAGTAAGGTCTGTAACGTTTTCTCAAAGCGTTTGTACTGTGCCGTTGCTTTGGTATTAATGGGTTCACGTACAGCACTTTTACTGAGTGTTGTAACAGGTTTTTTTGACTTATAAAACTCAAGGCAGTCAGGTTCAAACTCACAGCCTAAAAAATCGAACACGGTTTTAAGCTGTGATTCAGGCTCGTTTACAAGCTCTTCATACTGCACTGTGAGTATTGAGTGAGAAAAAGAACGATGCCAATGCTCCATCAGCGATTGATATAGACCATAGTATGTTTTGAACTCTGGTAACGAACAAAAATAAGGCTCATTTTCTGCAAAATAATTGCTATATACCGACCACGCCGTTGCGTCAAAGTTACGTTGCATATCAATAAATATTGCGTTGGGATAAAGCAGTTTTATTAACCCCATTGATTGATAATTTGCGGGTAATTTATTAATCATAAATTGGCGAATAGGCTTAGCCTGCTTTAACCTTTGTGTATAAATATCGCGAGCTTGTTCTATTATTGTAGGCGTCAATGCCATTACACAGGCTGGGTATGAAAGTTGTGTTTTATGCTCAATAAATGGCACAACATCTCTGCTGATTGTTATATCCTCACCAATGCTGGCACACTCACTGTGACTGGCAAGAATCTGCTCTAATAATGTTGAACCGCTGCGTGGCATGCCAACAATAAACACAGGGGTCACGGAGCCGGTAAAGTTTTTATCTATATCGGTAAAAATTGAAGGGGGATGATTTTCAATCAATGCCTCATAAAAGCCACTCAACTGCTGCGTTTTAAAATCAGCTAATTGAAACTGTTGCTTATTAGCGAGGGTATAATAATTTGCAGCTTGGTCGATATCATCAAGCTTGTCATAACTTTTAGCGAGTGCGTAATAACACACCATTTTCAGCCGTAGGTTATTTGTTTGCGTTAGCAAATGATGCAAATTACTGATGTAATTGTGTTGTTTATCAAAGCGACCTAATTGCACAAGTTCATATAGAATGTAGGCTGTGACAGGGTAAAGTCCGATACTCAGTGCTTGGGCAAATGTAGTGTGGGCTTTATCTAATTCACCATGGGTTAGGTAATGCTGTGCAAGGTAGTAGTGTGGATCAGGGTTGTGGCTTGCCAAAGATTTTGCATACTCTAATACTGTTAACGCATCATCAGGGGAGTTCACACCGTTGAATGCATCTGCTAGTGCATGCAGTGGCTCGAGCATATTTGGTAAGCGTTCACACGCTCTTTGCAAAAGATAAACGGCTGCATCAAAACGCTCTAAACGAAGTGCTATTCGGCCTAAACCAAATAAGGCGCTGCCATTTTGAGGGTCGGTTTTTAGTATTGTTTTATAATGAAATTCAGCGTCTTTTAATTTGTTCTGCGCTAAAAGTTCATTGGCTTTTTTCAGTAGCATGCGTTTACGTATTTGTTTTTTAGTCACTATAAAACGAAAAAGGCGAAATGTGAAAGAGAACTCTTCCACATTTCGCCAGATACATTAATTAACGTTATAAAATTAGATTAGAAAGTATACGTCGCTTTTACGTAGTAGAAACCACCGTTGATACCATAAGGCGATGTTTCATAATACTTACCACCCCAGTTATTGTTAGGTGCTACGTCAAAATCAAGTTCTTCTGCATCTTGGTCAAGTAGGTTTTGTGCGCCCACTGAGAAGCTCATTTCGTCGTTTAGGAAGTAGGTTACTTCAGCATCTAACGTAATCGCAGCATCTGCTGTTTTAGCCGTTGCATCATAATCTACATGCACGCCTTGGTATTCACCGTAGTAATTTACGCGAGTAAATGCAGAAAAGCTTTCCCACTGCTGTGCCCAGCTAAGTGTTGAACGATGATTAGGTAAGTCATTTTCAAGACGGCTTACTTTAAATTCACCAGTAATTGGGCTTGAACGCGTAACTTCTGTGTCATTCCAGTTGTACGCTAAGCTAAATGTAGAGCTTCCACCGAGTAAATCAGCAGAATAGTTCGCAACCAAATCAACACCTTGAGTGGTTGTATCAAAGTCATTAGTAAAGAAACTTACTTGCGCTAAACTTTGTACATTTGGTACACCTGCGGCTTTCAGTGTGTCTTTGTCTGCTTGGCTTAACTCAATTTTTTCCGATTGACTGATACGATCTTCAACTTGAATATTATAGTAGTCAACGGTAAAGAATAAGTCACCAATTGTGTAAACAGCACCAAACGTATAACTTTGCGATTCTTCAGGTTGTAGTTCTGTACCGCCAAGTTGCACTGCAATTGGGTTCGTTGGTGGTAATAGCGCTGAATCTACTAACACACCGCTGCTTAAGTTTGTTTGCACGTTACTAACATTGGCTTGACCAACGGTAGGTGCGCGGAAACCAGTACTGATTGAACCACGAATATTTAAGTCATCAGTCAGGTGATATTGACCTGTTAACTTGTAGTTTGTTGTAGAGCCAAATGAGTCATAGTCTTCAAATCGAAGTGCTAACCCCAGTAAAAACTCTTCTGTGAATGGTGCTTCTACGTCCATATAAGCAGCGTAGTTACGACGAGTGTATTCGCCTGCATCTGATGGTTTAAAGCCAGGGAAACCATTTGAACCAATACCAAAGCCTTGATCCGTAAATGGGCCGGCAGTGAATGAGGCTACATCGCCAGAGGTGACAGTAAAGGTTTCTTCATGCCATTCAAGACCACCTGCAACGTTCACGTCGTACGCTAAACCCCAATCAAAGCCTTTTGATAAGTCAAAATTAAAGTTTTTCTCGAGTTGTGAATATTTACCTGGACTAAAATCACGCGGACTATCTAAACCCAAAGAGGCATTAACCGTATCGTAAATAAAGTAGCGTGATTCGTTAAAGCCAACAGTACCACTTAAGTCATAAAAAGCGCCTTCAAGGTAACCGCCAGTGAATTCACCTTTGGTACCAATGGTTAAAGAGGTGTCAACAATATTACCGCCAAAATTGGGTGTAAAACCACCCGGTATTTTTTCGTTGAATGCAAAGCAATTTGCAGCTGTTAATGAATCCAGTGCATTTTGATCTGGTGCACCATTGGCTTGAAGTTCAACTAGAGGACAGTTAATTTGTTCATCATAACCATCGAGAGAGCCAACTAATACGGTCGGAGTTGCTGCATCCCATGCTTCTTGGCCTTGAGGATCATCATCACCAGGGCGACGCATATTAACACCATTTACATCACGTATGTTTCCGCCATAAACGCCCGGGCGTGTTGTTGGATTACGATAATAGAAACCACCACGCACGTCACGTTCAGAGTAGTTACCAAACATATAGAATTCAGAATCATTGGTTAGCTCAAGGCCAACGTTACCAAAAATAGAGATATCGTCATCTACTTTAGGTGCGCCCCAAACTTGTGCTAAAGAAGAAACATCTGGCACACCTGCAGCTGCAAGTGCAGCAGCATCTGGGCGTTGTACTGAGCGGCTTGTTGCATCTGCTGTTTTATATTGGAAGCTTAAGTTTGCAAAACCACTATCAGTAAACGGTAAGCCGACGTTACCAGAGATTTGCGTTGTATCACCGTCGCCTTCGTAGTATTCACCTTGACGAACTTCGAAACTACCGCCTTCTGAGGCATCTTTTAGTACAAAGTTCATTACGCCAGCAATGGCGTCAGAACCATATTGTGCAGCAGCACCATCACGCAGTACTTCAACTTGCTTTAACGCAATGCTTGGAATAACTGAGATATCAGCGCCTTGTGCGCCATCATTAATACCACCTCCTAAAAAGGCAATAACTGATGCACGGTGACGGCGTTTACCATTTAATAAAACTAATGTGCTGTCAGATGGAAGGCCACGTAGGTTAGCAGGACGAACGAGTGATGCAGCATCACTAATAGGATTTTGGTGAACGTTAAAAGAAGGCACAGACCCTTTAAGGAGTTCTAGCATGTCAGTGTTACCTGATTTGCCTAATTCTTCTCCACCGATAATATCGATAGGTACAGGTGAGTCACCAATTGAGCGTGGTGCCGAACGAGTACCAACTACGGCGATTTTTTCTACATTTTTTTTAACTTCGGTCGTTTGTGCTTCTTCTGCCATAACAGTGCCTGACATAAATAGGCCGGCTGTTGTGGTAGTTAAGGCAAGCTTAACAGCTTTATTCAACATGTTGTTTTTCAATTTCATTCTAATTTCCCCAGTTAGAATTATTATAATTTCCACACCAATATTAGTCTGTAAATCAAATAGGTGTAATTTATTTATACATATTGTTAACCAGTTGTGCAAGATGTTAAAAAGAAACGGTTTTTTTTATTTTTCTATAGAGGAAATTTGAATGTGGCTAACCCACATGATATATAACGATTTTTTCCTAGGAGTATTTTACGAGTTGCTCGAAATTAGAGCTAAAAGGCTTGATTTTAAAAATAATTAATTTAATTTATTTAATGGCTCATAAGAATAATTTGCCATATTAAGAAACTTGGCCGTCGTTATTTGTTGAATCACGCCATTGCTTTAGCGCCTCACGGTATTCATCCCACACACACGGGCAACAACTGCCGCCGCCACAGCACTCGTCGGGAGCGGGTCTTTGTGGTTTATTTGTTTTCTCTTGCGTTTTTGGTTCACACATTTGCGGCTTCATTTACACGGGTACAATTTTTTGTTCTAAGTTACTCAAGTATATCACAGCAAATGTAAATTCTACTTTGTGAACGTGAGTGGCTGTGTGAAAATGCTTTCATGAGACTATATAAAGTAATTCACCGTGCACCTATTAGAGTTGTTAAAATAGGTAAAAGACGCCAGCAACTGCGTTTTAAGCGCGCTATGGTCGCGTTAAAAATTGCTTTAGCATAAGAAAAAAAAGAAACCAAAGAGATGCTCTCTATTTATCGTCGTTACACCCACGGTAATGTAACGAAAGAGGAATTAACCCAGGCGAATAATCAATTTATTGATATTCTCAAAGGCTTAGGGCTTGGGGTGTTCGCTTTTTTACCATTTGCTCCCGTTACGATTCCTTTAGTTGTAAAACTTGGTAAGTGGGTAGGCGTGGATGTTTTGCCTAGTTCTTTTAATATTAATAAACCGCTAAAAGAAATAGATCAGCAAATTGCTGAAGATGAGCAAAAACATCACTCAGATGATCAATCTGTAAAAAAATAATGCCAGAACGAAGGGAGTAAACGCTTAAGCTATACCTTTTGTTTAGGGTTGTTGGTATGCTAGGTATAAATTTTTACTAAATGAGTCGTTAAATGAGTGCGTTAATTTGTCATACTCCTTCTGGAATACCTTTATCTTTTGTTACAAAAAGTAACCTTTCAGAGTGGTTAGATCAGCAATCCATTTTTTTACAAAATTGGTTGAAAAGTTGTGACTTCCAAAGGCAGGGTCTAGCTTTAGTTGTTAATGAGCAGTCAGGTTCATTGGCTCATGCTTACTGTTTAGTTGAAAGTCTAGATGATTTTTGGCTAGCGGGCGATCTCGCATCAAAATTACCTGAAGGTCTTTACAAAATACAAGATCTTGATGATAAGTTAGAACAAATTGCACTTGGCTTTATGTTGGGTGGATATGAATTTAACGAATATAAAGCTAAAGCAGCAGTAAAAGCTCAATTGGCAATCGAAAACAAAGACGTATTTACGCGTTTAAATCAACAAGCAAGTGCAATTAACCTTGTGCGTGATTTAGTCAATACTCCAGCTGCAGATATGATGCCACAGCATTTATCACAAGTTATGGCTGATCTTGCAACTACCTACCAAGGGGAGTTCAGCGAGTGGGTTGGCGATGAGTTGCTTGAGCAAAACTACCCAACGATTCATATGGTTGGCCGTGCGAGTGAAAATAAACCGCGCTTGCTCGATTTAAAATGGGGCGACAAAAATGCACCTTTAGTAACCCTTGTTGGCAAAGGGGTGTGTTTTGACTCTGGCGGGTTAGATTTAAAGCCGAGCTCAGGCATGCGTAATATGAAAAAAGACATGGGGGGCGCTGCTCATGTTATTGGTCTTGCACAGCTTATTATGGCCGCGGGTTTACCTATTCGCTTGCGTGTGCTTGTACCAGCTGTAGAAAATGCCGTTTCGCGTAACGCATTTCGCCCAGGCGATGTGGTTAAAACCCGTAAAGGCATCATGGTAGAAATTGATAATACTGATGCAGAAGGGCGTCTGGTATTGTGTGATGCGCTGAGTGAGGCACAAAACGATGACCCAGAATTATTGATTGATTTTGCAACCTTAACAGGTGCATGTCGTGTTGCATTAGGAACTGAGCTGCCTGGTTTTTTCTCGACAAACCGTGATGTGGCCAATGGTATTATCGACTCAGGCATGGGGGTGAGTGACCCTGTTTGGCAACTTCCGTTATTTGATCAATACAAAAGCTTTTTAAAGAGTGATGTGGCTGATATGTCTAACTGCTCAAGTACACCATTTGGTGGTGCAATTACAGCAGCACTTTACTTAAAAGAGTTTGTCGAGCCTGCAACTGACTGGGTCCACTTTGACGTCATGGCGTGGAACTTACGTGCATTACCAGGTCGCCCAGCAGGCGGCGAGGCACTCGGTGTGCGTGCTGTATTTAGTTATTTAGAAAGTCGTTTTCACTAAACTTCATAAAGTTCTATTGGTAAATCATCGGGATCGGCGAAAAATGTAAAACGCTTCCCGGTGATTTCGTCTATTCTGATCTCCTCAACATCAACACCTTGCGCTTCTAGTACGTGTTTTGCTTGTTTTATATCATTGACTGAAAATGCTAGATGCCTTAGTCCCTGTGCTTCGGGGTAGCTAGGTCTGATAGGTGGATCTGGAAACGAAAAAAGTTCTATTTGACTGCCATCTGGTAGTGCTAGGTCCAATTTGTAAGAGTCTCGTTCAGCACGATATTGCTCATGAATAATGGGCAACTTAAGTATTTGAGTATAAAAATGTTTAGCACGTTGATAGTCGCTGCAAATAATAGCAACGTGATGAATCGCGAGTAGTTTCATATTGTTCCAATAAAAAAAGCGCGAATATTCGCGCTTTAAACGAGCTAAATTTTACTTATTGCTTACATGCAGCCGCCGCTGCAGAAACAAGCTCTAATCCTGTTTTATCACAAGGTGGTAAAGTTGCATCGCTTATTGCAATTGGCGTTACCCGATCACCCCATTTTATATAACTAGCAGCCCAAGTTAAACCAGCCCCAAATGCTGCAGACATAATATTTGCGTGGGGCTTAATTAAACCTTGTTCAACAGCTTCACATAGCGCAATCGCTATCGTTGCAGCGGATGTATTACCATACTCGCCTATGTTCACCATCACTTTTTCATCAGCGACTTTTAAACGATGTTGGATTGCTTGAATAATTCGAAGGTTTGCTTGGTGAGGGACTAACACATCGATTTCATCTAAGCTTAAGCTCGCCTGAGTTAGGACATCATCACAAGCTTCACTCATACCTTTAACGGCACGTTTAAATATTTCGCGGCCTTCAAACAATAAATCAGATGGACCCGCTGGGCTGTATTTATCTATATCACTGCCAAAATTGGTAATGTGTAAAATATCACGATCTTCACTGTCGCAGCCTGTCTTGGTGCCTAGTAAACCAGCAGGCGTATCAGCAGCCTCTAGAACCACAGCACCCGCACCATCACCAAATAATACTGCACTATCTCGACGATCCCAGTTTACATACCAGGTCATGCGCTCAGCAGCGATCACCACGGCTTTTTTAATCATACCCGCTTGAATTTGTGCTGTTGCTGTTTGCATTGCATATAAAAAGCCAGAGCATGCAGCATTTGTATCCATGGCAGCGGCGCCGATAGCACCAATATTTTTTTGTACCAATGAAGCTGTGTTTGCAACCATAGTTGACGGCGTACACGTTGCCAAAAGAACAAGATCAATGTCTTTGGCATCAATACCAGCACATGCAATAGCATGTTTAGCTGCAACCGTTGCAAGTTCAGCAGTACTCACATGACTGACTCGGCGCGCTTTTATACCTGTACGAGATGTGATCCATTCATCGTTAGTATCAACCAATTGGCTTATTTCATCGTTGCTAATGCGTGCTGGTGGAATGCATTTACCCCAACCAGTGATATGTGCGTAAGACATAGTGTGTTCTCTTTAAGTGGTCAGACATCTGTCATTAATGATGTGTTTATACCAAAATTCAGCTTATAACACTAGTTTGAAGCATGTTTACACTGTAAATACTGGTATTTAAAACAATTTACATCAATGGTAGTAGACAAATTAGCTATATAAAATGAATTCGGCTGATATTATTGTTATTCATACAAATATGATTAATCTATGTCGTTCAAACGTAATGCGATAAATTAATACATCAACCTAGGCGTATGTCATTTTATGCTGTGCTAGCGATTTGTTGAGTAATAGTATGTAACTGGTTATTATCTATAAAAAAGTGAACTGCTAATTTATAAAGGGCAGTGACGATTTAACCCACTAAAAGGGTTTTAAACAACACTAGGAGCTACTATGGGTAGCAAAATTAAGGCGTCATTATTTAATCATTTAATCGAGTCTGAACGGCAATTACTCGAACCAGAAGTTCGCCAATCGGCCAACGCTTTAGATGCTTTACTCGATGATGATTTTATTGAAATCGCCAGTAATGGAACGGTTTTTAATAAGTTTCAAGTACTCACACGTCTTCCCACAGAAGTAGTTCCACAGTTTTATAATCAAAACTTTAAAGGCCGCATGCTCAGTGACGATATCGCTCAATTAAGCTATCAAGCTGCTTATAGACGCTCAGCACGGGCTGAGTTTAATTATTCCATTCGAATGTCACTATGGCGCTATACGGATTCGTCTTGGAAAATGGTGTTTCATCAAGGAACGCCATGTGCTGTTTTTTCTATCTCAATGGATGAAGATTAACTCTTTTTTTAGGTTTATTGATATGGCATTTTTAACGCGGACAGATCCCGCTATTAGCCGATTGTTAATGCTACGTTCTGGTGCAATTGCAATACAACTACTTGCAGTAATTGCTGTTTATTTTCTGCTTGAGCATCAAATTGCACTTTATGAGTTATTGCTTGTTATCTCACTAGAAGCCGCATTTCAAATTTTTAGCGTAATTGCTTATCGTAATGTAAACAAAGCCAAAGAAATTGGCATGTTAATGCAGCTGACCGCGGATGTATTATTTTTAGCCATATTATTATCGCTCAGTGGAGGCGCAACGAATGCGTTTGTGTCGCTATTACTATTACCCATTATGATTGCTGCGGTGAGTGTGAGTGCAAAGGGCTTAGTATACATTGCAGCTTTGGCTATCACGGCTTACAGTTTGCTACTATTAAAAGTGCCTCAGCATAGTATGCATGATATGGATATGACGAGTCATTTTATCGGCATGTGGGTCAATTTTGTGATCAGTGCCAGCGTAATTGCTTTGGTGGTTGGGGCCATGAATCGTGCTTTGCGTTTTCGAGAACAAACCATCGCTAGTGTGAGAGAAAAGCAGCTACGTTCCGAGCAGATTGTCACACTTGATGGTGCGGCGGTACAAATAACGCATCAACTGGCGAGTCCAATAGCTAACCTACAGTTGATTTTAGAAGAGCTAAAGGAAGAGCTGCCTAATAATGAACTGATCACTGAAATGCAAAAGCCTCTCGCACAGTGCACAGCACAATTAAATAATTTCAGAGAGCTGTCAGCGCAATTGAGAACACACAGTAAAATAAACGCTGTAAAGTTATTAGATCTAAAGCAACAAATTCACGACACCATGCTGTTACACTACCCAGATCAGCAGCTAAAATGGCAAAATGAAACGCCCAATGTCAGTGTTAAAAGCGATGCGATGTTATTACCCGCGTTATTAAATTTATTACAAAACGCGACAACCGCAAATCAACAAAACAATCAAAACCAGCTATCGTTAAGCTGGCAACTTTCCAACCAAGGTAGTGAGCCAGAGCTTAACCTGTTGATCCGCGATTATGGTAAGGGCTTCACCAAAGAGCAACTGAGTCAACTTGGGGGGCAAGTTATGCCAAGCCGCTCAGGAATGGGGTTAGCCGTGATGTTATCAAATGTTACGTTTGAGCGCTTACAGGGGTCTTTAACACTTTTTAATCATCAACAAGGCGGTGCTGTGGCAAAAGTAAAACTGGCAATAACAAGCGAAGGTGAATAATGAAACTGCTTATAATCGATGATGATGAAAGCCTAGCCAGCACTTTATCAAGAAGATTAACCAAACAAGGGTTTACTTGCAATGTGGCGCATAATAGGCAACAGGCTTTGATGCTAGCGGAGCAAGTCACACCGAGCCATATCTTATTAGATATGAAACTTGCTGATGACAATGGAATGGATCTTCTCTCTCCGTTGCGGGGTTTATTACCTCATTGCCAAATTGTTTTATTAACTGGTTTTGCAAGTATTGCAACAGCCGTAGAAGCGATGCGATTGGGCGCTAATGATTATTTAACCAAGCCGGTAGATATGCCGACCCTAGTAAATGCGTTGTGCCCAAATAATCAACTGCAAAAAGAGGTCGTTAATTCTCCTGATTCGGTGATGTCAGCTGAAAGGGTAGAGTGGGAGCATATTCAACAAGTTCTGCATTGCAATCAAGGGAATATCTCTGCAACAGCTCGCCAGCTAAATATGCACCGGCGTACATTGCAGCGCAAATTACAAAAAAAACCTGTAAAACAGTAATTGCATAATTATGAGAGCTGTATCAGAAAAGTCAGATTTTCAGGATAAACAGGGACAGTGATTTTCTTGGAAGTTAGGGTTTAATTTTTTAAAATCAAATAGATACACCTTTTGTTTTTTTAGCTCATTAAAGTATGTATTGTTTTGCTAAGTGCATTTGTTGCCGCAATGGGATTCATTAACTAAAGTAAAAATATTCATTTTATTTAAGTTGTCATGATGAGCCCTTATGGATATTTCCCATGTTAACCTTTTTGCTGTTTTTATTGCTGCGTTATCCTCATTTGCGTTAGGTGGGATTTGGTATTCCCCATTACTTTTTCAACGCGCTTGGATGGAAGCATGTGGATTGACTGAATTAGATTTGAAAACAGTAAACCCTAAAAAGGTTTTTGCCGGGAGTTTCGTTCTATCGTTATTAATTGCCCTCAGTTTGTCACTTTTTTTTGGGCCAACCCCTACTTTAGGCGTGAGTGTAGGCGCGGCTTTTCTAATTGGGCTTTGTTGGGTAGGAAGTGCTTACGGGATCACTTATTTGTTTGAACAACGCCCACTTAAATTGTTTTTGATTAACAGCGGTTATCATATCTTACAATTTACAATCATGGGCTTAATTTTGGGTTTGCTGCCTTAAGCTGATAAACTTCAAGCCTATTATTTGAACCTGTATTCTTGTGAGCTATGGCAAAACCGAACAAAAAAGGCCCAACGAAAACGGTAGATATATTTTGTGGGCATTGTAAAACTCAGCTTTATAAATACCGCAAAGGGGGAAAAGGCGCACTCGTTAAGTGCTTTGTTGAACGCATAAGCCAAGACTTCACTTCCACACCATGTATATGCCCTCAATGCGAGCGTCCCTTTGCCCGCGAAACTATGATCCGCGGCGCACCTGCTTATAAAATGATTGGTGGTAAAGTGACATTTAAGTGACTTTGCAAAGCCTCAATGGACATGTTACAAAGTAAACATTGTGGTAACATTTTTCGAACGGTTACCTTACAGATTTTTAATTGCAGTGAGGTATTTGAGTATGGAAGGATATAATTTTGATGCGTCGGTTTTAATACCCATATTAACTATTTATAGCCTTATATTCATATGTTCAAACCTATGGGTATCAGCTGAGCACTCAGTATCGAAAAGAAAAGTTGTTCTTTATTCGTTCTTTATTGGCATGTTCCTCACATTAATTTCGCCTTTGTATTTGTTTTTTAGATTATATAAATATCGCTTTAAACACACTTGAATATCAGTGTGTTTTTGCGGTTATAATTACTTTCAAAAAGGCTAACTGCTAAATGGTTTTGGTTTATTACTCGGTTATTTACTCTGTATTACATCGAGGTGGGGCAATACAATAACAAAGAACCGCTTTCCTCTTATGCAGATCAAATCAAGCGAGGCGATTCAACTGACTGTTGAATACGTATAATCAAAAGCTATCAGATACTTTTGCGAAGTAAATGCATTATGCAAAAATATAGTGCGACTATTTATTTAGCTTAAACTCCTTTTTAAATTCAGTTCGTTTTAAAAGCGGACATTTATCCTGTGTCAATTTTTCTACCCTGCTAAACTTACTCGGTTTGCTGTTTCAATGAATGAAAACAACCCTCCCCATGGAATGGGCCAGTAGTGTGGGTAATTATAGTAATGGACAAGGGAAACCCCGTGATTGCACTTTTATTTGATATTATTGGTATGACAGGTACTTTTTTAGTTGTGGGCGCGTTTTTTATGCTGCAACTGGGCAAAGCAACACCGACTGGTTTGCTTTATAACATAATGAATTTATCTGGTGCGATATTGTTACTGATAAGCCTTTGTTATAATTTTAATTTGGCGAGTTTTGTTATTGAGATTTTTTGGATAGCGGCGTCTTTAATCGGCTTGTACAAATATTTAAAAGCAAAACCAGTGACCTCAAACGCTTAACACGCGAAAAATTTTAGAAAAACCCGTACGCCGTGACACATTTGTATTAATATTGTAAATAGATGGTTATAATGCACCGTCGACCTTTTTTATTAATTACAGGTGTTGTGGCGTAATGACTTTGAAGCAAACTTTTTGTCTGTATTTGTGCTTAAGCGCAGCCCCTATTTTAGCTGCAGAATCTGAAGATTTATTTTCAATGAGCTTTGAAGATTTGCTCAACGTTCAAGTTGACATTGGCTCTAATACCTCAGAAACACTCGCCTCCGCTCCTTCCACTATTACCGTATTCAATAAACAAAAAATAAACCTTTTAGGTGTCGACAGTGCCTACGAACTAATGAATTTCGTCCCAGGAATGCAATCTACACGTGGAGATTGGGTAGGCGCAGTACCAAAAGATCATGCGCGTGGGGTCTACTTAGATAGCGGCAATGTATTAGTTATGATCAACGGCGAGCGTATTAATGAATCGTCGTTTGGCAAAGCATCTGTTTACATGCCTTTTATACCCATCGAGATAATTGAAAAAGTTGAGTTTATCCGTGGTCCAGGCTCTGCACTCTATGGCAGTAATGCGTTTATGGGGGTGATGAACGTTGTCACAAAACATGACGTTAATGAAGTCACAGCGATGATAGGTTCAAACGGCAAACGAGGGGTATCGCTCAGTGCTCATTATCAATTTAATGAAGATGTAAACGCATTTACTTCTTTGGCAATTAATAAAAAAGAGGGGGATTATTATCCTCAAGGTGTACGAGACCCTTTGGAATCAATATATTTTGAAGCGGGTGTTGACATAAACGAGCTTCAGATAAGAGGACGTTACAACAAAGTTGAGCTTGATGAATTTATCAACCTTGCAGGTTATTCTAAACAAAATCAACATCAAAGTGAGAATCATTTTGTTTCAGTTGCCTATGATTGGCTGCAAAATACAACAACACAATTAACAACAAAAGTGGCGTATTCAGAGCATGATATTCAAAGTGCCGGATTAATATTAGCGGCTAGCAATAACCCCTTCGCAGAAAATGATTTTTTAAATGGTCCTGCGTGGACAACGTCTGATTTAAAAGTAAACATTGACTTTAAACACCAACTCACTAACGATTGGGTTGTTAATGCAGGGTATGAGTTCTCTGATGCGCAGCAAAAATCAGCTGGTGTACGAACAAACTTTTATGATCAAGCAAGTGGTAACATAATCCTTGATGATGCTTATTATTTAGGCCAAATTAGCACCATCAAAGAGTTTGCTCCTTTTGCCAGCCTTAAAGCCTCATTTGAAACACACAGTGTGTACGGGCAGTTAAAAATCCCGTTGTCTGAAACTGTTACAGTTTTTCTTGGTAGTCGTTTTGACGATGTCAAAAATATCGAGAGTAAGTTGTCACCACGTTTTGCTACTATTTATCAACCAACACCTGCGAATACATTTAAGTTACAGTATGGTGAATCATTCAGAACCCCAGTAACCAATGAATTATATTCAAATGATGATGTTACTGTAGGTAATCCTGAGCTGCGATCTGAATATGTTAAAACGACAGAGCTTGTATGGCGTCATGAGGCTAAGTCATGGCATTCAAATATGGTGCTATTTCACAATCAATTACACGATTTTATCTCCACCATACCGCAGGAAAATAAGACCAACATGTTCACATTTTCAAATCAGCTTGATGATACAAACCGTGGTGTTGAGATTGATAGTAGATGGAATATAACGCCTGAGGTTTCGTTGACAGGTACTTATACTCAGTACTTTGATGAGCCCATAAAACCGACTTTCAAACGGTTTGCAAGCATTATAAGTAGTTACCAGTTGGACCAATGGTTGTTCAGTATAAACGGTTTATGGCGCGGGGAAGTGAAAGGTGAAACTTTAACGACGGCCCCCTTTGTACAATCAAGCTATATGCTATTTTCAGCAACATCACGATATTCGATAAACGATAAAAGTCATTTAACTTTAAAAATGTATAACCTATTTGATAAGCAGTATAATACCTATGATCCTCGCGTAGCTACTGGTGCAGTAGCTGGCGTATCTAGAGAAATATCGTTAAACTATTCAATGGACTTTTAAAAGGGACGAGCGCCCTCATGTTTTTCTTTAGGTAAACGATACATAATGCAGCGCATTTCAAAAAAATATATAGCAGGCTCAGGTGTTCTGCTTGTACTACTGGTTTGCGCATTTTGGTTTGGGCGTCAGTATGATTTACAACAAAGTGCAGGGCAAGCTAAACAGCAAGTCACGCAGTTAAGCCGATATTTAGATACCGAACTGGCTCGATTTTCTGCAATACCCCACCTTGTAACAGACAATCAATTATTGTCTGGCTTTATTCAAAATGATAATAAATCGACCAATTCGGTTAATAACTACCTAGCAGATATTCAGCAATCAAGTGGTGCATCTGACGTATACCTATTAGACTTGAAGGGGGATGTTATTGCCTCGAGTAACTGGCAGTTAGACTATACATACATAGGAAACAATTTTGCTTTTCGGCCCTATTTTTATGAAGCTATAGCGGGCAATAAGGTGGCTTATTTTGCGCTTGGCCTGCGTTCAAATGAGCGAGGAATTTACTTTTCAGAACCTATTTACAAAGATGACGCTGTTATTGGTGTTGTCGCATTAAAAGTAAATGTATCGAAATTTGAAAATGACAGACAACTCCTTAACGCATCACAAACGAGTCACTTTTATATGACAATGAGTGATGGTGTGATTGCAATTGCTAGTATAGCCCCTTGGCGATTAAACACTCTAAGAACGTTTAGTGAAACTGAGCGACAGGCGCTTATCTCTAAACGAAGTTACCTTGATCATATTCCAAAAAAAATAGTATCTCATATTAGTAGCAGCCGAGATATTAGGTTATTGAATATAATGCAGGGGGCAGGCCTTGCTCAGTATGTTTTTGCTGAATCAGACATTGAACAGCTAAACGCAAAGATTACTGTATTAGTGGATGTGTCGTCGGTTAACATTGCTCAAGTTCCTCGTCTTTTTTGGCTCAGTGTTTTTTACATTATTACTTTAGCTATTGGTTATGTCTTAATGTCTCGTTTTGCAGGCTATAAAAAGTTACTTTATTCGCGCCATAGTCTTGAGCAAGAGGTTATAGAACGTACAGATGCATTAGAAAAAGCGCAAATTGCATTAGTACAATCTGCCAAGTTAGCCACAATTGGGCAATTGAGTGCAGGCATAAACCATGAAATTAACCAACCTCTTAGTGCAATGAGTACCTATTTGTTCAGTGCAAAAAAACTGATTGCTAAGGGTAATGTTCAAGCAGCAGAAGATAACATTGTAATTGTGCAAGGGTTGATAGAGCGTGTACATCAAATTGTAGGTCAATTAAAACACTTTAGTAAACCAGCACAAACACAACTACGCTCACAAAACCTATCTCAATTGTTAAAAAATGCGATGTTGATTGCTAGTGCGCAACTTAAACAAAATCAAATTACAGTACGGCCCATCGAAATTGACGATTCGGTTACTGTTTGGGTCGATGGTATTAAGTTTGAACAAGTTTTAGTGAACGTAATCACAAACGCGAGCCAAGCAATGGCAGAGCAAAACGTTAAAGAGCTGAGCTTTGAGCTTGAGCAATTTGACGGGCGAGTGAAGTTTTCAATACTCGATACTGGCCCTGGTATTGAACAGCATGCACTAGGAACCATTTTTGAGCCATTTTATAGTACCAAGTCCAGCAATGGTCTAGGCCTTGGTTTATCTATTTCAAAACAAATTATACACTCATTTGACGGTTGCTTAACTGCGCATAACCGGCCAAGTGGAGGAGCACAATTTATTATTACCTTAGCCTCGGATAAAGGAAGTATATGACTGAGTTAGAGCAACAGTGTAAACAGGTTATTGTGATTGATGATGAAGCAATGATCCGAGACTCTATCAAGCAGCTGCTTGAGATAGAAGGCTATGAAGTTCAATGCTTTAATGACCCACTTAGCGCTTTATCTAAGCTTACTCGACGATTTAACGGTGTTGTGATCAGTGATATCAATATGCCGAAAATGGATGGTTTAGCGATGCTCGAGCAAGTCCGAGCATTTGATAGTGAGCTCCCCGTCATATTTTTAACTGGGTTTGCAGATGTCTCAGTTGCAGTCAAAGCTATGCAATTAGGGGCGTACGATCTCTTTGAAAAGCCACTCAACGAACAACTGCTGGACTGCCTTGCACGCGCTTGCGATAAACGAGCCTTAGTGATGGAAAACCGAGCCTTAAAGTTAGCGGTTGAAAAAACATCTGCACCAGGGGTTAGAATTTTAGGCGAAACGCCACAAATGCAGCATATGATGCATCTTTTAAACACGGTAATTGATACTCCCGCAGATGTGATGATAGAAGGTGAAACTGGCACAGGTAAAGAGCTGGTGGCTCGATATTTACACGACCAAAGTAGCCGCTCCAATTGTAATTTTGTGGCAATAAATTGCGGTGCAGTGCCTGAACAATTAATCGAAAGTGAGCTTTTTGGTGCTGCCAGTGGCGCTTATACCGGCGCCACGCAGAGTCGCCAAGGTAAGTTTGAGTTTGCACAAGGCGGCACGGTCTTTCTTGATGAAATAGAAAGCACGCCAATGTCATTACAAATTAAACTACTACGTGTACTTGAAGAGCGAAAAGTAACCCCCGTTGGTGAAAATAAAGCGATTGATCTAGACGTTAGAATTGTTGCAGCGACTAAAGTTGATTTATTAACCTTGGTTGATGAGGGAAAGTTTCGCGCTGATTTATACTACCGCTTGAATTTGGTGAAAGTGAGCATTCCTGCATTGCGCGATAGAAAACCAGATATCCCTTTATTGTTTAAGCATTTTAGCTCGATAGCCGCAACACGTTTTCACAAACCACCGGCACCATTAAATGCTCAGTCTCAACAATATTTATTGCAGTATGATTGGCCTGGGAACGTGCGAGAGTTACGAAATCAGGCTGAACGTGCAGTTTTGTTAGGTGCTGATCTTGCTTTTGAGGCTAATAATGTCAATCAAGCAACCCCTCCTGTAGATCTAAGTTTAGCGGAAAAGGTTAGCTTTTATGAACAATCATTATTGGAGGAGGCGTTAGAGCGCCATCAAGGCAGTATTAAAGAAACTATGCAAACATTGCAACTTGCGCGAAAAACACTCTACGACAAGATGAGTAAGTATGGTTTGAATAAAGATATGTTTAAAGATTAGCCACCTAAAATGGGTGGTTTTGGTGACAGCTGTGTATTTTAATTGTGTGACTTTCTACCCATTCTAGTTTCTACTACTTTTGAGGTTAAATTTAACGTACTGATTTTAAATGTATTTAATGTTTATTTAACGATTGGCAACATATTTGCCTTTATTACTAGGAGCAACAAATCATCCTAATAATAATGAAGGCACATAATGACTATAATAGATAAAAATCAAACATTACTAATTGCAGCTTCTACGGTTGCATTGCTTGCACCTTGGCAAAATGTTCACGGCGCAGAATATAACATTTACGGCAAGGCAGAAGTTCAAGTTGCGAACACGGACAAAGGCATAATGCGCTACGCCAATGAAGGCACGCAAATCGATGCGCCTTTTTCTCGTATTGGTGTTAAAGGTAATCACAAATTAACTGAATCACTTAGCGCCGTTTTCAAGTACGAAGTACAGGTCAAAGGGTTTGAACATGATAATACCAATGACCCATTTAGTTCGCGTAATACTTACTTAGGTTTAAAAGGTAACTTTGGTGAAGTGGTTATCGGACGTAATGATACTCGATTTAAATATTCTGAAGGCAAAGTAGATAACTTTAATGAAACCCAAGCAGATATCGCTCAGCTTTTACCAGGGCAGGATAGACTGGGTGATACACTAACGTACACATCAAAATCTTTTTCGGGTGCGCAGCTATCCCTCACTTATGCGCCTAAAGATGACAGTGCAAATAACGAAGCTGGGTTTGCAGCAACTATAATTTATGGTGATCGTGGTTTAAAAAATAAAGATTACTATGTCGCAATCAGCCATGTTGACTCCTTAAACAATATTAATGCTACGCGCATAGCTGGTGTACTTAAACAAGCACAGTGGCAATTTGGCGCAATCTATCAGCGCAGTGAATCAATAGATGGTAGCAAATCAGGCAATGGCTATGTGGTTAGTGCCAGCTACAAAATGGGGCAGTGGGTGCCTAAAGTACAATTTGCCAGTGATGATTCGCAGTTACGCCATGCTAACGATGGTAGCCAGTGGACTGGTGGTATAGATTATGTATTTGACAAGCAAACAACAGCTTACCTTTTTTATACTGATCTAGATCTTGATCATCAAAGCGATAGCAGCCTTGCATTAGGCCTTAAGTACAAATTTTAAGGAATAAGTGATGAGTGAAATAATTAATAACAATCAAGGTAAGTCACCGCTTATGCAATATATTATGCTGTTGCTAGGTCCGTGCATTATGTTAATCACCTGTTTAGTTGATCCTCCATCGGGGCTGAGTGTTGCGGCTTTTAGAACCGCGGGTTTAGCATTTTGGATGGCATCATGGTGGGTCAGTGAAGTAGTGCCTATTCCTGCGACCTCACTTTTGCCACTTGTGTTTTCACCTTTGGCAGATATTGCTTCAATTAAGAGCGTGGCCGCACCTTACGCCCATCCGTTAATCTTTTTATTTTTGGGTGGATTTTTAATATCTATTGCCATGGAACGATGGGGATTACACAAGCGTATAGCACTTAAAACAATGCTTTATGCAGGGTCAAAACCCAGTTACCAAATTTTAGCAATGATGCTTGTGACTGCCTTTTTATCAATGTGGATGTCCAATACAGCAACAGCAGTGATGATGTTGCCTATAGCACTATCTATTACACACTTAGTGCAACAATCTAATCCACACAACAATGGGTTTGGTAAAGCGTTGTTGTTGTCCATCGCTTATGGTGCCAGTATCGGTGGTATAGCTACATTGATTGGTACACCACCCAATGCATTAATGGCTGCTTATTTGTCTGATAGCTATCAAATTGAAATTGGTTTTTCACAATGGATGATGGTAGGTGTGCCTTTGTCTTTGGTTATGTTGGTTATTTGCTGGGTTTGGTTAACTCAATTTGCCTATAAAGTAGATAAGACAGAGGCTGGGAGTGTAAAAGTAGACACTAAATCGTTATTTAGTACGCAGTTACTTGAACTCGGTTCAATGCAACGTGCCGAAAAAGGCGTTTTAGCCGTATTTGCACTGGCTGCTGTGTGTTGGATTTTCAGGCCTCTACTTGCTGATTTTTCTGGTTTAAAAATATCTGATACCGGTATTGCAATTGCTGCAGCACTAATGTTGTTTGTATTACCTGCAAATAAAGGCAGTAATGAACGCATTTTAGATTGGCAAAGCACATCAGGTGTTCCTTGGGGTGTATTATTGTTATTTGGTGGTGGCTTAACCCTTGCTGCTCAAATTAAGTCTTCTGGTTTAGCCGAGTACATTGCACACCTTATTGATGGTGCAGACACAATACCTTTGGTTTTGAGTGTATTATTGGTGGCAACTATGATCACATTCTTAACTGAAATAACAAGTAATACGGCAACGGCCGCAGGGTTCTTACCCTTACTTGGGCCAGTTGCTGAATCAATCACTGGAACTCCATTAGTGTGGGTTATTCCTGCTGCAATAGCATGTAGTTGTGCCTTTATGATGCCTGTTGCAACGCCGCCTAATGCGATTGTGTTTGGCTCGGGACAGATACAGATGCGAGATATGATCAGATCAGGGTTTGTCTTAAATATCATTGCAATCGTGCTGATCACATTAGTTACTATGACTATAGCTGCATCAGTGTTTAATTTTTAACTCCAACGGCGCTCGTATTTTGAGTTGCCTTGGTTAGAATTACCCAACCAAGAGTGCTTATACTTTAGGGCGTGTTGACCTTTCGTGATTAATTTTGCAGCAATATGTTTGGTATTTAGGCAAGGCAGCGCCTATGCAGTGTGGTTGTTCCCCATAAATAGGCGATAACGCAGTATAAATGCCAAACATGCGCTGCCCAAAGGGTTCTATCTAGGGGCGATTGACTCTTTGTTACCTACATGGATGTAGGTAAGGGGCGCTAGCAGGACGCGGTAGCTTTGCTCGGTTTTTACTTAGCCCGCTAGGTTACAAACCTCGCGCCGCGATTAAATCGCCCCTAGATTGAACAAATTTCAATCCACAAAGGTCAACACGCCCTAGTATAAGCACTCTTTATTGCTCCTCTGTATAAACACAGTTATAGTAATTCCTGGTAATTTTAATGAACGGATTTTCTTTTGACTGACAGTGCTAGTATCTCTGCTGACTTAACGTCTGCTTTCAACCTCATGCAAACACGCTTTGACAGTGTCCCTTATCCCACTATAAAAGATCGTATTAATCTTTTAAAAATACTTAAAAGCAAACTCATTGAGTCTGAAGGTGAGATAGTCGCTGCTATTTCAAAAGATTTTGGCTACAGAACAGGTTTTGACACTGTTTTAGGTGATATCTTACCGACAGTGAAAGCCATTGCTTATAATATTAAGCATCTCCCTAAATGGGCGAAAGATACGCCGCGTCGGGCAGGTATTTCGTTAGCACCTTCTAAAGTCTCTGTAAGTTATCAACCAAAAGGAGTCGTGGGTGTTATTTCTCCGTGGAATTACCCGATTCAGCTTGCACTCGTGCCAGTAGCAACGGCGCTAACTGCAGGTAACCGTGTGTTACTGAAGTTAAGTGAGTTTACACCTCATACTAATCAAGTTTTAAAGCGACTTTTTAGCGACGAATTAAGTGAGCATTGTACGGTAATTGAAGGTGAGACACAGGTAAGCCAGCAGTTTTCAGCTTTGCCATTCGCGCATTTGTTTTTTACTGGCTCTACCAACGTTGGGCGCCATGTAATGGCCGCCGCAAGCAAAAATTTGACTCCTGTGACTTTAGAGCTCGGTGGAAAGTCGCCAGTGGTCATAACACCCGGTACCGATATTAATAAATCTGCAAAGGCTATTTTGTTTGGTAAAATGTCTAATGCTGGCCAGATTTGTGTCGCGCCAGATTATGTTTTAGTTCCTAACGAGTTAAAACATCAACTAACTCAAAGCTTATGCTCTTTGTATAAAAAATATTATGGACTGGGTGTAGAGGGAAAAAATTTAACGTCAGTAGTAAATACTGATCATTACGAGCGATTAAATAATTTACTTGAGGATGCAAAAAGCAAAGGCGCACAAGTAATAGAGCCTCTTGATGATAATATGACCGATCAACAAAAGCATCGTATGGGGTTGCACTTAGTGACACATGTGAATGATGATATGTTGGTAATGCAAGAAGAGATATTTGGGCCAATATTACCTATCATGGGTTATGACAATTTAACGGACGCTATAGCGTATATTAATAACCATCCTCAACCGCTGGCATTGTATGTGATGGGTCATGATAAGGCTGTTAACGAATCAATAGAGTTGCAAACGCAAAGTGGCACGCTTGCATTAAATGATACGCTTATGCAAGTAACAGCGGAAGATGTCCCATTTGGCGGCTTAGGTGAATCTGGTATGGGAAATTATCATGGTAGAGAAGGGTTTATGACCTTTAGTCATGAGAGAAGTAAATTAATAAGTGGTCAATTTAATCCACGGTTAAACTTACTGCTTTCTCAAAACTCATTGCTTATTAAATTACTTAAGTGGATGTATTTGCGTAATTAACAAATGCAAAGTCGCTATTTGATTCATAAAGCATCACCAATCAGTAATAAAGAGTCTTTAAATTGCCCGAAAACGTGCTGTTTTTAAACAGCTTTATCGGGCAACAATTATATGAGTGCTAATTACTGTTAATAGATTCGGTCTTCTCCTGCATATAATCCTGCTTGAATTCGCTCATAAAGCACATTCGCTTTTTCTTTAGCTTCAGTTATTTGTGCAGGTAGCATTTTTCTTTCATCAAGTTTACGGCTATGGCTTGCGTTTAAGTTTCCGTTAAACTCGGCTACTGAGTTCCAGATATATGATTTTTCTATATTCTTTTCAACACCTAAACCTTCATAATACATAAGTGCAATATTGAACTGAGCTAAGGAGTAGTTGTTTCCAGCTGCTTTTTCATACCATTTTAGCGCTTCTTTGTAGTCAAGTTTGACGCCAGTGCCATTTGAGTACATCACTCCGAGGTTAAATTGTGCTGCTGGCAAGTTTTTTTCTGCAGCTTGCTTAAATAATGTCACGGCCATTTGCTTATCAAGCTTAACGCCTTTACCTTCATCATAAAGCACAGCGAGGGCAAACATAGAGTCAACGTGGCTCTTGTTAACAGCTTGCTGGTACAAATCCGCCGCTTTGCGGTAATTACGGGTTACACCGTGACCGTTTTCGTATAACTGTCCTAGCTCATAAATACCCGGTGCAAACCCTTTATCGGCAAGGTAATTAAATTCTTTTAAGGCCTCTTCAAATTGCCCTTCATTGGCGGCTTTAATGCCTTCTTCTAGACCTGCATGACTAAAACAAGGCACGCTTAATGCACCAATCATTAACAATACTTTTAATTTCGGTTGCCACATGACTAAACCTCCAATAAGTTGTAACTGTATAATTTTAGATCTAAGCTGCAAAAAACCCAACTTATAATTAAAAATCGTAATATTGAGGGTAAGATACAGATATTAAGGGATAAATTAAAGAAATAAAAAAAGCCCCTCAGGGGCTTTTTGATTCATATCAACCGTCACCGATATGAGCAATGTAGCAAGTAAATGTGATCTGAAAATGAAATACTTTGGGTCGAGTAAAGTCTCTCACTGAAGCGGCACGCTCTTCATCAACACACAGTTTATGGGGCCAGCATCCATGCTGGGTATTCTATCCTTAGGCACTGAGGTCGGTACATAAATAAATGAGTCCGTGTTGATGGGAATGATTATTACTTACATATTCGTGCGGGTCAATAGTTAAATGAGAATTATTATCAAATTTGTGATCGTAATTATTTTATATTCAGTATAACTAATGCCAACAAACCTATGGGCAGAATAACGAGGGATTATACTTACATGTACAAAAACAATAAAAAGTTAAGTTTAAGAAATGGGCTGTTGATTATCTTCATCTTATTTGTCAGCGGATGTTCAGCAAGTTTCACCTACAACAATATTGGTTGGCTGTCAGGTTTCTGGATTGACGATTATGTAGATCTAAATAAGCAACAATCGCAGACGGTCAAATTATTGATCAAAGATACGCGTGACTGGCATAGAACAAGCCAATTACCGCTTTATAAAGCTGATCTAATTCATTTGCAAAATATACTAAACGATTCACCATCTGAGCAGGCACTCATCGAGCATTTTAATAATTCAAGAGGCCATTGGCAGACCTTGGTCGACAAAATTGCCCAACCGTTAATAGACGTCGCTAAATCCCTTGATAAAAAGCAAAAAATGCAGTTTATTGCTAAGATTCGAGACGATATAAATGAAGAGTTGGAAGAATATGAAAAGCAAACCGATACAGAGCGAAGTGAAGAACTATTAGAGAAACAAACCGAAACTTACAAAGAGTGGTTAGGAAAGCTTTCGCAACAGCAGCTCACTCTTATTTCGAATGCTAATGATAGCTATGAACCACGATTTGTACAATGGCAAAAATACAAAAACACTCGGTTAGATGCCTTGGTTGCAGTATTTGACAATCCTACAACAAATTCGGCTGAATTTAGGCAAAACTTGCTGCGTATTATTACTGAACGTGAAGCGTTTATGAGTCCAGAGTTAATGGCTGCAACTGAGAAAAACCAAGCTTTATATGCGAAGCTATTAGTTGAATTACGCCATACACTTACCCCGAAACAAATGAAGCATGCCGAGGACAAGTTTAAAGACATGATAGAAGAAATTGATGACTTAATAGCAGACTAAACAGCCGATTTACGCGACATGTTTAAATTATTGGTTGTGGTTATTTTACTGATAAGTATTTACAGCCACTAAGTCCAAAAGACGGCTTTAAATCATGCATTTGTCATTTTAGCTTGAGTTCTAACAAAGAGTGTTTAAACTTGATGTTATTAATTTAAAACTAAGTATTTAGATGACTATTGCAGCACTAAACAGTACACATGTCTTACGTAGTAAGATACTAAAATGGATGTGTTTCTGTTTAAGCTTTGTCGCAGCAGCATTTAGTTACTTTAATGTGTTTATCAACAACTTTTTAGTACTCGGTTTGCTAGAAAGTGTGTTTGCACTTTATTGCTTCTATATATACATCACTATTTCCAGTGAACAGGTTAAGCTCTGGCAATCTCTCAGTATTTGTTTATTTTTAGCTTTTCTGGTTGTATTTGGCAGTCATCTGGCCCCAATGAAAAACGCATTGTTTGTTTGGTTATTAGTGCTTCCAATTGCTTTTTATTTATTAATGGGAGTTCGCTGGGGAGCTATATTATCTTGCCTCTCACTCGTGCTGGAGGCCATTGTGTTGTCTTCTAAACCATTTGCCGCTTTAAATTTAGGCCTAAATTTAGCTTTGGCTTATTTACTTATTTGGGTGTTAGCTCATGTATTTGAAAGCAGCCGAGAAAACTCATACAAACAATTGCAAAATTTAGCATTGCTCGACCCATTAACAGGCACTGGAAACCGCCTTGCCATGAACCATATTTTCGAGACTAAACTTATTAATAAGCTCGGTTTGTATACCCTTGTTATGGACTTAGACTTTTTTAAACGGGTGAATGACGTTTATGGCCATGCGGTAGGGGACAAAGTATTGGTGGCTGTTACCCAAATCATAAAACATAAGTTACCTGATGCGCATGTTTTCAGGATAGGTGGCGAAGAGTTCGCAATTTTTGTACATGGTTGCTCGTTTGATGAAGCAAAATACAGTGCGCAAATGATCCGCAGCAGTATTGAGGAACATCAATTTTTAATTGATGATCAAATGATTGCACTGACGGTTAGTGTAGGTGTTGCGCAATATAAATCAGGTGAAACATTAAAATACACTATAAAAGCGGCAGACGACAGGCTGTATGAGGCAAAGCGAAACGGCCGAAACCAGGTTGTTATGCCACCAGAAGATGTTGTTATGCTTAGTGACCTAAAGAAGATCTCTTAACGGCCGCGATACATACTGTCAAAATTTGGTATATTATTTTCCCAAAGTGGTGTGTCTTTGCCTAAATGTTCTTTTATAGCATCAAAGAAAAGGCGTGTCCTAACTGGTAAATCTCGGTGCGGATAAACAGCGTACATTGCACTGTATTCAGTAAGGTGTAGATCTGTTAATAACGGTACCAATCGCCCTGATGTGACTTCGTTATCGATTATAAAAGCGGGCGCTAAAACATAAGTTGTACCAGATAGCGTTTTTTCTAATAAAACTTCAGCATCATTTGCTCTAAACACACTTTTTATTTTTTGCTCTTGAGCATCACCATTTTGATCAATATAGCGAACGCCTTCAACCCTTAAAGAAGTGCTCGAATAGCTAGCAGCTGGTAAATCGGCTAAATCTTCAATACTTTCAGGCATCCCATAAGTATTTATAAATTCGGGTGACGCTAATAATAATAATCTATTTCGTGCAATTTTGCGGGCAATGAGTGATGAATCTTTAGGTTCGCCAACGCGAAAAGCCAAGTCAAATCCTTCTGACACTAAATCAACTAACTTATCATCAAGCCTCAATTCAACTTCTACCTGGGGAAAGCGTTTTTGAAAATCGTTGATAACCGGTTGTAAGTAGCGCCGGCCAATAATTGTAGACGAGGTTATTTTAAGTACACCGCGTGGTTCTTGATGGTAATTTTCAGCAAGACGAATCGTTTCACTGAGTAGTTCTCTAAGCTCTGCTGCTTTTTTTACCATTTCTGCACCAGCAGCTGTTAGTGAAAAAGACCGTGTTGTTCTATTGAGTAACCGAACACCTAAGTCATCCTCTAAGCGACTAATTTGTTTAGAAATAACAGACCTATCAATGTTGCGTGTTTCGGCAGCTTTAGCAAACGACCCTCTTTCCACGACTTCTAATAACATCAATAAACGGCTCGTTGTGTCCATGATATATCCACTCAATAATAATTGGTGCCATTTTGGCATTAATGAATTTGAAAATCTATGGTTTTTGTCCGCATGTTTGTTCCGTACCATTTATTAATAAATAAAATGGAGCAGCGTTGAAATGAACAAGCACTTAATAGCTACCGCAATTATAGCGGCATTACTAACCTTAAGCGGGTGTGCAGAAGAACCCGCACAAGAAAATACCCAACAACAGCTACAACCTATAGATGTGGCAGCAGTAATCACAAAGCCTGTGCAAAGTTGGCATACCTATACAACTCGTTTAGAGGCACCTGAAGAGGTCTCCTTAATGCCCCGTGTTTCAGGTGTTATTGAGAATATAGCTTTTGAAGAAGGAGACGTGGTTAAAAAAGGGGACTTGTTATTCGAACTAGATGCACGCCCTTACGCAGCCATTGTTGCTAGCTTAAGAGCGCAAGTCACCAGTGCAAAAGCTGCATTGGAGCAAGCGAGTAGTGAAGCTAAAAGAGCTGAGCGACTAACCCAGCGTAAAGCAATTTCAACTGAACAAGCTGAATCACGTACTTCAACCTTGCATCAACGCGAAGCGCAATTAGCTGCCTATAAAGCGCAATTAACAGCTGCTGAACTTGACTTGGCTTTTACTAAAATTCGCTCACCGATAGAAGGCATTGTTTCACGTGCAAATATAACAAAGGGCAATAATGTTCAAGCTGGGCAATCGGTTTTAACCTCGATTGTTTCAAATAAAACGATGTATGCATATTTTGATGTAGATGAGCGTACATGGAATCGATCATTTAGTGATGTTACCCGTTCAGATAAACAAGCGGTTGTGATGCAAAAAGTGGGTAAAGCAACATTTGACCATGCAGGCTATATCGATTTTATAGATAATCAAATTAATGTAGCAACAGGGACATTGCGCGTAAGAGCACGGTTTGAGCAATCAAACAATGAATTAAGAGCAGGCTCATTTGCGCGGATTAAGCTTGCTGCGAATGCGGTACAAAAGCATATCATCGTCCCTGATCGTGCTATAGGCACTGATCTAAAAAATCGTTTTGTATTAACCGTTGGTCAGAACAATGTTTTACAGTACAAGCTAGTCACTGTGGGTGAGCGGTATGGACGTTTCAGGGTGGTGACGTCAGGCTTATCTGACACTGATATTATTGCTGTGAATGGCCCTGCTAGAGTTGGCCCTGGGATGCCTGTAGCACCTAACACAGTAACATTAGATACCTCGGGTATTGCATTCACTTTACAGCCGTCTTCTCACAATTTAATGGCTAAAAAGTAGGGCATAACATGAAATTTTCACACTTTTTTATTCAGCGCCCGATTTTTGCAGCAATGCTGTCGTTAATTATCCTCATTGCGGGTGGGATCTCGCTATTTCAGCTCCCCGTGAGCGAATATCCCGAAGTCGTTCCACCTACCGTAGTTGTAACCGCTAACTACCCAGGTGCAAACCCAACGGTAATAGCTCAAACTGTCGCAACACCGTTAGAGCAAGAGATAAATGGCACTGAAAATATGCTGTACATGTTTTCACAAGCGACCAGTGATGGCCGAATGACCTTAACTGTTACATTTGCGCTTGGTACTGATCTCGATAGAGCGCAAGTACAAGTGCAAAACCGCGTAAACAGTGCGTTACCGCGCTTACCTGAAGAGGTACAGCGTTTAGGTGTGGTTGCAGAAAAATCATCGCCTGATTTGACCATGGTTGTACATTTATATTCACCACAGAAAACACACGATACAGCATACCTATCGAATTATGCTGACTTGTATATTAAAGACCAAATCGCACGATTAGCGGGTGTGGGTGATGTGCAGTTATTTGGCGGTGGTCAGTATTCTATGCGAGTGTGGCTAAACCCAGATGCATTGTCTGCTCGTGGTTTGACAGCGATGGATGTTGTTACTGCTCTTCGTGCTCAAAATCAACAGGTTGCAGCGGGTAGCTTAGGTGCCCAGCCAGCCTCAACAGACAGTCAGTTTCAAGTATTGCTGAATGTTAAAGGGCGCTTAAACAGTGTTGAAGAGTTTGAGCAAGTTATTATTAAAGTGGGCGAACAAGGGCAATTAACTCGCCTTAGTGATGTCGCTCGAGTGGACTTGGGACAAAACACCTACTCATTACGTGCTGAACTTGATAATCAACCAGCACTGGCTATGCCAATTTTCCAACGTCCGGGTTCAAATGCAATTGAGCTTTCTGATCAAGTACGTGAAACTATGGCGCGACTATCTAAAGCATTTCCCGAAGGCGTTGAATATGACATAGTTTACGATCCTACTGTGTTTGTGCGTGGTTCAATTGATGCAGTTATTGCGACTTTACTTGAAGCAATTGCATTGGTTGTTATTGTGGTTGTGTTGTTTTTACAAACTTGGCGAGCATCTATTATCCCATTGATTGCAGTCCCAGTTTCATTGATTGGCACGTTTGCGGTCATGCAATGGTTAGGTGTCTCAATTAATACGTTATCGTTATTTGGCTTGGTGTTGGCTATAGGTATTGTGGTTGATGACGCGATTGTGGTGGTTGAAAATGTTGAACGAAATATCGGTCAAGGGTTATCACCTTTAGAAGCAACACGGGTGGCGATGACCGAAGTAACCGGACCAATAATTGCGATTGCCTTAGTGTTATGTGCGGTGTTTATTCCTACTGCATTTATTAGTGGTTTATCGGGGCAATTTTATAAACAATTTGCATTAACGATTACTATTTCAACGGTCATCTCCGCATTTAACTCATTAACACTTTCGCCTGCATTGTCGGCTTTATTACTTAAAAGCCATGATGCAAAACCCGATGCATTAACACGTTTACTTAATCGTTTATTTGGCCGCTGGTTGTTTAATCCGTTTAACCGCCTATTTGACCGTGGCGCAAAAGGTTATCAAAAGCTGGTACAAAAATTAATGCGTATGAGTGTTATCGTACTGGTTGTTTATATTGCATTAGTTGGCGGTACAATTAAGTTGTTTGATGCTGTACCAGGTGGTTTCATCCCTGCTCAGGATAAACAATATTTGGTTGCCATTGCGCAATTACCTGATGCTGCGAGTCTTGAGCGTACACAAGATGTTGTAAAGCAAATGCAAGAAATTGCATTGCAAGTGCCGGGCGTTGCAAACACGGTTGCGTTTCCGGGATTGTCAGTAAATGGATTCACAAATAGCCCTAATAGCGCGATAGTGTTTACCCCTTTAGATGCATTTAGCGAAAGAGGTGAGCCGCAGTTGTCTGCAATGTCGATTGCTGCTCAATTAAACCAGCGTTTCTCAGCCATTGATGAGGCATTTGTAGCAGTGTTTCCGCCTCCGCCAATTCAAGGTTTAGGAACTACGGGCGGCTTTAAATTACAAATTGAAGATCGTGCTAATAAAGGCTTTGAAGCCTTGTTTAATAGTCTTCAAGCAGTAATTACAAAAGCGCAGCAAGATCCGGCGTTGATGGGCATGTATTCAAGTTTTCGCATTCAAGTACCACAAATGGATATTGATATTGACCGTGAGCAAGCTTTAATACAGGGGATTCCACTCGATGAAGTGTTTAATGCGCTACAAATATACTTAGGTTCAATGTATGTAAATGACTTTAATATGTTTGGCCGTACTTACCAAGTTAATGCGCAAGCTGATGCTCAGTATAGGCTCGATCCAGAGCAGATTTTAAACCTTAAAGTACGCAATAACCAAGGTAATATGGTACCACTAGGCTCAGTATTGACAGCGACACCAACAATTGGACCTGACCGTGTAATGCATTACAACGGTTACCCAAGTGCTGAACTCAATGGCAGTCCTGCGCCAGGTTTTAGCTCTGACCAAGCGCAATATGCAATAGAGGCAATTTTAGCTGATACCCTGCCTACTGGGATTGAGTATGAATGGACTGAAGTGACATTCCAGCAAATTCTAGCGGGTAACACGATGGTTTATGTTTTCCCACTGGTGGTTTTACTTGTGTTCATGGTATTGGCTGCGACGTATGAAAGTTTAAGGCTACCTCTAGCTATTATTTTAATTGTACCGATGACTATATTCTCTGCACTAATGGGAGTGTGGCTAGTGGGCGACGATAATAATATTTTTACACAAATTGCCTTAATTGTTTTAGTAGCGCTTGCATCAAAAAATGCCATTTTGATGGTTGAATTTGCGCGAGATAAAACCAAGCAGAACATGAGTCATTTTGATGCCATTTTAGAGGCATGCCGTATGCGTTTGCGCCCTATATTAATGACATCAATAGCATTTACTGCAGGTGTTATTCCGCTTGTACTAGCCACAGGTGCAGGCGCTGAAATGCGCCATGCAATGGGGAACGCGGTGTTTTCAGGCATGATAGGTGTGACAGTCTTTGGCTTATTGTTTACACCTGTATTTTATATTTTAGTAACCAAATCACCTAAAGCCCCATCACAGGAGCAAATTAATGAATAACTTACGATTAGCCGCTGTGGTTATTGCTAGTTTATTAACTGGCTGTGCGAGCAAAATTGATGAGCAACAGTACCAATCCGATTTGCAATCATTTGTTGAGAAAACGCAGATTGCACAGCAATTACAGGGCACTGATGAGCTTAATTGGTGGCAAAAATTGGGCTCACAGCAACTCAATGATCTGGTTGCCAAAGCGCGAAGTAATAATTTTGATTTAAAGACCCAACAATTTCAATTGCAAAGTGCTTTAGCGCGCTTAGGTGCTGAACGTGCCCAGTACTTACCACAAGGTAATATTGGTGCAAGTGCGACGCGCACTAGCATTGGTAATAGTCAATCACGGCAATCGCAATCAGGTGTTAGTTTAGATTGGCAGATAGACTTGTTTGGTAAAGTCACTGCACTGGTTGACGCTGCGAATGCCGGTGCAATGAGCCAAGCTGAGCAAGTAAGGGCGTTGCAAATTGAAACACTATCCTCAGTGGTAAAAGGGTTTGTAAGCTACCAAGGTAGCTTACAAAAAAAGCAAATAATCAACTTGCAAATAGAGGCGCTCTTACAAAGTATTGATGTACTAAAAGCACGTGTTGAAGAGGGGGTTGCAAGCGAACTTGATTTAAATAGGACGTTGGCTCAGCTAAAGCAACAGCAAGCTTTGTTGCCTGAGATTGAATTTGCTCAGTTTAGTGACTTGTCAATGTTGGCTTTATTAACTGGGCAGCTTGCCGATGATTTAAAATTGGAGGATGAAAGGGATATACTCAGCCGCAATTTTAAGGTGAGTTTAACCAGCCCAAGCAAAGCGGTTGCACTTAGGCCCGATATCAGTCGAGCGCTTTTTGAGTTTAGCCAAGCAAGCTCACTGAGTGTGGCTGCAAGTAAAGCTTTACTGCCAGATATTAGCTTGAGTGCTTTTGCTGGTGTAATTAGCTTAGGTAATAATCAGTTATCTGATACTCAACAACAATGGCAGTTAGCGCCAAAAATCCAGTGGTCATTACTGAGTTACCCTGCTTTGCTTGCCCAGCGTGATGCACAAGACTATTTAACACAAGCCGCGTATAGTCAATATCAGCAAGTTGTATTAAATGCGATGAGCGAAAGTGAACTATCGTTACAGCGTTTAGTCAAACAGGGCGAACAAACTAAGTATGCAAACGAGCGTTTTAAGTATGCCAATAATGCATTTTTACAAGCACAAGCTATGTATCAAGAAGGGCAAATTCCTTACTTAGAGTTGTTAGATGCGCGGCAGGATGTTTTAATAGCGCAAGAGAATGCAGTAGATTCAACCATTTCGTCATTACTTGCCAAAGTAGATACTTACCAAGTATTCAATGGGCGGTGGGGCTACGCGTTAGTTAATTAGTTAAATAGAGTCTTTAATGCCACATACTGATATTTTATCAACAATTCCAAGGCTTATGCGTGCAATTGTGCTCGAGGAGCCTAACGAGCAGATTTTACTTTCTGAACGTGAAATACCTGTGCCCGATGTATCAGGGAATGATTTGTTAATTAAAGTGGAGTATGTGGGGTTAAATCCCACGGATGCACAGTTCGCTAAAACGGGTTTTTGTAAATGGAATTACCCTCATACTTTGGGTTTGGATGCCGTTGGTGTGGTAGTTAAAGCGGATAAAGGTGTTTTCCCAGGCGTGGGGAACCGGGTAATGTTCCACGGTAATTTGGGTGAGCAAGGCGTGTTATCCCAATACGTAAAAGTCCCCAACTTTGCAGTTTCAGTGATCCCCGACTCGGTTAAATCAAGTCATGCGGCAACTTTACCCTGTGCAGGTATGTCTGCATTAATTGCATTGGACAAACTACAGTTAAGTGAAGGGGATTCAATATTAATTGAAGCCGGTGCAGGTGCAGTGGGCCAGTTTGCAATCCAGTTTGCAAAACAGCGTGGTGCAACAGTGTTTACGACAGCAAGTAAGCGCAACCATAAGCTTGTTAAACAGCTCGGAGCCGATGTTGCATTTGATTATCACGATAAAAAATTAGCGGATAAAATTCGCCGAGAGCTCGGCCCGCAAGGTTTCGATGCCGTTCTGGATTCAATAGGGGGAGAAACGACCATTCGAAACGTTGAATTAATGCGTTTTTGTGGACGTATTGCTTGTTTAAACCCTCTACCAGCATTTGAGCAAGAGCTGATGTTTCGCCGAGCTCCGAATATCGGTATTGTTTCACTCGGCGGTGCTTGGCTTGCAAATAGCTTATGTGCGCAGCAAAGAATGAGCTTTATGGGCAATTTGCTACTAGAAAGTTTGGCAAATAATACACTGACCATTCCTTGTATTATTCCTGTTGAGTTTAATGCTTCGAATGTATCTGCCTCGCTAAATAAACAATTACAAGGTGGTTTTACCGGAAAGCAAGTTGTGCAGGTGAGCTAAATTAAATACATTATCTGAAAATGTAATTAAGCCTCACTGTCTGGAGGTTTTTGTATAAAGGATGTTATGGATAATATTAAATCACAACGGCTAATAATGCGTTCAGGGCAATTGAGTGATAGTTCTTTTATCTTAACTTTACTGAATCAACCCAGTTTTTATGAAAACATTGCAGACAAAGGCATTTATACACCTGAGCAGGCACAGGATTATATTCAAAATACATTTATAAATTCACATCAAATAAATGGCTTTGGTCCTTATATAGTAACGCTTAAAGACTCTACCCCTATTGGTATGGTTGGGTTGTTTAAAAGAGACTATCTGCATGTCCCTGATATTGGTTATGCCTTTTTATCAAAGTATACCGGTAAAGGCTATGCAACGGAGGCATGTGAACAATTGATTCAAAATGTTCAGAATCGCTTTCAAACAATTTCAGCAATTACCTCTGAAGATAATATCGCATCACAAAAAATACTTTAAAAGTTAAATTTCTCCCGCATGACAGATATAATAGCAAGTCATGACAAGCAGCCTATTTGCCTTTACATTAAGGCGTTGTAACTTTAATTTGCATTGCTTTTAATTGCTCTGCAACGTTTAGGTTGACTGCCGACCATGTTTTTTCAAGTGTTTCAACAAGCCCTTTATAATCATCATCTATCAACGGGGTCAATTCACTAAAGTAGTGAATCTCTTTTAATGTGCGCCCATTCTCAAATGTTGTGTGGTAAAGCCGCCACAGGCCAGAGATATCAGCATTGCCAGCATTGTCACCATTAAAGTGGTGAATTTCATATTCAATCTCATAAAAAGTTTGTTGGTCGGTGTCGGTAATTACAGGTAATCCTTTGACGACCATCCATGAATCTAATTGGGTAAACAGTGTTTGATGAGCACTGGTTGTTAGCATAATATCTGGCGCTTCGCTCCATAAATGATAATTTGCCGATGTGACTTGGTTATTATCTACCTCTAGTGCAATACCGCGATTATTTAAAGCACCACGTAGGTTGACGGTTAATATACGTAACTGTAAATCGGTGTTCTCACTCGTGCGCGCTGAAGGAGTTATTTTCTGATTAAACTGAAAATACTTCACAGGAGCATTTAATGACTGACTACAGCCAGCGATTCCTAGCATGCAGGTAACGAGTAGCGTGTTTATTAAACTGAAGATACGCATTTATTGTTTCCTCGGTGTTGGGTCTGCTGGTAATGATTTATCAAAAATGAACATGTTTGGCTGCTCATTTAGGCCGCGTGTTAAAGGTTGTAACTCTTCACTTAAGCGTTTAAATTCAGAAAGCGTTTGTTGTAATTGATGGTGAAATTGCGACCCTTGCTGATAGCTGGCCATGGTTTTTTCAAACTGTTTCATTGTGACATCAAATTGTTGCATGCTTTTGGTCATTTCAGCAAAGTTGCGGTTAATATCGCCGGGTAAATTTTGTGTATCTTGTTGATTAAGCAAGTCACGCATTTCATTGGCAAGCGCCTGATAATCAGTAAATGTAGATTGCATTTGGGCTAAACTGTCTTCAATTTTTAGGTTGTTCACCTTATTCAGTACATCCGA
Source organism: Pseudoalteromonas sp. 3D05 (assembly GCF_002723455.1). Classification (GTDB taxonomy): domain Bacteria; phylum Pseudomonadota; class Gammaproteobacteria; order Enterobacterales; family Alteromonadaceae; genus Pseudoalteromonas. The sequence continues at coordinate 13,466 of NZ_PDUS01000021.1, read as the reverse complement.
AACTTGATCAGCCAATACCGTGATCCCACTTGAAACACTCGGAAACACTTGATATTGAGACACAGTTGTTAGTTCAGCGTCATCAGCATCGTTATATATATCAAAATCAACATACACGGCACCAGTGAGCAGGTTCCCTGGTTTAAGCGAGGCGCGTAAACCATTTTTAATCCACCCTTCGACGTTGCCTCGCCAAAAATCGCGAGCTTGGTTGCTGTTATGATATATGCGGCCATATTCAATTTTAATAAGAGCAGGTACGGCTGTATTATCAGTTCTAAAATGGGCAGGCACACCATCAATCATCACATTGGCTGGTGCTTCTACGACTGTTCCGACACGCATACCCCGGTATTCAACTGGGGCGCCAGGCCTTAAGCCACGTATAGATTGCTCAAATTCAATTAGGTAGTAATCAAAATCATAAAAACGTTCTTCAAGGGCATGCTTATAACTTTTACTTAATGAAAATGCATGACCATCATTGGCTAAATCACCAGGGGCTTGTTGTTCAGGTAGACCAACAGAAATACCGCCTTTAAGTAGTTTACTTAAAGAGCCCGTATTAACGTTAATACCATCAGCTGATAAATCAATTTCTACCCCCGCGTTGACCCAAAAAATTGAATTAAGGGTTATTAAGTTTTGATATGGCTCATTGATGAAGATGCCGTACTTCATCGCTTGATTTTTCCAATCAAAAGTGGCGGTTTCAACTTGGCCAATTTTATAGTTTTTATAATAAATGCTGGTACTTACATCCATTACTTCGGCATTATAGCTTTGTAAAACAAACCGACCACCTTTAACATCTTTACCAATTAATGCGGGCTCGTCTTGTAATATAAAATGTTCTTTCATTAGGTTACTTTCACCCGGTGCAAATTCTAAATATACACCTGAAAGTAATGTACTCATGCCACTGATACCAGTTTCATCAATCCGTGGCTTTACCACCCAAATATTAGCATCATCGGTAAGTAAACTATCGTAGTGTTTATCTATTTGCGCTCGCGCAATAACGCTGTTTTTATCATCAGATAATCGGATGTGGTCTATTTGGCCTATCTTTACGCTACGAACTTTAATTTCTGTTTTACCGGCAATAATTCCTTCAGCTTGTGCCATGGTAATATATATAGTCGCTCCTTTGTTTGCCTGATATTGATACAACATCCATGCACCAACAAATAGGGCTATTATAGGAATAATCCAAATAGCAGAAATGCGAGGCTCTTGTTTTACGTTGGCTGTTTCATTCATGACTATCTCTAATTACGTGTAACGGTATTTGGCGAATCCCAAAGCAGACGAGGGTCGAATGCGTGGGCTGCCATCATTTGGCTGAGCACCATAGCAGTAAAAAATACAGTCCCTAGGCCTGGGCTTACAGACATTAAATTACCTAACTGAACCAAGGCTACTAGAATTGCGACAACAAATACATCAATCATAGACCATTTACCAATAAATTCAGTTAATTGATACACTTTGGTATACCGTTTTGACTGACTGCTTGCTGGGTATTTAACGATAATACATAAAAAAAATAAGATGAGTGCTTTTGCTAGTGGCACAACCACACTAGCCAAAAATATAATTATAGCGATGGGGTACGAACCTGCTTGCCATAACACAATAACACCACCAATAAGTGTAGAAGGCGTTTGATCACCCAAGCTAGTGGTATACATAATAGGAAACATATTTGCAGGTATATAACAGGCAACGGAAGTTAATAACCACGCGAGTGCTTTTTGAATACTGTTAGGGTTTCGAACATGAGCTTTACTGTGGCAGCGGGGACAATATTCATATTCGGATAATTGGTGACACACATGACATGCTCTAATATTTTTATCGATGCCTCTGTCGCCATTGTTTGCTTCACTAATATTAGCGAGTGGGCGGACTTGCTCCCATAGACGTTGACGGTTTAAGTGCGTAAGTGCGGCAATATACAAAATGACGAAGCAGATATAAGCCCAAAAGCTAATCCCAAAACTAATGTCTGCCATCGACATAATCTTAACCATACTGACAAGCACACCAATCAGAAAAATTTCACACATGATCCACGGTTCTAATGCCAATGTGAACTTAAGTAACCGCTTTGCAATAGTAAAAGGCAGTACTTTTAAAGCTCCTAAATGTAATGGAATCAGTAAGGCAAGTAACGCCATGGGCAAGCCAATAATGCTCACATCAATAAAGATACCGAGTAATTCACTGTCATAATTAAATAAAATTTTTGCTGCATCGGGTAGCGTGATTGTTTGCGTAATACCGCTGCTGCTAAATGAAATAAAAGGGTAGAACATACTGCTTAAAAGCATGATTAACGCACTGATACTTAGTGCCACAATAAGGGAGTCGTTATTTGTATTTGCAGTAGATAATTTCGTGTGGCAATGCGGGCACACAGCTATTTGTTTTGCTGCTATTTGAGGAACATCTATAATTAGGTCACAGTTAGGACAAGCTGTTTGCAATGTGATAGCCAAATAAAGTACATACGAATTAAAGTTTGCATCAAATAAATGTGAATTACAATTGGATGATTGTTTTAAATACACTATTATAAGTATATACCCAAGCCACCTTAAGGTGCAGAATTCAGCGTTTCGCAGGGGCTCAATATCAAGGTGATACTTTGCAACGACGCTCGCACCTTGAGGTGGTTTCGGTATAACAATGAATGGAGTCATACATACACGCAATAGGCGTAAATTATGCCTCAAGGGTCAATTTGTGATTAAACTACTTTGTTTTTGCTTAATTTTATTTAGCGTAAGCTTACATGCTCTCACAGAGCAAAAATCAACTAACCGTGTCAATATTGGCGTAAGCCCTTCATTACCCCCATATGTATTTAGTAAAAATAACTCGGGTTTACAGTTAGAGTTAATTAAGGCGGCTTTTAAAAGCCAAGGCATTACTGATCTGAATATTATTTACATGTCGAATAAACGCGTAGAACATTCTTTAGAGCAGGCTGAAATAGATGTTGCAGTGAATTACGCAGGTTCTCGAATCGAGGGGATTTACCCAAGCCAAAGTCTTTTATCCTATCAAAATGTGGCCGTGAGCCTGACTAAAAATAATTTCAAGATAAACTCGGTGTATGCGTTAACAGGTAAAAGTGTATTGGCCTTTCAAAACGCGACGGCGTTCTTACCTCACCCATATAAAAAGGTAACAACGAAATTAAATTACTATGAAGAGGTCGTCAATCAGGCGGCTCAGGTTGATCACTTAATGAAAGAGTGGGTCGATGTAGTGGTACTCGAAAAGCGAGTGTTTTTGTATTACTTACAGCAGTATCAGCTAGAGAACAACACAAAAGAAATAACAATTCACCCTATATTTAGTGAAGCTGCGCGCCCAGCGTACTTCAATGATAAACCCTTACAAGAGCTGTTTGATATGGGCTTAGCCCATATCAAAAAAAGTGGTGAATATAATGCGATTATGACCTTCGATGGTACTAATTATGCAAAGGCCTCTTACGATGGCCTAATCAAATAAAGCAACCGTTTGTCGTGTTAGCGCAATAAGTTCCCCTGATTGTGACCAAATAGACCCATCTTCAAGTCCATATCCATCTTTACAGTGATGAGTAATTGCTTCAAACCCTAACCATTCATTTGCCCCTAATTGGGGCTCTTGTACAAATTCTAAATACCAAGACATACTACTTGCAGGAGCCGGTTGGTTAAACATCTGCAATAAAGTGGGTGGCCAAGCATCGGTGAGCGCAATAACGTGCGCTTCGTTCAATTGTGCTGGGGTGTGTTTTAGTTTCATCCAACCACCTAAGTGTGATGTATCAGCGCCAACAAACGGCATACCACCTTGTTGCGGACATAAATCAACATGTTGGAAAAACTCAGGCATGGCACCCGATTTAAAAGGAAGCGTATAGCGAGGATCCACAGGTTTTAATGTCATTTCTTTCGAAACGGGTACATGAACGCCGGAGTTACGCGCTTTAGCAAAGCAAGCCTGCACAATTACACTTACTTGATCATTTTGTACGGCTTTGGCTAAAACTTGTGTGCTATTTTTACCTTCTCGTAATATTTCAACGTGCAATGAAAAGCCGGTGTCGGCTAATAATGGCCCTACAAAATTTGTACTTAATGACAGTAAACGTCGCGATGGCTCAATCTGTTGGCGCATGGCTTGATAAAGTAGTGATGCAGATAACCCACCAAATGCAGTTCTACCTTGGCACCAATTAGCAGGAAATTGCATGGTCGCCGTTTTTTGTTCAAGTGCAGACATGTTACCGATTTGTGTTGCAGCTTGGAGTAAATCATCAAAGTGCATAGCCGTTCCTTTGGAATAAAATGTTATTTGTTTAATTTATATCATACAAAAACTGATCAGACCACTTGTGAAAGCGTGCTCAAATGGTCTAAAAAACATCAACTCAGACTTGTTATTAAGTTATTTGCAAAATAAATGACAAAAAATCACTTTTTTTTCATTTTTACAGTTGAATTCAGTTTGGGGCATCCCTATTTACTAGTCATCGAACGTATTAACGAATTTTGAAGTTGGAGATGATTCATGGGTAAAATTATTGGAATCGATTTAGGTACTACTAACTCTTGTGTTGCAGTACTAGATGGCGATAAAGCACGCGTAATTGAAAATGCGGAAGGCGATCGTACAACACCATCCATTATTGCGTACACGCAAGATGGTGAAACATTAGTTGGTCAATCTGCAAAACGTCAAGCAGTAACAAATCCAACTAACACTTTATTTGCGATTAAGCGTTTAATCGGTCGTCGTTTTGAAGACGAAGAAGTGCAACGCGATATCGGTATCATGCCATTTCAAATCATCAAAGCTGATAATGGCGATGCATGGGTTGAAGCGGGCGGCGAAAAGCGTGCGGCACCACAAATTTCAGCAGAAGTACTGAAAAAAATGAAGAAAACAGCGGAAGACTTCTTAGGTGAAGAAGTAACTGAAGCCGTTATCACAGTACCTGCATACTTTAACGATTCACAACGTCAAGCAACGAAAGATGCTGGCCGTATCGCGGGTCTAGAAGTTAAACGTATCATCAATGAGCCTACAGCCGCTGCACTTGCATACGGTATGGATAAAAACAAAGGCGAAAACATTGTAGCCGTTTACGACTTAGGTGGCGGTACTTTCGATTTATCAATCATCGAGATTGACGAAGTTGAAGGCGAGCACACGTTTGAAGTACTTGCGACTAACGGTGACACTCACTTAGGTGGTGAAGATTTCGATAACCGCGTAATCAACTACCTAGTTGCTGAGTTTAAGAAAGACCAAGGCGTTGACTTAAAAGCTGATCCACTTGCAATGCAACGTGTTAAAGAAGCAGCAGAAAAAGCAAAAATTGAGCTTTCATCGGCACAGTCTACTGAAGTAAATCTTCCGTATGTAACTGCTGACGCATCAGGTCCTAAGCACATGAACGTGAAATTGACACGTGCTAAGCTTGAGTCACTAGTTGAAGACTTAGTAACTAAGTCAATTGAACCACTTAAACGTGCACTTGCTGATGCGGATTTATCTGTAAGCGACATCAACGATATCATTCTTGTTGGTGGTCAAACACGTATGCCGTTAGTACAAAAAACAGTGGCTGAGTTCTTTGGTAAAGACCCACGTAAAGACGTTAACCCTGATGAAGCAGTAGCAGTAGGCGCGGCGATTCAAGGTGGCGTACTTGCAGGTGACGTTAAAGACGTACTATTACTAGACGTTTCTCCACTGTCTCTAGGTATTGAGACAATGGGTTCTGTAATGACTGCGCTAATTGAGAAAAATACAACGATTCCTACTAAGAAATCGCAAACTTTCTCAACAGCTGAAGACAATCAAGCAGCGGTTACTATTCACGTATTACAAGGTGAGCGTAAACGCGCAAGTGATAATAAATCTCTAGGTCAATTTAACCTAGAAGGTATTCGTCCTGCGCAACGTGGTACACCACAAATCGAAGTTACTTTCGACGTAGATGCGGATGGTATCTTACATGTATCAGCAAAAGATAAAGATACAGGTAAAGAGCAAAAGATCACGATTCAAGCGTCTTCAGGTCTGAGTGACGAAGAAGTTGAAAAAATGGTTCGTGATGCAGAAGCTAACGCTGAAGAAGATAAAAAGTTCGAAGAGCTTGTAGCGACTCGTAACCAAGCTGATGCAATGGTTCACGGTACGCGTAAGCAAATCGAAGAAGCTGGCGATGCATTGCCTAGCGAAGACAAAGAAGCAATAGAAGCGGCTGTTGTTGACCTAGAAACAGCAATCAAGAGTGACAAAAAAGAAGAGATTGAAGCAAAAACTCAAGCTCTTGCTGAGAAATCACAAAAATTGATGGAAATTGCACAAGCTAAAGCACAACAAACTGGCGGCGACGCTGGTGAGCAACCACAACAGTCAGCTAAGCAAGATGACGACGTTGTAGATGCAGAGTTCGAAGAAGTGAAAGACGACAAGTAATTGTTACTAACGCTTCTCACTAACGTAAAACACCATGACTAATTGGGGTGTTTAAGTTAGGATGAACAAATGAGGCGCGTAGGCTAAAGCTTAACGCGCCTTTTGCATGTAAAAAGAACATGTAAAATAGCTTAAAAATTAATGGTAAATCGATATGATTTATCGGTTTATCCGCAGCCAAGCTGCAGTAGCAAAAGAGTAGTGTGATAGATATGTCAAAACGCGATTATTATGAAGTTCTTGGTGTGGCAAAAGATGCCAGCGAAAGAGACATTAAAAAAGCGTATAAACGCTTAGCGATGAAATATCATCCAGATCGTACCGCCGGTGATAAAGAGCTAGAAAGTAAGTTTAAAGAAGTTAAAGAAGCTTACGAAATCTTAACCGATGATCAAAAACGTCAAATGTATGATCAATATGGTCATGCAGCCTTCGAACAAGGTGGTGGCGGTGGTCACGGTGGCTTTGGTGGCGGCCAAGGCGACTTTGGTGATATTTTTGGTGATGTATTCGGTGATATCTTTGGCGGAGGTGGCGGTGGTCGTCGTCAATCTCGCCAGCAACGCGGTGCCGATTTACGTTACAACATGGACTTAAGCTTAGAAGAAGCGGTTCGTGGTAAAGAAGTTGAAATTAAAGTGCCTACGTGGGTGAGCTGTTCACCTTGTGATGGCAGTGGTGCAAAACCTGGTTCTAAGCCAAAAACATGTACAACGTGTCATGGCGCAGGCCAAGTACAAATGCGCCAAGGTTTCTTTGCTGTTCAACAATCGTGTCCTACGTGTCAGGGCACAGGTCAGATTATTTCTGATCCCTGTAACAGCTGTCATGGTCAAGGCCGTGTAGAGAAAACCAAAACCTTATCAGTTAAAATACCGGCTGGTGTTGATACCGGTGACCGCATTCGTTTATCTGGCGAAGGTGAAGCGGGCGCTCATGGAGCACCTGCGGGTGATTTATATGTACAAGTATCGGTACGTGAACACCCAATCTTTGTGCGTGATGGAAACAACCTCTACTGTGAAGTACCAATTGGCTACACCACAGCGGCGTTAGGTGGCGAGATTGAAGTACCTACGCTAGATGGTCGTGCTAAGCTTAAAATACCTGCTGAGAGCCAAACGGGTAAGATGTTCCGTATGCGTGGCAAAGGTGTTAAATCAGTTCGCAGTGGTGCTGTAGGTGACTTACTTTGCAAAGTGGTTATCGAAACACCGGTTAACCTAAATGAACGCCAACGTGAATTACTCGAAGAGCTTGAACTAAGCATGGGTAAAGACGGTTCAAAAAATCGCCCTAAAGAGAAAGGCTTCTTTGATGGCGTGAAGAAATTCTTTGATGATTTAACTAAGTAATAATCGTTAAGTGATTTTAAAAAATGGCGCCACATGGCGCCATTTTTAATAATTTGAAATAAATAGCGTGTGTATTGAATAAGTACGCGTTTATATTTAGCAGCATTCCACGCCTAAGCGTTAAACTCCTCTATATAATTAAAACCAGATTTTTATTTTTAATGTTGTTGTTTATTGCAATGAATAACCATATAAATATCAAATTTCGCTTTATTACTGCCCAAATATTCTACAAACTATGTAATCATCTGCAGTACGGCAAACGTACAAATTTAGGGATAAATAATAATGACACCGGCAATTACACTCCTAGAGCAAAAGCGCATTAACTTTACTGTATTAAGCTATGAACATGATTCAACAGCAGCACAATTTGGACTCGAAGCGGTTGAAAAGCTTGCATTAAATGCAGAGCAAGTATTTAAAACGTTAGTGTTAGAAACGAGTGACAATAAACTCGTTGTGGCAATTACGCCGGTATCGCAGCAGGTCAATTTAAAGCAACTGGCTAAAGCATGTGGGGCTAAAAAAGCAGCGATGGCAGAGCCAAATAAAGTGGCTGCCAGTACGGGCTATATTTTAGGGGGAGTCAGCCCGCTTGGGCAAAAAAAGCGCCTTGAAACGTACATTCATCAAAGCGCTGAAAAGTATAACACTATTTATGTGAGTGCAGGTAAGCGCGGCCTTGAGATAGCGCTATGTCCAATGGATTTACAAACGTTAACGCAGGCGAGCTTTGCCTGTTTTTGATAAATAAGATGATAGGTTTGCGGTTTTATTGCACAAAAATTCAAAAGTATTTTCAATTCAGCTTACACGTGTAAGCTGTTTTTATTCAATAACTTATGCATAGAAAAAATAAATAAATTGAAAAAACTGTTAAAAAGTTGGTTAGAGCAATTGATCTAAAGTGATTTTTATGACGTAATAGTACTATAAATTATCTGGTCGGATGAGTTAATCATGAGTTTACGTACAAAATTAAAAAAAGTGTTACCCAGTATTTCTATTACTGAACAAGAAGCGCTTGATGCGGGTGATGTTTGGTTAGAGGGCTCTATCTACCAAGGTAAGCCCGATTTTAGCGCCTTGCGCGCTGTGCCTGCTGCAACATTGAGTGCAGACGAGCAAGCCTTCATCGACGGTCCATTACAAGAACTAATGGGCATGATTGATGATACAGAGATTCAAAATGGTATTCATTTACCTGACTACATTCTCGATTTTCTTAAAAAAGAACGTTTCTTTTCACTTATCATTCCTAAGTCATTCGGCGGTTTAGAGTTTAGCCCTTATGCTAACTCAACTATCGTAGGAACTATTGCGACTAAAAGCTCAGCGGTGGCGGTAACGGTTATGGTACCTAACTCATTAGGTCCGGGTGAGTTACTACTCCATTTTGGTACAAAAGAGCAACAAGCTCATTACTTACCACGCTTAGCAAATGGCCGTGATATTCCATGTTTTGCATTAACTAGCCCAGAAGCGGGTTCTGATGCAGGCGGTATCCCTGATTTAGGCACCGTGACTAAAGGCATGTATAACGGTAAAGAAGTGTTAGGTCTTGAAATCACATGGGACAAACGTTACATCACGCTTGCACCGATTGCGACGGTACTTGGTTTAGCCTTTAAAGTAGTTGATCCTGATGGCCTACTTGGCGGCAAAGAAAACCTAGGCATTACTTGTGCGCTTATTCCAAAAGAGCACCCAGGTGTTGAGCTTGGTAATCGCCATGATCCTATGGGCATTCGCTTTTACAACGGTACTACCCGTGGTAACAAAGTATTCGTACCAATGGACTTCATTATTGGTGGCCAAAAGAACATCGGCCGCGGTTGGCAAATGCTGGTTAGCTGCTTAGGCGCTGGCCGTGGTATTTCATTACCGGCATTAGGTGTAAGTTCTTCACAAGTTGCATTTAAAGGTGCATCTGAGTATGCAGCAGTGCGTGAGCAATTTGGCTTAGCCATTGGTCAGTTTGAAGGTATTCAAGAAAAACTAGCAGACATTGCAGGTAAAACATACCTACAAGAAGCGATGCGAGTGCTGACAACTGAAGGCTTAGGCATGGGCTTAAAACCCTCTGTTGTTACAGCGATTGCAAAATACCACATGACAGAGATTGGTCGCGATGTACTTGATTCAGCAATGGATATCCAAGCAGGTAAAGCGATTCAAAATGGCCCGCAAAATACATTAGCCAGTGGCTATGTGGCACAGCCTATTGCCATCACGGTAGAAGGTGCAAACATTTTAACTCGTAACCTAATGATTTTTGGTCAAGGTGTTATGCGTTGCCACCCATATTTACAATCTATGGTTGAATCTATCCACAGTGAAGATAAAAACGCAGACAAAGAATTTAACAGCATTCTACGTAAAACAGTTGGCTACAGCGTAGGTAACAGCTTGCGTGCATTCCGCTTAGGTGTTTTACCATTTACTGCGGGTGCTGAGTCTAAATTACCAGAAGTGCGCGAATACGAAAAAGCAGCGCAAAAGTTATCTGCTAAACTTGCTGTATATGCTGACTTCTCGTTACTAGTGCTTGGCGGTAAACTTAAGCAAGCTGAAATGCTTTCAGCGCGCTTAGGTGACGTGATGAGCTTTTTATATGCGGCGATGGCATCAATTAAGTACTACGAGCAAAAAGTAGCGAGCAGTGAGCGTGAGCAAGCAGCACCTTACTTCCACTATGCAACTCGTTTTGCTCTACAAAGCGCTGAAGAAGCCTTGCACAAGTTTTTAGATAACTTCCCGGCAAGCGGTACGCGTAAGTTTATGCGTTTCATTACCATGAACTACTCAACTAAAATGCCAAAGATAAGCGATGACTTAATCCGTGAACTATCTAAGCAAGCACAGCTAGATACAGCGTTTAAAAAGCAAATCACGCATCTAGTTAAGCCAGTTGAAGGCGACGGTCATCATATTAATGAGCAAGCATACCAAGCTAAAATGGCGTGTTTAGACTTACTTGCAAAAGTTAAAAAAGCGTTACGCAGCAAAACAATCAAGCCAGGTATTCGTTTTGCGTTAACACTTGATAATGCGCTTGTGGCTAACATCATCACAGAAGATGAATATGCAAAATTAATTGATTACAACAAAAAGCGTGAACGCGCAATTCGTGTTGATGAGTTTGATTTTGATTTAAACTTGTTAGATGAAAATGCAAAGCCAGTAAACCCACTGAAAAGCGTTGTTAATCAGTAAAGTTTGATTTAATTCAACAATGTAAGCGCCCAGCAGTTCTGGCGCTTTTATATTCAAAAGCCCACACAAAATTGTGTGGGCTTTTTTGTTTGCGGTAATGAAATTACTCGTGCCATTTAAACGCGATGGATAAGCCTACCCAAATCAAAAAAGACGGTAAAACTATCAACTTTACCTATGGCCCAGAGAATATGCGCTATAAGCAAGTGAATGGTAGTGTGACTACCTATTATAGCGATAAATTGTATGAAGAAGAAACCGACGGCAGCAAAACCACTTGGCGCGCATTTATAGACGACATTGCTGTAATAAGCCAAACAACCAATGAAGGCGCAACTATTCGCTATACCCACCGCGACCGCCTAGGCAGCGCACGCATATTCAGCGACCATAATGGTTATGCCACAGCACAGCGCAACTTTGACCCATTTGGTAAACCTAGGCTGGCAAGTGGCGACTTAAAGCCGTATGGTAATTCATAACTGGATGACCTGGATAAAGCCAAAACACGCAGAGGTTTTACCGACCACGAGCATTTAGATGATGTAGAGTTAATTCATATGAACGGTCGGGTGTACGATTATAACCTTGGTCGGTTTATGAGTGTTGATCCTGTGATTCAAAGCCCTGGAAATTCACAGAGTATCAATCCATATTCGTATATTATGAATAATCCGCTGGCGGGAACAGACCCGACTGGGTATACGGCGAAAGAACCTGAACTTGAAAAAATTGAGTCAACCAAAACTACTGAAAAAGTTGCTGTAACTGGCTCAAGAATAAAGCGAACAGTGACTACAGGAGTCTCTGGTACAGCTACCTATTCAAATGGGGCAACACAATCATTTTCTGCAACATTTAGCGGTGGTAAAGTAGTCAGTATGGATATAGGCAGTCAGAAAAATATTGCTCAAAAGTCGGGAGAAGAGAATGGTGGTACCAGTGTAACTGGGTCAGGGAACTCTGGCGGAAGTGGTGTCGCAGGGCTTGTAAGTGACAATGTTTTCGATAACCTGTCAGAAACAGAGCAAGATGCTGTAACTACTTTATTGTCACACAATTCTCAGCAAGGGAGAGTAAATGATTCTCTTGGAAGCTTTGATAGTCAGCAGGAGGCTGATATTGCTGCGCATAACTTATACAACCCACTATCACAAATAGTTAAAGACGAGGTTCAATGGTTTGTTGTGAAAACCGAATCGGGATTTCAGGCAACTTTTGGGGCTGTCGGAACTCTTTCAGGAGAAGGGGGGTCCTCAACAGGGGTTAATCCTAGCTTAATGTACCATCGAGTAAAAAAATCACTTGGCAAGGTATCTATAATGAGGTCGGGTCATACACATTGGGATAGCAATAACAATTTTAGTGGGCATGACGCTAGACATGTCACATCAATGGTAAAAAATGGATATGTAAACAAAAAGTATTTGGTCTCTGTCTCAACAAGAAATGGTAGTTATAGAGAATTAAATTATCGAAGAGCTAAAAGCTCAGTAAACATTGCAAGACCTGAGGGGCGTTTAATCAAAGGAGTAACAATTGGTGAATAAATTAATAATCCTAGTGCTCATGCTATTTTTGATGTCAGCTTCACCTTGGTCATTGGCTGATAGTGATGTAAATCAAATAAACCTAATGGGGAGTTGTGAAGGTGTAAAGCTAGGGCAGAAGCTAGAGTCCAACCTAACTATTTTTGATTCTATGGAAGGGGTTGAGAGGTTTGTCTACGATAAAGTACCCCAATGGGCCAGAGTGTCTATTCGTGAGTCATCAAAAGCTGCTATTGACCGATTCTTCATGGGAAAAACTAATATTAATACTTTTCTTTTGGCTCGTGATTTTTTTATAGAAAATCTTCAGTCTAGATTGATTAAGAAGGCGAATGAAACCGGTAGTGGTGAAAGTGACTGTGAAATGGAAGTAGCCTCTATAATCGAAGAAATGTCCAAAAACAAAGTTTACAACTTGTTTAATGACAATTTCCATAAAATGTTAATTGAAAACTCTTTACCATTAAAGGTTGCTAGCACCAGTAATTACATCGAGATACTAATGTTAATTTCTTTACCTACAATAAAAACGGGAAAAGGGGTTTGTAAGACTTATGAGCAAAAAGGTGCGAGAAGTGAATTAAAAGTAACAATTTGCAATTAAGTCTTTTTAATGTGGCATCCAGACTCTCAGTGAGAGTCTGAGTAACAACCACCACTTCAACTATCCAACTCTTTATCAGCAAGCATTAGACGGTTTTAAATTGCTACTAACGAAATAAATAAGACACCCATCTAAATAAATAAAAAGACACCCACCCTAAAGTTTGTATTTTTTATTTTTTCAACTAACTTTCAATTAGTGCAAAAAACAAACAGGGTGATACATGGCTACTGCAAGAAAACG
>NZ_PDUS01000015.1 GCF_002723455.1 Pseudoalteromonas sp. 3D05 | reverse complement strand
CCTATTTCAGGACGGGACATTTATTAACTGTGGTATTTCTCACAGGCCTCTAACGTGTTTTCAATCAGGCTTGCAACCGTCATTGGCCCAACACCACCAGGTACAGGCGTAATGAAGTGTGCTTTTTGTTCAGCTATATCATACTGTACATCACCCACGAGTTTGCCCGTATCTAAGCGGTTAATACCGACATCGATAACCATCGCACCTTCTTTAACCCAGTCACCCGGTATAAACTCAGGTTTACCTACCGCAACTACCAGCAAATCAGCACGGCGCACATGCGTCTCTAAATCTTGAGTAAATTTATGGCACACCGTTGTAGTACAACCTGCAAGTAATAACTCTAATGCCATCGGGCGGCCAACGATATTTGATGCACCAACAACTACAGCATGCATCCCTTTATATTTAACGCCTGTAGAATCAAGTAATGTGATAATTCCTTTAGGTGTACAAGGGCGCAATGCAGGCATACGCTGTGCTAAACGGCCGATATTGTAAGGGTGAAAACCATCCACATCTTTTAATGGTGTAATACGCTCAAGAATTTTTTCTGCATCAAGGCCTTCGGGTAAAGGTAATTGAACTAAAATACCGTCTACTGTTTTATCATTATTTAGCTCATCGACTAGATCTAACAGTGCTTGCTCTGATGTATCAGCAGGTAAATCAAATGATTTTGATACAAAACCAACTTCTTCACAGGCTTTGCGCTTTGAACCAACATAGACTTGACTCGCAGGGTCTTGTCCTACAAGTACAACCGCAAGCCCCGGAGCACGTAATCCATTTGCTACTCGTTCACTTACTTTCTCTGCTACTGCACTTCGTACTTGTTTAGCTATTGCCTTACCATCGATGATGTTTGCCGTCATGGGTGACCTTTAATTAGGGTTAGTTAACTTGAAACCGATACATAGCAAGAAACAATCGTTTTTTAAGGGGTAAACGAGACTGGCTTTAACCAGCGCTGTTTGTCTTGCTATTTAGTCTGTCTATTTTCGCAGAAAAGCACCAAAGCGCCAAGTTGCTTTTTTTAGATATGCAGCACAATTAAATAAAACAGTTGAAATTTTAGCTTATTTTTACAATATTTAGGCATTGTGAACTAAAAATGACCGATTGATTTATTTTCTTAAAAAAAGGTTTGACCTAATCCAGTCAAATCACTATTATGCACCCCGTTGTCAACGAGGTCACTCGCAGACAATAGTAAGCATCGGCGATTAGCGCAGTTTGGTAGCGCACTTGGTTTGGGTCCAAGGGGTCGCAGGTTCAAATCCTGCATCGCCGACCACTTTTTAAATAAAGAAGCTTATTGGTTTGCTATGAAGTTTTCGATGCGCCCATAGCTCAGCTGGATAGAGCAACGCCCTTCTAAGGCGTCGGTCGAAGGTTCGAATCCTTCTGGGTGCGCCATTTCGAAAACAAGTAAATGCCGTGGTGATTGTAGCTCAGTTGGTAGAGCCCCGGATTGTGATTCCGGTTGTCGTGGGTTCGAGCCCCATCAGTCACCCCAATTTACAAAAAAAGAATATCGGCGATTAGCGCAGTTTGGTAGCGCACTTGGTTTGGGTCCAAGGGGTCGCAGGTTCAAATCCTGCATCGCCGACCACTTTCTTTAGGAAATGGTCTTAAATTCTCAGTTTAAGTGTTCACAGAAAAATAGAAGTTAATTCTTCATATATCGGCGATTAGCGCAGTTTGGTAGCGCACTTGGTTTGGGTCCAAGGGGTCGCAGGTTCAAATCCTGCATCGCCGACCACTTTCTTTACCTCTAAAGTTAAGTGATATTAAATTTATAATTTCTTCAAAACACAAATAATAAAAATTCTTCATACTATATTTTATAAAACCATTTCATTATTTTTATTCAAAAAAGCAAATGCGCTTAAAAATTGCTATCTAAAACGCCTGTTTTTTATCCTATCACCTTCTATAATGCGCTATCTAACCAAATAATTGCCCCCTAGACTCGACTATCATAAATATTAGGTTATAATGCCGCGTCTATTGTTTAACATAGTGCCCGAAGGGCAGAGCAGCATTGGTATCTTATAGTGGAGATGGGGTTGATAAGTCATTAAATGACTTTGAACGTGCCAAAACGCATAGTGATCACCGTGTTTGTAAGGAAGGCGAACAGTCGCCAAAATTGAAGATTGAGGTAAATCATGCAAGTTTCTGTTGAGACGACTCAAGGCCTTGAGCGCCGTCTGACCATCACCGTTCCTGCAGAGAACGTTGAGACCGAAGTAAAAAAACGCTTACAACAACTGTCTAAAACCCAGCGTATTGATGGTTTCCGTCCAGGTAAAGTACCAACGTCTGTAATCAACAAACGTTATGGTGGCGCAGTGCGTCAAGAAGTTGCTGGTGAACTAATGCAGCGTAACTTCTACGAAGCAATCGTAGCTGAAAAAATCAACCCAGCAGGTACACCTACTTTCGCTCCTAAAGCGTTAGAAGCTGGCAAAGATTTAGAATTCTCTGCAACATTTGAAGTTTACCCTGAAGTTGAAGTTCAAGGTTTAGACAAGATTGCTGTAGAAAAACCAGCTGTTACAGTAACTGACGAAGATTTAGCTAACATGCTAGAAACACTTCGTAAGCAACATGCTGAATGGGCTGATGTTGATGCTGCTGCTGGCGAAAATGACCGTGTAACGGTTGACTTCGAAGGCAAAATCGATGGTGAAGTATTTGAAGGCGGTAAGGCTGAAGACTTCCCACTAGAACTTGGCCAAGGTCGTATGATCCCAGGTTTTGAAGATAACATCGTGGGTAAAAAAGCAGGCGAAGAAGTTGTTGCTGATGTAACGTTCCCTGAAGATTACCATGCTGAAAATCTTAAAGGTAAAGCAGCTCAATTCACTATCACTGTGAAGAAAGTTGAAGCACAAGAACTTCCTGAACTTAGCGAAGAATTCGCAACTAAATTCGGTGTATCTGAAGGTGGCGTTGACGCACTTAAAGAAGAAGTTAAAAAGAACATGACACGTGAACTTGACCAAGCGGTTAAAGCTAACGTGAAAGACCAAGCTATCAAAGGTCTTTTAGCTAACAATGAAATTGATGTGCCTAAAGCGTTAGTAGATCAAGAAATTGATGCATTACGTCAGCAAGCAGCACAACGTTTTGGTGGCGACGCTAAAAACATGCCTGAGCTTCCAGCTGAACTGTTCCATGAGCAAGCTGTAACGCGCGTTAAAACTGGCCTTCTACTAGGCGAAGTAATTAAAGCGAACGAGATCAAAGTAGATGACGCTAAAGTTGAAGCGTTAATCGCTAATGTTGCATCAGCATACGAAGATCCAACTGAAGTAGTAGAATACTACAAAGCAAATGATCAACTTATGCAGCAAATGCGTAATGTAGCAATGGAAGAGCAAGCAGTTGAAGCTATTTTAGCTAAAGCAACCGTGTCTGACGTTGAAAAAGCATTTGATGACATCATGAATCCACAGCAAGGTGCTTAATAAGTCATTGACTTAAGTCCTCGCTAACGATTAAATGGCTCGTGTTACTCTGTATTATACAGCGTGCCCGAGCCATTTTAGTTTGTGGCCTTCAATTTTGCCAAAAAGATAACTATGCTTTTCATAAAATAAGACAAGTATAAGCGCATAAGGAATAGAATAAGTATGAATAACACTGGTATTACAGATCCTCTAAATGCATTAGTTCCAATGGTTGTTGAACAGACAGCAAAAGGCGAGCGCTCGTATGATATTTATTCGAGACTATTAAAAGAGAGAATCATTTTTTTAACGGGTCAAGTTGAAGATAACATGGCAAATCTAATCTTAGCGCAAATGCTATTTTTAGAATCTGAAAACCCTGATAAAGATATCTTTTTATACATAAATTCACCGGGCGGTTCAGTAACTGCAGGTATGGCTATTTACGATACAATGAATTTTATTAAGCCAGATGTAAGCACTATCTGTGTTGGCCAAGCGGCTAGCATGGGGGCATTCTTACTAACAGCTGGTGCAAAAGGTAAGCGTTACTGCCTGCCTAATTCACGTGTGATGATTCACCAACCATTAGGTGGTTTCCAAGGTCAAGCGTCTGACTTTGAAATACACGCCAAAGAAATCCTGTCTATTAAAGACAAGCTTAACCGTTTAATGTCAGAGCATACAGGTCAGCCATTAGACATTATTTCACGTGATACAGATCGTGATAACTTTATGAGCGCTAGCCAAGCTGTTGAATATGGCCTGGTTGATTCAGTGTTCTCGAATCGCGACAGTAAGTAAAAAGTCACTAAGCTAGTATCTCAAGTACTAGCTTAGGTTGATTACACTGTGAAAACCATTATTTTTTGGTATAGTTAAGCGTATTAAAATAGCTGCCACTAATTTTGGCAGCCAACGTATAAGATGAGGTAGCTGAATGTCTGACACTCCTACAGACGGCGACAAAAGTAATAAATTGTTATACTGCTCTTTTTGTGGCAAAAGCCAGCACGAAGTTCGTAAGCTAATTGCAGGCCCTTCAGTATACATTTGTGATGAATGTGTTGAGCTGTGTAACGATATTATCAGGGAAGAAATCAAAGACATTGCGCCAAAGCACAATACGTCTGATAAGCTGCCTGCACCAAAAGAAATTCGTAATCATTTAGATGACTACGTTATTGGTCAGGAGCACGCTAAAAAAGTATTGTCGGTAGCGGTATACAACCACTACAAACGCTTACGTAATCAAAATACAACATCTGATATTGAACTTGGTAAAAGTAACATCTTGCTTATCGGCCCAACAGGTAGTGGTAAAACATTATTGGCAGAGACATTAGCACGCTTACTTGATGTACCATTTACAATGGCAGATGCAACGACACTAACCGAAGCCGGTTATGTGGGTGAAGATGTTGAAAACATCATTCAAAAGCTATTGCAAAAGTGTGACTACGACGTAGAAAAAGCACAGCGTGGTATCGTTTATATTGATGAAATCGATAAAATTTCACGTAAATCTGATAACCCATCAATTACCCGCGATGTATCAGGTGAAGGTGTACAGCAAGCCTTACTTAAATTAATTGAAGGCACTGTTGCATCAGTACCGCCACAAGGCGGTCGTAAACATCCACAACAAGAATTTTTGCAGGTTGATACCTCTAAAATCTTATTTATATGTGGTGGTGCATTTGCAGGGCTTGATAAAGTAATTGAGCAACGTAGCCATAAAAACACTGGCATAGGCTTCGGTGTTAGCGTTAAAGAGTCGGCTGCGAGTCGCTCTTTGAGTGAAACATTTAAAGACGTAGAACCAGAGGATTTAGTTAAGTACGGTTTGATCCCTGAGTTTATTGGCCGTTTACCTGTTGTTGCTACTTTAACCGAGTTAGACGAAGCTGCATTAGTGCAAATCTTAGATGAGCCTAAAAATGCACTGACTAAGCAGTACAGCGCACTATTTGGTATGGAAGACGTGGAACTTGAGTTTCGTGAAGATGCTTTACGCGCTATTGCTCATAAAGCAATGGAACGTAAAACGGGTGCACGTGGCTTGCGTTCAATTGTTGAAGCCGTACTACTCGATACCATGTATGAACTTCCATCTATGGAAGAAGTCAGCAAAGTGGTTATTGATGAAACGGTCATCAAAGGTGAGTCAGACCCAATTTTGATTTACCAAAGTGCCAGCCAAGATAAAGCTGCATCAGAGTGAAATTTAATCACTAATAATTGAAAAAGGAGCCTAAGGCTCCTTTTTTTATAATTTTTTCTTACAAATGACATAAATTGTTGAACTTTACTTAGGTTATCCCCATATACTTGAGTAATCATTAAAATAAATGAAGAGCGAAGAGAATATAATGACGCTTGAGAGAACAGATCGAGTCGAAATCCCGGTGCTGGCACTGCGCGATGTTGTGGTATACCCGCACATGGTGATCCCGCTTTTTGTAGGCCGCGAAAAATCCATTAAATGCCTTGAAGCGGCAATGGATAAAGACAAACAAATTTTCCTTGTTGCGCAAAAAGACGCAACAGTAGATGAACCAGAGCGAGACGATATCTATCGTGTTGGTACAATTGCCACTGTTTTACAGCTGCTAAAATTGCCTGACGGTACTGTAAAAGTACTGGTAGAAGGTATTCAGCGCGCAAAACTTGAAGATTTCGTTGATAACGAAGATTTCTTTGTAGCGAATGCGCAGTTTATCAGCTCTGAAGAAATAGAAGAGCAAGAACAAGATATTTTTATCAGCAGTGCGATCAGTCAATTTGAAGGCTATGTCAAGCTCAATAAAAAAATTCCACCAGAAGTATTAACCTCTGTAAGTGGTATTGATGAAGCGCCACGTCTCGCTGATACAATGGCTGCACATATGCCATTGAAAGTACCTGAAAAACAAAAAGTGCTTGAAATCGCCGATGTTACTGAACGCCTAGAATACCTAATGGCGTTGATGGAAGGTGAAATAGACTTATTGCAAGTTGAGAAGAAAATTCGTACACGCGTTAAAAAGCAGATGGAAAAATCTCAACGTGAGTATTACCTCAATGAGCAAATGAAGGCTATTCAAAAAGAACTAGGTGAACTTGATGACGTACCCGATGAATTCGAAGCGCTGAAAAAGCGTATTGAAGAGTCAGGTATGAGCAGCGATGCACAAGAAAAAGCCAATTCAGAATTAGCTAAGTTAAAAATGATGTCGCCAATGTCGGCTGAAGCCACTGTTGTGCGCTCATATATTGATACGCTAATTAACGTACCATGGAAAAAACGCTCTAAGGTGAAAAAAGACCTTGCCGGCGCGCAAAAGATTTTAGATAGCGATCATCATGGTCTTGATAAAGTTAAAGAACGCATTATTGAATACCTCGCAGTTCAACAGCGTACTAATAAACTTAAAGGTCCGATCTTGTGTTTAGTGGGTCCTCCTGGTGTTGGTAAAACCTCATTGGGGCAGTCGATTGCTCGCTCAACTGGTCGTAAGTATATTCGTATGGCGCTAGGTGGTGTGCGTGATGAAGCTGAAATACGCGGCCATCGTCGTACTTATATCGGTTCAATGCCAGGTAAACTGATTCAAAATATGAGTAAAGTGGGCGTTAAAAACCCATTATTCTTATTAGATGAAATCGACAAAATGTCGTCTGATATGCGTGGCGACCCAGCATCAGCACTATTGGAAGTTCTTGATCCTGAGCAAAACAGCCATTTTGCGGATCATTACTTAGAAGTTGATTACGACTTATCAGACGTTATGTTTGTTGCTACATCAAATAGCTTTAATATTCCCGGTCCATTATTAGACAGAATGGAAGTAATTCGTTTATCGGGTTACACCGAAGATGAAAAACTAAACATTGCTAAAGAACATTTAATTCCAAAGCAAATCAAACGCAATGGTCTTAAAAACAACGAAGTTGTAATAGAAGACAGTGCTATCGTGGGTATTATTCGCTACTACACCCGCGAAGCCGGTGTACGTAACTTAGAACGTGAAGTGTCTAAATTATGCCGTAAAGCTGTAAAGAACATCTTGCTTGAGAAAGAAACAAAAGTAGTCACTATCGATGAGCAAAACTTAGAAGATTTCTTAGGTGTGCAGCGTTTTGATTACGGTAAAGCTGAAGATGGTGACCGTATCGGTCAAGTAACAGGTCTAGCGTGGACAGAAGTAGGCGGCGATTTATTAACAATCGAATGCGCAGCTGTACCAGGTAAAGGCAAGTTAAGTTATACGGGTTCACTGGGTGATGTAATGCAAGAGTCGATTCAAGCGGCGATGACTGTAGTACGTAACCGTGCTGATACCTTCCGTATTAATGATGATTTTTATGAAAAGCGTGACATCCATGTACACGTACCTGAAGGTGCTACGCCAAAAGACGGGCCAAGTGCAGGTGCTGCGATGGTCACTGGTTTAGTGTCCAGCTTAACGGGTAATCCAGTAAAAGCAGATGTAGCGATGACTGGTGAAATAACACTACGTGGTGAAGTATTACCAATTGGTGGTCTTAAAGAAAAATTATTGGCGGCGCATCGTGGTGGAATTAAAACCGTTATCATCCCAAAAATTAACGAACGTGACTTAAAAGAGATCCCTGACAATGTGTTGGCAGGCCTTGATATTCACCCTGTTACATGGATTGATGAGGTTTTAAAATTAGCACTTGTGCACCCAGTTGAAAGTTTTTCAGTCGAAACGGCTAAAAACCAGTAAAAAACCTAAAAAAAGTGCTTTAAAGGGCTTTTCAAATCCAGATGGTATGATAAGTTAAGCACTGGTTTTCAAGCCTAGGCCTTATGTAGCCTAGGCTTAAGAAAAAATATAATCGTATGAGCATGAAATAGTTTGCTCCAAATTTTCAAAACAGTGATGTTAGTTTAAAAAACAATCGCTCTTGATAATAACAATGAAAGAGGATGATATTGTGAATAAATCTCAATTAATCGATCAAATCGCAGCTGACGCTGACATTTCTAAAGCGGCTGCAGGTCGTGCACTAGATTCATTCATCGAGTCTGTATCTGGCGCTCTTAAAGATGGCGATTCAGTAGCACTTGTAGGTTTCGGTACTTTTTCTGTACGTGAACGTGCAGCGCGTTCAGGCCGCAACCCACAAACTGGCGAGACAATTCAAATCGCCGCAGCAACTATCCCAGCTTTCAAAGCGGGTAAAGCGCTTAAAGATGCATGTAATAGCTAATTATTGTTTTCAATGAGTTAGTTTTGGCAGTTAAAGAAGCTCGTCGCTTTTTAGCACAAACAGCTATCTTTATCGCCAACAGCTTCAAGAAAAAAAGCGTATCTGGTAAGATACGCTTTTTTTACATGAGCTAGGCGATTTCTGCCTCAGAATAGAATAGAGATAAATAAATGCTTGAGAAAATCAGAGAAGGTTCGCAAGGACCGGTAGCCAAAGTTATTTTAGGTGCAGTGATTTTATCTTTTGCTTTAGCAGGGATCGGTGGTTACTTAGGTCAGACCACAGAGCAGCCAGTTGCTGAAGTAAATGGTATTAAAATTAGCCAAACAGAATTTAGCCGTGCATACCAGAATGAGCGTAATCGATTAGAACAGCAATTTGGCGAATACTTCGCACAAATTTCTGCTGATCCAAATTACATGGCGCAAATTCGCCAAGGTGTTGTTGATCGTCTAGTACAGCAAGAGTTGCAAACACAACTTGCTCACGAGTTAGGCCTTCGAGTAAGCGATGACAGTGTTAAAAAAGCAATTTTAGAATTACCATACTTTCAAATTGGTGGTCAGTTCAATAACGACCGTTACTTGCAAGTTATTCGTCAGATGAATTTCCAACCGGATGCATTTCGTGAATTTCTTCGTGAAGACATGACGCGCAGCCAGCTTATTTCTGCTGTAGCGGGAACGGACTTTGCGCTTGATAACGAGTTGGCGAGCACTGTTGCTCTTCAGCAGCAAACACGTGCGATTGATTACGTTGTAATCAGTAAAGAGTCGCTTCAAGAAGGTGTAGAAGTTACCGAGCAAGAAATTACTGATTACTACGACCTTAATACTTCACAATTTATGGCTCCAGAACAAGTAGCGGTCAGCTATATTGACTTAAATGCGGCTGAATTAAATTTACAAAGTAATGTCACTGAAGAGCAAGTAAAAGCGTATTATGAGCAAAACAGTGCACAATACTTAGAGCCAGAAAAACGTCGTGTATCACATATATTAATCGATAACAGTGAAGACGATGATGCGGCAAAAAGTAAAGCAGAAGACTTGTTAGTACAATTACAACAAGGCGCTGATTTTTCAGCACTAGCTGAGTCGTCATCCGATGATATTGTCAGCGCTGAAATGGGCGGTGATTTAGATTGGATTGAACGCGACATGATGGATCCTGCATTTGAAGAGGCTGCCTTTGCACTCAATGCAACGGGTGATTTCACTGATGTGGTTGAATCTGAATTTGGCTATCATATCATCCAGTTAACAGATATCCAGCGCCAACAAACTAAGGCGTACGATGATGTGAAAGCGGATTTACGTGCAGAGCTTGAGCGCACTGAAAAAGTGAATGCTTTCTATGAGAAGCAAACACAAATGAGTGAAGTTGCATTTGAAATGTCTGATAACTTAGTTGATGCAGCAGAAGTTGTTAATGTTGAAGTGACAACAACCCCTTTACTTGCACGCAATGCTTTACCAGAGCCATTAAATACACCAGCGGTGATGAGTGCTATTTTCTCACCAGATGTGCTTGAAGACGGTATGAACTCAGAAGTAATAGAAATTGCTGATGAGCGTGTTGTTATTGTTCGTGTTAGCGAGTATGTACCAGCTGCGACTAAGCCATTAAATGATGTGTCTGAACAAATCAAAGCTCGTTTAGTTAGTCAAAAAGCATCTGAGCTTGCAAAAGAAAAGGCGTCTGAACTATTTGCAGAAATCTCATCAGGCAAGACCTTAACAGCACTTGCATCTGAACAAGGTTTAGAGGTTCGTAATGAAGCTGCACTTACTCGTCAAGCATTCACAGTTTCACCTGCGATTGTTCAGCAAGTATTTAAAATGGCTCGCCCTGAAGGGAACCCTGTTGTTGATAAAGTAGAGCTTAATAATGGTGACGCTGCAATTGTTGCACTTAAGTCAGTGACGAATGGCACTGTTCAGGGTGAAATTGAAGCACAGCAAAAGCAAAACATTACTATGAGCCAAGTAAATAAAAACTACATGGTTTTCATTGATGCATTAAAAGCTAAAGCAGAGTTAAACCTGCCAGCACAAGCAACAACTGCTGAGTAAAAAAAGTTTAGTTAATTATTAAAAAGCGCCGCGAGGCGCTTTTTTTATGCCTAAAATTTAATGGGTATGACGCACTAAACAAGAGCTACATTATGAGAAGTGATATTTTTAAAGGTTTTCTTGTTGTGTTAATAAAGAGGACATCTATCGTCGAACTACAATCCTTATTTAGCGCATGTAAAAGGGCAAGTGTTTAAGTCAAATATTAGCTCTGAAGGGACTTTAGCCATGTTCTTAAGTAATGAATTGATATCAAATAACAAAGGTATTTATCCGGCTTCAGTCGGGCACTTTTAGCGATAACAGGCCAATTTACGCGTCAATAGCTGGCCTATTGCATGTCAATTCAACGCAGGTAGCATTGAAAGTAGCCGCTATAGATAGCTTTATTACCCAAAGTTCAGATAAGTACATAGTAGTGAGTTGTTAAGGCTCTCTAAGCTTCTCTCAAGGTATTTTATGATTAGTGATGAGCAGGTGTGAACTCTAGTGTCATAATACGCCAGAGCGCATTTGAACACCTTTTATGCATGAAGTCTTTTATGTGGAAATACTTCGGAGGAGGAAACAAAAAAGCCTTATCAAATTAATGAAAAGGCTTTTTAGTCGACTATCTGAACTAAGTAACTTAGTTAGATGTAAAGCTCACTGGACGACGTTCTTTACGAGGACCGCTACGCTTATCACCGCGTTGGTTGTCTTTGTTAAAGTTACGCTTTCTGTCTCCGCTAGGGCGTTCAGAGCGTTCGCCGCGTGGCTCAGCTGGGCCTTGATCTTGAGTCAATGTCATACCCATTGGGCGTTTACAAATAAACACCTTTTGGAAGTGATCAAGTACATCTTTAGGCATGTTTTGCGGTAATTGTACCGTACTGTGACTGTCGTGAAGACGAATGTCACCAATAAACTTGCTTGAGATATCAGCTTCGTTAGCGATTGCACCCACAATGTTCTTAACTTGAACACCATGTTCACGACCTACTTCGATACGGTAAGTATCCATAGGACCTGCATCACGGCTATTACGCTCACGAGGTTTACGCTCAGTGCGCTCACCACCACGTTCGTTACGACGACCACGGTCACCACGTTCATTGCGTGGATTACGCTCATTGCGCTCACGTGGTTGAATCTTAACTTCTTCAACTTTGATTGGCGATTGTTGCTGTGCTAAACACAGTAATGCGCCGGCTAAGTCTTCAGGAGCAAGGTCAAGTTTTTGTGCCATGTTAGCAGCAACTTCATTGAAGAAAGTGATATCTTTATTTTCAAGAGCAAGGGTAAGCTTCTCTTGTAATGCATTGATACGTTTTTCTTCAACAACTTTAGCTGTTGGTAGTTCAACTTGGGCAATTTCAGATTTAGTATGACGAATGATATTTTTAAGTAAATAACGCTCGTTATGCTTAACGAATAAAATTGCTTTACCAGTACGACCAGCACGACCTGTACGGCCGATACGGTGAACGTAGGCTTCAGAGTCTTGTGGAATATCGTAGTTGATAACTAAGCTTAAACGGTCAACATCAAGACCACGAGCAGCTACGTCTGTTGCAATAACAACGTTTAGCATGCCGCTTTTTAAGCGATCAACAGTACGTTCACGTGCTTGCTGGTTCATATCACCATTAAGAGGCGCAGCAGAGAAACCTTCGCGCTCTAATAATTCAGCAAGTTGAACTGTGTCGTTACGTGTACGTACGAAAACAATTGCACCTTCGTATTGTTCAGCTTCTAAGAAGCGTACGATGGCTTTGTTTTTATGTACGTGAGCATTCCAAAATACTTGCTCAACTGAAGATACAGTCGAGTTACGTGCAGAAATATGAACCTGTTCAGGGTTATTCATATATTTGCTGCTGATATTTTGGATTTGCTTAGGCATAGTCGCAGAGAAAAGACATGTTTGCTTTTCACGCGGCGTTTTTTCCATGATGTTTTCAACATCATCGATAAAGCCCATGCGTAACATTTCATCGGCTTCATCAAGTACAAGTGCTTGCAAAGCATCAAACTTGATTGTGCCACGGTTAATGTGATCGATTAAGCGACCAGGCGTTGCGACAATAATTTGCGCGCCACGACGAAGTGCACTTAATTGGATGCTGTAGCTTTGGCCACCATAAAGTGCCAATACTTCTACACCACGAGTGTGTTTTGCATATTGTTCAAATGCCTCAGCAACTTGGATCGCAAGCTCACGGGTTGGTGTGAGTACAAGGATCTGTGGCTGTTTCACAGACGGGTCAATATTGTTTAGTAATGGCAGTGCAAATGCTGCTGTTTTACCTGTACCCGTTTGTGCTAGTCCCAGTACGTCCTTTCTTTCTAGCAATAACGGTATACATTGAGCTTGGATTTCAGATGGTGTCTTGTAACCCAACTCTTCAACTGCCTTTAAAATTGCAGGAGAAAGATTTAGAGATTCAAACGTGACTGGTTCTGACATTAATACGCCTCAACGAATTTAAAGAGGCGCGCATTGTATAGGAAATACGAGGCAATTGCTTGTATAAATTACAACTAATTTATATGTGCTTGATGTTGATTGAAATTTAACCAGCTCAATATTCGCTCAAGTTGAACTGGTTAATAATAACAACGCAATACTTATTTGTATAAGCCGAGGTTTTCTTTTGCGTAAGCTTCAAATTCAGTGAACCCACCGATGTGAGCTTGGTCTACAAAAATTTGCGGAACAGTCGGGCATGGTTTACCAGCAGACTGTTCTAGATCTTCTTTGCTAATGCCTTCTTTGATAATATCAATATAACGAAATTTGAAGTCATCACGTTCATCAGCTAATTTTTGTGCAACATCTTTTGCACGAACACAAAATGGGCAGCCTTCACGGCCAAAAATTACAGTTAACATATCGCTCTCCTCGATTTGGTTTTGTCTATCTTATCTAACTGAAGCAAAATATACAGTGTAAAAAAACGATTAGTTAATTCTATTTAAATGATGAGCTCGAGTGATTAATGACACTACGAGCTCATCAAATAGTTAGAAGGTGAGGCTGAAGCCAATTGAAGGGCGCATCTCAAAATCGTCATCACTTTCTTTGATAATTAAATCATTCGTTGAGGACACTTTTTGATAGTCTAAATCTATACTGCTTGTATTACCTTGGCCGTATGCGTTCATTAGTTCTAAAATTAAAACGCCATCTAACCCCCAAAAGTCTGTTTCACGTTCGAAACGAATATCAAGGCGATGATATACATCAAATCGCTTGGAGAACGGGTCGCCGTATTCAGGTAAAAACCGCCCCTCAAATTCGGGGTTTTCTTTCACACCAATAATAGGGGTGTAAGTTTGACCACTGCGTGCTGTGAAGTTAAAGCCACCTTGCCACTTTTCACTGATTTGATAATTAAACACCATATTGACAACTAAAGGGGTGTCTGCGTAATAGTCTCGGGTTATGTTTTGGCGTTGATCAGTACGCTCACTTTTTGCATAGCTCACAGCGAGCCAGCCATACCATTTATCCGTTTTATTTTTATTAATTAATAAGTCAACACCGTAAGCGCGCCCTGTGACATCGTTGCTGTAAAGTGTTGCTGCGTCAGGGTAGTTATTTAATGCTAATGGTAAATCGTCCATGGTTTTATAATACCCTTCAACAGACCATGTCCAATCACCCGCAAGTTCTTGTGCAAAACCTAGACTGCCATGTTTTGAGGTTTGCGAACGTAAATTAGGGTTACCATGCTCTGGTAATAGGTAGTCAACATCTTGCATACGGTTATAGTGGCCATATTTGGCGTTAATACTGTTACGATCATTAATAAAGTAGGTAAGCGCAAGGCGTGGCATAACAAAATCTTCATCGGTGTAATCATTGCTCTGATACTGTACACCCACTTCACTTTGCCATTGCTCATTGATATCCCAAATATGACTAGCACCAACAAAGTATTTATCAAGTGCGAGGCTGTCTTTGCCCGTGATGCGTTCGCCTTTATTTAAATCACAATCAGGGTCCAGCTCAGTACAAAGATACTGAAAACCATCGTAACTGTAAGTTGTGTCGTTATCAAAATAAGCAGCATCAAATACAAGTTGCTGCGCTTTATTGATGCGCCAATTTAAGCGGCCTTTATAGGTGATTTGTTTTTCCTGTTCTTCTTCAAAAAAACCATCACTCAAGGTGGCGCGTTTACCGTATTCTAATCGCCCTGAATGATCGAGTGCACCAATACCTAACCGTAAACTAAAGTCTTTATTAAAGTGATCCCACAAAATACTTTGGCTGGTAAATTCGCGAATGAAATCAGCATCGCCTTGATATTCTGGATTTTTTAGTGATAATTCGGCACGCTGATTAAAACCTGCTGCAACTGAATCTTTAGCGCCTGTAAATGATACCGTAAGTGCATTTTTATCATTGATGTCCCAAATCCACTTTCCTTGATAGTCATGATCATCAGGCGCATCGTTAATGGTGACACCACTGAGCTCTCCATCGTCATCTTCAAGCTCTTCACCCTTTGAGAAAAATAGGGGTAAGGTACTTTTTCGCCCTGATAAATAAAATGCGGTGTTTTCTGTTAACTGTCCTTCCATAAAAACACCGGCATTAAACATTGTAAAATCCAGTGTGGTTGTAATCGGTTGGTACTTTGGGTTAAGCAGTGTTACGTCAAACACGGCACCAGTGGCATTGCTATAGCTGGAACCGTAGCCTGCCGAGTAAAACTGAAAATCTTGAATTAAATAACGATTAAAAATGGAGCTGCCAAAGTCATGAAAGATATAGCCTGCAGGCATAAAGTCAACTTCAAATAGGTTGTCATCAGGTGATGAACCACGTACAGCTGGCTCACTCATTGAGCCACCCGCAGCAACGACACCTGGTAATGCAAAAACAGCACGGAGCGGGTCGCCCATTGCGCCGGGCATAGTGACTAATTTTTCAGTGTTTTCTGTTATTTCACTGGTGATACTGCTGCGTTTATAGACAACGTCTATATGTTCCATTGTGTCTTTATTTGTTGATGAATCAGTATTTGCCTGTGCTAATAGTGGCAAGCAAAGGGCAAGCGGCGTTAAACAAAAAAGTGTGTTCAGTTGGTTGGCTATCATGTCTCTTCCATGGTTGTGAACGAATGTGACTGCCACGTATCATAGAGAGAAACAACGTAAAAATACTTAGTAAACTGTAAGTACTTGTAGGCTAAGTGTTGCAAATTATTACACAGTTACAAAGCCCTTAATGTAATACCTAATTGGCTTGAATAACCCATAGAACGCGCACTGATCTGAAGTTGCTCATTGATAATGTAATAGGTAGGAAAAGCGGATACTTTATAGTTAGCTTGAGTTTGCTCATTTCCAAGCAGTATTGGCATTGTCAGCGCTAAATCACTGACAAACTCTTCTACTTGCATTGTACTTTTATAATCCAGTGCAATACCAATCGCATTAATGTCACTGCCTTTTATGGCGGCTTCTAAATTTGGCATGCTGTATTTGCAAACCGTGCACCAGGGGGCGAAAAAGTAAATAACAGTCGTTTTTCCTTTAAGCTCAGCGATACTCAAACGTTTATCGATATTATTAAGCAATGCCAAGCTAAAGTAGGGAGCTGGGCTGTTATTTGTCTTTAGTAGATTACGCTCTTGAAACGCGCTAACCAGAAAAAAGATTATTGCTGCCAAAGCTATGTTTATCAGTGTACTGCGAATGAGTTTCAAGCATATCTCCAAACTGAGTGACATTCTTGTGGTTGAATTATTAAGTTTAACCCTAAGTTATTTTAATGAAAACCATGAAGATGTTTAGGTTTACACTTTACAAAGGAGATCATGATTATGAACAAGATTACAGCACCCGCAGACATAATGCCTACATTGACGGCAAATGATGTTGATGGCAAATCTCTTGATATAACCGAGCGACAAACTGAGTTACCTTGGAAGATGATAGTTATTTACCGTGGTAAGCATTGCCCGCTATGCACTAAGCAATTAAACGCTCTGGCTAAGATAAAAGATGACTACACTGAGGCTGGTATCGAGGTTGCCGCTGTCAGTGCTGATAGCCAAGAGCAGTTGAACGGACATTTGAAGGACTTAGAGGTTAATTTCCCGCTTTATTCTGGCTTAACACTCGAGCAAATGACTGATTTAGGCGTTTATATTAGTGAGCCGCGTAATAAAAATGAGACCGATCATCCATTTGCAGAGCCTGCGATATTTGTACTTAATGAAGATAATCAAATTCAGATCACTGATAAATCTAACGCGCCATTTTCGCGCCCTGATCTAAATGCGCTACTCTCAGGTATTAAGTTTATTCGTGAAAACGATTACCCAATTCGTGGCACATTTGCACCATAATTTAGAGGAGTGGGGCATACAAAGAGTATGTCCCTCATTATTTTTTAAACTTTTTTATTTTTTTACTTGAAAACAATTTTGCCGTCCATATATAGTTTAGTGAGGACGCCTGATGGGTCCCAAATCAAACAGAAGTAATTGAAATTTATATTATTAATTAAACTTTGCCTGCGCTTGTTCAAACGAAAAGCACATGCAAAATATCGCTTAAATATGAGGATATTATTATGCGTACAGTAGATTTATCACCACTTTATCGTTCATTCATTGGCTTCGATCACTTAGCATCTTTAATGGATGCCGCGGCTCGCACAGACAAGCAGCCAAGTTTTCCTCCGTACAATATCGAAGCGCTCGATAAAGACAAATACCGTATCACTATGGCTGTAGCCGGTTTTAGTGACAATGAGCTGACCATTGAGTCAGAAAACAACACCTTAAAAGTTGCAGGTTTAAAAGCCGAAAAAGGTGAATCTGATGAGCGTAAGTTTATTCATCAGGGTATCGCCGAACGTAACTTTGAGCGTAAATTTCAGCTAGGCGACCATGTTAAAGTACTTGGCGCAGATTTAGCTAACGGCTTACTGAGTATTGACTTAGAACGTGAAATACCAGAAGCATTAAAGCCACGCAAAATTGAAATTGGCAGTGGTAACTTGCTAGAAGGGAAATAACCAACCCTTAAACATTATTTCCCCTAATTAACTTGTTATTTTTAGTAGCCGCCTCATTTGAGGCGGCTTTTTTGTTACTGGTTCAGTAATAAATATTGTCTATAAGCTTTCAATATTATCTATACACCATTTAGCTCTGTCTAGGGTGGCTTGGCGTTGTTCTGGAGCTTGCTTCTGCCAATTTTTATACACCATACCGATACGCGGGTTTCGAGATAATCTTTCTTCATGCTTATCCATAAAGTGCCAATACAAGCTATTGAAAGGACATGCAGAATCTTCAGTTTTTTCCTTTACGTTATAATGACAATCTTTGCAGTAATCGCTCATTTTATTTATGTAATTTCCACTTGCCGCATACGGCTTAGTTGCAATAAGCCCTCCATCGGCAAACTGACTCATACCGCGTGTGTTAGGCATTTCTACCCATTCAATGGCATCGATATAAATACCCAGATACCAACTATCTACTTGGGCAGGGTCCATCTCAGTTAATAAACAAAAATTACCGGTTATCATTAAGCGTTGAATATGATGCGCGTATGCCGTGTCTAAACTTTGGCTAATTGCATGTTTCATACAGTTCATATTAGTTTTTCCATGCCAAAAATAATCAGGCAAAGAACGACTAGCGTTTAATTCATTTTTAACTGCGTAGTCGGGCATGTTTTGCCAGTAAACGCCACGTACATACTCACGCCATCCCAGAATTTGCCGAATAAATCCTTCAACTTGTGCTAGGTTGATATCGTTAGGTCGCGATTCAAACTCTTTAAGAACTTGGTTTATGACTTGCATCGGGTGGATCATTTTAGTGTTTAGCGCAAAAGAAATGCGGCTATGGTATAGGCTCCATTGTTCAGAGCTATTACAGGTCATTGAATCTTGGAACTGGCCAAATAAAGGAAGTAAATATGCGCAAAAGTAATCAAGTAATTGTTTTGCCTGATTACGACTGGTAGGCCAAAGTAAAGTATCAG
Organism: Pseudoalteromonas sp. 3D05; assembly: GCF_002723455.1. Lineage (GTDB taxonomy): Bacteria > Pseudomonadota > Gammaproteobacteria > Enterobacterales > Alteromonadaceae > Pseudoalteromonas. The sequence continues at coordinate 86,038 of NZ_PDUS01000015.1, read as the reverse complement.
AGCAGTGGCCAAATGTTTTCACATCATGGCTTTCAATACGTGTCACAATATTTCGGATAGAGTTTTGAAATACCTTTGCTTGGGGTATTTTCTCCAAATCAGCTTTTTTAAGCTTATTACGGTTAGCTTGGTCGTAATTCCATTGGCCGCCTTTAGGCGAGTCACCTTCCATTAAGATATCAAAACGCTTTCGCATCATCCGATAAAAAAACTCCATTTTGATATGTTTGTCTTTTTTAAAATGCTTAGGTATATCTTTAAATGGTAATAAAAAGTGCTCTGTGTCGGTGCCTTTCACCTTTATTGTGCTATTTTGTTTAAGATTATCCATTTGCTTTTGCAAGCGGTATTCATCCGGGTATTGGTATTCAATTTTATTGCAATGGTAACGTTGTGCTAACCGCTCTAAAAGATCGTAAAGCGTTTTGTCATTTTGTGTGTCATCTAAAGTTAGGTGAAGTACGTTTAATTTTGCGCTTTTCAACGCATTGGCAAAATTTTCCATGGCACTAAAAAAAGCAACGACTTTTTGAATATGATGTTTAACATAGCCTGTTTCTTGCTTTAATTCGGCAATAACATAAAGGATGTCATCCTGTTGCTGCTCTTTATACCAGCTATGGTTAGGGTTAAGTTGATCGCCAAAAATAAATCGAAGAGTTTTGTATTTCATAGAATATGCCAGACTAATTTATTGTTCATGGATTTATAGTGTATAGCTGCTTTACGAAGACAAAGAGTCATGCGATCGGATTTTTTATGACGGTATTGTAGGCTATGACTCAATATTGACTTGTTGTTTATTCATGAAATCACTGAGTTTTAATACGTTGCTAGTATTAAATAAATAACCTGTGACAATACTTTTGAATATATTAATTGCGTGCTGCCAAATGCTTTCTAACTTAGGTGGATAACAGCCTTTTAGATGAATTTTTAAAGTCGCTAAGAATGAGTTGCATAGAATATCTGTGTCTTGGTGGCTCATGCCCATATTACTTAAGTTTTTAGCATAATGTTCTATAAAAGGAGTAACTGTTCTTAGATTATCCAAGTGCATAACGATACGTTCAAGGACACAATAAAGGATATAGGTTTTTTCATTTATTTTACTGTTTGATAAACAAAGCATATCAAGAGGTTCTCTTTTTACATGCATTTGAAACGTATATGAAAAGCAGTGGAAGTTGGGTTTAACAACGTGAAGACTATTCAGTAATAGTTGTTTTTCAAGCGTACTAATTCCCATAAATCCCCCCGAATTATGCCCAATATATTTTTTAAGTATAGGCAATAGAAACCATTATAGGTAAGTAAATAGTAACTTATATTTGGTTATTCATAGCGTGTCTCAGTCAAATTGAGCTCTAAAGATGGTTATATCTACTCACCATGTAAACGCAACTAATAATATATTTATTGAGTCTAGCCGCTTTTGCTATTAATCAAGTCATAGGTGGTGGTGCCACCACTTAAATTTGCCATTAACAACTCCGTGTTTGTTTCTAACGCCTACCCTTAAATATCGCATATTTACAGTGTAATTCTTTATCTGTTTTTTGGTTGCTAATTATGCCAAGAGCCTTTATAATAGCCGCATTGTTTAGCTTAGAGTGATAAAGCTAAATAGTTGCTTAGTGATAAGTAACAGTTGGCGCGGGATGGAGCAGCCTGGTAGCTCGTCGGGCTCATAACCCGAAGGTCGTCGGTTCAAATCCGGCTCCCGCAACCAATTTAAATTGGATTAAGAAAAGAAGCGACTTGCATTAGCGATTGTTTTATATTCTAAAGCCAATATATAGATGGCCGTTAAGTCTGTTATTTATATGAAGTCGCGCATTCTATGTAATGCGCGTTTTGCGTTTAAGCTATTGAGCTTATTTAGGTGGCATTGCTACCCGCAACCAAGCTTGGCCCATGGCCACACAGTTTTATGCTTTAGGTGTGACGCCCCGCTTGGTTCGGGGCGTTGTTGTATCTGCACCACTTGGTTTTAACCAAAAAATAAGCTACGTATTTTAGGGCTATAAGCCCTTTTTTTGTTTGTATGGAGGATTTTCGTGACAAAACTTGAGCAAGATTTACTAACCATGCTTTCACCGTCTGTTGAAATGTTAGGCTTTGAACTACATGGTCTTGAGTTTGTACAAGCAGGTCGCCATTCTACGCTTAGGGTTTATATTGACCATGAAGCGGGGATTTCGGTTGATAACTGTGCTGATGCTAGTCGTCAAATAAGCGCAATTTTAGATGTCGAAGACCCGATTACAAATGAATATGATTTGGAAGTATCGTCTCCTGGTGTTGATCGTCCATTATTCAAACAAGATCACTACGAGAAGGCGCAAGGAGAGGAAGTACGCGTGCGTACTAAGCTTCCACAAGATGGTCGTCGTAACTTTAAAGGCGACTTAGTATCAGTTAGCAGTGATATGATCACACTATCTATTGATGGTGCTGAAAATATGATCATGCTTAGCAACATTGAACGTGCGAACATAATCGCAAAGTTTTAGTTCGAGTGCGAAGGAATAGGGCAAGCGAGGCATTACCCATGGCAAAAGAGATATTATTGGTTGCTGAAGCCGTTTCCAATGAGAAAGCGGTACCAAAAGAAAAGATTTTCGAAGCGCTAGAGTTCGCATTAGCGACTGCGACCAAGAAAAAACACACAGGCGAAATTGAAGTTCGTGTAGCAATTGACCGTAAAACTGGTGACTACGATACATTCCGTCGCTGGCAGATTGCACAAGTACTTGAAGATGGTTCATTAGAGAACCCATACAGCGAGATTACACTTGAAGCTGCACAAGTTGAAGATGAAAATCTACAACTTGGTGATTTTGTTGAAGAGCAAATCGAGTCAATTAAATTTGACCGTATTACAACACAAATGGCTAAGCAAGTTATCGTACAAAAAGTACGTGAAGCTGAGCGTGCTTTAGTTGTCGATGCATACAAAGATCAGCAAGGCGAGCTTGTAACAGGTGTTGTTAAAAAAGCAACACGTGATGCTATCGTGCTTGACTTAGGTAACAATGCTGAAGCGGTTATTTACCGTGACGACATGCTACCGCGTGAAAACTTCCGTCCAGGCGACCGTATCCGTGGTCTACTTTACGAAGTAAAACCAGAAGCTCGTGGCGCGCAGTTATTTGTAACGCGTTCTAAGCCAGAAATGCTAATGGAACTGTTCCGCATTGAGGTGCCAGAGATTGGCGAAGAGATGATCGAATTACGTGCGGCAGCTCGTGATCCAGGTTCTCGTGCTAAAATCGCAGTTAAATCTAACGACAAGCGTATTGACCCAGTCGGCGCCTGCGTAGGTATGCGTGGTGCACGTGTGCAAGCGGTTTCAACTGAATTAGGTGGTGAGCGTGTTGATATCGTTCTTTACGATGACAACCCAGCGCAATTTGTTATCAATGCTATGTCTCCTGCAGAAGTGGCGTCTATCGTAATGGATGAAGACACGCACTCAATGGATATCGCTGTTGAGGCAGATAACCTTGCACAAGCAATTGGTCGTAATGGTCAAAATGTACGTCTTGCTAGCCAGTTAACTGGTTGGGAATTAAACGTAATGACTGTCGAAGACATGCGTCAAAAGAACGAAGCTGAATCAGATAAGTTAATTAACTTATTCACTGAAAACTTAGATATTGATGATGACTTTGCAACGTTGCTTATTAACGAAGGCTTCTCAACACTTGAAGAAGTGGCTTATGTGCCAGCGTCAGAGTTTTTAGAAATTGACGGCCTAGATGAAGATACGGTTGACGTGTTACGTTCACGTGCAAAAGATGCACTAACAACTAAAGCATTAAAAACTGAAGAAAGCCTAGAAGGTGCTGAGCCTGCTGAAGACTTATTAGCATTAGAAGGGTTAGAGCGTCACCTTGCATTTGTAATGGCAAGTAAAGGTGTAGTAACGCTTGAAGATTTGGCTGAACAGGGTATCGACGAGTTAGTTGATATTACTGAGCTGTCACCTGAACAAGCAGGTGAGCTGATAATGGCTGCGCGTAACATTTGTTGGTTCGCAGACGAGTAATTTATTAACGGAGGTATTAGAAACTATGGCAGAAGTAAATGTTGAAAAACTAGCCGGGGATATTGGTACAACTGTTGATAAATTGCTACAGCAGTTTTCACAAGCCGGTATAGATAAAAAAGCGGGTGAGAATGTAACTGAAGCAGAAAAAGCAAAGTTACTTGACCACTTGAGCAAGTCACATGGTGGCACGGGCTCTGAAGGCCCAGCTCGCATGACATTGCAACGTAAAAGCAAAAGCACACTAAGTGTGACAGGCTCTACGGGTCAAGCAAAGTCAGTGCAAGTAGAAGTGCGCAAAACACGCACTTATGTTAAGAAAAGCGCTATTGAGCAAGAGCAAGAGCAAGCACGTATTGCCGCTGAAGAAGCTGCACGTCGTGAAGCTGAGCAAAAAGCTGCTCAAGAGGCTGCTGAACTTAAAGCGAAACAAGATGCAGAGCGTAAAGCCAAAGAAGAGGCTGATCGTAAAGCAAAAGAGGAAGCTAAACGTAAAGCAGATGCTGAACGTGTAGCAAAACAGAAGCAGATGACCCCTGAGCAAAGTGCTAAGTCTGAGAAAGATCGCATCGAAGCTGAGCGTCTGCAAAAAGAAGCAGAAGAGGCCGCATTGAAGAAAGCTGAAGAAGAAGCGAAACGTCAAGCAGAAGAAGCAAGAAAGCTAGCTGAAGAGAACTCAGCTCGTTGGAAGAAAGAAGAAGAAGAACGTAAGAAACGCGAAGAAACCGCAGATCACCACCTTACGACTTCTACTTACGCACGTGAAGCAGAAGATGTTGCTGATGCGCGTGATGAGCAAGGTTCACGCCGTGCGAAGAAAAAGAAAAAAGCCCCAGCAAAAGATAAGTTTGCAGGCAAAGGCCGAAACAAAGGCAAGCTAAAAGCACCAACGTCATTACAGCATGGTTTCCAAAAACCTACCGCTGACGTTAAAAATGAAGTGCGTATTAGCGAAACAATTACAGTAGCTGAGCTTGCATCACGCATGGCAGTTAAAGGCGCTGAAGTTGTTAAAACCATGATGAAAATGGGTGACATGGTTACTATTAACCAAGTTATTGACCAAGAAACTGCGCAGCTTGTAGCAGAAGAAATGGGCCATAAAGTTATCATCGTTAAAGAAAACGAATTAGAGCAAACAGTACTCAATGACCGTCATGAAGATGGCAAGTCAGAGCCGCGTGCGCCAGTTGTTACTGTAATGGGTCACGTTGACCATGGTAAAACATCAACACTTGATTACATTCGCTCTGCGAAGGTTGCATCAGGCGAAGCGGGTGGTATCACGCAGCACATTGGTGCTTACCACGTTGAAACTAACGGCAACATGATTACTTTCCTAGATACTCCAGGACATGCCGCGTTTACATCAATGCGTGCACGTGGTGCTAAAGCGACTGATATCGTAATCCTAGTGGTTGCAGCAGATGATGGTGTAATGCCACAAACTAAAGAAGCGGTACAGCATGCTCGTGCAGCTGGCGTTCCTTTAATTATCGCTGTAAACAAAATGGATAAAGAAGGCGCGGATCCAGATCGCGTTAAGAACGAGCTAGCACAGCTAGACGTTATCCCAGAAGATTGGGGCGGTGATACGCAGTACGTTCATATTTCAGCTAAAACTGGTTTAGGTATTGATGACCTATTAGAAGCGGTTCTTATGCAATCAGAGCTTCTAGAGCTATCTGCACCAAGCGAAGGCATGGCAGCAGGTGTTGTAATTGAATCTCGTCTTGATAAAGGCCGTGGTCCAGTTGCATCTATCCTTGTTCAGTCAGGTACGCTTAACCAAGGTGATATCGTACTATGTGGCCTTGAATACGGCCGTGTTCGCGCAATGAAAGACGAAAACGGTAAAGACATTCGTTCTGCTGGTCCATCGATTCCTGTAGAAATTTTAGGTCTTTCTGGTATCCCAGCAGCAGGTGATGAAGCCACTGTTGTTAAAGATGAGCGTAAAGCGCGTGAAGTTGCTCTTTATCGTCAAGGTAAATTCCGTGACGTTAAATTGGCTCGTCAACAAAAAGCGAAACTTGAAAACATGTTTACTAACATGGCTGAAGGCGATGTATCAGAAGTTAACGTGGTACTTAAAGCAGACGTTCAAGGTTCGATTGAAGCAATTTCAGATTCACTAACCAAGCTTTCTACTGATGAAGTAAAAGTGAAGATTGTGGGTTCTGGCGTAGGTGGTATCACTGAAACTGATGCTACACTTGCTGCAGCTTCAAACGCAATCGTCGTTGGCTTTAACGTTCGTGCTGATGCATCAGCGCGTAAAGTGATTGATACTGAAAACCTAGATCTTCGTTATTACAGCGTAATCTATGCATTAATCGAAGAAGTTAAGCAAGCCATGTCTGGTATGCTTGCTCCTGAGTTTAAGCAAGAGATTATTGGTCTTGCTGAAGTACGTGACGTATTTAAGTCTCCAAAAATTGGCGCAATTGCTGGTTGTATGGTTACTGAAGGTACTATTAAGCGCAGCGCACCAATTCGTGTATTACGTGAAAACGTGGTTATCTACGAAGGTGAACTTGAGTCACTTCGTCGCTTTAAAGACGATGTTCAAGATGTTCGTAATGGCATGGAATGTGGTATCGGCGTTAAGAACTACAATGACGTTCGCGTTGGTGACCAAATCGAAGTATTCGAAACAGTTGAAGTACAACGTTCACTTTAATTGTTAGCATATTAAGATAATAAATGGGGGCTCAGCCCCCATTTGTGTATCCATTATTAAATTAACTTATTTATATTTCTCAATAAGTTATAAAATTAGAGTAAAGAACAATGAGAGAATTTTCTCGCACTGATCGTGTTGCCCAGCAAATTCAAAAAGAAATTGCTGTTATATTACAACGCGAAATTAAAGATCCACGTTTAGGCATGGTGACTGTATCAGCCGTTGAAGTATCACGTGACTTATCTTACGCCAAAGTATTTATCACGGTATTTAATACTGAAGATGAGAACGCAGCTAAGCAAAGTGCCAAAGTACTTAACGAAGCAACGGGTTATATCCGTTCGCTATTGGGTAAGCGTATACGTGCTCGTATTATGCCTGAGCTTAAGTTTGTGGTTGATAACTCGCTAATGGAAGGGATGCGTATCTCTAACTTAGTTGACTCTGTGATCCGTGAAGATAATGCTAAACACGTAGATGATGAAAACGACAGCGAAGAAGGCACTAAAGACTAATGGCAAGACGCAGTAAGGGCCGTCCGATTGATGGCATTTTGTTGTTAAACAAACCACAAGGTATTTCATCGAACAGAGCCTTACAGCAAGCAAAAGGTATTTATTTTGCGCAAAAAGCTGGGCATACCGGGGCACTTGACCCTTTAGCCACAGGTATGTTGCCGATTTGCTTTGGTGAAGCAACTAAGTTTACCCAGTTTTTACTCGATACAGATAAAACCTATGTGGTTCGAGCAAAACTAGGTGAGCGTACCACAACGTCAGACTCTGATGGTGAAGTGGTAGAAACACGTGATGTTAACGTGACAAAAGAACTGCTCGAGCAAGAAATTGCCAAATTCTTAGGTGAGTCAGATCAATACCCATCAATGTACTCAGCGTTAAAATATGAAGGTAAACCTTTATATAAATACGCACGCGAGGGTATTGAAGTACCGCGCAAGTGTAGAAAAATCAATGTATTTAGTTTAACGCTTGATGAGTTTGATGAAGCGAACAACGAAGTACAAATGACTGCCCATGTATCAAAGGGTACCTACATCCGCACAATTGTTGATGACTTAGGTGAAAACCTGGGCTGTGGCGCCCATGTGATTATGTTACATCGCTCAGCTGTTGGGCATTACCCCGCGGATAAGATGGTCTCGCTTGAACAGCTTGAAGCATTGCTAGCAAAAGCCAAGGCTGAAGAGCTTGCACCTTCGCAATACCTTGATGAGCTGCTATTACCTATGGATACAGCATTGGTTGATTTACCAGTTGTTGAGATAACTAAAGAGCAAGGCGTGTCATTTAGTCATGGTCAGGCTGTTGTGTTGGGTAAAATCTTACCTGAAGGGCCAATAAAAGTGCTGGCAGATGGCGTGTTTATTGGCACCGGAGAGCGTAACCCAGATGGGCATTTGAAGTCCAAACGCGGTTTATCTAATCAACAAGAGTCGACAGACTAAGTTTATCTTGTAGTTATAACCAAAACTGGTAGAATACGCCCGCTTAATCGTTTTGGCTGAATTAGTGATCGGCTGAAGCACCTTTTACATTTATTTTTGGAGTTACTATGTCACTAAGCAATCAAGAAAAAATCGATATCATCGCAAAATTCGCACGTGCAGAAGGCGACACTGGTTCACCTGAAGTACAAGTTGCACTTTTAACTTTTGATATCAACAAGCTTCAAGGTCACTTTGCTGATCACAAGCATGACTTCCACTCTCGTCGTGGTCTGCTTCGTAAAGTAAGCACTCGTCGTAAACTGCTTGATTACCTTAAAGGTAAAGACATTGCACGTTATACTGCGTTAATCCAAGAGCTTGGCCTACGTCGCTAAGATCTAGATTACCTAAAAAGGAGCTTTCTGGCTCCTTTTTTTGTGCCTGAAAATCCGTAGAACAAAAATTAAACTGCTTGAAAAATCAATAAAAACCTCCATCAATAGTTACAGCTATATACTCAGCTAAAGTGCGTACTATAATCTGGTTGCTAGACTCGCATTTTTACGTGGCTTTGGTATATACTATGCGCGTAGATAAAAAGGTTTATCTACGGTTATTTACATCATTGCCAATTGTAGTACTTAATTGATTTCCAACTGAATACAATTATGTACTGTAATTGGTACTTTGATGGAACACTTATTTAGATTTAAAGGATATTTTAAGTGCAAGCAATTATTAAAGAATTTCAACTAGGTCAACACACAGTTACCCTAGAAACAGGTGCAATCGCACGTCAAGCAGACGGCGCAGTACTAGCAAGCATCGGCGACACGTCAGTATTAGTGACTGTTGTTGGTAAGCGTGAAGCACAACCAGGTCAAGACTTCTTCCCACTAACAGTTAACTACCAAGAGCGTATGTACGCTGCAGGTCGTATCCCAGGTGGTTTCTTAAAGCGTGAAGGTCGCCCTAACGATGGCGAAACACTTATTGCACGTCTTATTGACCGTCCAATTCGTCCACTTTTCCCAAATGGTTTCGTAAACGAAGTACAGGTTATTGCTACAGTTGTTTCTGTTAACCCTGAAATCCAACCTGATATGGTTGCGATGATTGGTACTTCAGCAGCACTTGCTATTTCTGGTATTCCGTTCAGCGGCCCAATCGGTGCAGCGCGCGTTGGTTATATCAATAACGAATACGTACTTAACCCAACACTAAAAGAGCTTGAAGAAAGCCAATTAGACTTAGTTGTTGCAGGTACTGATAACGCAGTACTTATGGTTGAATCAGAGGCAGACGTTCTTGCAGAAGACGTAATGCTTGGTGCGGTTGTGTATGGTCATGAGCAATCTCAAGCTATTATCAACGCAATCAACGAATTCAAAGCAGAAGCAGGCAAGCCTACATGGGATTGGACTGCACCTGAGAAAAATGTATCGCTTGAAGAGAAAGTAGCCTCTTTAGCGGCTGAAAAAGTAGGCGAAGCTTACCGCATCACTGATAAAGTAGCGCGTAAAGAAGCATTAACTGCAGCAAAAGACGCTGTTGTTGAAGCACTTACGAGCGAACTTGCTGAAGATGAAACGCTTGATAAGCAAGAAGTAGGTAAAGTATTCGGTTCTCTTGAGAAGAAAATCGTACGTGGCCGCATCACAGCGGGTGAAAAACGTATCGATGGTCGTGAACCAGATATGATCCGCGCACTTGACGTAATGACTGGCGTATTACCGCGTACTCACGGTTCTGCAATCTTTACCCGTGGTGAAACTCAAGCACTTGTAACTGCTACTCTTGGTACAGAACGTGATTCACAGTTAATCGACGATTTAACTGGCACGCATAAAAACCACTTTATGCTTAACTACAACTTCCCTCCGTTCTGTGTTGGTGAAACTGGTTTTGTAGGTTCTCCTAAGCGTCGTGAAATCGGTCACGGTAACTTAGCTAAGCGTGGTATCCAAGCTGTAATGCCAACACTGACTGAGTTCCCTTACTCAATCCGTGTTGTATCTGAAATCACTGAATCAAATGGTTCATCTTCAATGGCATCAGTATGTGGTACGTCATTAGCACTTATGAATGCAGGTGTACCAATTAAAGCATCTGTTGCTGGTATCGCGATGGGTCTAGTTAAAGAAGACGAGAAATTCGTTGTTCTTTCTGACATCTTAGGTGATGAAGATCACTTAGGTGACATGGACTTTAAAGTAGCCGGTACATCAAACGGTATTACTGCATTGCAAATGGATATCAAGATCGAAGGTATCACGCAAGAGATCATGCAAATTGCACTTAAGCAAGCAAAAGCGGCACGTTTACACATCCTAGGTGTGATGGATGAAGCAATTGCAGCACCATCTGAAGAGCTTTCTCAGTTTGCTCCACGTATCTATACGATGAAAATCCCTGCGAAGAAAATCGCTGAAGTTATCGGTAAAGGTGGCGCTACAATTCGTCAACTTACAGAAGAGACGGGTACAACGATTGAAATCGAAGATGACGGTACAATCAAAATTGCCGCTACAGATGGTGAAAGTGCAGCGAATGCAATTAGCCGTATTGAGCAATTAACAGCAGAACTAGAAGTAGGCACTATCTACCAAGGTAAAGTTGTACGTATCGTAGACTTTGGTGCATTTGTAAATATCTTACCAGGTAAAGATGGTCTTGTGCATATTTCGCAAATTAGCACTGAGCGCGTAAATAACGTTTCAGACCACCTTAGCGAAGGCCAAGAAGTAAAAGTAAAAGTACTAGAAGTAGACCGTCAAGGTCGCGTACGTTTAAGCATCAAAGAAGCAATGGAATCAGCAGCACCTGCAGCTGATGCACCAGCAGACGCTTAATTGTTGATATTTAGTCCAGTTAATTACTGGATTGCATAAAAAGGGGCTGTTTAGCCCCTTTTTTTATGCTTTAATGAAACCTCTTCTGATGCATCGTGTCTATATTGTTTACTTTTAAGGTATTAAGGATTTTAATGATTTTTAAACATTTAGCGTTTGCTACCGTGGCCATTATGTCTCTAAGCGCGTGCCAAACAACCACGCAACCTAAATTAGATCCCGTTATCAATGTGCCTTTTGCTTCGCCATTAGCTTCCGACTTTAGAAGTGAAATTGCTATTGCACGTTACTCTAAGCTACTTAATCGTGCAGATTTAACAGTTGAACAGCAAGCGATGCTTTATTATGACCGTGGCGTACTATTTGATAGTTTAGGTATGTCGACATTGGCACGAATCGATTTTAATAACGCAGTACAGATGAAGCCTGATCTAGCTGAAGTGTATAATTTTTTAGGTATACACCACACTTTAATGCAGCAATATGAAAAAGCATATGAACTCTTTGACTCAGCTTTGGAGCTTAACGAACAACACCAGTATGCCTACTTAAATCGCGGTATAGCTCTTTATTATGGTGAGCGACCTTATTTAGCCACTCAAGACTTTAAGACATTTGTTGCAAATTCAACGAAAGAACCTTTTCCAATACTGTGGCAATACTTAGCGCAATCTAATGTTGATAAAACACAGGCGCTTGTTGATTTAAAAGCCAATGCTCAAGGAGTAGATGAGGGTGTATGGGGTTACCAAATAATTGCTTTGTTTTTAGGTGAAATTGGCGAAACTGAATTTTTAGCGAGCATTGCCCAAGGCGTGCAATCAGAGCCAGAGTACACTAGACGTTTATGCGAAGCCTATTTTTACTTGGCTAAGGTTTACCAAGCTAAAGGCGAGCTAAATCATGCTGCGGAATATTTCCGTCTTGCTTTAGCAACTAACGTGCATGAATATATTGAGTATAAATATGCCCGTTTAGAATTAGAGCTCATGGCTGGTGATAACGCGAGCTAATATAAGAGTCTATGGTTTAATAATACTGAGCTTAGTGGTTCTTACAAGCTCAGTAAACCGCCATGCGCGTCTAGGCTATTGGCTTGCTTTGCAAGATAGTGCTGCCACACTTGCTGGTTACTATCAGTTTCCCGATATTTTCGAACAAAACTTCAATACACTGCCTAAATCCAGTATAGAAGACCTTGCATTGAATGGCGCTGAGCATGCGAAATTTAGCTGGGCGATTATATTACTCAAAGAAGGTAATGCGGATAAAGCAAGGCTTTTTTGGCAAAACACGGTCGTGAAACAAAGTGCTCAACAAAGGCTAGATTTGGCAACGTTACTGCTTGAGCTCAATCGTTGGGAGGAGCTTAGTGCTTTAGCAGAGCAAGGTTTAGTACCAAAGTCTGCAATTTTAGAGCAAATAAAACTTCATTTTAGTTATCCACCAGAGTCTATATCTAGTGCATATGCTCATCAAGCTGGTTTTTTACTTTCTCTTCATGGGTTAAGCGCTGATAATCGTTGCGAGTATAATGTACTCATGATGAGTGATCATCGTGCTGGGATTAGCAAACTCAATCGTTTTTCAAACAAACATGCTTTATCACCAGAGCCGAATGATAAGAGTTTTTGTTTTTCTGAACCAGTTTACATTGGTGACAACATAGCCTGTCAAACAGACCCATTAAAAGCAGCCTCATGTAATTGGCGAGCGTTAATTAAAGAATATGTATGGCCAAAAAACTATGATTTTATAGTGATGATGCCACGAGAAGGGCGTGGTAATGTTCGCGCAGGAATAATGCAATTAAACTCGCAAAGCAGTTATCAATTATTCTTACATGAATTAATGCATTTTAGTGGTTTTGAAGATGAATACCCAGTACCCAAAAATAAACAGGTCTGGTTGTGCAGGCAAAGAGGCTATGTTGCACCAAATCTATTCGTTGCAAATAATATAAAACCTCCCACAGGGTGGCAGCCAAGTGAAACGTGTGAAGGCACTGTAAAATCGTACAAGCCCGATAAAAAATGGTCAATAATGCGTTATCAGGAGCTCCCGTTATCCGCAGAGTATAGAGAGTTATGGGTAGAACAAATAGAAAATAATCATTATAAACCCGTGCGCTATCATGACTACTTTACTATGCTAAGCCAGTCGTTAGTTATGCGTGATAAGAGGGGGGCTGATTAAACAATGGTTATTATTAGTATCCTTGTTAATTCAGCTTAAAATTCCAGCAGATAGGCGTGCTTCCTATAGACAAAATGTAACTCAGTCAGTATAACTATACCTTTGTATAATATTTATTTAAGCTGAATTAAAAACCATTTCAATGAACAGTACACAACTAAAATTAACTAGCAGCGTATTGATATTCTTATGACTTTAAAAGGTTCCTCATTATGACTTTGCTCTGGATACCCTTGTTATCCTTAATTGGCAGTGTTATTTCTTCATGCACCGGCAAATTATCTCGTAACCAAACAACGGGTTTAACTTTACTTGCACCGTTGAGTGCTCTGGCAATTGCAATTTACCATGCTCCTGCCGTACTCAGTGGTGAAACAATTCGTTATTCCTTGGCTTGGATACCCGCGTTGGGCATGGAAATTTCTCTGCGCTTGGACGGTTTAAGTCTGTTATTTATCTTTATGATTCTAGGGATAGGGTCTCTTGTTATTTTCTATACGCGTTATTACTTGAGCAGTAATGACTCTATGCCCAAATTATACAGCTATTTGATGTTATTTATGACTGCAATGCTCGGCATTGTGATGTCTAATAATGTGATTCAGTTATGGCTTTTCTGGGAACTAACCAGTATTAGTTCATTCTTATTGATTAGCTATTGGTGGCATAAGTCAGAAGCTCGCAAAGGTGCACGAATGGCGCTGGCTGTAACCGGCGCAGGTGGTTTGGCGTTATTAGGTGGTTTGCTGCTGATAGGTGACATAGTCGGTAGTTACAACCTAGATACTATTTTAGCTAGCCGAGCACTTATTCAATCACATGAGTTATTTGAGCTCGCGCTAGTACTCGTTTTACTCGGGGCGTTTACAAAGTCTGCCCAGTTCCCATTCCACTTTTGGTTGCCTCATGCGATGGCTGCACCAACTCCTGTAAGTGCATACTTACATTCAGCAACGATGGTTAAAGCGGGTATTTTCTTACTTGCGCGTTTTCATCCAGCCTTAGCAGGAAACGACACTTGGTTTATTTTAGTGGCGATGACAGGCTTAGCAACATTGCTAGTAGGCGCTTATATTGCCTTGTTTAAGCACGACCTTAAGGGATTGCTAGCTTATTCTACAATTAGCCACTTAGGTTTAATCACTTTACTTTTAGGCTTAGATACTGAGCTTGCGACAGTTGCTGCAATATTTCATATCATTAACCATGCGACTTTTAAAGCGTCGTTATTTATGGCGACAGGTATTATTGACCATGAAACGGGCACGCGTGATATGCGCAAGCTTAATGGGATGTGGCGATTTATGCCATACACCGCAACACTTGCCATGGTGGCTGCTGCGGCGATGGCTGGCGTGCCTTTATTAAATGGTTTCTTATCTAAAGAAATGTTTTTTGCTGAAACTCTGCACCAACAAGTACTTGGTTCTATGTCTTGGTTAATACCGGTTTTGGCAACCTTAGCTGCAGCGTTTTCAGTGGCTTACTCGGCGCGCTTTATTCATGATGTTTTCTTCAATGGTGATCCTATTGATCTACCAAAAACTCCCCATGAGCCACCGCGCTATATGCGAGTGCCAATCGAAATACTCGTGGTGTTATGCTTACTTGTAGGTATGTTCCCGAATTTTGTTGTCGACGGTATTTTGTCTGCGGCCTCGCTTGCCGTACTAGGTGATTCGACCCCTGAGTTTAAGTTATCAATCTGGCATGGTTTTAATTTACCGCTATTAATGAGTTTCATTGCAACTACATGCGGTGTTTTTATTTATATTCAGCGAAAGCATTTATTTCAATTTCAAGCATCCCTGCCAACGTTAAATGCTAAAAAGACATTCGAACGAGTGATGTACAGCGTAATAAAGTGGAGTCAAAACAAAATCCAAAGTACAGAGAATGGTTCATTACAACGTTATATTGTTGTAATGCTTGGCGTTGTACTTTTATGTGCGGGCTGGCCGTTATTTGAAATGGGGGCGTTAGCTGGTACTGCGCCAAGTACACCGATTGATTTTCATAATGCGATAGGTGCTGGTTTATTAATTATAGGCGCTATTAGTACAGTGCTTTGGCACCGCTCTAGAATGGTTTCGCTATTAATGATATCAATAGTGGGATTAATGGTATCAGTTGCATTTACACGTTTCTCCGCGCCTGATTTGGCATTGACTCAGCTTACAGTAGAAGTAGTAACAGTTATATTGCTTATGTTGGCGTTATTTTTCTTACCACAGCGAACACCTAAAGAGTCGAGCTCATTACGAATCCTACGTGATTTAGGTATTGCATCAGCAGTAGGTGTTGTCGTGGCTAGTGTTTGTTATGCATTACTAACTCGTCCACTCGAATCTATCTCTGACTTTTTTGTGGCAAACGCTAAAACAGGCGGGGGCGGTACAAATGTAGTCAACGTCATTTTGGTCGATTTCAGGGGCTTTGATACGCTTGGTGAAATTATTGTACTTGGTATTGCTGCACTGGGTATTTACAAATTACTTGCTAACTTACCTTTATTCATGCCTGCTAGTGATAGTGAAGGGCGTCCTTGGGCGCGTGAACGCTACCCTATTTTACTTTCGAGTATCTCACAAAGCTTGTTACCGCTTGCTTTATTAGTTTCGGCATATATTTTCTTGCGTGGGCACAACTTACCCGGCGGTGGTTTTATTGCAGGGCTTGTGACGTCTATTGCGTTTATATTGCAATATATGGCAAGAGGTTCTGTATGGATAACATCACGTTTTGACGTTAATTATCGAAAGATAATTGCCTCGGGCATTGCAATCGCCATGTTCACCGGCCTTGGTAGTTGGGTGTTTGGTCGACCATTTTTAACTACTTGGTTTGATTATTTTGATATTCCATTCGTTGGTAAAACTGAATTGGCAAGCGCCATTATATTTGACTTAGGTGTGTATTTAACCGTCGTTGGGGCAACACTGATGATATTGGCAAGCCTTGGTAAACTGACTGCAGATGCAGCGAAAGAAGAGGTGAATATTTAATGGAACTATTATACGCATCATGCGTTGGTGTATTAGTGACTTGTGGTATTTATTTACTTCTAAGAGCACGTACTTTTCCAGTCGTATTGGGGCTCACTATGCTCTCTTACGCAGTAAACTTATTTTTGTTCTCTGCGGGTCGTTTAACAATTAATAAAGCGGTTGTACTTGGAACTGGGGCTGATTACGCCGATCCACTGCCTCAAGCGCTAGTACTGACAGCAATCGTAATAGGATTTGCGATGACCGCATTTGTGGTGATTTTAGCAATCAGAGGACGCGCTGATTTAGGCAATGATCATGTCGATGGTCATCTTGTAAAAAGTAATAACAAGGAGCAAAAATGATTCAGCATATCGCATCATGGCCTGTGCTCATTCCTATGCTCAGTGCAATATTGTTATTGATGCCACCTTGTGGGAAGAGCATCCCAATACGTCGTGTAGTATCAATGACAATGTCACTTTTGACTTCGATAATCAGTCTTGTATTGTTGGTGTACGTCTATCAAAATGGGCCAATTGTCTATGCTATTGGTGGTTGGCAAGCACCATTTGGTATTGTATTAGTTGCCGATTTACTTTCAGTATTATTAGTCGCACTGACTTCGTTTTTGGCACTTAGCGTTGCGCTATACAGCAGTGTTGGCGACGACGAGAAGGGCAGCTTTTTTCATCCGTTATTGCACTTTTTGGTGCTAGGTGTAAACGGCGCTTTCCTTACTGGTGACTTATTCAATTTATTTGTATTTTTTGAAGTGCTGCTTATCGCCTCTTATTCATTGTTAATGCATGCAGGGGATAAACATAAAACACGAGCAGCATTGCAATACGTTATTCTTAACCTCATCGGGTCAAGCGTGTTCTTGATTGCGTTAGGTATTTTATATGGTGTGCTTGGTACGCTCAATATTGCTGATATGTCGCAAAAAGTATCAATGCTTCAAGGCGATGATGTATTTTTAGCTAAAATCGGTGGTTTGCTGTTACTCGTTGTTTTTGCATTGAAAGGGGCGTTGTTACCGCTTCATTTATGGTTACCTAATACCTATGCGAGCGCAATGCCAGTGGTTGCTGCTTTGTTTGCTATAATGACCAAGGTAGGCGTTTATGCCATGTTACGTGTTTACACTGTAATATTTGGCGAAAATGCAGGGTTATTAAACCATATGGCCCAGCCATTCCTATGGGGGTTAGCGATTGCAACTATTGCTATTGGTGCTATTGGCGTATTAGCTGCTCAAGACTTACGTAAACTTACAGCAAATCTGGTTGTTGTTTCTGTTGGCACACTTGTGGCGTTGGTTGCTATTCAGCATGTTAGTGCAACCGCGGCATTGTTATATTACCTTGTCCATTCAACTATCATTTGCGCAGCATTATTTTTAATTGCTGATCTTATTTCACATCAACGCGGTAAAGTAGCAGACCGGCTTGCACCAGGACGTGGTGTGGGACAGCCAATTTTACTTGGTACATGTTTTATTATTGCCGCGCTTGCTGTTGTTGGAATGCCACCATTGTCAGGTTTTATTGGTAAGATATGGATCTTAAAAACAACCCTCGATAGTGAACGAGCGCTGGTTTTTTGGCCTGTCTATTTAATAGCTAGCTTTGCCTTACTTGTCGCGTTATCACGGGCAGGAACCAGCTTGTTTTGGGAACGAAAGCACCAAGACCGCGACCACCTCGAAGTAGACAATGCCAAGCCTTTGCAGGTAATTGCAGTTATAGGGCTACTTGCGTGCTCGCCATTGATGGTCATTTTTGCCGGACCAATTACTGAATATATGGTTGCCGCAGCGACTCAATTACATGATATAACCAGTGGTATAAATACTGTACTTAAGGGAGACTTATAATGCGTTTAGAGTCCCGTTACCGTTGGCTACCAACACCGTTTCGTAGCCTGTTGCTCTTTGTTGTTTGGTTATTATTGAACAACAGTGTATCGGCAGGTCATATCGTGTTGGCGACTATTTTCTCGATATTAATACCTATCGCGACCTTTCCATTTCGTGATCCTCAGCCTCTAATTTTAAAACCAGGGCTGGCAATTAAACAGTTGTTTATTGTGTTGTATGACATTGTCACCGCCAACTTACAAGTGGCATTACTAATTTTGGGACCAGTTAAAAAACTGCGGCCTGCGTTTGTTAAGGTTCCTTTAGATTTAAGTCATGAAATGCCAATAACTATTTTGGCCAGTACCGTGTCATTAACACCTGGAACAGTAAGCGCTGAGGTGTATCCAATACCTGAATCTCTTCCTGAAGGAGAGCAGCCAACGCAGCGGTTTTTACTGATTCATGTACTTGATTTGGCAGATGAAGAGGCGTTAATTAACACAATTAAAACACGCTATGAAGCACCGCTTAAGGAGATATTTCAATGCTAGAAACGGTTTTTTTAATCGTCTTCGCGATGATTGGTTTATCGCTTTTACTTAATTTGTGGCGACTTGTAGTCGGTCCATCTATACCTGACAGGATTTTGGCGCTTGATACTATGTATATCAATACGATTGCGCTTATTATTCTTTACGGTATGAGTATGGGGACAGGTCTTTATTTTGAAGCGGCATTGTTAATTGCGATGCTTGGCTTTGTCAGTACAGTAGCCGTGTGTAAATATCTACTGCGTGGCGATATCATTGAATAAGGTAATAATATGTATAGTGAATGGATAGTTTCTATCTTATTGCTCATTGGTGGCGCATTTATTTTAATTGGCTCAATTGGCTTAATTAAAATGCCAGATTTTTTTATGCGATTACACGGGCCAACTAAAGCAACGACCCTGGGTATGGCTGGTGTGTTAATTGCTGCTATGGTGTTTTTTAGTAGCACGCAAAATGGTATCAGTGTAAAAGAGCTATTGATCACCATTTTCTTATTAATAACAGCGCCAATTAGTGGGTATATGTTAATAAAATCAGCAATACACCATAAGTTAAAAGCTAAAAAAGGCACTAAAGGGCTTGATAACGTTGAAGATGATTAATTACTAATAAGCCTTAATTAGAATGCAAGCCCGTTGATTTTTTAACGGGCTTTTTATTGGTGGTTATTATTTGTATACTAAATACACCGCTAATTTTGTTACTTTTATATGCAAAAAAATATCAAATTTATCCTCGCCAGTTTATTAATACTCATCCCTTTAATTGACAGCCTTTTTATTGCTCCTGCTTTTGGTATTCAGTGGAAAAGCGAGCAAACGATGTACCTCGTAAATGTATATTTAATGCCAATCAAGCTTTTAATGGTCCTAATAGGTGGCTTTTTATTAGTGAGGCAAGCACGGTCTTCGTATCAAATGCCGCGAGTACTTTATAAAAAAATAGCTGAGATGACCCTCTTTGTCCTAGCGGGGCTACAGTCAATTGTTCTCATCGCTGTGTGCGTACTTTATGCTGTCGTTGGGACAAATGTAGAAAAGTATCAACTACAAAATAGGATCAGTGTATACACTGCTGATGCAGATACATTAGGCGAAGCGACGCACTACTTTTCGTTTCAGTGCACTGACAAATCAGGTTTTTATTCACTTATGCCTATAGCAACTTTTAACAGACTTGGGGATTTCTCATTTACTACTAAAAATAATGTACTGCTTATAGAGCACAATGATTACTCATTAAAGGGCAAACAACTTAAGAAAATTGATATCAGCATGTTTAGTTGCGACTGATAAAGTGAGTTTATATTCATTTATTAGCTGGTTATTATAAAGTTTCAACAAATACTAGTGATTGAATATCATCGGAAATTTCATAAATCCATCATGATTTACCTTTAAATCTAGCCATTAACTCATATCTTTCTATACTTACCTGATATCTAAACTAAGGACTTTGTATGCAATGGATGCGCTCAAAAGCTTAAGAGAGACCCTTGCATATGCTTGCTAAATTAAAACTGAACACTCAACTTAACCTTGCCTTTGGTGCAATGATTTTCCTACTTGGAGTAGTAAGTATCGTCGCATTATTTGCACTAAACTCTGGCTATAATAACTTTGTAGAGTATAGAAAAAATGCTCGTGATAGTAATTTATCAGCTCGAATTCAAGCTAATGTTCTTACACTCAGACTAGAAGCTCTGAAATACCTAAAAGACAAAAAAATAAGTAACATTAACGAGTTTAATAATCGCCACTCATTACTTACTGATTTAGTTGATACAGGAAAAAATCAATTTACGGATCCTGTAAAGTTAACTGCTATTAATAAAATATCAGATGAGATCGATTTATATAAATCGGGTTTTGATAAGGTTATTAATTTGGTGAACAAGCGAAATGCTATCGTTTCATCTGTGCTTGACGAAAATGGCGCAGTGATGCGAAAAGCAGTGACACAATTAATTCAAATTAGTAAAAAAAATGGTGATTTTGAAAGTCTAGCTCAAGCATCTGCACTGCAAGAGTCTTTACTATTAGGTCGCCTCTATGTCAGCAAGTATTTAATAAATAATACGCAAGCTGAGTTTGAACGTTCAATTGGAGAATTTGATGTAGTTAATAAACGCGTTAATGAGTTATCGTTACTTACTAATGGCACTTTGGGAACATCATTAGTTAATGATTTTATAAACCGTACTGCTAAATACGTTGATGGTATTGACCAAATTCATAAAACAATTGATGAGCGCAATGCGATTATATCAGGTACGCTTGATAAAGTTGGGCCAAAAGTGGCGTCAGAGATTGAAGAAATAAAGCTAAACTCTCAACAGCGCCAAGATCAAATAGGCCCTTCTATTCAATCCAGTAACCAAAATGCGATAAATACCATCATCATCTTTTCAATCATTGTGATTATTCTAGGTATAGTTTTGAGTATTTTTATTACTCGTTTAATTAAAAAACCGATTGGTGGAGAGCCATTAGAGATTGCAAAAATAGTGCAGGCAATTTCAGAAGGTGATTTACGTCACCAGTTTGATAATACCGGCAATGAGTCGGGTATTTACTTGGCAATGAAAGAAATGACCTTGAAGCTCAATCAAATGTTGTCGCAAATAAGAGAGTCAACTACTCAAGTATCTGAAACATCATTTAGCCTAACGTCAATAACAGCTCAGTCAAAAACTGGAGCCGAACAACAATCTGATCAATTAACTCAAACAGCGACAGCAATGCACGAAATGTCTGCCACAGTCAATGAGATCACGCAAAGCGCACAAATGGCAGCTGATGCTGCATCAACAGCTGATGATGAAGTACTGAATGGATCGCAAGTAGTCTCTCAAACTCATGCTGCTATGGGAGAGCTCGTTGAAACAATGATGGACGTAAGCCAAACTATTGCTAATTTAGAAGCAGAGACTGAGTCTGTGGGTTCAATACTCGATGTGATCAGGGGAATTGCAGATCAAACCAATTTACTCGCTTTAAATGCTGCAATTGAAGCTGCGCGAGCGGGTGAGCAAGGGCGTGGTTTTGCGGTTGTTGCTGATGAAGTGCGCTCTTTAGCGAGTCGCACTCAACAAAGTACAGAAGAAATTCAAGTGATGATATCAAAGCTCCAAAATGAGGCGAAAAAATCTGTTGAGTCTATGAAATCAAGCATGACGAGTGTAGAGCAAACCGCAGAAAAAACAGAGCAAACAGGTGAGGCATTAGACCTAATATCTCAATCAGTTGGAACTATTAAAGACATGAATGTGCAAATAGCCAGCGCATCTGAAGAGCAAAATGTTGTCAGCCAGCAAATTACCGAAAGTGTGCAACATGTTAATGAGAAAGCCCATGAAACAATGGCAGGCGCTGAGCAGGCGGCTGATATAGCAAACTCACTATCACAAACAGCACATGAGTTAGATCAGATAGTTAAACAATTTAAAGTGGCGTAACACATAACAATTTAACAAGCCGGATTTTTTGACATACATGCCATGCTATCCGGCTTATTTACTGACTAAACAGTTTATTGTACGTCGACTTCTTGGCCCGTTTGGAGCCGTTCTGCACCGCGAATAGCGATCCTATCTCCTGTTACCAAACTCCCAGTTTCAATTGGGGTCACAGCAATCAGTTGACCTTTTCCTGCACCTACGGTGACTGGAACTTGAATCGCTTTACTTTGTGTATCAATTTTAACGATATGCGTACCTTGCTTACGAATAATCAATGCATCACGGTTAACCAACAGCATCGCATTTTTACTTTTCAAAGGGACGGCGACGTCGACAAGCTGCCCAATCGCCCATGCATGCTTATTTTCAGGGTTGAGTATTGCGCGAACCTCGATTGTTTGTGAACGTGGGTCCGTTGATGGGATCACAGCAGTAACAATGGCTGCAGCGCTTTGAAGTTGCGATAAATCACCCGCATTTATTGGCAGCTCGATTCCGAGCTCAAGATACTTTAGGTATTTGACAGGCACGTAAAGCCTGACCTCTAAATGATTTATATCTAATAGTGTGAGTAACTCTTCTGCACGGTTTATCTCACGGCCAGCGCGTTTAAATCGTTCGCTAATCACCCCTGCGAAAGGTGCTCGAATAGTTGCTCGTTTAAGTTTATCTTCAATAACCTTCAGCTCAAGCTCAGCAAGTGCGATGTCAGAGTGAGCTAGATCGTGCTTATTTTGTACTAGGTCAACTTGGCTAATTGCAGCGCTACTCGATTTTGCTAACTCAGTGAGGCGCGTTAGTTCTTGTTGATATAAACGCAGGTTAATTTTGGCACGGTTAAGCATCTCTTGTTGGCGCGCTTTGTCTAATTCTAGAGGAAGTGTATCCATCCGTACTAAAATATCACCTTGGTTGATACGAGTTCCAGGTTCAGCGACATATAAAAGTCTACCACTAATTCCCGCGGTGAGGGTCACATCGTCTTTACCATAAAGTGTACCATTGACCTCAATTTCACTCGTAAGGGGCGCTTTAGTAACGCTATCTACACTAACCGGAACAACGGCTTTGGCATTGGTCACTACAAAACTACAACACAGGCCGAAAATGAAGATGGCTGATTTTATATTATTCATTGATTTAATCTCGCTGTTCATTGGTTTGCCTTTAAACTTTGTGGAGCATTTTTAATTGAGTCTTCCACTTTTGAAGGAGGCGGCTTACGGCCAAGTTGCAGCAAACTCGGCATTAAAATAAGTGTGAATAGTGCACTAATTGCCATTCCACCGACAATAACGGTTGCAAGCCCCCTATAAATCTCCGAGCCAACACCAGGCATAAGCATCAGTGGCAACATACCAAACAGACTCGTTAGGGTGCTCAAGTAAACAGGGCGCGACCTGAGCAATACAGCTTGTTTTACTGCCGCTTCACGGTTGTGGCCATCCGCCATTGCGACACGCGTCTGATCAACTAATAAAATTGCATTATTGACCACCAAGCCCAGTAAAATAATAAAGCCTATCATGGTGAGCAAATCGAGCGATTGAAAGGTAAATAAGTTAAGAATAAACAATGCAAGCACGCCGCCGGCGATAGCGAGTGGCATTACAAGCAGCACTAAAAGGCTGTCTTTTGCTGATTTAAATAGCGCGGTCATCAGTAAAAATAATATGAATAGCGCAAGCACAAAATTGAGTGACATTTCAGTCATAGCAGAATTCATTTTTTGTGCATTACCTGCCAAAATAGCCCCTGCATTGCTGGGTAAGTTAGCTCTAACTTTTGGCATTACTTGTTCCGTTAAAATCGTTTGTGCTTGTTGCAAGCTCATATTGGCTGGGGGCGTTACCACCACACTTACAGTACGACGACCATTAACACGGCGTAATTGGGTTGGTCCGACAGTACGCTCAATATTCGCCAGCTCCCCCAATGTTTGAATACCTGAATTTGGGGTTACAATAGGCAAGGCTTTGAGTTGCTCCGGTGTTTGCCATGGCACACCACGCAAGATTACATTCATCCGCTCATTACCATCAAAGTACTCATTCACAAATAACCCACCCGTGTAGGCCTGCACAGCTTGCGAAACATCGCGCCGTGTTAGCCCTGCTTGTGTAATACGGCGGTCATTGGGTGTTAGTCTCAGCTCAGGCTCAGCCATGTCGAGGCGAGGCTGTGGTTGAGCAGTTGCATTAGGCAGCGCTTCTTTAACGGCTTGTAGGGCAACATTTGCACCCATAACTAAATCGTCCATGTTTGGCCCCGTTAAATCAATATTAATAGCACGGCCATCACCGCCATTAGCAACTTGGATCATTGAGCCTCTGAAAAAGAATACCTGAGTGTCTGGCAAATCAATAAATATCTCTTCTTTGGCAACTTGCATCAGTTCTTCGACGCGTTGTGGATCAGCAGAATAAATAAAGCCCCCTGCGTTTGAACCAAATGCATAAAAGTTAAAGTCTTTGATCCCCGGCTCTTTCTCACCTGTGTAGTAAGGCATTAAGCGTTTTTTGACCCGCATTAATAACTCTTCTTCCATAAATTGCACGTTGCCCCCTGGTGGAGTTGCTAAGTTAAAGAAAAAGCCATCTGTCGGCGCACGTGGCATAAAGTCAGTTTTAGGTAGCATAGTCAGCGTAGTCACTACTGACCCTCCAAGCAGTATTCCAATCCAGGTTAGTTGTTTAACGCGGTTGTTGGTGAGTTTCATAATGAATGAGCTCAACTTTTGCCAATAAAGGTGATAAGGATCCGGCTTAAGTTTAGTATCAGGCCATAGATGGTTCGCTAAAGGGATAAGCGTAATTGCGCATAGCATTGAAGTGATTACGGCAATAGACAAGGTTAATGCTAAGTCTGAAAACAGCTGTCCTTCAATACCGGCCATAAACAAAATAGGCAAAAATATTGCAACGCTTGTCGTGGTTGAGGCAAACAATGCTCCCGTCACTTGAGCTGCGCCTTTTAAAGCGGCTTTTTTATTATCCAGCCCTTGTGAGCGCAGTCTGGCTATGTTTTCTTGCACTATGATTGCGGCATCTAACACTAACCCCACGGCAAAAGCTAAACCTGCTAGTGAGATAACGTTTAAACTGCGGCCAAAGATATTTAGTGCTAAAAATGCGACCATTAAGGAAATAGGGATTGTCGCCGCAATAACAAAGGTGGCCTTTAGTCCTCTAAAGAATAGCCATAAAATTAGGCATGATAAAACAACACCCAGTCCTAAGTTACCCTTCACTAATGAGAGCGCATTACGTATGTGTACAGAAGCATCAAAGCTCAGTTCTATAGATAAGCCATTGTCAGCAAGTGGGCCTTGGTTTAGCTCTTTAATTGCTACATTAATATCATCTAATAGTGCCACTGTGTTGGCGCTATTAGAGCGCGAAATGCGTATGTAATAAGCGGGTTTGCCATTGCGGCCACTCATACCTAATCTATCTGAATGGGTACGTTCTACGCTGGCAATATCGCCTAGATAGATGGGGCGATTATTTGAGTAACCCACACGCATTTGTGCCATGCTCGCCAAGTCGTATTGGCCGGTGAACCTAACTGTGTATTGGCGTCTTCCCACATTGGCTAAGCCACCTGATGTATCGCGGGAGCTGGCAAGTACATTACTAATTTGATTTAAGCTAATGCCTAATGCTGCTGCTTTATGAGGATCGAATGTAATTCTTAACTCTTTTGGCCGCTCACTGGCTAAATCTACCCGGGCAACTCCGGGTATACGTGCTAAGCGAGGCTCAATAAACTCATCAATTTGTTTTTGAAATTGCGCCATATCGAAATCTAAATTATCGGATTGATAATCTTTTGGCGTAACCAGAAGTGTCGCAGCTGCCTCGCCGTTGTTTCCGCCAGCAAAAACCACAGGGTCAAATGCATCCAGTGGTAGAGGAGGAGCTTGATTTAAACTCGTAAGTACATCGAGCATCGCTTGCTGCATATTTTGCCCTACGGCAAAAGTGAGCGTAATAGAGCCATTGCCGCGGTTAATATTCGTATTCACCTCGAGTGCGCCGGGAGTGTTTTTAACGGCGTTCTCTATTGGTTCTATAATTACAGATTCTATTTCTTCAGGAGCTGCTTGGCGCCAACCAGAAAAAATGGTGATTTGGGGTTGTTCGATGTCTGGGGTTAATTGAATTGGCAATTTAAAAATACTTAAAATGCCAAATAAAATAATTAACACCAAGATGACTATAACGCTCGCGGGATTTTTTAACGAGCTACGCGTCAGATTCATAGTGGCTGTTCCAATATTGCGTTTGCTGCATTGTAGTGGCAGGTAAATAAATTACCAGTGGTGTAAATGGGGGATATGTCAGTGTTAGCGTTAGACGGCAAAATAACAGCGATAAAGTGTGTTTTTGTAATACTCTGTAACAATTTAATTAAAAGTAAGCCCCTTAATATATAAGAGGCTTGATGGTTAAGTTAGCCTTTATCGGAATCTAACATCTCGTCGTGTTTTGTCATGTCCCACGGCAGTTCTCCAGGACTGTTGTCTAAAAAGTGTAGGTAGT
This sequence comes from Pseudoalteromonas sp. 3D05, assembly GCF_002723455.1. Lineage (GTDB taxonomy): Bacteria > Pseudomonadota > Gammaproteobacteria > Enterobacterales > Alteromonadaceae > Pseudoalteromonas. The sequence continues at coordinate 59,394 of NZ_PDUS01000015.1, read as the reverse complement.
TTTCAAACTGATCGAGTATATCTTTAACAATATCATCTTCATTAAAGCCATAAATATCGTAAGATAAACCGCCTCGGCGTAAAAACACTTCGGCACGATAATAAAGCTGAGGGTCATCCTCAGTGGGTTTTAACTCAGCGTAAGCAAAGCTTGGGGTTGCGTGTTCTGTTAGCCTAATATCATACACAAAATCTACATGATCATGCCTTAACACAGTTAGAAATGCACGGCCCATTACGTCGTCAAATTCAACGACGGCTTGCCATTGACGGGTTTTCAATTCGGCTTGTACAGATTCCATCGCGGCAATAACAATTTGGCTGATAAAAGTATGCACGTCGCTCTTATTAGGGTAGCTGACCATCGCAGCCAAGCGCCGCTTCCAATGTGTAAGTTCTGGGCTTTTGTTGGTCAATGTATGTGCTTGTAAGCTGGAGTCTCTGTGTCCTTCGATTCGCAAAGCCCGCCATAATCCAGCAGTTGCAAGTAACATGATCACAGCAAATGGCAATGCACTGGCTATGGTCATTGTTTGTAGCGCACTCAAACCACCGGCAAGCAATAGTACTGATGCAACTGTGCCCTCTAATACAGCCCAAAAAACGCGCTGCCAAGCTGGGGTGTCTAGACTGCCGCCTGAAGCAAGTGAATCAATAACCAATGAGCCTGAATCGGACGATGTGACGAAAAATGTAATAATAAGAATTACGGTTACTAACGAGATAAAAAATGACCAAGGTAGCGCTTCAAATAGCTGGAATAATGCAACGGCATGATTAGCTTGAACATCGACAATTAGCGTATTAAAGCCCTCGTTCATTATTAAGTTAAGTGCAGTATCACCAAACACAGAAAACCATAAAAAGGTGAATATCGTTGGCACTAGCATCACGCCTACAACAAACTGCCTAATTGTTCGTCCTCGGCTAATTTTTGCAATAAACATTCCTACAAACGGAGCCCATGCGATAGTCCAGCCAAATATAAACAAGGTCCAATTGCCTATCCAGTCACTGCGGCTATAGGCTTGTAAGTTAAATGTTCGTTCAACAATACCACTTAAGTAACTTCCGGTGTTTTGCAAAAACGATTCTAAAATATGAATACTTGAACCGACAAAAAAGACAAAAGTCATCAATGTGATTGCCAGCACCATATTTAACATAGACAGGCGCTTAACTCCTTTATCCATGCCTGCTACAACCGAGATGGTCGCCGCTCCTGTTATCAAAGCTATGGCTATAATTTGTACCGTGGTATTAACAGGAATACTAGGCCATAAGTAATGTAATCCCGCGTTGATTTGCGTTACTGATAAGCCTAATGTGGTGGCAATACCAAATAGAGTGCCTAAGATTGCAAAGACATCCACTGTATGACCAATAGGGCCGTGAATTTTATCACCAATTAGAGGGTATAAAGCAGAGCGTATTGATAATGGTAGGCCATGGCGAAAAGCAAAGTAAGCAAGTACTAACCCTACAATGCCGTATATAGCCCAGATATGAAAGCCCCAATGAAAAAAGGCAATTTGCATTGCTTGTTTAGCTGCATCCACAGTTTCTGCTGCGCCACTTGGCGGTGAGGCATAGTGTAAAACGGGTTCAGCAACGCCAAAATAAAGTAAAGCCACACCGTAGCCAGCAGAGAAAAGCATGGCAAACCATTCAGGAAAACTGTACTGGGGCTGTGCATGGTCAGGTCCAAGCTTAATATTGCCCCAACTAGAGGCGGCAACTGAGACAATAAAAACCAAGAAAATAGCGACAGACAACATGTAAAACCAACCAAAGGTTTCTGTTATCCATGATAAGGTCACACTGAATGCTTCACCGGCCAGTTCGGGGTTACTGATAGTGCCAAGTACTAAACATAAGATGATGAAAACTGCAGGTAAAAATACAGGCAGCAAAAGAGTTGAGCGGAATGTCTTTTTCGTCATATATTAATCCCTAATATTAAGTGCTAACTTTAAAGCATGCCTGCATACCTTATTACATATATTGGGTACTGGCTAATAAAGTAGCTTGTATTTTCTACCCAAATTAGCTAAATGCTGATACTAAACGGGCTCTACTGATCATGAAAAAACTAATCGATCACCGTGGTAATGCGCAGTTTGGCGTGTTTGAGCAAGGGATTGAACATATTAACTATATGGATTTTGACTTGCGCAACAGCATGGGCAAGGTAACCAGCTCGTTTGCGAAAAAGCTAAAATTTAATCAGTTTCAGTTTATAAGTTTTACGTGTGAAACTCTTATTATTGGCTTGGCGATTGTTGACTTGAAAATTGCGAGCAACTGCTTTGCCTATGTGTATCACCCAAGCACAGGTGAATTTGAGGAGTTTAGCTTTACCAATTTATTCGCGATGAGTACTTACATTGATACTACGCCAAACTCAGGCAAGGCGCATTTTCATAAAGGAGGGAATAGTGTCACGCTCAGTGCTGAATCAGGTTTGCGTAAAGTCACAGTATGCTTAAACGCAGGACTTAAAATAAAGGCTGTCATTGATGAGTCAGTAAATTACAACCCGCTTACGGTTTGTGCAAGAGCAGGTTTTACTGGTTTTCACTTTACACAGAAAGTTGCAGCACTACCTTGTTCAGGCACGGTCGACTGGCGAGGTAAACATATCAACCTTGAGCAAGTAAACGCGTTGGCATGTGTTGATTGGAGTGCAGGCTTTATGCGCCGAGAAACATTTTGGAACTGGGGGAGTTTAGCTTGTACTTTAACAGATGGGCGCCGTTTAGGTCTAAACCTTGCAGCAGGCGTTGTAGAAACAGGCTTTACTGAAAATGCGTTGTGGCTTGATAACTCTTTAATAAAAATAGACATGGTCGATTTTAATTTTCAGCGTTATGGTGATAAAAACGATTGCAGACAATGGCAGTTGCGCTCAAACGACGGCATCATAAACCTAACCTTTGAGCCTGTAGGTAACCGCCACGATAAAACTAACTTACTTATCATCGCTAGCAACTTCACTCAACACTTCGGTCGTTTTTATGGCCAAATCACCCTTGAAAATGAAGTGATTACACTCAATGGCGAGTGGGGCTTTACCGAAGACCATTATGCGAAATGGTAAAAAGGAGTATTTTTAGCCGTCAGTTTAGTGATCTGCGATCTGACAGCGGAAAGTAGGCACTTGGTTTTAATTCATTAATTTGTATTAAGTGAAAATAAAATAGCTGGGAGTGATACCCTCAAACCCAGCTACTAACTCAAATCAGCTGATCGCTTACGGCTGAAAGCTTACAGCTCTTATTCATCTATTGAACGAAGTAGGGCGTTAATACCCACTTTTTCGCGGGTTTGCTGGTCTACTTTCTTCACGATGATTGCAGCGTATAAGCTGTGAGTGCCATCTTTTGATGGTAATGCACCTGGTACAACAACAGCGCCTGCTGGCACTCGGCCATAATGGATTTCGCCAGTTTCACGGTCGTAAATACGGGTACTTTGGCTGATGTAAACGCCCATTGAGATAACTGCACCTTCTTCAACGACCACACCTTCAACAATTTCAGAACGCGCACCAATAAAGCAGTTGTCTTCAATGATGGTAGGGTTAGCTTGTAGTGGCTCTAAAACGCCGCCTATGCCCACACCACCTGATAGGTGAACGTTCTTACCAATTTGTGCACATGAGCCTACAGTGGCCCATGTATCTACCATGGTGCCATCATCAACGTAAGCACCAATGTTTACGTACGATGGCATCAATACTACGTTTTTACCCACAAAGCTGCCCTTACGTGCAACCGCGTTTGGAACTACGCGCATACCACCTTGTTGAAACTGCTCAGGTGTGTAATCACTAAATTTAAGTGGCACTTTATCGTAGAATTGGTTTACACCATCGTTCATTGGTTCGTTATCGCGAATACGAAACGACAGTAAAACGGCTTTTTTTAACCACTGATGTACAACCCATTCACCGCTAATTTTTTCAGCAACACGTGCTGCACCACTGTCAAGTAACTCTAGCGCATCAATAATGGCTTGTTTTACATCGCTTGATACTGAACTTGGGCTTATGCTATCGCGGTTATCCCAGGCGTTTTCAATCATGGTTTTTAAATCTGACATAATGTCCTCTTATTCGATTTCTGCGTGGAGTTTTTTACGCAGTGCTTGATAAATTTTTGTTTGCTCTTCGTCGGTAAGGGCTTGGTACTCGTTATTGGATACCACGAAGAAATCTTCTGCACGTTCTCCTACGGTAGTAATGCGTGCAGCATGTATATGTAATAAGTGTGCTTGAAAAACTTCTGCTATTTTGGTCAATAAGCCAGGAATATCCACCGCTTGAATTTCTATTAGACTGCGATCTTTACGCGGGTGAGGGCGTAAAATGATTTTAGGTTTAATATTGAAGTCTTTAAAGCGTTGTGAACGATTCTTTTTAAAGCGTATTTTTTTACGCGGATCTGCTAATGCTTGGTCAAGTCCACGTTTTATCGATTGTGCTCGGCCACTGGCAATAGGCTCACCACTGACTTCTAGTACAACAAAGCTAAAAACGACATACCCGTCTCGTGTTGTCAGTACTTGAGCGTGTTGAACTTGTGCTTTTTTCGAGCCAATCACATTCACTAAGCGCGCAAAAATAGCTCCAGAATAGGGGCTATACACAAATACTTGTGTTCCGCCATGCATCGCTTTATTTGAAACGATAACACTTGGCTGCGACAAGTCAGCGTTAATTAAGTGTTCGCTATGCCATGAAATTTGTTGTTCACTAAAGGCGGTGAAGTAATTTGCTTTAAACCGACTCCAAATTAAATCAACTTTTTCTTCGCCATATCCCAGATTAATCAAGCGTTGCTTAGCTTGGCGTTTTTTATCACGAATTTGGTCTCGCTGATCCATGGGGTTTTCCAGTCCCAAGCGAAGAGCGCGTTGTGCGTGTAAGTATAATTCACGTAGTAGAGTGTTTTTCCAGTCATTCCATAAATTGTCATTGGTTGCGCGTATATCCGCAACAGTCAAACAATACAGATAATCTAATTGGCGCTCTGTTTTTACTTTTGATGCAAATTCTTTAATCACATCGGGGTCATTAATGTCTTTACGCTGGGCTGTCACCGACATCAGTAAGTGATTAGCCACTAACCACGAGATTAGCTTACCATCTGAGTTTGTAAATCGATGAAGTTTGGCAAAAGCGATAGCATCTACCGAGCCAAGCTCGGAGTGATCGCCCCCACGGCCTTTGGCAATATCATGGAAAATACCTGCTAAGTACAGCAATTCAGGTTTATCCATTCGAGTGACTATTTCACAACATAATGGGAACTGATTGATACTTGATTTATCAAAATATTGATAAATATTATTAATTAATTTATGGGTATGCTCATCGACTGTGTATGCATGAAATAAGTCAAATTGCATTTGCCCGAATATATTGCGCCATTGTGGTAAATAGGCTGCAAGCATGCCGTGTTTATGCATTAAGGTAAAGGCACGACCCATGCCATTAGGGTGCTTAATGATACGTAAAAACGCCTCACGGCACGCTGCGTAATCTTGCAAATCACCAAGCAAACGTCTACGTACTTGGCGTATAGTGCGAATTGTACTTGGGTAGATATGCGTGATAGCAGGGTTATCAGCAATATGTTCAAACAATACAAAAAGCTGATCACGGCGGAAAAACACGGATGGGTTTTTAACTTTTATTTGATGACCAACACGTTCGAAGCTGTTGTCGAGTTCTACAATTGGTTGCTCACTGGATTCAGGTAAAATACTTTGCTCAAAATAAGACAATAGCATCTGATTGAGTTCGCGTACGCGGCTCATGATCCGAAATAAGCGTTTCATCATCCGCTCAACAGAGGCTTTACCATCACTGCCAAAGCCAAGAATTTCTGCTGCAAGCGGCTGGTGGTCAAACAATAAACGGTTTTCAGAGCGCTCAGCAGCAAGGTGCAAGGCAAAGCGAATATTCCACAGGTTTTCTAAACACTCAGAAAGTTCTTGGTATTCTTCGTGGGTTAAGTAACCATGGCTAATCAGTTCTTGTAAAGTTTCGGCTCTAAAATGCTTTTTTGCAACCCAAATGATGGTTTGTAAGTCACGCAGACCACCTGGGTTTTCCTTAATGTTGGGTTCTAGGTTATAGGCAGTGCCATGGCATTTTTTATGGCGTAGCTGTTGTTCTTGTACTTTTGCCAAAAAGAACTCATCAGAGCGCCAAATAGGGGTATCAAGAATGTGTTTTTTTAGTTTTTCATACTCGATGTGATTGCCAAACAATAAGCGGCTTTCTAGTAAGCTAGTGGCGAACGTTACGTCTTCACGCTTTTGAACTATGGCTTGGTCAATAGTACGTACACTGTGGCCTATCTCTAAACCTAAGTCCCATAACATAGTGACAAATTGGCCAATTTTTTCACAAATAGCGTCACTTGGTTGCTCAGTCACTAACAGTAGAAAGTCAATATCAGAGTAGGGGTGTAATTCACCTCGTCCATAGCCGCCAACGGCAATAAGCGCTAAATCAGGCTCGTGTGCTAAGTCATAAACATGAAATAGCTTGATCAGCAGGCGGTCTATAAATTCAGCGCGGGCATTAATCAAATTACCAACGGGTTGTTTTGAAAACTCGTTATGCAGCCATTTATAAAAATAAGCGGAGCAATCACGGTAATCGTTTAGTTGCTCGGCATCGCCAAGCAACTTTTTTACTTTATTGGGTAATGCCACGTGGGCTGGCTCCTAATGTTCGATGATCCTGTCTATGGTATCATCTGATCGGAGCGTTAAAATTTCAACACCATTTTCAGTTACTAACAATGTATGTTCCCACTGAGCTGACAAAGAACGGTCTTTTGTGACCACTGTCCAGTCATCTTTGAGCAGCTTGCATTGGCGTTTACCGGCATTAACCATTGGCTCAATCGTTAAGCACATACCTGCTTTTAAAGCTTCGCCAGTACCTGCTCGGCCATAGTGCATGATTTGAGGTTCTTCGTGAAACTCAGCGCCAATACCATGGCCACAATATTCACGCACGATTGAATAGTTAAATCCTTCAGCATATTTTTGAATCGCTTCGCCAATATCACCTAAACGCACACCCGGTTTGACCATTTTTATAGCCAAGTAAAGACTCTCTTGGGTAATTTGAGCAAGGCGTTTGCCTTGGATGTTGGGTGTGCCAACATGAAACATTTTTGAAGTGTCGCCGTGATAACCATCTTTGATGACAGTGACGTCAATATTTACACTGTCGCCATCTTTTAATGCTTTGTCATTTGGAATTCCGTGACAAATAACATGGTTTACCGACGTGCAAATTGATTTTGGAAAGCCGTGATAATTTAACGGCGCAGGAATAGCTTTTTGCACATCAACAATATAATTATGACAAATTGTATTTAATTCATCAGTGGTCACACCTGGCACAACATGTGGCTCAATCATTTCTAGTACTTCTGCTGCTAAGCGCCCAGCAACACGCATTTTCTCTATTTCTTCAGGGGTCTTGATCACAGCACTCATAGAGGCTCCATAGTCGAGTTTTAACACATTTATCGTCGCACAATTTTTGCACGCGACGTTGAATATTTGTTTTTAATATGGTATAAAGCGCGCCGTCTTTTTACAAATAAATTCTTAAATGATTTTTTGTATTTAAGGCATACACAATTTTATTTTAACACACACACGTATCGTCACATACACTTGGGTGCATTTGAAGTTAATAAACTTCGGTGTTGGTGCTATGGGATATGTGGAGGCCTAACCCTAAACAACTTAGAGGATTTACAAAATGGCAAACGTTTCAATGCGCGATATGCTTCAAGCTGGTGTTCACTTTGGTCACCAAGCACGTTACTGGAACCCTAAGATGAAGCCTTTCATCTTCGGCGCACGTAACCGTGTTCATATCATCAACCTTGAGCAAACTGTACCAATGTTCAACGACGCACTTAAGTTTTTATCTGGTGCTGCAGCAAACAAAGGTAAAGTACTTTTCGTTGGTACAAAACGCGCAGCAAGCGAAGCAGTGAAAGAAGCGGCGATCGAAAGTGACCAATTCTTCGTTAACCACCGTTGGTTAGGTGGTATGTTGACAAACTGGAAAACAGTTCGTCAATCAATCAAGCGTCTTAAAGACCTTGAAATCCAAAGCCAAGACGGTACTTTCGAGAAGTTAACTAAGAAAGAAACGTTAATGCTTAACCGTGAAATGGAAAAGCTTGAAAAGAGCCTTGGTGGTATCAAAAACATGGGCGGTCTTCCTGACGCGCTTTTCGTTATCGATGCTGACCACGAGCACATTGCAATCCGTGAAGCAAACAACCTAGGTATCCCAGTTGTTGCAATCGTTGATACTAACTCTAACCCAGATGGCGTAGATTACGTTGTTCCTGGTAACGATGATGCTATCCGTGCTATCAACCTTTACACTAGTTCAGTTGCTGCTGCAATCACTGAAGGTCGTGAAAACAACATCGTTGCTCAAGCTGAGAAAGACGATTTCGTTGAAGCTGAGTAATTAGCTGTCATCAAGTCTTCATCTAATTTTAGATGAAGACTTGCTATTCTTGTAGAGCGGGTAACCCGCTTATCTAACCTGAATTCAGATTTGAGGATTTACTAATGGCTGTAACTACTGCCCTAGTTAAAGAATTACGCGAGCGTACAGGCGCTGGCATGATGGATTGTAAAAAAGCGTTAACTGAAACTGATGGTGACATCGAGTTAGCGATTGAGAACATGCGTAAGAGCGGTGCTGCAAAGGCTGCTAAAAAAGCGGGTAACATTGCTGCTGAAGGTACTATCATCATCAAGCAAAGCGCGGGTGCTGCAGTACTTGTAGAAGTTAACTGTCAAACTGACTTCGTAGCTAAAGACGAAAGCTTCCTAGCATTTGCTAACAAAGTTGCTGATTCTGCTATCGCTGACACAACGACTATCGAAGACTTACAAGCTAAGTTTGAAGAAGACCGTGTTGAGCTTGTGACTAAAATTGGTGAAAACATCAATGTTCGTCGTCTTCAGTACATCGCTGGTGAGCAATTAGTTGAGTACCGTCATGGTGAGCGTATTGGTGTTGTTGTTGCAGGTGTTGCTGATGAAGAAACACTTAAGCACGTTGCAATGCACGTTGCTGCTTCAAACCCAGAATACCTAACGCCTGATGATGTGCCTGCTGACGTTGTAGAAAAAGAAAAGCAAGTTCAAATCGACATCGCGATGAATGAAGGCAAGCCTGCTGAAATCGCTGAAAAGATGGTTGTTGGTCGCATGAAGAAGTTTACTGGTGAGGTTTCTCTTACTGGTCAAGCTTTCATCATGGAACCTAAAAAGTCTGTTGGCGAAATTCTTAAAGAGAAAAACGCGACAGTAACTAGCTTCGTTCGTATGGAAGTTGGTGCAGGTATCGAGAAGAAAGAAGAAGATTTTGCTGCTGAAGTAGCTGCGCAAATTGCTGCTGCTAAAGGTCAGTAAGATTAACTATTTGTGATGCAAAAGGAAAATACATGCAATTAAAGTACTATTTGCTTTTGCGTCATGCTTAGAAATTCTTTAAAATAACCGCGCTTTTATGTTTATCATAAGCGCGGTTATTTTTTATCCATAATTTAATAAAAGTTGGCCCCAATACTATGACTATCAATCGTAAACCTATTTTTAGACGTGTTCTTCTCAAATTAAGTGGTGAAGCTTTAATGGGAGATGAAGGCTTTGGCATCGATCCAAAAGTGCTTGATCGTATGGCGCAAGAAATTAAAGAGCTAGTAGAACTCGACGTAGAAGTGGGTTTAGTTATCGGTGGTGGTAACTTCTTACGTGGTGGTTCTCTTGCAGAAGCTGGCATGAACCGCGTTGTAGGCGATCACATGGGTATGCTAGCAACGGTAATGAATGGCCTTGCAATGCGTGACGCTTTGCACCGCGCATTTGTAAACTGTCGTTTGATGTCAGCAATTCCATTAAATGGTGTGTGTGATGCATACAATTGGGCTGAAGCAATTAGTTTATTAAAAACGGGCCGTGTTGTTATTTTTGCAGCAGGTACAGGTAACCCATTCTTCACCACTGATTCAGCTGCATGTTTGCGCGGTATCGAAATCGAAGCAGACACAGTTATCAAAGCGACTAAAGTAGACGGTGTATTTAGCGATGATCCGGTGAAAAACCCAGACGCAACACTTTACCGCCACTTAAGCTACAATGAAATCATTGATAAAGAACTAAAAGTGATGGATCTCGCTGCGTTCACATTAGCACGTGATCACAATATGCCATTAAGCGTATTTAACATGAACAAATCAGGCGCGTTAAAGCGTGTTATTATGGGCGAAGAAGAAGGAACACTTATCTCTTCACAAGCCTCAGATGAAGTAACTAACTAGATTAGGATTGAACCGTGATTAACGATATTCAAAAAGATGCTGCAGAACGCATGCAGAAAAGTGTAACGGCACTTGGCAGTCAACTATCTAAAATTCGTACTGGTCGTGCTCATCCAGCACTTTTAGATGGCATTATGGTGTCATACTACGGTGCGCCAACACCGTTGAACCAAGTAGCGAATGTAACAATTGAAGATTCACGTACACTAGCACTGAGTGTATTTGATAAATCACTTGCACAAGCGGTGGAAAAAGCGATTATGGCTTCTGATTTGGGCTTGAACCCAATGTCAGCGGGTGCAGTTATTCGTGTACCACTTCCTCCACTTACTGAAGAACGTCGTAAAGATTTAATTAAAATCGTACGTGGTGAAGTTGAAAGTGGTCGCGTCGCAGTGCGTAATATTCGTCGTGATGCAAACGGTGATGTTAAAAGCTTATTAAAAGATAAAGACATCTCTGAAGATGAAGCGCACCAAGCTGAAGATGCAATCCAAAAGCTAACTGATAAATTCATCAAAGAGATGGATACTCAATTAACAGCGAAAGAAGCTGAGTTGATGGAAATCTAAGCAGCTAAATAAGCTGAGCTAGGGTTTAGAAATATATTAGTTTTGAAACGCCGTCTGGGGTATACTAGGCGGCGTTTTTTTATGGAATACTCGATATTTATGGTTCTTAACGCTGATAAAATTTCCCAGCAATGTTTACCCAAGCATGTCGCTATAATCATGGATGGCAATGGTCGTTGGGCACAGGCTAAAAATAGGCCACGTGTTTACGGGCATAAAAAAGGGGTGGACGCTGTTCGTCAATCGGTACAGTTTTGTACTAAATTGGGAGTAGAGTCATTGACTTTGTTCGCTTTTAGTAGTGAAAACTGGCAACGTCCTGAAGATGAAGTGAGCACGTTAATGGAGTTATTCTTATTCGTGCTGAGCAAGGAAGTAAAAAAACTTCACAAAAACAATGTAAAATTAACTATTATTGGTGACTTATCACGCTTTTCTGACACTTTGCGTAGTAAAGTGGATGCAGCACATGCGTTAACTGCTGATAATACAGGACTGAAATTAAACGTCGCCGCTAATTATGGTGGCCGTTGGGACATTACAAATGCAGCTAAACAAATTGGTAAACGAATAGCTGCTGGGGAATTAGACCCCAATGATATCACTGAGCAAGATATTGCCTCACAAATGAGTATGCAGGATCAGGCAGAACCTGATTTGCTGATTCGAACGGGAGGAGACTTGCGCATTAGTAACTTTTTATTATGGCAAGCAGCTTATGCTGAGCTTTATTTTACCGATACGCTTTGGCCAGACTTCAATGAAGCTGCTTTTGCTGACGCTATCGCCTGCTACGTTGCCAGAGAGCGACGATTTGGTTGTACCGGCGAACAAATAAAACAATTACTCGCCGAAACCTAATTAAAAGGGTAACACTTTGCTAAAACAACGAATTTTAACCTCTTTAGTGTTAGCGCCTTTGGCGCTGTTATTAGTTTTTTATACACCACTAACTTTATTTAGTTACATTGCCGGTGCCATTGTTTTAATGGGTGCTTGGGAATGGTCTGCCTTTATGGGCTTATGTGATAAATTGAAGCGTTTTGCGTTTGTTATCTTTATTGCGATTTTACTGGCGCTGTTAAATTGGCATTGGCCGATTGAGTCGCTGTGGGTTGACGGGAAATTGGTCGGGGATGCAAACTATATTTTCACCTTATCATTCTCTTGGTGGATTGTTGCAACTTACCTAGTTTGGCGTTACCCATCAATGGCAAAAGCGTGGAATGAAGGGCTTGTGATGCGTGCCATTGCAGGTATTTTAACGTTAGTGCCGCTATGGCTTGCGCTTAATACTCTGCGCAGTGCTAATTATTTAGAGTCCACCCATTTTGGTTCAATGTTGATCCTTGTCGTCCTTGGTATAGTTTGGAGTGCCGACATTGGTGCTTACTTTACTGGTAAAAACTTTGGTAAACACAAATTAATGCCCAAGGTAAGCCCAAATAAAACCATTGAAGGTTTGGCCGGTGGTGTTGTTGCAGCTGTGATCTTTGTTTTAGCGTTTTGCCACTTTAGTGATGTTGATATGGCTGTTTGGCCAATCTATGGTGTAATGACTATTTTTATTGCTTTGTTTTCTGCCATTGGTGATCTGTTAGAAAGTATGTTTAAACGTGAAGCGGGCCTAAAAGACAGCGGTTCATGTTTACCGGGGCATGGTGGCATATTAGACAGACTAGATAGTTTAACCGCTGCAGCGCCTATTTTTGTTTTATGTTATGCATGGACACTCAGTCTATGAGTTGTAAACAACAACTAGTTATTCTTGGTGCGACAGGTTCAATTGGTACTAGCACATTAGATGTTATTGCTAGAAATCCCAGCCAGTTTGAGGTGTTTGCTCTAACTGCCGGTGAGAATGCTAAATCTATGGCCCAGCTGTGCCTTGAGCATCATCCTTTTTTTGCTGTTATGGCTTCTGACAATGCCGCTGAGCAATTAAAACAGCATCTGTCAGGTACTGCGTGTAAAACAATCGTTAGAAGCGGTACAGAGTCAATGAGTGAGCTGGCTGCTCACCCTAGTGTTGATGCTGTGATGTCAGCTATTGTAGGCGCCGCAGGGCTTATCCCCACATTAAGCGCTGTCGAGGCAGGTAAAAAAGTATTACTGGCAAATAAAGAATCGTTAGTGATGTCAGGGCAGTTGTTTATTGATAAAGTAAAACAGCACAAAGCCACACTTTTACCAATAGATAGTGAGCATAATGCTATTTTTCAGTGCTTACCTGGAGCATTGCAAGGTTCAAAAACCAATGCAAAACTTGCAGAGCATGGCGTCAGTAAAATTTTATTGACAGGTTCTGGTGGTCCTTTTTTAACGCGTGATATCAATACACTATCTGCGGTAACGGTTGCTGAGGCAGTCGCACATCCAAATTGGTCAATGGGACAAAAAATATCAGTAGATTCAGCCACCATGATGAATAAAGGCTTAGAGTTTATTGAAGCAAAATGGTTATTTAACTGCGCCGCTAATGATATTGAAGTGGTTATTCACCCACAAAGTATTATTCATTCAATGGTGCAGTACCAAGATGGTTCTGTGCTTGCGCAAATGGGGAATCCTGATATGCGCACGCCTATTGCTCACGCACTTGCTTACCCACAACGCATAGATGCAGGTGTAAAGCCGCTCGATTTTTCAGACATAGCTGATTTTACGTTTACTAAACCTGATTTTGCTCGCTATCCAAACTTAAAACTAGCCATCACTGCGTGTGAGGCTGGGCAAGGTGCTACCACAACAGTTAATGCCGCCAATGAAGTGGCCGTGGCTGCTTTCTTAAAAGGTAAAATTAAGTTCACGGATATTTATCGAGTTAATGCGCAAACATTAGATGCAACTGCGGATGTAAACGTTCATACCCTAGATGAAATTTTAGCGTGTGATAAATTAGCCCGAGAGCAAGCAGTACAACAAATACGCAAGGTACAATGTTGATATGTTCGATTTCTTTTGGAATTTAGGTTCATTTATTCTAGCACTGGGTATTTTAGTTACCGTTCACGAATACGGCCACTTTTGGGTTGCACGTAAAGCGGGGGTTAAAGTCCTGCGCTTTTCAATCGGTTTTGGTAAACCGTTATTAAAGTGGCACGATAAATTGGGTACTGAGTATGTGATAGCAGCCATTCCTTTAGGTGGTTATGTCAAAATGCTTGATGAGCGTGTTGATGATGTGCCTGAAGCTGAACGTCACCTTTCATTTAATGCCAAGTCAGTTCAGGCTCGTATTGCGATTGTTGCGGCGGGACCAATGGCTAATTTTATTTTCGCCATATTCGCTTTAGCAGTAATGTATTTAGTGGGTGTGCAGTCAATAAAGCCGGTTGTTGGTGTGGTACAAGAGGGCAGCAGAGCCGAACTTGCAGGTATCGCGCCTAATCAACAAATTATTAAAATTGGTAATGATGATATTGCCACCTGGCAAGATGCGACATTTGCGTTAATGGCAAGTCTTGGTGATGAACGTGTTGATGTGACTGTTCGCTCTAATGATTACCAAGAGCAAGTTAAAACGATTAATATTGATGGTTGGAAGTTAGACCAACAAGATGTGCCTCCATTAGCGTCACTAGGGATCGTTCCGTTTCGGCCTGATGCAACGTTAGAAGTTGCAGCAATTACCAAAAACTCAGCTGCTTCTATGGGTAACTTAAGAGTTGGCGATGAAATTGTGATGGTAGATGGCGAAACAATAACCAGTTGGCAGCAATTAGTTAATCTTATTCAGCAATCAGCTAACAAATCATTACAATTTAGTGTAAAAAGACAAGATAGTATGGTGTTGCTAACGGTTACTCCGCAAGGTAGAACGGTCGGCAATGGCGTACAACAAGGGTTTTTAGGTGTTGCGCCAGTTGTAGAACAGTGGCCAGAAGGTTACATCGAGACTAGACATTATGGTCCACTGGATAGTATTGTGCTCGGCGTAAAGGAAACGTGGCGTTTAATAAGTTTAAGTTTTGATATGATCGGTAATTTAATTACAGGTCAAGTATCCGTTAAAAATTTAAGTGGTCCTGTAGGGATAGCTGTAGGTGCAGGAACCAGCGTAAGTTATGGTTTTGTTGCCTTTTTAAGCTTTTTAGCATTAATAAGTGTTAACTTGGGTGTATTTAATTTATTACCCTTACCAGTACTTGATGGTGGGCACTTAATGTATTACATAATTGAACTTTTCCGTAAAAAGCCAGTCTCTGAAAAGACACAAGAATTTGGTTTTAAAGTGGGAGCCTTGCTCCTAATTTTTCTAACATGTTTCGCTTTGTTCAATGATGTATCGCGATTATAGAATGGCGACAGTCTCGAATTAAAAAACACGATTGTAAAACATTGCTTTAATGTGGTGTTGAGCGGTAATACAGTTGTAAAGGATAAAGATAATAAAATGGCTATAAAAAAACATTTGGCAGTAACAAGTTTATTAGGGGCAAGCTTTGCAGCCCTTGGCCAAAACTCCTTTATTGTTGACGATTTAAAAGTTGAAGGTTTACAGCGTGTAGCACTCGGTGCTGCCTTAACGCATATTCCAATCAATGTCGGTGACAGTGTAGATGACTATACAATTTCAAAAACAATTAAGTCATTGTATAGCTCAGGTCACTTTGACAACATAAAAGCATTACGTGATGGCAACAATGTTATTTTTAAAGTAACAGAGCGCCCAACGATCAGTTTTATAGAATTTGATGGCAATAAAGATATTAAAGACGAGCAGTTAACTCAGTCTCTTGAGCAGCAAGATATTCGTCAAGGTGAACCGCTAGATAAAACAGTGGTTGATAATATTGAAAAAGGATTAATTGAGTTTTTTCATAGTATTGGTAAGTACAATGCAAAAATCGATATTAGTATCACAAAGTTGCCACGAAACCGCGTTAAATTGAAATTAGAATTTGACGAAGGTGATGCTGCCTCAATCCGCCAAATTAACCTTGTGGGTAATGAGCTTTTCCCTGACGAAGAGCTATTAGCACTCGCTGAATCACAGCAAGATTTAGCTTGGTGGGAGTTTATGGGAAGCGATCGCTACCAAAAGCAAACCATCGAAGGCGACCTTGAAAATATTCGCAGCTATTACTTAGACCGCGGCTATCTTCGTTTTAATATCGATTCAACTCAAGTATCTGTAAGTCCAGAGCGTGAATCTGTTTATGTTACGGCTAACATTACAGAAGGCGTGAAATACAAAGTTAAAGGCTTTGATTTCATCGGTGACTTACTTGGGCGTGAAGAATTAATTAAGAGCGTTATTCCACTGCGTGCCGGCGAGCTTTACAATGGCTCAGTGGTAACATCATCTGAAGAGTTTATTAAAAGCTACTTAGCGCGCTTTGGTTATGCGAATGCCGAAGTACGCACCATTCCTGAAATTGATGATGAGAACAAAGAAGTACAATTAACATTATCGGTCAAACCAGGTAAGCGAGTTTATGTGCGTCGTATCATTGTTGGTGGTAACCAAAATACCTCAGATGAAGTGCTTCGCCGTGAAATGACGCAGTTAGAAGGCGCGTGGCTTTCAAACCAAAACTTAGAGCGTTCAAAATTACAAATTCAACGTTTACCTTATATGGAAACTGTTGATTTTAACGTCGTGCCTGTGCCTGGTGTTGATGACCAAGTTGATGTTGACTTTAATGTCAAAGAGCAATCAGCAGGTAGTTTCAATGCGGGTCTTGCGTATGGTTCATACCTAGGTTTACAGTTTAATATTGGTGTAACTGAGTCAAACTTCTTAGGAACGGGTAACCAAATTGGTTTTAATATTAATACGTCACGTGGTTCTGAGCGCGTAAGCCTATCTTACACAGACCCTTATTTTACGCCGGATGGTGTATCACAAGGTAGCAGCATATTTTACAGTAATTATGATGCAAGTAAGTTTAGCCTTATCGATTATAAATCGAAGAGCTACGGTATTGGTACCAATATAGGTTTTCCAATTGATGCGGTTAACCGTGTAAACTTTGGTATTAAATGGATTCAAGAAGAGCTTTCTGAAATTGCTGAGTATGAGCAAACACGTGTACTGCGTGAGACCTTCTTGGACCCAGAGAACCCAGATGCTGGCTTTGACTTTACCAAGTATGAGTTGAGTGTTGGGTGGTCTCGTATAACAGTAAACCGCGGTTTATTTCCAACTGCTGGTTCACGTCAAACACTTAATCTAACAGGCACAACGCCGAATTCTGATTTAACTTACTTTAAGCTAAATTATGATTCGCGTTTTTATTGGCCGATCAGTGATGATCATCGTTGGGTATTCTCAACGCGTGCAGCACTTGGCTACGGAAATGGTTATGGTGAAACCAATGGTTACGACCAAACGTTACCATTCCAAGAGTACTTCCGTATTACAGAAATGGAATTACGTGGCTTTGACCGTAATACAATTCTACCGCGTGCAGTATCTAGAACGCCAAAATTAATTCCGGGCACCCCATTGCCAGATGGTACACCGACTGGCAGTATAGGCGGCGCATCAGAGTTTGACGTACTAAATACACAAGGTCGAATTGGTGGTAATGCGAAAGCGGTTGCGGGTATGGAGTTAATTGTACCGACGCCATTCTTAGATGAAGAGAACACGAGTTCTGTGCGTACTAGTTTCTTTGTTGATGCTGCGAACGTGTGGGATACAGAGTTTAGCGTTGATCGTTATCAGAATTTAGGGCCGGATGAGCGTGCTAAATTAGAGGACTACTCAGATCCAGCACGTTTTAGAGTATCAACAGGTTTATCATTACAGTGGGTTTCACCTATGGGCCCAATGCTGATTAGTTTTGCGTATCCATTGCAACAAGAAGAAGATGACGATACGAAGACCATCAGTTTTAATATTAGTAATACATTCTAAAGGAGTTTTTTGTGAAGAAATCATTTAAATCATCGGCAATTGCCTTATTAGCCACACTTATGATGGGTACTTCAGCGAGCGCATTTGCTCATAAAGTAGGCATTGTAGATATGCAAGAAATCTACAAGCAAATTCCTCAAATGGCTAAAGTAGAGCAAACTTTACAAGCTGAATTTGCTGAACGTCGCCAAGAAATTGAGAAACTTCAAGGCGATATCCGTTTTGAAGCTGAAAAATTTAAACGTGAAAGCACAACAATGAGCCAAGCGCAAAAAGATGCACTACGCGAAAAAGTTGAAGGTATGCAAAAAAATCTTGCAGAAAAAGGTCGTCCTTTAGAGCAAGAAATTAAAATGCGTCAAAATCAAGAATTAGCTAAAGTACAAAAGCTTATTATTGATGCAATCCAAACAGTTGCTAAAGATGGCAAGTATGATGAAGTTAAAGTAAAAGACACTACTGTTTACTTTAACCCAAAGACAGTTTCTGATTTATCAGAAAAAGTTGTTGAAAAAGTAAGTAAACAATAGAAGAAATATGCAAAATTATACGCTTTCGCAGATTGCGGAACTTCTTGGCGCTGAACTCGATGGGGACGGCGCTTTAGAAATCTCAAAAATAGCGACACTTGCAAATGCCCAGTCTGGGCATATTGCATTTTTAGCGAATAAGAAATATCGCCCACAATTGGACAATACACGTGCCAGTGCAGTGATATTATCTGCAGCAGATGCTCCTTATTTTCAGGGTAATAAGCTTATTGCTGCTAATCCTTATAACAGCTATGCACAGCTTGCTCAGATAATGGATACAACGCCTACATCAGCAGTAAAAGGCATTCACTCCAGTGCAGTTGTTCATCCGGACGCACAGGTTGCTAGTTCGGCTTCTATTGGCGCCAATGTTGTGATTGAAGCAGGAGCACAGATTGCTGACAATGTGCAAATAGGTGCTAATTGTTTTATCGGTGCGATGGCTAAAATAGGCAGTAACACCAAACTGTGGTCGAATGTATCTATTTATCATGATGTTGAAATTGGCGAAAACTGTCTATTTCAAGCAAACTCAATCATAGGTAGCGATGGTTTTGGTTACGCTAATGATAAAGGCCAGTGGATAAAAATACCGCAAATCGGTGCTGTCATTATTGGTGATAACGTTGAAATTGGTGCAGGGGCAACGATTGATCGCGGTGCAATTGATAATACAATAATCTCTAATAATGTGATTATCGACAATCAGGTCCATTTAGCACACAACGTAGAGATTGGGTCGGGTACTGCTATTGCAGGTTGCACAGTAATCGCTGGTAGTACTACAGTAGGTAAAAATTGCCAATTTGCTGGGCTTGTAGGTATAAATGGTCACATTGATATATGTGATGGTGTTATACTTACCGGCATGAGTATGGTAACTAAGTCAATTAAAGAGCCTGGTATCTACTCTTCTGGTATGCCGCACTCTACAAATAAAGAGTGGCGTCGTAATATCGCTCATTTGCGTAATTTACCAGAGATGAAAGACCGTCTTAAAGCACTAGAGACTTTGACTCAGTCATTAAATGTTGATAATCAATAAGGATGCTATTTTGGCAAACGAATTAAATAGCTTGGATATACAAGAAATATTGAGCTTACTGCCGCACCGTTACCCTATGTTATTAGTGGACAGAGTGCTTGACCACACGCCAGGCGAGTCACTTCACGCCATTAAAAACGTTAGCGTGAATGAACCTATTTTTACTGGTCATTTTCCAAATCAGCCAATTTTCCCGGGTGTTCTTATTTTAGAGGCGATGGCACAAGCCACAGGCCTGCTTGGGTTTAAAACGGTTGAAAATCGCAGTGAAAATGAGCTTTACTTATTTGCTGCAATCGACAATGCGCGATTTAAACAACCGGTTGTTCCTGGCGATACTATGCATTTGCATGTACAGTTTTTAAAAGAGCGCCGCAATATATGGAAATTTGCAGCAGAAGCGAAAGTTGATGGTAAGGTAGTGTGTACTGCTGAAATCATGTGTGCGAGAAGAGAGCTTTAATTGTGATCCATCCTACAGCGATAATCGAATCAGGTGCGAAATTAGGTAATAATGTATCAGTTGGTCCTTATAGCTACATTGGCAACGATGTGGTGATAGGTGATGATTGTATTATTGAATCTCATGTTGTTGTGAAAGGGCCTTCTACTATTGGCTCTGGCAATCATATTTTTCAATTTGCGTCAGTAGGCGAAGCCTGCCAAGACAAAAAATATAACAACGAGCCAACAACGCTTATTATCGGTGATAATAATGTTATTCGTGAATGTGCGACAATTCATCGTGGTACAATTCAAGACCAAGGTGTTACCAAAATTGGTAGTAATAACTTATTTATGGCGTATACCCATGTTGCACATGATGCGGTAATTGGGGATAACGTTATTTTTGCAAACAATGCTTCAGTTGCTGGCCATGTTCATGTTGGTGATTGGGTTATCCTTGCTGGTAATTCGGGGATTCACCAATTTTGTAAAATCGGAGCACATGCTTTTGTGGGGATGTACTCTGGTGTAAACAAAGACGTGCCACCCTTTGTAACGACGATTGGTACACCCGCTAGTCCCGTTGCTATTAATACCGAAGGTATGAAACGCCGTGGTTTTGAAAGTGATGAAGTAATGGCGACACGCCGTGCTTATAAAACACTTTATCGAAAGAGCTTAGGTGTTGATGAGGCAATCGCCGCATTGAGTGAAGATGCCGCTAAGTATCCAGCAGTTCAGCTAATGGTTGAATTTGTAAAAAATTCTGAACGTGGAATTATTCGTTAATTACATCGCTTAATAAAAACCACCGCTTAGTAATAATCGGTGGTTTTTTTATGCTTAAAATCGTGTTACCAAAGACATGTAATCCACTTCATTTGCAAGTAAAGCACTGTGACTATCAATAGCTCTTATAGCTCCTTCCTCTAGCCATATCACTTTATCCATTGAATCCAACAATGCGGGGTCATGTGTAATGGTGATAATTGTTTTATCTGCCATGACATCCATTATCGTATTGATCACTTGGTGTTTAGTATGGTTATCTAAACTTTCAGTTGGTTCATCTAAAACCATGATAGGGCTATCGCGAAGTAAGGCTTGTGCAATAGCAATTCGCCTTGCTTGGCCTTGTGATACGGCTCGTCCTGCTGTCCCTAAGCGTGTATTTAAGCCAGAAGGCAGTTGTGATAGCCATGAACCTAATTGTGCTTGTTCACACACTTTCATAAGCATATCGTCAGTGGCATTTGGCTGTGCGTAGCGTAAGTTTTCAGCCAAAGAGCCATCAAATATATAGTGATGTTGTGCAAGGATAGTCAGTAAATCAAAGCGGTTATCTATTGATAGAGTGTCAATATCAATAGAGTCTTCAAGTGTGTGCAGTTTGACCTGCCCATTTTGCGTTGGCCATAGCCCTGTTAATAAATTGATTAGTGTAGTCTTTCCACTGCCACTAGGACCCACTAATGCGACTTTTTGCTTCGCTGAAATCGTTAAATTAACTTTTTTCAGTGCGTGAGTTTGGTCATTATAGCGATAATCAATATTAGAAAAAGAAAGACCTAGAGGTTGCTTATTAACAGTTACCGCTGCGGTTAAAGGAGGTGATGTCAATTTGTCTTCCAATTCAAAGATACGTGCTGCAGCGCTTAAAGTATTGGGAAGTTGAATAAACGCATTAGGAAGATTAAGCACGGTTTCAAAACTTGCTAAAACAAATAAGCTCATCATTGCTAATTCGACATTCGCGACTTGATTGCTGCTTATAAGTGGGATCAAGATCACAATACTACTTAGCATAGTCAACTGTGTGATTAATAAAGTAAGTCCATTACTATTAGCTATTGCACTGTGTCGTTTATGTAACTGCTGATTATATAACTCACTTGAGGCATCGCATGTTGCCAGCAATTTAGCTGAGGCTTGATAAAGCATTAATTCTCGCGAGCCTTTTAGGGTCTCTGATAACTGTGCTCTTAAAAGTGCAGATTGTTCTCGCTCGTGTGTGGCTGTTTTACTAAATTTAGCACCTAAATACGAAGGTACAATAACGCCGACGATCATAAGAGCAGTAAAGCATACCAAGGCTACATTAGGGTTATATGCACTCATAAATAGCATGATAATAGGTATACCAAACACGGCAACGACAAGAGGCAATAAAACATTTAAGTAAAAAGCATCTAGTGCGTCAACATCATTTTGCATTCGATTGACTAAATCAGCACTGCGGCTCATGGCTAAGTCTACGTTGTTCAACTGGCTTAATGTTTTAAATGCCCGTACTCGAATTTCACTCAGTAGCAAAAACGTCGCATTGTGAGTGATGAGCCGCTCGCCGTAGCGAGAAGCTGTTCTTACAATCGCTAAAAATCGAATGACACCGGCAGGCGTAAAGTAATTCATATGCACAGATGCAATACCCGCAGCTGCCATTGCAGCCAAAAACCAGCCTGAAATTGCAAGCAAACCAATGTTAGCTAAAACGGTCAAGGTTGATAAAAGGGCACCAAGCAGTAACATCCCTGCGTGGGGTCTACATAGTTTTAATAAACGAATAAAGTTAGTCATGTTGAACACCTGCGTTAACAAGTTGCCAGAATCTGCCTTCTTTCTCATTTAGCTGTAGATAGCTGCCTTGCTCGATAATTTTTCCTTGTTGCATCACATAAATTTTGTCTGCTTTACTAACGGTATTTAATCTGTGAGCTATAACAAGGACTAGGTGGTGTTTTGCGTAGTCAGTAATCGCCGTATTAATTAATTGTTCTGTTTGGCTATCAAGGTGAGCGCTAGGTTCATCTAGCATCAAGATTGGCGCATTTTTTAAAAAAGCACGTGCTAAAGCGATACGTTGTTTTTGGCCGCCAGAGAGGCCTTCTCCTTGCTCACCAAGCAGTGTATCAAACCCATGAGGCAATGCGAGAATAAACTCAAGAGCGCCTGCTTTAGCGGCAGCGCGTTCTAGTTGTGTTTGTGTAGCTTGAGCATTGGCTATACGTAAGTTATCAGCAACACTCATATAAAATAAGGTCGGGTTTTGAGGTATCCACGCTATGTTTTGTAACCAGCTCTGGTTTTCATAGCGAGAAAGGGCATTGCCGTTGATGAAAATGTGTGAATTTGCTTGATGATGAAAGCCAAGTAAACAATCAAACAAGGTACTTTTACCTGCGCCACTGTCGCCTACAAATGCGAACAACCCCTGCTCAGGAAGGCTGATATTTATATCGGATATTCCTTCTTTACTATCAGGGTATAAAAAACTTAACTGCTTGGCGCTAATATTTTTTATGGGTAATGGTACAGTTTGAGTTTGTTGTAGCGGTAGCTGCTCTTGCGCATTGATGATATCAATCATATCTGCAGCGGCGCTAATGCCTTCTAATCGTGCATGATAATGGCTGCCCATTTGGCGTAAGGGTAAATAAAATTCTGGGGCTAGGAGTAAAACAACAAAGCCGGTAGCAAAATCAAGGGTGCCAAAAAACAACCTAAAGCCGATGATTACAGCGACTAAGGCGACGCTAATAGTGGCAAAAAACTCTAACGTAAATGCAGACAAAAATGCGACTTTAAGTACACTCATTGTTGAGGATCTAAAGTCATCAGAAATTCTTGCAATGTGAGTCAGCTCAGAGCGAGTTGCGTTGAACAATTTTAATTGCGTCAACCCTTGGATCCGATCTAAAAAATAATTCCCTAAAATTGAGAGTTGCTGCCAACGTTGTTGATTTATCTCTTCTGCCTTATGACCTACTAAAATCATAAAAAACGGGATTAAGGGAGCAGTGAACAAAAATATTAACCCTGCTTTATAATCTGTTGGAAAAATCACTACAAGAATCGCCACAGGGATGAGTGCGCTGTATGCAATACTGGGCAAATAATTAGCGTAATATTGGTGCAGTGCTTCAACACCGTCATGCAGTGTATTTAACGTTGCACCTTGGCCTTTTTGTTCAATGTATGTAGGCCCTAAGCGGTTTAACTTTGCGAGTAATGTTTTGCGCATGGAAGATTTAATCTTTTGCGCAGCATAATGGCTAAGTCTTTCGCTTAGCGCTAAAAATAAAGCCCGTAATAATATGAGTCCAGCTAAAGGCCAAAGCAGATAGCTCACTTCGTTGATATTTTTGCTTTCAAACATGACAAGATGTGCTGCATTTGCCAGTAAGTAACAGGACGCTATCATTAACAACGCGTTGAGTGTACCAAGTACAATGCTCATTTTTAATAAGCGTGCACCACTTTGACTGTGGTGTTTTAAGAATGCACGCAGTTTGGTTTGCTGCGCGCGAACGGGCCGTTTTTTAGTTGTCATCTTGGCGTTTAAGCCTTTCGTGTAGTTCTAATTCATCATCAGCAATGCTGTCTTTATTTTGCTGAAACTCGTACCACATGACATTAATCACGCCTAAAGTACAAGCTAATAAAACACCCAGTATCCATGCGAAATACCACATAATAAGTCTCCTTAATAGCTGCCGTGAGTGTTGTTCGTAATTTCAGTTTGGGTGACTTTACGCCACATTTTTACGTAGCACCAAGTTGTGTAACATAAAATTAAAGGAACAAAAATGATAGCAGCAATAAACATTACATTTAATGTCATATGACTAGAAACAGCGTCCCACATTGTTAAGCTTATATTTGGATTATTACTTGAAGGCATAATAAATGGAAACATCGCACTGCCTGCAGTCATAATAACCCCTATTAACATGGTGCTGGTTGTAGCTAACGCTAATGCAGGTTTGTTTAGCTTAGATAATATAATGGCAAAGATTGCTGATACAAAAGCCAATATAGGGAACGCTATTGTGAGTGGCATTTTACTATAATTATCAAGCCACGCACCGGGCGCTGTTGTAACTACCTTGCCAAGTGGATTCGCATAGCTTTGAGTATCTGGCATCGAGATAATTTGATAGCCGTCCATTTTTGCCACCCAGAATCCTGCAATAGCAAAAAGAGCGATAAATAGCATTAAAGCATAGCGACCGTATTGGGCTGATCGAACTGATACTTCAGCGTCAGTTCTCAATTGTAACCACATGCCAGCATGACCAACCAGCATAGTGACGCTTAGCAAACCAGCGATTAATGCAAATGGGTTAAGCAAAGCAAAAAAGGAGCCTTGATAGGTCGTGCGTAATAAATTATCAATATCAAAAGGCACCCCTTGAAGTATATTTCCAAACGCGACACCAAACACCAAAGCGGGCACAAAGCTCCCAACGAGCAGCGCCCAATCCCAATTATTACGCCATTTTGCCGATTCGAGTTTTGAGCGATAGTCAAAGGCAAGTGGTCGTAAAAACAGCGCAAACAACACCAACATCATCGCAAAGTAGAAGCCAGAGAACGCAGCGGCGTAAACCATTGGCCAAGCTGCAAATAATGCTCCGCCAGCGGTTATAAACCACACTTGATTGCCATCCCAATGTGCACCAATGGTATTGATCACAGTACGGCGCTCTAAATCTGTTTTACCCACTAGGCGTAACAAAATTGCTACCCCCATGTCCATGCCATCAGTAATAGCAAAGCCTATGAGTAATACGCCTATTAACAGCCACCAAAGGAACTTTAAGGTTTCGTAATCAAAAATCATGACTGTGCTCCTTGGTTTAGTTGTTTATCAGCTTTTTCAAGTTCAAAGTGATACTTACCTGTGTGCAATGAGCTTGGTCCGAGTTTTACAAATTTGAGCATCAACCAGCCTTCTATGACGGCTAAGCAAATATAAAAAATAACAAACGCAGTAATGGTGAAAAGTAAGTCATTGACAGTTAACGACGATGTGGCTAAAAATGTAGGTAACACTTCTGATATAGCCCAAGGTTGGCGACCATATTCAGCAACAATCCAACCAAACTCTATAGCAATCCAAGGCAGGGGAATACTCCATACAGCCGCTTTTAACAACCAGCGTTTTTGTTCAATAACACGATGCGCGTTGTAGTAAAACGACAGGGCGAATACCACAAGCATGATCATGCCGCAGCCGACCATGATTCGGAACGACCAAAACATAGGGCCAACCCGTGGGAAAGAGTCTTTCACTGCTTTTTGTATCTGTTCCTCTGTTGCATCGACTACATTCGGTGTATAGCGTTTAAGTAACAAACCGTACCCAAGGTCATCTTTTAAGGTGTCAAATTTGGCTATATTTGCAGGGGTGTCTTCGCCATTTCTGAGCTTTTCAAGGTACTCATACGCTATCATGCCGTTTCTAATACGTACTTCGTGTTTTTTCTCTAAATCACTAATACCAGTTACTTGCTCATCAAGCGAACGCGTTGCAATTAAGCCTAATGCGTAAGGGATTTTAACGGCAGCATGCGTCACTTGTTCATCTGAATCAGGAATACCAATTGCTGTGAAAGCAGCTGGAGCTTCTTCGGTATGCCATTCTGCTTCAATAGTGGCTAATTTTACTTTTTGCACTTCGCCAACTTCGTAGCCAGATTCATCACCCAGTAAGATGACACATAAAATTGATGCTAAACCAAAACCAGAGGCAACTGAAAATGAGCGCTTAGCAAAAGCCAAATCGCGACCTTTTAAGATATACCAGCTACTAATACCAAGGACGAACATTGATGCAGCGACATAACCTGCCGACACGGTGTGAATAAATTTAACTTGTGCAACGGGGTTAAATACTAATTCAGCAAAACTGGTCATTTCCATGCGCATTGTCTGGTAATTAAACTCAGCACCAACTGGATTTTGCATCCAACCATTGGCTACCAAAATCCAAAGGGCAGACAAGTTCGTGCCAATAGCCATCAAAAAAGTAACACCTAAATGCTGTCGCTTTGTTAGTCTTTGCCAGCCGAGAAAGAACATGCCTACAAAGGTGGACTCTAAAAAGAATGCCATTAAACCTTCAATCGCCAGTGGAGCTCCAAACACATCGCCTACATAGTGTGAATAGTACGACCAATTTGTTCCAAACTCGAACTCCATGGTTAAGCCAGTAGCCACACCAACCGCAAAGTTAATCCCAAATAATTTACCCCAAAATTTAGTCATGTCACGGTAGATTTCTCTACCAGTCATAACATAAACAGATTCTATAATAACCAAAATCCATGTCATGCCTAATGTTAGCGGGACAAAGAGGAAGTGAAACAGTGCAGTGATCGCAAATTGCAATCGCGATAGATCGACAAACGCTTCATCTATCATAGTGTGCTCCTTTAAAGTTGACGGCGCGGCTGTATTATCTTTCAGAAATTACTGAAACTTCGCTAATTCTATGCCTTTATTGATTTTAGTCAACCCAAGAGTGTAAAAAATAGCTTATGTATAGAGCATTAATCAATGTGACAGAAATATAAAATATTGGATAAATCTAGACTTATTTCACTTAAGACCCAATGCAACCAATGATTTTTCAGCAATTTGGCGCCTCAATGCACCTTATTTACAAAGTTGAGTTTGTTGTTTATGCGCTAAGGAATAAATTAATATTACCTCCCAACATTTATACTGCATTGAAAACACGTTAAACTGCTGCTATTAAATGCAGAGTTAATTGCGAAAAGAATCAATGAATAATCAGAGCAAACCATTACGCATAGCAATTGTAGTGGGTGAACTATCCGGTGATATATTAGGCGAAGGTCTTATAAAAGCACTAAAAATACGCTACCCAAATGCCATTTTTGAAGGCATTGCAGGCCCTAAAATGCAGGCACAGGGATGTAAAAGTTTATTTGATATGGAAGATCTTGCCGTTATGGGCTTGGTTGAAGTGTTAGGGCGTTTACCTCGGTTATTAAAAATTCGTAAGCAACTCATTCAGCACTTCCTTGATAACCCTCCTGACATCTATATTGGCATAGATGCGCCTGACTTTAACCTGCGTATTGAAAAACCATTAAAAGATGCGGGTATTAAGACGGTACAGTATGTTAGCCCGTCTGTGTGGGCGTGGCGTGAAAAGCGTATTCATAAAATTAGTGCCGCAACCAATATGGTGCTTGCTCTTTTGCCATTTGAAAAAGCGTTCTATGATAAGCACAACGTACCTTGCACATTTGTAGGTCATACGCTTGCTGATGATATTGCCTTGGAACATGATAGCAGTGCAGCCCGTATAGAACTGGGTTTGAATGACAATGACAAAGTATTGGCATTGTTACCCGGTAGTCGTGGTTCAGAAGTCGGTTTATTAAGTGAGACCTACATTCAAACAGCGGCTGAGTTACAAGCTAAAAACCCAGATTTAAAAATTGTGGTGCCGTTAGTTAATGACAAGCGAAAAGCTCAGTTCAGTGAAATTTTAGCCACCACAGCACCGTCGTTAAAAATACAATTGCTGGATGGGCAATCTGATATTGCAATGCAAGCAGCAGATGCCATTTTAATCGCCTCTGGTACGGCGACATTAGAAGGCATGTTATATAAAAAACCTATGGTGGTGGGTTATAAAATTAAACCGATGAGTTACTGGATATTTAAAACCTTGTTTACCTTTAATATTAAATATTTCTCATTACCTAATTTATTAGCAGATGAAGAGTTAGTGCCTGAGTTTTTACAAGCAGACTGCAATGTTGAAAACTTAACACATGCCCTAAAGCCTATGCTAGAGGGTAATAATAGTGCGTTAAAATCACGCTTTTTAGCGATTCACCAACAAATACGCTTAAATGCTAGCGAGCAAGCCGCGGCGGCAGTAGCGGAGTTATTAAATGCAAATTGAAAGACCAAATCTAACTTTTATCGCCGGTGTTGACGAAGTAGGCCGTGGCCCACTTGTTGGTGACGTAGTTACTGCTGCGGTGATACTTGACCCAACAAAGCCGATTGCAGGCCTTGCTGATTCAAAAAAATTAACTGATAAAAAACGTCAAGCACTGGCCCTCGAAATCAAAGAAAAAGCACTTTGTTGGTCAATTGGCCGTTGTAGCCCAATAGAAATAGATGAATTAAATATTTTACACGCCACGATGCTTGCCATGACTCGCGCGGTAGAAGGATTAACGACTACACCAGAGTTTGTGTTTGTTGACGGAAATCGACTGCCATCTTTAGAAATGCCAGCACAAGCAGTGGTAAAAGGCGATAGCTTAGTGGCTGAAATTTCAGCAGCTTCTATTTTAGCGAAAGTTGCTCGTGATGATGAAATGATTGAACTGGATAAACGCTACCCGCAATACGGTTTTGCAGGGCACAAAGGTTACCCAACGAAAGCGCATTTTGCAGCACTTGAGCAATATGGTGCAATTGATGAGCACCGTAAAAGTTTTAAACCAGTGCAACGCGTACTAGCAATGCAGGAGCAATAATGGCGGCTCCTGATTTTGTACATTTACGTGTTCACTCTGACTTTTCGATGGTCGATGGTTTGGCTAAAACCAAACCGATTGTTGCCAAAGCACAAGAGCTAGAATTACCAGCCTTAGCAATTACCGATCAAATGAACTTGTGTGGTTTAGTGCGTTTTTACGATACAGCCCACAACGCAGGTATAAAGCCAATTGTAGGGGCTGATTTTTGGCTCCACAGTCCTGAGTTTCCAGAAGGGCCATGTAGACTTGTTATTTTGGCTAAAGATAACATTGGCTATAAAAATATTACATTATTGATCTCAAAAGCGTATCAGCGCGGGCATTTATTTCATCGCCCTGTTATTGAACGAGAGTGGCTGGTGGAGCACAAAGAGGGCCTTATTTTACTCTCTGGCGCTAAAGACGGTGATTTAGGTAAAGCACTGTTAAAAGGCAACGCTGGTATTATTGAATCAGTGGTCAGCTTTTATAAACAGCATTTTAGCGACCATTATTACATCGAGCTTATTCGTACTCTACGAACTCAAGAAGAAGAATACTTGCACTTAGCGGTAGAGCTTGCCGACGTTGAGCAACTACCAGTGGTCGCAACAAATGAAGTGGTCTTTCTAAAGCCTGAAAACTTTGAAGCGCATGAGATCCGCGTCGCCATTTTTGATGGTTACACTCTGGATGACAAACGTCGCCCCAAACGTTTTTCTGAGGAGCAATACCTTAAAACGCCAGAGCAAATGGCTGAGCTGTTCAGTGATATTCCAGAAGCACTACAAAACAGTGTCGAAATAGCTAAGCGCTGCAATGTAACGGTGCAACTGGGTACTTACTTTCTACCTGATTACCCAACTGGCTCATTAAATATTGAAGACTTCTTAGTTAAAGTTTCAGAAGATGGCCTTGAAGAACGTTTACAGTTTTTATTCCCAGATGAAAACGACCGTAAAGAAAAACGAGTCGAATATGATGAGCGACTAAAAATAGAACTCGACGTCATCAACCAAATGGGTTTTCCAGGTTATTTCTTAATCGTAATGGAATTCATCCAATGGAGTAAGGATAATAATATTCCAGTTGGGCCGGGGCGTGGTTCTGGTGCGGGCTCGTTGGTGGCTTATGCACTTAAGATAACCGATCTTGACCCATTAGAATTTGATTTACTTTTCGAACGCTTCTTAAACCCTGAGCGTATTTCCATGCCGGATTTCGACGTCGATTTCTGTATGGATAGACGTGATGAAGTAATCGATCACGTATCAGCGCTATATGGACGGGATGCGGTATCGCAGATCATCACCTTTGGTACGATGGCAGCAAAAGCGGTTATTCGTGACGTTGGTCGTGTGCTTGGGCACCCTTATGGTTTTGTTGACCGTATCTCAAAATTGATACCGGGCGATCCGGGTATGACCCTAGCAAAAGCGTTTGACGTTGAGCCGCGTTTGCAAGAGGCTTACGATGGCGATTCTGAGGTCAAAGACTTAATTGATATGTGCCGCATCCTCGAAGGGTGTACACGTAATGCCGGTAAGCATGCGGGTGGTGTAGTTATATCACCCACCACCATCACCGATTTTGCCGCGCTTTATTGTGATGATGAAGGGAAGTTTCCGGTTACTCAGTTTGATAAAAATGATGTAGAAACAGCCGGCTTAGTTAAATTTGACTTCTTAGGTCTAAGAACGCTGACAATCTTGCAGTGGGCAATTGATATGACCAACGAGCGCCTTGAGCGTGAAGGCAAGAAGCCTGTTGATATCAACGCAATCCCACTGGATGATAAAAAGAGTATAGAGCTATTATTACGCGCCGAAACGACCGCGGTCTTCCAGCTCGAATCACGAGGCATGAAAGATCTGATCAGACGTCTTAAACCTGACTGCTTTGAAGATATGATAGCCTTAGTGGCCTTGTTTAGACCAGGGCCACTGCAATCGGGCATGGTAGATAACTTTATTGACCGTAAATTAGGTCGAGAAGACATCTCTTACCCCGACGCACAATATCAGCACGAAAGCTTACAGCCTATTCTTGAGCCTACTTACGGTATCATCCTGTATCAAGAGCAAGTAATGCAAATTGCGCAGGTGTTGGCGGGTTATACGCTCGGTGGCGCAGATATGCTGCGCCGTGCAATGGGTAAGAAAAAGCCCGAAGAAATGGCAAAGCAACGTTCAACCTTTGAAGATGGTGCAAGAAATAACGGCATTGACGGCGAACTTGCAATTAAAATCTTCGACTTGGTAGAGAAGTTTGCGGGTTATGGTTTTAACAAATCTCACTCAGCAGCTTACGCGTTAGTTTCGTACCAGACGTTGTGGATGAAAACGCACTACCCAGCCGAGTTCATGGCTGCGGTAATGTCGGCTGATATGGATAATACCGATAAAATTGTAATTTTGGTGGATGAGTGTGAAAACATGAAACTCACCTTATTACCGCCGGATGTAAACGCAGGTGAGTTTAAATTTACTGTAAATCAGCAAGGCGAAATTGTATACGGTATCGGCGCCATTAAAGGGGTAGGTGAAGCACCTGTTGAAGCAATTTTAGAGGCGCGCAGTGAAGGCGGCCCGTTTAAAGACTTGTTTGATTTTTGCGCTCGAGTTGACTTGAAGCGGTTAAATAAACGTGTCACGGAGAAATTGATTTACGCCGGTGCACTTGATCAACTTGGCCCAGATAAAACTCAACCTGGGCGAGCAACCTTATTAGCGAGCCTTAAAGATGCTATGCGCGCCGCTGATCAACACAACAAAGCAGAGTCTCTTGGTCAAACCGATTTGTTTGGTTTACTGGCCACAGAGCCTGATGAAGTTGAACAAGCCTTTATAAAAGCGACGCCGTTGACCGATAATCAATGGTTAG
Source organism: Pseudoalteromonas sp. 3D05 (assembly GCF_002723455.1). Taxonomy (GTDB): domain Bacteria; phylum Pseudomonadota; class Gammaproteobacteria; order Enterobacterales; family Alteromonadaceae; genus Pseudoalteromonas. Next base: position 27,360 of record NZ_PDUS01000015.1, on the reverse strand, counting down.
ATGGCGAAAAAGAAACACTCGGCCTTTATTTAACCGGCCACCCAATCAATCAATACCGTAAAGAGCTTAAACATTACACCACAGGCCGTTTAGTGGACTTGCAGCCAACTAATCGAGATGTGCAATCTACCGCTGCAGGGCTTGTCATTGCAGCGCGAACACTCATAAATAAGAAGGGAAATCGCTGGGGGCTTATAACTTTAGATGACAAGAGTGCCCGTATTGATGTACGCTTATTCCCAGAACAGTTTGAAATGTACCAAGATATGCTGCAAATCAACAATATCTTGGTAATATCTGGACAGGTCAGCTTTGATAACTTCTCCGGTGGCATTACAATGACCGCCAGAGACATATGTACCATTGCTCAAGCGCGCGAAAAACGTATAAAAGCGATTAAAATGACGCTGAACATGGTACAAATCGAGGCAAACTTCTTCGATAATTTACAAAAAGTACTTGAACCTTATAAGTTTGGTACTTGTCCTATTAGGGTTTTCTATCAACGTCCAGATGCGTTGGCCGAGTTAACCTTAGGTACAGAATGGTGTGTTACGCCTAGTGATGACTTAATTCATAAGCTTTCACTGATGGCGGCGCAAGATGTAGAACTAGAATTTAACTAATTAGGTAGTTTAGAGCATGAGCCTCAATTATCTTGATTTTGAGCTTCCAATCGCAGAATTAGAAGCAAAAATTGAAGAGTTACAAAATATAAGCCGCGCTGGCGAATTAGACCTTGAGTTAGAAGAGGAAGTCAGCCGATTAAAAGAAAAAAGTGCCCAACAAAAAGAGGAAATATTCTCTAAATTAGGTGCTTGGCAGGTTTCTCAGTTAGCCCGTCATCCGTTGCGTCCTTATACTCGAGATTATATCGAGCGCATTTTTACGGAGTTTGACGAGTTAGCGGGTGATCGTACTTTTGCAAATGATCCGGCTATTTTAGGTGGTGTAGCACGTTTTGAAGGTCAACCAGTAATGGTGATCGGTCAACAAAAAGGACGTGATACAGCTGAAAAAATTAAACGCAACTTTGGTATGCCAAAGCCAGAAGGTTACCGTAAAGCATTACGCTTAATGGAAATGGCTGAACGTTTTAAAATGCCAATAATGACTTTCATCGACACGCCGGGTGCATACCCAGGTGTTGGCGCAGAAGAGCGTGGTCAATCTGAAGCTATCGCACGTAACTTAAAAGTAATGGCTGCACTAAAAGTGCCAACCATTTGTACGGTTATTGGTGAAGGTGGTTCAGGTGGTGCTTTGGCAATTGGTGTTGGCGATCGCGTTAACATGTTGCAATACAGCACTTACTCAGTAATTTCGCCAGAGGGTTGTGCTTCAATTCTTTGGAAAAGCGCTGATAAAGCCCCACTTGCTGCAGAAGCTATGGGTGTAACCGCGGCACGCGTAAAAGAGCTTGATTTGATCAACAACCTAGTTGAAGAGCCTTTAGGCGGCGCACATCGTAACTACGATGCAATGGCGAGAAACCTTAAAAATCAGCTTAAGCGTGACCTTGCAGACTTACAAGCGTTATCGCTTGATGAGATGCTAGATCAACGTTACAAACGATTAATGTCATTTGGTTATTGCTAAAAAATAACTCGAATGCAGAAAAAAGCCGCTTTAGCGGCTNNGAGCTAGGAGCTAGGAGCTAATCATTTATTATTTTCGGTTAAATTCATGCATTCAACACCATTGTATCAACAAGTAAAAAACGCCATTGCACCGTTTGTCGATGATAATCAAACGTCATTTACAATTGCGCTCTCAGGAGGTGTTGACTCTGTGGTGTTATTGCATGTAATGAATGAACTGAAACGTGAAATACCAACGCTGCAACTCAGTGCGGTTTACGTTAACCATGGCTTGAGTAACTATGCTGATGACTGGCAAAGGTTTTGTGCTGATTTATGCCGACAATTAAGTGTCGTATTTACAGCTGCGTCAGTAACTATTGAGCAGCGAACGCGCACGAGTCTAGAAGAGCAAGCCCGAGATGCGCGCTATTTGGCATTAGATAAATACAGTGCTGAGGGCAGTGTCATTTTATTGGGTCAGCATTTGAACGATCAGCTAGAAACGTTTTTATTGCGCCTTAAACGCGGCTCAGGGTTGAAAGGTTTAGCGTCTATGCGCCAAACTCGCATACTCAAAAGTGGTCGTACTTGCTTTAGGCCGCTTTTAAATATTACACGCTCAGCCATCGAGTCATTCGCAAAAACGTTTTCGCTTGAACATATTACTGATGATTCGAATACTGATGAACGTTTTGATCGTAACTTTATCCGGCAAAAAGTGGTGCCTGTTTTATCGGATAAATTTATAGGTTTTGAAAAAAGCGCTTCACGCAGCATTACGCTACTACAGCAGCAGCAAGATTTACTTAATGAGTATATCCAGCAAGATTTAGCCAAGTGTCAAAATGACACCCAAGGCTTAAGCTGCGCCGAACTTGCGATGTTCAGTGCTGCACGCCAAGCAAATGTTTTGCGTTGCTGGCTTGAGCAATTTACCGCGCTCATGCCATCACAAAAGCAAACTGAGCAAATCTTAGAGCAAGGTATTAATGCACAGGTTGACGCGCAATTAAAAATACAATTAAAAGATGGCCATATTCGCCGTCATCAAGGTTTTTTGTATTTTGTAATTCACCAAACACAAGAGCCATTGGTTGTAACTGCGCAATCTGGAAACACATTTATACTTAATAACGGTGCTCGTATTAGCCCAATACACGCAAAGGGGATAAGACCCCCCCGAGTTGATGAGCACGTAACAATGAGATTTGATTATCTTCAGGCAAAAATAAAACCCTTAAATAAACCTGGCCGTAATACATTAAAGCACTGGTTTAAAGATGCAAAAGTAGCTCCTTGGTTACGGGCCAGTGCGCCACTTATTTTTTACAACGACGAGTTAGTCCAAGTTGTCGGATACTTCATTAGTGCGAATCATGTGAGCGATGAAGGAATTATTTGGGAGTACCATGCATGAACAATCAGCCCCACGTTGGCTTATCACTTGTTAATAAAGCACCACTTGGCCTTTTAATTACGATATTAATAGCAGTGGTTGCGCACTTAGTATTTGAACTAGATGTAATGACTTTACTCTATTCACTTGTGGGTGGTTTGGTCTGCGCAATTGTTTTGATTGCTTACTGGTTAGGAAAGGGCGGAGCCTTTTTTATTGTTGGTGTGAGTATTCCGCTGGTTTTAATTGTGGTCACCCCACTGGCTACTATGGCCGCTTTACTTTATTTGGTTAGTGGCTTTTTCTTTGGTTTTTGTTTATCGCTACTGATTTATAAGTTGTTTAGTAAGCAAAAGCAAGTTGCGCCGTAAGGGGAGGCGCAACACTTGCTTTAGTAAGCTCTAGCGCAGTTACGTCCTGACGCTTTTGCTTTATAGAGCCCTTTATCTGCACGAGAGAAAACTTCGTCTTCACAATCATGGCTATTTACCAATGTGTAACCAATACTCGTAGTTACTTGATATTTAGACATAATGTTAGACTCTTCCACTAAACGCATAATACGCTGTGCGATGACTTTATTAGTAATAAATTCAGGGTCATCTATAAGAATTGCAAATTCATCACCACCAAACCTGAAAACACAATCAGTACCACGAATGCTTGATTGTAAAACAGCTGAAAATTCTTTTAATACATCATCACCTACTTTGTGACCGAAGTTATCATTCACCTGCTTGAAGTTGTCTAAATCCAACAACATTAGACTAAATGAACGATGTTGGCGGCGGCAGCGTTCGAGTTTTTCAAATAATATATCGTTAAACTGACTGCGATTGTTTAACCCTGTTAAAGTGTCTTTAGTTGCTAATCTCAGTACTCGGCTGTACATAATTGCATTTCTAAGCGGGTACACGAGTGCATTGTGTAACCCAGTGAGCTTATTACTAATATTTCCCGTAAGTGGGTACTGGCTAAAGTAAACTAGCTGCCCTAAGTGCTCGTTGTTGATATCTAAATCAAACGAGTACGGTGGGGTTGAATTATCACTTTGTGCAACCTGTGTCACACCCTGAGTGGAGTGAAACTGTATACCGGAAAAGTTAATAATCTGCTTAGCGTAGTCGGCATAAATATTGAGTATTTCATCGATATTTAAAGTTGTTTGTAACTTAGCAACTAAACTATGAATTGCTGCAGGCTCATTATTACGGTAATGCTCTGCCGAAAACGGCAGAAACTCGCCACGTGCAGAAACCCTTTGTGTCAAAATATGGACGTTTTCCACTAAATCTCCCCCCTCGGAGTGTGATGTTGGTTAGTTAAAGCGATTTCTATGCCACAATTTCAAAGTGGCTGAAAAACAGATAGTTGCTATAGTTAAAATTATTAAGTGGTAAAACTTTGACGCAGTATTTTCGGTCACAGATTATCGGGAGGTCTATTTGCAAAGTGTTCTAGCTCAAATATTTGGTTTGCTATTTGCTGCCGTCATTTTAGTGTGGCTGTTCAAGCGTGTTGGTTTGCCACCGATATTGGCTTATTTAGCAACGGGTGTGCTTGCAGGTGGGCACGGTGTTGGCTGGATAGCACAAAGTAACGAAATGCACTTTGTTGCTGAGCTTGGTATTGTTTTTCTGCTATTTAGTTTGGGGTTAGAATTTTCAATTGGTCGTTTGATGGCAATGCGCAGCATTGTTTTTGGCTTGGGCACGTTGCAAGTAGTGGTGACTAGTCTTGTCATTATGCTAATTCTACAGCTACTGGAATTTACCTTGTTGACCAGTTTTACTATTGCGACCCTAATGGCACTATCGTCGACGGCCGTTGTGGTTAAGTTACTCAAAGAGTCTGGCGATTTAAAGCATCGGCGTGGGCAGCTTGGTATAGGTATTTTGCTGTTCCAAGATATAGCTGTCGTACCACTACTCATCATTTTACCTTTATTAGCTCAAAGTAGTGGCTCAGAAGGAATAGCATGGGCTTTGGCATTAGCCTTAACAAAAGGTGCTTTTGTTTGTGTGCTTTTATGGGCGATAGGAAAGTGGGTGCTGCCCGCTGTGTTTAGCGAAGTGGCGCTGATGCGCACAGAAGAACTGTTTGTTTTAACTACCTTACTTGTCGCATTATTTGCCGCAGGACTTACCTATTTATTTGGTTTATCAATGGCATTAGGGGCATTTTTAGCTGGTATGATGCTTGGGGAAAGTCAGTACCGTCATCAGCTAGAGGCAGATATACGGCCGTTTCGTGACATATTAATGGGTTTGTTCTTTGTTACTGTAGGGATGCAGTTAGATATTCTTTTTGTTGTAGATGTATGGTTTTGGATTTTAGCCGCGCTGACGCTGATGTTTGTGTTGAAAATTGGCGTTATTGCTGTTTTAGCACAGTTCATGGGAGAGCGAAAACAGGACTCCATTGCTGCAGCTGTTATGCTTTGGCAAATGGGCGAATTTGGTTTTGTTCTCATTGCTTTGGCTACCAAACACCAGTTATTACAGGTTGAACAAGCATCCTTTTTAATTGCATTGGCTGTGATGTCGATGGCATTAACACCTTATTTAATAGAGCGAACACCTTGGATGTTGGCAAAGCTTGGCTACTTAAAAAATGCTCAAAGTTATGCAGCAAACCAACCTTCTAGCAGCACGTTATACAGTAATCATGTGGTCATTTGTGGATTTTCTCGTGTGGGACAAACTATTGCGCGGTTTTTAAAACCAGAAGCCATCGAGTACGTTGCGGTTGAATGTAACCCTGTATTGGTTCAAGAAACCAAAGCAGTAGGTGAGCCTGTTATTTTTGGCCATGTTAAGCAAAAAGACATTTTACGTTCAGCGGGAGTCGAGCGTGCGCGACTGGTTATAATTACCTTTACTGATTTTGAGCAGACGCAAATTGTTGTAGATGCAATTAAGCAAATAGCCCCAGAGGTTAAAATCTTGGTGCGTATGCGGGATGACTCCCAGCTCGAGTTATTACAAGACTTAGGGGTGACAGAAGTTGTCCCAGAAACACTTGAGGCCAGTCTGATGTTGGTTTCGCATGTTTTATATATGTCAGGTGTTCCTATGACACGTATAGTACGGCGTGTGAGCAAAGAAAGGCGTAACAGATACAAGTTTTTACACGGTTTTTTTGCCGGCGATAAATTTACCAATGATGATATAAACGCAGAGCGTTTGGAGTATTTGCATGTAATTGCATTGCCACAGGAGGCATACGCTGTAGCTAAAAGTATCGGGGAGTTAAACCTCGAAAAACGACGAGTATCAGTCAGAGCGTTGCGTCGTCAAGATCGAGAAATTGAAATGCCTTCACAACAAACCACCTTACTCAGCGGCGATATTCTTGTATTACAAGGCAAACCAAGGCGAGTAGAGCGCGTTGAACGTTACTTAATTGATGGCAGTGAATAGTGATGACATTTACTGAGAGCCCACACTTGCCCCTAATCTAACTCTAAAAACTCGCGGATCTGAGGTAACTTTTCAAGGCCATCTTTATAGCCAATACCGATTAAATGTTGGGTGTAGCGTTTTTCGAATAATAAGTAGCTGGTTAAGCTTGATTGAGAGCGCTTTTTAACACCAATCATACGCAACAGTATTTTAATAGGTAACGGCATATCATCATAATATTGCGCAGCAATTGCGTTAAAATTTTCAGATGGGTTTATCACACAGGTATCAATTTGCTTGAGTTCTTGGTGTTTTTCTCGCCCAGGCATTAGTCCAAGTGTTCTGTTAATACGCTCAAGGCGTTCTAAATCTGACTGCAAAGTATCCGTAAATACGCTATCAAGTAAATGCCCTGCAATAGATGATAAACCTGGGAAATGAGGTAAATACCCAGGAGGGTGTGATTCTTTTGGTTGATCTACACCAATTATAAAAATTTTCTTTGCGCCAAGGTGTACACATGGGCTCAACGGAGATAGTTGATGAATTGAGCCATCGCCAAAGTAATGGTTATGCACATTCACACTTGGAAAAACCATTGGGATCGCACTTGAGGCCATTAAATGATCCACGTTTATGCGTGTAGCTTGTCCCACTCGCTTAGCACGTTGCCATGGTGATTGAGTCTTGGATTGAAAAAATGCAACAGAATCACCCGTAGTATAACTTGACGCCGTAATTGATAGCGCATCCAAATAGTTTCGATGCAAATTGCGTTCGATACTTGAGAGGTCCAGTACCTCACTCAGCAAGTCTCGCAAAGGTCGATTATTTAATAGGCTCGCTGGTGGGTGATTAATATGCTCAGATTGAAAACTTGTAAGCATGTTACGGGTTATATGACCAAACACACTTAAAAAGTCGCTCTTATAGACTGTTGAAGTTGAAAAGTTTTTCCAAACATATTCTAATTTGCGTACAGCAAGGTGCGCACACGAAGCGTAACATGCCAAGGCGGCTGAATTTATCGCGCCTGCAGAGGTACCATTAATAATAGTAAAAGGCAGGGGGGCTGTTCGCGGCATACTATGAGCAAGTGCTTTCAATACACCAACTTGGTAAGCTGCGCGTGCTCCGCCCCCTGTTAAAAGTAAGGCTATTTTGGGTTTATTTTTATCGACTTGTTTTATTCTCATAGTTGCAATTAAACTGTTGACCGTCTTTACTTTATTTATTAACTGTAAGTCTTTAAGCTAGAACAATCAAAGGATACCTGAGTAAGATAACTTTTTTATCGCTTGGTTTGGAATTTCACGCACTTAGGAGACTCTAAGTGTTTGAATTATGCATTTTAATTTTTATGGAGTTCGTATGTCAGATCAATCATCGCAACCAGATGTCGAAAAACGTCCACCCAATAACAATTTGCTGTTTGCAATTGTGATACTTATTGTTATTGCATGTGCGGCTGCATTTGTATTACTTAGCTCAGAAGAGCAGCCAGAGCCTGTGGTTGAGCAAGCTCCTGTAGAGCAACCAATCCAAGAATATAAAGCCCCAGAGCCAAAAGTGACAGAGCCTGAGCCTGAAGCTTTACCAGAGCCTGAGGTTGTTAACCGCCCACCAAGTAGAGATGTAGAGCCAACACCTGAAGTAAAGCCATTACCGAGTCTTAATGACAGTGATGAAGTTGTGGTTGCAAATATTGACGAGTATCTTAGCGATCAAGTGATGGGTTTAATGATCACTGATGATGTTATTCGCCGTGGTGTGGTATTTATCGATAACTTAGCAAAAGGCAAAGTGGCAGTAAAACATGCACCTGTTGAACGCCCGCAAGAGAGCTTTAGTGTTATTGAAGGCGATATTCTTACGATTGACCCTAATAGCTATGAACGCTACACCCCTTATGTAAAAATTTTCACAAGCATGAGTGCTGCGCAAATTGTACGTTTTTATGACGAATATAAGCCACTTATAAGTGATGCTTATAGTGAAATTGGCTATCAAGGTGATGAGTTTACACAAACACTCGATGAGGCGATTGAACTATTACTTGATACACCTGAGCCAAAAGGGGATATGCCCTTACTTAGAGATTCGGTTACTTATCAATATGCATATTCAGAGTGGGAGCGTTTACCTCCAGCGCAAAAACAGCTATTACGCATGGGCCCAGAAAATATGAAAAAGGTAAAAGCCGTATTACGTAATGTTCAGAAAGAGCTAGCGAAGTAATTTTGTATAAAAAATAGTGTGATTGTGTGTTTAACATTCAATCGCACTTTCTTTTTTGATTTCCCCTTGAATAACAGTTCAAAAGTAGAGATAATCCTTCCCGCGCCAAACAAGGCCCTCAATGGTAGTCTTATTGGTCCTCTCGCAACACTAGCAGGCGAACCTGGTCAGGCCCGGAAGGGAGCAGCCACAGTTTGTGACGTGTGTGCCGAGATGTGGCTGGTAAGACTGCCACCCAAATTCCTCATTTGGTGTTGTTTGAAGTATAAGTTGACATATTTGTACTAAAAGATGGCATAAATTGGAAGTATAAGGTGGCATAGTCTAGTATTTAACCAAATGGTTAGATGGTTGACTCACATGTACAAAAGAAAACTCAAACACTCCCGTGTAAAAAACCTACATAAATTTGCTAGTCAAAAAAATAAATCTACCTGTTTAGTTGAATCCTCTTTAGAGTTTGATGCTTGTTTCCATTTTGAATTTTCACCATCAATAGCCGCATTTGAAGCACAACCACTCGGTTACGAATATGAGTTTGATAACCGTACTTGCCGTTACACACCTGACTTTTTACTTACCCACACAGACGGCACGCAAAAATTTATCGAGGTAAAACCACAAAGCAAAATTGCCGACGAAGACTTTCGTGCACGTTTTATTGAAAAGCAAACCATAGCAAAACAAGATGGACGTGATTTAATACTGGTTACAGATAAACAAATCCGTGTATACCCAACACTCAATAACTTAAAGCTTTTGCATCGCTACTCTGGTTTTCAGTCTTTAACAGAGCTGCAAGCATCGGTGCTAGAACTTGTTAAGCAATACGGCTCTATTATAGTGGGCCAGTTAGTTAGCTTTCTAAAAGTAACTGCCGGTGAGCTACTTGCTACGGTGCTACGCTTATTATCACTAGGGCAGTTATTTGCCGACTTAACTACAAATGAAATATCAATAGAAACAGCAATTTGGTCTAACAATGTTTAATGACGGGCTGTTTGAAGATGAATTTAACCAGCCATTACCAAAAGTAGAAACCAAACTACCTCAAAATTACGCCAAAGATTTACAAGCCCTTCCTGAAAAAATTAAAACTACAACATTTGCTAAGCTTAAATATATTCAATGGCTTGAGGCTAATATTCAAGGCGGTTGGACACAAAAAACCTTGAGCCTTTATTAAAATTAATGCCTGAAGTTGAGGGAGAAAAAAAGCCCAGTTGGAGAACAGCAGCACGATGGTATAGCGCTTATATAAGTGCCGATAAAAATATAATGGCGCTAATACCAAGCCATCAAAAAAAAGGTAACAGAGAGCGTGATACAGCCACCGATAAGTTTTTTGAAAAAGCACTTGAGCGTTACTTAGTAAAAGAAAAACCATCAGTGGCTTCGGCTTATAAGTATTATGCAGATTTAGTTATTATTGAAAACGACAGTGTTGTGGGCAGTGATTTAAAACCTTTAACATATAAAGCATTTAAAAACAGAGTAGATAACTTACCACAATACGAGGTGATGGTTGCGCGTTATGGCAAGCGCCTTGCTGATATTGCGTTTAATAAAGTAGAAGGGCATAAACGGCCTACCCGAATACTCGAAAAAGTTGAAATTGACCATACACCACTTGATCTTATTTTATTAGATGATGAGCTGCATATCCCGCTTGGTCGGCCAACACTTACCATGTTAGTAGATGTGTATAGCCATTGTATTGTTGGCTATTACTTTAGCTTCAGCGAACCCAGCTACGATGCAGTAAGACGAGCAATGCTAAATGCAATGAAACCTAAAAGTGAAGTAGCAAAACTATACCCCGATACGATTAATGAGTGGAAGTGTGCTGGTAAAATTGAAACACTCGTTACTGATAATGGAAGAGAGTTTTGGAGTAACAGCCTTGAACTTGCTTGTGAAGAAATAGGCATTAATACTCAATATAATCCTGTTGCAAAGCCGTGGTTAAAACCATTTGTAGAATGTATGTTCGGCACAATAAATACTGAATTATTAGACCCTGTTCCTGGTAAAACCTTTTCTAACATTTTACAAAAGCATGAATACAATCCAAAAAAAGATGCAATTATGCGTTTTACGACATTTATGCAGTTATTTCATAAATGGGTAGTAGACGTTTACCATCAGGATGCCGACAGCCGCTTTAAGTACATACCTAGCCAATTATGGGATCAAGGCTTTAATACGTTACCACCAACAATGCTGAGTAATGACGATCTTCAAAAATTAGATGTTGTGCTCAGTATTTCATATCATCGGGTACTTCGAAAAGGTGGTATACAGTTAGAAAATTCAAGCTACGACAGTACTGAACTAGCAAACTATAGAAAGCAATTTAGCCACAAAGTATCTCAAGAAGTTTTAATTAAATTAAACCCCGATGATATCTCTTATATATATGTGTACCTCGATAAGCTAGAGCACTACATTAAAGTGCCATGTAAAGATCAAGACTATACCCAAGGTTTGAGTTTGAATCAGCATAAAATAAATATGCGCATTCATCGCGATTTTATTTCGAGCTCTATCGATAATGTAGGCTTAGCAAAAGCGCGCATGTTTATTCATAACAAAATTCAGAGCGAGTTTGAAGCGATAAAAAATGCGCCAAAAAACTCAAAGGTAAAAGGGGGTAAAGCGTTAGCTAAGCATCAAAATGTTAGTAGCGACTCGCAGAAATCAATAGCTCAGAGCGAGCCAGTAGAACACAAAAAGGTTACACCTAAAGAGCAGCCAACTGATAGCTGGGATGACTTTATTTCAGACCTAGATGGATTTTAATTATGCTGACTGACAAACAAAAAGAAAAGCTTAATGAATTTCGCGATGTATTTATTGAATACCCAATAATAACTACTGTATTTAACGACTTTGACAGATTAAGACTTGGAAAAGGGTTAGCGGGGGAAAAGCCCTGTATGCTTTTAAATGGCGATACAGGCACAGGTAAAACAGCACTGCTCAAGCAATATAAAGAACGACATTTACCGCAATTTATTAATGGAGTGACGAATCACCCTGTATTAGTAAGCCGCATACCCAGCAACCCGACACTAGAATCTACTTTAGCCGAGCTTCTTAAAGACTTAGGTCAAGTAGGCAGTACAGAGCGTAAACTTCGAGTAAATGGTACTCGATTAACGACATCATTAATAAAATGCCTCAAAACGTGTGGCACAGAGCTTATAATTATTGATGAGTTTCAAGAGTTAATTGAGCATAACCAAGGTAAAAATCGCCGCGAGATTGCTAATCGATTAAAATATATTAACGACGAAGCGGGTGTATCAATCGTATTGGTAGGTATGCCGTGGGCAGAAAAATAGCAGACGAGCCGCAATGGTCATCGCGTTTATTAGTGAGGCGGCAGCTGCCTTATTTTAAGTTATCAGAAAACCCAAAGCACTTTGTGCAGTTAATAATTGGCCTAGCCAACCGAATGCCATTTACTGAAAAGCCAAACTTAAGTGATCAAGCTACAGTATTTGCTTTGTTCTCATTATCAAAAGATTGCTTTAGAACGCTCAAATACTTTTTAGATGATGCCGTACTGTACGCATTAATGGATAACGCGAAAACCCTCACAACCAAGCATTTGGTCAAAGCATTTGAAGTACTGTTTCCTGATGTATCAAACCTATTTACCTTGCCCGTTGCAGAAATTACAGCAAGTGAAGTCGAGCGCTATTCACTTTATAAACCTGAAAGCGCCCAAGATGAAGACCCGTTTATAGCGACTAAGTTTACTGACCGAATGCCTATTAGTCAGTTGTTGAGGAAGTGAATTGTACTGACGTCAAAACGCAAATGTTTGACTTTAACTTACCTAAATAAGATAACATTAAAAATCAATAGCTTTGAACTCATGAGTTAGTTTGGATTTCATATATCAAAGCTGCAAGGAGCTTATGGAAAACTACATAAACTTAAACAGAGCTTTTGCTTTGATACCTGAAAGTCAGGAAAGGGAATACCAAGATGAGTGGGGCTCTTTTCTTGGTAGCTCTAAGGAGAAAGGTTGGAGCGATGTACTAAAAAAATACCGTTGCGTCATACTTGCAGAGGCTGGAGCAGGCAAAACAGAAGAGTTTAGGCAACAGGCTTTCAATTTGATGAAGCGAGGTATCACATCGTTTTTTATTCGTATCGAAGATATTGATAGCGACTTTGATGATGCGTTTGAAATAGGTTCCCAGCAGGAGTTTAGCGAGTGGTTAGATGGTAGTGGCGAAGCTTGGTTTTTTTTAGACTCAGTTGATGAAGCTCGACTAGCAAATCCAAATGCTTTCAAAAAAGCTATTAATAGATTCGCCACATCCATCTCAAACGCTAAACACCGAGCGCACATATTTATTTCGAGTCGACCCTACGCATGGAGGCCAAAAGAAGATAGAAGCATTGTAGATGATAAATTATATCTACCTCAGTGCCATGGAACGAAAGAGTGTTCAGTCCATGATGGTGCAGAGACGGAAAATGATCTTAGTGCGTTAACCGTGATGATGTTAAAGCCGCTAGATAGTGACAGAATAAAAAGTTACTGTGAAGCGCGTGATGCACAGAGTATTGACTCCCTTCTCGAAGAAATAGAACGGTTGAATTTGTGGGCCTTAGCTGAGCGGCCTTTTGATCTGGAAAACATTATTGATAAATGGCAAGAGGCAGGCGTTCTTGGTAGTCGAATAGATCTTTTCAAGTATAATATTAAATCAAAGCATTAAGAATAATAGTGTTGAGTCATATGATGAAGTGCTTGGTATTGTCGATCAACTCACGGAAGAATCAGTGCTTATGCAACAAAATGCGTATTCATTTCAGAAAAAGTTAGAAAGTGCCTACGCAGAGATATCAAATTTAAAACAAACACTTTTAAGTACTCAAGAGGCTGCTAATACTGACTCGTTAACGGGGTTGTATAACCGAGGTCGATTTGACCTTGATATCGCTCATTTTTGTAATAAGGAAGCGCCATTAGGAATGAACCATGCATTGATGTTTATAGATATTGATCACTTTAAAAAATTTAATGATGATTTTGGACATCAAAAAGGTGACGATGTACTCAAAGTCGTTGCTAATAAAGTACTTAATGCATGCGGTGATTCGTTTAAAGGATATCGATATGGTGGTGAGGAATTTTGCATTTTAGGTGATTTTTCAGGTATTTCATATGCATTAAACTTTGCGGAAAGACTTCGTAAATCAATTGCAAAGCTCTGTGTTAAAAGTAAGAAAAGTGATAAAAAACAGCGAGCTATATCAGTCAGTTTTGGCATTGCATTGTTCGAGGAGGGTAATACTACACCGGCTTTTATTGAGCGTGCGGATAAAGCATTATATTTAGCCAAAGCATATGGAAGAAACCGTGTAGAAATAGCATAAAATAGTTGTTGCCTTAACTCAATGTGAGTCAAATACTATTACACAAGCGAGGGGGATTTTGATTACTTTGGCAAGTATTCAAAATGGCGGAGTACCGTCTTGTTAGAGTAAATAAAAGCATTAACTCAACGTCACATCTGATGATTAATTTATTACAGTGATTTCCAATTAATGGCGTCATTAAGAGATTGAGTCAAAATTGGTGATCAGTTATGGTTGATACATCAATAAAAATAAATTTTAAATGAGTAACTCTGTAGGCTCGTTAAATAACTCAAGGAAGGTTGACTATGTTTCAAGGTTTTTTCAAAAGACGTAAAATCAAAAAATATGCTAGAAGCCTGCCTTTAGTCTTGAAGGCACAATACGGATATAAAAAATATTATACTCAAGCGCAGGTAGATAGTGTTATCAAACGAAAGAGAATTGGTAATCACAGTAGTACGGATGTGATCGATAACTGCTATGCATATGCAATGTATTGTTCCCCAGCAGAATTTAAAAATATTTATGATAGTGCTGGCGAGTCTTGCGATTATATTGCTATGCGTAGTGATGTATCTGATACTTTATTTAACGGAGTATCTGATTTTTCATTCGCCACACTTTTAGCCGAATCATCAAATTCAGCGTTAAGTTCTTCGGGGAGTTTTGGAGGCGGAGATGGCGGTACAGATGGCGGCGGGGGAGGTGGTGATTAGTCGTCACTCAGTAATATACCCAAGCCACCTCAAGATGCAGTTTCAGTTGGAGTTAAAAGCGATTTAGGCAAGGCATTGATTGCAAATAATGGTTGTTCCCTTGTTAAAATCAATAACGCTGTATAAATCGCTTTTAAACCAACCCGTTGGGCGTTTCACAGGCGCTTACTCTCAGCGTTGTTACTTTTTAAAAGGGATGACCATTGTTGCAAAGTAACGCCTTGATATTAAACACCTGTGAAACGCTGAAGTCTGTATCTTGAGGCGGCTTGGGTATATGATACTCCTTGTTTTTTAAGGAGTTGGTACTTCGGGCTTTCGGGTTCGTAAGCCCAAATCTCATGCTACTTTTTATAGCGACAAAAAATGGCTCTGCGTAGTCTAAGTCAATAGTAATTATTAGACTCCATAGGTAGGAGCAAGTTTTGTCTAAATTATATTTATTTTTAACGGTGCTTGGCATTGCTATTCCTTTTGGTGCATTTATTCCTTGGTTGGTAAATAATGGGTTAGATTTTACGGCTTTATTTTATGCTGCAGTCATTAACCCAATTAGCATTTTTGCTTGGTTAGATGTGTTAGTTGCTGCTTTGGCATTATTAATATTTATCGCTGTAGATGGTAAAAGAAACAAAGTTAAATACTGCTGGTTGGCAATTCTTGGAACGTTATCTATTGGCGTGTCTTTTGGCTTTCCTTTGTATTTATATTTAAAAGAAAAGCAGTATTTAGATTTAAAAAAGGCCTAAGTAGGTGTGGGGGGGGAGTTGGGTGAGTTTTTATATTTTTACTCCACAGGTAAGCAAACCTCTTAACCTGAAATTAGGCTGAGAGGTTTGTATTATTAAATTAGCGCCCGCCGGCATCTAACCTTGAGCGTTCGGTATTTTCTACTAAAACACCAGCCCCTAGTTTATTTATTTTTTGCCATGTACTTTCATCTATCTCAATACCAAAATCGACTGATTTTTCTTTGTTTTTTTCAATTTGCTTAGGTGTAATAATCAAGCTATCACTGCTTTGCAACGACGAGGTTAGGTCAACACGTGAGCTGCATATAATGGTGAGTGCTTGCTTATCTTCACCATTGGTTATGAGATTAGTAACTGCTTGACTATAACTTGGGTAGCGTTTGCCTGAGCAAATAGCTGCGGTGTGCTCGGTGACGGTATCGCTGCCATTTTTCCAATAAGCGGCTGCGCTGATCCCTCTACGACCTCGGTCTGTTAGTGCTTTGAGAACAAACATCCGGTTATGGCAGTTATGTACTGTGACTGTTGCAATTCCTACCTCAAGTGCTTTTGCATGAGCAAGATCAACGGCGGCGGCAATGCAATTGAGTGCACTGCGGTGATGAGCATCGATGATGGCTGAGGTACTATCTTCGTAAATTACATTGCTTAATGGTTTGTCAAAATCATTACAAATGTAGGGGAGCGCATGTTTAAGTTCAGTTAAACCATTTAAACCATGTTTTTCTAGCCATAGCACCATGTTTGCAGCGTCTTCGTAATTGCCAACAAAATAGCCGCTTGCTTCAAAGCACCTGCGTAAAGAGGCTTTAAATTCATTCATTGAAATATTCACAGTATTTTCCTCATTGCTTTGGGATCAATGGCATAAACCAATCATCACTAAATGGTTTACCGATGTCTTCAAGTAATGGTGCACCTTGAAACATAGTGTTTCTAACCCATAATCGTGAACGAGGGTCAAACTTACTTACACCAAAAAAAGCGAGTTTGCAGCGCAGTAAATGCATTGGCAGTACGTTTTTATCAAGTAAATTTGCCTGGATATCACCATACACACAACGGTCCATACCTTGAATGCGTCTAACAATTCCGCGTAATTTTGGGTGAGCAACCATGAAGCGGGCGGTTATCTGACTTGGGTTTGCTGTCATGTAGTCAACCAAGATGTTATAGCATTTTCGTACAGCGTAACCGACGGCTAATGCCATGGCTTTCTTTTTACCTTCTACGTCAGCAATACTGCCTAGGCGCGGCTCCATTTTTTCTTCTGATCGATACCAGTAGGTTTCGCGCGCGCCTTCTGCGTCAAAGTCAATCGCCAACGCCCAGTCATAACGGCGTTCAATTACCGCTTTTAATTGGTGTAGTGGCATCAGTGGATCTAAATCAAGGTTTTCATCAGCGCAGTGAAAATCTTCTAGATCATCAACCAGTTCAGGGTAAAGTTCGAGCATAACTGAGACAAGGATTTCTTGGCTTTGCAGCGAGCAGTGCTGCTCACTAAAGGCAATTAATTCATTCCAGCTAGTAAAATTAGTGACTACCTGCTCAGTTAGCTTATTCATTTCTTGGGCGAGTATGATGTTGTGTTGAGTTTGCTGCTTATCTTCGGTGATTGTTTCATGTGTATGTTGCGCACAACGTTTTAGTAGTTCAAGCAGTGTTGTTTTGATTTGTGATGTAATAGCACCGAGTGAGCGAATACGGGCGAGTGCTAATTCGCGCATTTCAATCCATTGGTTAATTAACACAGGATGATTAACTAAGTAGGGTGCCATGCCAAGGCCAGTTGAGTTACCTATGCCAAAGTAACGTTTAATATCGGCGCGCATTGGTGTGAATGTTTGTTCGTTACGGTGACGTGCAATATGCTCCACTTGTAGCAAACTAAAGTTACGTAGCATAAAGCAAACAAACATTTCACTGGCAAATGGACGTGCAAAATCGCGATGTTTTTGTTGTACTTTTTCCCAATCAGCCATACCTAGCTTACCACTACCGTATACGGCTGTAGTACGATAGAGATAACCCACTTCGGCAATTTTACTTACATCGGGTTGTTGTCCTGTGGCCAATTGATTTACTACGTAATCAAAATTGCGAGCGCTGCGGTTTGCACGTGATAATACAAATACACGGGAGTCTACGCGTCCAGCCTCTTGTTTTGGTACATTTTCTTTTAACTTTGCAATGTACTCAGGATTAACACGGCCTTCAACTAACGCCATGGTTAAATCCCACTTCGTTGCAATTACGCGGTCGTTGCGCTCTTCAGGTAATAATAAGTCTGAGAATAATACAAAACTAAACAGCCCATCAGACGCGTTCACTTCATAAACAACAGTACCAAACCCGTCGTTGTTAAGCTCAAAAGTGGCCAATTCAATCTTCCACCGTTCACGAAAAATTCTACGTACTAAAGTACGCATAAAACTTAACCGGCTTTGGTGCAAAGAACCTAATCGTTCAAGGTTCATTACTTGGCTTGGGGGGCGAAGTGGTAGTGCGTTATCACCCCAAAGTGAGGCGCGGATATCTGCATGTTTAGTCATGTTAATGATCTCTTTTATACAGTTTTAATACCTAAAATCTTTTTATAATAGCAACTCAGTTATGGCTGTTAACCACCTTCGTTTTTATTTATTAAAATGTTTAGGCAATGTGTGTTCAAAACTGGTTTTTATATAAATGGTTCTTCATTTTTGAACCAAAATTTACATTGTTACAAGTCAAAAAAGTCTATCTGTTGATAAGTAAAACTTATTGCTTGAATTCAAGTCTTGCTAAAACACATTAGGGCGTGTTGATCTTTCGTGATTAATTTTGCAGCAGTATGTTTGGTATTTAGGCAAGGTATAGCTTATGTAGTGTGGTTGTTCCCATAAATAGGCGATAACGCAGTATAAATGCCAAACATGCGCTGCCCAAAGGGTTCTTCCTAGGGGCGATTGACTCTTTGTTACCTACACGGATGTAGGTAAGGGGCGTGAGCAGGACGCGGAAGCTTTGCTCGATTTTTACTTAGCCCGCTAGGTTACAAACCTCGCGCCGCGATTAAATCGCCCCTAGATTGAACAAATTTCAATCCACAAAGGTCAACACGCCCTAGCATATAGCCTATAAAATGGAATTTGATAGGCCTGCTTTATTGTTGCGCCGCCCCCTGTTTTAAAATGAAATCAGCGAATGCTTGAGCTGCTGGTGAAAGTGATGAGTTTTTAAGTTGCACGATACCAATTTGACGTATCACATGAGGTGTTTTTAAGGGAATAAAACACAGTGTTTTATTGTGCTCTGGAAACGCAAAGCGTGGCAATGTTGTAATACCAATACCTGCTTCGATCATGGCGATTAACGAGAGCATATTGGAAATATAAAATTGTGAACCGTCAAGTAAAGGAGCTGCTTCGGTTTCTTCTAACAAGCGCGATGTGCCATTACTAATTAAGCGTTGATCATGTAAATCCTGCCAGTGCAGCTCGCTATTATTCGCAAGTGGGTTTTCGTTGTGGCATACCACGCCAATCTCGTCCTGCCAAATTGGAGTAAATAAAATATTATTATGTTCGTGACCATGAGGGAGGCTGGCAATACCAATATCCACTTGTTGCTTTTCAATTTTTCTTAGTACTGCTTCTGAGTTGTCATCGTAAAAACTGATATGAAGATCCGGTGAATCAGCAACAAATTTAGACAATAAATTAGGCAAGAGCCGACATGCAATAGAAGGTACAGAGGCGAGCCGTAAATGCCCTGATTTATTGTTTCGCATTAACATCATGTCTTGCGAAATGCTGTCGTGATGAGCAATTAGCTCCTTTGCTTTAGGTAAAAAATGTTTACCAAAAGGGGTTAACTCCGTCATCGTACTTTTAGTGCTACGCTTTTCAAAAACGTCGGCGCCTAATTTATTTTCAAGGTCGCGTATTGATAAGGAGATAGCAGGCTGCGTACGACACGCCTTTTGCGCAGCATAATGAAACCCTTTTAATTCAGCAACCCAGACGAAGTGACGAAGTTGAGCAATCTTAAATTCAGGTAACACGATAAGTTTTCCTTATCAAAAGATATTAATTATTAATTTTAGTTATTAAAGCATGCTTCTTATACTGAATCCAATTAATTAATGGAGGTATTTATGTCATCAGTTTCAGTTTTTTGTAATTACATCGCAGGTCAATGGGTTGAAGGTGCAAGCTCTATTGCTAATGTTAGCCCAGCAGATTTAAGCGACACGATTGGACATTATGCCCAAGCCGATAAAGCCCAAACCGAGGCTGCCCTTGATGCTGCAGTCGCTGCTCAGCCTAAATGGCAAGAAAGTGGCCTTGAAGAACGCTACCGCGTATTAATGGCAATTGGTGATGAGTTAATCGCTCGTAAAGATGAATTAGGTAAGTTACTAGCACGAGAAGAAGGTAAAACATTGGCTGAAGGTGTTGGTGAAACCTATCGTTCAGGGCAGTTTTTTCATTATTATGCAGCAGAAGTGTTGCGTCAAATGGGCGAAACTGCTGACTCGGTTCGCCCTGGTGTTGAAATTCAAACGCACCGTGAACCCGTGGGCGTTGTGGGTATTATTACACCATGGAACTTTCCAACGGCAACCGGAGCATGGAAAATTGCGCCTGCATTAGCATTTGGTAATGCGATTATATTTAAACCTGCAAATCAAGTGCCTGCAAGTGCCTGGGCGCTAACTGAGATTATTTCTCGCCAAGGTTTACCATCAGGTACATTTAATTTAGTAATGGGCCCAGGTGCTGAGGTGGGTGATTTACTTATTCATTCCAAAAAAATTAATGCTTTAACATTTACCGGCTCTTTGGAAACTGGCCGAAAAGTAGCAGCGGCAACCGCAGTCAACTTAGTCAAGTGTCAGCTCGAAATGGGCAGTAAAAATGCATTAGTAATATTGGATGATGCAGATTTAGACAATGCTGTGGAATGTGCAGTTGGCGGCGCTTTCTTTGGTACAGGGCAAAAGTGCACCGCGTCTTCACGATTAATTGTAACTGAAGGGATCCATGACCGCTTTGTAGCGGCTGTTATCAAAAGAATGGAACAGTTGGTTGTTGGCCACCCACTTAAAGAGGGCGTGCATATTGGCGCGGTAGCCGATGCCCGCCAAATGGAGCAGAACCTTCGCTATTTAGACATTGCTAAAAATGAAGGTGCTACCTTGGCTATTGGCGGTGAAGTTGTGACAGAGGATACCGAAGGTTACTACCTAAAACCGGCATTATTTATTAATACTACAAATGATATGACCATCAACCGTGAAGAAGCATTTGCGCCTATTGCTTGTGTGATCAAGGTTAAAGACTATGAAGAAGCGCTTGCGACCTTAAACGATACAAACTACGGCTTAACCGGTGGAATTTGCACTCAGTCTCTTAAATATGCGACCGATTTTAAGCGTCGCGCACAAACAGGATGTGTAATGATCAATTTACCCACTGCGGGTACTGATTACCATGTGCCCTTTGGTGGCCGTAAAGAATCTAGCTTTGGGGCACGCGAGCAAGGCACGTACGCTAAAGAATTTTACACTGTGGTTAAAACCACTTATATCCGTTCATAACCAAGGAAAGTGCTATGCATGACAACCTAATAGTTATTGATGGCTTGCAATATTCTAATTGGAATAGGGCTATCTTTGAACAGTTAAAAAGTGGCGGTGTAACAATGGTCCACGTGACCATTGTTTACCACGAGCAAATTCGCGAAACATTGCTTCGAATAGGGCAGTGGAACCGTCTTTTTGAGCTGCACCACGATTTAATTATGCCGGTTAAAAGCACGGCTGATATCTACTTAGCAAAAAAGCTAGGCAAAGTAGGCATTATGTTTGGTGCACAAAACTGCTCTGCGATTGAAGACGATATTGCAATGATTGAGATCATGCGTGAGCTAAACTTGATGATTATGCAGTTAACTTACAACAATCAAAGTTTATTAGCTTGTGGTTGTTACGAAGCCGTTGATAGTGGTGTTACGCGCTTTGGCCGGCAGGTTATTAAAGAGATGAACCGCGTAGGGATGATTGTTGATATGAGCCACAGCGGTGAGCGTAGTACGCTTGATGCGATTGAAATATCGCAGCGACCAATTGTTATTTCGCATGCAAACCCCAGTAGTTTTCATGCTGCAAAGCGTAATAAATCAGACGAGGTATTAAAAGCATTGGGAGAGTCTGGTGGGTTACTGGGCTTTAGTTTGTATCCGTTTCATTTAAAAAATGGCCCAGATTGCACTCTCGATGAGTTTTGCGACATGGTGGCTAATACCGCTGATCTAATGGGGATTGATCATATTGGAATTGGCACCGATTTATGCCAAGAACAACCGATCTCGATTTTGCAGTGGATGCGCAACGGTCGCTGGTCAAAAGAAATGGATTATGGGGAAGGGTCTAAATCAGATGCTGATTGGCCAAAACCTTTGTCTTGGTTTAAAGATAGTCGCGACTTTCCTAATATCACTCAAGGTTTACTGGCGCGTGGCTTTCATGATGAAGAAGTAGCAAAAATAATGGGCTTGAATTGGTTGAATTTCCTTGACCAAGGGCTACAGGCACAAAAGGTATAAAACGGATTTGGTGTAAGGAGCAATAGCATAGTATCAACGTAACATCTTGATAAATTATAACTAAAAGAGATCCATCAGGAGACGATAATGAATACCTCTAAAACAGCAATAGAACAGAGTGAGGAAGATAAAACCAAAATTAAGTTTTTGGCGGGTGTCGATATGCCCGTGTTTTTAATTAGCGGCGGGGTGTTGGTGCTGTTTGCAGCGTTAGCACTTTACGATATTCAGCTTATGTCGGGTTGGATCAACGCGGCTTTTACTTTTTCTACTCAGACCTTTGGTGCTTTTTGGCAAGTACTTTTACTTTTAACTTTTGTGATTGGTATTTTCTTAGCCGTAGGTCGAACGGGATCAGTTGTTTTAGGGGGATTAAAAGCGCCTGAAATTTCTACTTTTAAATGGATTTGCATCATTATGTGCACACTTTTGGCTGGTGGCGGTGTATTTTGGGCTGCCGCCGAACCCATGGCACATTTTACTTCGCCGCCACCACATTTTGGCGGTGAAACAGGCACCAAAGAAGCTGCTTATAATGCGTTAGCGCAAAGCTTTATGCATTGGGGGTTTTTAGCGTGGGCAATTCTAGGGAGTTTGACTGGTATAGTTTATATGCATTTACATTATGAGAAAGGCTTACCGCTAAAGCCACGCACTTTATTATACCCGGTGTTTGGTGATCGCGTAATGACAGGTCCTTTTGGCGCTATTGTTGATTCGTGCTGTGTGTTAGCGGTTGTTGCGGGCACTGTTGGGCCGATTGGCTTTCTTGGTCTACAGGTGAGCTTTGGTTTAGAAAAGTTATTTGGAATACCTAACACTTATACAACGCAAGTTGCTATTTTATTTAGCTTAATCGGTATTTACACTTTATCGGCAGTCAGTGGTGTTACTAAAGGTATTCAATTATTGAGCCGTTTTAATGTGATTCTAGCTGTGGCGCTAATGGTGTTTATTCTTGTGATGGGACCAACCGCTTTTATTGTTGATAGTTACTTGCATTCTTTTGGTCTGTATCTAAATGAATTTATCCCTATGGCGACCTTTCGTGCTGATAAAGGCTGGTTAGACTGGTGGACAGTGTTCTTTTGGGGTTGGTTTTTAGGGTATGGCCCTTTAATGGCGATGTTTGTTGCACGGATCTCTCGTGGCCGAACGATTCGTGAAATGATCTTATTGATTTCTGTTGTAGCCCCTGTGATCACGTGTTTTTGGTTTACTATAGTGGGTGGTTCAGGCTTGTTTTTTGAGCTGACTAACCCTGGTGTTATTTCTGTGCCGTTTACTGGTTTTAATCTACCTGCCGCCTTATTAGCAATCACAGAGCAGCTACCCATGGGCTTTGTTATCTCGGTATTATTTTTAATACTCACCACTATCTTTGTTGCCACAACGGGCGATTCGATGACGTATTCGGTGTCAATGGTTATGACAGGCACAGATCACCCGCAAACCTCAATTCGCGTATTTTGGGGAATTATGATGGGGGTAATGGCAGCCTTATTAATTTCAATTGGCTCAGGCGGTATTTCTGCATTGCAGTCTTTTATTGTGGTCACGGCGGTGCCAGTGTCGTTTGTACTATTACCGTCACTTTGGACAGCGCCACAAATTGCTAAAAAAATGGCAGATGAACAAGGCTTATAAACTCAAATAAAAGAGGCAAATATAACGGCCTCTTTTATTAATTAAATAATTACAAAGTCCTATGTTGTCCCAACAGCATGGGCAAATAACCAACCACAACCAACTGTAATGTTAATTACTTACTTAAATAACCAGAGCAGAAATTAAAATGAAAACACCTGTTAAAACTAATTTATTTGCATCAAAGGCGCCGTTAGAGTGGGCTATTATTGCAAATGGCACATTATCGACGGCGCAAATCCCGATTGATTCACAAGGCAACGTTGTCGATGGCGGTATTACAGCTCAAGCCCGCCAAACAATGGAGAACTTTAAGCATACAATTGAAGCCGCAGAGTTGACGATGAATGATGTAACGCAAGTACTTATTTATGTTACTGACCGTTCACAACTGCCAGCGTTTAATGCGGTTTACACTGAGTATTTCCAAGCGCCATACCCAAACCGCGCCGCAATGATTGTGGCAGGTTTAGCGCGTGAAGAAATGTTATGTGAAATTGTTGCCTACGCAGCTGTTCCTTAAAACGCATAATTAGGCCTGCCCATACAGGCCTAATACCTACAGAACTTCAAAGTACAGTATTCCCCCGTCTTACTTGCTCAATCAGCAACTTTTTTAAAAGGATAATGCATGCGAACCACGTTTATATCTTTCTCGCTTTGTTTACTAGCTGCTTTATCTTGTTATTAGGGAATGGTTTGATCAATGTGCTATTGCCTGTTCGAATGGGGCTTGATGGTGTTGATTTAGACACAATTGGTATGGTGCTGTCGCTTTATTTTGTTGGGTTGTTAGTGGTCGCTATTTAAAGCACTAATTTAATTCGCCGTGTGGGACACATTCGTATGTTTGCCGGATGTGTTGCATTAGGGGCTGTGAGTATTCTTATTTGCAGTATTTACCCAAGGCAGCGCCTATGGTGTGCGGTTGCTCCCCATAAATAGGCGGTAACGCAGTATAAATTCCAAACATGTGCTGCTATTTAAACCATTTTTGACTTTGATCTTCTGATTAGCCATGTAGAGGGGAAAATAAAATAAAACTAATTATTTTTATTTAAATGTAAATTATTTAATTGAATCTAATATATTATATTTCTGGTTTTATTAATAAGGATTACTTATTAATTTATTAAATTTATTGATTTCACTATTTGTCTTGTTGTTCTTATTATAATCAACGTAATTAATAATAAAAATGAATGGTTGAAACCAGCTTGACTAAGTCTTGTTTGGAAAATAATTTTAACACTGGGGAAATATTATGAAATTAGTAACACAACTTCTATTAGTAGCAACACTTGTAACACCCGCAGTAGCAAAGGCAAATAGTGACCTATTCAATTGGTACGGTAGTATTCGTGTACAAATACAAGACACTAATAAAGGCAATGTAGAATATAAAGACAATTATTCTCGTTTAGGTGCGTTTGGTAGCGCTGAAATTATGGATGGTATAAAGGCTACGTACAACTTTGAATTTAGGCTGTTTACAGATGATGGTTCATTTGCTGGAAATGATACACGTGCTCGTCTTGCTAACGTGGGTTTAGAAGGTAAGTTTGGTTCTATTTTAATAGGTAAGCAATATTCACCGCATTGGAATTTTACAGATAATGCCATTGATGTTTTTGCAGATATTGACGAATCAGCAGGATGCACAAACGAATCAACAGGCGTTATTTGTCATACTCATCGCTATGGTTTGTGGGCCGTAGATGCCGCTGGAAATGGGCATTATATCGAATATTTGCGCCCTGATCGTGCTGTTACGTACATGACACCTGATATGGATGGCTTTCAAGCAGCACTCATGGTGGTTACTAATAATGGTGACGTAAAGGCAAACCTTGCAGGTGATAAAGATGAAAGTATCGTTGGTTACAATTTAGCAGCTAAATATATTATAGGCGATTTCACTGTTTCAGCATCGCGTTATGACCTAACAGGTATGGTAGGAGATAATAAAGTAGATGCAGTTCAAGTTGCTTACAACTGTGGGTCGTTGAGCCTAGCTGCCCGCTATCAGGACTCCAGTGATGTTCGTTTTTACGCTGGTTTAAAAGCAACGGGTGAAATTGTTAACGAAAAAGTGATAGAAGTATATTCGGGTTATAAATTAGGGGATTTTCAGCTTCAAGCAACGTATGCCGATGTAGCAATGGACTCTGTTAGTGGTTTAACAGTCGATACAAATCAAGCCATCTTTGATGTGATATATAATCATAAAGCGGGGAGTTTTTATATTGAATATAGTATATGGGGAGATGAAGCTGAAAAGGTCTATGAAGCTGAAGATAAAATTTTAATAGGTTATAGGTTTGACTTTTAATATTCTTAATAATTTAAAATGGCAAGTCACCGCTTAAATAAGTGGTGATTTTTGTTCATAAAATTAATAAAAACGATAAAGCTCACGGTTTTTTTAATCTTTTTTATTGGTTTAATTATGAAAATTGATCTTAAACATAATTATTACACTTTTTTACTTTTTTGTTCTTGTTAAAGGTAAGTTTAAATGTAAACTCTGCAAAATTGTTAACTGTTGGTATATTTATAATGATGAAATTTAATGTAAGTTTAATTTTTTTAGGGTTGTTAGTAAGTGGTTGTACAAGCGAAACTGAATCTGATCTTTTGAAAACAAAGGCAATTCAGGCTGAGTATCGAATTAGCTCTGATGGTGAGCACACTAAAATAAACGCGGAGCTAAATACAGGTAACTCATTTGGGTCTAATATCCGCTTGTCAAATGGTGATAAGTTATATGCTGAAGCGGCAGGTAAACGCATTACGCTTACAGAAGACACCGACTTATTAGATATTGATTACGAAGGGAAGTTTGATATAACGCAAGGGAATACAAAATTTAGTATCGATTTGGTTAGAAAAGATGAGAAAAATGCGGAGTCTGAGGTTGAGTTGCCACTTAATTTTATCATCCTAGCACCGAGTAATGGTATATCAATTAAGTACAATCAACGTGTAACTGTTCAATTAGATGGCTTAGATCCGGCCAGTAAAACAGAGCTTGTTTTAAACTACGGGTGTGATGATTCAAATGGCGGCACGTTTACAGGATCTGCAAGTACCACAATTGCAAATATTGCCAGCTTTGACTTTAATTTAAGTGAAAAAGACATTTTAGATGCGAATGCGCAAAACAGTTACAAAAACTGTGAGGTAGATGTTGTCGTAAATAGATACAGAGAAGGCACAATATCAAAAGAACTTGCAGACTCAAGTTTTATTAGCGCCTATCAAGTAAGAGAAATAAAAGATATTAAATTCACCTTTTAATTCATTATTTATTAGTAGTTATTTAAACACTGTAAATGTGAACGGTGTTTAAATAACTATATTATTGAGTAAATACATATAACGCTTCAAATTCAGCCTCCGGTAAAGGTCTACTAAATAAATACCCTTGACCTTCCTGGCAGCCAAACTTAATCAGCATATCTAAATGTGCTTGTTCTTCAATACCTTCACCTACGAGCTGTAAATTCAGAAAATAACAAACAAAGATAAAATAACAAACAAAGACACCCATTATAAAGTTTGTATTTCGGCAATTTTTTACTAACGTTTAACTAGTGTGAAAATTGAACAGGTTGAAATGTGGCTACTGCAAGAAAACGT
>NZ_PDUS01000022.1:31146-81497 GCF_002723455.1 Pseudoalteromonas sp. 3D05 | reverse complement strand
ATTTTTACGCAAGCGTTTTTAATCGTTTTTTTGCATTTAATTTTTACCCCAACGATACCCAAGCAAAACACACAAGTTACACACAAAAACCTGTGGATAAGTGATTAATTTGCGCTGTTTACTAAACTATTTATCACGCTTGTGGTAAGTTGCGCCGCATATTTACAACTCGTTTATTAGGCAGCACACATGACAGATATAATAAATAGTATAAGTGGTCTCTTATGGGGTCATATTTTGGTGTACTTATTAATAGCCGCGGGACTATTTTTTACAATACGCCTTGGCTTTATTCAATTCTTACAATTCCCGCATATGGTCAAAGTAATGTTCCAAAGCCGTCAAGGTTCAGATGGCGGTATCTCCTCTTTCCAAGCATTTTGTACGTCGTTAGCTGCCCGTGTTGGTACAGGTAATATGGCAGGTGTTGCAGTCGCGCTTTATTTAGGTGGTGCTGGTGCTATTTTTTGGATGTGGCTGATAGCTTTAATAGGTATGGCAACGAGTTTTGCAGAAAGTACGTTGGCTCAGGCTTACAAAACTCGCGATGAGGAAGGTAATTTTCGCGGTGGCCCTGCTTACTACATGGAATACGGTCTTGGCAAACGTTGGATGGGCATCGTGTTTTCGCTGTGCTTGATTCTAGCATTTGGTTTAGTTTTTAATGCTGTACAGTCAAACTCAATTGCAGCAGCATTTGAAGTTGCCTTCGGTATTCCCAACTATATAGTAGGTATAGCACTTGTTATAGGCTCTGGTATTATCATATTTGGGGGTCTAAAAACGATTTCACGGTTTGCTGAGTTAGCAGTCCCTTTCATGGCCGCCGCCTATCTAATTGTTGCATTGTATATATGCGCTATAAATTACACTGAATTACCTGATGTATTTATGCATGTAATTAGAAGTGCCTTTGGCCTTGAGCAAGCTGGCGCCGGGGCAATTGGTTATGGTGTTATGCAAGCTATGATCCAGGGGATCAAGCGCGGATTATTCTCAAACGAAGCGGGTATGGGTAGCGCTGCTAATGCTGCGGCAACCGCAACACCCAATCCACCTCATCCTGCTTCACAAGGTTATGTACAAATGCTAGGTGTATTTGTTGATACTATTATTATTTGTACTGCGACAGCCGCACTTATTTTATTGTCTGAACAATTAGCACCAGGCTCAAATGTAACGGGTATCGCTTTAACACAAGCAGCCCTTGAAGAGCATGTTGGTAGCTGGGGCGCAATATTTGTTGCGGTCGCCATTTTGTTTTTTGCTTTTACATCAATTGTAGCTAACTATTCTTATGCTGAAACAAACTTAATGTTTTTAGAGCACAACCATGCATCAGGCATGTTGATATTTAGGTTACTAGTTTTAGGTATGGTAATGTTTGGTGCGCTTGGCGAATTGCCACTTGTGTGGACTTTAGCGGATGTATCTATGGGCTTAATGGCAATAGTGAACGTAATCGCATTATTTATGCTATCTGGTGTTGTAGTATGGCTAGCTAAAGATTATAACGCTCAACGACGCGCTGGAAAACTACCGACGTTCGACCCAAGTAAAAACGATAAGCTCAATAAAACGATTCCAAAAGGCATTTGGCACAAGTAACTTTAAAATGGTTTCGATAAAAACCCGAAACGGCCGTGGTCATTTCGGGTTTTTTATTGTTTTATATTAGTTCGCTTAATTAAGAGCTCTATTTTAATGTAGACACTCTTTGTCGCTAACTTGAGGTTTAGACTCTCTAAATGATTAAGTGTTATTGCGGATTGGTATAAGCCTCGTCGGTATATTCCTAATAACAGTATTTACCTAGTAAGACTCTTAACAAACGCATTAGTATTATCAAGCGCCTCGTCCCCTCTCTTTATAAATAATTAGTGAAGCAATTTACATTAACGCTATTAATGCTGGTTATGGCTTTGTAATGGTGTTAATACAAATAACAGTATGTGACTTTGGTTGATGCATATTACGAAACAAACCATCAACGCCATTAAAAGCCTTATATTACTGCTTTTATATAAACCTCTTAAATTGGGCAGCCTGTTTTGGGGTTGATAGTTCCCATCGATAGCAAGGCGTAAATTTAGTGATTTGTTCTAAATGAGAGGTTTTTCGTAGCTAGAGTCAGGTTTGGATTATAAAAATGATCAACTGCAACCCGTTAATGGAGCAAATTATTGCAACAAAGCGTGAGAATTTAGCGTTTTAGACTAAAGAAGTATTTTAGTGTGAGCTTTTACGATTAGTTCAGTTAATCGAGAATAGTTTAATTAAAACTGTAAGGGGAGAGTATAAAGTGGTGCCCGAGGCCGGACTTGAACCGGCACGACTTGTTAGTCGAGGGATTTTAAATCCCTTGTGTCTACCAATTCCACCACTCGGGCATCGAGTTTGCTATTTAAAGCGTGTGGACTAATTATTTGGAGGCGGAACCCGGAGTCGAACCGGGGTAAACGGATTTGCAATCCGGTGCATGGCCACTCTGCCATTCCGCCTAAACATATCAAATAATTTGGAGCGGCACACGAGGCTCGAACTCGTGACCTCGACCTTGGCAAGGTCGCGCTCTACCAACTGAGCTAGTGCCGCATTATTGAGTATTTATCTAACTTTTAATTACCTTGGTAAAATAATTAAAAGTGGTGCCCGAGGCCGGACTTGAACCGGCACGACTTGTTAGTCGAGGGATTTTAAATCCCTTGTGTCTACCAATTCCACCACTCGGGCATCGAGTTTGCTATTTAAAGCAAGTGGATAAAACTAATATGGAGCGGCACACGAGGCTCGAACTCGTGACCTCGACCTTGGCAAGGTCGCGCTCTACCAACTGAGCTAGTGCCGCATCATATTAATTCTATTTTTTACATAAACTAATTTATGTAACAGTGTTTTTATAAATTACACATTGGCAATGTAATTAAACCACAAAGTGGTGCCCGAGGCCGGACTTGAACCGGCACGACTTGTTAGTCGAGGGATTTTAAATCCCTTGTGTCTACCAATTCCACCACTCGGGCATCGAGTTTGCTATTTAAAGCATGTGGAGTGTTGTTGGAGGCGGAACCCGGAGTCGAACCGGGGTAAACGGATTTGCAATCCGGTGCATGGCCACTCTGCCATTCCGCCCCAATATCGGGGTTAGCCTTTAAGATAAATTGGAGCGGCACACGAGGCTCGAACTCGTGACCTCGACCTTGGCAAGGTCGCGCTCTACCAACTGAGCTAGTGCCGCTTTGTTTATCTAGGGGGCTATGCCCTCTCAACACGGACGCATTCTACAGAGATTATTAAACGCGTCAATACAAAAAATGCTAGTTTTGAACTGTTTGATTATTTTTTATCTAAAACGGTGCGTTATTAGACGTTTACAATCAATTTTTAGTCAATTCACCCCATGCAGCTACTAAATATTGCAGCATTGAACTCAATGTTAAGAAGGTTGCAATATATAATAAGCCATAGCTTAAATACATCATCCATGTATCGTACTGCCAAATCAGGCCTATAATGGCTAACATTTGTGCTGCTGTTTTGATCTTGCCCATATTAGACACAGCAACATTACCTCTTTTGCCCTGCTCAGCCATCCATTCGCGTAAAGCTGATATAACTATCTCTCGGCTAATGATGATTAATGCAGGAATGGTCATATACATAGATTGATAATAACTAGATAGTGCAACCAGTGCAGCGCACACCATCACTTTATCTGCTACTGGATCTAAAAATGCGCCAAAGGGCGTTGATTGCTCAAGCTTACGCGCTAAGTAACCATCAAGGATGTCGGTTATTGATGCTAGCCAAAAAATAAATGCGGCAGCAAAAAATGCCCATGAATAAGGTAAATAAAATATCACCAAAAAAATGGGGATAAGAAAAAGTCTAAAGGTTGTGAGTGTGTTTGGAATATTCCACATAACTACTTGGAGATGTCTTTTTTTCTATATTCGCACGAAGGGCTAGCCCTTGTCATGCAAATGATTAAATATCTTCTCAGCCATGTCAGGGCTGATCCCAGGAACTTGCTTTAATTGATCTATATTAGCAGCTTTTACACCCTGCATGCCCCCTAAATATTTTAATAATGTTTGACGTCGAACAGAGCCGACACCGCTAATCTCTTCTAGCAACGACTGGGTACGTTGTTTTTGACGCTTATTTCGGTGCCCTGCAATTGCAAAGCGGTGCGATTCATCACGAATATGCTGAATTAAGTGAAGCGCTGGTGCATCAGAGTCCATTGGAATGGTTTTTCTACCACCATCAATTAAAAGTGTTTCCAAACCAGGCTTACGGCTGGTCCCCTTTGCAACACCAACCAATAACGGCATTTTTGAATGTGGCCAAGTTTCAAAATATTGCTCAGCACGAGAAAGTTGCCCTTTTCCGCCATCAATGAATATAACATCAGGAATTTTATCTTCCGCAACAAGCTTGTTGTAACGCTTATTTAACGCAAATTCCATTGCGGCATAATCATCGCCCCCTGTTATACCAGTCACATTAAAGCGTCGGTACTCTTTATTATTAGGTCCTTGAGAATCAAAAACAACGCAACTTGCCACCGTATTTTCGCCCATTGTATGGCTGATATCAAAACATTCCATTCTATTAATATCATCAAGCCCCAAAGTTGCCTTGAGCTGAGCGTAGCGTTTGTTTATTGAGTCGATGGTACTTTGTTTTACAGTGATACTATTTAATGCATTTTTATTGGCTAATTGTAAATATTGAAAGCGCTCGCCCCGAGTTACAGTTTTTAAAGCTACTTTGCGCTCACTTATTTGACTCATAGCATCACTGAGTACACCAGATTCATTAAGTGTAAAAGGTAAAATAACTTCTTTTGCAATTCTGCCAGTAGCCCCTGGCGCCAGGTAATATTGACCTAAAAAAGATGTAAGGATTTCTTCATGCGATGAATCTTTTGGCACTTTTGGGAAATATGTTTTACTGCCGAGCACTTTATGGTCGCGAATCATTAATAAATGTATACCATTTAAGCCATTTAAGTGAGCAAAGCCTACAACATCCATTTCAGCATGATTTCCAGAAATAGACTGCTGCTCTTGCATCTTACGCAGTAACATTATTTGGTCACGAACTTTGGCAGCGAGTTCAAATTGCAACGCCTTACTGGCAACTTCCATTTTATTTACCAGTTCGGCAATAACCTCATGTGACTTACCTGTCAAAAATTTTCTAACATAATCGACTTGTTGAGCATATTCTTCATCAGTTACTTTATTAACACACGGTGCTGAACAACGTTTAAGTTGATATTGCAAACAGGGGCGACTGCGAGCTCTGTAATATGCATCTTCACACTGGCGAACTGGAAATATTTTCTGCATTAGCCTTAAGCTTTCAGACACAGCCCCAGCACTTGGGAAAGGACCAAAGTATTCGCCTTTGACTTTTCGGCTACCACGGTGAAACGCCAAACGAGGGTGTTTATGAGCAGTAAGTAAGATGTAAGGGTACGACTTATCATCACGTAACAAAATGTTGTAACGCGGCTGATATTTTTTTATTAGGTTGTTTTCAAGCAGAAGTGCTTCGGTTTCGGTATTTGTAAGAGTAACTTCAATACCATTAATATTGCTGACTAAAACACGCGTTTTGCTGTCTGTTACGTTACTTCTAAAGTAACTAGTTACCCGCTTTTTTAAATTTTTAGCTTTGCCGACATAAATGACTTTTTGTTCACTATCAAGCATCCTGTATACACCAGGTTCACTTGATAGTGTTTTTAAAAAATGCGCGTGATCAAATTGAGTCATAAAACAGATTAATTTGCGCTATCAATATCAATCATTTTGTACCGAATTGCTAAGTGGGTTAGCTCTACATCCCCACTCACATTAAGTTTTTCAAACATGCGATAACGGTAGCTATTCACTGTTTTAGCACTTAAATTTAATCGCTCGGCAATGTCTTGAACTTTTTGCCCTTTTGTAATCATGAGCATTATCTGTAGCTCACGCTCAGATAAACAGTGAAATGGGTTTTCATCTGTTCGGCCTGTTACCTGCGCCAAAGCTATTTGTTGAGCTATGTTAGGCGCTATATAGCGTTGACCTGCATTAACAGCCCTAATAGCATTAACCATTTCATCTGAGCCCGCATCTTTGGTCAGAAACCCGTGCGCACCAATTTGCATAACTTTACTAGGAAATGGGTCTTCGCATTGCACTGTTAGTACGATAATTTTCACATCAGGACAGTAACGGCAAATCTTTTTTGTCGCCTCTAATCCACCGATCCCAGGCATGTTCATATCCATTAATACAATATCTGGCGAATTTTGCCGACAAAACTGAACAGCTTCTTCACCTGTTTTTGCCTCGCCAACTACCTTAAAACCCCGAATATCATCTAGAATACGTCTGATCCCTGTACGCACAAGTTCATGATCATCAACTAGAAGTACATTAATCAATGGAACACCCTCATATAACCTAAAAACATGCCCTAATGGCAAGATTAATGCGTCACATTAACACATAAAGCTGAAACGATAACAGTATTATCGTTTCACAAACTTCAAATTAGGCTGATTGTTTTTCACTAAAACGATCAACCCACAATGCAATGACACCGTCTCCCGTTACATTACATGCCGTACCGAAGCTATCTTGGGCTAAATAAAGTGCAATCATTAACGCTACAGCCCCTTCGTTAAATCCTAACATACTGGTTAACAAGCCTAATGC
This sequence comes from Pseudoalteromonas sp. 3D05, assembly GCF_002723455.1. Classification (GTDB taxonomy): domain Bacteria; phylum Pseudomonadota; class Gammaproteobacteria; order Enterobacterales; family Alteromonadaceae; genus Pseudoalteromonas. The sequence continues at coordinate 74,775 of NZ_PDUS01000022.1, read as the reverse complement.
AGACATTACTGCACCACCTGGCGCTCCTGGTGCAGCAATCATAACGACCCCAAGCATCATAATAAATGGCAACATACCAACAAGTGAAGGTACGCCCATATTGGGTGATAAGAACATGACGGCCATCGCACATGTTACAATAGTAATGGTCGAACCTGATAGGTGGATAGTCGCGCATAAAGGCACACTAAAGTTAGCAACATCTTCTTTTACGTTATTTGCTTTACTCGCTCGTAATGAAACAGGAATTGTTGCAGCACTTGACATAGTACCTAATGCTGTAAAATACGCTGGGAGCATGTTCTTCAACAACTCAAGTGGATTACGTTTGAGTAAGATACCACTGCCTACATAAAGGATACTTAACCACACCCAATGCATAACAAGCGCAGCGATAAGTACAACTCCAAACGTTTGTAAGGTATCAACGACGGTGCCAGCCACAGTCATTTCAGCAAATACACCCGCAATGTAAAAAGGTAAAGCAGGAATAATGACCTTAGCGAGTAACGCATCAATCACATCTCGCCCCTGATCAGACACTTTCTTAAGCGTTTCTAATTGTAATTGACTCATGCCAATACCAAAAACAAATGCAGTAGCAAGAGCAGTCATTACACCCATCAATGGTGGAATTTCTATATCAATAAAGCTTGTAACTTCAGTAACAACTTCAGCTTCAAATGTTAGGCCACCATCAAAAAGCGGGATCACTGCACTGATAACTAAAAAAGCCAATGTACCTGCAATGACTGTTGAACCATACGCAAAGCCAACTGTTTTACCCAGAAGGTGACCTGACCCTTTAGGTAAGCCCGCAATTCCCGAGGCAATAAAAAATAAAATGATTAAAGGGATAGTAAAAGAAATTATTTGTCCGATAATTTCTTTTGCGGTGTAAAGAAGCTCAACACCTATCAGTGGCGCATACAAGCCCACTAAAATACCACCGAGAATACCGGCTATTAATTTGAGTATTAAATTCATAACGTTCACTTTAAGATATAGATATTAACCTTTTACCACGTTTTAATTTATTTTTGTTATAAATTAGGCAGATTTATGTTTGATCGTATAAATTACCACCACAACAGGGCTCAAACTGATTTAAACGTAAATATATGCGCCCTATCGCGTTGCATTTGTTAACAAACATGCAAATTTATAACATACCCCTAGTTTGAACTTTTATAAGCATTTATGTACAAATCAATTATCTGTGCAGCCTTTATCAGCGCTTCCTTTAACGCTATTTCGGCTACTCAACCTATTAAACTACCTTACATCCCTCAATCAGCCACTGTAGATGGAAAATTAGATGAACCAAGCTGGAAACAAGCCAGAAAAATAGTCATAGATAATGTAACTTGGCCTTACGAAAATACTAAAAGCCCGGTGAACACCAACGTATACGTTTACGAAAATGGTGAAACTCTTTTTATCGGATTTGATGCACAAGATTCAAACCCTGAAGATATTCGCGCATTTTATCGTGATCGTGATGCTGCTTGGGACGATGACTTAGTCGGTTTAAAGATAGACTCTTACAATAACTCCCAACTTGCATATCAATTTTTTATAAACCCTCTTGGTGTCCAACAAGATTCAATTGAAAATGAACTTACTAAAAGCGAAAGTTCATCATGGGACGGTATTTGGGATAGTGTGGGCATTATTCATGAAAATGGTTATACGGTTGAAGTAGCCATACCTCTGCGTGTACTTAACTTTGATGACAGTATCGCTAATAAAACCATGGCTATGGAATTTTTACGGTTTTTACCCAGAAGTGAACGTTTGCGTATTTCGAGCATGCAAATAGATCATGGTAACAATTGTTGGATTTGTCAGATGCCCAGTTACATAGGATTTCAACAAGCAAAACAAGGTAACAATGTAGCTGTTATTCCTTCTGTGGTAACTGGAAAAAGTGAAAACCGCGACATAGATGCAACTGAGGTAGGTGAATGGCAAGCCGATCAAAATACTGAAGTAAGCCTTGATGTAAAGTGGGGTATCACTCCCGATATTACGCTTAATGCTACCATTAACCCTGATTTTTCTCAGGTAGAGGCTGACGTTGCACAGCTGAGTGTTAATAATAACTTTAGCTTGTTTTTTCCAGAAAAAAGGGCATTCTTTTTAGATAATGCAGACTATTTTGCCTCTACACTAAACTTAATACATACCCGAAATATTGCAGAGCCCGACTACGGAACTAAAATTACAGGCAGCAAGAACGGTCATACTTTTGCAGGCTTTGTTGCCAACGACAGTCAAACAAACGTTTTAATCCCCGGGAATCTTGGTTCTTCACTTGTTTCTTTTGACAGTAAAAGTGAAAACGCTGCGCTGCGTTATCGATATGATTTTGCGTCAGCTTTGTCATTGGGTTCAACAATAACACACCGCCAAAGTGATGATTACCAAAACAGTGTATTGAGTATTGATGGTAAGTTTAAACCGACAGTGAATGATACATTTTTACTTCAAGCCTTAAAGTCTGACACACAATACAGCGATGAATTTATAAATGAGTTGTGTGATGGTGAGAGTTGTTTAGACGCTGATCCTGAGCCTTGTGAAATAAATCAGGATTGTGATTTTAATGAAGGTGTTTTACGAGTTCTTAATCAACATAAACAATCAGGGACTGGCTACTTTGTAAAATATGAACACGATGAAAAATATTGGCGAGCTTTTGCCGATTACCAATACCGCGATGCCGATTTACGTGCTGATTTAGGGTTTATTTCGCAAGTTGATTTTCAAAAGTTTACCACTGGTGGGGAATATCGCTGGTATGGTGAAAAGCACAACTGGTGGAATCGTGCTAATTGGTATGCGGATTGGGATATTACACATAACGAAAATAACGAATTACTAGAAAAAGAAGCCCAAACTAGCTTTTCAGTCAATGGCCCTCTGCAAAGTTATTTTGAACTATCTATGGAACACCGAAACCGAACTGGCCTTCGTCATGATAAATCTCGACTAGACATCGACAATAATACTGATCTTTTCAGCGAAAATGGTATTGGTTTATACAGTAACTTTAAGCCCAAAGCTGGATTATTTGCTTCTTTATACATGTACACGGGTAATGCAGTAGATCTGGCCAATAATCGTGTTGGCAACAAGCTTCGGATCCGCCCGATTTTAAATATGAATTTGGGTAAGCACTTTGAAATACGCCTTCGTCATACCTATGAGAAGTTAGACGCAAACGGCCGTGACGTATTTACCGCTAATTTAAGTGACGTCAGGTTGACCTATCAATTCAATGTAAATAGCTTCTTAAGGCTTGCCGTTATCTACACAGATCTCGAAAGGAATAAAAGCAACTATATTGAAGATGTCGACAGCCAATATAAAAAATTAGCTACACAGCTGTTGTATTCTTACAAACTAAACCCACAAACAGTTTTCTTTGCAGGCTACTCCGATACAGGCTATCAAGATGATGAGCTTTCATCCATCACTAAAGAACAGCGCACTTTATTTGCTAAATTCAGCTATGCTTGGCTTTTATAATTAACTAATGAGCCTCAATAGAGAGCTCATTTTAGCTGTTAGCCGCTGATTATAAGGCTTATGACTAAATGCTATAAGCCTATTCGCTATATGTTATAGCCAAACTTTACTTTCGTTTTTTATGGGGCAAAGTAAAGTGTGGTTATTATAGATCGAACACATACGTGATTTGATCCCGATTGAATTAATTGCTTCCAAGGGAACATTATGTCTAACATTTTTGAAGATAACTCATTAGCGATTGGTAACACACCAATCGTCAAGCTTAACCGCGTAACGTCTGGGAATGTATTTGCCAAGATAGAATCTCGTAACCCAAGCTTTAGTGTAAAATGTCGTATAGGCGCTTCAATGATTTGGGAAGCAGAAAAATCGGGCGTTCTAACTAAAGATAAAGAATTAATCGAACCAACATCTGGTAATACAGGTATCGCGCTTGCTTTTGTTGCAGCTTCACGCGGCTACAAGTTAACGCTAACTATGCCAAACACAATGAGCTTAGAGCGTCGTAAGCTTCTTAAAGCATTAGGTGCAAATCTAGTGTTAACAGATGGTGCTAAAGGTATGAATGGCGCTATTGAAAAAGCGAAAGAAATTCAAGCAAGTGATCCTCAAAAGTACATTCTTTTACAACAATTCGAAAACCCTGCAAACCCTAAAATTCACTTTGAAACAACGGGCCCAGAAATCTTCGAAGCAATGGACGGAAAAATTGATATCTTCGTTGCAGGTGTTGGTACAGGCGGTACAATCACAGGTGTTAGCCGTTATCTAAAACTAGAAAAAGGGCTAGATGTGCTATCAGTTGCTGTTGAGCCAACAAACTCACCCGTTATCAGCCAAACACTCGCTGGTGAAGAAGTTAAACCTGGTCCTCATAAAATTCAAGGTATTGGCGCAGGCTTTATCCCGGGCAACCTAGACTTAGAAGTTGTAGACGCTGCTGAGCAAGTATCTAATGAAGATGCAATTTCAATGGCTCATGAACTTATGAAAAACGAAGGTATTTTAGTGGGTATTTCATCAGGTGCCGCTGTTGTAGCTGCTAAGCGTCTTGCTGAAAAGCCTGAAAACGCAGATAAAAACATTGTTGTTATCTTACCAAGTGCGACCGAGCGTTACCTTTCTAGCCCGTTATTCGCTGATGAATTTTCTGATCAAGAACTCGTACAGTAATATATTCTCGATATACTAAATACCTCAGGCCCCGTATCTATGCGGGGCTTTTATTTGTACCTCAATAAAATTAAAACACAACCCTCCCCTCCATAATTAAGACACATTTGACGGCTAGTGTTATATAACTCATTTCCATTTTGCCTTCTTATGTACAACTTTATATACCCCTTAGTGTTAATATTATCTTTTTCAACTTTAGCTGTTGCTGATGCCAAAATAAAAAAAATCGAAACATCTGTAGCAAATGAAAATTTAGACATCTCAAGAAAAAGCTTAGATTCATTTTTTGAACAGATGGAGTTTGCTAAGTCACTAAGAAAAGCGAGTAACCATAAAAAGGCCATTGAAGTTTTAAAGCCTCTATTAAACTATACACACCTGTCTAACACAGAGCTATTCAAACTGCACACTGAGCTGGGGATCAATCATCGACGCTCTTTATTATTAAAAAATGCCACAACACATTATCTCTTAGCCAAAAAAATAGCGAAAGAAATTGGCGAAAATGAATTACTTTCCAAAGCCCACAGTAACCTAGGTGTTTTATATGAAACACAGAGCAACTTATCCCTGGCTATGCAAGAGCAAACTAAAGCATTAGCACTTCTTGATGAAAGTTCAAACTGGGGGCTAATAGCGAGTGTGTATTACAACCTAGCTGAAATATCTAGTAGGTTGAATAAGTTAGAGGAGGCAGCCTACCTTTACTCAAAAGCACTTGAGAACGATAAAAAATCACAGGACAAATTTAATATTGCTTCCACTAATTTAAGTTTAGCTAAAATAACAATTAAGCAGACTAATTATCATCTTGCAATAACACAGCTCATTAGCACACTCGAGTATCTATCTAGTTTGAAAGCTCCGCAGCAGCTCTCTGTTACGCATAGACTATTATCCTTAAGTTACTTGAAAACAAACCGATTAAATAAAGCATTCAAGCACGCAAATAAAAGTGTATCGTTTGCACTAGAAACAGACTCGCCGATTTATAAAACTTATTCATTAATGCAATTGTTAGAAGTGTCGTTAGCGAAAAAAAACATACTTTTAAGTACACAAACTTTGCACAAAATTCAGCGGCAACTAGAACATATTGATAACGAAGTACTGCTTTTAAAGTACCACAGATACAGTGCTTTACTTCTTGAATTAACCGGCGATCTTGAAAAAGCAATTCTGCATTGGAATAAAGTTGACTCATATCACAACATCATTCAAGTAAACTATTTAAATGTGGCTACTACGAATTATATGCACCAAGTGGATTCACTTGTCCAAAGACAAAAGCTTATTACATCTGAACAAAACAATATTGTCAGCCAAGCTAAACTGAAAACACAAAGGCTTGAGAAAAAAATATGGTTACTTGCATACTCAGTAGTATTTCTACTGTGTATTTTGATAATCAGCCTTTACTATATAAAACACAGAAAAGCTAAGTACAAAGCTAAGCTTTATCAATCCAGCTTGAATTTGAAAGACAAAATGTTAGCCGACATCTCTCATGAATTAAGAACGCCTTTGAGTGTCCTCAAGCTCAATATCGAAAGCTTAGAGCATGATTTACAGGAAGATAAATCACTTGCATACCAAAAAATCAATGACAAAATTAGTCAACTAAATAACTTGATAAGTAATGTCTATCAATTATCGCAAGTAGATAATGCATCTATGAGTTTAAACAATCAAACCTACTCTATTGTCAATTTATTTAAAACCTATTCTGAAGACCTTAAATCAATGGCAGAGCATAAAGGGCTCACATTTATCATAGACAATGCGGTTTCACAAAAACAAAGTATTTTTATTGATAAACACAAACTCGATCAGATAATTTATAACATCTTCAATAATGCTTGTTTGTACACAAATAACCCTGGATTAATTAGATTTAAAGTTCGCCTAAATCCAACACAACTTATTATTCAAGTGGATGATAGTGCTCCTGGCGTCTCAGAATCACATATTGAACATTTATTTGAACGCCTTTACAGAGTCGAGGATACACGCTCTAAATCTGTTGATGGTTCAGGCTTAGGGCTCTCAATATGTGCTAGCTTGCTAAAGCTTATGCAAGGTTCAATTAAAATAAAAAAAGGTAAATACGGGGGGCTATGTGTGAGGGTGTTACTCCCACTTAAATATTAAAAAACTATACAAATTAATATCTTATCCATTTTCTATCCATATTTAATTGTTTAAATGTAACAATACAGTGATGGAGAGAAAACATGACACAGCAAACATTAAAACACCGAGATTGGGTAAAGATAATTGATAAACGCCATAGAGAGCTCTCACTTAAAAAAAAGAAAACAATAGCTGACTTACTGCCTTGCTATTTAATTTGTTCGGTAGCGATTGGATCAGCATTTTTAATATTATCCAGCTTCATAAAATCAAACAAACAAGAAGAACTCTCAGCTCAAGAAAAGCAAATTATTCAGCAGTATTTTAGTAAAAAATTGAAAGCAGGAAGATGGTATTTAAGTCATTCAGACTTCAATGGTAATAACATAAGTATTTATATCAACTTACCGGAGCTGCTTCCTATAGAAGAGCCCTATCTGAGCAACTATATTCAAAATACTTTGTGTCCATCGCGTAAAGAACATGAATCAAAGCTCATAGAAAATTACAACTTATTGATAAATTTGTTCACCGGGCCAAAAGCAACCAGTATGCAAAGCACAAGGTGTAAGGTGTAATTTAAACTGCAAAAAGCCAGTAATAGAATACTGGCTTTTTTATTGACTGGTTAAGCTATTTCATCTTTATTGAAGCAATAGCCGGCTCCATATACAGAGCCAACTATTTTAGGAGAGAAATTTAAGTGTTTAAGTTTTTTGCGGATGTTTTTAATATGGCTATCAATCACTCGGTCGGTGATATCCAAGTTGCTCGGTTGCACATATTCAAGAATATATTGTCTAGAGAACACACGGCTTGGTGATTTATACAGGAGTGAAAAAATGTCAAATTCTACTTTAGTAAGAGCAAGCAAGTTGCCTTTTAATTTTACAGTTAGGTTTTCAGTGTTTATTTCGATGGCCTGCTCAGCCTCTGTATGTTGATTTTGTGAGCACCGGCGTAATATAGCTTTCACACGCATTACTAACTCAGCCGCACTGAAGGGTTTACAAACATAATCATCAGCCCCCAGTTCAAGCCCTTTTAATCGGTCTGACTCAGCAACTTTGGCTGTAACCATAATTACAGGTACTAACGAAAAAAGCCTAATCTTCTTTAGACACTCGACCCCACACTGATTAGGTAGCATTACATCCATTATTATTGTATCGGGTTTATTTTCTTTAACCCAAGAGACAACTTTTGCACCATCATCAATATGTGTTGACTTAAAACCTGCCGCTTTAAAAAAAAGCATTACTTGTTGAGCAATATCAATATCATCTTCAACAATTAAAACATGATGCATAAATGAGCCTGTTTATTTTATTTGAATTGTTTTTAAATGCTTTTTTATCGAGCATCTAAAAGTTAATGATAATGTTTCGTCAAATAACAACATTGATAATACATCATATATATCATCACTATTTTCCAACTCACAAAGTAAATCCTGCTCAATGGGTGTTGTTGACTTGATAAAGCCAAGGGTCGATAGTTTTGTATAAGAAACTGACATATCTAAGCGCTATCCATATAAGTTTACACCAAAAATACTATTTTGGTTTTAAATTCTAATATGGTTATTACAACTCAATATTATGGAGAGAATATGGATAATGTCATAAGATGTTATTTATTTAAGTATAAAGGAACAGTAATGAGCACGCTGACGCCGCCTAATTCACTTAGCGATGCGTTGATAGTCCCCCCATGTAAAGATATTATTTTTTTACTTATTGCCAGTCCTAAGCCTGAACCACCGGATTCTCTGCTTCTTGATTTGTCACAACGGTATAAACGGTCAAAGATTTTATCTAAATCATTTACACTGACACTTGGACTGGAATCACTTAAGCATAGAATCAAATCGTTATTAATGATCTCGCTACTAAACTCTACTTTACCTGGTAAATCTGTGTAGTTAATACTGTTGCGCGCGAGATTATAAATAACCTGATTTAATTTATGAACATCAATTGATACTGAAGCGTTTAATTGTATATCAACTTTACTTTCAAATGATAAACCCGCTTTAGTCACTAACAGTTCAATGTCATTTGAGAAGCTTGAAACGAGCTCATGCGCATCACACTGCACCCTTTGTAACTCTAGATATCCACTATCAGCCTGAGCAAGTTCATATATATCAGAGATTAATTTATTTAGGCTGTCCAACCTGACATGTAAGAGTTTATATGTCGCGTCTGGATCATCTATCAAGTTATGCTCTAGTGACTCTATATTTAATTTTAACACCGTTAAAGGTGTGCGAAGCTCGTGTGATACATCCGCTAATAATTGGTCCTTCATCATAAGCGACTTATTTAATATTGTCGCTTCTTGCTGAGCCAACTTGCGTTTTTGACGATAGAGTAAATACAAGCCAATAAAACTGAGTAGAAGTATCAGCGCCACACCAGCAGCAATAAACATATTTTGCTGATTTTTAATTTCATTAACTTCCTGCTCTGCTTTCATTTCGGCTAATTCGATCTGAGACGTTTGGTATTGCGCTTGTGCTGCTAACCCTAGCGCGCGTGAGTTACTCTCATTATTCATTTCGTCTGTTAGTTTATTGTATGCCATATTTTTCATAGCAAAGGCTTCTTCAAAACGACCTAGTTGGCTATAAACTGTGGCTAATAAGTTTGTTAATGTATGTTGAGAACTCTGTGTAACACCGCTGGTATTGAGCTTATTTAAAATCTTCAGAGCCTTCATATGATCATTATTACCCACAAGCGCTTTAGCATAAGATAGTGAAAGCTGTTGATGTAGTACCTTACTTTCAATTTTATCTAAGCTTTCAAGTGCTTCTTCAAAAAGAAGAATAGCCTCTGCGTATTGCTGTGTATGTGTAAGTAACTCAGCCTGATTACCTTTAGTCCATGCAATATTTCTTTCACTTTTTAACTCAGTGAAAAGCGTCAACGCCTCTTCTAAAAAAACGGGTACTTCAGCATATCGTTCAAGAGCCATCAACTGTTGACTTATTTTAATTAGGTCAGACCCCGCATAATTAAAAAACTGAGTTTTTTTGTCATACTTATATGCATTTAAATACGCATCGAGGCTTTTTTCATGATCTTTTAAATCTGCATAGCTTTTACCAATACTGTAATATAATTGACCATACCAATTTTCGGGGGATTCTGCCTGATTCGTTACATAATCTAAGAGATCTAACTGAATTTCTAACGCTTTAACAGGCAACTTTAGATCACTATAAATCATTGCTTCAGCATTATAAGCAGCCATGGTAACAGGTGTGTTATTTGCCATAGTCGCCGCAATTTTGGCCCTTTCTACAGCTCGCATCGCTTCACTAAATTTACCGCTCTCTTTAAGAGCAAAAGAGTAAAACCGTAAACTATGGCTTAGCATCCGATGGTCTTTTGTTTTTTCAAAGAATTTAATTGCTTGCTCAAAATTTCGTTGTGCTGTTATAAATTGCCCGAGATTTATAGCCAAATCTCCACGAGTAATAAATAATTTCCCCTGATATTCAGAACTTTTAAACCGCGTAAGCAACTCCTCAAGTTGATTCAAGTAATTCTCTACTTTAGTAAAATCTCCCAGCTTATTGTGCAGTAGTGCAACTCTGTGAAGAACGAAAACACGTTGGCTATCAGCAAGCTCACTTTCAAGCAACCTTGCTCCTTCTTGAGCCAGCATTTCTTTATCTTTTTGTTCTTTTATTGCGGCTACAAACGAATCAAATTGTGTTATCTCATTTGCAATTAATACCGGAGCTGTAAATACACTTAAAGCTAAAATGAGTTTGATCAATAATTTCATTTACTCTACAAGTCCATACTGTGAGTTATTTTATTGATTTAATAATAACAGTTTGCGATATAAAATTCTGTTTATAATAAAAAAGCAAGCCAGTAGGCTTGCTTTTCATATTCTTAAACTTTCAAAACGTTATACTTCTAAGTAGTCCATGATCCCTTCAGCGGCATTACGCCCTTCGAAGATTGCCGTAACTACTAAATCTGAGCCGCGAACGATATCGCCACCAGCAAAGATTTTTGGATTTGTGGTTTGATGGGTAAAATCACCTTGCTCTGGTGCATTAATGCCACCCCAATGGTTAATTTCAACATCGTATTTTTCTAACCAATCCATTTTGTGTGGCTTAAAGCCAAACGCCATAAGTACTTGGTCGGCTTCGATTACATGCTCTGAGCCAGGTACGACTTCTGCGCGGCTACGACCATTCTCATCAGGTTCACCCATTTGAGTTTTAACCATTCTAACGCCTGCAACATGACCTTTATCGTCAAGTTCGATACCTGTAGGTTGTACGTTAAAGGTAAATTCCACACCTTCTTCCTTGGCGTTTTTAACTTCACGCTTTGAACCAGGCATATTTTCTTCGTCACGGCGATAAGCACAAATTACTTTGTCAGCACCTTGGCGAATCGATGTACGAACACAGTCCATAGCTGTATCACCACCCCCAAGTACCACAACTTTTTGCTTAGCCATATCAATATAAGCTTGGTTTGTCTCGTCATAGCCCATTACGCGGTTGGTATTGCCAATTAAGAACGGTAATGCATCATGTACACCCGGTGCATCTTCGTTTTCAAGGCCTGCACGCATACTTTGATATGTACCCACACCTAAAAACACAGCATCGTAATCAGCTAAAATCTCATCCATGGTGATATCAACACCGACTTCGACGTTAAGTTTAAACTCAACGCCCATTTCAGTGAATATTTCGCGGCGCTTTTGCATCACTTCTTTTTCAAGTTTGAAAGAAGGAATACCAAACGTTAATAACCCACCAATTTCAGGGTGACGGTCAAATACGACCGGTTTTACACCATTGCGCACTAGAATATCAGCACAGCCAAGACCTGCTGGGCCTGCACCAATAATGGCTACTTTTTTATCTGTCCATGTCACATAGGACATGTCAGGCTTCCAGCCCATTTTAAATGCCGTGTCAGTAATATACTTTTCGATATTACCGATAGTTACTGCGCCAAACTCTTCATCCAACGTACATGAGCCTTCGCATAATCTATCTTGTGGACAAACACGTCCACATACTTCAGGCAAACTATTGGTACGGTGAGACAGCTCTGCGGCCTCTAATATACGGCCTGTACGAATTAACTTGAGCCACTGTGGGATATAGTTATGTACTGGGCATTTCCACTCGCAATATGGGTTACCACAATCTAAACAACGATCAGCTTGAGAGTTTACTTGAGTCTCTGAAAAGGGTTCGTAAATTTCAACAAACGATTTCTTACGTGACGAAATAGGTTTCTTTCGCGGATCAACCCGCTGCACGTCTATAAATTGATATACATTCTCGCTCATACTACCCCCTTACTGTGCTTGAACACGAAGTTCTGCACTACTGCGAGCGCGATGCCCGAGTAAACTTTTCACATCACTTGATTTTGGTTTAACCAACTTAAACTTAGGTAAGTAAGTTTCAAAATTAGCTAAAATATTCTCTGCACGACTTGAGCCTGTTAGCTCTAAGTGCTCGGCAATTAGACCGCGTAAGTGTTCTTGGTGAGAACTGAGTTCATCCAATAGCACAACTTCAACCAACTCTGGGTTAATGCGTTTTTCAAAGTCGTTACGCTCATCTAAAATATAAGCAAAACCACCTGTCATACCCGCACCGAAGTTAACCCCAACATTACCAAGTACGCACACAACACCACCGGTCATGTATTCACAGCCGTTATCGCCTAGGCCTTCTACCACTGCTTGCACACCCGAGTTACGCACAGCAAAACGCTCACCTGCACAGCCTGCAGCAAATAACTTGCCGCCTGTTGCACCGTATAAACACGTGTTACCAGCAATCGTCGCTTTGTGGCTTTGAAATGATGAACCTAGCGGCGGACGAATAACCAGCTTACCGCCAGCCATACCTTTACCAACATAATCGTTAGCGTCACCTACAAGCGTCATTTCAAGTCCGCCTGCATTCCACACACCAAATGATTGACCAGCAGTACCGTGCAATTCAATTGATACAGGATCAGCTGCCATACCTTGGTTGCCATGTTTGTCAGCAATATAACCTGATAGCATGGCACCCACTGAGCGATCGGTATTACAAATACGATTAACCAGCGAAATCCCCGTACTTTCATCGATTGCTTGTTGTGCTTTTTCAAGCAGCGTTTCGTTTAACTTACCTAAGTAATGTGACGAGTTTGGCGCACTGCAATAAAGCGTTTCACCCGTTGGGTTATTTGGCTGAGCAATCACAGATGATAAATCAATCTTTTGTTGCTTCGCGGTTTTGCCTTCAATCGCTTCAAGTAAATCTAAGCGACCAATTAAGTCGGTTAAATTTGCTACACCAAGGCTTGCCATGATTTCACGTGCTTCTTGTGCAATAAACTTAAAGTAGTTCATCGCCATTTCTGGCAGACCATGATAATGCTTTTGACGCAGTGTATCGTCTTGTGTTGCAACACCGGTCGCGCAATTGTTTAAGTGACAGATACGTAAGTATTTACACCCTAATGCCACCATAGGGCCAGTACCAAAGCCGAAGCTTTCTGCCCCTAAAATAGCCGCTTTTATAATGTCTAAACCTGTTTTTAACCCGCCATCTGTTTGTAGACGAATACGGTGACGTAAGCCATTTTCAACCAATGCTTGTTGGGTCTCTGCAAGACCAAGTTCCCATGGGCTACCTGCATACTTCACGGATGTTAATGGACTTGCACCTGTACCACCGTCATAACCCGATATTGTAATTAAATCGGCATAGGCTTTTGCAACACCCGTTGCAATCGTCCCCACACCTGGCTCTGATACTAGTTTGACCGAGATCAGCGCTTTAGGGTTTACTTGTTTTAAATCAAAAATTAGCTGGGCTAAATCTTCAATTGAGTAAATATCGTGATGTGGTGGAGGCGAAATAAGCGTTACACCGGGTACTGAATAGCGTAGCTTAGCAATATACGGGGTTACTTTTTCACCCGGTAACTGGCCGCCCTCGCCTGGTTTTGCACCCTGCGCTACTTTGATTTGAATGACATCAGCGCTGCGTAAGTAATGCGGTGTTACACCAAATCGGCCCGAGGCAACTTGCTTAATACGCGAGTTTTTCTCTGTACCGTAGCGTAGTTTGTCTTCACCGCCCTCACCGGAGTTCGAACTACCGCCTAAGCGGTTCATTGCGATGGCCAGTGCTTCATGTGCTTCCGGTGACAACGCACCAATACTCATTGCCGCAGAGTCAAAACGTTTATATAGCTCAGTAGCAGGCTCAACATCATCAATGCTGATACCTTTATCTGGCAATTTAAGCGCCAACATGTCACGCAATGTAGATACTGGGCGTTTATTAACCAAATCAGCATAGACGCTGTAATCAGTGTAGTCACCTGAACGCACTGCTTTTTGCAATGTTTGAATAACGTCTGGGTTGTAAGCGTGGTATTCACCGCCATGTACATATTTTAATAAACCACCATGGCTTAATAGCTTGCGTTTGCTGTGTGCTAACTGATGAAGTTTACGTTGGTCTTCATCAAAGTCGCTAAAACATGCGCCCTTGATTCGACTAGCTACGCCATTGAAACACGTATCAACTATTGTGTCTGACAAACCGACCGCTTCAAACAACATTGAGCAGCGATATGACGCAACGGTACTAATGCCCATTTTCGACATAATCTTGTATAAGCCTTTGTTTATCGCATTACGATAAGCAAGGGTCACTTCGCAGTAGCTTTTCTTAATCACTTTTGAGTCGCTCATTGCAACCAATGATTCATACGCAAGGTATGGGTAGATTGCCGTTGCACCAAAACCAATTAGTACGGCAAATTGGTGCGCATCTCGAACACTACCTGTTTCAATGATGATATTTGATTCGCAGCGTAAGTTGTTATCTACAAGGCGTTTTTGTACAGCGCCAACAGCCATTGCTGCTGGGATTGGTAATTGATTTTCATCAAAATTACGGTCGCTTAGAAATAACATTACACAGCCTGAAGCCGCTTTTTCTTGCGCTTCATCACAAATGCGGGTGACCGCATTAGCTAAGCCTTCTTCTTTACTATAAGTAATGTCAATTTTACAGTAGCTGTAATGCGCTTGGTCGGCACTTAGTAACTGCTGCATGTCAGCGTACATCAAAATCGGTGTATCAAACTGCAAGCGTTTAGCGTGGCCTGTGGTTTCGTTAAACACGTTTTGCTCACTACCAATACAAGTAGCCAGTGACATAACGTGATTTTCACGAAGAGGGTCGATCGGCGGGTTGGTTACTTGCGCAAACTTTTGGCGGAAGTAATCAAACAACGAACGGTTACCTTCAGATAGCACGGCAAATGGCGTATCATCGCCCATCGAGCCCGTTGCTTCTTGGCCAATTTCACCCATTACACGAATAACACTGTCGAGCTCTTCGTTAGTAAAACCAAACATTTTTTGGTATTTAAGTAAGGTGTGATCGTCAAATGAACGATTACCTGCATCTTGCTCTGATAACTGCTCGAACGGTGTTAATCGTTTCACATTCTCTTGCAGCCATGCTTTATAGGGGTGGCGCGCTTTTAAATCTTGATCGATTTCATCAGAGTGCCAAATTTTGCCTAAATGTGTGTCAATAACTAACAGTTCACCCGGACCAACACGGCCTTTTTCAACGACTTCATCAGCGGTGTAATCCCAAATACCCACTTCAGAGGCAAGGGTAATAAAGCCATCTTGTGTGATCACATAGCGCGCAGGACGAAGGCCGTTACGGTCTAGATTACAGGCCGCAAAGCGACCATCAGACATAACGATACCCGCTGGGCCATCCCACGGTTCCATATGCATTGAGTTAAAGTCATAAAACGCACGTAAGTCATCATCCATTGCACGGTTTTTCTGCCATGCAGGTGGCACAAGCATACGCATAGCACGGAATAAATCCATGCCACCCGCTAAAAATAGCTCAAGCATGTTATCTAAACTTGATGAATCTGAGCCTGTTTCATTAACAAAGGGTGCTGCTGTTTGTAAGTCAGGAATAAGTGGCGAGGCGAACTTGTACGAACGCGCACGCGCCCACTGACGGTTACCTTGAATCGTATTGATCTCACCATTGTGCGCTAAATAACGAAATGGTTGAGCAAGTGGCCAGCGTGGCTGTGTGTTTGTTGAAAAGCGTTGATGAAAAACACATATCGCACTGGTCATACGAATATCAGCTAAGTCTAAATAAAAGTTAGGTAAATCTACCGGCATCATTAAGCCTTTGTAGATGGTCACTAACCCAGACAAGCTCGCTATGTAAAAACCTTCATCGTCGCTTAAACGTTTCTCAGCACGACGACGTGCGACGTATAAGCGGCGCTCTAAATCTTTCGGACGCCAACCCTCAGGCGCACTTACAAAAATTTGTTCAAAATTTGGTAGTTGTTTTTTGGCAATAGGGCCCAAGCACGATGCATCTGTCGGCACAACACGCCAACCCTGAATATTAAGCGTTTCTTTTTCGAGTTCTTCACTCAATACATCTTTGGCAGTTTGTGCAAGTACTGGATCTGCGTTTAAGAAAATCATGCCAACTGCATAATTTTTACCTAAATGCCAATTTTGCTCACTGGCGATCGCGCGAAAAAAGCTGTCTGGTTTTTGTAACAATAAACCACAACCATCGCCTGTTTTACCATCGGCAGAAATACCACCACGGTGTTCCATACGGTCAAGGCCGGTGATCGCTGTTCTTATTAAGCGATGACTAGCCTGACCATTAACCTGGGCTATTAAGCCAAAGCCACAATTATCTTTTTCTAATTTTGAGTCGTATAACATAGACCCCTCCCCTTGCTACAACAGCTAGCTATTAAAGATCTTCTCGACGGTTTGCTAGCAGACGGTCAAAACTATCGCCAATTGTACATAGAGTCAATAGCATTATGAATACATATTCATATTCTTGAATATTTCTCACGCAAGTACAATCTTTTTATTTCGTGCCAATTTTTAACATTTAGCCAATAAACACCCATTATTTTTTTATGACACTGGTGTCAAATTTAACAACTTGTAAAAAACGACACTTTTAAAATCACAGTTTACGTAAACGTAAAGACGCCATAAAATGCATAAATATTCACTATCGAGTTTGAGTGATGTCCATCGCTTTTTTCCATTGAGTGTCGAATTTTTACTTATTATAAATGGCGTAATTAAGATGCACTTTTACAAATTGACTCAAGGCATAACTCTGTTGAGCTGCATAAAAAACACATAAATGCATAAATACCACTTTGTGATAATCGGGCTATTTACCTTCCCTTACATAAAAGCACTATGAAATTGACCTTAAGGGAATGCTCAAAAAAGTGTCCGCTGCGGACACATTTACTGTCCGCGGACACATTAAATAGGGCAAGTAAAAACATTTAATACAATAAATCAATAACTTGAAACTTGGCACAGTAATCGAATACATAAAACTAAGATATTAATAGGACACCATTATGTTTATTCTCAGTTTGTTTTTAGTCTCGCCAATTACCATGCTTGCCGTGAGCTTAATGATTACCTACCTCGAAGAATAAATATAAAAAATAAAGGAAGTCTCATGATAAAAGACACTAGCGCACAGGACACTTCTGTTGTCCGAACTAAAAGCTATAAAAAACCGCTCATTATTGGGGCAGCAATCATGTCGCTTGTTGCATTGTGTGCTCAGGCATTTATGGGCACTGAAAAAGGGGCATTTTCTGTTGATAGAGATACATTGCAGATTGCCCACGTAACTCGGGCTACATTAATTAGGGATGTTTCTGCCAGTGGCAAAATCGTCGCTGCAAATGCACCAAAAATTTACAGCCCAGAACGAGGCTATGTGGATTTACGAGTAAAAGCAGGCGATAACGTTAATAAGGGAGCGATTATTGCTATTGTTGAAAGCCCTGAACTCACGAACGAATTAAAGCAACAACAATCTGTATTAGCGCGCCTAGACGGTGAGCTTAAACGCAAACACCTAGAAGCGCGCAGACAAAAACTGAGTTTAACTAAAGCTCTCGACCTCGCTCAAGTTGAACTCAATGCTGCTGATAGGGAAAACCGCCGCGCTAAACTTTCAATTTCTAAAAATTTAATTAGCCAAATTGATCTAGAAAAAGCAGTCGATGATTTAGCTCGCGCAAAGCTTTCATACAAACATGCCCAACAAGAGGTAGCGTTAGCTAAGGATACATTAGCGTTTGAACTTCAAGCCGCTGAACGAGATTTAGCACGGCAACAGCTTGTTGTTGACGAACTAAACCGACAAGTTAGCAACCTGACTATTGAAGCTAGCGTTTCCGGTATTGTAGGCAATTTATTAGTACAACAAAAAGAAGCGGTTACGCAAAGCCAACCGTTAATGACCTTGGTTGATTTGAGTAACTTTGAGGCAGAACTGCAGGTCCCTGAAAGTTATGCAAATGAACTGGGGCTAGGCATGACAGTCGAGCTCACATTAGGGGCTAGTAAAGTGTTAGGAACGCTTAGTGCAATTTCACCCGAAGTTAATAACAGAGAAGTCACCACTCGGGTCAGGTTTAATAAAGAACTAACAGGAATTCGTCAAAATCAACGATTGACCGCCCGTATACTATTAGAAAACCGCGACAATGTGTTGCAGGTCAAACGTGGTGCATTCCTACAACAAGGAGGAACTCGAGCCTATAAGGTTGTAAATGACTCTGCACAATTAATTGATATATCTATTGGGGCAACAAGTATCAATGCCGTCGAAATAATCACAGGTGTAGAACCCGGCGATCAACTAATAATTTCAACTTATGACAATTTTAAAAACGCATCAACCTTATTACTCCGCTAATAGTCGCGTTTAAACAAAACAATAAAAGGACACAATCATGCTAAAAATGAACAACATTAGTAAAATATATCAAACTGAAATGGTACAAACACATGCATTGAAAGACTTTAGTTTACAAGTAGATGAAGGTGAATTTATTGCGGTAACAGGGCCTAGTGGCTCAGGTAAAACAACATTTTTAAACATCGCTGGCATGCTAGAGCCCTTCTCTGAAGGAGAATACTTACTTGACGGTATTGATGTTGGCAAATTAAACGATAACCAGCGCGCTGATGTTCGTAATCAAAAAATTGGCTTTATATTTCAAGGCTTCAACCTCATTCCTGATTTGAATTTATACGAGAACATTGAAGTACCTTTGCGCTATAGAGGTATTAAAGCAGCTGAACGTAAACGTCGAATTGAACAATGTTTAGAGCAAGTAGGCCTTGCCTCGCGTGCTAAGCATCTACCGCAGCAACTGTCTGGCGGTCAACAACAACGGGTTGCGATCGCACGAGCGCTGGCGGGTGAACCAAGGTTTTTACTCGCTGATGAACCAACGGGTAATTTAGATAGCCTAATGGCACGCCAAGTGATGGAATTACTTGAACAAATAAATCGCGATGGTGCAACCATTGTGATGGTCACACACGACCCCGAACTCGCCCGCCGCGCCCCCCGTAATATTCAAGTAGTCGATGGTCAACTCGCCGATTTTACCTTGTACCAAGGCGCGCAAAACCTTAAAAATGTTGCTGGAGCGTAAGCCATGCTATTACATTACTTTGATTTAAGTTGGCGTAGTTTTAAACGTACGCCATTGGTCAGCAGTTTGATGGTGTTAGCAATTGCTATTGGCATTGGTGTCACCATGACAAGCCTCAGTGTTTATCACATGATGGCGAGCGACCCAATCCCTAGTAAAAGCAGCCAGCTGTTTAGTGTTCAAATGCAAATAATGGATGATGGCAACACATGGTGGACAAAAGATAATTTACCACTGCAGTTGACATACAAAGATGCGACCAACTTATATCGTGCTAATACTGAAGGTAACCGCTTGAGTATGG
Source organism: Pseudoalteromonas sp. 3D05 (assembly GCF_002723455.1). Classification (GTDB taxonomy): domain Bacteria; phylum Pseudomonadota; class Gammaproteobacteria; order Enterobacterales; family Alteromonadaceae; genus Pseudoalteromonas. The sequence continues at coordinate 55,035 of NZ_PDUS01000022.1, read as the reverse complement.
TGCGTAGTGGCTTTTCTATCTATACCGACTCAGACACCGTTAAGCCTTTTAGCAAAAGTGCGCGGATGACCACACCTGAATTTTTTGACATGTTTCAGCTTGAGTTCTTATATGGCAATAAGTGGTCGCAACAGCAAGAAGAAAATGCAGCTCCTGTCGTTGTCATAAGTGAAGAGTTGAACGAAAGGCTATTCGCTGGTGAAAATTCTGTCGGCAATATCATTTACCTTGATAACGAAAGCTATGAAGTTATTGGCGTAACAAAGAACTGGCCTTTAGTCGTTAAATACTACGATTTAAATAATGGAGCCTTTAACGAGCCTGAGAGCATGTTTTTACCATTTAGCCTTGTTGAAGCGAGAGAATTTGGCAACTGGGGTAATACCAATGGCTGGAAACATGAAGACGTTAGAAGCTTTAAAGCGAAGCTACAGTCAGAAATGGTATGGGTTCAATTTTGGGTGGAATTAAACAACGCACAGCAAAAACAAGACTATGAAACCTTTTTAATGGCCTATATGGAAGAGCAACAAAAGCGTGGCCGTTTCAATCGCAAAGAGCTTATTTACAGCTTACGCGATGTTAACCAATGGATGGAATACAACAATGTAATCAGTGAAGACAATAAAATCTTGGTCGCATTAAGTTTTATGTTTTTAGCCGTCTGTTTAGCCAATATTCTTGGCTTATTGTTAGCAAAATTTTTACGTCGCGCGCCTGAAGTCGGTGTACGCCGCGCTTTAGGGGCTAGTAAACGGCAAGTATTTTTACAGCACCTTGTTGAAGTTGCAATGCTCGGATGTTTCGGTGGCTTAATCGGTATCGTACTTGCACAATTAGGGCTGTGGGGTGTTCGTCAAAGCTATGATTACTACTCATCAATCGCCACTATGGATATCACTATGTTACTCAGTGCACCCATTATTGCAATTACAACCTGCATCTTAGCCGGGCTCTACCCTGCTTGGTTAGTTTGTAAAACCAACCCTGCAATTTACCTAAAGAGCCAATAGGGGCAAATTATGTTAGAGATAAAACCAATTTTTCACGCGTTATGTCGCTCAAAAATAGGCGCCTTATTGCTATTACTTCAAATTGCTATCACCACCGCGATTGTCAGTAATGCTGCATTTATAATTGAAGATAAAGTGAGCTATTTAAGTCAAGAAACAGGCTACCCTGAAGACGAAATATTTTCATTCCACGTCATGTTATTTGGTGATGATGTTTCTAGCCACCAGCAGTTTGAGTTGGACGAAGCAATGTTACGTAGGTTACCTGGCGTAATTGATGCTGCTTATATTAGTAATACACCGCTTTCAGGGAGTGGCAGTGCGTCTGACTTTAGTATTAACCCAGCTCCTGAACCCGGGCTTTCAGCCAGAACGTCCTATTTTTTTACTGATGACCATGCTTTAAATACATTAGGACTTGAACTTGCTGCTGGACGAAACTTCAACGAAAGTGAAGTTATTGTAACTGATAATAATGAGCAACGTGCTAATGTAACTATCATTACCCAAGTACTAGCCGATGAGTTATTTCCTGATGCAGATGCTTTAGGTAAAACCGTATATTTAGGTGATATTGCTCTTAAAATAGTGGGTATTATCAAAAAAACTAAAGGCCCTTGGCTCAAAGATAGCCGCCCTGATAGTGTTGCTTTAATCCCTTACATCAACCCAAATATTTCAGGTAACTTTATCGTTCGTACTGATGCCAGCCAACGCGCAAAATTAACGAGTACAATTGAAGATGAGATGCTAAAAAACTATGACAAACGCGTAATTGTAAGAGTCCGAGGTTTAGATGAAGCCAAAGAAAGTTACATGGCGCAAGACACCTTAATGATGCGTATGTTAATTGTGCTCATCACTATATTAGTACTGGTAACTGCTCTGGGTATATTCGGCTTAACTTTATTTAATATCAGTAAGCGGACTAAACAAATTGGTACCCGTCGTGCATTGGGCGCGAGAAAATCTGCCATCATTAGCTATTTTTTAGTTGAAAACGCCATGATCTGTAGCTTTGGTTTAATATTAGGTTGTATCGCAGCCTTATTACTTGGCCAATTGCTCATGCAACATTTTTCAATTGCTGCATTACCAACAAGTTATATAGTAGGCACCGCAATTATGGTGTTTGTAATGAGTTTGCTAGCAGTATTTGGTCCAGCCAGACGTGCGGCGAATATATCCCCTAGCATTGCTACGCGAACCATATAAAGCCATTCCCAACCTATGCTACACTGGTTTAATACCGTGTAGCATTTTAAATAAAGATAATAAAAACAGCGATTATATTCTCATGGAAAAAATACTTATCGTTGATGATAACCCCGCTGTTTTAGAGGCGCTATCATTACTACTGGAAATTCATGACTTTGCTGTTGTGACTGCCACTAATCCATTTGAGGCCATTCAAGTGGTGCAATATCAACGTATTGCGTTGGTCATCCAAGATATGAACTTCACTGCAGACACAACCTCTGGTGAAGAAGGTAAAGCGCTTTTTTATCAATTAAGGCAACTCAATCCACACTTACCCATTATTTTGATCACTGCATGGACAGAGCTTGAAGTAGCCATAGAGCTTGTTAAAGCAGGTGCCGCAGATTACCTACCCAAACCATGGGATGATACAAAGCTGCTAACGTGTGTCAGTAACTTGATCGAACTTGGTCAGGCAAAACAACAAAACGCAATTTATAAGCGTCATCAACAAGAACGTGATAAAAGTATAAACAATGCAGAACTCGTCGGGTTAGTTTACAAAAGTACGGCCATGGAAAATATTCTCACAATGGCCATCCAAGTAGCTAAGTCGGATGTTTCAGTGCTCATAACAGGCCCCAATGGCAGCGGTAAAGAGCGAATAGCACATATAATTCAAGCCAATTCTTTATTGCACGATCACCCCTTTATAACAGTAAACGCCGGTGCCCTGCCCAGTGAATTAATTGAAGCAGAATTATTTGGCGCCGAAGCTGGTGCATACACAGGAATAACCAAACAACGTATTGGCCGCTTTGAGGCAGCTGATGGGGGAACATTGTTTTTAGATGAGATTGGCAATCTACCTCTGTCAGGGCAAATGAAGTTGCTACGCGTTTTACAAACGGGTGAATTTGAACGACTCGGTTCGACTCAAACACGAAAAGTTAATGTGCGAGTTATTTCAGCAACCAACGAAAATTTGGCAAACGCTATTAAGCTGGGTAAATTTAGAGAAGATTTATACTATCGCCTGAATGTCATTGAGTTAAATTTACCCGCTCTTGCTGAGCGTCCAGATGACATCTTGGTACTAGCAAATCACTTTTTGAACAATAGAGAGCTTAGCATTGAAACAGAGCAAGCATTATTAACCCACAGTTGGCCTGGCAATGTTCGTGAACTAGAAAATGCATGTAAACGCGCGGCCGTATTAAACTCATCAGGTATTATTACTTTGGCTGATTTTGCATTACAAACACCCAAAATGAATAATTTGAGCACTAAAACTGAGGTGACAAAACACGATATAGAGCAGGCCATGCACCTACATCAAGGAGTAATTGCAAAGGTTGCGAGGCAATTTGGTATGAGTCGGCAAGCACTGTATAGACGTTTGCAAAAATTTGAGATTGATTATTGATGAATATTAACAATCGATTTATGAGTATTCGCTATGGTTTGCTTTTTATAAGTGTTGTTGCCGCACTCGTCCCAATTTTGCTAATTAGTTGGATTACAGATCTTTCATGGCAGCTGGCTCTTGCTTTCAGTGTTTTTTCTGTACTGATAACCAGCTACTTATCACTGCGGTTGGTTAATCCACTAATGCAAGGAATACATTCATTAGAGACAGGATTGCTTAATTTTAAAGATGGGGAACTTTCATCATTACTTGCCTATGATGAAAACAATGAAATTGGGAGATTATGCGAACTTTATAATCAAACAGCAAAACAACTGCGCCAAGAGAAACAATGGATTTATCAACGTGAATTGATGCTAGATAAAGTGCTACAAAGCTCACCGCAAGCGGTTATTTTAAAAAACGACCAAGGCTTTATCGTTTACAGTAACCACAGCGCCAGAGACTTACTCAATGCTAAAACGTCACTTGAAGGCAGTCAGTTTTCGGCGCTATTTGCCAATGCCCATCCACAGCTAATTAATGCCCTTGAGCGCGAAGTTGACGGTTTATTTACCCTGGATAATCAACAACAAGAATCGCAAACGTGGCATTTAGCCACTGGCAAACTGTTACTCAATAATCAGTTTCATACTTTATATGTATTTAAACAATTAACTCGCGAACTAAGCCGCCAAGAAGTGGAAGTCTGGAAAAAAGTGATACGTATAATCAGCCACGAGCTCAATAATTCACTCGGGCCTATGTCATCCATGTTACACAGCGGAAAAATTCTCAGTGCGAAAGTCGATGAGCCAAGACTAAGCCGCGTATTTTCAACCATTGAAGAGCGTATTAAACACTTAAACGAATTTGTTCAAGGTTACGGTAAGTTTGCCAAACTCCCCACACCACAGCTTTCTAAAATAAATTGGCCAACATTATTCTTGCAACTACAAAATCAATGGTCATTTAATTTATCAGAGCAAACCGCAGTAACAACGTTTGCAGATCAAACTCAGATTGAACAATTACTAATTAACCTGTTGAAGAATGCGCATGAATCGGGCTCTAAAGCTGAGCATATTACAATCACACTAGCACAAGATAATAACAATACCCGAATTATCGTAAGTGACCAAGGCAAAGGAATGAGTGAGCAAGTGATGGCCAATGCACTGATCCCTTTTTATTCAACAAAATCAAGCGGTAGTGGTTTAGGGCTCGCATTATGCAGAGAAATCGTTGAAGCACACCATGGGCAGATAAGTTTGCATAATCAAGCTACAGGCGGGTTAAGCGTACACATAATACTGCCTAATAACACCCAATAAAAAAGCCGCTAAACAGCGGCTTTTAAACATTCTAACTGGCAATCAGGATTACTCAGCGTCAGCTTCTTTGAACTTTGCTGCTGTTTCAGTAATCAATGGTTGTAACTCACCACGCTGGAACATTTCGATGATGATATCGCAACCACCAATCAACTCACCTTCAATCCAAAGCTGTGGGAATGTTGGCCAGTTAGCATAAGCTGGAAGTTCAGCACGGATGTCTGGATTTAGTAAAATATCAACATACGCAAACGGTTCGCCACAAGACATTAGAGCTTGAGACGCCTGTGAAGAAAAACCACAATTTGGTAATTTAGGTGAGCCTTTCATATAAAGGATAATTGGATTTTCTGAAATCTGCTGTTTAATTTTATCAATGGTTTCCATCTACAACCTCAAAGTGACGATAGCTGAACATATTCATGGCTTGAAAAATTTTCATTAAGCCTCATATATGTATCTTAAAATGGGCAAATAAAGCCGCAATCGAAATAGTCTTGCATTTGCATTGCTGTTTTGCATTGCTGTTTGCTAAAACTTGAGTAAAATACTCAACAATTATAGTAACACTATAATTCTGTTTGGTATAGATAAGTGGTCTGTTCAAGCAGGCATTACGTATTACCAAACGGACTATCAACCAAAAGAAGATGGAGATAAAAATGTCATTTGAACTACCGTCACTACCATATGCAATTGATGCACTTGAGCCACACATCTCAAAAGAAACACTAGAGTTTCACCACGGCAAACACCACAACACTTATGTTGTTAAATTAAATGGTTTGATCCCTGGCACTGAATTTGAAGGCAAAACACTTGAAGAGATCGTTTGTTCTTCAGAGGGCGGCGTATTTAACAACGCAGCTCAAATCTGGAACCACACTTTCTACTGGAACAGCCTTTCTCCGAACGGTGGCGGCGAACCAACTGGCGCAATCGCTGACGCGATCAATGCTAAGTGGGGCTCTTTCGATGCGTTTAAAGATGCATTAAATGATAAAGCAGTAAATAACTTTGGTTCAAGCTGGACGTGGTTAGTTAAATTAGCAGATGGTTCACTAGACATCGTTAATACGTCTAATGCTGCTACACCACTAACTGATGAAGGCGTTACGCCTGTTCTTACTGTTGATTTATGGGAACACGCATACTACATCGATTACCGTAACGTGCGTCCTGATTACCTTAAAGGTTTCTGGTCTCTAGTTAACTGGGAATTCGCAAACGCAAACTTCGCGTAATTTAGTAACCTATTTAGAGTTTACTAATAGAAAAGGTGCTTCGGCACCTTTTTTTGTTATTAAAAATTGCTTTGTAATATTGACCACCCTCCTTAAAAATATATTTCCTCTATTTGAACGCCGTACCCACGCAAGGTAAGCAACAAGGTGTATTGAAAGTAATCGTTTGAAATAAGTCCTCATAAAACCCTAAGATAAATTTTTAATTTTATTGCACAAAAATCCAAATTCATGACTAAGCTTTAAATAGCCTTTGCTTACTTTTAATAATTCAGCACCTAGTTTAAGCAGGTTTTTTGGAGGTCTTCATGAGTATTTTTGAGCATTACCAAGCACGCTACGAAGCGGCACAAGAAGAAGAATACAGCATTGCTGAATTCTTAGAAATTTGTAAAACCGATAAGTCTGCCTATGCCAGTGCCCCGGAACGATTACTAATGGCAATTGGTGAACCACAAATGATTGATACGTCTACAGACGCGCGACTGAGTAGACTATTTTCAAACCGTGTTGTAGCCCGGTATCCCGCGTTTAATGACTTTTATGGAATGGAAGACGCCATTGAGCAAATCGTTTCTTACCTAAAACATGCTGCGCAAGGTCTCGAAGAGTGTAAACAAGTACTCTACCTACTTGGGCCTGTTGGCGGTGGTAAATCTTCGATCGCAGAGAAACTAAAATATTTAATGCAACAAGTCCCTATTTATTCAATCAAAGGTTCACCTGTTAATGATCACCCCTTAGCATTATTTGATGTGAATGAAGATGCAGGCGTACTTGAAAAAGAATATGGCATTAAACCGCGTTACTTAAAAACAATCATGTCGCCATGGGCAACTAAACGCCTACATGAATTTAATGGTGATATAAGTCAGTTTAAAGTAGTGAAACGCTACCCTTCAATTTTAAATCAAATTGCAATTGCAAAAACTGAGCCCGGCGATGAAAACAATCAAGATATTTCTGCACTGGTTGGTAAAGTAGATATTCGTCAACTTGAGCATTTTGCCCAAAGCGATCCTGATGCTTACGCTTATTCGGGCTCATTGTGTCTCGCGAATCAAGGGTTAATGGAGTTTGTTGAGATGTTTAAAGCGCCTATCAAAGTGCTGCACCCTCTACTAACAGCGACCCAAGAAGGTAATTACAACGGCACCGAAGGCATCAGTGCTCTGCCCTTCAATGGTATGATTTTAGCTCACTCGAATGAATCTGAATGGCAAACATTTAAAAATAATAAAAACAATGAAGCGTTTCTAGATCGTGTCTACATAGTAAAAGTACCTTACTGCCTACGTGTGTCTGAAGAAATTAAAATTTATGATAAATTACTTGAACACAGCGAGTTGTATAATGCGCCATGTGCACCAGGGACGCTTGAAACTCTCGCCAAGTTTACCACCCTATCACGCCTAAAAGACCCAGAAAATTCCAGCATCTATTCTAAAATGCGTGTTTATGATGGGGAGACTTTGAAAGATACTGATCCCAAGGCAAAGTCGTATCAAGAATACCGTGACTATGCGGGGGTTGATGAGGGGATGACTGGACTATCAACCCGTTTCGCCTTTAAAATTTTGTCCCGCGTATTTAACTTTGACACGCTTGAAGTTGCAGCTAACCCTGTACATTTATTTTATGTATTGGAACAACAGATAGAGCGAGAGCAATTCTCGGCTGATGTAGAGGAGCGTTATTTAAGCCATTTGAAAGGCTATTTGATACCTCAATACGTTGAATTTATAGGCAAAGAGTTACAAACCGCTTACCTTGAGTCTTACTCTGAATATGGACAAAACATATTTGACCGCTACGTTACCTATGCCGATTTTTGGATTCAAGACCAAGAATATCGCGACCCAGATACCGGCCAGTTATTTAATCGCGAAGCACTTAATGCGGAGCTTGAAAAAATTGAAAAACCTGCGGGGATCTCTAATCCCAAAGATTTTAGAAACGAGATAGTTAATTTTGTTCTTCGAGCTCGCGCTCACAATAACGGTAAAAATCCACTTTGGACAAGTTATGAGAAACTTCGAACGGTTATTGAGAAAAAAATGTTCTCAAATACCGAAGAGCTATTACCTGTTATTTCATTTAATGCCAAAACATCGGCTGAAGATCAGAAAAAACATGAAGACTTTGTCAATCGCATGGTCGAAAAAGGCTACACCCAAAAACAAGTTCGCTTGCTGTCAGAGTGGTACTTACGTGTTCGTAAGTCGCAGTAATAAAATGGTAGGGGCATTTTAGGGGGTCAATATGGCGAATTTTATAGACCGTCGTCTAAACGGTAAAAATAAAAGTACGCTTAACCGTCAGCGCTTTATAAGACGGTATAAGAAACAGATAAAAGAAGCGGTATCTGATGCTGTAAACAAACGTAGCGTAACGGATACCAGTAGTGGCGAAAGTATTTCGATTCCACAAAGAGATATTAGTGAGCCGATTTTTCATCAAGGTAGAGGCGGTGATAGAGAGCAAATACACCCAGGGAATGATCAATTCTCAACGGGTGATAAAGTTAAGCGTCCTCAGGGAGGACAAGGGGGAGGCGCTGGAGAGGGTGAAGCAAGTGACTCTAGTGAAGGAGAAGATGATTTTGTTTTTTCTATTTCTAAAGACGAATACCTAGACTTATTATTTGAGGACTTAGAGCTGCCTAACCTGCAGCAAAATCAACTTGATAAGCTGGTACAAATGAAAACTCACCGAGCGGGATTTTGTAGTGATGGTATGCCCAGTAATATTGACATAGTACGCTCATTACAAGGCTCTTTAGCGAGGCGTGTTGCAATGAGTGCAAGTAAAAAGCGCCGTTTGAAAGAACTTAATTTTCAGCGCGAAATTTTGCTTGCAGAAGCTGAGCCTGACTTAGCTGCAATTACTTTACTTGAACAAGAGATTGCGCAATTAGAACTGCAAATAAAGGCGGTGCCCTTTATAGATAACTATGATTTACGCTTTCGTAACTATGAAAAGCAGCCCCACCCCACCAGCAAAGCGGTTATGTTTTGTATTATGGATGTGTCTGGATCAATGGATCAGGCAACCAAAGATATGGCTAAGCGTTTTTACATCTTGCTCTATCAGTTTCTAACAAGAAGCTACAAAGATATAGAGGTGGTTTATATTCGCCACCATACGCAAGCAAAGGAAGTGGATGAACAAGAGTTTTTTTATTCACAGGAAACCGGCGGTACCATTGTTTCAAGCGCGTTGAAGCTCATGAATGAAATAATTCAAGAGCGCTATAACGCATCACAATGGAATATTTATGCCGCACAAGCATCTGATGGTGATAACTGGGCCGATGATTCACCACAGTGTTCGCAGATCCTGCAAAATAAGCTGCTCGACGATGTACGTTATTATGCCTATATAGAGATCACGACTCGCGCTCATCAAAGTCTTTGGCGAGAATACCAGAGCCTCTGCCAAAAATACGACAACTTTGCCATACAGCATATTAAGCGTGTTGAAGATATTTACCCTATTTTTCGAGAGCTATTTAAGAAGAATCGTCAACATCAAGGTGCTGCGTAACCTGCACAATGAGGTATTTATATGACCGATCAACGTATGAGTGATGGTCCTGACTGGACGTTTGAGTTATTGCAACAATATCAAGATGAAATTGCACGTGTTGCTAAGCATTATCGATTAGATACTTACCAAAACCAGATTGAAGTTATTACTGCTGAGCAAATGATGGATGCCTATTCAAGTGTGGGTATGCCTATTGGTTATAGTCACTGGTCTTATGGAAAGAAGTTTATTCAAACAGAACAAAATTATAAGCGAGGACAAATGGGTCTTGCTTATGAAATTGTGATTAATTCAGACCCTTGTATCGCTTATTTAATGGAAGAAAACACCTTACCAATGCAAGCACTTGTCATGGCCCATGCATGCTACGGACACAATTCTTTTTTTAAAGGGAACTACTTATTCAAAACATGGACCGATGCAGGCTCAATAATCGATTACTTGCTATTCGCTAAGAATTACATCTCTCGTTGTGAAGAAAAGTATGGCATCGACGAAGTCGAAACCCTGATAGATTCTTGCCACGCGTTAATGAATTACGGCGTTGATAGGTATAAGCGCCCGCAGCAAATATCTTTATTTGAAGAACAGAAGCGTCAACAAGAGCGTGAAGAATACATGCAATCACAAGTCAATGAACTTTGGCGTACTATTCCTGTTCAGCATCAGGAAGCGAAAAAAAGTGAACATAACTTTCCTTCAGAACCACAAGAAAATATTCTGTATTTTATTGAAAAAAATGCGCCGTTATTAGAATCATGGCAACGTGAAATAATTCGTATTGTGAGAAAAATATCGCAGTATTTTTATCCGCAAAAGCAAACCCAAGTTATGAATGAGGGCTGGGCTACGTTTTGGCATTACACTATTTTGAATCACCTTTATGATGAAGGGAAACTGACCGACTCATTCATGCTAGAGTTTTTACAAAGCCATACCAATGTTGTATATCAGCCGCCTTATAATAGTAAATATTATTCAGGTATTAACCCTTACGCACTCGGGTTTAATATGATGGTGGACATTAGGCGCATCTGTGAAAACCCGACTGAAGAAGATAGACGCTGGTTTCCTGAATATGCTGGCAGTAATTGGCTGGATACTTTGCATTTTGCTATGGAGAACTTTAAAGACGAAAGTTTTATCAGCCAGTTTTTATCGCCTAAGCTTATTCGTGATTTTAAATTATTTACTATTATTGACCATGAAAAAGAGCCTACTTTAGAGATTGGCGCGATTCATGATGACAGTGGTTATCATAAAGTGCGAGAGTCATTATCTGCACAATATAACCTAAGTAATCATGAACCAAACATACAAGTATATGATGTAGATATTAGAGGCGATCGCTCATTAACGCTTCGATATGTTCCCCATCAACACATCCCGCTGGCGAAATCTCAGGATGAAGTTCTTAAGCACCTATATCGATTGTGGGGTTTTAAAGTAAAGCTAGAACAACAGTCCCACTCTGGGGAGATAACAGCACTGGGTCAATGTCCGATGGACGACTCTCGCCATAGTACTGAATGAAACATTGAAGCCCAATTGTCTAGACAAAAAAAATGACGCTAGGCGTCATTTTTTAATTCATCGTTAGGTTGCTGTAATGCAGTGTAATCTGTAATACAGTTTCGCCCTTTATCTTTTGACGTATATAGCGCTTTATCAGCAGCTTCAATCCACTTTTCATAACGTTCAAAATCAGATTGGAAACAGGCAAGACCAATGCTAATCGTCATTTTTATTTGTTCTCCATCAAAATAGATCGAAGAAGCTTCAATTAAACTACGCAGTCTTTCTGCCAATATTTCAGCGCCCGCCTTATCTGTATCAAGTAGTGTTACTGCAAACTCTTCACCACCATATCGACCCGCTACGTCTGTTTCACGCAATGTTTTTCTGAGCAAATCAGCAATATGACGTAATGCCTCATCACCACAACGGTGTCCGTATTGATCATTGATTTTTTTGAAGTGATCAATATCAAACATCAATAAACAACTGCTACCAGCACTTCTTTTTATCCTTAAAAACTCTTTTCTGAGAGAGTCTTCCCAGTGACCACGGTTGTTCAATTTAGTTAAAGCATCTGTCTGGCTCATTAGCTCTAATTTGCTATTTAGCTCTTCGAGCTCACTTTTGTTCACGGCTACATCTGTAACATCATAAATAATGATACAAATATGGCTTACTTCACCTCTGACATTAGATAATGGAATAAAAGTCGCATTTTGATACATATGGTCCGCTTTACCTGTAATAGGCCTGTAATTTTTAAAGCGGAATATATAAGGTTGTTGCTCCCATATGGTGAACGAGCGATTTTTTAAAACAAATACTGATTCTGATTTACTGCGAAACCACTTCTCATCAATCGAAGGAAAAAGGTCGAATAAGTCTTTATCTTTTACAGCACTTGGCAATAAACCCGAATGATTTTCCATAAAACCATTCCAGATACACACTTTATATTCGCGATCTAACACTACCAAGCCGACATCGACAGTGTTAAACATATCCATTAACCAATGGATTTCATTCATATTAAAATCAGCTGCTGGCATAATGTTAGTCTTCTAATAGGTACGCAACTTTGTATTTCAAAGTCTTCATTGAATCTTCGGTGAATAACAGCATTAAATCACAATTTATATTATGGTTTTCAATACCGTAACTGATCTCAATCGCAAGGGTGCGTTGCCAACGAGATTTATTCGCTTTCACTAAATCAGACACATCACAGTGTTGACCTAGCACGACCGGGTGACCTTGGCTAAACGTCATATCTAACTGGCGAGAAAGGCCGGTTAAAATGGCGCCAATTAAGATATTACTAATATCCATTAATAGCTCAAGTTCAATATTGTTATTTAGCTCGCCTTCGTAATTCATTAACGAAGCAATTTCTTTGAAGCTTGAGTCATTTAAAAGTAACAATGCCTCACCCGACACACCACCACCAATAAAGCCCTGGCATACGCCTGAAGTAGTTGCATTTGCATCAATTGAGCGCAATGCCATATCTAATTCATTAACTTCAAGGATATTAACATTAGGTATCGGCAGTTCGACAAACACATTTAACAGTCGAGCAAGCAGGTCCCCTGCTTGACCCATAGCAACATTGGTTAGCTCCTGATAGATATCCCGCACATCGGGGTCGACTTGCTCCCCTAACTGGTGTGCTAAACGCTCACGCATGGCTTTGTCTTTAATACCATGGTGTTCAATAATATCGGCAAGCTTTTGAGCGTCACAGGGTTTTTGAATAAAGTCAATTGCACCTAAATCGAGTACCCGCTGATGGGCGTTCGGTTGTATATCACCAGACACCACAACAGTGAGTACAGAAAGAGATTGATTTTGAATCTCTTGCAATACTTCGTAACCATCCATTTTTGGCATGTTTAGATCTAGAAATAGGATTTCTGGTTGTATGGCTTTGATCTGCTCAATGCAATGCTCACCATCTTCAGCAAACTCAACTTTGATATCCCAATCATCTGGTAGCGATCGTGCTAATTGTCGCCGTGCTAGCTTTGAGTCGTCGCAAATTAATACCGATGTTGACATAGCTTCTCTCTGTTTTGCCGTTGCACGTATTTAGTATACAACATGCTTTTATTGTTATTTGTCAGCGAATAAACGTAAATCTGTGCAATATGTTAATCAATGTAACCAATATTTACAATTTTAAATTTCAGTAAACTCTTTGTCCCGTTCGTTGATTATAATACACTGAATGCAATTGCGTTAATTTTAAAGGAAATACCTTATGCTTAGATTGCTTACTTTTGCTTTGTGTAGCTTTTGTGCCACTACTTTTGCGGCTGATATTGGCCAAAATACCTTAGATGCCGGTAAGGTATCAGCTCAATCAAAACCTGTTACTCTGCTAGGCACGGGGGTTGAAGTAGATCAGCAAGCTCCAAATTTTAAAGTCGTTAATGATTCATTTGCCCCTGTTACTCTGAAAGACTATCAAGGCAAAGCCGTTTTAATCAGTGTTGTACCAAGCCTAGATACCGGTGTTTGCAGTATTCAAACTAAACATTTCAACGAAAAAGTAGCTGCGCAATTTCCCTCGATTGCCATGCTTACAATCAGTGCTGATTTACCTTTTGCTCAAAAGCGATTTTGTAAAGCTGAAAATATAGACAAAATTACGACGTTATCAGATTCTGTTTGGCGTGACTTTGGCCAGAACTATGGACTAATTATTAAAGATATGGGCTTGTTAACACGTGCAGTATTTGTATTAGATAAAGAACATAAAATTGTATACAAGCAGTTAGTTGATGAGTTGTCTAAAGAGCCTAATTACGCGCCTGTCATTGATGCAATGAAAACAATTTAAGCCATGACGTATTAAAAACCGTAGTTATAAAAAACCATAGTTATAAAAAAACCGCCAAATTTGGCGGTTTTTTACTTTAGGCACTTTTTAGCCTAATAATTCACCTAGCTGTTGGCTTACCGCTTCAACAGCTTGAGTACCGTCTAATTTATGGTACTGGGTGTTACCCGCTTTTGCTTCTGCTTGGTAGTAATCAACCAACGGCATAGTTTGCTCATGGTAAATACCTAAACGTTTGCGTACTGTTTCTTCAGTATCATCGGCGCGGATGATTAAATCTTCACCTGTTACATCGTCTTTGCCTTCCACTTTTGGTGGATTATAAACAATGTGGTAAACGCGACCAGAGCCCGGATGAACACGACGCCCGCCCATACGCTCAACAATGATTTCATCAGCAACGTCAAATTCGATAACGTGGTCTACTACTACGCCATTCTCTTTCATTGCATCTGCTTGTGGGATTGTGCGCGGGAAACCATCTAACAAGAAACCTTTTTCGCAATCTTCTTTAGCGATACGCTCTTTCACTAAACCGATGATGATATCATCAGAAATTAACTGACCTGCATCCATTACTTTTTTAGCTTCTAAACCCAGTGGTGTGCCTTCTTTAATTGCTGCACGTAACATGTCACCAGTAGAAATTTGTGGAATACCGTATTTGTCCATCAAAAACTGAGCTTGAGTGCCTTTACCTGCACCCGGCGCGCCCAAAAGAATAATGCGCATATCATTGTCCTCGGTTGATACTGTTCTGAACAAGCAGCCCAGTAGTATTTATCTTAAAGATTGAATTCTTCCATAAGCGCTTGCGATACTCAAGCAACTTATACTAATTGCTTATCCGTAATTAACAAAAAAGGGAGCTATTTGCTCCCTTTTTATTCAATAACATATCTAATGCTATTATTTACTAAGATCGAGCATCAATTTATTCAAACGAGTTACAAAACCGGCAGGGTCTTTAAGCGTACCACGCTCTGCAAGCAATGCTTGATCAAGTAATACATTTGACCACTGACCAAACTTGTCTTCATCTTGTTCAACATTAAGGTGCTTAACAAGCTGATGATCTGGGTTAAGCTCAAAAATTGGTTTCGCTTCTGGTGCAGTTTGACCCACAGATTCCATTAGCTTTTGCATTTGCGAGCTCATGTCGTTATCGTCGCTAACCACACACGCAGGCGAGTCAGTTAAACGATGCGTAAAGCGTACATCTTTAACGCTTTCACCGAGTGCAGTTTTAATGCGCTCAATTAAGCCTTCAACTTCTTTTTCAGACTCTTCTTGCGCTTTCTTGGTTTCTTCGTCATCCAAGTTACCTAGGTCAAGATCGCCTCGGGTAATTGACTTGAACGGTTTTTCAGAGAATTCTGTTAAGTGGCTCATCATCCACTCATCAACACGGTCGCTCATTAGTAATACTTCGATGCCCTTCTTACGGAAGATCTCTAAGTGTGGTGAGCTTTTAGCCGCTGTAAACGAATCAGCAACAACATAGTAAATAGCATCTTGCTCTTCGTTCATACGTTCAATGTACTGCTCTAATGAAACGTTTTGAGCTTCTTCATCTGTGTGCGTTGAAGAGAAGCGTAGTAATTTAGCAATCGCTTCTTTGTTGGTCGCATCTTCAGCTGGACCTTCTTTCATTACTTGGCCAAATTCGTTCCAAAATGTTTGGTAATCATCGGCTTTATTTTTCGCCATGCGCTCAAGCATTTTTAAAATACGTGAAGTACAACCCTTACGAATAGCTTGTGTTACTTTGTTATCTTGTAAGATTTCACGCGATACGTTCAACGGTAAATCGTTTGAATCAAGTAAACCTTTTACAAAGCGTAAGTAGCTTGGCATAAACTGCTCAGCGTCATCCATTACAAACACACGTTGTACGTAAAGTTTTAAGCCACTTTGACGTTCACGGTTCCATAAGTCGAAAGGCGCTTTTTTAGGGATATAAAGTAGGCTTGTGTATTCAGTTTTACCTTCAACTTTATTGTGACCCCAGCTTAGCGGCTCTTCCCAGTCATGACTTACGTGCTTGTAGAACTCTTTGTATTCATCTTCAGATATTTCAGACTTATCACGAGTCCAAAGTGCTGTAGCGCGGTTAATGCTTTCCCAAGCAGCAGGCTCTGCTGGTGTTTTTTCGCCATCTGGGCCTTCAGACTCAGGTACTTCCTCTTTATACATTTGTACTGGTGTAGAAATGTGATCAGAATATTTAGTAACAATGCTACGCAGGCGCCAATCATCAGCAAATTCAGCTTCGTCTTCACGAAGGTGCAGAATAATGTCTGTACCACGGCCTTCTTTTTCAATCTCTTCTAGGGTGTACTCGCCCTCACCTTGTGATTGCCACTCAACACCTTTTTCTTCGCCAGCTTTACGAGTGCGAACAGTCACTAAGTCAGCCACAATAAACGCTGAATAGAAACCAACACCAAATTGACCAATTAACTGTGAATCTTTACTTTGGTCGCCAGTTAAGTTTTTGAAAAACTCAGCTGTGCCCGATTTTGCAATAGTGCCTAATGAGCTGATAACTTCATCACGGGTCATACCGATACCGTTATCTGAAATTGTCACAGTTTTTGCATCTTTGTCTGCACTGATACGCACACGTAAGTCCGCATCGCCTTGGTATAAATCACCATTTGAAAGCGCTAAAAAGCGTAACTTGTCGGCCGCATCTGATGCATTAGACACAAGTTCACGTAAAAATATTTCTTTATTTGAATAAAGCGAGTGGATCATTAGGTTTAATAGTTGTTTAACTTCTGTTTGAAAGCCTAATGTTTCTTTTTGTGCTGCAGTCATTGTGTAAATCTCCAATTAGCAAATTGTCTGCGTTATGCACTTAATATGGGGCGCGCAGAATGAACTTCAAGGGATAATTTAAAAAAGGTGTGTGATCAGAAGTAAAAAGCGTATGAAATTAAAAAGCCTGTACTTAATTTAATAAATACAGGCTTTTTTAAAGCTTTTAGGACTATCACGTTATTAGGGTCTGTTGACCTTTGCGGATTAAGACTTGCTCAAACTAGGGGCGGTTTAATCGCGGCGCGAGGTTTGTAACCTAGTGGGCTAAGTCAAACCCGGGCTACAAAGAGTAAATCGCCCCTAGGCAGAACCCGAAGGGCAGCGCCTGTTTAACCTTGAAAGGTAAACAGACCCTAGTCTTGGCTTACGGCTTTTCGGCCACTAAAGGCATGCATTAAGGTCATGCCATCAAGTAAATCGAGTTCACCGCCTACTGGTATTCCATGGGCAATACGAGACGCTTCGACTTTATGGCGGTGGCACAATTGTGCAATAAAATGTGCTGTAGTTTCACCCTCAACCGATGGGTTGGTGGCCAAAATTACTTCATTAACTCCACCTTGACGCAATTTGCTCTCTAAAATATCAAGGCCAATTTCGTTTGGACCAATACCGTCGATGGGTGATAAGTGCCCCATTAAGACAAAGTATAAACCTTTATATTGCCCTGTTTGCTCAATCGCCAATACATCTGTCGGTGACTCAACCACACACAAAACGCCACTGTCTTGGCGTTTTGGGCTCATGCAAATCTCGCACTGTGGCTGCTCTGCAAATGTTCGACAAGATTGACAATGTCCTACAGCACTCATCGCTTTAGTTAAAGCATTACCAAGTTGCGTGCCGCCTTTGCGGTCACGCTCAAGCAAATGAAACGCAATGCGTTGCGCGGACTTTGGACCAATGCCCGGCTGGCATCGCAGTGCTTCAATGAGCTGGCTTAAACTTTGTGAAAGTTGCATTGTTTACCTTAGAACGGCATTTTCATACCTGGTGGTAATTGCATGCCACCAGTTACTTTACCCATGCGTTCTTGCGTTTCTTCAGCCACACGACGCACAGCATCATTACATGCTGCTGCAAGTAAGTCTTCAATCATGTCTTTATCGTCTTCCATCAGGCTTTCATCAAGCTCTACACGGCGAACGTTGTGGTTACCAAGCATAGTAACTTTAACAAGGCCTGCACCGGCTTCACCAACCACTTCCATAGTAGCGATTTCGTCTTGGGCTTTTTGCATGCGCTCTTGCATTTGCTGCGCTTGCTTCATCATGTTACCCATTCCACCTTTAAACATAATTCTCTCTCTTTGTGTAATCTTTAATTGTCATGAAGATAAGGGCTATTGTAATGAATTACAATGCCTGGATGCTGTTTTCGTCTATTATTGCTGAAAATAGCTGCTGAAATTGCACGATATTTTCATCTGAATTAATCACATCAATCGCTTGTTGATGACGCCCTACATCTATTTTCTGCTGTATTAAATAGGGTGAGTCAATTACACCCTGCGCAAAATTGATACTGAGCGTTACGTTGTGCTCATAAATACTTGAAAGTGCTGCATCAAGTTTTTGCCTAAGTATCGGTGAATCTAAATGCTTTTGTGACTCGTCAACGTCGATATGTAAATTGTTATCTTGTTTTGTAAAAATAGAATGCAACGCAAATTGGCGCATTCTGCCACCGAGCCCCATTCGCTTGATTAAATAAGCCCATTCATCTTGTTGATGAGCAAACCTGATCTCACTAATTGGACTTTGAAAGTCATCAGGAACTGGAATGCTCAGCGCTTGTTGAACAACCTCTGGCTTTTTTTGTGGGTTAATTTGTTCTAATAACTCAGGCGCCAAATTTTCAGTAATTGTCTGATGTTTATCTTTAAAGTCTACTTTTTTTGTTGCGACTTGATTATTTGAGCGTGTCTGGCTCCCCGACTCTGGGAGCACTGGCTTTTTTACGGTTTGGCCTGCGTCATCATTTGACCAAGGCGGCGCATCGATAGCTGTTGAGTTGGGCTCTGCTGCCTGTTGTGGCTGTGACTCAGGTAATGGCGTTTGAGGTTCAGGTTTAGGGCTGACTCTGTCAGCATGTGTAACTTGTTGCTCAATGGTTTGGGTATTATTAATACTTGTACCAGATAACTTACCTGCACCGGATATGTTTCTATCACGTAGAATGCGTGCAATGGCTGATTGTGCTTGTGACTCTTGTTGTGCAATTGAGGTTTGAGGTTCGCTATTATAGCTATTAGCTTCAGGCTCAACGTGTGCTGTTTGGGTTTGCTCATTAAAGCCTTGCTCTACTGCACTGCTCATAATGTCATCAAACTGTGTCGCTAACGTTTGTTCAGCGTCACTGTGTTGTTGGTAGGCATCATCTTGACTTTGCTGCTGGGCATGCTCATCGCTGAGGGTGTTTTCAGTACTTGCTTGTGCTTCTGTTTTATCTAAGGTTTGAGCGAGTTCAGCACGTTGTTCATTGGTGTTGCTTTGCTCAACTTGATTGTCCGATGCAATGTCCTTCTCAGGCTGCATTTTATCGGCTACATTTACATCACTGTCTGATGACTGGATTTGACGATTAGCCTCAGCACGAGGGGTTTGCTGCACCATTTTATTTTTATTAATAATATCGCGCAGAGCACTGGCTCGCCCAGCGTTGTTTTTTTTCGGTTGCGCTGTGCTTGATGACTCTTGCGTTGATAAAAAACCGGTAGGCTCAAAGGCAAGAAGCCTTAGCATGATCATTTCAAAGCCAAGACGCGGCTCAGGCGCCCATTGTAAATCTTTTTTACCATTGAGCAGCAACTGGTAATAAATTTGAATTTGTTTACAGTCGCTTGCTTGCGCTACTTCTTGGATAAACTCTGCATTATGTTCATCTAACTTTGCTGCATCAGGCACTAGCTGAGTTAGCTGAATAAGGTGTGTTAGGCCAATTAAATCATCAAGAAGCGCATTATATTGCGGGTTTTGACTCGCAATTTGTTCTACTTGCATTAACAAAGCTGCCCCATCTTGAGCTAATAAAGCCGCTAAAATGTGTTGGCTGTAGTGATTATCCATCAACCCCAGCATGCGTTGCACTGCTTGATGTTGAATGTTGCCATTTGTTTGAGCGATCGCTTGATCTGTCAAACTTAGCGCATCTCGCATACTGCCATCAGCAGCTTTAGCAATTATATGTAATGCCTGTTGTTCAAAGCTTAACTGCTCTTCGTTCAGTACATACTCTAGTTGCTGTAAAATTTCAGGTTGTGATAACGCATTCAGATTAAACTGTAAGCAACGAGATAAAATAGTAACTGGAAGCTTTTGTGGGTCCGTTGTGGCAAGCAAAAATTTAACGTGCTCTGGTGGCTCTTCTAAGGTTTTCAATAAAGCATTAAAACTATGCTTTGAAAGCATGTGCACTTCATCAATTAAGTACACCTTATAACGTCCACGAGTTGGAGCATATTGAACGTTATCTAGTATCTCACGCGTATCTTCGACTTTGGTTCTCGATGCCGCATCGATTTCTAGCAAATCAATGTAACGCCCCGCTTCAATATCTTTACAGCTACTACATTGACCGCAAGGTTGGGCAGAAATACCCTCATCACAGTTTAAGCTTTTAGCAAAAATACGTGCAATGGTGGTTTTCCCCACCCCGCGGGTCCCAGTGAATAAATAAGCGTGGTGCAGTCTATTTTGTGTTAATGCATTAACTAATGCTTGCTTAACATGTGACTGACCGACCAATTCATGAAAGGTCTGAGGTCGCCATTTTCTCGCTAGGACTTGGTAACTCATGTAATTATTCGCCTTCGAATTCAACCAATTTAAGGATATTTATACCCATTTTCTCAATGCGTTGCTCACCACCAAGCTCTGGCAATGACACAACAAACGCAGCATCAGTTGCATTACCACCAAGTTTATTAACAAGCTTAGCAGTCGCTTCAATTGTGCCACCTGTTGCTAACAAATCATCTACCAAAAGTACTTTATCGCCAGGTACAATCGCATCAGTATGCAGCTCGAGCACATCTTCACCGTATTCAAGTTGATAATCTTGAGAAATAACAGCGCGAGGTAATTTACCTGGTTTACGCACAGGGATAAATGGAATTCCTAATGCATAAGAAAGTGGAGCCCCAAAAATAAAACCGCGTGACTCTGTACCAATAATTTTGGTAAATCCTTGGTCTTTATAAGCGTCGATAAACGCATTTATAGTTGCTTGAAATGCAGCTGGATCAGCCATAAGTGTTGTTACATCACGGAACATGATGCCCGCTTTTGGGTAGTCGGCTATCGTTGTGATGCTGTCTTTAATAATCGATGGAGTTGTCATAATTTAAGCTGTTATATCGTTAATATTACAAAGCAGGTAATTATATACCCAAGCGACCCTAAGATGCGAGCTTAGCTGAAATTAAAACGCCGAGATAAAGAATCTAGTTAACCTCAATGTTGGACAACAAATTTATCCCCAGCGGCTACTTCCAACGCTGCCTGCGTTGAATTTACTTGCAATAAGCCTGCTATTGTCGCGTAAATTCGCTTTGTTATCGCTAAAAGTCTCCGACTGGAGACGGATAAATACATTTGTTATTTAATATCAATATATTAGTGCATTTCTAACCAGGTTTCAGGTTAAATACAATTAAATTAGGACTTATGGCGATATGTACTGCAATAGTTTTGTTTATATGTGCATTAAGATTGATAAAAAACAGCTGTAAAGAAGGGATTAAAACACATTAAAGAGGCTGTACTAAATACAGCCTTATTATATTTAAACTGGTTAAGTTACGATAATGTCGTCATCCAACCTAAAATTGCATTCAAGCAACCAATTCCAACAAAAATAGCTAAAAATGCTAAAAAATACATTAAATTAAATGGGTCTTTAAAATCTTTATCTTCCGACATGGTACTACCTTTTATTAAGCGCGACGTTTAAAAGCGCACATGATAATCCATGTGAAATTATCAATAAAGGTTTTCATCCTCATTTTTTGTCACAACAACTCCTTTATGAGCCATTGTCATTAGCGTGCTGTTAGCTCCATCGTGGATTTGTTGTTCACTAAATTGAGAAGCTTGCTGCAATACACAATTACATAGTTCAAAAAAATCAATACCGGGCGTCGTTTCAATAAGAGATAGCAACAATGCTGTCATCGCATTCGTCACAAGAAATTGAGTTTCATCTTCATGATCTCTATAAACAACAAAGTAATGCGGTGTTGCACCTGGTTGAGTAGGTATGTAATCTGCACTAATATTATGCACGGCAAATTGATAACTTAAATTGCGTGCCGTACTACTCAAGAATAAAGGCACTGAAGTGATTGCACTGCCAATAGGTAGTTCGCTCTCGTCTTGTTGACATATCGACACGTCCAATTCAACCCACTCATAATGCGCAAGCTCAATCATAAATATAGGGTCGTTCTTTGCTCGCTCATAAGTATTAACCAGATAATTGACAAACTCCGCAGCAATATCTAAGAAATAAGGTGACTGACAATCATGCTCAATAAAAAATTTCCTGATCAGTTTTTGCCAATCCTCGCGAGAATATAAGGACTTTAAAACCGGAAAACCGGATGAAATAAACCCTTCAATATTATTAAAAAATAAGTCGCGGTAAATAGCCATTCGACGGTCTTCAATTCCATGAGGAAGAGGATTTTCCTTTGGTTGGCGAATATGTTCCATAAAGGCATATTGGATTTTATCAAAAGACATACTACTCAAGCTCGCTTTTTGCTTATTTGGCTATGCTTAATTTGTAATTGAGAAATTGTATCTAACTCTTTGGCTAAAATATCCATAGGTGGGATGTTAAAGTCTCGCTCTAATAACGTTGGAAATACACCATGAACTTCATAAGCCTTATCCAGCAACTGCCAAACAGGGTCAATGACATCAGCACCATGGGTGTCAACAATCAAATCTTCAGCTTCATTATAGTGACCCGCGATATGAATATAATCAATCCGCTCAGAGGGGAGCCCTTGAATAAATTCCATTGAGTCATACTTATGGTTAGTCGCATTTACATAAATATTATTTACATCGAGCAACAACTTACAATCAGCGCGTGAAAGAATCTCTGTCGTGAATTCAAGTTCACTCAATTCTTGCCCAGGGGCTGCATAATACGACACATTTTCAATCGTAATTTGTCGTTCTAATATATCTTGAACTTGCTTAATACGTTTTACTACATGCTTAATTGCGGGTTCAGTAAACGGGATTGGCATCAAATCATACATATGACCTTTACCAGAGCAGTAACTCAGATGTTCGCTGTAACGTTTAATATCATGCTCTTTAAAAAAGCCCTTTAATGATTTTATAAATTCAATATCCAGTGGCTCAGGTGAACCAATAGATAAAGACAAACCATGGCACACAAAATTGTGGGCATTTGTAAGCGACTTAAACTGTTTTTTATAGCGACCACCTAATTTGAGCCAATTCTCAGGTGCAACTTCAAAAAAATCAATTTGGGTAGGTACATGCTCAAGTAATTCGTCAAGCATTTCTCGGCGCAAACCTAAACCCACCATGCCAAACTCACTTACATTTAAGGTCATATTTATTCCTACTATTTTCCTCAGATAAACAAAATAATATCAGTAACACATGATGGCTACCTTATTTACTAATTTTACGCTAAACGGTTAAGTTGTGGCATGGCACTTCTTGATTAATGATGTTGATAACCAATAAAACAAGAAGTGCAACGACAAAGTTTAATGGCTTCCACCACATTTGCCTTCACCACATTTACCTTCTTTTTTGGTTTTCGAGTCTTTCATTTTGGCATGGCCACCACATTTACCTTCACCGCATTTGCCTTCAGCTTTGGCTTTAGCATCTTTTGTTTTTGCATGACCGCCACATTTGCCTTCACCACACTTACCTTCGGCTTTAGCTTTAGCATCTTTTGA
>NZ_PDUS01000022.1:8260-31077 GCF_002723455.1 Pseudoalteromonas sp. 3D05 | reverse complement strand
TCTTTTGATTTTGCATGGCCGCCACATTTACCTTCACCACACTTACCTTCTGTTGCGTCTATCTGGTAACCGGTTACTAATTCTTGAAACTCAAACGGATTGGCTTGAGCAGTTGTTGCCACCAAGCTTGCACTGCTGATAACTACCGCACCTAATGCTAACGCAACTGTATTTTTTTTTGCTGTATTCATAATATTATTCTCTCTATCTTCAACGGGTATACTTAATAGACCCACCATTTAGGAAAAACTTTCAAAATTTAACAATAATATTATTTTTTTCATTAACCGATATTGATTTATCAATCACAGAGGAACAGGTAGACTACGTTTCCCATTTTTTATAGGTATGTGACATTAATGAAACTAGTTTTAGCACCAATGGAAGGCGTTGTGGATTTTAAAATGCGCCAATTACTAACAGATATTGGTGGCTTTGACTTGTGTGTAACCGAGTTTATACGTGTCGTTGATGCACGATTACCTGATAAGGTATTTCATCGATATTGTCCTGAGCTTAATAATAATGGCTATACGCGCGCGGGAACGCCTGTACGTATTCAGCTATTAGGTCAAGTTGCTGACGCGCTCGCGGAAAATGCGGTAAAAGTTGTCGAATTAGGGTCTCATGGTGTCGATTTAAACTTCGGCTGCCCTGCCAAAACAGTCAACCGTAGTAAAGGTGGTGCAGTACTACTCAAAGACCCAGAACACATGTATGAAATAATCAAGTCTGTCCGCAACGCGGTACCTCAAGAGCACCAAGTAAGCGCCAAAATTCGATTGGGCTTTGACGATGATAGTAACAGCCAGGAAATTGTAGATGCTGTGGTAAGCGCAGGGGCTAATAGTATTGCAATCCACGCGCGCACTAAAAGGGATGGCTATAACCCACCGGCATATTGGGAAAAAATCCCGCCTTTAATTAAAGGTAAATCTATTGATGTTGTAGCCAATGGTGAAATATGGCAAGTGTCGGATGCTATTTTGTGCCAGCAACGCAGTACATGCACTGATCTGATGCTGGGACGCGGTGCATTATCACACCCTGATCTGGCAAAAAAAATAAAAGCGCACTTTAATGGCCAGCAATATGATGGTCTTAAGTGGGAGAACATTTTATATCATATTATTCATTCTTCCATGCACCATGATCCAAGTAAAGATGAAAAGTACTTTGCATCAAGGACAAAACAATGGCTTGGCTATTTAAAACGTGAATACAAACAAGCGAGCACATTGTTTGACGAAATCCGACGCTTAAAAACAAAAGAAGATGTTTCTTTGGTATTAAACAAATATGCAATCGCGCCCTAAATTGATACACATCATTATTAACCTCGATTAAATTATGGATAATACCATCATTGTACAATGAGGAAATAAGTTATGAATCAATCACAACATACTTTGGCACGCTTAAACAGTGAACTTACTTCACAGCGTAAGTCACTATTAACTGCTTTAGCGCAATCGAACAGCCTTAGCCATCATTGCTTATTACATACCCTTGAATCGAATAACCCAGAGCGATGGTTAGAGCTCACAGATAAGCAATTGGGTTCTGAATACAGTGCATTGATTAAACGCTTAGAAAAGTTGGAAGCAGCTGTATGCCAAATAGAAATAGGCCAATATGGGTATTGTTGCGATTGCGAAGAAAAAATTGATGCACAGCGTTTGCTAGATGACCCAACTAACCAACGCTGTAGAAAATGTGACCCGGGATAAGTTATAGCTTATTGTCTAACAGCTGTGCGAAGGCAAAACTAAACGCAGGAAAGTAAACAAGGTTTTCAACTGCATATGCTGCTTGCTTATCTGACATTTGAATGCGTTTTTGTAGATTAACTTTTGCTTGTTGCACAGTCCAAGCATGGTAATGAATTCCCAAATCGGTTTCCATCATCGCTAACCAAAATGCCTTGTCTGAATCAGACATTTTCTCAATCTGTAATGAAGCAGAAAGTGGCAAATTATAGTAACTTTGCTCCCAATCAAGTCCCGCAATTAATTCATAGGAGTTAAACATTAACCATTTCTCAAGCAATGAATCGCTGTGATCGCCATCGAAAGTTTGAGTGTACCTCTGTTGTTTGGAAAATTCTGCTCTGTTTTGTATTTTAGCTAACCAAATTAATGGAGCATCTGTTTTTTGTGCGAAATAATTTAACTTACTTTGATACCATGACGCGCCATTAGGCAATCCATGTAAACCAACGCTACCTCTAGGTGTATAACTAGATAAGTAGTCACTCAAGCTTTCCAAAGCAACTGAGATATCTTGACTAATACCTTTTATCTCTTCTAATTTTGCAACATGTGACTTAAGGCTGTTTAATTCAATTTTATTCAATTTAAGTTTGCTTTCTAAACCTAACGAGAGCTGTTTGATAGTAAAACCAATCCATTGTGCTATTTCCTGATCAGTTATTAAGTCATTGCTCAACATATTTTCTACAACATTAATATTTGCAGGCCATGGAAAATATCGCGCAGGAAAACGCTCAGAAATACTTAAATAATCAGCTAATTGCTGCTGTGGTTTTGTTAGGTCCATAGCACGTAAAGAGCGATATACATCATGGCGAGTTAGTAAATATGATTCTGAGAAAGGTAGTTTACTATCTAGTGTAATTTCACTAGCTATTGATGTATCTAAAGGCTGTAAAAACTCATTTTGTACTCTTAGTTGTTGCTTAACCTGCTCTATATCTGAATACTTTATTGCAGGCTCACTGCACCCTGTAAGTAACATTAACAAGCATACACCAACATATTTTATCATTTTCAAACCCAAATAGAGGCCTCTTTGATAAGAAGCATTTAATTAATTTATGTGTGTTCAAATAAAAGGAATAAAAAAAGCCCCAAAGGGGCTTTTTAAACTGTAAAGCAATGTATATTAAATTTTCACACCGTTGCGAGCGGCTTTATCTTTAATATATGGAGCCCAACCTTTTGCAAACTTACGTGTGCGTTGGTCATCCATTGCTTTTTGAATCGCTGCATAAGCTTGCTTATACTTTTCTTGATAGTAATAAGCTTCAGCTAAATCTGTATATATAGTTCCTTTTTTGTCAGAACCTAATTCCAGAGCCTTATTCAAACGAACAACGGCAGCACTATAATTTTGCGACTGAAGTAATAACGAACCTGCTTTACGGTAAAGTTCAGCATCGTCATCAAACTTAGCGGCTTCTTCATAATACTTAGCTGCTTCTTCGATATTTTTTGAGCGGTGATAGTTACTCGCTATCGCGCTGATATTTTGTTTATTTCGCTTCACAATCTTATCATTGATAGATTCCTCAAGGACTTTAGCAGCCTTGTAAGGGATCTCATTCAAAGAATAGAAGTTAGATAAAACTTTATAATCAACTTCAGTCTCAAAAAAACCATTTTTGTAGGCTACTTCCATCGTCGCAAGACCTTTTTTATAGTCTTCCGTCTGAAGGTAGTACTTGCCTAAACTAACCCATGCTTTTTTGTCATCAGGCCAGATACGAACAATCTCTTCACCCACTTTTACCATATTGCTATAGTCTTTAAGCTCAAAGTATGAACCTAATTTAAGTTGGTAAGGGCCTTTTTTAGGCTCTTCTTGAAGTTTGATTGCTTTATCTGCAGGCTCAAAAACGTCACGGAATTGTTCTAGCTGGTAATTAGCTTGTGCAATACGGGTATAAACCGTTGCATCTTCTTCACCAGTAAAATCCATCCATCTTACATAAGCTTCTTTGGCTTTTTTGAATTGCTCTGTACCAGCATACATATCACCTAACGTTTTTAAAGTTTGCTCTTGATCTGCAAAGTTTAAAATATCAGGGGCTACGGCTAACTCAAGGTGTTTGATCGCAGTTTTGTACTGCTCTTTTTGACCATACATGCTACCTAGGTAGCGGTTAACTATTGCTTTGTCAAAGTCATCTGAAGGGTCAAGCTCTTTCAGCATAGCGATTGCTTCATCAAGCTTGTCTTCGTTGTAAAATTCAAATGCTTTAGAAACTTTTTTACCAGTGCGCTCACCCATGATTCTAGTTTTTGCTTTTTTACGCTCTTCAATTTTTGCGTAATCTGGCGCAGCTAAAACCGGTGCAGTAATCACTGCACCTGAGAGAGACATAAGTACCGCAAGTGCTGTTACTTTAGATAAATTTCTCATACTTGCCTCCTTAATTGCCTTGGTTAAGTTTAAAGTCTAATTGAACCTGTAAGCCAACTTGCTTCTGTGGTTTACCATCAATGATCTTAGGACGGTACTTCCACTTTTTAAGTGCACGTTTTGCTTCTCTATCAAAGATTCGTCTAGGGTCTGCGTCAATTACTTCAACGTCTGTAACCCCACCCAACTCATCGATTGAGAATGAAAGTTGTACCCAACCTTCTTTACCATCACGTGCCGCTTGTGTTGGATATTTTGGTTCAATACGAACGATAGGTGTCGCATCACCGTCACGTCCAAATGCACCTGGACCACTTAGGCCACCAGCCGAACTTCCCACATCGATGCTACCCATGTTAAATGACATAGCACCCGGATTAGGGTTGTTAGTTTCCGGCTGAGGCGGCTGCGGTTTAGGCGGCTGCTTTGGCGGTGGTGGAGGCGGAGGCGGAACACGCTTCCTCTCCTGCACCTTAGATTCAGGCGGATTCGTCATAATTTCGACTACGATCTGCTCTTTTTGCTCCGTGTTACGGTCAGCCCCACCAGAGATGAGGAAGGCCATGAAGTAGAACAAGCCGAAAGTAACTGCCCCACCTGCAATCAGTGAAAACAGAAAACGAATCATTACTGATCTCCAGCTATTGAAATTCTCAGGTTGTCACCCGTCGCTTTGATCTGGTCCATAACTTTAACCACAGTGCCATGTTTTGCATCTTTGTCAGCTTGCAAAATTACAACATCTGTAGGTTGTTCTGCTAATAAACTTTCGATCTTTGCTGAAACACGTTCAACATCAACTTGCTGTTTATCAATCCAGATCTCGCCGTTGTCACGAATCGCAATAAAAATGTTCGCATTTTTTTGCTTCGTAGCTTGGGCCGCTTTTGGTTTATTGACTTCGATACCAGCCTCTTTAACGAACGATGTAGTTACGATAAAGAAAATAAGCATGATAAATACGATGTCAAGCATCGGCGTCATATCTACCGCTGCTTCTTCTTCTTCACGAAAACGTTGTTTACGTGCCATATTTAATTCTCTCTCTAGTGATGAGGCATGCTATCTATAAGTTTGGCTTTCACCATTCTCGCTCTTGCCTCAAGGCGTGAGCTAAAGAAAACTCCAGATAGTGCCGCAACCATTCCAGCCATTGTTGGGATTGTTGCCATTGAAATACCAGATGCCATTAAACGTGCGTTACCAGTACCTTGAGTAGCCATCGTTTCGAAAACCGATATCATACCCGTTACTGTACCTAGTAAGCCGATTAAAGGACAAATAGCTACTAATGTTTTAATCAACAACATACGCTGATCTAATTTTTCAGACGCTTCAGAAATCCATGCTTCACGGATTCTGTGTGCGTACCAAGACGTAGTGTCTTGGCGGGCATCCCACTTTCCTACAATTTCCTTCGTCATACGAGGAAACTCAGAAAGTAAGAACCAATAGCGCTCAATCATTAAAACCCACATAAGAAAGAGTGCTATCGCGACCACGTATAATACCTGGCCGCCTGTGCCAACAAAATCCCTGATAGATTCCCAGATCTCCATCAGGACTAGCATTAGGCTTTCTCCTTCTCCGCGTGAGTAGCAACGATACCCGCGCTTTGCTCATCAAGGATGTGTAGTACCGACTTACTGCGACCCGCTACAACAGCGTGAAGAAGGATAAGTGGTAATGCAGCAATTAGACCTAGCGCAGTAGTTACAAGTGCTAGAGAGATGTTACCTGCCATGATCTTCGGATCACCCGTACCGAACAATGTGATTGTTTGGAACGTTAAGATCATACCGATTACCGTACCTAGTAGACCAAGTAGTGGCGCGATTGCAGCAAGGATTTTGATGATGTTGATACCCGCTTCGATGCGAGGCGTTTCACGAAGAATCGCTTCATCAAGCTTAAGCTCAAGGTTTTCAACGTCTTGGTTTTTATTCTCTTGGTACACTTTAAGGATACGACCCAGTGGGTTGTTAGCATTAGGTGTAGACACATTTTTAAGTTGGCTCTTAATTTTACCCGTCGTGATTGTTAAATCAACAAAACGAACTAAGAAGATTAATAAACCAAAGCCTAATAAAGCTGTGATGATATAACCAACTACATCACCTTGATGGTAATATTCCATCAGTGATTTTTTCTGTGTATTGATACGTAAGATAGCACCACGTGTAGGATCCACGTAAACACCTGCGTATTCACCAGCAGAAGTAGCCGCTAAATCATCAATACCTGCAAGGATAAAACCATCTGGTTGCTTACCTAGCGGTTGAATTGATTTAGTCTCAGGTGAATAAATTAAGTAGCCATCGTCTGTAACTAAGTTGAAGTTACCAATACGTGTTACTTTCTTCACAGAAGAGTTACCGTCAAGGCCTGCAACTTCAGTTTCAAATGTTGAAACTTTTGCTGATTCAGTCATTTCAGTTTGAAGTGAAATCCAAAGCTCTTCAAGCTCACGCACTGTTGGTAGTTCTTTTGCAGCAGCAAGTGAACGTAAAATTTCAGCACGGCCTGGCTTTTCAGCAGAAACAAGTGACGCTTCGATTGAACCGATTGCATCTTGTGCAGCACGACGAACAACACCAAACATCTCACCTAAAGTACCTTGTGCACTTTGTAGAGCTGCTGCTTTCTCATTCATTGTATTTTCGTTTTGTGCATATTCTTTAGTTAGACGATCACCACGTGCTTTTTCAGCAGACAACTGGCTTTTCGCTTTATTAAGTAACGCTTGCTTGTCAGCACGAGCTGAAAGAAATTCTTGCTCACGTTGCTTATTGATTTTGCCTTCAGAGATACGCTCTTGCTTAACTTGCTCAAGGATTTTATCTAGAGCATCAGTATTTGCATGTGCATTTAGCGCGGTACCTGCAGAAACAGATAGTACTGCTGCAACAGCAAAACCTTTAAATAGTTTCTTCATTATTGATTACTCCGCGCCAAAGATTGGTAGTTTAACAAGTTCTAATGTCGCTTGCTTACGCGCCATACGAATAACTTCTTTAACAGGTTTTAGGTATTCTTCACCTAATTCTTTCCACTGTTTAGTGTTGTTATCCCAAACCCACGCATGCTTCAAATCGAATGATTGAGCAACATAAGTGATACGACCTAGTTGGCCGAAATCAACGTTGATTGTTTTACCATTGATTTCAAGTGTACCTTGAGACGCAGCAACTAAAGAGCTGTATGCAGCTTCAATTGTGTATGATTCAAGTACTTGACGGAATTTTTCTGAAGTAGTTACAGAAGAAGAAACCATTGTTTCGCGTAATCTTTCAACACGCGCTAAACGAGTCTCAATGTTAAACGGAACGTCCGCTTTGATGAATTGCTCAAGCGTATCGATCATGCGATACATCAAAGGCACAACGTTTTGTTTAGTGTTGTCGATAGTCGCGATTTGGCGATCAAACGATTCAATTTGTGCATTTTGGTCTGCGACCAAACGTGCAACATGATCGTTGTATACTTTCAAAAGCTCAGTTTCATCAACAATGCCACGGTACTCAGCGATAAGCTCTTGAGTTTGACCGTATACGTTGTCAATTTTAGTTTGAGACTTAACCGCAGCCGTTTGAATTTTTTGACCTGCTTTTTGCACGTCATTCAAAGGATCTGCAATCACATTGCTGCTTGCAAATGCAAATGCGCCAACCAACGCAGTTGCTACAAGACTCTTTCTGATTTTAACAGACATAGTTCCCAACCAATTAAGTAATGTTACTTTTATAATTTAATTACCTCCCGAAGGAGACAACCCTGATATCTTTTAATAGATATCAACCCTCCAATAATGCTAAATGCAATGCACGCTGTCAACTTGATGTTTGGAATTAACCATAAATAAATTGTGCTAAAGAAGTTTAGCTAACATTCAAAAAAACAAAGGATTAACACAAATGTAACAATGATAGTGTAGAGTATTCTGCAAAGGCTAGTGTTGATAGCTATTTTGAGATGCAAAAAAAATAACAAAACATAAATGTAACATTTTATTATTACGTTTTAGGCATCATAAAAAGTTTAGAAAAATTTCATTTCAGCTTAGTCATTCAGTAAAAAAGCGTTTTTATTCAGCTAAAGATGACAAATTAATCGTAATTTATCATCTTTTAGAAGCTAATTTGCACACTGTGAATTGAACTTTACAACAAGTCCATTATAAAGAGTCGTTATCAACCAGTTTTGCTAAAGAGATTACTGAGTCAACGCCCAACTTTTCAAAGATTTTCGTTTTGTAAGTACTCACCGTTTTATTACTAATAAACAGTTTTTCTCCGATATCCTTATTTGAGGCGCCCTCAACGAGGTGTTTCATCACCGTTAATTCTCTTTCCGTCAGAATTTGATCGATATCTTTGTCATGTGTTAAGAGATCTTCTTGAGGAAAAAAGGTGAAGCCTTTCAAAATTAATTCAACGGCGGATGTTATGTTTTCAAGGCTTTCGGCTTTGTTTATAAAACCTTGCGAGCCTAATTTTGCTGCCGTTCTGATAATATGCTTATCCTGCTTAGCCGATAAAAATAACACACGCCCTTTGTAACCAGCCAAACAAGCTCGTTTATACAAGCTAAACCCATCAGATTCTTCTAGTTCGATATCGAGTATTATCAAATCACACTTATTAACCCTTAAGTACTCAAGTGCTTCCTTTTGGCTTGCTACTGCATAAATACCATTTACTAAAGCTGATTTGCTTAACGCTGTTTTAATCGCTGCGCAGACCATTGGGTGGTCATCAACAACAAGTACATCATGTGTTGTGTTCATTTACTAGCAAACCTTTACTTAGTATTCTCATTTCTTAATTTTAGTGTAAACCCAGATTATCGGTAGCGTGTTTACATTATTTTTATTCTATTAACTTTCACAGAACTCAGTAAGTAATAGCGTAAGTATAATATAGATAAAACAAGCTGATTAGTTTCAGACTGTAACAATCTTCACTGGAAGTTTACAACGAGGTGCGAGAATACCCAATTTAGCTAACTTGATACAGAGTTAAACAACTCTTTACATGAATTTCATAACTAATCATTTATCAATTTATATAAGCTAATAATTTAGTATTGAGTAGATTATGAGAAGTAGTGGGGGTTTTTGGAGAATTATGGTGAAACAGAGACCTGTTTCACCAAGATGAACTTAGGTTCACATAATTAAATTATGCTACTTCTACGTTCTCAGCTTCAGGGCCTTTTTGACCTTGCTTGATGCCGAAAGACACTTGTTGGCCTTCGCTTAGAGTGCGAAAACCTGAGCCTGTAATAGCGCTGAAATGTACGAATACGTCAGGACCATTTTCTTGTTCAATAAAACCGAAGCCTTTAGCTTCGTTGAAGAACTTAACTTTACCAGTAACCGTGTTTGACATACTAAATTTTCCTGTAAGTCAATAATTAAAATTCAGCCAGATTGGCTATATCCTCCCTGAGTGAATGCCCAAAAACGTTGGGGTATAGTACAGGAAGAAGCAAAACCATTAACCGGTAACCTTACACGCCGCACAATAACCGTAAATTCTATACGCAAAAACTCAAAGCAAGATAAGGTTAACACAATAAATCCGTTTTAGCTCTATTAATTAAAAAAAAATTTATAAGCTGTGATTCAAAGGGTTAAACACAGCTTTACAAACTAATATTAGGGCTAAAAAATCCAGACTTTGGCTTTATTTTGACTGTTTATTTTACTTGCCAGTCAATAATAGACTCAGCTTTTATTGGCACAACATGGTCACCACCGAGTGGATAGCTAGCTGGCACAGTCCAAGGTTGCTTTACCAAAGTAATGGTATCTGAATTACGCGGCAAACCATAAAAGTCTGGCCCAAAATGGCTAGCAAAACCTTCTAATTTATCCAAAGCGTCTGCATCTTCAAATGCTTCTGCATAAAGTTCCAGTGCTGCATGGGCGGTATAAGCGCCTGCGCAACCACATGCAGCTTCCTTCTTATCCTTATAGTGTGGCGCTGAATCAGTGCCTAAAAAGAACTTTTTACTACCACTTGTCGCAGCTTCAATAAGCGCTTGTTGATGCGTATTGCGTTTTAAAATTGGTAAACAATAATAGTGAGGTCTAATCCCTCCTGCTAACATATGATTACGATTATAAAGTAAGTGGTGAGCAGTAATTGTTGCTGCGACATTATCAGAAGCATTTTTAACAAAATCAACCGCATCTTTAGTCGTGATATGTTCAAGTACAATCTTTAAATCAGGGAAGTCATTAACAACATCGCCCATAATAGTGTCTAAAAACACTTTCTCACGGTCAAAGATATCAATCGACGAGTCAGTTACCTCGCCGTGTATAAGTAATAACATCCCCACTTCTTGCATTGCTTCAAGGACTGGGTAGATTTTCTTCATTGAAGTAACACCCGAATCAGAATTTGTAGTAGCGCCAGCTGGGTATACTTTTGCTGCAACAATTTTACCTGTTGCATGTGCTTTTTTTATTTCATCTGCTGTCGTATTATCTGTTAAATAAAGCACCATTAATGGTTCAAAATTACCCTGAGGCCCGGCAGCGAGTATTCGGTCTCTATAAGACAATGCTGTTTCAGTGCATATTGCTGGCGGTACAAGGTTAGGCATAATAATTGCCCTGCCCATGTAACGACTGATATCTCGAACTGTATCTTTAAGCTGATCACCATCACGTAAATGTACGTGCCAATCATCCGGACGAGTAAGGGTTAATGTATGGGTGTTTTGATTTTCTTGATTTGACATTACTTATTTCCACGGCTGAATTTAGCTGATCATAGGCATATGGAGCAACTGAGTAAAGTAATATCCTCGATTTGTTTGTTTAAGTCCTTTGGTTGATATCACACCAATGTGTACTACACTTTACAGCATTGATAATTGTATTTGATATATTTTTTGTACCTTGGTTAATATTAAGTTAACGTATGACTATAATTAAAAATATAAACAGCTTCAGACTCATTTATGTCGAATAATGTAGACTCTCCTACCCCATTAGAGCTCAAAACTGAACAGTTGAGTATTATCAATCAATTTTCTTCTAGTCTTTTGCAGCTTGATGAACTTGATGAGCTATTTGA
This sequence comes from Pseudoalteromonas sp. 3D05, assembly GCF_002723455.1. Taxonomy (GTDB): domain Bacteria; phylum Pseudomonadota; class Gammaproteobacteria; order Enterobacterales; family Alteromonadaceae; genus Pseudoalteromonas. The sequence goes on along the minus strand of NZ_PDUS01000022.1, from coordinate 19,822 downwards.
GTACGTCACGACTCAAGTTGTAAAACGCTTAGGCTTTGTAGATTGCGTTATTTACCTTGCCGACGAAAAAAGTACCACGTTACATGAAGTCGCAGCGATGGGCGTTTCACCTATTGCAACAGACTACTATATCGAACGAAATATCATCCCTTTTAATCAAGGTATAACTGGTTATGTTGCAACCACTGGTCAAGCAGTAATTATTGGTGATGTCAGCTCTGATGTCCGTTACATTGCAGACGCACGGCCAGCGATGTCTGAGTTATGCGTGCCACTTATTTACAATTCAAAAGTATTAGGCGTTATCGACTGCGAACACCCTGCTCGAAATTACTTCACTGACGCTCACCTTGAAATACTCACAACGGTGGCGCATTTATTAAGTGCAAAAATCAACCAGGTAAGAACAGTAAAAAGTCTGCAAAAAACGGTAAACCAGCTTAATGATGCGCAAAAGCTTGAGACTACCTTATTACAAATTGCTAACTTAACGTATCAGGCGAGCGATCTGGACGCATTTTTAGAATCACTGCATAATATTATGACCAGCTTGCTTCGCACAGATAACTTTTTAGTTGGTTTATATGATAAAAACATCGATGTGCTTGAGATTGTTTATATTATAGAAGAAGGTGTACGCTCAAATGCACATAAAAAAGTATCAAAAGAGCAATTAAAGCACACGGCTTCTTATTATATGCTAACCGCAGAACAGTCTTTACTGTTAGATAGAGTTGAATATCAGCAGCATATTGATGCAGGCCATTTTAAAATGGTTGGTCGTCCTTCAGAATCCTGGCTTGGTGTACCCTTTGATGTGAATGATCACACAACAGGTGTGATCGTGGTACAAAGCTACCAAGAGAAATACCACTACAGTGAACATGACAGAAATATTTTAACCTACGTAAGCCGCCAAATTAGCATGGCAATAGACAGGCAACTGTCCCGCCAAGCTTTAGAGCATCGGGCTTTACATGATGAACTAACAGGCTTAGCAAATCGCTCATTATTAATCGAACGAATGAAGCACGCTATTTTAAAATTAGCTAGAGAACCTAAAAAGGTGAGTCATTGCTTACTTTATCTCGACTTTGACCGCTTCAAAAGTATCAATGATTCTTTGGGCCATGAAGTTGGTGATCACTTTTTAATTGCTATTTGTGAGTTAATCAAAGGAACGATTCGCAACACGGATACATTTTCGCGATTAGGGGGGGACGAATTTGCTATTTTTATGGAAAATATTAGCCATAAAAATCAAGTTAATGAAGCTTTGAGCAGAATTGAAACCGTTTTATCTAAACCATTAAATGTTGACGGCCATTTACTACAAGCCTCAACGAGTATTGGCGTTGCATTTACCCAAAGCAGCGAAGATGAAGCATATAAATTGCTTCAACATGCTGATGCCGCAATGTATGAAGCGAAGTCAACGGGACGCGGTCAAGTGAGGTTTTTTAACGGTACAATGCGGAAAAAACTAAAAACTCATGCTGATATTGAAAATGACTTGCAACATGGTATTGAACACAATGAATTTGAACTGTTTTACCAGCCTATATTTACAATTCAGAGCAGTGAAATAATTGGCTTTGAAGCTTTAGTAAGATGGCATCACCCTAATAAAGGTTTTGTTTCTCCAAACGACTTTATCCCTGTAGCTGAAAATACCGGCCAAATAATAAATTTAGATCTACATTTACTCGATTTGGCAGGACAACAAATTGCGGCTTGGGTGTCACAAAAAAAGCGCTTCTTAAGAGTTACAGTAAATGTATCATCAAGACACTTTGCCAGCCTCGATTTTGTTCCACAAATTCACTCCATATATAATAAGTATCAATTACCGCTTGGCTCTTTATGTTTAGAAATTACCGAATCTGGATTAATTGAAAACCTAGAATTAGCGACTCAGATCATCGAGGGGCTAGCCCCTTTAAAAGTAAAACTTTGCCTAGATGATTTTGGCACAGGGTATTCAGCACTTGGTTATTTGCACCAACTACCTATTCATGTGCTAAAGATAGATAAAAGCTTTATAGATAATCTACAGGGTGACTCTAATCCACTTGTGGGCGCCATTCTATCCCTTGCATCGTCTTTAAAATTGGATGTTGTTGCTGAAGGAATAGAAACAAACGAACAATTAGCTATTTTACAAAATACACAGTGCGACTTTGGCCAAGGCTTTTTAAAGTCTAAGCCATTACCTGCCCTTGAAGCGATAAGCTTGATAGATAAGCCTCTTTAATTCACCTTTAAGACACAAAAAAGCCCTGAAAATTCAGGGCTTTTTTATCAACATTAGCTATTAACCAACTAACCAGTGCGCCATTAAAGCGATGACAGGTAAAGTAACCAGTGTTCTTAAAATAAATATAATGAATAGTTCAAAGATATTAACAGGTATCTTACTACCTAACAGTAAAGCACCTACTTCAGACATATATATTAACTGCGTCACACTCATAGCAGCTATAATAAAACGCGTTACGTCACTTTCTATAGAGCCTGCTGCTAATATAGAAGGTATAAACATATCGGCAAAACCCACCATGATAGTTTGTGCGGCTGCTTCAGCTTCTGGCACGCGTAATAATTCAAGGAATGGAATGAATGGCATACCTAGGTATTGAAAGATAGGCGTATACTCGGCGATAATTAGCGCAAATGTTCCGACAGCCATTACCACAGGCAATACAGCAAAGACCATATCGAGTGCATTATGAACGCCCTCTTCGATAGTGCCTTTGATCCCTGGGGCTTTATCTGCTTTATCTAATGCTACATCAAGCGAATGTTTAAAAAGCGTTTTCCCTTCAGGAACAAGTTCGGCATTTCCATCAGGCTCTTTTCCATCGATAAAGACATCTTTTTTAAAACTAAGTGGTGGAAGCCGTGGGACGATAATCGCTGCTACAACACCCGCTAAGCACACTGTTAAATAAAATGGAGCGAATAAATACTCCAGCTGTACTTGGCCAATGACAACCAGGCAAAACGTGATAGATACGGCAGAAAAGGTTGTACCTATTATAGCTGCTTCACGCTGGGTATAATACTTATCTTCGTATTGTCGTGCTGTCATGAGTATGCCAACACTACCATCACCTAACCAAGATGCTACGCAGTTAACAGCACTACGTCCAGGCACACCAAATAAAGGGCGCATAACTTTGGTTAACAGCGTCCCGACTAATTCTAGCAAGCCAAAATTCAATAGTAGCGGTAATAACAAGCCAGCTAAAATAAAGACAGAGAATAAAACCGGCAGCAAGTCCTTTAAAACGAGTAACCCCGTATTCTCAGAGTTAATAGCATGTGGGCCTACTTGGTAGTAGGTCATTAATACAAATACAGTGCCTAACAAGCGCGTTACTAGCCAAACCCAACTCACATTAAATAAATGATTTAATAAGCGAAATTTGGTTAACATCGTAGGCTTAAAGACACTGAATACAAGAGACATAACGCCTGTAATGCAAATAATTGTTGCAATAAGGCCTAATGCAAAATCGTTAAATGCAGCTTGAATACCTTTTGCCATAACAGCAATTGGAATGGTCATTATTTCACCTGAAGGAACAGGCGTCATAAATAAGAACACACCAATTAATGAGGGTATTAAAAAAGTGAACCACACTTTAAAATCATGCTGTTTTGCACCAGTATTTGGCGTGGGCGGGTTTGTCTTTGACATAGTTTCAACCTGTTAAAAACACAAAAAGAGCAAAGTGCTCTTTTTGTGTTAACTATTTTATTTGTTATTAAATTTTTATACCACGTTGGCGCAATGCTTTTTCTAGCGCTTGTTGTAAGCCATTCATTGTACCAGGCTCTAAAGTAGACCCTTGGTCATCCATCCACGTTAAACTAGTCCCACCTTCTTTGGTACTACTAACAAGAATTTGATATTGACCATTGTCTATTGGTAATTCCGACAACTCTTCACCCCAGATAGAATCCCATACACTGGACTCTGGCTTGCTGTAATCAGCGGTGATCAAACCTCTGTCTTGGTCAATTTCAACAATAGTAAATGATAAACGCTCCAAAAACCCAGAAAAACGGTCAAATACGTCGTTATAACTTTGCTCTGTAACTAATGCTGCATTACCTTTGTTGTCAAAACCCATCTCTAACGAGATAATGCCCTGCTTCTTACGTAACTCAAGCTCTAGTTGACGATATAAATAATCAAACTCTGCGATAACTTGGTTTAAAGCGCGGACTTCTAATTGCTGTTGCAATAAAGGCGTTAACTTTTCAGTTTTGCTTTTGTAATCAACTAACTTACTACTTAAAGAAACAGTTCTTTGATGTGACTTTTGATCCAGTGTAAATAAAAAGCGTTGCTGTGATACTTCTTGCTCACTGTCCCATAACCAGCCTTCTTCTGGTTGAATTATTGCGTACCAATCCGTTTCAAGTTTTCCAGCTTGCTTATCAAATGTGACCGCTTTTGTTTTGCGTTCTAACAACACACTTTGCACTGCTTGCCAAACAAACTCATCCAGTTCAGTAATGCCATCATTTTTATCAAAATAAATACGAGGAAGCTTGTCACCTTCTTCGACCCAGCTGCCTTTAGCAACAGTTAGCACTTGAGCTGGCGGGCGATAATTGGTTGAGTCTGGATTGTTATCATATTCTGCCACTTCCATCTTATAAGTTGGATCTTGTCTCGGTTGTGCCAATTCACCTGGCACCACAACCGGCTCACCTGCTTTATAATTACGTTTATGGTGTGCCTCGTCAGTAAAAACACCACACCCTGACAAACTTACCAATGCACTTACTGCAAGCGCTTTTGGGATCCAATACTGCACAGATAATTCTCCTTAGCATACCCTTAATTGTTTTAACAAGTATATGAGTGGGTAATACCGATTTGGTTCAGTGTAAAGTCAAGATTAACTCTACAATTATTATTTTATGCACACCCCACTTACAGGACATTAACCTAAAATAAGCCAATGGTTATGCAAAATTTTGACTATGGTACTTTCCCATGCTGTTAAAAACAAGAAACACTGCCCTTTAAAAGTACCTTAATTGATATGGGTTGTAGTTTAAACGTCGATTTGTGCTAAACTTCGCCGCCGTGCATTTACATTTACTCGTTTAGCTCACTGCGGCTGTTATTATTAATATAACCTAGGTACTTGAATTCATGACTGCTTTTTCAAATCATCAAATCGTATTGACTGCTATCGGCGAAGATCGCCCAGGGATTGTTAGTGAGTTAACGCAATTAGTCAGCGATTGCCATTGCAATATCATTGACAGTCGCATTGCAATTTTAGGCAATGAATTCACATTCATCATGTTATTGTCAGGCGACATGTCAGCAATAAGCCGTATTGAACATACATTACCCGTTAAAAGTATGGAACTTGGATTGCTAACTATGATGAAGCGCACTTCGAGTCATACTCAATCTGAGTTTTGCGCCGGCTACACGCTTGAATATACGGGCATTGACACTCCTGGTACGCTAAGTAAAGTGACCCGTTTTTTTGCCGATAGTCAGATTAGCATCTGCTCTTTAAAATCAGATACCTATGATGAAGAAGATAACACTGTTATGCGCTGCGAGCTCGAGTTCAACATCCCAATTGATGTAGATATTGATGAATTTAAGATCGCTTTTGAAACGCTCTCTCGTACACTGAACGTAGATTATATTTTTAGACGTATTCGCTAAGGAGAATAATATGAACTTAATTAACCCATTAAATGCTGGTGACACTGCCCCTGCGTTTAGCTTACAGAACCAAGATGGTGAAACCGTTACACTCTCTGAGCTACTAAAAGAGCAGCAAGTATTAGTCTATTTTTACCCAAAAGCATCAACACCAGGATGTACTGTACAGGCTGAAAACTTACGTGACGAAAAAGCAGAGCTTGCTAAGCTAAATACTCGTGTTGTTGGTATAAGCCCAGATCCAGTCAAGCGATTAAAAAACTTTGAGACTAAAAAAGAACTAAACTTTGATTTGCTTTCTGATGAAGATCACGCAATTGCTGAAGCTTTTGGTGTTTGGGGTTATAAAAAGTTTATGGGTAAGGAATACGATGGAATCCACCGCTTAAGCTTTTTGATTGGTCAAGATGGTAAAATTAAGCATCTGTTTGATAAATTTAAAACAAAAGACCACCATCAAGTTGTACTTGATTACTTAAATTCATAGTACCAATAAGCCTTCCCCGGATTACAATCCGGGGTTACTGCTTATATAGTAAAAATTTTTACAATCCTAAATCAGCCATAAAATCATCGTCAGCATCTTCTACTGCACTTGTTTTGGCTGCATTTTCTTTCTCTTCTTTTTGTTTAGCTTCATTAGCAATGATGTCATCTGGGTCAACGGCTTCACTGATATCAAAGTCATGCAATTTTATAAACTCTGTTTTGTCCATTGCCAACTCTAGATAAAAAATATTTTGCTTTGAAGTTGTAAACGTCACTCTTCGTGCTTGCGGTCGATCCATTGTGGTATCAACTGAAATTTGCACTTGTTTATTAATTGCCATCATTTTTGGTTGATTTTGCGTGATAGATGTATGTAACTGCTCACGCACTTTGGAAGTGAAATCGCCTACAATTTGGTTCATTAGTTCACCAAGCACATTTGAAACATCATCCGATAAATGACTGTGCGCAATTTCTTCTTCAGGCATACCCATGCTACGCATGTAGTCATGGTATATTTCCATCGCTGCTTGCGAGGTGAAATTTGTAATTACCAGACCAGTAAAACCACCATCAAATAACACAAAACAACCTATGTCAGGTCGCATGCACGTGCGGGTTATCTTTTGTACCATCGCCGAGTAGCTAATACTATTACCACTTGCTGATGACAATACGCCAGTCACTGAATGACACAATGTAGCTAATATATCATCAGTGCTAATCACTTTACTTTTTGCCATTGAACTTCTCTTTTTATACTTGTTATCTAATATTCTAGCCAAGCTACTGAAATTATCACTGACTATCCAGTATAAAATGTTAAAATAGCGCTATTATTTTCAAATGAGACTGTTTGTGTGACTGTAAAAGACAGTATTTATGCCACAGAGCAAGCGGTTAAAGATTTTAGCTTTGACCAAAATGTCGTAGAAGTTTTTCCTGATATGATCCAGCGTTCGGTGCCGGGTTATGCAACTATTGTCAGTACTATGGGCAAACTAGCGGGGGAATATGCGCAAAGTAACTCTAATTTATATGACCTTGGTTGTTCATTAGGTGCTGTTACGCTCAGTATGCGTAGAAATATTCGTACCGATAACTGCCATATTATCGCTGTAGATAATTCAGAGGCCATGGTTGAACGTTGCAAACTGCATCTGCAAGGTTTTCGCTCTGAAGTACCCGTTACTGTTACACTTGGTGATATTAACGAAATTAATATCGAAAATGCTTCTGTAGTGGCGATGAACTTTACTCTTCAGTTTATTCCGCCTGCACAGCGTTACGCCGTGCTTGAGAAAATTTACGCTAATTTAAAACCGGGCGGTGTATTGCTACTAAGTGAAAAAGTAAAAGGCGAAAATGAACAATGCGATAATTTGCTCATTGATTTGCATCATGATTTTAAACGTCACAACGGCTATTCAGAATTAGAAATAAGTCAAAAGCGCACGGCTATTGAAAATGTAATGCGACCTGATACATTGAGCGAGCATTATTCTCGCCTAAAAGAGATTGGCTTTAGTCAAACTCAAGTGTGGTATCAATGTTTTAACTTTTGCTCATTAGTTGCAATAAAGTAATTTAGGAAATATGTAATGTCTTCATGGTTCAACCAGTTTTACGCTGCAATTGCACAAACTCCCCTTAGTCACTGGCTAGAAACACTTCCGAGTCAATTAAAGCATTGGCAGAATGAGGCCAGCCACGGTGACTTACCTAAATGGCAAAAAGTGTTAAAAAACTTACCTGAAGTTCACACTCAGCACGTAAATATCACCGATAAAGTTGAAATTGGTGTAGCGGGTGAAATGACTCAAGGGCAGCAAAAGCAAACGACACACCTGCTCAAGCGAATGATGCCGTGGCGCAAAGGCCCTTTTAGCGTGCATGGAGTTGAGATTGACACCGAATGGCGCAGCGATTGGAAATGGGACAGATTATTACCCCATATAGAGCCTCTTAAAGGGCGTACCGTTTTAGATATTGGTTGCGGCTCAGGTTATCACTTATGGCGTATGCGCGGTGAAGGCGCTGACTTTGTTGTTGGTATAGACCCGTCTGATTTATTTTTGTGTCAGTTTCAAGCGATTAAACATTTCAACCCTGATGAAAATGTTCATTTACTTCCACTCGGTGTTGAAGCTCTTCCAGAGTTAAAAGCATTTGACACGGTTTTTTCAATGGGCGTGCTTTATCACCGCCGCTCGCCAATAGACTTTTTAGCACAATTAAAAGCACAACTTCGCCCTGGTGGTGAATTAGTGCTTGAGACACTCGTGATAGAAGGTGATGAAAACACAGTGCTTGTCCCCACTGACCGCTATGCAAAGATGCGTAATGTATGGTTTATTCCAAGCACCGCCGCGTTAAAGCTTTGGATGGAGCGCGTTGGCTTTAAAGATGTACACGTTAAGGATTGTGCAATAACTACACTTGAAGAACAACGTAAGTCAGACTGGATGGAAAATGAATCACTGATCGACTTTTTAGACCCTAATGATACCAGTAAAACAATTGAAGGCTACCCTGCACCACTGCGTGCAATTTTAACGGCTAAAGCCTAGTTTTAGGTTTTAGGTTCTAGCAATTCCCTATAATTTAGCGTCGAGGCAATCATCGACGCTAAAACATTACCCTGTAAACCATTTATTAGTACCTTTGTCGAATTATGCGGACAACTGTCCTTGTCAAGAATGTTAAAGTTATATTTGCGCTAGCCGCGCCTTCGCAATTGTTGTAAAATACGCGCGTTTCTAAGCATACACATGCAAAACCATGCAACTTTTTTGAGGAAATCCTGTGAGCGAACAAAAACAGTCTCTAAGTTATAAAGACGCGGGCGTAGATATCGATGCCGGTAACGCACTTGTTGAGCGTATTAAAGGCGTAGTTAAAAAAACCCGTCGTCCTGAAGTTATGGGCGGAATTGGTGGCTTTGGCGCACTTTGCGAAATTCCTGAAGGTTACAAACAACCAGTATTAGTTGCTGGCACTGACGGTGTTGGTACTAAATTACGTTTAGCGATTGATCTTAAGAAGCACGATACTGTTGGCATCGACTTAGTTGCAATGTGTGTGAATGACCTTATCGTTCAAGGTGCTGAGCCATTATTTTTCTTAGACTACTACGCTACAGGCAAGCTTGATGTTGATACAGCTGCAGATGTTGTAACGGGTATTGGCAAAGGCTGTGAGCTTTCTGGCTGTGCTTTGATCGGTGGTGAAACTGCTGAAATGCCAGGTATGTATGATGGCGAAGATTACGACATGGCTGGTTTTTGTACTGGTGTTGTTGAAAAAGCAAATATTATTGATGGCACTAAAGTCGCGTCTGGGGATCAACTAATCGCACTTGCATCAAGCGGTCCTCATTCAAATGGCTTTTCGTTAATTCGTAAGGTTCTAGAAGTATCAAATGCTGATACTAATGCTGAATTTGAAGGTAAAACACTTGGCGAAACACTACTTGAACCTACACGAATTTACGTTAAACAGTTACTTGAGCTGTTTAAGCAAGTAGATGTGCATGCCCTTTCGCATATCACTGGTGGTGGCTTTTGGGAAAATATCCCACGTGTGTTACCTGAATCTGCAAAAGCAGTAGTAAAAGGTGATAGCTGGCAGTGGCCGGGTATCTTTAACTGGTTGCAGGAAAACGGTAACATCACGACGCATGAAATGTACCGCACATTTAACTGTGGTGTAGGTATGGTTTTAGTGGTTCCTGCTGACAAACTTGAGCAAAGCTTAAGCATATTAAAAGAACTTGGTGAAGATGCATGGCACCTTGGTGAAATTCAAGATGCTAAAGCAGGCGAAGAACAAGTAGAAATCCTAGGCGGCCGTGATTAATGGCCCCTTCTCGTCTAGTAGTCTTAATTTCAGGTAGTGGCTCAAATTTACAAGCCATCATTGATGCCTGTAATAATGGCGAGATAAACGCAAACATAGCGGCTGTAGTTAGTAATAAAGCAGACGCTTATGGCCTTGAGCGAGCAAAACAGGCTGGCATTGCAACCGCAGTGCTCAGCCATAAAGATTTTGACTCGCGCGAAGCCTATGATGCTAAATTAATGGACGTTATTGACTCTTTTGCACCAAATTTGGTTGTATTAGCTGGTTTTATGCGTATTCTTACTCCTAGCTTAGTGCAAAAATTTAAAGGAAAAATGTTGAACATTCATCCTTCTTTGTTGCCTAAGTATCAGGGTCTGAATACCCACCAAAGAGCAATTGATGCAAAAGATGACGTTCATGGCGTAAGTGTGCACTTTGTCACTGAAGAGTTAGACGGCGGTCCGGTTATTCTTCAAGCCAAAGTACCGGTGTTGGCAGATGATACTGCAGATACACTAGCTAAGCGTGTGCATGCGCAAGAACATATAATCTATCCTTTGGTGGTCAAATGGTTCAGTGAACAACGACTTACGATGGAAGCAGATTATGCAGTTCTTGATGAAAACAAACTCCCAACACACGGCGCAGATTACCCACAATAAAAAATTAAGTGCCCTACTTTTGTGTGCGGGCACTTTACTTCCTACCAGTTTAATCGCAGGTGAACTCACCCAATTCGAAGCCAACTATGACATTTTACGCAAGGGTGAAAATCATGGTCAGGGTGTGCGTACCTTAAAAAAGCTCGCTGATAACAATTACCAAGTGAGTTACCACAGTGATATTGAGTGGATGATATTTTCAGATTCTCGTAAAGAGACCTCCAATTTTACTTTTAGCAAAAATAAAGTATCTCCAGTGGATTACAGCATGATCCGAACAGGCACCGGTCCTGATAAAGAATATACTTTAGCATTCAATAACACAGACAAGCTCGTCAACAGTAGTGAAAGTAAATACCCTATAAAATGTGAATGGAGTGAACATTTCCAAGACTCAATTTCATACCAAGTACAAGTTCGAGCAGATCTTAAAAAGGGCAAGACCAACTTATCTTACCCGCTAGTAGATAAAAAAGGGAATTGCCGTGACTACAACTTCGAAGTGGTTGGCAAAGAAATGATTTCACTGCCTATAGGCAATATAGAAGCGATAAAAGTAAAACGCCTTTACGACAATGACAAGCGCCAAGCACTCGCTTGGTTTGCTCCAGAAATGGACTATATGTTAGTTAGAATGTGGAAGGGTGAAAAAGGGGTAGAACAATTTGAAGTACAGATGAAGTCTTTCACTGTCACCAGCCCTGTTGCTGTCCCAGAAGCTGTAAAAAGCGCAACAGCCCCAGAGTAAATTTGTTTCCTAGATAGAATAAAAGGCCCAAGTATGACAATCATAACTTGGGCTTTTTATTTTACGATTTATAACTAATTCAAACTTGAAACTGACGGCTGACGGCTGAC
>NZ_PDUS01000022.1:0-8212 GCF_002723455.1 Pseudoalteromonas sp. 3D05 | reverse complement strand
GGCTGACGGCTGACGGCTAAATTAACTCACCCATTTTAAATAACGCGAACTCACCAGGCTCCATTTTTTGCCAGCGTTCGTCGTTAGTCAAAGGGCGCGTGGCAATCACCGTCACTACATCGTTCGGTGTGGTTTCCTGCTGAAAATCTACGACCATATCAGCATCAATCAATGTTGCCTTACCAAATGGTGCACGACGAGTGATCCAGTGTAAATTGTTAGTACAATACGCTAATACATACACTCCATCGGTAAGCAGCATATTAAACACCCCCTTTTCACGCAATGTATGCGAAAGCTTCGCTGCATAACGAAAAACCGATGCCATATTTGATGGGCGCTTTGGGTATTTTTCGCGGATTTTATCGAGTAACCAACAAAAAGCTAGCTCGCTGTCAGTATTGCCAACTGGGCGATAATACTCAGGCTTCAAATCATGATAATTCGATAGCTGCCCATTATGGGCATAGGTAATTTCACGTCCCCACAACTCACGGGTAAATGGGTGAGTGTTTTCAAGACAGACACGGCCACGATTACCTTGACGAATATGACTAATTACAGAAACACTTTTGATTGGATAAGCTTTAACTAACTTGGCAATTTCAGACTGACAGCTTGGTTCAGGATCTTTAAATGTACGACAACCTTTGCCTTCGTAGAAGGTAATTCCCCAACCATCTTTGTGAGGGCCTGTATTACCACCTCGCTCCAACAAGCCAGAGAAGCTAAAACAAATATCTGTCGGCACATTCGCCGACATGCCAAGTAACTCACACATAAAATATATTAACCTTTAAATGAGTTGCAAGAGTTATCATTCACCCCATACGCAACGCTCATACAATAAAATAAAAACACTTTGCTGGCATTGTTAAACATAAGGTTGGTCATAGCAAGCTTATGTTAGTTTCCTTTTGTACTCTTTAAAGATTGGCGACTAAACTGATAGATTATCTTATTAAGACTCTTGATAATTACCGATTCTAGCGCTACTCTAACAGAGGTGGTCTGACCTCTATTAAGGATTAAGTACATGACACTCATATTTACACTCGGTTTAATCGCACTGCTTAGCATCGCGAGTTACCACAGAGCGAGCTGGAATACTGCACTTGGCATTTCAATCGCGACTCTTGTTATTGGTACCTTTGCAGGTGCTTTTGGTGCAATTAGCTGGTTAATATTTTTAATCATCAGTGTACCGCTTTCTATTTCTGGCATTCGTCAGCAATACATAATCAAACCAATTTTTGCCATGTTTAAAAAAGTAACGCCTACAATGTCTGAAACTGAAAAGTCAGCGATTGATGCAGGTACTACATGGTGGGAAGCTGATTTATTTTGTGGCCGCCCAGATTGGGAAAAGTTACATCAATACCCAATGCCTAAGCTCACTATTGAAGAGCAAGCATTTATTGATGGTCCAGTTGAAACAGTTTGTAGCATGCTGGATGATTGGGAAGCCACTCACGAGTTAACCGATTTACCGCAAGATGTATGGCAATATCTAAAAGACAACAAATTCTTTGCCATGATCATCAAAAAAGAATACGGCGGACTACAGTTTTCTGCATTTGCACAGTCGTGTGTATTACAAAAGCTAACCAGTAAATCTACTCTGCTTTCGTCAATTGTGGGTGTACCTAACTCATTAGGCCCAGGCGAATTACTACAACACTACGGTACAACAGAGCAAAAAAATCACTATCTACCGCGTTTAGCGAGCGGTGTTGAAATTCCATGTTTTGCCCTAACCTCTCCTGAAGCTGGCTCTGATGCCAGTGCAATTCCTGACTACGGCGTTGTATGTAAGGGTATGTGGGAAGGTGAAGAAGTTGTTGGTATCAGCCTTACGTGGAACAAACGTTACATTACGCTTGCCCCTGTTGCTACAGTGCTTGGCCTTGCGTTTAAAATGCAAGATCCTGATGGTTTATTAGGCGATACAAAAGATCTAGGTATTACTTGTGCGCTTATCCCAACAGATATGCCAGGTGTAGAAATTGGCCGTCGCCATTTCCCACTTAATGTACCATTTCAAAATGGTCCAACACGCGGTAAAGATATTTTTGTACCACTTGATTACATCATTGGTGGTCCAGAAATGGCCGGTCAAGGCTGGCGTATGCTAGTTGAATGTTTATCTGTGGGCCGTGCAATTACCCTACCTTCAAACTCTGTGGGTGGAATTAAAACAATTGCGCTTGCCAGTGGTTCATACAGCCGTATTCGTCGTCAGTTCCGTTTACCGATTGGTCAAATGGAAGGGGTTGAAGAATCACTTGCTAAACTAGCAGGTTACGCTTACAGCTCAGATGCAGCAGTTAGTATGTCAACCGGTGCCGTTGATTTAGGTGAAAAGCCATCGGTTGTTTCAGCCATTATTAAATATCACTTAACTGAACAAATGCGTGATTCAACCATTCATGCAATGGATGTTCATGGTGGTAAAGGCATCATGCTTGGGCCAAATAACTATCTAGGTCGTGGCTATCAAGGTGCGCCGATTGCCATTACAGTTGAAGGCGCAAACATCTTGACTCGTAACATGATTATTTACGGTCAAGGTGCTATCCGTTGTCACCCATTCGTTTTAACCGAGTTAAATGCGTGTTCTATTGAAGACCGTGAAGAAGCACTTGCAGTATTTGATAAAGCATTAATGGGCCACATTGGTTTTACTATCTCTAATTTAGTACGCACCAAGTGGTTAGCGTTTACAGGTGCTCGTTTTACCAGTACACCGTATAAAGATGAAACGGCTGAATTTTACCGTATCGCATCACGCTTTAGTGCCTCTTTAGCACTTATGTCAGATATCAGTATGGCAGTATTTGGTGGCTCATTAAAACGCAAAGAGCGTATCTCTGCACGTTTAGGTGACTTACTAAGTTATTTATATTTAGTGTCTGCAACGCTTAAACGTTACAACGACGAAGGCCGTAAAAAAGAAGACTTTGCGCTTGTTCAATGGAGCTGCCAAGATCACCTTTATCATTGCCAACGTGCGTTAGCTGATTTAATTAACAATATGCCATCCGCACCGTTACGTGCAGCACTTAAACTTATGTTATTCCCGTTTGGCCGCCCGGTTCGTAAACCGACAGACAAGCTTGAACATAAACTTGCACAAATATTACAAGTACCAAGTGAAACACGTAACCGCCTTGCAAGTTATGTCTACTTAACCAATGAACCGCTTAATCTTGTAGGTCGCCAAGAGCAAACGCTCAAAGATGTACTATCTGTTGAGCCATTGTTTGATAAGGTATGTCGTGAAAAAGGCGTTAAACTGCCTTTCTTCCAACTTGATAAAGTAGCGCAAATGGGCCTTGATGCGGGTATTTTAACTCAAGCCGAAGCTGATAAGCTGGCTGATGTTGAAAAAGCACGTTTAGATACTATTAACGTTGACGACTTTGACCCAGCTGACCTATTAGCAGGTAAAGCCGCTCGTAACAACACAGACAACAAGGCTGACGCTGCTTAAGCTAAGTAATTAAAGCAAGCAACACACCTGTTGTAATCATCCAAGCCAGCGCATAATGCGCTGGTTTTTTTTGTGCTATATATAATTGTAAAGTGCACCAAGCAACACTCAAACTCAACAATAGCCATTGTATGTTAGCTACAAACATCAAATAGCTGAGCATGCTTATAAAAAAGAACAAACAACTCGGTATAAATTGGCTAATAAAAAATAGCCGCTGTTGGTTATTTAGTTGAAAAAACAACGCATATTTGTCTCGCAATTTGCCACAATCAAATTGCAGTGAGCTGGTAAATAGTACTATAAAAGCAACCGCTAAAACGCTAAATATTGCGGCTAAATCATTACGCTCATTGAGTAAAGTAGTAACGGCCATAAACACACACAACAATAAAGCCACCCGCCACACTAAAATCCAACTGTGTTGAAGAAAGAAGCTTAGCCAAAAAGTAAATAATGAATTAACTGATAACCGATCGTTTAGCGAAATCGCTGGCAGAAATATGCTCAACACAAATAATACAATAAAGCCACAATGGTACACTAACGGCGTTATATCAATGGGTAACAATACCAACACTAATGTAAAGGATAAGCCATATATTAATGCTGTAGGCTTATACAAACACAGCACACCTAAGCCAAACTGCAATAACATAAACAACAAAAAGTGAGGGACTCGTAGCCATTGTGACATAGTTAAATCCAAAGCAATAACTAAGCTTGCTAACAACCAACCATTACTTAAAAGTAATAATTTTATATCCATTAACTTAAGCCAGTTTAGCTTTACAATAGTGCGTTGAAAAAGCCGCTGTTGGCTATTTTTAATAGCTGATTTCATCGCGCCAAGCATTACGCTTTGCAGTAGTAGATAGAACCACGCCATTTGTGCACCATATTGTGGTGCATCGCTGCTATCTATAATTTTGCCCAACCCTAGAAAAAACAGCAAAATCATACCAAGCAGGGCAGAGCCAAGTACCACTAAGAATAATAGGCCAAAGTTTTTAAGCTGTAGCAATAATTGCGTAAGTTCAGTTTTGTAAGCCTGATATCGATAATCCAAAAAGGAGCGATATTGCCCAATTGATTGTTTCAAATTTGCAATCATAACGGCATACACTCAAAGCCATACTTAATAAATGGCGCGGGTTCATGACAGGTGATGATTATTTGCCCTTCCGGTTTATCTATTAGATATTCATCAAGTAAGACTAGTAAATACTCAATGCTGGATTGATCAAGGGCTGCGCTCGGTTCATCTAATAGTAAATACGGTGCATCACGCATCAGCGCTAAAATTAACTGGCATTTTTTTTGGTTACCTGACGATAGCGCATCAAACCGTGTATTTAAAAATTCATTAAAATTAAATCCGTCTATTATTGTTGTTGGCCAACTACAATCCAGCGTATTCGCAGATAAGTTAATTATTTGCTTTGCAGTCAAAAAGTCGGGTAAAGCAATACGGTCTGAGGCTATAGCAACTTGCTTATGTGGTTCGGTTAATGCTTTGCCTGAAAAAAAAATCTGCCCACTTTGGCGACTTTCAAGCTCAGCTAGCATCATTAACAACGTTGTTTTACCTAGGCCATTTGGCGCTTCAATGCATATTTTAGGTGCACAAAATTGCACGCTATAACCACTGTACAATATGTTTTCAGCAAACTGTTTGTGTAACCCAATGACTTCTATCATAAATACTCCTTGATTTAGAAAGTGAATTATATCTGGTTTTCTATTTTCGTGGTCTACATGGTTTGTAACACTTTATTGCAGCTCGAATAGGCTAATTACTTGCGTTTAAAAAACGTTCGGTTAACACTAAAAGTCGATAACTATAAACCAAGGAATGTATCTATGAAAAAAGCCCTCAAGCTTGCCTGTATTAGCTGTGCAGTAACCATTGCATTAGCAGGCTGCAGTCAGTCTAATAACTCAAGCTCTACCCCTGTGGTTGCAAAGCAAACACAACAAGTAAAAACCTATACTGCAAAAACCTTTTTTGATACCACATCGATTATGGGGAGTAGCTTTTCACCTTCTGGTGATAAAGTTCTAGTTAGTAGTGATGAAAGCGGTATTTACAGCTTGTATGAAGTTGACGTAAAAACAGGTAGTAAAACTCGCCTAACTAATTTTGAAGACAGCACCTACCCCGTACGCTACTTCCCTAATGACGAGCGCGTATTATTTACCAAAGACTCAGGCGGTAACGAGCGATACCATGTTTACGTGCGCGAAGTTGATGGGTCAATAAAGGATTTAACCCCAGGGGAAGAAACCCGCGCGAGCTTTGCAGGCTTTACCAAAGATGCTAGCCAATTTTTTATCACCAGTAATCAACGCGATGCCAAGTTTATGGATTTATATCGCGTAGATAGTAAAACCTATAAAGTCACCCCTGTTTATCAAAACATGCTTGGTTTAGATGTCGGTGCCATTAGTCCTGATGGCCGTTATATTGCGCTGTCTAAAAACAATACCAATAAAGATAGTGATACGTTTATTCTCGACACCTATAAAAAAACACTCAAGCCACAGTTAATTTCTAAACACGATACCCCAGCTCAATATACGCCTGACACCTTCTCTGTAGACAGTAAATATTTATACTACTCTACAGACGCTAAAGGAGAGTTTTCCCAGGTATGGCGTTATGAGTTAGCCACAGGCGAACATAGCCCTGCACTAAAAGATAATTGGGACGTCAGTTTCATTTATTTTTCTACGTCAGGCCGCTATCAAGTCAGTGGTGTCAATGCTGATGCCAGTACAAAAGTAACCGTCAAAGATACAAAAACAGGTAAAGAAATTGCCATGCCTAAGCTACCGGCGGGTAATTTACGCAGCGTAAGCTTCTCAAGCGACGAGCAAACCATGGCGTTTTACTTAAACTCAGACACCTCACCTAGCAATTTGTTTGTTTGGCAAGTCGGCGATGCTCAAGCCAAACAACTAACAAATACATTAAGTGAATATATTGAACAAAACGACCTAGTAGAGAGCACCATCGTGCGCTTTAAAAGCTTTGATGGCTTAGAAATTCCTGGTGTATTGTATAAACCAAAACAAGCCAGTAGCAGCAATAAAGTGCCTGCGCTTGTGTGGGTGCATGGTGGCCCTGGTGGGCAAAGCCGAACGGGTTATAGCGCAATGCAACAACATTTAGTGAACCATGGCTATGCTATTTTTGCCGTCAATAACCGTGGCAGCTCGGGGTATGGTAAAACATTCTTCCATTTGGATGATAAAAAACATGGCACTGATGATTTACAAGATATTGTCTACGGTAAAAAACATTTACAGAGTTTAGACTGGGTTGATGCGGACAAAATCGGTATTATGGGCGGTAGCTACGGCGGCTTTATGACTGCTGCTGCACTTGCCTTTGAACCAGAAGAATTCAAAGTGGGTATTAATATTTTTGGTGTGACTAACTGGGTGAGAACACTCAACTCAATTCCACCGTGGTGGGAAAGCTTTAAAAAAGCGCTGTACGATGAAATGGGCGACCCAGCGACAGATGGCGAGCGTCATCGTGCTATTTCACCGTTATTTCATGCCGATAAAATCACAAAGCCTTTAATGGTTATTCAAGGTGCTAACGATCCACGAGTATTACAAGTTGAAAGCGATGAACTGGTTGCCGCAGTAAAAGCCAATGGTGTGCCAGTAGAGTATGTATTGTTTGACGATGAAGGCCATGGTTTTAGCAAAAAAGAAAACCGTATCAGCGCCTCCAACGCCTATCTAAACTTTTTGGATACTTACTTAAAAGAGTCATTTGGCCCACAAGGTTAATTGTAAGCCAGTTTATATTAAAGCCTGCTACGTTTTTTGTACGCAGGCTTTTTATTACTTTTTTATTGCTTGGTTAATCTAGGTTCCAGTAAAGCGAGTGCTAAACCAAATACAGCAGCAAAAATACCTAAAAACTCAAACCAACTGTTGCCTGCATGTGGCATAGTCCGTGTAAGCTCATTTGCATTATAAACACGTTTACCTCCGTCAACTTCTTCAACAAATGATTCACCGACATACTCATCCATTAACTTAAAAATTGGTACTCGTCTAGCCAGCATTTCCCGATTTTTCTCATCTCTTTTGTCTCGATTCGACTCAATAATATAATTACTCCAATGAGTAAAAACATTCAGAGGTTCATCTGTTTTGATCACACCTTGTGATTTATATTCGTAAAAGCGTTCATTGAACACATAGTTTTTATGTCCTGCATAAAACAATGCACAACCAATAGATAGTAAAAACATTGCGAGATAAATAACCTTACGTTGCGTGGCTGAGCTCTTTACTTCTTTACTTTTGAACCACTGCTCGACATCCGGTATTTGTATCAGTCTAACTTTATCGTGACTCGATACTAATGGCTTCATAAACTCATCAATTGAAAGATCTAACGCTATCAATAAGGATCTAAATATTTCATTAGAGGGTATGGATTTATCGTTTTCAAGCTTGGATAAATAACTCTGCTCTATCCCCACCTGCTGAGCGAACTCTGGCTGGCTCAGTTTTTTATCATTTCGTAGCTGCTTTAATTGTTGACCTAATGTGCTCATCTTAGTGCTTCCTTTTTAAAAGTGAGGTTAGATTCTTGGTAATTCATGCAGATATATGAAGCTGAATAGTGAAGAATAATAAGGAATATTAGCAGGTTAGTATAAAAGAGTCGATCTGATAGCTGATAGCTGA
>NZ_PDUS01000016.1 GCF_002723455.1 Pseudoalteromonas sp. 3D05 | reverse complement strand
AGCTAAGTCGGCACACTAAATCGTGTGCTTTGGCACGCGTAATAACGTTTATATTTTCATTTAAACACTATTACTAAATAATGGTGCCTCGACCCGGAATCGAACCAGGGACACGAGGATTTTCAATCCTCTGCTCTACCAACTGAGCTATCGAGGCAGCTTCAGATTTAACTAAAAACCACATGGATTTTTAGAACACTTCCCAAGCATTCTTCTGACTGAGCTGTTTGGGCGTGCGGCGTATTAAACTGGTTTTGCCCTTGCAAGTCAACTTTTTTTTTGTAGAGTCAAACTGTTTGAACAGTTTTACACCAATGTGATTAATTAACACAAGAAATGCTGCTTTTTAGAGCGCTTTTAAAGGTTTAAATGTATTAAAGCGCTTTTTTTATGAAATATCATGTAAATTTCATTTTAATGAACATTAACCAGTGAATTATTTCTGGTAAATGATAGGATTAATTTTCAGTACAAAGCCGCTATTTGGCCGCAGTTAATAATGATAATAATTGGAAAATAAATGCAAAGTAAATTTTCTTCTCCGGTGAAAGGCTTGTTGCCACTTATAATAGTCATAAACCTTGTTGTAACTACAATCGCACTAGCTGCTTTCGCTTTCTATCCCTCTGAGCAAACCAGTAAGCTTGCACCTAAAGAACCTGTTAGCTTAGTTGATTTATCTGAAAAGCTCGCCTCACCTCTGGTTACTGCACTGACAGAGCCTGGGCAAAATAGAGCCTCTAAATTACTTAATGTAAGCGCTGCGTTTGGCTCTGAGTTTGAATATCACTTATATAGATATGGTGTAAATTCACCAACAGAGTTAGTTTACTCAACGACTAAACCAGCGATTGAGCCATTGATGCTTGATTTACACACGCCTAATAAAAATACGGTTTACAAGCAATTAAAGTTAAATGACCAGCCTGTTGGTGAGTTAATTATCAAAAGAGTAATACCCAAAGACTCTGTAATTACTTCTGAGTCTTCCTCACTATCGTTAATTCTAGCTCTGTCTGCACTTGTGTGTTTAATTATTTTTTCTCTATTCATAAATGCTTATATTAATGTAAGAATTCGTAAATCAACCAATACGTTGGCTCTTGAATTACAATCAATAACAGAATCATCAGATTACAATAAAACCGTAGATGAAGGACTCGACGTTGGTTTAGATAATGTTGCTCAAAACGTTAATTTGTTGCTAGGCCAAGTACAAACAGCCATAAGTAATAACCGAGTAGCTCAATCAGATCTAGAAAAATTACAAAGTAGCCTAGAGACCGAAGTTCATAATAGAACGCTAGCACTTGAAAAAGCGACACACAGTGCTGAACAAGCTAGTGAAGCAAAAACAACTTTCTTAGCAACCATGAGTCATGAGATTCGCACTCCTATGAATGGTGTTATTGGTACCATTGATTTATTAAGGCAAACCGAGCTTGACGGTGCTCAGCATAGATTGAGCACAATAATCCGTGACTCAGCGTTCTCTTTGCTTGGCATTTTAGATGATATTCTAGATTTCTCTAAAATTGAGGCGGGTAAATTAAACATCGATACAACCCCTTTCTCTGTTACAGATACCATAGAAGAAGTTGCTCGTGTTCTTTCTTCTATTGCTAAAAAACGCCAACTAGATCTTGAGCTATCCATTGCACCGGATATCCCTACAAATTTAATAGGTGATACCATTCGAGTGCGTCAGGTACTTTATAATTTATGCAGCAATGCTATTAAGTTCACGAGTACTGATGAGTCGCGTCGCGGCCATGTTCGCATTGGTGTTGAGGTTGCGCAAAATACGACAGACCATTTTACCCTAAGGTTTACCGTGAGTGATAACGGTAAGGGAATGAGCCAAACTCAGTTAAGAGAAATATTTAGCCCGTTCATTCAAGCTGAAAATTCTATTACGCGTGAGTACGGTGGAACAGGGTTAGGATTATCTATTTGTAAAAGCCTGACTGAGTTAATGCTGGGCACTATATCTGTGTCTAGTGATGTTGGTATTGGCAGTGAGTTTATCGTTGAACTACCTTTTAGTACTGAAAGCACCATTAATTATGCCCATAAGAACACATTAAAAGGCAAGCATGTCGCTCTTGTAACCAACGACTCATCAAGAAGACAAACATTAAGCCGTTACTTATCATTTATGGGTGCCAATACACATTACGCTCAATCAATTTCTGAAATAGAAGAAATTCAAGAACACAGTGAATTGATATGGGTTCTTGATGGTATCGAGTCTATTGATAAAACAAACTCACTATTACGCCGATTAGTCTATACGTTAGAAGATTATAACCAGCAAGTTGTGGTTTTAAGTAAACTTGATGAAGCTGCGATTAATCATAAAAATATCTTTTATCTCAATGCCACTCCGTTATGTAAGTCAAGTTTTATGATCTCAGTACTTGTAGCGGCTGGACTACATACCCCCAAAAAAATAAAACAGGTAAAAACCCTCAATAACTTCTTGAATATAGAGCAAGCAAGAAGCGAGAATAATCTGGTTTTATTAGTTGAAGATAATCTTTTGAACCAGCAAGTATTAACAGATCAACTTCACTTATTAGGGTTTGGTGTAGAAGTTGCTGACAATGGTGAAGAAGGGCTTAAAATTTGGCGCAAAGAACGCCATATGCTTATTTTAACTGACTTACATATGCCAAAAATGTCTGGCTACGATATGGTTGAAAAGATCCGAGAAGAGGCATCTGAGTTAGACGACATAAACGCACAACCGTATATTATTGCAATAACGGCAAATGCACTTAAAGGCGAAAAAGAACGCTGTTTAAATGCGGGGATGAACGATTATATAACTAAACCCGTTGAATTGAATGCTCTGGAAAAGCTACTTAACAATTGGCGAGATAAAAACCAAGAAGACTCCGCTTTGCCGGCCGTCGAGGAAATGAAAGGCCCTTCGGCACCAATTGATATGGACAAACTTTCTCAATACGTTAATAACGACGAAGCAAAACAGATTCGCTTTTTCAAAATGTACATTGAGCAAAGTAGCGTGCTAGTTAAGGACATTAATAGCGCAGTGATTATTAATGACACGCAAAGCATCGCTCAAGCTTGCCATCAATTAAAATCAATCTCGACAACTATTGGTGCAGAAAGTATTGCAAAACTAGCCATAGATTTTGAAACACATTGTAATCAACAAGATTTAACGAGTGATGAGCTAATTGAGCTTAGGGATAACTTAGAGATTGAGTATTCGCGGGTTGCTCAGTTTTTAAAAGAGCAGATAAAAAATGCTGACGAAGACATTTAATTTTTGAACAAAACAAATAAAAGGGCTGACAGCCCTTTTATTTTAACAAAGCTAAAAGTTACTTTTCAGGTGGTCGATAGCCTTCTATCTCAACATCTTTATTCTCAAACAAAAAGCCAACCATCTGCTCTTCTAAAAATGTACGATGTTCAGGGTCCATCATGTTTAGGTGTTTTTCATTAATCAGCATCGTTTGCTTGTGTTGCCACTGTCCCCATGCTTCTTTTGAAATATTATTAAAAATCTTTTCACCCAGCTCACCAGGGTAAAGCTGGTAGCCAAGACCATCCGCTTCTTTTTGTAACTTTTGACAAAATACTGTGCGTGCCATGATAGACCTCTTATACGCTTAAATTTAATTACACCTAGTTTAAACTATTGTAGCGATTTGTTTAACTAGCTTTTTAGTTGGCGCAGCTAAACCAACCTCAATTGATTGGTCAAGTGGATACCAAACGAGTTGACGTTCATTAACTACATCAGGCATTTTATTAATTTTAAGCACATGGGGGTTAATCGTTAATTCAAAATGCGAGAACACATGAGTAAACGGCTCAACTTCTTTGGTAGTTAACTCAAGTCCCTGTTGCACTAAAAAAGCATCCAACTGGCTTTTTTGTTCAAATTCAAAAAAGCTAAACAAGCCACCCCAAATACCAGAGTTAGGTCTTTTTTCCATTAATACTTGGTCATCACATTGGATAATTAATTGATGACAGGCTTTTTTAGGCACTGCTTTTTTTGGTTTTGAATGAGGGAACTGCTTAACGACCGCGTTATTAAATGCCTTACAACGGCTGTTAAGTGGGCAAGATTCACAGTCAAACTTACTTCGTGAACATAGGCTTGCACCTAAATCCATCATTGCCTGATTAAACTCAGTAACGTTATCTTTTGGGGTCAGTTGTTCTGTTAATTGCCATAGTTGGTTTTCAACCTTTTTAACCCCATACCAGCCTTCAACCATAAAATAACGAGCCAGCACGCGCTTAACGTTACCATCTAATATTGGATGATGTTGGCCAAGAGACAATGATAAAACAGCGCCAGCTGTTGAGCGCCCTATTCCTGGCAACGCTATCACTTCGTCTATGCTGGTTGGGAATACACCACCGTATTGGTCTCGCACTATTTTAGCGGTTTTATGTAAGTTGCGTGCTCTGGCGTAATAACCTAGCCCAGTCCAATGATGCAGCACAACATCTTCATCTGCATCCGCCAAAGCAATAATATCGGGGAAGCTTGCCATAAACTTTTCAAAATAAGGAATAACTGTAACAACTTGAGTTTGCTGTAGCATTACCTCAGATACCCAAACTTTATAGGGGGTTTTATTCAATTGCCATGGTAAGGTTTTACGCCCATGTAACTGATACCAATCAACTACTTGCTGTGAGAACCAGCTTGCGTCAGTGTTGTTTAACTTCAAAATAACTACTTTTATAACTCTACCCTTGATAGCGGGCAGTCTATTGCAGTGAGTTAAAATATCAAGTTCTAAACATACTAAAGGATAAAACCTTGTGATCAAGCTCACGGTCGGGGATAATACGCCACCATTTTAAACATGTTGTTTTCATCAGGCCAAAATATATGAGTGATTCAAGTAACGATAACCTTGAGCAAGCAAAGCAAGAAGGTAAATATATCCGTACAATTCGTAGCTTTGTTAAACGCGAAGGTCGTTTAACCAAAGGACAAGCAGCAGCAATTGAAAAGTGCTGGCCGACGATGGGCCTTGAGCATCAAAACGGCATGCTTGATTTAGCTCAAGTTTTTGGCAATGACAATGATGTTGTTTTAGAGATTGGCTTTGGTATGGGTAAGTCATTAGTTGAAATGGCTAAAAACGCACCACATTTAAACTTTATTGGTATCGAAGTACACCGCCCAGGTGTTGGTGCATGTTTAATGGACGCAGATGAAGCTGGTGTAACCAACTTACGTGTTTTTGAGCATGATGCTGTTGAAGTCCTAAGAGACTGTATAGCTGATGGCGCTCTTAGTAAACTGCAGTTGTTTTTCCCTGATCCATGGCATAAAAAACGTCATCATAAACGTCGTATTGTACAACCTGCATTTGTTGAAAGCTTACGTAGTAAATTAAAGCTTGGTGGTGTTTTTCACATGGCAACAGATTGGGAAAACTACGCAGAGCATATGCTTGAAGTAATGCAAGCTGCTGAGCACTATAAAAATCAATCAGATACCAATGATTATGTACCTCGTCCTGATTTACGCCCACTTACTAAGTTTGAACAACGTGGTCATCGCTTAGGTCATGGTGTATGGGATTTAATGTTCGAACGCATTAGCTAAGCAACAACCAATTTAATTAAATAAACTTAAGGTAAAGCCATTTATGAGCGCATTAACCAACCCAAGTTCATTATTACTGCGAAATAGCGAGTCACTCAATGCTGAGTCTATTTTGGTGGTTAACTTTGTGCAAGATGGCTTTTTATCTCAACTTAAAAGTTTAAATCCTAAAAGTAACATCACAGCCTTTAGCTATAACCATGCAAATGGTGAGTTTGCTAAAAATATGAGTGGTATAGATGTATCCGTGAGCCATGAAATTGCCAACAAGCAATTTGATTTAGTGATTTACTATTACCCCAAAGCCAAGCCAGAGGCATTGATGACTCTGGATAACATTCGAGCAGTAATTAATGCAGATGCGGATTTACTTGTTGTTGGCGAAAATAAAAGCGGCGTTAAATCAATAGAAAAACAATTTAGCGCTAACTGTGAGTTCAGCCGTAAAATTGATAGCGCTCGTCATTGTGCCTTGTATTTATTTTCAGGCATTACACAGTCAGCTGAATTTAACATTAGTCGTTACCATAAACAGTTTACTGTTGATGTAGCTGGGGCACAATTTGCTGCAATAAGTATCCCTGGGGTATTTAATCACGGCGAACTTGATGCCGGCACTAAGATGTTATTAGAAAACGCACCGAACATTAAAAATGGCCAAGTGCTTGATTTTGGCTGTGGTGCGGGTTTAATCGCAACCTTTTTAGGGCTTAAAAACGCCTCACTATCATTTGTTTGTTCTGATGTAAGTGCGCTTGCTGCCTATGCCACAACACAAACTTTAGCGCTGAATAACATTAATGGTGAAGCCATCCTTAGTGATGGCCTTGCTAATGTCAAAGGTAAGTTTGATTTAATAATTTCTAACCCGCCCTTTCACACAGGTATTGCAACGGACTATACAATTGCAGAGCAATTTTTGAGTAATGCCAAACAACATTTAACAAAATCAGGCAAGCTAACTATAGTTGCAAACTGCTTTTTAAAATACCCGCCTATTTTAGAAACCCAATTTGGTGAATATCAAACTGTTCATAAAAATAATAAGTTTGCCGTTTATTCAAGCTAATTTAAGTACCTAGTAAAAATTTTTATCGCTGCGTAAGGCTGCACCTATGTGCCGTGGTTATTCCCCATTTATGGGTGGTTAACTCTTAATACCTAAATGGATGTAGGTAAAGAGAGTGAGTAGGATGCGGAAACTTTGCTCGGTTTTTACTTAGCTCACTAAGTTGCAAACCTCGCGCCGCGATTAAATCGCCCCTAGTTTGAACGAGTTTTAATCCATAAAGGCCAACAGACATTAAACAACTCAATAATTTTTTTGATATTTTTTAGTCTCTTTCCTTTGCTTTTGCTAGACTTAAAAAACTTACAATAACGACAGCATTCGGGCTTCATCTAAAAAATGCCTAAACCTCTACCACAAACCAGTATACGAAAAGCTCTTATCAGCGCTGTTATGCTGGTTACAGCATTATGCTTATCGTTATCGATTTCAATATCTACATATCTTGATGTTAAAGAGCAAAAACAATTAATTATTAGTAAACTTAACATTCTTGCCGAAATAATATCTTTTAATGCACAAATCACCGTTTTATTTGATGATAATAAAACTGAGCAGCAACGACTTAAGTCATTTGAGAGCATTCCTCTTGTAAAAAATATTCATATCTATTCTATAAATGAAATTTCCAACAAACCTGAGTTTTTTACTAGCTTTAATGCAAAGAAAACCCCGCCTGTTCCATTGCGCGTAGATAGTATTGATGAACTCAAAGAAGCAAGGATAACGGACAACCAGGTTGAGCTAATTAAGCCCATAATGTATGAGGGTGAAGTTAAGGGTTATGTATACATACGGGGCGGCTTAGAAAGGTTAAATGATTATATAAACAAAAAAATAATCATTGATATTCTCCTCACTTTATTTGTTTTAGTGCTGGTGTTTTTTGTCGCAAAACGTATTCAAAAACGGATCGCCAACCCAATTGATGATCTCAGCTTACTATTGCAAGATGTGTCAAAAAATCATAATTATAATGTTCGCGCACCAAAAACAAATATCAGCGAAATAAATATGCTCGCTAGTAGCCTCAACATAATGCTTACTCGCACTCAAAACCAAATTGAGCGCCACAAGAATGATAAGCTTGAAATAAAACAATTAAACCAAAGCCTTGAAGAAAAAGTTAATCAACGCACGATTGCCCTACGTGAAGCGAACCAAGAGCTATTGAACACATTAGAAAGAATGCATCAGTATCAAAATCAAATTGTTGAAAGTGAAAAGATGGCTTCTTTAGGCCAAATGGTTGCTGGTGTTGCTCATGAAGTAAATACACCTATCGGGCTTGGTATTACAGGCTCTACTCTACTTAGAGATAAACTTAGCGAAATCAACAATGGATTCGAAAAGAAAACCCTCACCTCAACCCAGTTAAAACGCTTTATTGATGACGGCATTGAGAATCTAGATCTTATCTATCGAAATTTGAATCGAGCGGCTGAGTTAGTCTCGAGCTTTAAAAAAGTTGCAGTAACCCAAGACGGTGAAATTAAGTCTGCTGTGAATGTTTACAACCTAATTTCAGATGTGCTTTTATCAATGCGTGCAGACATGCAACCCAAAGAACCTGAAGTAAAGGTTCATTGCCCAAGCGAACTAATCTTCGAAACGAAAGTCGGTCCATTACAACAAGTTTTACAGCAATTAATTAGCAATTCAGTAATTCATGGCTTTAAAGATAATATCGGTAATGAAATTGAATTCACCATTGAACGTAATGAGAGCAGTTTAATTATTAATTATCGAGACAATGGTGTTGGTGTTGACAAGACAATCAAGAAACGTATTTTTGACCCGTTTGTTACCACAAAACGAGGTGAAGGTGGCAGTGGCCTAGGTATGCATTTAGTTTACAACTTAGTTACACAAGCCCTGGGTGGAAACGTTTTTTACGACGAGAAGGATGACCGTGGAACCAGCTTTATTATTACTCTACCAACTGATGAAGCGAAAATGAAATGAGGATGAGAGCATTATTAATCTTATTAATATGTATATCATCCAACTCTGTATTGGCGAAATCGCCAGAGCAGGTCAAAGCAGCTTTTTTGTTTCAAATGAGTAAGTTTGTAGAGTTTAATCCTGAGTCAAAAAATCAAGCTGTTAGGTTTTGCTTTTATAACTTAGAACAAGGTATAGGGGGCGTTTTAAAGAGTAATTCGTCACTAACAATAAATGAAAAGCCGATTGAAGTCGTTTTAATTAATAAAAACCAACAAACTTCGGAACTTTATAGCTTTTGTGATATCACATACATTGATGAAACGTTGGAAGATGATATAATTCCGTTTTGGATCGATACCACTTCATCAGACACCTTAACAGTGGGTGAGAGTATCAGTTTTTTAGAAAAAGGTGGTATCGCCGCTTTGGTCCAAGAAGGGAATAGAATCCGACTGTATATCAATAAGCAGCAACTGATGGGCAGTAACTTTAAAGTTCAGTCTCGGTTATTAGCTGTTTCTAAGTTTCATCCAAATTGATTTTACTTGTTAACAAATGGATATACTCCTATAATCTCTGTATTCGGTTTTATAATACAATACCGAATTAATTGTAAATAAAATATTCCGAAAAGGTTAATTAATAATGCAAACGCCAGTCATTCTGATTGTAGAGGATGAAGACGTAACTCGACTAAACCTCGTTAGTTTATTTGAAGCTGAAGGTTACAAAGTTATTGAAGCCATTGATGGCGATGACATGCATGACAAGCTTACAAATAATGATGATGTGAATCTTGTAGTTATGGATATCAACCTACCAGGTAAAAACGGGCTTATTTTAGCACGTGAATTACGTCAAAAGCGTAACGTTGGACTTATTTTCCTAACCGGTCGCGACAATGATGTTGACCGTATCTTAGGCCTTGAAATTGGTGCAGACGACTATATCACTAAGCCATTCAATCCACGTGAATTAACTATTCGTGCTCGTAACTTAATTTCTCGCACAGCCCTTGGTGGTGAAGAGTCTAGTCTCGAAACAAATGGTGTTATTACGTTTAATGGCTGGGAACTTGATGAAAATAGTCGCTGTTTAACATCACCAAATGGTGACGCTAAACGCCTTCCTAAAGGTGAGTACAGAGCGTTACGCTTAATGTTAGATTCACCAGGTCGTATTTTCAGCCGAGAACAACTAATCAAACATATGACTGGTCGTGAGCTACGTGCAAATGACCGCACTGTTGATGTAACAATCCGTCGCATTCGTAAGCACTTTGAAAGCGATAACAGTACATCAGAGTTGATTAGCACCATCCATGGTGAAGGCTATCGCTTTATCGGTAAAATTGACGCCTAAACTACGTTAATTCCACCTCAGCAACTACTTCTCTAGTTGCTGTAAGAATAAATGAAGGGCATGTTGTCCTTCATTTATTTTATCTCCAAGTTCAACCAACCATGTTTGTAACAGGTCGATATCTTCATCAAGCGCCCCATGCTCCATTTTTTTAGCATGTAACTGTACATCGTTTAAACCTACAGAGCCTGCTGCTCCTTTTAGCTTGTGTGCAACTGATTTATATTCTTCTCTATCATCTTGTTTTAATGACGTAGCTAATTCCTGTTGATATTGCGGGTTTAACTTTTCAAATAAGCTACTGCTTCGTTTAAATATTTCAATTCCCATTGAATTTACAAAGTCTTCAATTGTTTCCACATCGAGTAACTCAACTTTTATATCAGTACAGTCTTTATTGGCTACCGTAAGGCGATTTTCATCACATGATTGTGCAAGTTTGATGTCAAATAAGTCCGCCAGCATTCTATCAAGCTTTGTTGTATTAATAGGCTTTGCTAATGCTCCTTGAATAGAAATACCTTCTAGCTCCTCTTCTGCACTTCTTACATTCGCTGTTAAGGCAACAATAGGTAATTTATCAAAGAAACTGTCTGAACGAATTTGTCTGGCAACTTCATCGCCATTAATATCAGGCAATTGCATATCAAGGAGGACAAGATCTAAGTCATCTTCAGTTTCTACGAATGAAAGTGCATCTTCACCTGTTTCAGCCCAAATCACCTCATGCCCTCGCTGCTCAAGCAAGTTTGTAGCAATCTCTGCGTTTAGTGGCACATCTTCCACAAGTAAAATATTTAAGCTTCTACCTACATAATTCTGCTCAGCGGGAGCAACACACAGTGAAAGTGGTATTTCTACCACAAAACTACTCCCTTCTCCTTCAGTGCTGCTCACACGGATATGGCCACTCATTGCGGTAACTAACGCTTTTGTTACTGCCAGTCCAATCCCTGAGCCAATTGCATTTGTGCCGTTTATATCTGGGGCTTTATAGTACATATCGAAGATACGCTGAAGTTGTTCTTGAGGTATACCCTGCCCAGTATCAGTCACATTTATAACTAGCCATGTACCATCTGCGCGATTCTCGCGTAAACACGATAATTGCACCTTGCCTTGCTGTGTAAATTTGACTGCATTGTTTATCAGGTTCCATACAACTTGGCGTAATCGTGTAGGATCTAAAGCTGCGTATACATCAAGCATACCTTTTCGTTCTATATCGAATTCGAGCCCTTTTTGTTCGGCAATTAGTCCTGCAAAGTTAACCACGTCATTGATAAAGTCTGATACGTTAATTGGTGCGGTAACTATATCTAGCTGTTCTCGATCTATTTTGTCTAAATCGATAATGTCATTAAAGATATTACCCAGGGTTTCAGCGCTTGAGAATACAGTATTACACCAACTACGTTGCTGCTTATCGAGCTCAGTATCTAACAGCATACGCGTTAAACCAACAATGCCATTTAATGGCGTTCTCAATTCATGGCTCAGTGTGGCAATAAATTTCCCTTTATCTTTATAGGCAGTTTCAAGTGCTTGCGCTGCTTCTTTACGGCTGGTTATATCACGACCAAACGCCAGTAAACCAATATATTCACCCTCATCATTAATAAAAGGCAACTTACGCATTTCAAACCAACGATTTTCATTATCTACTGGATACTCGACATCGAGCGTAAGGGCTTGGTGTGTTTCCTCTACTTTATTATCTGTTGTGAGTACCTCTGGCAAGTAGGATTCAGGGTATATTTGTTCGGCTGTTTTCCCAATTAGCTCACTAACAGGTTTACCTATCACCTTTTCAAACATTTTATTACACCCGGCAAATACACCATTATTATCACGGTAATAAAATAGATCTGGAGAGGAGTCGACAATAGAACGAAGTAACATGCCCTGTTGTGCAAGTTCCTGTTGCGTTTTTTTACGCTCTGCAATCTCTCTACGTAACTCTTCAATCGCACTATGCTTAGCTTGAAAAGCCATTTTACGTTCATCAATCTCAACATTTAAACGCTTGATATTATCTTTAAGCGTTTGGTTAAGAAGCTTTTCTTGCTTAGTTGCACTATCAAGGTAGGCGTATGTTGCGTCGAGTTGGCGAATTGAGTTAATCAACACACTAATTATAATAGGCGATACAACTGCAGTAAAAAACAGCATCGCAAGTACATCTACAATAACCACTTGCCCAATAGCAACGTAATAGAACATGCAGGCCAAAATCAGCGAAACAACCAATAATAGGGCATAGCAAATAGCGGCTGCTTTAAATTCACCAAAACGTGTAATCAAACTGGAAAGCATTCGAACCCAAGGGCTCAAAGGAGAATCTATCATATTTAAATCTGTCTCGTGGCTATGCGCTTGATATCATTGTAAAAGCAATTAGCGCAGTGATAGCGTTGAATAAGTGGCTCAATACGCAGATAGATTGCTAATTATACTATCCGAAGGCCTACAATTTAAGTAAAGCTATAAAAGATAGAGAGTAAATACCATCACTATGGCTGAAAATAAGTATTCTCAAATTCAAATTGATACAAAAGTAACTTAATGATTTGAGTTAATAGAACAACTTAGAAACATATACCAGCCATTACTGATATGCCTTCTCATCAAAACAAAGCAATAATGATCTGCCTAGATGAACTAAAACTTATCTCTCTATAGAAGTATTTTAGCATTTTTACTTTAACAATTTTCATGTTCCGCGACGAAAACATAAAATTTTCATCTACCACGTTTTTTTAAATTATTTCGTGTAAAATACCGCCTTTTAAACTTGCCAATAACGAGATTTTTCATGCAAAGTACTATGCCCGATATAGCGGATACGGCTCCAGCTCTTCAAACAGGTAAATTAAACTGGGTGGGTATGTCAGAAATTGAACTGCCATTTATTTTTGAATCTCGTGGCCTTACACCTGTTAACGTTAATTCTAAAGCAAGCGCTTTTGTAAACCTTCATAAAGAAGATGCCAAAGGTATCCACATGTCGCGCCTGTTTTTAGCGCTAGATACCTTATCTACCGAACAGCAAGTTAATCCTAAAACCATCGCTCAAGCGCTTGATAAATTTATATCTAGCCACGAAGATTTGAGTAACCAAGCTAAAGTAGAGTTTAAATTTGAACTTCCACTGCGTAGAAAATCATTACTCAGTGGCAAAGCTGGCTGGAAAAGCTACCCACTAGTGTTAGAGGCAAAAATTGACCGCGGGCAGCTAAGTTTTGAACTGAGTGTCGATGTCACTTATTCTTCAACATGTCCTTGCTCAGCGGCTTTAGCACGCCAACTTATACAAAATGCGTTTGTTGAAAAATTTGATAAACATGCGCTTAACCATCAAGAGGTTCTTAATTGGTTGGGCAGTACAGAGGGAATTGTTGCTACTCCACACTCTCAGCGCTCTATTGCGAATGTAAAAGTTAAGCTAGATGAACAGATCACAGAGTTTGATGTTGTTAATTTAATAGATACGCTAGAAAATGAGCTAAAGACCCCAGTACAAGCGGCTGTTAAGCGCGAAGATGAGCAAGAGTTTGCACGTCTAAATGGTCAAAATTTAATGTTCTGCGAGGATGCCGCACGAAAAATCAAATCGCGATTAGAAGACGCACAGTACACCGATTATTGGTTAAGAATAAATCATTATGAATCTTTACACGCACATGATGCTGTTGCTATTGCAGTCAAAGGCATAGAAGACGGCTACCAGCCTTAATTAAAAAGTGACTTCACTACAACTAGGCACGTTAATTGCTATTAATTTACAGTGTCAATTTGTTGTTGTGGAGTTACCATATGGAATTCGCTTTATTATCAATATTAGTATTAGTTGTAGGGGCATCTGTTGTTGCATCAAAATTTACCGATGATGGCGGCAATCCTTATCCTTTCACCCGCAAAGAGAGTGTATTTACACAAGTAGAGAGTGCTTTTTTAAACCTACTTGAGCGTGCTGTTGGCGATCAATATAAGATTGTCAGTCGGGTTAAACTGATAGATGTTATTGATTGTAAAAAGGGCTTGTCGCCTAAGGCTAAACGCGCGGCAATTACCAAAGCAAAGAATAAACAGCTAGATTTTGTCTTGATCGACAAAGAAAAAATGACGATTGTTGCTGCTGTTGATTTAGTTAATAACGCTAACAAAGACGGCCACAAAGCGCAGCGCGATTGGTTTGTTAATGGTGCATTAGAATCAGCAGGGATCCCTCACATTCGCATGAAAGTTAAATCAGGTTATCGACCAAGTGAAGTTCGTAATGCCATTATGTTTAAGCTTGGAAAACCAGCGGCTCCGAGTGTTAGACCAAGCCGTAACAGGGTGACTAAGCCAGCAGTACTTTCCCCTTCTCAGGCAAAAGCGCATTCAACAGCATTAGCCGAAATTTAAAGTTTGAAACTATAAAAATGCGAGATTAATCTCGCATTTTTTTGTTTGGTTTTACCCTACTCTCATTTTTGCAGTATAATCACGGCATCTAATTCGAGGAATCAAAAATTATGAATGTTGGTATTATTGGCGCAATGGAGCCAGAAGTTAAAATTTTGCGTGAGGCAATGCAAAACCCACAAATTTTAACTAAAGCAGGCTTTACTTTTTATACGGGTGAATTAGCTGGCAACACGGTTACTTTGGTTCAATCAGGTATTGGTAAAGTAGCATCAGCCATAGCAACAACATTATTGATTGATAATTTTAATCCTGATTGCGTGATCAATACAGGTTCTGCCGGTGGCTTTGATCCATCACTTAGCGTAGGCGATGTGGTTATTTCATCACAAGTACGCCATCATGATGTTGATGTAACTGCGTTTGGTTATGAGATTGGCCAAGTTCCACAAATGCCAGCAGGTTTTGCTGCACACCCTAAATTGATTGAAGCTGCTGAGCAAAGTATTGCTCAAATCAGTGACGTTAAGACATTGATTGGCTTAATTTGTACTGGCGATTCATTTATGTGTGACCCTGTACGAATCGATAAGGCACGTGCTGACTTTCCAACTATGCTTGCAGTAGAAATGGAAGGCGCTGCTATTGCTCAAGTATGTCATAGTTTAGAAACCCCTTTTGTGGTTATTCGTTCTATGTCAGATATTGCAGGTAAAGAATCGCCGCAATCATTTGAAGAATACTTAGAAACGGCATCAATCAACTCTTCGAAGATGGTTGTTGCTTTGCTTGAAAAACTAACATCGGTTAGTTTATAAGGTGTTACCCAATCTAGTTCAACAGCATTTGGACTTTATTGTGTTTTTATTAGCGCTCCTTGTTGAGCGCTTTTTACCTTTGAGTAGTTGGTACCACCCTGATACATTTTTATCTGTAATCTATCGTGCTTTGGGTAAACGCGTTTATCGCGACAAAGAACCTAATAGTTACCAATATTTGTCTTCAATATTGTGCTTTAGTTTAGTTATACTAGTAATAATAACTATTACAGTACTACTGCTAGAGTTTGCTTATTACCCTGAGTTACTCGCTGGGTTAATTTTATATATTTGTCTGCAATGGCAAACACCACAAAAAAAAGCGCTTCGTATAGCTCGTCTGCTAAGGCAAAACCAAAAGGCAACCGCGCGAGAATTACTCAAGCCATTGGTTGCTCGTGATGTAAGTAAGCTTTCAAATACAGGTATTTGTAAAGCGACCATGGAAACTTTCGCGCTAAGAGTTGCCCGCCATTATTTTGCCGTTATTTTTATATATTTGGTTTTTGGCGCCATGGCAACGTTAAGTTATCACTTATTGAGCTTAATGCATCAAGCCTGGCGCAGTGACCTTCCTCCTAACAATGCTTTTTTAAGACCTATTTCAGGGCTATTATTTATTCTCGAGTGGCTGCCAATCCGTTTGCTTACTATAACTGTTGCTCTCAGTAAAGCGAGCAAGCAAAGCATTCATTATATAAAGCATTATGGAAGACACTTTTATCAAAGTAATTCAGGTTGGTTATTAAGTGCATGCTCAGCTTCAGTGGGTGTGCAGCTTGGCGGACCTGCTATGTATCAAGCGCAGCGCTTTAACAAAATGCGTATAGGTACTGAGAGGCTACCAAAAGCTGAAGACATAGCAGTGCTGGTAAGTCGTTTAAATCAGGCTCGCGGGTTTTGGTTATTGGTGATTTTTGGTATTGAGATTATAAAAACGATATAAAAAAACCAGCAGAAGCTGGTTTTTGGATAACCAAACCTCTTAGCTAGTTTGGCTATATTATTACTGAATTTTCATTCTTAGCTATAAAGCTACTTAAGCAACCGTAATATTGGCAAATTTACGTTTACCTACTTGGTAAATAGCCGTGCTACCTTTTGCGATTTCCAGTTTAGAGTCTGTTACTTTCTCTTCACCGTTAATTTTTACCGCACCTTGCTTGATCATACGCATAGCTTCTGAAGTACTAGCAACGAGCCCTGCTTCTTTAAGCATGTTCGTTACAAATACAGTGTCTTCGTCAATTGTCACAGTTACATCTGGGATATCATCAGGTAATGCGTTCTTTTGAAAACGTTTAATGAAATCCTCATGTGCGCCTTGTGCAGCTTCGTCACTATGGAAACGAGCAATCATTTCTTTGGCTAAATCGATTTTGATATCGCGTGGGTTAGTACCCTGCGCAACTTTTTCTTTTAACGCAGCAATTTCTTCGATCGATAAGCTACTTAGCAAATCATAATAACGCCACATTAGTTCATCGCTGATTGACATTACTTTACCAAACATGTCATTCGGCGCGTCTGTAATACCAATGTAGTTCCCTAGCGACTTAGACATTTTTTGAACGCCGTCGGTACCTTCTAATAAAGGCATCATTAGTACCGTTTGCGGCTTTTGGCCTTCATCTTTTTGTAGCTCTCTGCCCATAAGCAAATTAAAACGTTGATCGGTACCACCTAATTCAACATCTGCTTCTAATGCAACTGAATCCCAACCTTGTACTAAAGGATATAGAAACTCATGAATTGCAATGGATTGACCATTTGCATAACGCTTTTTAAAGTCATCACGCTCAAGCATACGTGCAACAGTTTGGCGTGCAGCTAATTTGATCATGCCAGCAGCACCTAAATTCTCCATCCACGATGAGTTAAACGCAACTGTTGTTTTGGATGGATCTAGAATCTTAAATACTTGCTCTTTATACGTTTCAGCATTTGCTAATACATCATCACGAGTAAGTGGCTTACGTGTTACATTTTTGCCAGTTGGATCACCTATCATACCGGTGAAATCACCAATTAAGAAAATCACTTCGTGACCTAAGTCTTGGAAGGTTTTCATTTTATTAATTAATACGGTATGGCCTAAGTGTAAGTCAGGTGCAGTTGGATCAAAACCCGCCTTGATCTTCAGCTTTTTACCAGACTTTAGCTTCTCGACTAATTCGTCTTCAATTAATATTTCTTCTGCACCGCGTTTAATCTCTGCTAGAGCGGTTTGTAAATCCACTTGTATTACTCCAAAAAATTCAGTCAACCTAGGGATTCTAGCGTAAATTAGCCACAGTTTAAATCCACAAAACACTGGTATTAACGCTTTATTAAGTATATCCTGCAATATTAATGATTAATTATCTTGACAGCAGAAAAAGGCACGTTATGGTTCACGTTGTGCACAAACTCCCAAAAAAACACAAATTGCTTATTCTAGGTTTTGTTTCTGCTATTGCTGCCCTAACCCTTATTCCTTCAGAAAAAGCAACCGCCTCAAAAGATAACAGTGCGGGAGCACTCGAAATCGGCAAACGCTACGAATTACAAATTAAAGTTGATGACGCTGAACAATTAACTGAATTAAATTCGCAAGAAGACGCAGCAAAATTACCAGAATATGACCTAGTCGATTTTGAAGTAAAGAACGGTGACAATTTAGCACTTATCTTTAAGCGCGCTGGTTTTAATGCGCAAACCGTTCATAAATTACTTAACACCAATGCAGAAACACGTAAGCTAACTAAAATTCACCCAGGTGAAATACTCAGTTTTGCGACAGCTGAAGACGGCTCTTTAGCGCAGTTACGTTATGTGATTTCAAAAACAGACACTTTATTTGTTACATTAAACGAAGACGGTAACTACGATACTTCAATCGATAGCAAAGAAATCGAAACCTTAACTAAATCTACCGGCGGTGAAATCAGCAATAGCTTTTGGACTTCTGGTATTGCAGCGGGTTTAAGCGAACGCCAAATTATGAACTTTGCTGATATTTTTGGCTGGGACGTGGATTTCGCTAATGACATTCGTAAAGGTGATCAGTTTGGTTTAATTTACGAATCACATTATGTTGATGGTGAATTTATAGGCACTGGTAAAATTATTGCCGCTGAATTTATTAATCAAGGCGAACGCTACGCCGCAATTCGCCACAGTGATGATAACTTCTATACACCGGAAGGCCGCAGTATGAAAAAAGCGTTCTTACGGGCACCCGTTAATTTTAAATATATAAGTTCTAGTTTTAATCCACGGCGCTTACACCCTGTTACAGGACGAGTAAAAGCACACCGTGGTATCGATTATGCAGCTCGCACAGGTACTCCCGTTGTTGCATCGGGTAACGGTAAAGTTATTAAATCAGGCTACAGCAAATATAATGGTAATTATGTATTTATTAGTCACGGCACGCAGTACGTTACTAAATATTTGCACTTGAACAAACGCGCGGTTAAAAAAGGCCAAAAAGTTAAGCAGGGCCAAAAAATTGGTACTGTCGGTGCTACAGGCCGCGTAACTGGCGCTCACCTACACTATGAATTTTTAGTGAACGGCGTTCACCGTAATCCTAAAACGGTTAAACTACCTAAATCTGAGCCATTACCTCGCGCAGAGCTTGCGAAGTTTAAGCCGATTGCAGATACATTCTTAGCACAGTTAGAGCGCAACAGAGAGCTACAGCTAGCGCTTAAATAAGAGCGGTCAGCCGTCAAAAATAAAACCGTTGCTATTCACATAGCAACGGTTTTTTAATGTCTAAACAAAGTCAATCGTTGCGTTTGTGATCGACTTTTTTGCAATTGAATTAAGACTTTAAACTAACAGTAAAGAATAATATTACCAAATGGGCTCTACCAATTAATTGTATAATGACTCAACCGTATTTAATAATTACTGATAAATCACAACCGTGATGAGTGTTACTGTTATGCTAATTTATTTGGCGATTATCTTTGCTCTTGTAATATAAGCTAATAGAACAGCTAATAAAGTCGTTATTAGTGTTGCGGTTGCAAAAACATAGACTAAGCCAAGTGAATTGCCCCACAGACTGATTGCATTGATTGCTGCAACAATAAGTAATGCAAAGCCAGCACATCTAAACAATATACAGGTGCTTTTTTTTAAGCCCAGTGCTTGACTAAATACATGGTTATAATAGCGTTGTAATGACAAACTCAGCAGTGTAAAGCCCACTAATTGCAGCATTATTTGTAGTAATATCAACATATTTAAATACCTTTTACTGTTTGCTTTATATGTGCGTTTGCAGAGCCAATAACACTTCGCCTTTGCAACACAATCGCCGTAACAGCAAAGCCCCCAGCAAAAACCAGCATACTTAAATCAACCCCCAGCATTAACCAATCATTATTCTGTAAGCTCGATAATATACTGTGCTTTGTTGTGAGCATATTAACAAGTGGTATCAAGGCATAGGCTACAGCTGCTAACCACAGCATATTTTGCCAGGCTTTTTCTGCTGCTCGCGTAACACAAAAACAGCTACACAATGCAAATACAATAAACAAGCTGTTCATTTCCCAATGAGCACGGCTAGCCATTTCAACAGGTAGTAAACGGTTAGCCCAAAAATAAGCCGCGATGCCTATGGGTAAGCCAACGACCACAGCTGCATTAAGCTTATCGATAACATTGATAAACCTAGATTGCTGCTTTTTACGTTTTTGCACCCAAATAATCATTCCCGTTGCTATCATTCCAGCCCCTAGCAAGCCAGATAAAAAGTACAACCACCTTAAATAAGTATCTGCAAACAATCCTTCGTGTAAATGCTCCAGCACATCATAAACCTCAGCTGCACTGTATTTTTTTCCTGTGGCTTGTTCTATTTGAACTTGCCCACCGACAGCGCGATAGGTGAAGAGCGTGGCAAGCTCAATGCCCTCTTGTGCACCGAACCACACTTCAAACCCTGGCTGCTCAGTATTTCGGTCAATTAACCCCAAATAACTTACTGCTTGATCTTTAAAACGTGATTTTGCATCAATTAATGCGCTTTCAAGTGATAAGTTTTCAGCGGGTAACGCTATAACTTCCTTTGTAAGGTTTTCAGCTTGTGTTTCATTGTATAACTGGCGATGCATTTTTTTGCCTTCGCCATAGGTTGCATCCACCACAGGGGCAAATGAAATACCCATTAATAAAATAAGTCCGCTGTATGTGATCATTAAATGAAAAGGTAATGGCAATACGCTAAAAATGTTATGTATATCGAGCCAACTACGCAGCCCTTTATTGGCACGAAAAGTAAAAAACTCAATGAATATTTTTTTATGAATAATCACCCCAGTGACTAAACCAATCAGCATCAGCATCGTGGCTAAACTAGTGACCAAATAGCCAACAACAATCGGTACATAATGTAAACTATAGTGCAGTCGGTATAACGCTTCGCCACCACTGGTTTCTCTGGTTGTTATAAGCTCGCTGGTATCAGGCGCAAGGTTTTTTTCATACCACTGCCTACGTGCCCCAGTCTCTTTATTTGCTGGCTGCAACCATGAAATATCAATATAAGGATTACGTGCTGATGGATAACTAATGTACCACTGAGTTGCATCTTCTGCATTGTCTGTGAGTTGTTGCTGAGCAATATCAAGTATTGCTAAGTCATCAATGGGTTCATTTACTATGGCTATTTCTGGTTTCATCCAGCGGTCTATTTCATTTTCAAAATAGCCTGCAGTGCCTGTAATAAAAATAAAAAACAGTAGCCAAGCAAATACAAAGCCAGACCACGTATGTAGCCAGCTCATAGATTGTCTAAATCGAGGTCTCATACTATTGCGGCCCCTGCAAATAGTAATTCAAAAAGTAAAGTAAAATACATGAAACCAATACAACGGCAAAAGCGCGTAACGTTGTTTTAGTAGCAAATACAAATAGCACTGTGATGAGGTAAATGATAAAGCTAGACATTAATCCTGTGATAATACTGTTAGTCTTATCACTTAATAAATGATTGCCAATCAAGATAGCACCATGCATTGCCACAAAATAACCGCCAATTAAAGCAATAAGCACACGAGTAGTTACATGAAATACTGAGAGATGTTTTTTTGTGATATTCATCAATAAGCCCGTTAGGTGCTTTCTTAAAGCACCTAACTAATTCAGGAGTTAAAATGTATACGACACACTAAGGCGTATATCACGCCCTGGCTCTTTAATACCTACAACACCTTCATAACCCTTAATATGTCCGTAGTCAGCAACACTACCGTGGCTTAAATAAGATTCGTCTAGTAAGTTTTGCACTGATAAATCAAACCTTAGATTGGTGAGTGGCTCATAGGTTACATAGACATCAAATAAATCGTAGCCTGGCTTATTGATTGTTTCGAGCTCATTCAACCAACCAAGTTCAATCGAACGGTGGAATACTTCAATATCGTTGAGGCTAGCAACATGGTTATAGTTTAGACCAAACTTAATTTTCTCATTCACATGGTAGTTAAAGTTAATATTGATAGAATCGCCAATTGCATTACCTAAACCGCCATATTCATAGGCTGCCATATCAATACCATCGATAATAACAGTGCTATAACCAGTGGCATCATTAGCGTCTGGCCACACAAATGAGGCATTGTTTAGTTCAACATCGTTATGGCTATAACTTACGATAACATCAAAATTATCGCCTTGATAACCCGATACAAGTTCAATACCTTTGGTTTCTAAATCACCGATATTTTCGTTGAATACACCTTCACGGCCTTTGAACTTATCAAATACCACGTCGTTAATTACACTTAGATACAATGATGCTTCAAACAACCAAGTGCCATCGTTATACACTAAGCCAAGCTCAGTATTATCGACTTCTTCAGGTGATAAGTTTTGATTATATGTCAACTCACCTACAGTGAAAGCATCTGCAACTTGCCTACCTCTAAGCGCTTGTGCATAACCAGCAGACAACTTTAATGATTCGGTAAAACTATACTCAAAACCAATATTGCCACTAATGCCATCTTGTTTTTTAGTTGAAAACTCATCCGATGAAGTCACTGGCGCACCACTTGCGTCGGTTTCAATGACCCAGACACCATCAACTTTAACCCAGTTAACTTCAACAGCGCTGTGATCAAGTTCATAAGCATCATAACGCGCACCAAAGCTAAGTAATAAAGCATCGCTTAATTGCCAGTGATCTTGAATATATACACCCGTCACCGTGCCTTCTTCATCAAAAATACCACCAAAGTCTTCATACGAAGCAGCATGAACTTTATCTACTTTTTGTTCTACACCGTAAGTCAGAGTATGATTGCCTAAATCACTGGTATTTCGGATATCAAAACCCGTTGTTTCGATTGCAGCATCCCAGGTATAAAGTTCGCGTTTAAATGAAGACTCTGTTTGGTAAATAGTCGTTTCAAGGTTTACGAAACTATTTAAGTACCAGCCATGATTTAACACAATGGTTTCGCGCTCTCCCCATGATTCAAACAATGGTGCTCCAGCAATTTGGGCCCAGTTAGTTTGTTTACCAAACTCACCTTCTTCTTGGCGGTTTTCATAGCTTAATGTCAAGCTTTGGTTTTCTGTCAGATCGGCGTTTACTTTTATGAATGCAAGGGTTTGATCGGCTGCTGTCCCTTCTAGATTTCTGCCATCACCATCATCCATGTCATTACGACTAACATTAACATAGGACGCTAACACCCCTATTTCATCAGTTAACCTGCCGTATAATGATAGGCTTTCTTTGTGGCCGTCATTACTAAAATAACTCGCTTTGGCAATACCACCAAACTGCTCGTTATCGCTGAGTAAATTATCAGCACTTTTTGTTTTAAAACGAATTGCTCCGCCAACAGCACCTGTACCAGATGTTGCTTCACCCGCACCGGCTTGTACTTCTATACTTTGTAATAGTTCAGGTTCAATTGCAACACGGCCAATATGATGAAACAGCGTGCTGGTTTGCGGCGCACCATCAACAGTTACATTGACCATTGAGTCTTCCATACCACGTACAAATATCTTTTGTGCTATGCCTAATGATCCACCTACAGTAACCGATGGTGTATGACGAAAAATATCATCTAAATCGTTTGCCTGGTAGTTTTCAAGCTCAAGTGGTGTGATTTCTGAATTTGTTGTAGCACCAACGACTGTGATTTTTTCTATCTTCTGTTCTTGTTTAGTCTCTTCTTGAGTAGCCGCATTGGCGTTAAAACAAAGCGCAATTACAGCGCTGGCAATACTGGTTTTTACAAACGGTTTATTTATTAATACAGATGGCATGAATTAGATCTCAAATAAGTGTTAAATACTTAATTAAGAATTATTACCATTTAAAGTCACTAATGATATGACTTTTACAATTGTTACATTTAAGAAATAGGAATCATTATCACCACTACCAACCCTACACCTAACTCATTTTGTGCGTAGATCTTTGCCCTAACACTGGCTAAATGGCGTTTAGCCAAGGCCAAACCTAAACCAAAGCTATCACCTTCACTTATTCGTGCGTCGTCGACTCTAAAAAATGGCTCAAATACTTTCTTTAAAAATTGCTCAGGGATACCAGGACCTTG
Organism: Pseudoalteromonas sp. 3D05; assembly: GCF_002723455.1. Lineage (GTDB taxonomy): Bacteria > Pseudomonadota > Gammaproteobacteria > Enterobacterales > Alteromonadaceae > Pseudoalteromonas. Next base: position 79,245 of record NZ_PDUS01000016.1, on the reverse strand, counting down.
ATCGCATATCTGTAATTTGTAAAAATTAGACTCCAACGACATGCGAATAGTAACTTGTTCATTGACCGGTGTATAACGCAGCGCATTTCTAATCACGTTTTCGATGGGTGGACATAATGCACGATGGCAGCTATTTTCAATCACTGCGGTTGCTGGGGCATGAATAACCAGCTTTCGATCAGGAAATTCATAACGAGCATCCTCAATTAACACATCAAGCAGGTCTACCAGATCAACGGGCTCTTGTTTAATTATCGGCTTTTCATTTTCAAGCCATGCAAGGGTTAAACTATCTTCAACGAGTTTGCGAATATGTTTTGACTCGCGAGTGATTCGCTCAAGGTGCTGTTTACTTTCGTGCTCATCAAAGTTTTCAACTGCTATATCTAAACGCGTAAGTGGTGTTCTTAATTCGTGGGATAAGTCTGAAATTAATTGTCTTTGATTATTAATGAGCTCACCAATACGACTAGCCATTTGATCAAAGGTAAATGCAAGTTGGGCAAGTTCATCTTTGCGCCCTCCTAAATATTTCGCCACCCTAACTGAAAAGTTACCACGGCTAAATTCTGCAGTCGCTTTTTCTAATTGCTGTAGAGGCGTAATAATATGGCGATATAAAATAATCGATAACACGACTAAAACCAGCATTGGCATTATTATTTGCAACATAAACTTAGTTGTTGTCCAGTAGTTACCTGGGCGCATACGCTCAGGTAATTTTATTAATAAGCTGCCATTAGTATGAATGAAAGGAATTTCCATTATGGGGTTTTGCTCAAAGTAGAGATGAATTTTCCATTCAATGCTGCGCCCAAAGTGATAACCACCAACAATATTTTGATCAAATGATTCACCAGCTATGTGGCTTACCTTAAAACCAGCTATGGATACCCAAGTGTTTTCTTGAGTTTTTAACTGTGCCAACCACGTATTTAATTGGTCTATTTTTCCAGTGGAATAGAGCTTTTCAGCATGTGCTCCCCACGCTTGTAATTGCATGCGATCTTGCTCTGCAATAAAACTCATGCTCTCTTCTGTTTTTAAGGTGAATATGTGTAATAAATAAAAAAATGAAACTAAACCTGTAGCCAAAATTAGGCATAATTTCCAAAGTAACTTTCGCTTCATTTAAAACAGTATCCTTTACCATGCACCGTTTGTAAGCGCTCCCCAAGCCAGTTAGCGTCTGTTAGTTTTCTTCTTACTCGACTAAGATGCATATCAATACTACGATCATAAGCGCCTAACTTTTTATTAAGCACTGCTTGGTATAAATCTGATTTACTGACTATTTTATTTTGTTGCGAAACCAGCTCCCAAAGTAATTTAAACTGAATTGGTGTGAACTCAAGCTCTTCACCATTTACATAAATAACCTGTTTGATAACGTTGAGCATGAGGCCATCAATATTTATTTCTACATGACTGCTTGGTTTGACGCTTGCTTGGCTTCGTCTTAATAGGCTCTCAATTCTGAGTAACAGCTCTTGGGTATTAAATGGCTTGGCAACATAATCATCTGCGCCATGGCTCAAGCCTAAAATACGCTCTTCTTCTGCACCTTTGGCTGAAACCATAATAACAGGCTGCTGGCTGGTCTCTCGCAGTGTTTTTAAAAGTGATACACCGTCTAACTTAGGGAGCATTTTATCAAGTAAAATAAGGTGGTGCTGCCGACGCTGAGCTATTTCTAACCCTGTTAAACCATCAAAGCACTGCTCAACACAGTAACCTGATTTAACCAATAAATCGGTGAGATAATGATTTAACGTATTATCGTCTTCAATTAATAAAACTTTTATTTTTGACACTAGAAATCCAAACCAATAGAAATAGTAATTATTATTATTTGCATAGTAATCACTGAGCTATGTAATGTAAATAAGTAGCTAGGTATTTAAAAAAGGAACAGCTTAGTCATATTGCAAAACGAGTATAGTAAAGCGATTTATCTCCTGAGCACTTCCCTAAGCAACATGATCTATTTTCGCTAATATTTATTAAAAGAAACTATTATGGTGTGACAATATAAGGTTAAGGCATTGTGTGAAATTCAAATCCTGCACCTTAATTACACAGGATAAACCTGAAGAAACGATGGTATTTCTATAATTTCACATAAAACATAAACAATTGATTTTAAATAAATATTTAAAATTATTTTCCCACGACTCAGAGTAAACTGAATAAATAAAACACGTGATAATGCTGCGCTTTAATAAAGACTGAAAGGATATTATTCGTTGGGTTTCGTGATGCGCAAGTCTACGTACGCATCCAATTTTGACGGTTGACGGCTATGCTCTATCGCACCAATACATAAATCAATTGTATAACCAATGAAATCATGACCAATGGCCAAATATACTTAGCATATTTAGTTGCACCATCTAAACCCATTTTTGATTGGTACTTTTCAAGTAATGGCACAAGAATGACAAGAGCGACAACCAAAGATATTAAAATCACAAAAATACTCATACCACTCCTTTAAATTTGTAAAACTAACGTTGAGTATACCCAAAAAGCGCCCAAAAAAAAGCGCAGTTTAAACTGCGCCAGTCGGTTGGAAGTAAAAGTTTACTTAAATATACTCAAACCACCTCAAGATGAATGAGCACCGCGGTTTTTTAACCAACAAGTGCTAACAAAATACCCGCGGCAACGGCACTACCTAGTACACCTGCTACGTTTGGCCCCATTGCATGCATCAATAAGAAGTTATGCGGGTTATTTTCAAGGCCTACTTTGTTAACTACTCGTGCAGCCATTGGTACGGCAGAAACACCCGCCGCCCCCACTAAGGGGTTTATTGGTGATTTAGATAACTTGTTTAAACCTTTTGCCATAAACACACCTGAGGCTGTACCGATAGAAAATGCTAATGCACCTAGCGCTAAAATACCCAGTGTTTCGACAGTTAAGAATTTATCTGCGGCTAATTTAGACCCTACAGCGAGTCCTAAGAAAATCGTTGTGATATTGATAATCTCATTTTGTGCACTGTTGCTTAAGCGATCAACCACACCTGATTCTCGCATTAAGTTACCTAAACAAAACATACCAACAAGCGGTGTTGCGGCGGGTAAAAACAACATAGTTAAGCCCAATACCATTAGAGGGAAAATGATTTTTTCCTTCTTAGATACTGTACGTAATTGTGGCATTTGAATTTTACGCTCTTCTGGCGTTGTAAGTGCGCGCATAATAGGCGGCTGAATAATAGGCACAAGTGCCATATAAGAATATGCAGCTACAGCGATAGCACCGAGCAAGTCAGGCGCTAACTTTGATGCTAAAAAGATAGCTGTTGGGCCATCAGCACCACCGATAATTGCAATCGCCGATGCATCTTGTAATGAGAACTCAAATCCTGGTACATAGTTAAGTAAAATTGCACCAAATAATGTAGCAAAAATACCAAACTGAGCAGCAGCACCAAGCAACATCATGCGCGGATTTGCTATCAGGGCACTAAAATCAGTAAGCGCCCCAACCCCCATAAAGATTAATAGCGGAAAGACTCCGGTATCAATACCAATATGGTAAACGTAGTACAACAAACCACCTGGATCTGATAAACCAGCAACAGGGATATTAGTTAATATTGCGCCAAAGCCAATTGGCACTAATAATAATGGTTCAAAATTACGCGAAATCGCGAGGTACAATAACAAACACCCTACTGCAATCATTATTAATGCAGGAAACGTGAAGTTTGCTATACCCGTTGCCTGCCAAAGATTTAGTAATGCTTCCATCCTCTACACTCCTAAGCCATTGCAATCATGGCGTCACCAGTTGTGACAGAATCACCCTCAGCAACGAGAACTTCTGCAATCGTTCCACTGTGTGTTGCGCGGATCTCAGTTTCCATTTTCATCGCTTCCATGATCATCACAACGTCACCCGCGTTCACTGCTTGACCAGCTTTAACTTTGATTTTAAAAATGTTACCAGCAAGTGGAGCATTTAATGTTTCACCAGATGCAACCGATGCAGATTGAGGAATTAGCTCACTATCTTTAAGGGTTACTTCTTTTAATTCACCGCCTTGGGCTACAACAACATCATATACTTTGCCATCCACTTTAACGCTGTATTGCTCAGCTTTAACGGTGTTGTTATTAGGCTTATTACTAGAAGGCTTCTCTTGCTTAGCAGAGTCAGCACTTGGTACTGCTTCAAATGCATCAGGGTTGTTACGGTTTTTAAGGAATTTCAATCCAATTTGAGGAAACAGTGCGTATGTTAGAACATCATCGATTTGCTCATCGGCAAGCGCTAACCCTTGCTCTTGCGCTTCTTTTAATAACTCTGTGTGAAGTGTTTCAAGCTCAGGCTGAAGTACATCAGCTGGGCGACACGTAATAGCTTCGCCGCCATCGAGTACGCGCTCTTGAAGTTCTTTGTTCATCGGTGCTGGCGTTGAACCATACTCACCTTTAAGCACGCCCGCCGTTTCTTTTGTGATGGTTTTGTAACGTTCGCCAGTTAGTACATTTAATACAGCTTGTGTGCCCACAATTTGCGATGTAGGTGTTACTAATGGCAAAAAGCCTAAGTCTTCGCGTACACGTGGTATTTCAAGAAGAACCTGGTCTAGCTTATCAGCTGCACCTTGCTCTTTTAACTGGTTTTCCATATTAGTCAACATACCGCCTGGCACTTGCGCTAATAAAATTCTCCCATCCACCCCTTTTAAGCTACCTTCAAATGCCGCATACTTTTTACGAACATCACGGAAATAGGCAGCAATCTCTTCAAGCTGATTGAGATCCAAGTCGGTGTCGCGTTCAGTTCCTTCAACAATTGAAACAATCGTTTCAGTTGCGCTGTGACCGTAAGTCATACTCATAGATGAAATAGCGGTATCAAGCATATCAATGCCTGCATCAATTGCTTTTTGATAAGTCGCGGTGCTTAAGCCAGTAGTTGCATGACATTGCATTGCGATAGGAATTGAAACAGTCTCTTTTAACCCTTTGATCAACTGCTCACAGTCATAAGGTTTAAGTAGACCAGCCATATCCTTAATACAAATTGAGTGACAACCTAAATCTTCTAGCTGCTTAGCTAAGGTTAGCCACATATCAAGTGTATGCACTGGGCTAACAGTATATGAAATAGTACCTTGTGCGTGTGCACCCACTTTTATAGCAGCTTTAATCGCCGTTTCAAGGTTGCGTACATCATTCATCGCATCAAAAATACGGAATACATCAACCCCATTTTTGTGGGCGCGCTCAACAAACTTTTCGACTACATCATCAGCGTAATGACGATACCCTAAAAGGTTTTGACCACGCAGCAGCATTTGCTGCTTAGTATTTGGCATGGCTTTTTTAAGTGCTCTGATACGCTCCCATGGATCTTCGCCTAAATAACGAATGCAAGAATCAAATGTAGCCCCGCCCCAAGATTCTATAGACCAATAACCCGCGTTATCTAATTTTTCAGCAATAGGCAGCATGTCATCTAAGCGCATGCGTGTTGCTAGCAAAGACTGATGTGCATCTCTGAGTACCAACTCAGTAAGTTTTAATTTAGCCATAGGACACCCCTTATTGTTTTTGATTATTTTTGTATTGAGCAATCGCGGCACTGATTGCAGCGATATGGCCACTAGGCACACCTTGAGCTTTAAGCGATGGAGTGCGAGCAGCTTCAGCCACAGGCTCTTCAAACCGGCTCATTAACTTAGACATAAGCGTAATTGCTGAGATTAGCAATGATAAAAAAATGAAAACCCCCACCATGCCAGTAACCATTAAATTTGCAGCTGTTGCAAGTGATTGACCAATATCCATGCAGACTCCCTTAATACAAAATTTGAAACCCATTTATCACAAATGGATAATAAACCAGTTTATATAAATAAATATTCAACAATCATAACAAAGATATCGACCCTATCCAACCTTTGTAAATTGGTAAAACCAATTAATATTAAAATAACATAACCACACTTAAGTTAACACTCTCTATATTGGTACTATTTGACGTTATATAGATTACAAAAATAGTGAATATAGCTAAAAGTTATGCTCCAGCTTAACCAACATGACTGTTTTTAATTTCAAGCTCGTAAAATTAACTGGTTTAAGATTCAAATAAAAATAAAGTTAAATTGGTCTTACCAAAAAGAGAGTGTTTAATAAAAGAATATACAACAGCAAGCATAAGTTACACGTAACAAAGTAAATATTACTTACAAACTTTTTCAGCCGCTCCCCAATACAATTTAAACCTTTGAAAAATAACAGTTAAATTTATGGCACGTTACTCGCATAATCTAGTTTGTACAAATTAACAAACCAAGGAGACGACAATGTTACGCTGGACAATTACATTTTTAGTTATTGCACTTATTGCTGCAGTGTTAGGTTTTGGTGGTATCGCAGGTGCCGCAGCAGGAATTGCCAAAATTATATTTTTTATCTTTTTAGTATTATTAGTTATTTCGCTAGTTTCAGGTGCGCTACGAGGCAAAACACCTTAGTCGAAACACATACATACTGATTTATTTATTATTTACAAGGAATTACATTATGAAATCAACAACAGTAAAAACTGCCGTTATCGCACTATTTGCAAGTTTCTTTATTATGGGTTGTGAAGACAACCACGCTGAAGAAGCCGGTGAACGTATTGATGAAGCTGTAACAGACGTTCAAAACAAAGTAGAAGATGCATGTGAAGAAGTTAAAGAAGGCGTAAACGCCGAAGAAACTAACTGTTAGAATATGCTATTGATTTAAATGAAGCGGCTCCTAGGAGCCGCTTTTTATTGGTTAAGTTTATGCTCTTGCTTCCAACATTAAGCGTTTCATATCGCGAACGGCTTTATCGAGGCCATCAATGGCTGCACGGGCGATAATCGCATGGCCAATATTTAGTTCATAAATATCTTTCATTGCAGCAATGGGTTTAACGTTGTGGTAGTGCAAACCATGTCCTGCGTTTACCGTCATACCTAAACTAGCCGCATATTCAACACCTTGGCGAATGTGCTCAAGTTCTTTATTCATATCAATATCATTTTCAGCATCTGCGTATGCACCTGTATGGATTTCAACAAACGGAGCATTACATGCTTTAGCAGCATCGAGTTGTGCTTTATCAGCATCTATGAATAGTGATACTTTTATCCCCGCAGCAGTCAATTTTGCTGTAGCTGCTTTAATTTTTTCAAGGTTACCTACAACATCTAAGCCGCCTTCAGTTGTTAGCTCTTCACGCTTTTCTGGTACTAGGCATACATACTCAGGCTTAACATCTAATGCGATATCGAGCATTTCATCTGTCACGGCAATCTCTAAATTCATGCGTGTTTGAATGGTTTTAGCCATAACATGAACATCTCGGTCTTGAATATGACGACGATCTTCACGCAAATGAATTGTAATACCATCAGCGCCAGCATGTTCAGCTACACTGGCTGCATGAGCCGGATCAGGATAATTTGTTCCGCGTGCTTGACGTAAGGTTGCGATATGATCAACGTTGATACCTAACAGAATGTCTTTCATTTTTTACCTATATAAATTATTTAATAAAAAGCTCGCGGCTTTTTAATGGTTTTTTCCCAAGTAATGGCTTCATTAAATGACGACTTAATTGTTTCGCCATATATAGCACATCAGGTGCACTAAAGTCATGATCTGCAATTGCATTTAGTTGTGCACCAGTAAATCCACTGCCTTTTAAATCCTGAATCACAAAGCCATATTCAGCAAAGTAACTATACGTGTGCGCCGCATCAATTGGATCGCCCGCCGCATCAAAAGTGAAGTCAACACCATAACCGAGTAACTCTAGTAACTGAAACTCATAAGAGCGCAACACGGCTTGTAAGTTTGGATGCTGGTTTAGTTGCGTTAGGTGAGTTTTATAAAGCTGATAAGCATAATCAATTGGCTCATTAATTGGCACAATGCGGTTAGTGAGTTCATTTAAATAAAAGCCACAGTAAAGCTGGTCACCTACAAGTGGCGATTGTCCACCATGTAATTCAAAGCGTTGGATATATTTTAAATCATGTTTACCAGTGTAATTTACTAGTAAGGTTTGGAAGGGTTGTAACTGTGCTTTATGCTTTGTTGCTTGTCGGCCACTGATACGGGCTAACATTCGCAATTGGCCAACGCCTTCTACTAGCATATCAAGCATTACTTGTGAGTCGCTATAAGGACGTCGGTGTAATAAGTATGCTGTGTAGAAGTCGCTATCCATAGGTTAATTTAGGCTGAAGTTAATCTTCACCATAGCCTAAACTACGCAGGGCTCTTTCATCGTCAGCCCAACCCGATTTTACTTTTACCCAAAGCTCTAAGAACACTTTATTATCAAGCATTTCTTCAAGATCTTTACGTGCTTCACGGCCAATAACTTTTAGCTTTTCACCTTTGTTACCAATAACCATGCGCTTTTGTGTTTCACGCTCAACTAAAATCAGGCCGTTGATGTGCCAAACACCGTTGTCTTGCCATTTAAACTGCTCGATTTCAACAGTCACTGAATAAGGAAGCTCTTCACCCATGAATCGCATTAGCTTTTCACGAATAACTTCAGCTGCCATGAAGCGCATTGAGCGGTCAGTTACATAGTCATCTGGGAAGTAAAATTCACACAGAGGAAGGCGCTTCGTTACTTCATCTTTAATCAAGTTAATATTTTTACCTTGTGTCGCTGACACAGGCATAATACCTATAAAGTCAAACTTATCGCCTAAAAACTTCATGTGCGGTAATACAAGGTCACGATCTTTAACTTGGTCAATCTTATTAATAACTAATAAAACTGGCTTACCACTTTGGCTTACCTTATTGAGTACCATTTCATCATCAGCATTCCAATGAGTGCCTTCAACCACAAAAATGATTAATTCAACATCACCGATTGAACTTGATGCTGCGCGGTTCATTAAACGGTTAATGGCGCGTTTTTCTTCAACGTGCAACCCAGGTGTATCAACATAAACAGCTTGATGCTGACCTTCTGTATGAATACCCATAATACGGTGACGTGTAGTTTGTGGTTTACGTGATGTAATACTTACTTTTTGCTCAATGATTTCATTAAGTAAGGTTGATTTACCAACGTTAGGACGACCGACAATTGCTATCATGCCACAATAAGTGTCTAGCTCACCTTCATGAGGTTGGATAAGTGTATCAAGATTCATTTTTAAGTATCTTCAATGCTTTTTCAGCGGCTTTTTGCTCAGCCTTACGACGAGAGCTACCTACTGAGATTATGCTATCCATACCTTCAACAATACATTCAACCGTGAATGTTTGATTGTGAGCTTGGCCTTTGGTATCAACGACTGTGTAACCTGGCAAAGACAATTTGCGTGCTTGTAAGTATTCTTGCAGCAATGTTTTAGGATCTTTTTGGTTTAATCCAGGTGATATTGCATCGAGTCTTGGCTCATACCACTGCAAAATTAAATCACCACATACATCAATGCCTGAATCTAAGAATACTGCACCAATAATCGCTTCAACAGCATCAGCAAGTGTAGATTCACGTCTAAAACCGCCACTTTTAAGTTCACCTGGGCCTAAACGTAAATAGTCACCTAAACCAAATTCAAGACCAAACTCAGCGAGAGTTTGACCACGCACTAAAGTAGAGCGCATACGGCTTAAGTCACCTTCACGGGCTTTTGGAAACTTGCCATAAAGCGCATTGGCAATGACAAAGCTTAGAATAGAATCTCCTAAAAACTCTAAGCGCTCATTATGCTGCCCTTTGTGACTACGATGGGTCATTGCCTGTTCAAGCAGTCCTTGATCAGTAAATGTATACCCTATTTTGTTATATAACTCTGTTACGTTTTTTTTCATTGTTACTGAATGTTACCTAGGCGTTCAAAACGAACTCCAGTTGGAACCCAGCCTGGTAAAATGTCACCTGGGCCATTATCAAATTCAAAACTCATCCATATAAAGACAGCTTTACCCACCAAGTTTTCTTTTGGTACAAAGCCCCATACACGACTATCTTGGCTATTGTCGCGATTATCACCCATCATAAAATAATGATCTGCCGGTACTACCCATTCATCTGAACGTGTACCCGGTTGTTGATAGTAACGCCCTTTCATTTCAAGCGCTTCTGGGTTTATTAAAATATCATGCTCTAATGTGGTTAAATTTTCATTAATACGCACTAAATCCATTGAGCCTTGCTTAAATTCGTCACGATTGATGATTTCCATGTCAATTTTATTAAACTCATTACACATTAAATCACCCTTTTGTGTTTGTCCTTGTTCACAATTAGGCTGAATATATAAACGTTTATTTCGATATACAATTTTATCACCTGGCAAACCAATTGCGCGTTTAATGTAATCAACCCGTTCATCGAGTGGGTATTTGAATACCACGATATCACCACGCTCAGGCTCACTAACATCAACTAATTGAGTACGCCAAACAGGGTCTTTTACCCCATATGAATACTTTTGCACTAGAATAAAATCGCCAACAAGCAATGTTGGCATCATTGAACCCGATGGAATTTGAAACGGTTCGAACAAAAACGATCTAAATATCGTAATTGCTGCAATCATCGGGAAGATTGATTTTGCAGTTTCTATTATTGCCGGCTCCGGCGCGATTAATGCAACAGTTTCTTCATCTAATTCCCCGCCTGCAGAGTTACTCGCTAAGGCGATACGCTCTTGCCTTTTTGGTGCAAAAATAAAGTGGTCAATTAACCAAATTAAGCCTGAACCTAAAGTTAAAAGCACTAAAAATATTGAAAAGTAACCGGCCATGCATTAATCCCTTTATCTACGAAACTTATTTACCAACTTTAAGAATAGCTAAGAAAGCATCTTGCGGTACTTCAACATTACCTAGTTGCTTCATTCGCTTTTTACCGTCTTTTTGTTTCTGAAGAAGTTTCTTCTTACGGCTCACGTCACCACCATAACATTTTGCGATTACATTTTTGCGTAACTGCTTAACGGTGGTACGCGCTATTACATGCTGACCAATTGCTGCCTGAATTGCAATATCAAACATCTGACGAGGAATAAGCTCTTTAAGCGCATCAGCTAATTGACGGCCACGTGATTGCGCACTCTCTCTGTGTACAATTATAGCCAACGCATCAACACGATCACCATTGATTAAGATATCAACTCTAACCATGTCTGAAACTTGGAAGTGCTTGAAGTTATAATCAAGTGATGCAAAACCACGACTAGTAGATTTTAACTTATCGAAAAAGTCCATGACCACTTCAGCCATTGGCAGTTCGTAAGTGACTGCAACTTGTTTACCGTGATAGCTCATTTTCGTTTGCATGCCACGCTTGTCGACACACAAAGTAATAACACTACCTAAATATTCTTGTGGTACAAGTATATTGGCTTCCACTACAGGCTCACGAATCTCTAAGATATCATTCACTGGTGGTAAGTCTGATGGGTTATCTATTTGAGTAGTACCTTCTTTAGTCACTACTTCATAAATTACTGTTGGTGCGGTGGTGATCAAATCAATATCGTATTCGCGCTCTAAACGCTCTTGAATGATCTCCATGTGTAGCATGCCTAAAAAGCCACAGCGGAAACCAAAGCCAAGTGCCGTTGAGTTTTCCGGCTCGAAGAATAACGATGCGTCATTTAAACTTAATTTGTTAAGTGCATCACGGAAAGATTCGTACTCATCAGATGCAATTGGGAACATTCCTGCATAAACCTGCGGTTTTATTTTTTGAAAACCAGGTAAACGTTCAGGTGCCGCATTTTTTTGATGCGTAATAGTGTCACCAACCGGTGCGCCGTGAATCTCTTTAATACCCGCAATCACAAACCCAACTTCGCCGGTTCTTAAAACGCCAGTATTGGTTTGTTTTGGCGTAAATATACCCACATGATCAGCAATATGAACTTGCTCATTCGACATGATTTTTATTTTGTCGCCAGCGCGCAGCTCACCATGCTTGATGCGAACAAGTGATACAACGCCTTGATAAGGGTCAAACCATGAATCGATGATCAGTGCTTGTAGAGGTTCATCCTTATCACCAACCGGTGGCGGAACATCCTTCACGATCATTTCTAATACTTCGGCAATACCTACGCCGGTTTTAGCACTACATTGCACGGCATCTAAGGCGTCAATACCGATAATATCTTCGATTTCTTCTGCGACACGTAACGGATCAGCTTGCGGTAAATCAATTTTATTTAAAACTGGAATTACTTCTAAATCCATTTCAATTGCGGTGTAACAGTTCGCCAATGTTTGCGCTTCTACACCTTGACCAGCATCTACAACTAACAAAGCACCTTCACATGCTGCTAATGAGCGTGATACTTCATAAGTAAAGTCAACGTGTCCTGGGGTATCGATAAAGTTTAATTGGTATGTTTCGCCATCATTGGCTGTATAATTTAGCGTTACACTTTGCGCTTTAATGGTAATACCACGCTCACGCTCAATGTCCATCGAATCCAATACTTGCTTTTGCATTTCACGGTCGGTTAAACCGCCACAAACTTGGATTAAACGATCAGAAAGGGTCGATTTACCGTGGTCAATATGGGCGATGATCGAAAAGTTACGGATATGCTTCATAAACTGGATTCTAAACTTCTATTTTAATGGAATAAGTGTATAAAGGCGCAATTTTACATTTAATTGGCCTCAATCACCATCTATTTGAGTTAAAGGAAGGCTAATTGGGTGAATTTTTATTACTTTTATATCGTGCTTAAGGCTTTTAACACGACTTTTAGCAATTCTAAAGCCTGTAAAACCACCTATAACAGCGGCTAATATTTGTATCCACTCAGCAACATCGAATATTTCACTAGCAACAAGTGCAAATATAAGGCTTAAAAATAAAGGCAGCATGTAAACAGCAAAAGCATGCTTAACCATATGGCTGTCATCTAATGCTAAGGTTACTTTTTGACCGACTTCAACGGGCTTATCAAACTTATATGGGAATGTTTTTTTAGCAGTGCCGAAAAGCTTACCAAATACTTGAGAACCACAGCGCCCATTGCATCCTTCACATGCTTTTTTTTGTTGAGCTTCTAAATTAGCAGTGGTGCCTTTAATAGACACCACTGTAAGGGTTTGTTCAATCATGTTGAATTATAGGGGCCTTGCCACAGACTCTGCGATAGTTTTGGCTGTTGACGCTGGGATATTACCCACCACCGACACATCGAAACTGCCAGCATTGTGAACATAAATAGTTGTAGCGCCTGATGATAACGCACCGCTTGGTCTGCGTCCTGGCAACGGACGCTGCACAAATACAGACACTTCTACAAAACCATCGGAATACAGATAGTAATCGGTTAACTCATTATTTAAATCAAGCTTATGCCTGTCTGATTTTAATAAGCTAAAGCCGTCGGGCAACCAGCCTATTTGCCAATTGTTACTCGCTAAATTGTCAGTTTTTTGTGCTATTGCATCACTAGGTAGCGGTGTTGGAAACTCTTTGTTAAGCATTTCAAGTAACAAAGGTGCTGGCTCTTCTGTCACACTAATATGTGTTAGCTGTAGTTGCTCGAGCATGTCACCATTGTGATTCACATAGGCTGACTTTAGAATCAGCGATGACTCCGCATCTATCCAAAGCCAATAGTTAAATTTATACTCATCTTTTGACTCTATACGTACGAGTTGTGCTGGTCTGCCTGCAATGCGCCCTTTACCACCTAATACAAAATCATATTCTTGATTTAAACGCTCTATGTTTTTAAAAAGAACCTCAGGTATTGGCCCTGCAATTGAATCTGTGGCAATAGAATAAGGAGCTGATTGGGGTTCGAAATAGGTTACCTGATCATCAATTCTAATTATTTCAAGGCCAGCACCGTTTAGTAAACTTAAGTGCTCTAATTCGGTTTCACCTTGTTTTGCATGGAGCCAACGATAGGGCTCCATAGATTTGCCCTTAACAACAACAAACGATGCATCAAAGTTGCGGTTATGAACGGCCTCAGCCATATTGAGCAAAAGCTCTTTTGCTGATTTTTCATCACTAGAATAGGCAGGAGCTATTAATGCCAGCGATAAAATAAAGGTAATGAATTTCATCTACTTATTTTTTTTCCTCTTCGGCTTGCGCCTTAGTTTGAGCCTTTTCTAATGAATATGCAACGCGTGCTTGACGCTGATGCTCTAATACAAGAGCTCCAATACGTTGTTGCTGTAACTCACGAAATCCTTTTTCTGCATTTTCAAGTGCAGGCTCCGACGAGTAACTCACTGGCGACGCAACTCCTGTTAGAGGCGTGCTTTGCAACATCGGTATTTCATTCATTGGTGAATCATCACCTTGTGGCAATGTCTGAACCCCTACAATAGCAAACATTGCAACACTTGCAGCAATTGCTAACTGTGCAACAGGTCTACGCCAGTTAAAAGCAACGACATTATCGCTGGCCTGGGTTGTTTGCTCAGTGTTTTGTTTTTGGCTGAAATCAGCATATACGGGTTCGCTTTCAAGTGCCTTGGCAACGCTATCACTAATATCTAAAACAAAGTCATCTTCAGACTCAGCACGCATAACATCGCCAATCAAAGCATAACGCCCTAGTGTTGCAGACTCTTTAGCAGCAATTTCCTGATCGGTTAAAAACTCTTCGCCGTCAAGTAACGCGGATAGGTCTTGATCATCCAACTTGTTAACGTGTGCTTTTGTCATATTTAAGACTCGCCTATTAATGGGTTTATTTTGTTATCAATTGCCTCTCGGGCACGAAATATGCGCGAACGCACCGTACCTACAGGGCAATCCATAACCACGGCTATTTCTTCATAGCTCATCCCTTCGATTTCTCGTAAGGTGATCGCGGTTTTAAGATCTTCAGGCAAACTATCAATTGTGTTAAAAATTACAGCGCGAACTTCGTCACTGAGTAACAAATTTTCTGGGGATGCATTTGAGCGTAACGCATCAGCACCTTCATAAAATTCTGCATCCTCAGCATCAACATCATTTGCTGGCGGTTTGCGGCCTTGAGCCACTAAATAATTTTTAGCACAATTAACTGCGATACGGTATAACCAAGTATAAAAAGCACTGTCTCCACGAAAGTTCGGAAGTGCACGATAAGCTTTAATAAACGCTTCTTGTGCAACATCAGCAATGTCACCATGATTAGATACATAACGTGATATCAATCCGGCTATTTTATTCTGATACTTCTTTACTAATAAGTTGAAGGCATTCTTATCGCCTTGCTGAACTCTTTTTACCAGCGCTAAATCCAAATCCTGCTCGCTCATTCGAGCCGGTACTCCTATATCTAATTATTACTTGTTATTCATATCTTAGTCATTGTTCACAAATACTCTGACTGGGGGGTGAATAAAAAGTTCATTTAATATTATTTTTTTATAAAATAGCTCATAAATATGTAGACGAGGGCTTAAAATGACTAATTGTGTCGCCCCAAAATATGATACATATATGCATATACAATAATATTGATTGCTCGTACCAATTTCATAAATTAGTATCTCGGGCATTGTAACCGCAAAGACCACGGACATGAACCAAAATAAACACCACACCACAGATGTTGCTATTATTGGAAGCGGCGCGGCTGGACTTTCATTAGCTTTATCGCTAGCTAATCACTGCAACGTTATCGTTATTAGTAAGGGTGAATTAAAGGAAGGTTCAACCCTTTATGCCCAAGGGGGTATTGCCGCCGTTTTTGATAAAAAAAATGACAGCATTGAATCACACGTTCAAGATACATTAGATGCAGGTGGCGGCTTATGTGAGCGCGAAGTGGTGCATTACACAGCAAGTAATGCACAAGATTGCCTACAATGGTTAATTGAACAAGGTGTTCCATTTGATATGGAGTTTGATAGTCAAGGCAAAGAACGTTTTCACTTAACCCGTGAAGGTGGACATAGCCATCGACGTATTTTACATGCCGCAGATGCTACAGGCCGTGCTGTACAAACAACTCTCATTAGCCAAGTTCAAGCCCACCCCAATATAACAATTTTAGAACAATACAATGCAATAGATTTAATTGGTGACAAAAAATTAGGCCGGCAAGGGCAACATATCCACGGTATATATATGTGGAACCGCCAAGCAAAACGTGTAGAGACTGTTGCTGCAAAATTTGTTGCATTAGCCACTGGTGGCGCAAGTAAAGTGTACTTGTACACATCAAATCCTGATGTATCAAGTGGTGATGGCATCGCTATGGCTTGGCGCGCAGGATGCCGTGTAGCAAATATGGAGTTTAACCAATTTCACCCAACAAGCCTGTATCATCCAGAACTACAAAACTTCTTAATCACTGAAGCAATGCGTGGAGAAGGGGCATATTTAAAGCGCCCCGATGGTACACGTTTTATGAAAGACTTTGATGAAAGAGAAGAACTTGCACCGCGCGACATCGTTGCTCGCGCAATAGACTTTGAGATGAAACGCTTAGGTGCTAACTGTGTTTACTTAGACATTAGCCATAAAGAAAAAGACTTTATCATTGAGCACTTCCCCACTATTTATGCCAAATGCTTAAGTGTAGGTTTAGACATTACTAAAGAACCAATACCGGTTGTACCTGCAGCACATTACACATGCGGTGGCGTGATGACTGACTTTAATGGCAAAACAGATCTGGATAACTTATATGCTATTGGTGAAGTCGCTTATACTGGTTTGCACGGTGCAAATCGCATGGCGAGCAACTCACTGCTTGAATGCATTGTTTTTGCCCATGCAGCAGCCAAAGATATACTAGCAAAAATTAATCAAAGCCCTGAACAACAAGCATTGCCAGTATGGGATGAAAGCAGAGTCTCTAACTCGGATGAAGAGGTCGTAATTACACATAACTGGCATGAGTTACGACTTTTTATGTGGGATTACGTTGGTATTGTTCGCTCAACAAAACGTTTAGAGCGAGCCCTTCATCGTGTTGAGTTATTACAACAAGAAATTCTTGAGTATTATGCAAACTTTAGAGTTTCTAATAACTTACTGGAATTACGTAACTTAGTGCAAGTAGCGGAGCTTATTATTCGCAGTGCAATGCAGCGAAAAGAAAGTCGAGGCCTTCACTACACCATTGATTACCCAGATAAAGATAACAACCCTAAACCAACTATTTTGACACCGACACATCAGCAGAACTAATCAATACAGCTCGCTTTAGGCGGGTAAAACTTTGCTCATCGCATCCATTAGCATTAATAATTAGCCAATGGGTGCGACTTAGTCCAATAATGTTCAACCAAACACTATGCTGATACACTCTACTTTTGCAGCCTATCTTACCCGTGATTTCTTTTTCTGAATTCACAAAGTGACAGTGTGGAGAATCAATAATCAACGTACCTTTTATCGGATGTTGATGCGTATACCATCGCCAACAAAACAACCCAACTAGTAAACTCAAACATAAAGTCAAAACTTGAGCAAACAGTGTGGTTAAAAAGGCACTGAAACAACACGCAAATAAACCAAAACAGACCACAAATGCTTTATGATCTGCTTTATTATTTGTAACGCAAAATCTATACACGAACTCGATTTAAAATAAGCTGCACCATCTCGTTTAGTTCAGCGTCTTTGCAAGGTTGATGGCCCATGAACCAAGCAAATAAGTCGGGATCATCCGCTTCTAATAAACGTTGAAACACTGCTTGTTGCTTTGCTGATAATGAATCAAACGCTTCTTCAACAAATGGCATAAACAATACATCAAGCTCTAACATCCCGCGACGACAAGCCCAACGAATACGTGCTTTACTATGAATTTCAGTCATTTTTTACCTCGTACTTAGTTGTTACTGAGTTTAACAAAATGCCTATGAATAAACAGCTTTAAATAATACTTCGTATCTTTGCGTGAAATAATTTCTAATGTATTGATTTATCATTTAGTGCATCTATACCCATCGAAGCATCTACGTTATTATAAGTACCTAAATTTCTCGCAAAGCAGGTTTTTATGTCGACTGTATATGCATGCCCATTATCACACAAGCTGATCAGCATAAGTGGTATAGATAAACTCGCCTATCTCCATGGCCAAATCACCCAAGATATAAATATACTTAAGCAAGATAACTTTCTTTGGGCCGGCCACTGTAATGCAAAAGGCAAACTGTGGAGTGTCGCTAAATTATTTGCATTTAAAGATAGTTACTTTCTTGTTGCCTCTGAACCAGAAATTGAACAATCATTAGGTGAACTTAAGAAATATGCTGTCTTTTCAAAGGTAGATATTGAGTTATCTTCAAATCAATTGGTCGGTTTAATCGCAGAAGATTTAAGCTCAGTAGAGGAGCAATTAGGGCTTGATTTTTCAGAGCAAATCACTGCCTGTGATTTTGCTGGAGGAAAAGCCCTTAAGCTAGCAGAAAACCGCTTATTACTTATGCTCAATGATGGCTTTAAATTACCTGAGACGGTTACCCGTTTAGAGGACGATGCACTATGGCAACAGCATTCAATTTTAGCTGGCGAGCCGCAGCTAAACAATGAAGCTATAGGTGAATATGTACCACAAATGGTTAACTTACAAGCGATTGGTGGCATTAGCTTTCGTAAAGGCTGCTACACAGGTCAAGAAACTGTCGCTCGCATGAAGTATTTAGGCAAAAATAAACGCGCTATGTTTATCGTATCAGGTAAAAGCGATGGCATATTTGAAGAATTAGATGTAGAAACCCAAATCGGCGAAAACTGGCGTCGAGCTGGAAAAATCATAGCGCAAGCATACAATAAAGAATCAGGTACTTCTTATGGCCTTGTTGTGTTGCCAAACGACAGTGAACCTAGTCAATCACTGCGTGTAAAACATGCTCCACAAGTAGGGCTGAACATTCAAGTCCTGCCTTACTCTCTTGAAGACGAATAAATAGGAATGACTATGATCATTGCAGAAAATAAAGTGGTAAAAATGCATTACTCCGTGACGGATAATGACAATAACTCTATCGATAATTCTTTTGATGGCGAGCCACTCGTGTTTATCATTGGAACTGGTTATTTGATTCCAGGCCTAGAAGATGCGCTGCAAGGCAAGCAGGCAGGCGATACATTAAGCGTAACTGTTGAACCTGAAAATGGTTATGGTGAGCGCCATGATGAATTAATGCAAGCTGTGCCTAAGTCTATGTTTGAAGGCATGGAAATTGAAGTTGGCATGCAGTTCAGAGCAACGACTGATGATGGTGATCAATCAGTTATGATTATTGATATCCAAGAAGATGAAGTGATTGTTGATGGAAATAACCCGCTTGCTGGCGTTACTTTGAAATTTGATGTAGAAGTTCTTGAAGTCCGTGATGCTAGCGCTGATGAGCTTGCTCATGGCCATGTTCATGGTGAAGGCGGCTGCGGCCACGAACACTAAATAACTTGAGTTTAGGTCGTTACAAAAAAAGCGCCTAGGGCGCTTTTTTTGGACAGTTTTAAGCAGCCTCAGTTGCTTCTAACGGACAAATCTTACCATCTAATGCAGCAAGTAATCCCGCTTGGTCATTTGTACCTAACCTGTACTGACTACCGTCTTTCATTGTTAACTGCACCGCACTAAACCCTGACACAGTATAAATCCAACCGTCATGAGTTATGCGTAAGCCTATACCATGGCGAAATGAATTTTCCACAGCTTTCGCTTCCACAATATCCTGCAACAATAAAGTATCTCCAAATAGACCAGGACCAAAACCCCAGCTAATAGATGTGTGATCCACCTTAATGGTCAAGCCATGGAATACATAACCAACCAGAATTAATATGCCAGCAAACACCATTAAAGGCATATCTGCGCCAATTAAATACCAAGCAAGTCCAACAAAACTGCCGATCCAAGCAAGGACCGCAAAAATGAATAATGCATACTGCTTATTTTTATACATAAAAATCTCAATAGGGGTTAAAAACTATAAACCAAAGTCGCGCTAAGCTCTGAATCGTATTTGAGTTTATCGTCTTCAGGTTTTGAGTTATAGCGATATAAGTAAGTAAATTTTAAAGACATGTCACCCATAAGCTGACTGATCAATGATGTTTCAGATTTTAAACGTGAATTGAGCCCAGATAAAGACTGCTCAATACTTACATCCTGGTTAAAGCGTGTGCGTTTAGATACCGTGCGTTCCCACTGAAGAGCTAGACGTAAAAGATAACCTGTTTTCGTGGCATCTTCCCCCTCTTCAAGCTCGGTCTCGCTATCTGCAACTGAGCGATATAAGCCCGGCCCAATATCAAAATCGACTTGGTTTTTTTCACCCTCATATAAACGATTACCGTAACCTGTTGCTAATGTGCTTTTAAATGCAAGGCCACTAAACTCATCGTTTTCATAATCGCCATAAATAAAGAATGATGCATCTTTGACACCTACCTTGTAGTTTCCCTGAGCAGATATAAAGATACGATTAGCAGAAACCTCATTCTCACCTGTTGCCTCATTTTCATCACGTTTATAAAGCGTGTCTATTTTAAATTGATTGCGCCAATTTTCGAGATCTTGATATAAATTGCCTTTAAGTTTAAAGCTGGTCGAATTTGTATTACCACTGCTGACGATAAAACCAAATTCAGTATCACCATAAAGTAATTCACCTTGGTGAATTTTATGTATTTCCTCTTCTGATAGTTGTCCATACTCATGGAAGTCTTCAAATGGATCGACTGCCCAGCTTTTTAAACTGACGAATACGCAGAGTAACAGAATAAAACGATTCACTATTTACCCACTAACATGGTAAGGAAATTAACTATTTGGTGTACTAAATTGATCATCTGATTATTCGCTATCCTTCCATAAAATGTGGCAAAAAGGGGCATCTTTATCGCGACTAATTAAAATTTTGGCAAATAGAATATCTTGGTTCTCAAACTCCAAACCGACTAATACCTGTAAAAAGTGCTCTGGTTCAATCTCAAGCGCAACAAAATCTTGCCATTGTTCATCTGGCTCACCTTCTTCAATAAAGCCAAGCTCTTCACGGTGCATATTAAAATCTTCAATATCTTGTTCGCTTAAGTTATCTGGTGCTAACTCTAAAAAGATATCATATGCTTGATGTGTTACTTCTTCTTCGCTGTATAAACGTGGACCAGTCATTACAG
Organism: Pseudoalteromonas sp. 3D05; assembly: GCF_002723455.1. Lineage (GTDB taxonomy): Bacteria > Pseudomonadota > Gammaproteobacteria > Enterobacterales > Alteromonadaceae > Pseudoalteromonas. The sequence goes on along the minus strand of NZ_PDUS01000016.1, from coordinate 58,125 downwards.
TGGACCCTTCAACATTATCAATTGCCTTATAGTATCAAACCTAAAAAAATTTTTGCCAAAAAAAAGCCAGGTTTCCCTGACTTTTTTAAATAGCGTCTTTTTAAGTTTTAAGTATTAGCAGTGCCTTTGACTTTCTCTCGCATGGTTTGTACCAAACTATAAAACAGCGGGACTAATAATGTACCAAATATCGTGGCAGCTAACATGCCTGCTAAAACAGTAATACCCAACGATACTCGACTACCTGCGCCAGCCCCCGTTGCGAAAACCAGTGGCAATACACCCAATACAAATGAAAATGCCGTCATCAATACAGCTCTAAATCGCATTGTTGCCGCACTTAGCGCAGCCTCAAAAATACTCTTGCCAGCGAGGCGCTCTTCCATCGCAAATTCCACAATTAAAATGGCTGTCTTGGTCGACATACCAATTAAGAGCACTAAGCCAACTTGGGCATAAATATTGTTTTCCATCCCCAATACATATAGCGCAAGCATTGCACCAAACATAGCCAGCGGTATAGCAGCGATAACCGAAAACGGAATAGTCCAACTTTCATACTGTGCCACGAGAAACAAGTAGACAAAAATAACCGCTAAACCAAATAAAATTGGCGCCATATTCCCCGCTTCAATCTCTTGCTTTGACTGTCCTGCCCATTCAAATATATAACCATTTGGTAATTGCGCTGCAAGCTCTTCCATAGCCGCAATGGCATCACCACTGGAAAACCCAGTTGCTGCTTGGCCACTAATACTGGCACTTCTGTACAAGTTAAAATGGTTCAATGTGGTAGGACCAAGGATAGGCTCTAATTTAGCCAACGTAGTCAGCGGAACCATATCACCTTGATCGTTGCGGACGAAGTAATGCTGTAGATCACTGGGGTTTTTCCTAAACTCACTTTCAGCCTGCATGATTACTTTGTAAGTTCGGCTAAACTGATTAAAATCATTAATATACAGTGACCCTAATTGAGCCTGTAAGGTAATAAATATATCACTCAGTGCAACGCCCTGTGCCTTCGCTTTATTTCTATCAACCTCTAAGAAGTATTGTGGCACATTTGCACGGAACGTACTGTATACATTTGATAAGCTAGGGTGTTGATTAGCCTCATAAATTAGACCATTAAGCACTTGTGCTAATTCGTTAGGGTCACGTCCTTCACTATCTTGTAGACGGAATTCAAAACCTGAACTATTGCCAAGCCCTGGGATTGGTGGCGGGTTAAATACCATTATTTGGGCATCTGGCATCGCCCATAATTGCCCCATCAAACGGCCAATCGTTGCTTTTAAACCAAGTTCTGGTGTCGTTCTCTCCTCCCAGTCTTTTAAAATTACAATACCAAGTGCATTGTTCGAGCCAGCTCCACCAATTAATGAAAAGCCTGATACCGCAATAAAATCGGTTGCAGTGGGTTCATTTTTAATTACTTCGCCAATCTTCTTCATCACCTCTTCTGTACGCCCTGAAGCAGCGGCATCTGGTAATTGAACATCAACAAATACAAAGCCCTGATCTTCTGCTGGTACAAAGCCTGTAGGCACACTTTTAGCGAGCCATGCAGCGGCAACAAATATAACAATAGCAAACAAACTCATACGCCCTACGCGCTTGAGAATAAAGTGAATAACCTTACTGTAAGCGGAAGTTGATTTTGTGATGCTATGCTCAACAGGTGCTAACCACTTTATTGGTTGCATCGCTTTTTCATTAAGCAATAAAGTGCACAATGCTGGACTCAAGGTCAGTGCATTCACAGAAGAAATTATGACCGCAAATGAGATTGTTACAGAAAACTGTTTATATAGCTCACCCGTTATCCCTGGCATAAATCCTACAGGAACAAACACAGCGAGTAGCACTAAGGTAGTGGCAATAATAGGCCCTGTCACTTGCGCCATTGCCTTTGTAACAGCTTCTTTAATTGGCAGCTTTTCTTCTTTTAAAATTCGCTCTACGTTTTCAATAACAATAATTGCATCGTCTACCACAATACCAATCGCTAAAACTAAGCCAAATAAAGTAATTAAATTGATTGAGTAGTCCATCGCCATCATAAATGCAAAAGTACCCACTAATGACACTGGGATAGCAATTGTTGGAATTAATGTCGCGCGCCAATTTTGTAAAAACAAAAACACCACAAGCACAACCAAACCAACGGCTTGAAATAAAGTAACAACAACTTCTTCAATAGAGCGATTGATAAATTCAGTTGTATCATAAGGAATAGAATATTTGACGCCGTCTGGTAACTGCTTAGCAAGTTCAGCCATCGTCGTCTTAACATCTTTAGCTACCTGTGTCGCATTGGCATCTGATAGTTGATAAATAACCAAAAAAGCGGTGTCTTGTTGGTTCAATTTTGCCGTTGTACCGTAACTGGCCGAGCCAAGTTCAATACGGGCAACATCATTTAACCGAACAAAGTTCCCGTTTTGATTTGCTCGTATAATCGTTTGACCAAACTCTTCAGGTGTTTTTAAGCGGCCTTTTGCTTGAATTGAATATTCGAATTGCTGACTGGGCAGTGATGGCGCAGCGCCCAGTTTACCGGCTGCGACGATGGTGTTTTGTTCCTGTAGTGCTGCTTTAATCTCTGTTACTGTTAATCCAAGAGAAGCCATTTTATCGGGCCGCAACCATAAGCGCATAGAGTAAGTTTGCTCACCCATTACTTCTGCTGATGCAACACCATTAATGCGCCCTAGAGGCTCGGTTAAATAATTCGTAGCGTAATTACTTAAGAATATTGCGTCTATATTTTCTTTATCAGAATAAAGGTTAATACCAAGCAACATTGCGCTCGACTTTTTCTTTACAGAAACACCTTGACGTGACACTTCAGTAGGTAATCCTGGTTCGGCTAATGCCACCCTATTTTGAACATTAACTTGAGCAATATCGGTGTCGGTACCCACTTTAAAGTATACAGTAATAACTGCTGTGCCATTATTACTAGCGCTGGACTCAACATACATCATGTCCTCAACACCATTGACTTGCTCTTCAATGGGTCTAATAACCGACTCTTCAACAACTTGCGCGCTAGCGCCTGGATAAACGGCGGTGATCTGTATTTGCGGTGGCGTAATTTCTGGGTACATATTAACTGGCAACAAGCCAACAGAAATCAAACCTGCCAGTGTGATCACAATCGATATCACTAAGGCAAATTTGGGCCGCGCGATAAACGTTTTACTTATCATAAGCGCTCCCTTTAACTCGCTGAGTTTGATTTATTTGAAATGGTACCTGTTGTATGATCGACTTCTTTCTCAACAGCTTTAACTTCAACGCCTTGGCGCACTTTTTGAAGACCCTCAACAATAACCCTTTCACCTTCTTCAAGGCCAGACTCAACAACCCACATAGCATTAATTCGTCTGCCAAGTGTTACTATACGTGTTGCTACTTTATTATCATCACCTACCACTAACACAAACTTACCTTGTTGGTTTTCTTGCACTGCAGCTTGCGGTATAAGTGAATGAGCCTGTTTATCTTTACTTTCAACAATTAGTGTTACGAATAAACCCGGCATAACAATTGCTTTTTCATTCGCAAATGTGGCACGAAGCTCAACCGTCCCTGTACTGCGATCAATCTTTGTGTCAGCAAAATCAAGTTGACCTTTAGATTCAAAATTAGTGTTGTTTGGTAGACGAAGCGCTAAGTCTATTGCTACATTTTTTGGGTTATCGTTTGTGTTTTGATGCTTTTGACGATAGCTAATATAATCAGCCTCTTCTACCTGAAAATTAACATAGATTGGATCCACATCGGTCAGTTCAGCAAGCTCGTTTGAGCCAGGCCCTACAACGTTGCCCACATCATAATTTACCTTACCAATGCGCCCAGCAAACGGCGCTCTAATTTCGGTATAGCTCAGATTAAGTTTTGCTTTTTCCAGGCTTGCTTCAGCTGACTTCACGGCTGCTGTTGCTTGATCGAAGTTGGTGGTGAGTTTGTCTAAGTCTGACTGAGAAATAAAACCTTGGGCTGCAACCTCTTTACCTCGTTTTAAGTCACGTTCAGCGCCATTTGCACCCGCTGTTTTACTTTTTAAATCGGCCTCAATTTGTGCCACACTCGATTGATACTCTGAAGGGTCTATCTTTAATAACAATTGGCCTTTTTCAACATAAGACCCCTCATCAAAATGGCGTTCAATTAACTCACCTTCAACGCGAGCTCGAATTTTAACTTCTTGATGTGCCTCTGTACGAGCAACAAATTCACGATAATTACCCACTTCTTGAGTAATCACGTGAAACACTGATACAGCCGGTGCTGGTGCAGCCTGTTTAGCTGAATTATCATCAGAGCAACCAGCTAGCGACGTAATTAATGTAATGGCTAAGGTGCCTTTAATAGCCAACAGCATATATGTGATCAACATACTTGGCATTAAGCGTTTAAACATGTTTTTATTCTCCTTGTAGTTTAAAGCTAAACTACGGTTTATGATTATTTTTAATACAGGTAAACGCTTTACACGTTTGTCGGCTAATATTGATGGATAAGATAGCAATTTGTTCAATTAAAAATATACACCACTTTGTTACTTTTTGTAGGTTAGGTTAACAATTTAAGCGCTAAATACGCTTTATTTATCAGCAAATATCCCAGACTTTACATCATCCTAATTAACTCGTAAGCTAACCAAACAGGTCAGAGGAGTTGACATGGTTAAATTAGAAATTCAACAGCATACCGCTTTTGTAACACTTGCTAGAGAGCAAAAACAAAATGCACTTAGTTTCATTATGTTTAAACAGCTCAACGAGATTATTAAAAAAATAAAAAAAAATAAATCAGTTCGCGCTGTCATTATTCAAGGTGAAGGGGAGCACTTTTGCGCAGGTCTTGATGTCAGCTCTGTGATGAAAAATCCAATGAATATCCTCCAATTGCTATTTAAATGGTTACCTGGAAATTGTAATTTAGCGCAAAAGGTTGTGTTAGGTTGGCAATCGTTGAGCGTACCCGTTTTTGCTATTATTCAAGGTAACTGCTTTGGTGGCGGCTTACAAATAGCCTTAGGCGCTGATTATCGACTTGTTCATAGCAATGCTAAATTAGCCGTTATGGAAGCACGCTGGGGGCTTTGTCCTGATATGGGTGCAAATGTTATTTTGCCAAGTTTGTTACAGCGTGACCAGGCGCTTTGGTTAGCCAGCCACGCCAACCCAATTGATGCAGAAAAAGCACATCAACTTGGTTTAGTCACTAAAGTTTGTGATGGCCCTTTGCAAGAGTGCCTAAATATGATCACTATTTTATCAAGCCGTTCTCCCGATACGCTGGCAGCGATAAAACGAGTTACTCAGCAAAGCTATGCAACTCCCCGACGACATATACTCGCCAAAGAAACATTTAGCCAGATTAGACTGTTGGTCAATAAAAATACCAAACGTGCAATCGCCAAAGCAAAAGGTGACGATAACATTGAGTATCAAAACAGCAAACGTTGGTAACACTTTCACTATGCTTAGCTATAAAGTCGCATAGTGAAAAAATTCAAAACATGATTAAGTTTTGTTTCCTTAAGTAAAACCAATATTTTAGAGCATTGATATGTCTGCCTTTACTCTTTCACTAAAAGCAAGTGCCCAGCTTTTGCTCAGTATAGCAATCATTCTAGGCTGCCTCGCAGCTGCAAAAGTAATCATGCAATTCACTCAAGGCAGCTTTCCAGCACCTTTGCTCGGTATGCTTTTATTATTAGGGCTTTTGCTCACTGGTTTAATTAAAGAACACCATGTTACCCCTAGCGCATCTCCCTTGTTGAATTATATGCCTTTATTTTTTATTCCCGCAGGTGTTGGCTTTATTGAACATTTAAACTTAATTTCATTACACTGGCAGTTTATCGTTGCCTGCCTAATTTTAGTTCCTTTAACTAGCCTGCTATTAATTAGCCATCTAATAGCCGTCTTCAAAGGGCGAGCGCAGCATGATTAATTTGTGGTGGTTGTGTATACCCGCTGTGGTTACAGGGTTTATTTTACTTAAACATTTAAATAAACTGAGCCAGTCTACAACCTTTATTGCGCTAACCACCCCTGTATTTTTAGCAATTGTTTTTTCAGCCTTAATACTGATCTTATTTAATATACCTTATGAAACTTTTAGTTATCACACCCAGTTTTTGAGCTGGTTGTTAGAACCCGCCATTGTCGCCCTCGCACTCCCGTTATATAAGCAATTTTTACATGTTCGAAAAAGTGCTTTGCTTATTTTCATCAGTAGTGTTGTTGGCATTGTTAACGCAACCGTTGTCGGTTTTCTATTAAGTATCGTATTTGCTGTCCCTAAGGAACTGGCACACTCTGTTGCCGCTTTGTCAGTAACAACACCTATCACTTTAGTGGTTACGGACTCCCTTGGAGGAATTGCTTCTTTAGCTGCTGCAATGGTTATTTTTATCGGTTTGCTAGGCGCGCTTTTTGGATTTATTATTTTGCAATGGAGTGGCGTGTTAAATCATCAAGCCCAAGGCGTTGCAATCGGAACTGCGTGCCATGCAATTGGAACAGCTGCTGCACTGAATAAACACCCGCAAATTGGTGCTTTTTCGTCTGTTGCTATGGCATTAAGTGCACTACTGACGGCAATTATAGTACCTTGGCTTTATCCTTATCTCAGCCAACTTCTGCTATGATAACTTCCCTCACTTAATTGAATTTTATTTACTTATAGGCTTTTCATGATCAGTACAGAAATAGAGCAAGTTGAAAAATACTACACAATGATCAGTGAGTATTTGGTCAAATACAGCATGCAGTTAGTGGGTGCGGTACTCATACTCATTTTTGGATTATGGATAGCGCAAAAACTGTCTAAAGTAGTTGCGGGTATTATGACTCGTAACAATATTGATATTACCTTAACTAACTTTGTCAGTAATGTGGTTAAAGTATTATTGATAATTATGTTTATTATTATAGCGCTTGGCAAAATAGGTATTAGTGTTACCCCTTTTGTTGCGGCAATTGGTGCTGCATCGCTCGGTGCAGGTTTAGCACTGCAAGGCATGCTGTCAAATTATGGTGCTGGTCTTGCAATTATTGCTACAAGACCTTTTATCGTTGGCGACACAATCGAAGTCAAAAATGTTAGTGGGCAAGTTAAAACCATTGAGTTGGGCCATACTGTGCTTATTAATGAAGAAAAAGTAGAGATCACTATTCCTAATAAACATATTGTCGGTGAAATTCTTCATAACTCATTTAACTATTCACTGGTAAAAGGCGAAATTGACATTGCCTATGATGCCAGTGCAGACCAAGCAATTAACCTGATAGAAAACGTGCTAGCCCAACATGATTTAGTGGCTGATAACCCACATTCACAGGTTGGCATAGAAGCCTTTGCCGAAAGTGGCGTTACTATCAGTTACCGTTATTGGGTTCCAACGACCAAAATTATTGAAACAAAACTTGCTGTTAACGGCGGTGTTTATAGTGCTATTCAAGGCGCTGATATTGAAATACCCTTTCCGCAACGAGTGGTTACGCTTAATAAAGAATAGCAAAACACTAGTCTGTTGATTTTTAGGTTAAATCTTAGAAGTCTGTTTGGCATTTAGGCAAGGCAGCATCTATGTGGTGTGGTTATTCCCCATAAATAGGCGATAACGCAGCATCAATACCAAACAGGCGCTGCCCTTCGGGTTCTATCTAGGGCGATATACGCTTTGTTGCCTAAATGGTGCTAAGGGGCGTGAGCAGGACACGGAAGCTTTGCTCGGTTTTGACTTAACCCACTTGGTTACAAACCTTGCGCCGCGATTAATTCGCCCCTCTTTGAACAAATTTCAATCCGCAAAGGTCAACAGACCCTAACTTCCCCCCTGTAAGAAGAGCATTTAGCAAAGCAATTGAGTTTCTCTAAGCTTTAGTAGTACAATCGCAAAAAGAATTGATAATACTTACTATTTACAATACAGGGGTTAACATGGCAAAGGTAAGCCAACGGTTTTGGTTTCAGTTGCATGGTTGGTGCTCGCTACCAATCTGGGTTTTATTTTGTTTTATTTGTGTCACTGGAACCGTATCGGTAATTAGCCACGAGTTAACATGGTTGACAAATTCTGCTGCAAGAGCAACAAACCCAGATAATTTACCAGAAAAATCAAAAGACACACTGATTGCAAGCTTAAAAAGTCAGCACCCTAGCGCCGATGTCATGAGCATTCTTAGCTATGAGCCTTACCTGGTTAACGCGATAATTTTTACCGACACAGATAAACCTTACGCTGTTGCTTATGTAAACCAATATACTGGTGAAGTGCAGGCTATCAATCAAACAATTTCCTTCGTTGAGTTTATGCGGACGTTACATGGCTGGTTATTTTTCCCATGGCAAGAAGGCTATAGTGTTGGTTATTACCTAGTCAGTGCTATGGCAATCGTTATTCTAGGGGCATTGATCACCGGCTTAATCATTTACAAAAGTTTTTGGCGCGCCTTTGCCCAACCTAAAATTCGCTTCAACCAAGGTCGTAAAACTCTACTAAAAGATTTGCACACGGTCAGTGGTGTGTGGTCAATTTGGTTTATGGCCATCATGAGCTTAACTGGGCTTTGGTACTTGGCTCAATCAATTATGTGGCATAACGAAATTGATATTGAAGAGCATGCGCCTTTAGTAAGCGAAGCTCAATTACCCAGTTCTAAAAACACTCAACCTATTAGTTTAGATAATGCTGTTGCCTTGACTAAAAATAAATTTGGCGATTTTACTCCTACTTATATCATGCTGCCTGAACACAATCGTGGTATGTACAACATCATGGGTGCGGGTGATACAATTTTTTACGATGGTTACTCATATTCGACCTCTGTGAATCCATGGTCAGGTGAAATAGCCACGAGCAAAAGCCCTGAAACAATGACCACCTTACAAACATTATCTCACATTGCAGACCCTCTGCATTACGGCACAATTGGCGGTATCTGGACCAAGGTAATTTGGTTTATTTTTGGTGTTATTCTAAGTGGCATGTCAATTACAGGCTTTATGATGTACTCAAAAAAACTAGTTAAAGCTAAAAAAACAAGCTCAGCAATTATCAGCAATACTGCGGAGGCAAACTAATGGCGCGTTTACAAAGTACTTGGTGGCAACAAAAAAAATACTTACTCAATGCTTTGGTTTTGATTTTACCCTGTATATTTATTTACCAAGCTTTAAACCCAACCTTTCCTGACCTATGGCAAGAACAAACCATTGGTGGGTTTAAAATAGCCCCCATGCCACTTAACATGGAACAGCCATATTCTCACCACAACGAGTATGTTAAAGATTTTTATCTAGCGTTTAACCAAGGTGAAATTAATAATATCCGTCAGGCATACTTGAATATAGGCCCTGCACCACTCCCATTAAGTGAGTTTGCTAAAAGTGACGAAGGTATAATGCATGGCACGGATCACGGCCAGCACGCTCATGCAATTGCACCTGTGACTATTGGCCAAAATGACAAGCTTTGGGTCACTATTCAAACGTGGCAAAATGAATTACTCCAGCAAAGTTGGGACATTCCGCAACAACTCATTGGTGATAAATAATTGGCAATAGGTGTTGTTCACTTTATAGTGAATAACACCTATTTGTTTATTAGAGGTTCGCTTGCCTTTTACTTCACACCAAGTCATTAAGTACATACTACTAAGTAGTTTAGTTTTACTAGCTTGGTTACCTCATTTCCAGAGCTTTATTCTGGACTTCATTGATCAAGCATTATTACAGTCAGGTATTCTGTATGCCTCATCGCGCTCTGTAAATGCCATTATCTCGCTATTACAATCCGCTGAGGTAGGCATAGGCATTGCTAGTATTCAACCAGCACAATTGCTCGACCCTGTTAATGATTTAGCTGAATACATGTCAGATGCGATGCGCTTAGCACTAGGCTCTTTATTTATACAGCGTATTTTATTTAGCATTGCCTCGGGAGAACTTTTTAGTGCTCTATTTACCTTAAGCGTTGGGTGCTATGTTGTGTGTGATTACTTTGGTTACTTAAAAAAACTGAGTACGAACGTGTTAGCAAGCTTCATATTAATGCGTTTTTTAATTCCACTGGTGGTAATTACAACAGGGTTTGCAAGCCAAGTATTTTTAGATGATGACATTGATGCGCAAAGTAAAGCAGTAAGTCAAACGGTCGACAAACTAACAGATCAGGCAAATGCCACCTCAGCATTATCTGAAAATATGCGTTCGCAAATTACTAGCCAAAAACAAACAACATTAGATGAGTTAACACTGCTCAGCACTGAACAACGCCAATTAAACAAAACTGTTAAAGATAACCAACAACAATTAAAACAACTTACGGCTGATATCGATGCAATTCAAGCTAATCGTAGCCTGACACAAAAGTTGACAATGACACAACTAGAGCAGGCTAAGCCACTTATTAAGCAACAACAAGATTTAAAACAACAACAAGCCAAACTGAATAATCAGCTTGCGGCATTACACACTAAAACAGAGCAATCAAAGCAACAGGTTCAGCGCTACAATGACCAATTAACAGGCAATACAGGAAATATGGTGAGTAAAGTAGCTGATGCAGTGACATCGGGGATTACTGAAATGGTTACGTCTGTGGAGGCGCTCTTTGTAGACTTCATCAATCTTTTATCTTTGTTAGTTGTGAAACTCATTTTAATGCCACTGCTTTTTTTATACATGTTTAACAAAGCTATTAAAGCTATTTGGCAGCGCTCAATTCAATCTAGTTTTACACTAATGAGCGAGCAACTACCAAATAAACACTAGACTTATAGAGTACTTAACCACCATGCGATCAAAACCAACCCAGTGACAAAAATGAGAGCTTTCGTCTTGTGTTTTTTAATCACCTTTTCTGCTTGGTCGCCAGCATAGTAAACCACCAGCGCGAGAGCAAAGTACCGAATTGAGCGAGCGATAGTTGTCGCCAGCAAAAACAGCATCAGCGAGTACTTAGTCGCTCCAGCTGCTAACATGGCTATTTGAAATGGAATCGGCACAATCCCTAAGGTCAGCACAAACCAAAAGCCTTGTTCCTGCATTTTTTGTTTAACATTTTCGAACTGTTCTGGACTTGAAAATGTATTAATAACCCAATCACCAATGAAATCAAATAAGTAATAGCCCAGCGCGTAACCCACCAAAGCGCCAGCGATACAGCCAATTGTTGCCATTAAAGCAATTACCCACAACTTTTCTCGACGAGCTTGCATCAGTGGCACCATGACCGCCTCAAGTGGAATCGGCACAATGGTCGATTCTAGAAATGACGCAACCGTGATCCCGCTGAGCATATGTTTAGAGTCAATAAACTTACGTGTTTGCTTTTTTAAACTCTTCCCAATAGACATACATTTCCTTGTTAAATCGTATTTAAGTAATAACTTAAGGTTTTCTCCAACGAGCCTTAAAACCCCGCGTGTCAATGTGAATAAATGCACCACGATGAGACTTCGGGCCATATACACCAAGACCACCCATTAACCCTTTAAATGAATCTCGCTTACTAAGTGACTCAACAACATCCGCCATTACATCAGCATCCGCAATGGTGAATTTACCATCGTTATTCAAATCATCCATGCGGTAGTTACCATTATTATCAATAAAAACGTCAGCTGCATCACCAAAAACATGACGGCTAAATTTAACATTGCCAATTGATTTGTTGTAATAAGGTGTGCGATACCCACTCATCACCACCATATTAGAGACCGGGTAACCTTCTAAGGTCATTTCTTTACGAATTTTTTCTAATTTAAGTAATAGCTGACCCTTTAAATAAACATATTTAGGAAACTTACTGCGTTGTTTGCTGATAAATTCTTTCAATTTAAAATGAGGAGACACTTGCATATTCTTATTTTTTTCGGTTACTTCTATATACCCATCAGGCACAATATAGTGCTCTTTGCCCTCTAATTCTGCTTCATTGGGATAATGACCTATGTGAAAGTACTTAAGCTTGCCGCCTTCAACGCGCTCGGATGGGACTTTTACAAATGCGTTAATTTGCATTTTCTCATCACCATTCGCCGATTCAATCATTAGTTTATAGGCACCGGGTTCTTGAGGAGCACGCCACAGCCAGCGATTTTTAGACTTTGCCTTAAGCTCTTTATCAATATCTTTTAAAACATAGCCGCTATCTGATTGCGAATAAAGAACCTCAAATTCAATTTTTTCATTAGGTAATACAAACACAGAAAAGATGGAATACGGAACCACTATGTCATCTATTTTCAAGCTAAATTCCGCATCAGGAAGTGCTGCTGTATTTTTTATTACCACGGCCTGATGAGTCACCTTTGATTCTGCAAACGTCTGCGCAGATAATAAAATTGTGGTAATTAACAGTGTAAAAATATATGCAAATTGCATAACGAATACTCCTTCTATTAAGGCGCTGTGTTCATATTTTTTAATGAATGATTAGCAGCAATCATTGGTTCAGTCGAATGTAATAAATGAAGATTTTTATCCTGATTATAAATATCAGTTCTAAAATTAACGGTATTATTTTCATCTACCCATGCTGTCCAGTAAACCAAATGGATAGGCACTGGTTTTTGTAAGTGAAATGTACGGGTTTCGTCTGTCGTTCTAACATTCTCAATATTAGGAGTAATTCCATCAAGTTGATGTTGTTTAATGATTGCTTTTGCTAAAGAAAACGGGCGCTCCATACGAATACAACCATGCGAGGCAGCACGCTTTGGTTTTTTAAACCAGTTTTTAGCTTTGGTATCATGAATATAAATAGCATTCACGTTAGGAAATAAATATTTGATTTCACCTAAGGGGTTATCTTTTCCTGCACGTTTAACTAAGAAATGTTCAAAATCATAAGGTTCAATCTCATCCCATACAATTTTGTCTGGATCTATCAGGTTTTTATCCAGGTAACTATGTTCCCTAATTTCAATATTTTTCTTTTCTAAATAGTCCGGGTCGTTCGCTACTTTAGGAGCAATCTCTCTAGTGGCGATTGACAGTGGAATACGCCATGTGGGATTGACAACAAACTTTTCAATTTCATCGCTGAACGCTGGGGTTTTCCAGCTTGGCTTACCAACGACCACGCGATTTTTTAAAACCACATCGCCTTTGTTGATGTAGCGTAATTTAAATTCAGGAATATTTACTAATACATATTCTTCATCGGTACGCCCGGGAAACTCGGTCATACGTTGAAAATTTAACTTCAACTGCGCATAGCGTATTTTAGCGGGTACATTTAAATGCCTGAGAGTTTTTCTCCCAACTACACCATCTATCAATAATCCATGGCGTTGTTGAAATCGCTTTACTGCATCTTCAACGCGTATATCAAACACACACGGCGATATATCTTTTATAGGATTGGTAAATATATGAACTTTGCAGGTATCTTCAGTTAAATCTCCGCCAAGTACCAGCCTATTAACCAGCTCGGCTACAAAAGGACCTTCACTTCCTAGCGCTAATACATCATCAAGGTTTAGCTGTTGCCAGCCTCCTCTATTAACAATTTCCTGATGCCAGGCGATTACGTTTTGCATCCTCTCAATTTGCTTTGTTGATTTAGGATCTATATAGATACTTTTTGACACATCACTGGCTTGTTGATTTGCCATTTTGTTAGGTATTTCATTTGAGATGTTTGCTAATAAAGTAGATGTATAGAACCCAGCTAAACAACTTAGCAGTACAGATCCATGTTTAGCTACCTGCTTTAGACCATGCGTTGAATGCTTATGTCCTATTTGTTTAATCGACCTCATTACTTTCACCTATCAGTTAATTGATATGCCAAGCTCAAAAATTTTCTGTAAGAGCGGTTATTGTTTTAACTAATTGCAATACAGGTGCCAGCACTCAGATAAAAAACAACCTATTGATTATTAGTGACTTTTCAGTATCACCACTTAAATTACAATAGCGTCACAACATGCTAAAAATGTAAAGTCGCTACTTTAATGTGTAAAAATGGCTGAATGTATTCGCATTGAAATCTAAGCATGTAGGCTTGCAAGTCACGCGGGAGTAATCGTTAAGTACTAAGTTATATAGATATTAAAAAGCCGACTTTTTTAAAATGGAATTTACCACCGTCCCAATCTGAATAACAAAAAATAAATATGATCACTTTACATAATTACTGCGTAAAGGTTATTCGATTGTTAATTAAATTGTTAAAAGGATTACAAGATGGATAAGTTCGTTAAGCTCTTACTTATTATTTTAACCCTTACGTTTATACAAGGGTGTAATGATGACGATGATGACAAAGAAAATGGTGTAACCCCCCCAATAGAATCTCAATCAACAATTGTTGATGTTGCAGTGAACGCAGGAAACTTCACTACCCTTGTTGCAGCGTTACAAGCTACTGGCTTGGACGACACTCTTGCAGACACCAGTAAATCATATACAGTATTTGCACCCACTGATGATGCTTTTGCCCTGCTTGGCGAAGACACCATCAGTGCATTGCTCGATGATACTGACAAATTGAGCAAAATACTGACTTACCACGTTGTGGAAGGTTCGGTTGACGCTGAAGCTGCCATTGGTTTAGCTGGCACGACGGTTACAACGGTAAACGGTCAAGAAATTGCGTTATCGTTAAGTGGCGAAACCTTACTTGTTAATACAAGTTCTGTTACCAATACAGATATTGCGGCTGACAATGGCATTATTCATATCATTGACGCCGTTTTAATGCCAAGCGAAGAAAACCAACCAGCACCGACTAGCAACATTGTTGAAACTGCTCAGCAAGCTGGTAACTTTACAACCTTACTAGCCGCCCTCGAAGCGACAAACTTAACCTCAGTATTGTCTGATACATCTTCTGAGTTCACAGTATTTGCTCCTACAGATGCTGCTTTTGAAGCCATTGGTGAAAAAATGCTAAACACTTTACTGGCAAACCCAGATGTACTTGCCAGCATCCTAAAGCAGCATGTTCTAGCGGCAAAAGTTGATTCTGTAACAGCCATGTCACTCAACGGCAAGAGCGCTGAAACCGTTCAAGGTAATCAACAAGCAATTGCAATTAACAGTGAGACAGACACCCTGACATTTGGTGGCGCAAACATAACAACAACTAACATCAACACAACAAATGGTTTTATCCACGTAATTGATGCTGTGGTTGTAGGTGACATCGAACTACCACAAAGCTATGGCACATTGGCAGATGTTGCTACGAGTAACGGCAATTTCACAACATTACTCGCAGCACTCAATGCAACAGGCTTAGATACGCTTGTCGCTGATCCAACAAATACTTTTACTGTTTTTGCACCTACCGATGCTGCATTTGCAGCTCTGGGCCAAGACACAATTGATGCGCTCCTTGCGGATACTGATAAGCTTAAAAACATTTTACAGTACCACTTAATTGCAGATGCTAAAGTACTTCAAGATGCGGCAGTAAGCGTCGCTACCAGTGAAAGCAATAAAACAACAATGGCGAACGGCGACATGGCTGCTTTATCGTATGTTGATAGTGCGTTGTTTATTAATGATGCCGCAGTCACTACAGCAAATGTTACTGCTGACAATGGTGTAATTCATGTTTTAAACAAAGTTATTATGCCACCAAAAGACATGGGCACACCGACTAAAACTATCGCAACAGTTGCAACCGAAACTGAATCACTTTCAACATTAGTAACTGCGTTGCAAGCAGCCAACTTAGTAGATACTTTTAACGATACATCGAAAATGTTCACTGTATTTGCACCGACTAATGACGCATTCAAAAAGATTCCATCAGAAACATTAAATTCGCTTTTAGCTGATAATGATGCCTTAACTCAAGTGCTAACTCAGCATGTTTTAGGCGCACAAGTAAGCTCAACGGATGCATTCGCTGCAAATGGTATGATGGTTGAGACTCTAGCGGGCAATAACTTATCGGTTAATATAGTTGATTTTACCAGTACAGCTAACACTCAAGCAGACATCATTGCATATGACAGCACAAACAGCCGTCTTGTTACTGGCATGGGCTCAAGCAATTCAGGAGCAACTGTGTATGTATTTAATGCCGACTTAGAGCAGTCAATGAGCGTGTGTAACGACACCTGTGCTCAAACATGGCCACCGGTTATTGGCAAAGAGCAAAGCATTGCGAATATTCCAGGTCTTTCACTTATTGAACGTCAAGATAGCACCATGCAAGTGGCTTATTTAGGTCGCCCACTTTATACCTACTCAGGTGATGAAGCACCGGGCCAAGCGAATGGCCAAGGTGTGGGTGATAACTGGTGGCAAGTAAGTTTACCTGCGACTTCATTACAAGTGGCTGGTAGCAATGTTGTGACTACTGATATCTACACCAGCAATGGCGTAGTACACTTAATAGACACCGTAATTACGCAAGCTAAATAAACTAATTTATGGGTAAAATTAAAAAAGGGGCTGATTAGCCCCTTTTCTTGTATCTACAGAAGATTATGAGCTTATTCGTCGTCAGCTCGCTCTGCCGCTTTGATTCGCTCTTGGTTTTCTTGCATTTGTTCAAATGCCGCTTTAATTTCATCAAGCACAGAATCGACATCAGCGGAGCTATTATCTTCTTCTAAATCACCATAGAGCGTTGTCTCTGGGGTAAGTTCACCCGCTTGGTATAACGCCCACATTTCTTCGCCAAACCGTGTTGCAAGAATCTCAGGCGCATACTGGCCATAATATTGGCGCATATTACGCACATCGCGCAAAAACATTGCTTGTGCGTTGTTATTCGCTGATGCATTAACCGCTTGCGGCAAGTCAATGATCACCGGGCCATCGCTGTCCACCAGCACATTAAATTCAGACAAATCACCATGCACAATACCGGCACATAACATCAACCTAATGTAATGAACCATAGTGGCATGATCTTCAATAGCCTGCTCTGCGGTCATGCTAACATCGTTTAAACGTGGTGCTACATCACCATCATCGTCCGTAACTAAATCCATGATCAATACACCATCGTAACACCCGTATGGCTGTGGCACTTTGACACCCGCTTTAGATAATGTGAATAACGCATCGACTTCTGCATTTTGCCACACACTCTCTTGCTCTTTGCGACCAAATTTAGACCCTTTTTCCATGGCACGGCCACGTCGGCTGTTACGTACCTTTCGACCTTCTTGGTATTTAGCAGCCTGTTTAAAACTTCTGTGTTGAACATCTTTATACACTTTGGCGCAGCGAATAGCCTCTCCACAGCGTACAACATAGACTGAGGCTTCTTTACCACTCATTAATTGGCTGATGACTTCATCAACAATACCGTCTTCGATAAGCGGTAAGATTTGTTTAGGTGTTTTCATACCGCTCTTATACCGCACTTAGTGCGTATATGTAATCCCCTATTGATAAAATTACAAAAAACTTGACTAATTTAGTTAAATACACAAACTGCAAATAAAATTTTTCTAACAAGAGGCCCAATATGAACTCAGAAATACGCTATCGTTTTCAATCAGCACAAATTGCCAATCGCTTTTTAAATGAGCTCAAAGACTGGCCTATTGCGAAAGTAAAAACCAGGCTACTTAACGGTGGCTTTGATGTCAAAGTTAGCTATCAATTTGATGGTACTGGGTTTGATTATACCTGTTCAGAGTTAGATGATTTAGCCTCCCAACATCAAGGTGTCGAAGTGAATTAAATTAAACCTATTCGGTTATTGACTATAGATTGATATACATTTGCGTATAGCTACGTTAAATTAGTGTAAACATTGTTAATTGTAGAGATATCTATGAATAAGCCTGCCTCTGATCATATCCCTCAAGAAGCATTCGATTGGTATGATGAATATGCTCACGGCACGATGGATAGACGCACCTTTATGAAAAAACTAGGCTCGCTAGCAGTCTTAGGCTATTCAATGGCGACACTCACCACAGCCTTACTGCCTAATTATGTGCTAGCTGAGCAAGTTTCGTTTAACGATGATGATATTAAAGCAACCTATCAAACTTTTAGTTCACCGAGTGGCCATGATAAAGGGCAAGGTTATTTCGTTGAACCGGCGAATATAGCTGGCAGGCGCCCCGTTATACTGGTTATTCACGAAAATCGTGGTTTAAACCCTTATATTAAAGATGTTGCACGGCGCTTAGTAAAAGCTGGTTTTATCGCATTTGCACCTGATGCACTCTACCCACTTGGTGGATATCCCGGTAATGACGACGAAGGTCGTGCAATGCAACGCTCGATGGACAGAGAAAAAATTCAAAATGATTTTCTAGCTGCTGCAAAGTTTTTAAAATCTCACCCTCGCAGCAATAACAAGCTTGGCGCTGTTGGCTTTTGCTTTGGTGGCTATATTGTCAATTACCTAGCTGCTATTGACTCAACACTTCTTAACGCAGGTGTACCATTTTACGGCACGCCAGCAACAAAAGAATTGCGAAAAAATATCAAAGCCCCTTTAATGATTCAGCTTGGCGAACTAGATAAGCGTGTAAATGCCAGTTGGCCTGAATACGAAACGGACTTAAAAGTACATAATGTTCCCTATCAAATGCATATGTACCAAGGCGCCCATCATGGTTTTCATAACGACTCTACTAGCCGATACGATAAAGACAGTGCTGAGCTTGCTTGGCAACGAACATTAGCCTTTTTTACACATTCACTCGTTTAAGGTAAACACCTCTACATGAATAAAGTTTTGTACTTCATAGCCACAGTTTTCGTTATCGTAAATTGTATTAAAAATCCTGCATTAGCACTGACATTTGTGGCCGAAGATCTTCCCCCATACCATTATAAAAATGAGCAAGGCGAAGTTGTTGGCGCATTGGTTGATTTATCAAAAGCGGTATTGAATAAAGCACAGCTCGATGGAACATTCGAAATTATGCCGATGGCACGGGCATACCACCGATTCGAAACACATTCTGACATTATCATGATGTCATTATTAAAAAACCCAAAGCGTTTAGAACTATTTGATTGGATTGGCGCGGTATATTTTGCAGACGCTTATTTAATAAGCTTAGATACCTTTAAAGGTAAAGTAGACAATTTAGAGCAAGCTAAAGAGTACAGAGTAGGCACAATTAATGGTTATTCTAGCGAGCAATACCTTCGTGATGCAGGCTTTTCAGATAACGAAAACTTAGTACTTGTTAGCCACTATACCCAGCTATGGCAGATGCTATTTAAACAACGTTTAGATTTTGTATTAACAAATACGCTTACTTTAAAAAACGAATTAAAACTCGCTGGGTTCGATGTAAGCCAAGTTAAAAAACAAGTACATTTAAACGACTACCCAGCAACACTTTATTTTGCAGCCAATAAAAAACTCGATAAACAAACCAGCCTACAACTTAAACAAGCTCTACTAAAGGTGAAAGAGACCGGTGAGTATCAAGAAATTTTATCAAAATGGCAGTTACCGATGAACTCTTTATAGATTAATTACGGCGCGTCATTTACTCTATTCTAATGACTAAATTTTTTATTTTAAAATACGTTGCTTTTTATTTAGGGTGTAGCCTTTGCTTCATTTTTCACACCCAATTTGCAATTCCACCGCTAATTTCCTCATGTTTAGTTGGCTTGGTCGGCAGCTTTATCCCTGCACCAAAGTCATATGGGCAACATCCCCACTCTGCAATTTATGCCGGTAGTTTTGCCGGAATGTGCTCTGAAGGCCTGATCACTGGGTATTGGGAGTTAGCCGTTATTTCTTTGATTGGCGCTGTGTTATACGCAACAAGCACAAAATTATTTACCGGTTTTGGTGGAAAGCTTGGCAGTATAGCCTTTGTCAGTATTGCACTTTTTGTCATTGCTCGAGGTATTGTTATATGAGCTTACTGTCAATTTTAGTATCGCTATTAGGGGCTTTTTTAACATTTTTTTTAGCCAAGTATGACCGTATTGGGGCCATTAGAGCATCTGCTACTTTATCTATTATCGCTTACACCCTATTTTTATTTTTAGGTCTCAATGCTGAACTCTATTCAATGCTATTCTTTGGCGGTACGTTCATTGGCATGAGCGCCCCCAAGCGCTTCGGCTTTTACACCTTATGCTCTGCAAGTATACTTTTTTCTATTTTATTTCATTACCTTGTACCACTACTTTATAGCTATGGCGGGGCACTGGGGTTAAGTGCTTTCCTCTCAGTCTGTGTATGCCACTTAGCTATTCTTCTCGGCGCACCAAGAAGCCAACCTAAAAACAAATGAGCATATAGGCCAATTGTTTGACCGCCAATTAAAAACACTAAAGAACTAGATAAAAAATTAAAAGCAATACTTTTTGATAATAAAGGGTGATTGTTTCATTGCCACATCTAAATTACCATTTATTGGTACAAATAATGATACGCGATAACATTACCTTGGAAAACAATGAAAATAATGACTAAATCACTGCTTACCCTCAGCCCCGTTGCTCTAGCACTCTTACTACCAATGTCACACCAAGCATCAGCCCATGGCTATATTTCAAAACCAGAAGCTCGCGGTTATTTATGCCGCCTAAGAGAAAATACACACTGTGGCAATGTAGTGTATGAGCCACAAAGTTTAGAAGGACAGGATCGCTTCCCGCAATCAGGGCCGATTGATGGTCATATCGCCAGCGCGGGCTTAAGAGCATTTGGCGCTTTGGACGATCAATCTATTAACCGCTGGACAAAACGCCACATAAAAACAGGCCCGAATGAGTTTAGCTGGCGCTTTACAGCTGCGCACTCATCACGAGACTGGCGCTATTTCATCACAAAAACATCATGGGATCCAAATAGCCCATTGACAAGAGACCAGTTTGAAACAGTCCCTTTTTGTGAGTATCAAGGGTATAACCGACAACCGCCAAAAACGTTAACTCACCTGTGTAATGTACCTGAACGAACTGGTTACCATGTTGTACTCGGTGTATGGGACGTTGCCGATACCCCTATGAGTTTTTATAATGTGGTCGATGTTATGATTGATAACGACGATACACAAAAAGCAACTTGGCAAGATGTGGGTGATATCGTCACTGGTCGCGATTTAAAAGTGGGCGATAAAGTAAAAACTCGTGTATTTGGTGATTCTAAAGAAATTCCATCTCTTCAAACTGTATTAACAATTAACAATGAGAACGAAGGGTTAAATAAAAACTGGACCATCGCGCTCGCTGAGAAAATTAATGCATCTCAATCTTGGATCCAAGCAGGCCAACTTAACGAGAACAATGAAGTAAAAGTCACTGTTGGGCGAAATGAAATTTTTGCTCAGAGCAATGCAGGAATAAGCTCTGTGGAGCTTGAATTTGAAATGGCGCCGTTACCTAAGCCTGATTTTTCTGTTACAGGTGTTTCGCATAACTATTTGATAGAGGGCGACGCTGTCAATTTCGACTTTACTGTTAATTTAGATGCGAATGCACAAATCCAAGCGACATTAAATAAATCGTATAACAGTATTGTTACTAAAGCTTACGAAGTGGTTAAAGGTCAATCTCAACTTTCGCTTAACTACCCAAATGCAGAAACAGGCCATTATAATTTAACTATTAGCTATATTACTAATGAGGGTGTTACAGATGAAAAAATGTTTCATTTAAACATTGTAAACTCTGAGCTCCCTGTAGAACCAACTCCACCTGTTGTTGAACCAATTGCAGATGTCGAATTTATTTTCCCAGAAAGTTTAGCTCGTTATAAAGCGGGTACTGTGGTTTTACAACCTAAAAATAACAAGGTGTATCAATGTAAGCCTTGGCCTTACAACGGCTACTGCGTGCAATGGTCACAAACCGCTAATCAATATGAACCAGGTGTTGGTTTATATTGGAACATGGCATGGATCGAAATAAAATAAGTTAGAGGAATCACCTCAGACAAAAGCCACTTTTACTAAGTGGCTTTTTTATTTACATATTGCCAGAATAAAAGAATATGGTTTGATATTAGGGGCGGTTTAATCGCGGCGCGAGATTTGTAACCTAATGGGCTAAGTCAAAACCGAGCTACAAAGAGTAAATCGCCCCTAGGCATCCTGATCTTTACTCATAAAATCAGCCATTCGCTGATTAACCTCTTCATTGGTCAGGTCTTCTTGGTGAGTACCAATAGTCCAAACATGACCAAATGGATCTTCTAATGTACCCGCTCTGTCACCATAAAATTGATCATGCACCGGGCGTACTTCTGTTGCACCTAACTTAATCGCATTATCAAAAACTGTATCAACGTCATCAACATAAAGCATTAAACTCACAGGTGTCCCCCCTAGCTGACTGGGACTTTTAAAATGTGCCTCTGGACACATATCCGAGAGCATCAGATGAGAGTCGGCAATTTTTATCTCAGCATGTGCCACCCCACCATCAGGCAAGGGCATTTGCATAACGAGCTTAGCTGAAAACGCTTTTTTATAAAATTCAATCGCCTTTGTTGCACCGTCAACAATTAGGTAGGGCGTCACCGCATGAAACCCTTTAGGAATAAATGAAACAGACATGTTGTGCACCGTTTTAGAATATCGACTGTTAACAAAAAGTAGTCAAAAATTCTTCATAAAACAAGCAATGCTAGGACGTGCTCACCTATGACCATTCCTTTTAAAAAGGAACAACGAAGAGAGTAAGTGCCTGCGAAACGCTCTAGCCTTTACACAATTGCAATGCCCTCCCCAATAAGTCAGCAATAAAAAATAATTGAATCGCTTCCTCTTTTGTAAAATCGCCACTAAAACGCGCCACATTTAGTGTTCCAAAGCATTGTTTTTGATAAGTAATAGGAGCATCCATACAGGTAGTTAACCCCGCCTGTGCGAGCATACGACAGTCTTGCTCTTTACTTAAACTTAGATGCTTGCAAATAATCAATTTTTTTGTTTTGTACACACGTCCGACCAAGGTGAAATCTATCGGCAATGGGATTTCATTTGTTATTGCTTCGCTTCCAAACGCAGAGACTAAATTAAGGTAGCCTTCATAGTGTGCTAACACCACACTTGCTCTATCCCAGTTAAACAAAAAAGGCAACCAATGCGTCAAAACACGCAATATAGCTAAGCGTTTATGAGCTTGATTAAGGTCTTTAATGAAACGGTTAGGCAAGCATACCTGCTGATAAAGTGGGTGTTCTAAAAAGCATTCATAACTCAGATGGTACTCGTTCGAAGACATACATATAGATTCGTCAGTTATCGTACCGAAAGTATATTATTTAAGCGCAATAAAAAACGTAAGAAAATTCAGTTTTTAGCAATAGAAAATAAAAACGGCTCAATATCAACACCTCACACCAAATACAAATGAAAATAGTTATTGATTAGATTTACGCTTTCTGTATTATACCCGCCGTCGTACCTAATTGTTGTAAAATAATAAAGAGATGAAATCAATGTCATACCTAGTAAAACCTAGCTTAATCGCACTTGCTGTGGCAGCTAACTTTTCTGTTCACGCCGATGAAAAAATTCCTGAAAAAAACATGGAACGTATGGTTGTTACAGCAACTGGCTTTGAACAAAAAGTCACTGAAGCACCAGCAAGTATCTCTATCATCACTAATGAAGATATTAAGTCTCATGCTTTCACTTCAGTTTTAGATGCAGTGCAATATTTAGAAGGCATTGATGTTGGAACTACACGAGACAAAACAGGTCAAGGTAGTGTAAGCATGCGCGGTCTAACGGGTGAATACACACTATTACTGATTAACGGCAAACGCCAAAATAACCATGGCGACATCTACCCTAATAACTTTGGCGGAAATGCCTTTAATCATGTTCCACCTGCTGATGCCATTGAACGAGTTGAAGTGATACGTGGGCCAGCATCAACGCTATACGGTGCAGATGCACTCGGTGGCGTCATTAACATCATCACGAAAAAGCACACTGCAGATTGGGGTGGCGCAGTCTCATTTAGTCGCTCATTGCAACAAGATGATAGCTTTGGCGATGACATAACAACAGACATTAACGTTTCTGGTCCACTTATTGAAAATGTATTAAGTCTTGGTTTTCGCGGTAGTGTTTACGAGCAGCAAGCGTCATCACCGACTTTTGAAGCTGCGACAGATCCAAACGGAGTTGTTCATGCTCGCTCTTTAGGCTTTGGCAGAGGCGGACGTACGGTTGATAACACCAATGAGCAGTTTGGTTTTACTATTAACTATTCACCATTTGAAGATCATCATTTGAGTTTTGATTATGATAATTCGAGCCAAGTTTACGATAATAGCCCAAGCTATGATCTTGAATCAGGTAGCATCACCTATCCACTTGGCACCAAGGATAATATTGAATCTATTTGGGCAAGCAGAAGAGGAAAAGTAAACCCACGTGCAGGTTATGCAGCAGACCAAAAGTTTGACCGTCAATGGTGGTCTTTAAGCTACGATGGTGAACTTGAATGGGCCACAGTTAAAGCGTCTGTTTCTTATGTTGATACTCAGAATAATGGCCGTACACTTCCTTTAAGTGTTGCAGAGCGCCTACAGTTACAACAAATGTATGACGGTACTGGCGAGTATGCAGATATGGACGAGCAAGCACGTAAAGACCTTGCTGAAGAAACATTCTTACCACGCCCTGTACGTCCACTAGAAAGCAGCCAATATACCTACGATTTACGTTTTGATATTCCAATGAGTGGCGCATTAGGCGATCACAACTTTGTAGTGGGTGGTCAATTAATTGATGGTGAACTAAAAGACGGCGTATTTGGTTTAGAAAGCAATGAAGCAGGTAAAGTACAAGAACAAAACATGTACTCTATTTTTGCTGAAGACAACTGGATGATGACAGACAACTTTACGCTTACAGCGGGCGCTCGTTTTGATAACCATGACGTGTTTGGTAGCCAAGTGTCTCCTCGTTTATACGGTGTGTATAACGTAAATAACACGTGGACAGTGAAAGGTGGTATCAGCACAGGTTATAAGACGCCAAAAACAACGGATCTATACGATGGGATTACAGGTTTTGGCGGTCAAGGGACGAGCCCATTTGCTGGTAACCCTGAGCTTGAGCCTGAAACCAGCGTAAATTCAGAAGTTGCCCTGTATTGGAACTCGTTAGGCGGTGAGCATAACTTTAACATCACCTACTACAACACCAAGTTTGAAGATAAAATTGCCCGTGGTGATACCGTTTTCAGCTGCGAGCAAACCAACGATGTTCGCCCGTGTGTGAACTTGGGTCAATACGACCAACTTGGTTATCAAAGCTATAGCCAAAAAATCAATATTGACGAAGTTGATTTACAAGGTATTGAAATTGCAGGCCAATATACACTCACAGAGACCATTTCATTAAATGGTAACTATACGTGGACTGATAGTGAGCAACAAAGTGGTTCACAAAAAGGCCAACCGCTGACAAACAGTGCTGAACACATGGCTAATATCACCCTAAATTGGGAAGCCACAGACTTCATGGAAATTTATCTTCAAGGTGTATACCGCTCTGATCGTTACCGTGGTTGGGACAATGTTCATGATCAAGCGCTTTATTACAAAAACTATAACCTATTTAATTTAGGTGCTCAGTTTTACGTAAATGAGTACATACAAATCAATGCTCGCGTTAACAACTTGCTTGATGAAGATTTTACCTCGTACAGTACAACCTATACTGATCTTAACGGTGATGGTGAATACGAATATTTAACAGGCCGTGGAGTTATTAGCGAAGTGAGCTTTACCGATGACTACAATGTAAAAGACAAAGGCCGTAACTTTTGGGTTGGCGTAACAGCTTACTTCTAAACAGTTAAGTTAGGTGTATTAAAACACCGACTAAACAACAAAAAGCGGCCAACTGGCCGCTTTTTTAATCACCACTTTTATAAGCCAAATACCACCTTTTCACTTTTAAGCATGCGGGCACTTAAAAAGCTAAACAGAGCAAATAGTACAACCGTTACCCCTGTTGACAATATCAACTGTGGAACAGGGATTGGATTACCTTTAATAAATTCCATCAGGGCAAACTGCTGCGCAGCAATAGGAAGCCACTGCACAATGTCCGTCGCAATATCATAAGTAGTAACCATACTTAAAGCCATTGGGATAAATAACACCATGGTGACGTAAGATTGCGCTTCTTTAAATGACTTAGCCATAAAAGAGACAAACACTTGTAAGCTTGACGACATCAATGCAATTGGGAAACATATCGCAATACAAAACAGCATAAACTCTGGCGTAATCGTTATGCTAAACCCTAATTGCTCCCATGCCACCATAGGGTAAACTACTTTAGAAACAATCAAAATAATCACCAAGCCCAACATTGAAAACGCCGCTATTGCGCCCACTTTGGCAAGCACAATATGCAAACTACTTAACGGATGGCTCAGCAATAAACTTAACGAATTACGCTCACGTTCGCCTGCACTGGTATCGATAGCTAGGCTCATTGCCGCATAAAATAAGGTTAAAATAATAGAAAATGTGACCAGCCCTAAGATCATCCCACCTTTAGAATCAGGAGTTGCTTGATCATTAACTTCAATGGCGAGCGCGCGCATTAAGTTAGGGTCAATACCGCGAGACACCAAACGTAAACTGGCAATTTCTGAACTATAAACGGCCATTGCTTTTTCAACACGATTGATATGCTTACCCAGTTTATCATCTGACTTATCAGCAATTAGCGTCACTGTCGCTGGGCGGCCCTCACTCATATTTTGCTTATAATCATCACTGATAATCAGCGTAATCGCTTTAAGCAGGGGATCATTTTTATCATCGGCTACTTTAATATCACGACTGGCTAAATGAGCAACTAAACCCGGAGCATTGTTTGCGTTTTCAATAGTAATTTTAAGCGCATCAGGAGAAGCTAATTGCTGTAGTAAAATGCTCATCAGTAAGCACATACCAATCGGCGCACCAATCGCATAATAAAGTCCCGCCATCACAGAGCGTTTATCACGACTTGCATCTGTTACTTCTTTTTTAAACAGTACTTTTAATATATTGATCATGCTGCAATCCCCTCATCGCTACCTATTAATGCAATAAATGCTTCTTCTAATGTGTCTTTGCCTGCTTGATCACAGAGCTGCTCAATAGACCCCTGAGCAATCACCTGCCCTTTTGCCATAATGACAACGTGGTCACATAAAGCCGCGACTTCTTGCATCACATGCGATGAAAACAAAACACAATGTCCTTGTGCTTTAAGTAGCAATAACAGCTCTCGTAAAATGCGTGTACTCATTACATCGAGGCCACGCGTTGGCTCATCTAAAATTACGTTTGTTGGGTTATGAACAACCGCTTGTGCTAATGCCGTTTTCATTCGTTGGCCTTGCGAAAAACCTTGGCAACGACGATCGGCAATATCATTCATACTCAATTTATCAATTACTTGCATAGTCGCTTCCTTTGCTTGCGAAGCACTAAGGCCGCTCAACTGAGCAAAAAAGCTGATATATTCCCGCGGTGTAAGTCGCTCATATAAACCACATGGGTCTGGAAATAGTCCCAAGTTTTGTTTTGCTTGCATGGGCTGTTTTGCAACATCAATACCGTCAATTTCAGCAAATCCGCTGTCTGCTTTTAATAAGCCAAAAACAGTGCGTAAACAAGTGGTTTTACCGGCCCCATTAGGGCCTAACAAGCCGGTGATTTTGCCATTCTCTGCACTAAAACTTAATCCGTTTAATGCGTTAACATCACTAATCTTTTTGGTCAAATTAGATACATTAATCATGACTTACTCCTTGTTCGCTGTTGGTGTTGAATACGTGTTTGCAACCCCATTAATGTTCATAAAAAATTGCTTATCATTTTCTTCACTGATGCAATCGGTATTAATATCTTGCATGGCTTTTTGATCAATAAACTGGGCGATAATCTTTGGCGCACAGGTTTGTGAACCAATGCCATGTGTAGCGGTTGGGGCTACTAGATGTGTCGCATCGGTCATATTCACCATTGCAAGTTCCGCCCAGCTTGGGGGTGTTGCTGGGTCGCGTGCGCCGGATAACAATAAAGTTGGTTTATCGCTTTGTAATGGCTTATAAAATGTTTTATCCGTAGGTTTAACTTCTAAAATTGGACAGACAATATCAAGCCCTTCAATCATGGTTTTACCCATGTATGTATTACTGTATTTACTGCGAAGTTGAGGTGTCAATTGGGGCCAATCTTCTGAACATACAATCGCGTTATGCATGCCCATTGCCAGCGATTGAGTTAAATCTGCGTTTGCCATTAAACCTGCCAATGGCGAAAAATCACCTTGAGCTGCTTTAGTAATCACTAGCGGTAAAATCGAACGCGTTGTGTGGCTATAAAGCGCTAAACGAATGGCACTGTAAAACTTCATTTTAGTGACAGTAAAAGGGATGAGTTCATAAGTGCGAGGGTGCCTGACTTGCGCTTCAATGGGTTGTTGCTCAAGTTTAGCTAGAAACTCATTAAAACGCGTTTCTAAAGAGGGGAACTGCTCATTGCAGGCAACATCATTTTTACAACGTTCGAACAAGGCAAGCAATGAATCGTCTATGGCCTCGCCGATAGCAGCAAAGCTTTGCTGCATGGGGACCACACCGTCTAAGGTGCTTGTAATAACAGAAGCAGGAAATTGACGGGTGTACTCTTGCGCTATACGTGTGCCATATGACACCCCATATAAATGAAAGCCTTCATAACCCAGTGCAACACGCACCGCTTCAAAGTCTTTTGCCGCAGCAGAGGTCGTAAAGTGGCTTAAATCAACGTTGAGCTTCGCTTTACATTGCTCGGTGTCTTGTTTGCTCATGGTTTGCAAATCAGTTATCGCATCATTAAATGCAAACTGTGTTTTTAAATCATCGCTATCACATTGCAGCTGATTTGAATAACCAGTACCGCGCTGATCAACAAGTACAATGTCACGTGTTTCACGGGCAAAACGCAAGTTACGATTAAACACACGCGCTAAATCAACCGCTCCTTGACCAGGCCCACCAGCAAACCCCAGAACAGCCTCATCAGGGTTACTTGGTTTTATTGCTGGTATAACTGCAAAGTGAATATCGATTTCACCATCGGCTGGGTTATCTGATAATGGCTGAGCAATACTGCCACACATTAATCTATCCGATAGGCCCTCCATGTAACATGGCGTTAATTTTACAGGATTATTGTTGTTTTCTTGTCCCTGTATCATTGCTGAATTTGCGATTAAAAAAGGTAAAATTGCTAATTTTATCAGCCTATTACGATATTTGAATGTACTTTTCATTGCGCTTTCCCTTATTTGCATTTTACACCTAATGTGATAACTTAGTATGTAGTGTATCGGTGTATTAATGTATTAATACAGTAGAGAAAGAATAATGCTAGAATTTATTAATGTCAACCCTAATAGTGGCGATCCAATATACAAACAATTGCATGAGCAAATTGTGCGCTTGATTGTGGGCGGCCAATTAGCAACTGGGGACGAGTTACCTTCGGTGCGAAAAATAGCCGATCACTTCGCTGTCAACCCTATGACAGTATCAAGAGCAATCGGCCAGTTAGTTGATCAAGGCTGGCTTGAACGTCGCCGTGGCCAAGCCACTCGTGTTGCGCAAAATATAGCCCAGCAATCAGATCAACAAGAAGCCTTACTTTATAAAGCCATTGATCAGCTTATCCAACAAACCAAGCAGCTAGATGTACCGCAAACAACTTTAGTCGAACTTATAAAAAAACGGTGGGAATTAGAACAATGACACAGCCACTTCTTTGTTATCAAAATGTCTGTAAAAGCTACCAGCAACGCCAAATATTAAATGATGTAAACCTTGAAATAGAACCAGGCATGGTGGTCGGTTTATTGGGTAAAAATGGAGCTGGTAAAACAACTTTATTACGTTCAGCGCTAGGACTTTTAACACCTGAACAAGGCAACGTTTACGTTTTTGGCGAAAAAAGTGATCAACTTAGCGCCCAGAGTAAAGCAAGGATTGGCTATGTTGCGCAACAAACCTTCGGCTATGAAGGCTTTAAAATCGCAGATGCCCTCGCCTTACACCGCAGTTTTTATCCTGATTGGGATTGCGAACTTGAAAATAAATGGCTTAAACGGTTTGATCTTGACCCAAGCGCTGCCATAAACAACTTATCGATAGGCCAACGTCAAACATTGGCGCTTATCATGGCCATGGCCTATCGCCCACAGTTACTAATACTAGATGAACCTGTCGCGAGCTTAGATCCCATCGCACGTCGTGAGTTTATGGGCGATTTATTTGATTTGGCACTCGACTCTGATTCAGGAATTTTATTTTCATCACATATAACGTCTGATATCGAGCGCGTTGCCAGTCATATTGCATTGATAAAAGATGGCGAACTATTGATCATGGATGAACTCGATTTAATTCGTGATACGGTTAGAAAAATTAGTTTTTCTGACTCAGGTATCGATTTAAGCGCTTATAACGTACTTAATTTACAAAAAAACAGTGCCATCATCTATGGATACACAGGCGATACAATTCCAGGCGCTATTGCAACTAATACACTGTCATTAGAGCAATTATTTGTGGAGCTGCATGGATGATGCAAGTAGTTAATCGACCTTGGTATCAAGGTATAACCAGCCTATGGTTTAAAGAACCTGGCTGCGCCAGTTATTTTATAGCAGCCCTTGTATCTACTTTACTGTGCTTAGTAGCAACCGGGATGGATGAAGAGCTACTCGAATTAATGATCTTGTTCTCCACTATCTGTATGTACAGCGCTGTTGCTTGGCAAAGCGTAAAAATGCAAGCCACTGAATGGCAAGTATTGGTACCTGATTATTGCAAACATGTCATGTTTCAAGGAAAAGCTTTTCTTGTCTTCAATAATATAATCGCTTTATTGAGTATCACCATTGCAGGTAATGCAGCCCTGCTAACAACACTTTGTGTAGCGAATCTACTTGGTATTATTATTTGGTTTTTAAATCGCTCTAATAGCCGTTTATTTACAGCTAGTTGTTATATCTTCTTTCTAATTAGCATACTTACCTCTGTATTAATCGACCAGCTACCACTTTGGCTAGCACCCGTTAGCACTCTTGGTTTTATCGGTATTGTTTTGGCACATAAAACGTTTACCAATGCATACCGATGGCACTCAAGCTCTTTGGCTAACTATCGTCAAGGCCTTCAATCTGGTTGGTCACCCATACCCAGTGGCTTTTTATCCAATTACGGTAACGCAATAAACAAACAACTCTTCCCGCTCAGCTACTTTGTTGGCGCAAGCTTATCGCAGTATTTGATACTCATCGCTCTTTTTTGCGCCATGGCTGTCGCTGCAAACTTATTTATTAATATTGTAGAGCATGCCGTATTCATATTAACCTTGCTTTTATTCACCATAGTAACATTAAGTTTATGGAGTAAAATTCAAAAGCAAAACTCGTGGGAGCTATTATTTACCCTGCCTATTTATAACTCCAGCCACAACGCAAAAGTAGCGCTTAGTCACAGCGCGTTAAAATTAGCCATTATGATCGCAAGCTTGTTTTTTGTCACTGTATTGGCGCTAGTTATACCTTATGAAGAGTTATTTATTTTCAACACCTTAAGCTATGCTTTAGCCTGCGCTAGTGGCGTATTGGTTAGCTTTGCAATCAGTAATGTATGCAAAAATATAAACGTATTGAGTGTATTTCTTTGCTTGGCGTTTGGTTTTAATATGGGGTTAGCGAACTATATATTCGATCATGGCGATAGCTTATTTGTACTTGTTTTAATAAGCCTATATACCGTGTCAATGGCTGGATTGAACCGCTTTACTGTGAGGTATATGTAGTCTGTTATTAGGGTCTGTTGACCTTTGCGGATTAAAATTTGTTCAAACTAGGGGCGGTTTAATCACGGCGCGAGGTTTGTAACCTAGTGGGCTAAGTCAAAACCGAGCAAAGCTACCGCGTCCTGCTAGCGCCCCTTACCTACATCCATGTAGGCAACAAAGAGTAAATTGCCCCCAGGCTGAACCCGAAGGGCAGCGCCTGTTTGGCATTGATGCTGCGTTATCGCCTATTTATGGGGAATAACCACACCACATAGGCGCTGCCTTGCCTAAATACCAAACAGACTGCTGCAAATTTAACCTTGAAAGGTCAACAGACCCTAGCATTCTGATAGATAAAAAAACGGCCATATAATATGGCCGTTTTGGTGCTTAAACAAAATAATTTTAAACGTTTAAAGTGAGAACGTGCGACCTATTGAAAGCACAATGCGCTCATCAGCCGTATCAATATCTAGGCTAGTGTTTTCCGCAGCCACCTCAATATCAAATCCTTCAAAGCTAGTTTGATAGGCTAAGCGATAGTGATTGTAAGATTTGCCATCGGTATCCCAAGCAAACTTATCGCCATCAAGCGAGTTTGAAATATCAAAACTAGCGCGCAGTGCATGATTAGGCGCAAGTTCAATGGTATGTGCAACCATAGAGATCACATGCCCAGCACCAGTACCAAAGTAGTCCCAGCTGTACCAAAAGTTAAGTTCTGTTTGGCCTAAATCGCTGGCATAACCAAACTTAGTGTACGCTTCAAAGTAGTTACCATCGCTTGAATTGCTTTGCCCATGGTAGCTATAGTACGCTAAACCATAATCAACGCTTAGCGCATCATTTAACTGTGCATAACGACCAAAATACGCATCCCACTCAATGTTGGTATCGTCACCAAAATCCACGTTTGATGCCCACGTTCCAGCATACATGCCCGACTCACCAAATGAATAATCAAGGCTTCCTTGAATTGCTGGGTCGTTTTGCGTTTGGCTCACACCATTAAAAGTATAGTCTGATACGCCTGTAATCGTTGTTGACCAATCAGCCAAAGCTGATGTTGAAAAAAGAGCAAATGGTAGTGCTATTGCAAGTAGTGTTTTTTGTGTTGTCATGTTAATTCCTTAGCTTACTGATTCAATTTTTGTATAGTCAATTTTGTTATCTTTTGGCGAGCTATCGATATTACTCACAGTCTTAAACTTGCTATAGGCAATAAACCCTGCGCAACTAAAGAACAACGCAATTACAAGTGCACCAACCCACTGTATTTGCAAAAAGTTTAGTTTAAATAATAAAGTTAGCAATGTCAGAGCCACTACATTTAAGATAATGTAGTTAAATTTGCCTAAACGTTTTACCGTCATATTTAAGTTATCCGTGTACAAGCGGATAAGTGAATCCAGTGAATTGATAACAAAAACAACACCAACAAAAACCATGGCAATATTTTTAATGCCTTGCGTCGGTATACCTGCTTCATGATAGTGATAAAGCACACCGAACCAAATTGCGATGGGGATTGAAGGGAAAATCAACATTGCACCAAGCACTTGGTAGGTTTTCAGTCCACCAACAAAACGGGAAGTAAATTGACCAATCATTATGCTCCAAGCAAACCACCAGAAAAGATAAAACTCGTGGTAATCATTCAGCGGTAAAATAAACTCATTTAGGTTGCCAAAGTAGCTGCCAATTAACGCAAGGTTATTGGTAAAGTCTGACACCTGACCGTTATCGCCTGTAAACGCACCAACCCACATAAAGCCAATTAAAGCAATAAACAGCCAAGTTGTAGAGATACTTAGAAAGCGCACATATTTAATATCTGTGCTTGAATACACAGCAAAACATATCGCTGCAAAGACGATTAAGTAAAACGAAGGAATAATTGATTCGCCATCACCTAACGCAGGTAAGTACCAAGGTAGGTTTGAGAGGAGTAAAAAGGCAGTAAATGCACAAGTACCAATAATTACTACATTATTGATTAATTTAACCAAAGGAATTTCGAAAAATTTTACTTTAGGTTCTATTACACAGAAATAAAAGCACGTAAGGAAATAAAATCCCCAGATAAGAAAGCCCCAATAACCAAACTCAATGGCCATCGGATTGGCAAACGCATATTCTGGGCTTGCTTTTATGTCTGCATAACCTGCAAACTCTGTTAGTGGAAACATTATCAAGCCGACGTCTAAGCCTGAAGTAAATAAGATTGCGATGAAGGTAAATGTTCTAACCGGTGTAACGCCTACACACTTCACATTTCCCCATTTTACTAAAATTGCGATTATTGCCAGTAGGGTAAAAATAATGCCAGCACTAAGCCATAAGGTCATAATTTGCCCCCCAAAATAAATGATAATATGTCATTTTTTCTCCGTGTGTTTTATCTCGCATTAACGCACCACAAACAACTTGTAGTGCGCGCCACTGCAAGCCCCACAGCAAAAATATGCTGCAGGTGGCGTTTATACCCAACCACCTCATGAAGCGAGTTTGGGTATTTATTAAATCTCCGAGCTACGCTGCTTTGTTTGCCATTGTGATTCCATGGCAACCGCTGCATGCGATTTAGTAAGTGGTGGCTTACCTAATATTAAGTCTGCCGCTTTTTCTGCCACCATAATGGTAGGCGCATTCAAATTACCGTTTGGTATGGTTGGGAAGATTGACGAGTCAACCACTCTCAAGCTTTCTAGGCCATGTACTTGTGTATTTGAGTTCACGACGGCTAGCTCATCTTCACCCATTTTGCATGAACATGACGGATGGTACGCACTCTCAACAGCTTGGCGAACAAATGCATCAATTTGCTCATCGGTTTGGATGTCTTTACCGGGTTGAATTTCATCATCGCGATAGTCATCAAATGCGTTTTGCTCAATGATTTCACGGGTTAAACGTACACACGCTCTAAACCCTTCAATATCATCTTGATGCTGTAAGTAGTTAAACTGAATTTTTGGTGCAACTTTGGCATCGGCTGACTGTATTGATACTGCCCCGCGGCTTTTAGGTTTGTTATGACCCACATGCACTTGGAAACCATGTCCATCAAAGGCACTTTTACCATCATAGCGAATTGCCGCAGGTAAAAAGTGATATTGCAGATCAGGCCATTCAACTCCAGGTTTTGAGCGAATAAACGCACACGACTCAAAGTGATTGGTTGCACCTAAGCCACTGCGATTTAACAACCAACGGGCACCGATAAGGCCTTTAGAAATTAACCCTAACTTGCCGTTTAAGGTAATAGGTTGCTTACACTTGTATTGAAAATAAAATTCCAAGTGATCTTGCAGGTTTTGACCAACACCAGGTAGATGATGCTTCAGTTCAACGCCTGCTGCTGCAAGTGTTTCGCTGTCACCAATGCCTGAAAGCTGTAATAAATGCGGTGAACCAATAGGCCCCGCACTTAATACCACTTCTTTGGCGGCAAATACTTGCTTAGTTTGACCATTGATACTGTACTCAACACCCGTGGCTTTTTTACCTTCAAGCAATACTTTTTCGGCTAATGCACCCGTTACAATAGTTAAGTTACTGCGCGACTTAACAGGGTCTAAATATTCACGACTAGCCGAGCTGCGCACACCGTCTTTAACAGTCATGTGCATTGGCCCAAACCCTTCTTGCTGCCCTGCATTGTAGTCATCGGTAGCGGCATAACCGGCTTGCTGACCGGCATTAATAAAAGCTTTATACAGAGGATTGGCCATTTCATTACCGTTATTAACGCCCAGCGGGCCGTTACCGCCACGGTATTCATCTTTGCCTAAATAAAAGGTTTCGGCTTTTTGAAAATACGGCAAGCATGACTGGTAATCCCAACCCTGTGCGCCATGTTGTTGCCATTCATCAAAATCTTTTGCATGACCACGTACGTAAACCATGCCGTTAATTGATGACGAACCGCCTAGTACTTTGCCACGTGGGCAATGCATTTCACGGTTATCTAAAAACGGTTCAGCTTGGGTGTGAAACTGCCAGGCGTACTTATCCGTATTCATCGGGATAGACAGCGCTGTTGGCATTTTGATAAAAATGCTTTTATCGCTGCCACCAGTCTCTAACAATAAAACACGATTATTGCTCTCTTCAGACAAGCGATTAGCCAATACACACCCTGCTGAGCCTGCACCGACTATGATGTAATCATAAGTTTGTGCAGTCATTAAAATGGGCTCTCTATATCTGTCATACCAACATAAATTGATTTAGTTTGGGTGTAATGATCAAGTGTTTCGATACCGTTTTCACGACCAATACCCGACTGCTTATAACCACCCACAGGCATTTCAGCTGGCGAGTTACCGTAGCTGTTGATCCAACAAATACCCGCTTGTAATTGATGAATAACACGGTGTGCACGCTTAATATCTTTGGTAAATACACCCGCAGCTAAACCCAAATGGGTGTCATTAGCGCGGCGAATTGCATCGTCTTCATCATCAAACACCAGTACGCTCATTACAGGACCAAAAATCTCTTCTTTAACGATAGTCATGTTATCGGTGCAATCAGTAAAGACCGTAGGCGCGACAAAGTAGCCATTCGGTGCAGATTCTGGTTTTAGAGCTTTACCACCCGTAAGTAAGGTTGCCCCTTCGCTAATGCCTTTGTCGATGTAACTCATTACCAAATCGTGATGATTTTTTGAAATAAGCGCACCTAAGTTCACCTCAGGATCCATTGGATCGCCAGCAATAATGTTTTGTTCAGTGCGTGTTTTAAGTTCTTCAATGAATTGCTGATACACGTTTTTATGGACATAAATACGGGTGCAGTTAGTGCAAATTTCGCCTTGAGTATAAAAGTTACCCAGCATAGCCGCACTCACCGCTTGCGAAATATCAGCATCATCAAATACCAATAGTGGCGATTTTCCACCCAGCTCCATGGTCACATCTTTAAGCGAGCCTGCTGCACTTGCGACCACTTTTTTCCCTGTACCTACTTCACCAGTGAACGATACTTTTTCGATATCATCGCTTTGTGTTAACCATTGGCCAACCTCAGCCGCACCTTGTACAACATTAAATACACCTGCAGGGACTCCTGCTTCGATGAATATTTCCGCTAATTTAATTGCGCCAAGCGGTGTCTCCTCAGATGGTTTAAATATAAGCGCATTACCCGCAGCAAGCGCAGGGCCTGATTTCCAACAGGCAATTTGTAACGGGTAGTTCCACGCACCAATGCCTGCACAAATACCTAATGGCTCTTTACGGGTATAATAAAAGTCTTCACCGACCATTTGCTGTTGACCAACTTGCGCAGGGGCAAGGCCTGCAAAATACTCAATAACATCCGCACCGGTTTGTACATCAACACACTCAGCTTCTTGCCAAGGCTTGCCCGTATCAAGTACTTCAATTTTTGCCAACTCATCGTTACGTGCGCGCAGTATTTCTACAGCTTTTAATAAAATCCGACTGCGTTCAATTGGCGTCATAGCAGACCAAGCAGCAAAACCTTGTTTGGCGCTTTCAATAGCTGCGTTTTGTACAAATGCATCGGCGACTTCTACATGGTAAATTACTTCATCTGTAGCAGGATTTTTAACTGCAAAAGTATCGCCACTTTGATTCTTTAAAAAGTGACCGTTGATAAAATTTTGATAAACAGGTGTTGTCACATTAAGCCCCATACTGTTTGATAAGTGAATGTACATAGCCTTTGGCTAATTGCTCGCAATGTTCAAATTGATTTTCGTCAGACTTGCTCAACACCGCTCTTAACCACAGCCCATCAATCATTGCTGCGCATAGCTGTGCGGCAAGCTTGGCATCAGCATCGTTCATTAATTGCTTGAATGAACTCGTTAAATTGCTTAACAGGCGACGGCTATTGACGTTTTGTAAGCGGTGTAATTGCACATCATGCATTGACTGCGCCCAAAAACTTAACCACGTTTTAGTGGTGTCGCTTTGCAGTTGTAAACGAGCGAAGTTTGCTTCAACAATAAACATCAAGCGTTGCGTGGGTGTTGTTGTTGCACTAACGCGATCAATAAGTTCATGCTTCAAGTTGGTGAGTAAATAACGCACCGTCGCTTCAATTAATCCCTGTTTGCCACCAAAATAGTGGCTAATAATGCCTGACGACATGCCCGCCTTTTTACTAATGCTATTAATAGTTGTGCTTTGTAAACCAAGCTCAGCTACTGACTCAATCGTGGCGTCAATTAGCTGCTGACGACGGACAGGCTCCATTCCAACTTTAGGCATAATTTTTATTAATTGATCGTTCAATAAAAATAAAGGTTAGAGTAATAGAACTGATAATTCAAGGTTGACAAACTGTGAACAACCTAAACCAAATAGGCTAAAGTGCCGCTAAGTACCTGTAATAATGCAGCTAAAACGGATATGAAAAATAGATTAAAAAAATTATTAAAAGTGTCGTTTTTCTATGAAATGTTTATAAATGCGTGTATTTTCGAGTAAATAACAAGAATAAGAAAAACTTTAAAAATGACTTTAAACGAGGGTTTATTGCAAAAAAGGTTTACAGTAAGTAGCTCATAAAATAAAGCGCTCACTACATCAAGATTGAGAGAACCACATCGGATGTTGTGGTTCATTTTAGTGCCATACTCAAACTCGCCAAGGGTGCGAGCATCGATGAAATTACAAGCGATTTAGCCAAGGCATTGATTGCCGCAGTAGTGGTTCTATTTTTAAAATCAATAACGCAGTGTAAATCGCTTTTAAACCACCTATCGGGCTATTTATTTTTTGCCAACACTGCTTTTAGCTGATTGAGTGCTGACACTGAAAAGCCTCGGTCATAAAAATACAGAATTTTTCCTGCTTTATTAATTAGCACAACGCGGCAGTTGTTTGGATTTTCATTTCCTGTAAAGGCCTGTACTTTATCACCGTCTTTGTAGATTGTGATAACACCAGCCCAAAGTTCCTTAGGTATACCTTTACGCATGCCGTTATCAATTAATGTACTAAACATACGCGGCGCCATACCTTGTATAGTCGGCAGCTCATAAGTTGGAATAGAAACACCTGACATATCTAAGCCTATAAGCCAACGGTCAATATCAAACTGGCTATCTTGTTTGTAGCCAATTAACAACAAAGAGTGTTCATTATTAAAGTCGTCTGGTATCACAATGTCTTGTTTAGATAGGCTTTCACCACTAACAGTTGGGAACTGCTTTCCTACAGGTGTTTGATTAGGGTACTGGCTTGAACATCCAGCTAAGAGCATGATAAATAAAATAGAAACGAGGTTTTTTAACATAACGGTGGTTTAAATAAGGTCTGGTTAAATACACTACGTTCGCTAGTCATTCTTAGATCTCACTGAGTGTAATTCGTAGCCAAGCTTGTATATGGAATGGCTTATCGCACACATAAAATGTAAGCAAAATGCTAACATTAAAATAACTTCGTGCTAATCTAAAACGGTCTAAACATACTTTATTCTTGAAAAAGCGTTTTTTATGGAGCATGTATCTTTGTTTTTAACTAAACCAACGCGCCGCTATCCAACCAAAATATTTAGTGCACTGATATGTTTAATCGCCTGCTTACCATTTTTTTTACAAGCAAAATTTGTCATAGGTATAGTGGGGAAAACTAAAAACGACAGCTTCTATATTCAATCTTACAAAGGCTGTATGGCTTTCGCCAAGTCTCACCCTGAGATCACTTGCTTATATGATGGGCCTGATGACTATCAAGACATTCGCACACAAGCTCTAATTATTAATGATATGGTTAAAAGTGGTATCGATGGCTTATTGGTTTCAACAACAGATTCTGACTACCTAGTGAATCGCGCACTTAAAGATCTGTACGAAAAAAAAATCCCAGTCATTACGTTTGACTCCGATTTGCTACCCAAAGATAGCCGTTACAGAATGGCTTACGTTGGCACAAATAATTTTGATTTTGGTGTTGCTCTGGGAAACCAGCTCAAGCAAATAACAGATAAAAACACTAAAAATATATGCATTCAATCAGGCCATCAGACTGCGCCTAACTTAAACGAAAGAATTGCTGGCGTAAGATTTGCTCTTTCGGGGCAAAGTGAACAACGTTTGTCGGGTCAAAACGGCTGGAGTGAATTTAGCCGCTGCCCCCTTTATAGTCTAGGGAAAAGAGGGCTTTCTCTAGAGCAAGTTGTCAACATAGTAAAAATGAAACAGCCCCCTGCTTTTGTAGCTGTGGCAGGGTTTGCACAATTTAACCCTCAATACGTTGAATTACTTATCCCTTATAAAGATTCGCTTGCCTTAAATGAAATAACTATCATCTCAGCAGATACAGAACAAATACAGTTAGACGCGTTACACCAAGGGTTATCATCTGCTAATGTTGGACAAAATCCATTTGAGATGGGCCGGCTAAGCGCTCAACTAATGTTTGAGGTAATTGTTAATGATAAAAAACCCGCCAAAGAATTTTATTATTTAGACTTTCATTATTGCCAACAAGCAAATGCACTGACATGTACTATAAACCATTAAATTATTATGCTTTGATTTATTGAAAAAGCATTACAATTACTAGATACTGTTTTTATATACAGTTATATTGTGTGGCCGACTAATGAAAAAAGAACTACCCGCGAAATACTATTTAGCTCATTTTAAAGAACTCATCGACTTTATAAATGAGCAATGTGGGCAATTATTAGAGCAAACACATACTGATTTTATCAACAAGGTAAATACACTTGGCGAGCAGGCTCAATGCATGCTTGCGCGTATTTATTCTCGCAAGCCTCGCTTTGTTGCGATCAGTACCCTTAACTACGCCGAAATAGATAACGCACCGCTCGCAATTAAACAATTAATCCAAACGGGGCTAATTGCACACCCAACAGATAACGACTACGACGCTCTTTTACATCACTTGACCAAACCTGCGTTAATTGAACTATTAGCGTCTTTTGATCCTGAATTAGTGATAAAAAAAAGCACCTCGAAGGCAGCGCTTGTTATTCAAGCCGTAAATTTATTTAGAGAAAATCGCGAATATTTAGCACCTATCTACAGTCAATTTATTATAAATAATCGCAGTGATGTGTATGAATATTTTGAGTTTTTATACATTGGCCGTCTAAGCGAAGGCGATATAAATCATCAAAACAGTTTTGTGCTGCGCGATCTAGGTGTTAGAGCTACGCGCCAAAGCCATACTCAGAGCTTGGCACGCTTTGATACTTTAGATGAGGCAAAGTCGAACTATGCGTTAAACCGCTTTCGCTTGGCATTTAAAAATATTACAGCTGACGAGCAATACCAAGGTTTAGCTCACGAAGTTATGGCGCAACACGCACAAGGCACACTGGCAATAAGCCTTAAAAATAAGCTTTTACTGAGGCTTTATCAGCAGCTCAAAAAAGTAGATCCACCGCTGAGCTTTAGTATTTTAAATGCCTGTGAAAACAGCCCTGAAGCGATTGAAATACAAATACGCGAGCAATATCGCCAAGGCAATAAAGACTGGGTTAAAGCCGAGCTTGAAAGCATTATTGAAGATCCACTAACGGATGATTTGCTGTATTTTGCTGATGATTTTTTAATGCGTAAGTTTAATAAGCAAACCCGCTCTCGCTTAAGTGCCATGCTTGCGGATACACAGTGTGTAATCGAAATAGATGAGATTTATCGCGGTGATGTAGAGCAAGGAGTGGCACAATATTATGAAAACCAAGGTCTGCGAGCATTTAACACCGAGAACACGCTCTGGCAAAGCCTATTTGGCCTGGTATTTTGGCACGAGCTATACGTAGAAACCCCTCACCCACCGTGTAATGAATTTGATTTGTTCCCACACGTATTACGCACTAACACTTTTTATCATACACAACAGCAACAGATTGATGCTTTATTTGAACAGTGGCAAACACCTGAAGATTTACTAAAGTATGTATGCAAAAACGCAGCGCGCTATTTTGATCAACCAAATGGCTTATTTCGTTGGCATAGTGAGCTGTTAAAGCCACTAGAAGTATTGATTTTACATAGCCCTATCACAGCGTTAAAAAGCCACTTAAAAAATATGAGCCTACGTTTTTTAGAACTTAAAGACGGCTACCCAGACTTAATGATTTTAAAAGACGGCACCGTCTATTTCGAAGAGGTAAAAGCGCCTGGTGATAAACTTAGGCGTAATCAGCTGACCACCATCGACAACCTTAAAAACTCTGGGTTCGATGTACACATTGCAGCCGTTAATTGGGTTAATGATCCTAATCGCATTTACAGCGTGGTCGATATTGAAACGACTGGCAGCTTAAAAGGCGGCAACAGGATCACTGAAATCGGCATGGTTAAAATACAACATGGCAGGGTTATCGAAACTTGGTCCACACTGCTAAATCCACAAATGCGGATTCCAAAATTTATAGTGTCGCTGA
This sequence comes from Pseudoalteromonas sp. 3D05, assembly GCF_002723455.1. GTDB lineage: Bacteria > Pseudomonadota > Gammaproteobacteria > Enterobacterales > Alteromonadaceae > Pseudoalteromonas. The sequence goes on along the minus strand of NZ_PDUS01000016.1, from coordinate 15,947 downwards.
CCGGTATTACAGATACCATGGTTGCCACTGCACCACGCTTTAGTGAAATAGCTGACACCCTGCTACATAAGTTAAAAGGGAGTATTTTTGTTGCTCATAATGTCAATTTTGATTATGGCTTTATCCGCAAAGAGTGCGAAATGGCAGGTCACTACTTTAAAATGCCAAAGCTGTGTACGGTTGTAGAGTCACGTAAAGCATTTGCCGGTCTTAAATCGTATTCTTTAGGTAACTTATCTAAGCACTTTGAGTTAGAGCTCACTAATCATCACCGCGCACTTGCTGACGCCACCGCAACCGCAGAGTTGCTTTTACTAATAAAAGAGCAGCAAAATGAAGCCACACCGTCGCGCTAAATTCATTGTTAAAACCCGCCAACGTTTTAATTTACGTTGGCGAGGGCTTATCCTCACAGTATATTTTGGTACTGCTGTATTAAGTAATTAGTGTACGCAATGTCACCTCTATAACGAGATAAGTGCGTCGTGTCACGATACATAGCCGACGTAATTTGTGGTAAGTTTTGATGATCTTTCATTTTAATCCCTGTCGCTTCTTCAATTTGCTTCACCACTGCCGCTAAACGCTTTTCTGCCGCAGGGGTGGTTTTTATCCATTTACTATTTTTTGGTAGCATCATCACTTCAACGTTTTCGGAAACACGTTGAAAGTTTTTTATTATATTGATGAAGTGCTCAACCAGCAGAGGCTCAAAATTTAATTCCTCTATATCAGCACTACGAATACGACTAAGGCGGTCGTTTTTCATCATGTTGTCAGTCTGCGTTACACGATAGTAGTCATCAAAAATGGCTAGTGTTTCCTCTGACCGTTCTTGTGGTATTGTGCCTCCACCTTGCCATGTGTAGCTCCATGCCTCGCCTTTATAATTTGGGTATTCTTCATCAAATTTTTCACCCAATAAACGCCCTAAACGACCACGCTCAGCAATAATTTCATCATCGTCTTTAAACGTTTGATGGGCTTGCGGTGGAAATAACTCCCGAGCAAAAAAGCTGGTGATCATTTCAGCCGAAATACTACCGCGTAAATACTTAATGTTAAAAAGCCTGATGCCACGGGTTAAATCCGTTTTAGCTATTTCCATTAACTCTTCATCATTGGCTAGCAAGGTTAAAAACGAATCGAGTACGGGGGATGCATTATTCCAACGTGTTTGAGTCGTTTGAAAAGGGTTAAATTCAATCATTGCGAGCTTAATTTTGCGATCTTCTTTGACAAACTCATCTGCAATACGACGTGATAAAAAATCCTGAAAATACGGGTTAAGTCCACCGAAACCAAAATTAAACGACTTAACCTGCTTGCCCTGCTCGGCTAGATCAGCGTCAAATTTACGAGGTGAGAAACCAGCACGTGTCATTGAAGAGCCAAAAAACATAACTACTTCGTTTGGCTCTTTCACTATTTTTGGTAGCGCGGCACGAGACTCTGTAACTCGGCCTAACGCCCCTTGTGAGTTAGCGCCCATTCCTTGCAAAATTAAATGTATACTAAGCAGTGCTAACGCAATACATAAGCCTATTGCAAAGATTGTTTTGCCATATAATTTTTGTGATGTCATTGGTGACTTACCTTGCTGATTAGAATTGGAAATAGATAAACTCATTACTTGGCTCCCCGATAAATAGACATACTCCCTGACCCAACATCATTAACAACCAGAATAACCACGGTTTATTTTCCAATTTGTCAGCCCCTTTAATTACATAAAAATCCATAATGTGCACTAATAACACCCACCCACAGGTCAAAATGAAAATAGTCATGGCATTATTACCTGATGCAATAGTTGAATTAAGCACATGTAAATTCGTAATAATATCAATGGCTGATGTAAGGTCGTTTGCAGCAAAGAATACCCAACCAATCAAAACTAAGTAAAAAGTGATCGCCCATTTAATAAAGTTAACAAGCCATGTTGTAGATTGATTAAATCGGGCGAATATTCTAAGCCCTGCAAGATAATGCGTAGCAGTAATAATGGCACCATGGAATGCTCCCCATGCAACAAAGGTCCATGCAGCACCGTGCCATAAACCACCTAATAACATGGTTAAAAACACATTACGTGTACGGTTACCATGCCTATTTCCCCCCAGTGATATATACAAATAATCACGTAACCAAGTAGAAAGCGAAATATGCCAGCGACGCCAAAAATCAACTGGAGAAAGTGCAAAATAAGGCACCCTAAAATTGAGCGGAATGCTAAACCCTAAAATCAATGCAATCCCTATTGCCATATCGGTATAACCAGAAAAATCGCCGTATATTTGCCCAGCAAATGCCAGCACCCCCGTCCAAAGCTCTAAAGTACTAATAGGGCCTTTGGCTTCAAAAGCATGCTGCGCCGGAATAGCTAAGATATCTGCGCCTGTTTTCTTAATTAGGCCAACCGTTATTAATAAAAAACCATGCTTAATAGCTGTAAATTTAGGTAAAGCGATTGCATGCATTTGCGGTAATATATGGCTTGCCCTTAAGATAGGTCCAGCAACTAACTGAGGGAAAAAAGATAACGCTGCCACAAACTCCACCAGCCCTTTACGTGGTTTCATATCACCGCGATAGACATCAATGGTGTAACTTAAACTCTGAAAGGTATAAAAAGAGATACCAACGGGAAGCACCCAACCCAATGTGTCTAATGAAGCATGATAGCCCAGCGTAGTCAGTAGTTCTGACACCGAGTTCAGTGCAAAATCAGCGTATTTAAATACCGCCAAAAGACCTAAATTTAAAACAATTGAAAGCGTGACCCACTGCTTCTTGCGTTGCTGCGTTGGCGCTTTATAAATCGCTTGGGCAATAAAGTAATCCGCCAACCCACTGCCTACCAGCAAAGGAATAAAGCTGTAGTTCCATGCGCCATAGAACACCAAACTACCTACTAGAATTAAATAAACTTTGGGTTTTTGTTTTAAAAACACAAATCCATAAAACAAAATAAAGATGGCAAAAAACCAAAAGAATATGGGGGTATTAAATATCATATAGCCACCTTTTTTATAGCAAGCCTGGTAGCAGCGTTATGAAACAGTGTAAACATGCTGATTTCCTTTTTTTAGAACGAGTTTGGCCAGCCCACTAAAAAGTAGGTTCAAAATCATTCAATCATTAATTAGTTAAATGTGTTTGTTGGCGCTGATTAACGAAATGTAATCAGCGTTAGCATAAAATTATGGGGCCCAAAACCACTACCGCATTTTATTGGCGCGCCCCATTAGCAATAAGAAGTGATTTAATACGCTCAGTGCGCGCACGATTCAAAGGTGAGCGTCGTTGATAGCCATCTGATGCACCTGTTGTGACAGCCAAGTTAACATCGGCACCTCGTTGAATGAGCAACTCTGTCATGGTATAAAAGCCAAAATAACTTGCGTTGATAAGCGCCGTTTCATCCCTTGGTACAACCGCGTTTACATCAGCGCCGTTATTTAGTAGTAATCTCGCCAAGTCTAGGTTGTTACTCATTGCGGCAACTATTAGAGGGTTACCATCGCCGCTGGATGATTGATTTACATCGGCTCCTAGATCGATTAACTCTTGCGCCATTACTCTATTGTTTTGCTTTACAGCAATCATCAGTGCAGTGCCATCGCCAATTAGCGGAATGTTTATATCAACCCCTTCGTTTTGAAGTGCTTTTACCGCTTCAATATCATTTCGAGAGACAGCTTCTATTAATAGATTACTTTCAGCCTGAGGTAATAATGAATAATGTCGCGCATCTTTCACCGTGTGCTTAATACTAATTTTAGGTGAAAACACTTGTGTAGCTTGAATTGTTGTGGCTGTTACAGCCGCACAAATTAAGACAATAGTAGCGAACCGTGGCTTTTTAAATTGCTTATTATTTAGCACGACACCAACGCGATAATTCAACTCTTTTTTCTTACTAAACAATCCCATAGCCAGCACACTGCGTTGTTGTGTGATCATTAACTTAGCGCAATCTATTAACGATTGTGCATATAACTGAGTGCTTTGTAGTTCATTCACCGCACGTAAATCACAGGCTATCTCGCGCTCAACATGAATACGTTTGTTGAGTAAACGAATCACCGGACTCCACCAAAATAAAATGGCAATAACTTCTTGAAATAAACCAAACCAATTGTCTTTACGCTTAATGTGCGCATGTTCATGTAAGACGATTGCGCGTAATTGCTCATCTTTAAGTTGTTCGGTCAGACTTTGAGGAATAATAATTTTTGGCTCTTTAAAGCCAATAACTAAAGGAGAAGATACTTTATCTGAGGTATAGACCTGGGTATCGATATGCGTTGAAAGGTGGGGTGCTTGCATAATGGTAGAGCGTAATAAAAATCGCGTTTGAATGTATGATGAAAGCACCGTGAAAGTTCGCCATACACTACCAGCAAACCATATAAACACTCCTAAACTAAGCAAAAACGAGAAGTTGAATACAATTTCGCTGGGTAAGTGCCAGCTATCATCTGATGTATTGACGGTATCTGTTTTGCCAAAGTGTGGCATATTAGACGCCTGATTAGATACAATAGTTGGCGCCGGAGTATTCACATTCACTCGCGTATTTTCGTTACCTTGGGTGATCAAACTAAAAGGAATCACCGTTGCAGCAACAAACGCCGTCATCCAAAGCCAACTTTTTAATTCTGCACTTCCTGCTACGCATCGGTTAAATACCGACAGCCCTATCAATAAAATAAAGCCAATTACTAGATGGTGAAATGCCAAGGTTGTTAATAAGGTATATTCAATCATCATTGTCTTCACATCCTTATCTGGATTGATTAATCTTTGCTTTCATCAACTTTACGTTGCAGTGCTTCTAAATCATCAAGGTCTATATCAGTCTCTTGCATTAAATGCTGTGCTAACACCTTAGGAGAGCCACCAAAGAACTTGTTTAACATTGAAGTAAGCGCACTTTGTCGTGCTTCTTTTTGGGTGATTTTAGCGGTGTAAATAAAGGCTTTACCCTCCTTTTTAAAATCAGCGTAACCTTTCTCCGCCAAAATCTTACACAGTGTTTGTACCGTGGTGTACGCTGTTTGTTTTTGTTTTGATAACTCATCCGTTATGTCGCGAACAGACGCATCTCCTTTCTTCCAAAGCACTTCCATAATGCTCTGCTCACCGTCAGTTAACTGAGTCGATTTATTTCTAGCCATTGTGTTTTCCTTTAAACTTTCTACTAATTAATTAGTTTTAAATACTATAGCGCGCAATTTTCACTCTATCAACTAATTAATTAGTTTTTAATTTTTGTGCGCACCTAAACCATCAACCAACAAACAAGTTGGTAACAAAAAAATCCTTAAAAATTTGTAAATAATACCCGAGTGTTCTAAACCTAAAGAGTAGCCCCAATAGGAGACTCATTTATGCCGTCAACGAACACTATCGATAAAAACAACGAGTTTGCACGTTGCTTAGAATGCAACAAAGTCGATACTTTTGCTGCTTTTCATTGGCTTGCGCTAGCAGTAAAAGATATGACCCGCGCGCCCTTGCTTAGCCTTATATATGGATTAATTTTTACAATTATTCCTCTAGCAATTATTTACAGCGCCCTGTACACAGGGACCCACCTTGTTATTTTACCTGCAACTGTTGCATTTGCCTTAATTGGCCCTGCATTTGCTGTGGGTTTATATGATGTGGCCTGGGAGCTTGAAAAAGGGCATAAACCAACGTTAATGCATTCGTTAAAATCGATGTTCAGAAACCCGGTTGGTGAATGGGGGTTTGCCATACTTTTAATGGTTATAATGATTATTTGGATGCGTCTAGCCGCTTTGGTACATGCGTTATACCCAAGTCATGCCAACCCAACATTTGAAGAACTGTCTGCATTTTTAACACTGGGCAGTATTATAGGTGGCATCCTGTTGGTTACTGTATTTGCCATTTCAGCGTTTACACCGCAAATTATGATGGAACGACGTGTTGATATTATGACCGCCGTTATGTCTTCAATGAATGCAGTTAAAAGTAATTTCTCAGCAATGATTGTATGGTCGGTTTGTATATTTGTGTTGGTTGCTGTGGGCTTTGTAACTGGCGGCACCGGATTTATTGTGATAATGCCACTGCTTAGTTATGCCAGCTGGCATGGCTACATTGCCATTATTAAAACCAAAAAATCACGTGGATATGAATAACGGCTTATAGAAACAATTGCGCTGGGAGGTAAAGTTCTTGGCGCAATAATTTACGCCCTTGTTTGAGTGCATTCTTATATGAAGGCCTATTGCTTGCATCAATATAACCAAAAAAAAGTTCAAAATCATTTATATGCTGTTGATAATATAAACGCTGCATCGGCGAGGCTAAACCTTGGCCTCTAAATTGTTTAGTAATAAAAATATCACTCACCAATAAACCATTAAAGCCTAACTCTTCACTTACCTCCCCCATAACCATTCCTAGGGGCTGGTTTTGATAGAATGCCATGCTACATAAGCCAGCTTCAATGGATTCTATCAGCTCTTCTTTATCGCTGATTGGCACTATGTTTGCCATTGCTGGGTTTTCTGTTAGAAACTGGTTGTATTCCTGCTTATACCAAGGCCAATCTTTCTCAAGCTCAAAGGGCTGTAAAGAGATATCCGCTTGTAAAGCGTCACTCACATCAAGCAATGGCGTTTGGCTGCCTAATAAGGAGTCAACAGCGCGAGCACCAAGTAATGACAGTAAGTGCTGTACTTGTGGTGATTCTGGCGCAGGCCAAACACAAATGTGCACAGGTGTGCACCAACAAAAAACCTTACTAATATAGGCCACAACTTCTTTTAAAACCGCTTCTGTTAATGAATGTTCGCTAAAGATTTCAAACATAGTTTCGTCATCATCATTACGGCAAACACTGGCTACGAATAAGTTACCATTATTATCTTCAATTACTTGAGCAAATAAGTCGTCGTCAGGTACATCATCACTGATATTTCTCCGCTGGCGTAATTCAATAAAATCATCACGCGTGCAATCGTCATTTAATGCAAGTAAATCAAGGCACTCTTTGTTGATAGCTTTTTCAGTATCTAGATTGGTTATATGAGTTAGGTTATAAGTATTAATCACCCCCACTCCTAGGCGGCGTAAACGCACTTCGTCGATTTTATAGAGTGGATAGTGGCGCATAATTTTCCTTTACAAACCTCAAGAAAACCCTCATTTGGGTACAAGCAAACTTTAGGGCTTACCCTCTGAAATTGCAATAACTAATTACTTATGATTATATTAAAAAAATTATTAGTCCGTAACTTTAAAATGGTTTGACTAAATTTCACTGAACATAAAGGATCTAGGATGAATTTTTGCAAACTCTTAGTTTTAATTATTGTCACAATTGGGCTTTCCACTGCCAACGCAGAACAATTTGGCAAACCCGTTGATAATGCAAGCTTATTAAAAATTTCGACAATAATGGCCGCACCGGATAGCTTTTTAGATCAACAAGTAACCATTGAAGGGACTGTTGTAGGTGTATGCGCTAAACGAGGGTGCTGGATGACGATTGCCTCTGATAAGCGTTTTCAAAACTTGAAAATCAAGGTTAATGACGGCGATATGGTATTTCCTATGACTGCCAAAGGCAGCAAAGCAATGGCAACAGGAAAGCTAAATAAAATCCAACTCAACTTGACCCGAACTAAAGCTTTGTTAGCACACCGAGCACAACAAGCAGGGAATGAATTTGACGAAAACACAGTGACAGAGCCAATGGCAATTTATCAACTTGTGCCTACAGGTGTAGAGATTATTGAGTAAAACAAAAAGAAGAATTAACTGGTATAAATTAAACCGTAGTTTACATCGTGATATTGGTTACTTTTGTATGGGTTTAGTGATCATTTTTGCAGTATCGGGGATTGCGGTTAATCACAAAGATGACTGGAATCCTAATTACCGTGTTGAACAAGCTGTAATATCTGTCTCAGCCCAAAAGTGGTCACTTGATAACGACACTAAACTCATTAATCAATTACTTGCAATAAGTGAAGTTAATGAAAAAGTTAAGGCCTCATATTGGGCATCACCAACTCAATTTAAACTGTTTTTTAAAAATGGCAATAACCTACTATTAAACCTTAAAGATCAGCAAATAGTGTATGAAAAAATAACTCCTCGCCATGTATTTCAAGCATTTAACCGCTTACATCTGAACGAGACAAAAGCATCTTGGGTTATATTTTCAGATGCCTTTGCTGCGTTACTCATTTTTTTAGCGCTAAGTGGTCTGTTCATGATTAAAGGGAAACACAGCCCTTGGGGTATAAGATCACTGTGGATACTCAGCGGTATCGCCTTACCCGCTTTGTATATATTGATGTAAAAAGTGAAGATGAGCACCTTCACTTTATTTCACTATTAGCGCTTAAACCGCCCCTAGTTTGAACAAATTTCAATCCGTAAAGGTCAACAGACCTTAATAAAAGATAAGTGAAGGAGGTTCACCATTTTGGATATCTACTATTGGTGTCACGCGTTACCTACCTTTAAACATTGATGAAAAAACACCGTCGCTTTTTATTAACCCATGATAAAGCGCAGCGCTTATATGCATAAATATCAACAGTAAAAATACCCACGCAGCCAACGCATGTACTTCACGAAAAAACGCAAAATAACGAATATCAACTGCAATCAAATTTGGCAAACTAAACAGCCCAAATACATTCACAACCCGACCATCCGCATTTTGCATTAGCCAACCCGATAACGGCATTAGCAACATCGAAATATAAAGCCCGGTATGCGTTGCAGACGCCGCGATACGCTGCAGCTGGCTAAGTTCATTAGGAAGAGAAGGCGACACACTGCGCCAGGTATTGATAAGCCTGATAATCACCAATATCAGCGCGACAATACCAAACGATTTATGCAAAGCGACCGCTTCAACTTGCCACACAGCTAAACTTTGTACCATGGATAAGCCCAGAAAAAGCATTGAAATCAACAGGAGTGCCATTGCCCAGTGTAATAGTCTGCTTGTTGCTGAGTAGTGTTTAGTTGCGTGCATCACCTGCTCCTTCTTTATCTGTTATATGCTGATTGAGTAATGTCTCTGTTGCTCTGCGACGAAATGATTGCGCATACGCTGCACCTCTAGCACGTAAAATAGGATCTGCAGTTGCACTCATCCCTTTAGGTAAAACGAGTGGATCAAAGTTTTGTGCCCCACATGCCCCTTCATTTTGAAAACGCCAATCTGCAATAACTAAAGACCCCGCATTAATGACTTGGCGCGATGAAGGCCATGGAATGGTTGGATTATTTTCATCGTCATTGCTATCAGCCAACGTAAACATTAAATCAAACCTAACTGGTTGCTTTTCTAATTGTGAGATAAGTTGCTGTTGTAAGGCATCAGGTGATTGCTGATCAAGTCCAGCGACCTCTTGGTCACTCATTCTGGGCACAGCCTGCCAACGCACGGCTTGCCTTTTCCCTTGTGCATCGTGCAAATAAAATGCATTTATACTGTTATATCGCTCCGTAGCAAAACTATTGGCTGGCGTATAGCTGGCTTTCCATTCGTTAAATGCCTTACTCTCTGGATGAGCTTTAAAGAATGCGCTAATTTTTTTTGCATCTCGCTTCCCAGTCTCAGGATTTGGTGCAAGAGCTTGTAGTTGTTTGTAAAAAGCATCGGGCGTGGCCACAGCCATAACCGGCGGTGTATTCATCGCAACTCGCCATTCATCATCAGTGGCAGTATTTACCACAAACGCCAAACTACGCACAGGTGCCTTTAAATCAGGTGCCGTTGGGTTATTACCTGCGATAGAAAAACGCCCGATAAAGGGTGTATTGCCAAGTTTAAATACATTGGCGGTTGAATACGCTGACAACAACCCGGTAGATTCAAAATTACCCGAAACACATATCCCTTTAGCATGTGCCCGCCTAAATCCGGCATGCACCTTACTACCTTGCTGCAAGTCAACAAACGCTTGTGCTGTTACTTGATCGTCGTTAAAAGCCCCGGCAAAATATAATGTAGCTGTTGCAAATACCCCCATTGATACTGCCAACGCACATACACGAAAAACACCAATAGTAGGCTTGTTACTGCGTGTTGTTTTTGTCATCTTTAAATAGCCTTTTATTTACGATTTAACCCTCCCCTACAGACCGCCATTTTATAAAATCCATTTCAATATAAATGTTTATTCTGGTAATCGTCGTTTTAGTACAGCCATAGAATCACCTGTTTTTTTAACTAAACATTGATCTCACTACGGTGTAATCAGCCATATTAAAGCTACACTTATTACAAACTCATTTAAGAAGGATTGAACTATGATTCACCAAGTAGCTGATTTAATGACTCCAGCTCCCTTTGCTATTAACGCAGATAATACCTTGCATGATGCACACAACTTAATGAAAGAAAAAAACATCCGCCACATTCCTGTCATTAATGAAAGCGGTGGTTTAGTGGGCATGTTAACGCAAAAGATTTTAATTGCTCAGGTCATGGGGATCATGGCGAACTACAGCTCTACAGCCCTTGAACGAAAAGAAAAACAAATCAAAATCCACGATATCATGGCAACGGACTTTACTAGCATTGAACCTAAACAACCTTTACATGAGGTTGCTAACTTCTTTGTCGAAAACCGACACGGCTGTATGCCGGTGGTAGATGAAGATAACGATTTAATCGGTATTTTGACATCGTCAGACTTTGTGCGTTTAGCTGCCGCGCTATTATCATAATTGTTTAGTGTAAGCTGGGGCTGCCTTAGCGGCTAACTGATTACTTTATTGTGCAAATTAAAATACTAGCGCTATATTTAAAGTGATAGGAAAAACAACATCATAGCCGAGCACAAATATCATGCTTATTTTACTTAGTACGTTTTAAGGCATAGCCACATTGAACGACGAACAAACGAGCGACACTATTCATAACCCTCGAAGAATGATGACTAGAATTTACGTTATCTCTTTATCTATTATTGCTCTACTCGCTATTGCTGCCCACATGTTATTAAATTCAGTAATTGAGCAACAACTACAAACTGGCAAAATTATTAATATCAGTGGTCAACAGCGTATGCTAACCCAGCGTGCAACCTTGTTCACACTCGACTATTTAGAAACAGGCTCCAGTGATGCTAAACGCACAGCGCAGCAAGCCATAGACCAAATGATCTCAAATCATCAAACGTTACTATCTGAGCACTATAAAGCATTATCAAATAATCAGCCTTCGGGGCTTTCAAACGACATGCTCAACCTCTACTTCAACAAAGATAACAATGTAGATAAACAACTAGCACGCTTTGTAAGCCTAATATCAGACACTCTTGCGTCGCCACCTCGCAATATAGAGGTTTTTAGTTCTGAAAATTTAGAATTCAAACAAATGGCAAAAGAGCCATTATTAACTGCACTTAATGATGTAGTTAGCCTTTACGAAAAAGAAAGCCTAGATGAAGTAGATAACCTGCGTTCTGCTCAACAAGTCGTGCTTATAATCACCATTTTTACTATTTTAATTGAAGCCGTTTTTGTGTTTAGGCCCATGGTTTCAAAAATCAGCTCATTTGCACGCAGATTGCAGTGGGAAGCAACCCATGATTACCTTTCGGGTATTTATAATAGACGTGCCTTTTTTATGATTGGTGAAAAACTACTGCATAGTAGTAAACGCAATAAAAAACCATCCAGTATCATCATGATTGATATTGATAAGTTCAAAGTTGTTAACGATAACTATGGTCATGCTGCGGGCGATATTGCCATTCAGCATGTTGCGCGTATCACAAAAGAAAATATTAGAAGTTCGGATGTGTTAGCAAGGTTTGGCGGTGAGGAGTTTGTAATTTTGCTGCCTGAAACAAATGCTAATGGCGCTGTGACTTTAGCTGAAAAAATTCGCATAAAAATTAATGAAACCCCGCTATCAGTCAAAAATAAACACATCACGATCAGTGCCAGCTTTGGTGTGTCTGCAAGTTCACTTAGCGATGACTCCCTAGAGCTATTAATCCAAAAAGCTGACGACCGCTTGTATGTTGCCAAAGAGAGCGGGCGAAACAAAGTAGAGGTATAGTTAATGCTTTTTAGAGTTCTGTATTCAGTGGCAATACATGACAGCATCCACATTTAAAACAATTCATATAAAGATTCAAGTCCCTATTTTACACACTGAATAATTTACACTCCTCGTGCATAATTTTCATATGATGATGGTGACGATTTTATCCCCTCTCTAAAAATAAAATAAAAATAACTAAATAACAGCAACTTAAATTTTAATAACAACTAGGCATAGTGCTTGCTCCTATTCATACAACACAAAATACAAGCCGTAAATCAGGTTTGATAATTATCTAAAACGAGGAGTAGTGATGAGTAACACTTCAAAAGTAGCAGAATTTACAGCACCAGGTATGACGAGCGAATCTGCAGAGCAAGCAATATCTCAACTCGACAATCGCATGGTAGCGCTAATTGATTTACAACTAACTTTAAAGCACATTCATTGGAATGTGGTTGGCCCCAACTTTATTGGTGTTCACGAAATGCTGGACCCACAAGTTGAAACTATTCGCGAAATGACCGACACCATTGCTGAACGAATCGCAACATTAGGTGGCGTACCTGTAGGTACTCCTAAATCAATCGTTGACCGTCGCTCTTGGGAAGATTATTCAATTGGTAAAGGGCTGGTGAAAGATCACCTAGTCGCACTAGATAAAGTATATAACGGGGTTAACGCTGATCACCGTAAAGCAGTTGATAAACTAGCTGAACTAGACCCTGTATCAGAGGATATGATCATCGCACAGCTTGCTGAGCTTGAGCAATTCCAATGGTTTGTAAGAGCCCACATTGAATCATCAACCGGTGAACTACAGAGTTAATTACCTAAGGGTAAATATAAAAGAGCTCGGCAATTGCCGAGCTTTTTATTGCTTATGGTTTACCTAATCACATTATTAAAATGCTTTCAAAATCGCATCATCATAATCATCGGCATTGAGCATTAAGTTAAATTTTTCAGCAACGCTATCAAGTTCAGCTTGCTTAATAGCTAATTCATCCATGGTGATGGTGTTGTCATCGAGCTGCCACAACAAACGTGACCCCGCATAACTATAATGAATAGCAAGCAGCGCATCCGCATTACCTTCACGACCTGCGGCTTTAAGCTTTGGCATTTTACGAGTTATTTTATTAAGCGCTTGTTTAAGCTCCCATACATAAACAACTTCTGTCATAAAGTCATGCTTACGGTATTTATTTAACGCATACGCAATGGCTAAACTGGTTACCACCACACCCAATAAGTTCCAATGAAAATGGCTGCCGCTTTCATCCGGAAACAATAAAATTAAGGTTTGTGAAATAGCTAAACTGCCCGCAGCTAACCCCAAGCCGCAGCCAATAATTACGCGGTTTAAATGCTTACGATAACGCGCTTTATCAATTTGAATTAGTTTCATAACTGCCCAATAAATTTAAAAAATACTATACCCAAACCACCTCAAGGTGCGAGTTTCAGTTGGAATTAAAAGCGATTTAGGCAAGGCATTGATTGCAAATAATAGTGGTTCTATTGTTAAAATCAATAACGCAGTATAAATCGCTTTTAAACCAACCCATGGGGCGCTTCACAGGAACTTACTCTCATCGTTGTTACTTATTAAAAGGGATTGCCATTGTTGCAAAGTAACGCCTTGATATTAAGCCCCTGTGAAACGCTGAATTCTGCACCTTGAGGTGGCTTGGGTATAGATGCCATTGTAACCAAAGCCCGCAAACAAAAACGAAACTTTTTAAAACTATTTCACCCCTTTTTAATTTACCGCACGTTTTAGTGATAAATACATCATTAATGACCGAGGATTTGCTTATGCAAACAGTAGACTTTCCCCAAACTAATAGCACATTAAAAACAACCACCGCGATTGTGGGCGGTGCAGCCATGACCTTTGCCGCCTTTGCCTTTATGCAGTACTTAATAACCGGTGAGCAACGTGCAACCAACTTTAACGGCGACACTGTGGTTGTTGAGATATTCAAAGTACCCGAAGACACTAAAGTGCAACAAAAGCAAACATTGCCACCGCCACCAAAAATGCAAACGCCACCCAAAGTGCCCCCGCGTACACCGCCAAGCACAGATACGAACGTCGTTACTACCGCAATTACGCCTGACATTAGCATTGATAAAATAGGCAATGATTTCAACACAAACCTAACGCGCCCAACGGGCGATGCCACGCCCATTGTGCGTATAAACCCTAAATACCCCACAACCGCAGCACGTGATGGCATTGAAGGTTGGGTACAATTAAGCTTTAATGTATCTCCAACAGGGGAAGTGATTGATGCGAAAGTGATTGATGCAGAGCCAAAACGTATTTTCAACCGAGAAGCATTAAAAGCAATCAAACGGTGGAAGTATCGCCCTAAAGTGATTGATGGCGTAGCACAGGTGCAAACAGGCCAAAGCGTGCAGCTTGATTTTAGATTAGACCAAACCCAGTAGCGCAATACAAATTGATGGTGCCTATGCTTACAAGTTTAAAATCATGGTTTATTAGTCAGCCAAGTGACGATCACTTAGCTGACTACGCAAAAAGTGGCGACACACGCCACTTAACCAAGCTCGTCACCTTGTTCGGTAACGACTTATATCATTATTTAGTAACGCAAAGTAACGAGCAACTCGCCTTTGATATAAGCCAGCAAACATGGTTAAAAGTGATGGAAAAACGCCATCACTATCAACCTCAAGCAAACCCAAAAGCCTGGCTATTTCGTTTAGCTCGCAATGCGTTAATTGACGAATACCGCAAACAACAGCGCTTTGTAGAGCTTGAAGACAGCACCGTAATTGCAGCAAAAAGCACAGAGCAACCTTTTGATTACGACAAGTTTAATGAGGCGTTAATGCAATTAAGCTTTGTCCAACGCGAAGCGCTCAGCCTACAACAAGAAGGCTTTTCACTTGACGACATACAGCATATCACCCAAAGCAATCATGAAACCGTAAAAACACGGCTACGTTATGCAAAACAAAACTTAAAAATCATATTAGGAGCTGACAATGACCAAGCATAACGAGCAATTTGAAGAGCAACTTGATAAGCATTTTAGCGAGCGTAAAAAACGCCATACGCTCAGTGCAGAGCAACGTGACGCATTAACGCAACTCTCAGATAATGCAGCAAACAAAAAGCCCACCCGCTTTTTACTCCCGCTCCAAATGACCGGCCTTGCCTGCGCGCTGGTCGTGCTCGGCTTTACCATGTTTAACACCAATGAAAAGCAAACGGCACTTAACACCTATGCAGTGCAGCAAAGTAACTATCATTTTATAGAAGTTCACCAAGTCGACAGTGCAGGGAGCTATTTAAGTGAAATAACAACACAAAAACAACAGCTCGACGATAAACTCGCCGCCGACCTACGCTTGCACCAGCAGCGCTACATTGAATACGGTAAATTAGTTAGCGTAGATGACGACTGGTACATCGCCAGCTGCCACAACGAAGTACTCATTCAAATAAAAGATTCATTATTGAATGACCTAAACACCAAACACGCCATTGAAAGCGGCATCACCATGGGCGACATGCTCGCCATGGCCCACAACAGCCAAGGCCAGATTATCGCCCTTAAGCATGCGGGAGATGGGGTAAAGGTGTGTAGGGGGTGACGAGTTATCAATAACTAAGGATTGAGAAATTCGAACTTAAAATAAAAATTTATTAAAAAGTAAGTAGTAAAGCTTAAGCTTTAAACAATAGGGTTACCGATATAAACAGGACTCTAGGGCCTGTTGACCTTTGCGGATTAAAATTCGTTCAAACTAGGAGCGGTTTAATCGCGGCGCGAGGTTTGTAACCTAGTGGGCTAAGTCAAAACCGAGCAACAAAGAGTAAATCGCCCCTAAGCAGAACCCG
>NZ_PDUS01000012.1:60124-126789 GCF_002723455.1 Pseudoalteromonas sp. 3D05 | reverse complement strand
GTTTCAATTGAGACTCTAAATTTTTTTGCCTCACTACCGAAGTAGCTTGGCTGTTAGAACTCAATCTGTACGAGTGCCCACACAGATGATTGCTTTATATTGTTAAAGAACGCTGCGATTAAAGTGCTTTACTTTATCTCGCTAGGGCTGCGCATGTTACGCTTTCCTATTTTTTTGTCAACACTTAATTTTAAAACTTTTAAAAAATCTAAACTCAAGTTTTACTCGACTTACTAAGTGACTTGCTTGCCTCGCTAAGCGTTGCCTGCTCTGCCGTCTCAGTGGGGTCGCATTATAGGGAGATCCGAATTATACGCAAGCGTTTTTTAAAGAAAACTTGAAATAAAGTACTGTTCGCTCACTATTCACGCCAAACACTACAAAACCTATACTTAATTTACGATTTAATAACTTTATTAAATGATTTAATGTAAAAAAGCCCAGTGAAATTCACTGGGCTTTTACTAAGTAATAATTAGATAGCACATACACAAAGCGTAATTAAGCAATACCGTATTGCTCGCGGTAAGCTTTAACTGCTTCTAGATGCTCATCCATTGTACCTTTGCTTTCAAGGTAACTAATAAGATCAGCTAATTTCACAATAGAAATAACTTTAGTGCCAAAGTCACGCTCTACTTCTTGAATCGCAGACAGCTCTGCCTTACCTTTTTCTTGACGGTCAAGGGCGATTAGCACGCCACTTAAGTCAGCACCGTTTTGTGCGATGATTTCCATCGACTCACGAATAGCCGTACCGGCAGTGATCACATCATCTACTAACATGATTTTACCTTTAAGCTCAGAACCAACTAATGTCCCACCTTCACCATGTGCTTTTTTCTCTTTACGGTTAAAGCAATATGGTACATCTTTATCGTGATGATCAGCTAATGCAACGGCTGTGGTGGTTGCAATTGGAATACCTTTATAAGCAGGGCCAAATAAAACATCATAATCAATTGCTGCATCTTCTAAAGCCGCAGCATAAAAACGGCCAAGGCGCGCAAGGTCACGGCCAGTGTTAAATAAGCCAGCATTAAAGAAGTAAGGACTAGTACGGCCTGATTTTAAAGTAAACTCGCCAAATTTAAGCACCTGCTTTTCAAGGGCAAACTCAATAAACTCTATTTGATAATCTTTCATTACAATTAAACCTATTACTTTATTAAGCGAGCGCTTGCTTTTGAACGTCAATAATTTCGCGAATTGAATGTTTAGCTAAAGTTAGCAGCTCATCAAGTTCGTCAAACGAGAACGGTTCACCTTCAGCGGTACCTTGTACTTCGATGATCTTACCTGTTTCAGTAAGAATAACATTCATGTCTGTTTCAGCTTCAGAGTCTTCTAGATATTCTAAATCACTAATCGCTTGGCCTTTATAAACACCTACAGAAATTGCGGCAATCATAAATTTAAGCGGGTTAGAGTTAATCATACCTTTACTGCGCATATGTGTTAATGCATCAACTAAGGCAACACAAGCACCGCTGATAGATGCTGTGCGTGTACCGCCATCGGCTTGAATAACATCACAATCGATAGTAATCGTATTCTCACCTAATGCTTTTAAATCAACCGCAGCACGAAGCGAGCGTGCGATTAAACGTTGAATCTCCATGGTACGACCGCTTTGCTTGCCACGCGCCGCTTCACGGCCATTTCGAGTATGGGTAGAGCGAGGTAACATACCGTACTCAGCAGTGATCCATCCTTTACCTTGGCCTTTCATAAAGCGCGGTACACCTGATTCAACAGTCGCTGTACAAAGTACTTTAGTGTTTCCAAATTCAACCAACACTGAACCTTCAGCGTGTAATGTATAATTACGTGTAAATGAAACCGGTCTTATTTGGTTAGGTGTTCTTTCGCTTGGACGCATTAACGATCCCCTTAATTCATAATTTGCCATATTATAAGTGTATGTGAGTACAGATGCCATGTTGATTTAAATAAAAGCCGACTGTAAAAAAATTCCTCTAGAGGTTACGTAGTGTTACGGTATAATCAATTTTATATTGCATAAACAAAACTAGGAAATCATTCATGATCCACAGTATGACTGCTTACGCCCGTCGCGAAATTAAAGGCGATTGGGGCACTGGCACGTGGGAAGTTCGTTCAGTTAACCAACGTTACCTTGAAACCTTTATTCGCGCACCTGAGCAATTTCGTGGCATGGAGCCGGTTATTCGTGAACGCCTACGTAAACACTTACAGCGCGGTAAAGTTGAGGTATTTTTAAAGTTTGTTGCTAACCCTGCACATGTAGGTGAACTTTCAATAAATGAATCCCTTGCGACACAACTCATTAATAGCGCTAAATGGGTGCAACAACAAAGTAATGGTGACATAAATCCAGTTGATATCCTTCGTTGGCCGGGTGTAATGGAAGCGCAAGAACTTGATATGGATAGTATTAACACCGCGCTCATTTCTGGTTTTGATCAAGTCGTTGAAGATTTCAAATCTGCACGTGGCGATGAGGGAGCAAACCTTGAAGAAATGATAGCAACCCGCCTTGATGCTATTTTAGAGCAAGTGGCTGTTGTAGAAACTCACATGCCAGAGATTGCTAAGTGGCAACGTGAAAAACTAGCTCAAAAGTTAGAAGATTTAAAAACCGATATTGACGAATCTCGCCTAGAGCAAGAACTAATCTACCTTGCGCAAAAGCAAGATGTAGCCGAAGAACTCGACCGTTTAAAGTCACATGTGAAAGAAACTAAAAAAATTCTGAAAAAAGGCGGTGCATGTGGCCGCCGTTTAGATTTTATGATGCAAGAGTTTAACCGCGAAGCAAACACCCTCGCCTCTAAATCAATTAACAGTGACATCACCAATGCAGCGGTAGAGCTAAAAGTGTTGATTGAGCAAATGAGAGAGCAAATTCAGAACATAGAATAAGCTACAAAAGCTTTTAATTACGATACTAAGCCTTTTATTAAAGGCCTAGTATCGTAACCCTCAGTTAGCAATTCTTACAATGCATTTAATGACGCCTTCAATGTCTCAAATTTAATCGGTTTTGTAAGCACTTTGTTCATACCTACTTTGAAACAAGAGGCTTTGTCGTCTGTGGCAGCGTTGGCGGTAAGGGCGTAAATAGGAATATCGCTTAGAAGCTCATTGCGAATATGTTGTGTAGCAGTTAACCCATCCATAGTTGGCATCATGATATCCATGAGTATTAGATCAAAACTTTTGAGCTGCATAAATTCAATCGCTTCTGCACCATCGTTAGCAACCGTTACTTTATGATTTAACTTTTCTAGGAATGCTTTAATCAATAATTGATTGGTTTTATTATCTTCAGCAACAAGTATGTTGAGTGTTGAACGATCTTGTAATGAAACTTTCTCTACCTCACTTTCTAGCGCCGTATTCAATGGAATTGATATACTAAACGTACTCCCTAAACCAAGTTGAGTATGGACATCTATTGAGCCATCCATTAATTCAATTAAGTTCTTAGAAATACTTAACCCTAAACCCACACCTTCACTTTCTCTATTAATGCCATCATTCACTTGTCTAAAAGGCTGAAAGATTAGTGCTAAATCTTTTTTGGCGATCCCTACTCCAGAATCTTTGACTTCAAAATTAAGCAGGGCATTTTCGACATTCACTCGCAAAGAAATACTGCCAGAACGCGTATATTTAAACGCGTTACCAATAATATTAAATAGAATTTGCCCTAATCGAAATTCATCCCCCATTATAAAAGTAGGCACTTTTTCATCAATATTGATTGAAAAAATGATATCGTCACTGTCTTCTATTATGTGTAATTGACCCACTATATTTTCGATCAATAGCTTTACATTGAGTGGTTTATTCACCAGTAAAATTGTGCCCGATTCTATTTTTGAAAAATCCAATACATCAGTGATTAAACCATAAAGTATATCGGCACTTGAATTAGCATAATCAAGCCACTGGCGTTGCTCTTGAGTTAATTCAGTATCAAGAAGTAACTCAATAACCCCCATAATTGCATTCATAGGAGTGCGGATTTCGTGTGACATAACAGTTAAAAATTTAGATTTAGTATTACTTGCCTCTTCCGCTTTTAATTTAGCACTTTCTAAAGCGACCTCTCGCTGTTTAGAAAATGTAATATCCTTAGCGATTCCTAAATACCCTATAAATTGGCCCAACTCATCAAACTGTGACTTACCATTTAATGACACCCATAAGCGTTGCGACGCATTCACTTCAAACTCAAAATTACTAAAATCTTCATGCTCTTCTATCAGCTTTGAGAAACCTTGCCACTTCTGTGTATTTTGTTTTTCATTATGCGTGAGTAAGGACATAATTTTCTTTTTTAAAAATAACTGGGTATATATTTTATTTTCACTCTCGATATTATTCACACTAACGAATTTCATGTCCGAATCTGTTCGCCAAAACCATTCGCTTGCAAGCTCTTTAAACAAGGTCGACAACTGAGTAAGGTCATCGAGTAATCTAACCGATTTACTTGATTGCTCAACAACCCGGTTTAAGTTTATAAAGGCTAAAACCACTTGTTGTAAATAAAGCTTTATTATTTCAGATTGCACTACCCCAGAGTGTTCTATTAAATTAATGTTCGTGAAAATATATAAAAAACGGCCCATTTCAAGCTCAGTACTTATGATTAAACAAGTCTGCATATTGCGCTTTGTTAGCTCATCTAAATAAGTAAACTCCAACTCCTCAGTTGAATTTTGGCAAAGGCTAAAGCCCCTTTCTAGCGCCTGTGAGAACAGTGCACAATGTGGCCATTTATCAATATGAAAATTATGGTTGCTTGCTGCAAATAATGTGCATTGAGTATTCTCTTTTTTCAAAAGAATGCAGTCTTGGTACTTCATTAAAGGTTGAAGCATTTTATTCATTGCTGTGAATATACCTATCTCATCTTCACATTGAGATAGCTTAGAAAGATGTAGTTGTAGCTCATTAACCGTAATGACATCATTGTGTTGCATGAATGCTCTCCGTTTAAAATGCATCGCGTTATGCAAATATTTGCAACCGTCGATTCCATCCCAATTAAATATAGAACAAAATTCAATATAAATCATTGAGTTAATAAATGTTTTAAGGTGGAACGATTACTGCTTACTAACAGTATAAGCAAGCGAAGGGGCAAGTGCATGAATATAGTATGTATTGGTGGTGGTCACGGACTCGCACAAGTTTTAAGTGCAATAAAGCCAGTGTGTAATCAATTAACAGCTATTGTTGCGACTACCGACAATGGTGGAAGCACGGGAAAAATTAGGCAATTACATAACTGTATTGCACTTGGAGATATAAGGCGCTGCAGTGTTCAACTTGCTGATGACTCAGCCGTTACGAGGAAAATTTATGAGCATAGATTTACCACTGGTGATTTAAAAGGCCACTGCTTAGGCAATTTAGTCCTGTTAAACATGCTACAAGCATCACATTCTGCAACAGCAGCAATTGCAAAATTCAATAAGCTTTTAGGTAACTCTGAGACAGTATTACCGATGACTGAATCACCAACAGACCTCGTCGCTATTTTAAGTAATGGTGAAGAGGTTTTTGGTGAATGCGCTATTGATGCGTTAAATTCTCTTCCCGATAAAATCTATTTATCTAATAAAGTGGCTGCATCGCCTGGGTGTGTCGATGCTATTTTAAATGCTGATTTAGTTATTATTGGGCCCGGCAGTATTATATCTAGCGTGATGCCCGCGTTGTTAATCGACGATATACTTCGAGCCGTTGAAAAAACATCTGCGTGCCGGGTCTTTATTGAAAACACAGCTGAAGAAAACAGTGTTATGAAGCATATTCAAAGTGCTGGAATTGATTGGCTGCAAGAGCAGCTCGGTAGCAAAATATACGATTTAAGTATCTCACCTTCGGCTATTTCTGAAATTTTAGCTAGTAATTCACATTTTAAAAATCACTCAAACCACTTGCACGATATTAGCGAGCTAAATCATATATTTTGTACTTTTTTAAAAAGCTCAATAGATGAAAGCCCTCTTGTTTAAGGATTTTTGATTACCAACGCAAGTTGCTTAAAGGTGAGCTCGCTTTGGGACTCCGCTACTTTTAAAAGTTGTTGTAACTGGGAGCTTACACCCTCTTGGTTAACAGTTTTTTCAATTTGCAAACACGTTTGCGCTAATTGGGTAGCACCAAAGCTGTTGCAACTACTCTTTAAACTGTGCGCGTTTATTTCTATTGTTTTAGCATCAGATGAGTGAACCATCTCTGCGACTAACTTTTGCGATTCATCAACAAAAACGTGGATTAGTTCGATGGCTAAAATTTCACCCACATCAGATTTAAGTTGTTCTATTATGGAATTATCAATCATATTGTTCTTTAGGAGTTAAGTATGAAATGTCAGGTTGTTTTATTTGTCGACTCATCCATGATCGGCGGCATTGAAACCCATATAGTAGAACTATTTAAGCTACTAAAAAATAATCATGTTAGCTGCTCTGTATTATTTTATAAAAATCATCACAATCATGAATTTTATACACTGCTTGATAAAGAGAGCGTAGAGTATTCCTTCATTCAAGGTACACTCAGTAGCTTGATAAATCAATTCACGCAGTATGATAAACATACGGTCATCCATACGCATGGCTATAAAGCGGGTATTTTAGGCCGTATAGCTTGCAAAATAATGGGGCGACGTTGTATTAGCACCTATCATGCTGGCGAGGCTGGCAAAGGAAAAATGTGGTTTTATAACAAGCTAGACGTGTGGCTATCAATACTTTCTACTAATTTCGCAGTTTCACGTAAAATAAAAAAAACAATTCATAATGCAACATTACTTGAAAATTTTATAGATATGCCTAAAGAGGTGCCCCCTATCAAAACTCATAGTCATATTAGAGTCGGGTTTGTGGGGCGACTATCTTACGAAAAAGCACCTGATATTTTCTTTTCACTAGCAAACAATATGAAGAACAACCCTAATGTGAGCTTTCATCTTTTTGGTGATGGCCCAATGAAAAAAGATATTCCAAAAATAAGTAACTTACAGTATTACGGATTAGCTAAACGAGATGACATTTGGCATAACATAGATGTGTTACTCATCTGCTCTCGAGAGGAAGGCTTGCCAATGACCCTACTTGAAGCAATGTCCAAGAATAAACTAGTAATTAGCAGCCCCGTTGGCGAAATACCAAGTATTATCAATAAAACTAACGGACTATTAATGAATAAAGGAGATGAAAAAGAATGCCAAAAATGCATTGAAACACTGCTAACGCTGCCTGCTGAAAGTAAAAAAATAATGATACAAAATGCTTACTCAGTCCTTACGCAAAGGTTTTCCGGCAAACAACAACTTTCATTATTGCTTGATGCTTACAATGCGCCTAACTAAGTAGCACTTTCCTCCCACCCTTTAATTTTTCTGTAAAGAGTAGAGGGGCTCACATCTAATAGTGCCGCGGCTTTAGGAATATTACTGGCACAAATATCGATTACTCTTTCTATGTATTCTTTCTCAGCCAGCCAAAGCGCCTTCACCCCAGCTTCATCTGAAGGTAATGCCGTTAAATCTTCTACAGAAACACGGCTTTCAGGTTCTTTTTTCTCAATTGGCAACGGTGTTTTAATGTTGCTATTGGGAAGAGCCGGAAGCATATTTACATCAATAATTTCTTGTGGATTGAGTACTAATATATTTCGAATTACGTTCTCTAACTGTCTAACATTACCCGGCCAATCATATTGGCTAAAAGCGTGTTTTACATCCATTGTCATAGACTTAAACGAGTGGCTCTCTTCTTTCGCTATTTTTACAAACAAGGCCTCAGCTATTTCAATAATATCGCCTTCACGCTCGCGTAAAGGCGGAAGTTCGATAGGGATCACATGTAATCGATAATACAAATCTTCCCTAAATCGTCCCGCCTCAACTTCAGCTAAAGGATCTCGATTTGTCGCACACACAAAACGCACGTCAACTTTAACCTCTTTTTCGCTACCCACTAACTGATAGGTTCCCGTTTGGATAAAACGCAGCAACTTGCTTTGCAGATTGATGTCCATTTCACACAACTCATCTAAAAAGAGTGTTCCACCATCAGCTTGACCTGCAGCACCAGCACGATTTGCAATAGCTCCTGTGAATGCCCCCTTTAGATGACCAAATATTTCGCTTTCTATCAAATCTTTAGGTATTGCGGCACAATTTAATGCCACAAATGGCTTACTAGCTCTGCTAGATGCTTGATGTACAGCACGTGCGCACAACTCTTTCCCTGTGCCGCTTTCGCCAGTAATAAACACCGTCGCTTTACTCACAGATGCAGAGCTGATGATTTGATAAACAGACTGCATTTGTTTTGAACTACCAATCAAATCAAAATAACGACCATTTTCATATGTGTTTTTGTATGTGGTAACTTTTTGTTTTAGGTCTTTAATTTTGAGAGCATTATTTATTGTTATTCTAAAGCGATCTGCTTCAACAGGCTTTTCCAAAAAGTCACTCGCTCCCAATTTTATTGCTTGGATTGCCATTTCTTTTGTGGCGTGGCCAGTTAAAACAACCACTTGTGGAGAGTTTTCGGGTTCTAATTGAGCGAGTATATCCAAACCATTCATATCAGGAAGCATAACATCTAGCACGATTAAGTCAGGCTTGACGCGATCTATGATTTCTAAAGCAGTTGCCCCGTCATTAGCAAGCAAGGTGTTGACACCTGTAGGGAGTAAATAGGCTTGGTACATCATAGCTAACGACTGGGTATCTTCTACAATTAAAATTGTTGGTGGCATTATCCTTTCCCCTTAGCTATCCACTAAAATTACTTTAATTATTATTCGCCTAGCGCAATTTAAGTTAACTATATAAAACACATTAAATCAAATTCAATTAATGATCACCAACGATGCATCATCTACTTCTTTAGAAAGGATCACTTGTGAATTTTTCCATAATAAATGAGCAAACTCCTCAGCAGAGTCCTGGTGAGGGGGAATTATTTTTTTTAGTTCAGCAATTTCATTCATATCTGCACATCGATTCTCGGTCCAACCATCGGTATACACCAAAAGGTGCTCTACATTTTCTAACTCAGCTTCATAAAGTGTATAAGTATGCTCTTTTGAAAGACCGAGTAACGGACCGGTACCTGTAAGCTGTAAAACAGTGCCATCTTTATAAATTACCACTGGAGCTGGATGACCTGCATTTAACCAATACAGTTTGTTGTCTTTTAAGAAGCAAATAACCAAGGTCACTAGGCTCGATTTACATAGTTGTTGCTTGTAAAGTGCATCATTTAATGCACTCAGCATATCTTGGTAAGCGAGTCCTGTTGCTAAAAATCCACTTATAAAACCTTTAATTGCAAAGCTTTCTTTCAAAGCTTGTAACCCGTGCCCCATCATGTCACCGAGTATAAACGCACTGCCTTCATCATTGATTGGCATAAAAAAATCGCCGCCATTGCCAACGCTAATTGAGCCAAAAATATGCGCAGTTTTTTTATTTGCAAGGTGGACCTTTGCTGGAGCCTGACCAAACGTGCTTTGGTATGACAAGTAGGCAAACCGATGTGTAACACGCTCAATACTTTGTAATAGTTTGTTTTTCTTTACGGGTTTAATTAAGTAATCATCAACACCTAAACGGTTAATTTTACTGATCACCTCTTCACTGTCATCACCCGTAAGCATAACAACAGATAATTGGGACTTAAGGTTCGAACGATTTAGCTTCGCCAATAGCGGCTCACAAGTGCCATTTTTGAGCTTATGATCCAATAACAGAATACTTGCATCCGACGTTAGAATAGCTTGCCAACCGGCCTCGATATTTTCACATGTAATAACTTGAAACTTGTCTTTTAAATAGGCTTTCATCAGTGCAAGCTGAGTTACATCGTCATCAACATAGATAACGCAAGGTCGCTTATCAATCTGAGTTAAAGGAAATGTAAAAAAGTTTTTTAACTCAATTGTTTCATATGAGGCGTCAGCGAAATAGTGGCGAATCAATTCAACCCCCATTCCTCCCTCCACCAGCTCTTCAGAGTCTATTTTCCAAGTGGAGTTATTTTTTTCAAATAGGTTATAGGGTTTTAGTTCATCGATAAAAGTTAAGTTATACGAATCACTGCTTATTTGACTTATGCGCACAGTGATCCATTGCTCACTTCCCTCATTATGGCGAATAAGATTAGTTAAATATTCCGTTGCAACCAATCCGGCTGCATCAGCCTCATCACGCTTAACAGACAATGCCCCTAATACATGTTTAAGTACTTGGCGAATTTCAGTTAATGTTGGCCAAAGTAATTCAAAACGTCGTTCAAATAAAATATCCATGCAGCCCCTCAGTAATGCTTAAACAGCCATTTCTGTTTATGTATTTTGTTACTTAATAGCCGACACACTTTCGGCCACTTCTGAGCTTTACTCTCTAAAAATAGCAAGACTCTTTCACCTAAGGGGGCAAAATCATGTTGGCTAACTAACATTTTTATATTGCTATGTCCTGCCTGTTTTAATTCCCGAACACCTTCACACAATGACTCTTCATCGTTAATACCCAACCCAACAGTAACCAACGTTAAATCGCTACACAAACTTAGTGAGTGTAAGGGAACATTGTTACGATTAAGCTTTAAAGCCGGTGACATATCTAACAAGATATAATCATATTCTTGCTTTAAACGGATAATTGCCTCATTCAAAACATGCTTATTTTTTGCTGATTCAATAGCCGATAAGTTTTTTATCGTTAGTATATTAACTTCTTTGTAAGGTAATACACTGAGCTGGCATGAAATATCATCAAATCGCCACTCATTCGTTAAGTTTGGTAAATGCTCATCAATGTTAAATGAACTTATTGGATTAAGGTCAATAATTAACACTGATTGATTTTGGCTTTGTAAACGCCTTGCAACGCTTATACAAGCACTAGATGACCCTTCTGCACCATGTAATGAAATAAACGTGACACACCGTGCATCACTATCTTTAATAGTATTACAGATTGTTTCTAACTCATGGTACTGCTCTGGTATAATTTTCATAAGCCCACCACTAGCGCAATAATAGTAATAAAGTCGAGGAAATTGTCTTTAAATTGACTGAGTAAATCTTGCCCTTTATCTGGCACATAAAGCGTGTCGCCGGCACGCAATACAGGAATATTTGCTGAATTAGGTGACTTAATAAACGCCTCTAAATCAAAAACCCTCGACTGCTCTTTACAACATGAATGATTAACGACAACAATTTTATCAATTAACGCTGAATTCAGTGGCCCACCAGCTTCCGCCAATACATCAAGAATAGACATGGTATCGTCAAAGTTATACCGGCCTGGCTTTTGTACCGCGCCCATAATGCGTACAACCCGTTCTTTAGGTGTGCGCAACCAGTCTTTATTTTTTTCTGGGATAAAAATAGTATCGCCAGGCTGCACGTGCGGAAATAATGTTTCATCACCTGTTTCAAAATAAAGCGCTAAATCTAACTTGCTTACCCGTGCACGATTACTATTGCGATGTGTTACGCGGATATTTCTAATGTCTGCATTTGCATTTGGCCCATCGGCAGCTGACAGAATATCAATGAAGTGCATATTATCATTAAACGCATAGCGCCCAGGAGAGCCCACTTGTCCCATAATGTAGATTGACTTACTCGACTCTTGGCGTATCCATTGCGATTTATTATCAGCTGGATCAACAGGTAATTCTTCCACAATAATGGTGTCGCCTGCATGCAAATCAGGTAAAGAAGTTTGCCCGTCAGTAATGGTGTATTTTTCTAAATCAAAACGCTGGGTTTCTTCACCATCTCGAATTATTTTAATATCATTGATGTTCGCCCCTTTGGTTGGCCCACCAGCATGCGCAAGTAAATCGGTAAAGTCCATCTCATTGCTCCACTCATAACGTCCTGGCGATTGAATAGCACCAATGATTTTTATTGCTCGTTTAGTGGGGATTTTTAACCAGCTTTTTTCATTAACGTCTGTTTTCTCAGGCACAAATATGACATCACCTGGATTAAGATCAGGCACCTTAACTGTTTGTGTGCCTTCACTGTAACTTTGTAAATCAAATAAAATACTCTCGCCTTGAGGGGTCAATATTTTAATTAAACGTGTTTCAGCAAACCGTGTAGGCCCGCCAGCATTGGCTAAAATATCTAAAAAATTAGTACTGTCTGCCGCTTCATAGGCACCAGGTTTTTGCACCTCTCCCATAATATAAACTGTACGCGAGGTAGTATTGACATCATCCACCATAATGGGGACGTAAATAGTCGACCCTGCTTCTAGCTCAGGCATACTATTAACTGGTTTATCAAGATAAGCTTTTAAATCAAATATAACAGGGGTTTCATTTAAAATGACCCTTATTTTGGTCACGTCAGCGTAACGCGTCACCCCTTCTGCACGCATTAGCGCATCTAAAATTGTCATTTTTTCTTTGAATGAAAAACTACCTGGGTTGTGTACTTCACCTAAAATAGTGATGGCGCTTTTGTCGCTGGCATCCCCAGTGGCGCTAAGCGTTTGTGCATCAAAATCTATTTGTACATTACCTAACAAAGGAGAGACAGGCACAAACACGGTATCTTCACTTTTAAGTGGGGGTAATAGGCTAATATTGCCTGTGTCTAGGTAGGCCTTGTAGTTAAATTCAATAACCTCATCGCCACGTCTTATCTGTAGCCTATCAAGCTGAGCCCCCGGCTTTAAGCCATCGGCTTTTGCAATAACCATTTGAATGTTGCCGTCATCTGGAATACTGACTTGAGATGGGTTAATGACATAACCTAACACGTTAATAAAAATATCGCGGCTACGCACCTCCACATAAAAATCATCAATTGCAACATATAGCTCTGTTAACAGCGGCTTTAATTCAGATTCTATTTGTGCAGTTGTTTTATTAGCAACGTTAAATTTTCCAATTTCAGGGATGTTGATTTGGCCGTTTTTATCTACCTCAAATAAGCCATCAAATTCAACCTCACCCGGTATATACAAAAACAGTTTATTACCTACTTGCACTTCAAGTTCGTCAGCAGCTGTGCTTGCAGCACCAGGGGTCACCAAAAATAGTAATATCAGCATAGTAAAAATAGTTTTCATGGCACTACTCCTTTTTACTTGCAATAATTTTTGTCCATTTAACCAATGCTTTTTCTTTTTGATCTTGTGGATTCGTGTTATTTGCATCGAATATTATTGCTTCAACTCTGCGGTCTGAGTGACGAGCACTTTCATTTTGAATTGCATTGTCACTATACGGTTTTAAGCTCCCTTGAGTCAGTGTGGTAATACTCGCTTTAGGCACCCCATATATTACCAACCATTGCTTTACTGTTTCTGCACGTTTGAGAGCAAGCTCATAGTTACTATTCGTTGTACCTAATTTATCAGTATGACCTACCAATAAAATGTTGATACTTTCTAACTGTTTAATTAAATCCGCTGCTTGGGCCACTCTCACGGCATATTTAGGCGTTATTTCAAACGCATTAAATGCAAATTGGTTGTCACTATTAAGTAATTCTGATAATTGTTTTTTAACATTCACAAGCGCAGGCTTGGTCGCCGTTTCTGGTGCGCAATCGGTGAGTTTACGAACAGTATCAAAATGATTAGTTAGCTGATTTAGCGCATGATAATGAAGTAGTAAGTCGTGCTCAGCATCTTGCCACATTTGAGCTGCAATTAATCGACGAATACGGTTTTCGTATATTTGCGCCTTGAGTAGCTGCGCAGGCATGCACGCCTTGATGTCTTGTGATTTAAGTAATTCAAGTTTAAGTACTAAATGCTCAAACTCACTGGTTACCACATCTTCAGGTTGCGTATAATTAGAATCATATAATTCATCTTCTTGTGGATAGTTTTGATATTTTTCAGCTAGCCCCCCTTTACCGTGCTCCGGCCAAGAAGAACACCCACCTACAAACAAAATAATAGCAATGATGACATAAGATCTCATTATACTCTCCTTAGTCCATTTAGATTGAGTCTATAAACGGAATTGTTTTATCGACTCTCAACAGATTCATTAGCTTAAACGGCTGACCCGTCACATTTAGTAAAGATAATGAATTACCTTGTTTTTCAATTCTTTTGTATAGAAAAACAATAGCACCAATTCCAGAAGAGTCGATAAATTCCGTGTTTGAGAAATCAAGAATAACCGAACTCGCATCCTGTTCTACAAAATATTCAAACTTATCTTTTAGTTCATCAACTGCAAAACCTGAGAAGTCTG
Organism: Pseudoalteromonas sp. 3D05; assembly: GCF_002723455.1. GTDB lineage: Bacteria > Pseudomonadota > Gammaproteobacteria > Enterobacterales > Alteromonadaceae > Pseudoalteromonas. The sequence goes on along the minus strand of NZ_PDUS01000012.1, from coordinate 112,519 downwards.
TAGGAAGTGTTAAAACTTTTTGCTCTGTATCGCTGGCTAAATTAATCATGCTTGTTACCTTTTAAGTTTAAAGACTCTTAAAGTAATTCAAGAAGAATGCCAAATATAAGCAGTTGAATTTTATTGGTTTTTATTTTAATGCTTGGTATAAGCAGGCTTGATACGCATAATGCAATCGCTTTTTAAGTGTGCTTTTGCATTATGCGAAAAAAAATTACTGACCTTTTCCTGTAAAGATAACAACAAAGGTTTTATACAAAATACTGCACTCCATATAACACCAACTACGCGCTGATGACGTACTTAGCATATAAGCATAATCCCAACCGATTTTATTTCGCGCATCATCAATACTTTCATCATATCCATTCATTACTTGCGCTAAGCCTGATATACCTGGTTTTATACCGTATGTTCTTTGGCAAAAATAAGGAATGTCTTTTTCCAGCTTTGAATAAAATACCGGTCGCTCTGGACGAGGGCCTATTAATGACATATCACCGATCAGTACATTCCAAAGTTGCGGTAACTCATCTAACCTAGTTTTGCGAATAAAACGACCTATAGGCGTGATTCTAGGGTCATTTTTACTCGCCCAAACGGCACCACTTTTACTTTCAGCGTCAACCACCATAGAACGAAACTTAAGCACATCAAACAAGGCAACAAAGTCATCATTACTCTCACCCACTCTTTGTTGCTTAAACAATACAGGTCCTTTAGAGGTCATTTTTATGCTTAGCGCCACCCCAAGCATAACAGGCAATAACAGAATTAATCCGGTTGCGGAGCCGATAATATCAATTCCACGCTTGATAGTTTTGATCGGCGCATTGTTTTGTTTATTTAAATGATGAACACGCTGCCAATGAGTTTTGTAGTCTCCGCGCTCAAATTTAACAATTCCCCAAAGCGCCAGCGCATAAGCACTAATTAGGTAATTAACACTGTCTACAATTGGCAATTTAGCTTTAATATTAAATAGGCGTTTAATTACGCCAACCCCATGAACCGCAAGTATCAACATACTTAATAATGAAGGTAATACTGAGCTGGACAAAAATGCTAGGGTAAACGTCGATACATAAACACTCAATAATATAATTGGCATTAGTCCACGTAACACCTTATGTGAAAAAAAGTTAAAACTTACCCAACCCAACTTGGGGTTTAATAAAGCAAACAATGCTTTTATTTGTTGCCAGTTTCCAGCACCAATTCGCACTCTTCTTGCATTATCATGGCTTTGTTCGTCACACTCTCTTTCTAAAATATTGATGTCACTATTAACCTGCGATTTACCACCTTTTTGAAGAGCCTTCATCGAAAGAATAAAATCATCATTGATGGTGCCACCCTCTAAAAGCTCAGCAGCCTCAGAGCGTATAGCAAACATAGCCCCTGGCATCCCAATAACAGCCCCAAGCGATGATTCCATGCTTTTTACTTTGTTCTGATAATGCCAATACTGCTTTTGCTGTGCAGAGGCGAGTTCATCAAGCACATACACCCCGGTGATTACATTCACCTCTGGGTTTTTAAAATCTGTATCGATTTTATTTAATACATCTATGCTTAATAAGGCGCTCACATCGGTAAATAATAATGCATCGTAAGTTGGCTTGGTGAGTTTGATCAATTCATTGATGCCAAATGCCTTACCTTTATTCTCTTTGCTAAAATGCAAATGACAATTAACATTTTGCTTTGCAAGATGCGATTGAGCAATCATGGCTTCTTGATATGTTTTATCTGTGCAACCGTCAAGGTAAACATGAATTGCATAATACTGAGTATCGTAAAGCATCGACCCTAAGTTATATAACTTCTCTTTAATATGAGCTTGCTCATTGTAAGCACACATTAAAATTCCAAAGCGTGTGGTGGGAGTTACAGTGGGCTTATCTTCCTTACGCTGTTCATTACTAAAGAGTTTTAAAACAACTAAATACCCCACGTGATGGTACAAAACCAATACAATTAAAATTACCCATATAGTAAATAAGACCGACATAATGTTTCCCCTATAAAGCCAAACCATTATAAAAATGATCGTATGCTTTGCTCATTTGATCTGCATCGGCAATTGAGAAGATATGTTCTCTAATACATTGCCCTTGCTTCATGTTTAACGCTTTTAATAGAGCAACTTTTAAACCAACTAGATCATTTAACCCAACAAGTACTCCTTGCTCTTGCGTAACAACCTCACTAATGCCGCCAACATCACTGGCCACAATGACTTTTCCACACGCCATGGACTCCAATATAGACAGCGGTAATCCCTCTCTTTGCGAATAAAGGCACATCACATTAATTGCCGAGTAAAACTGCTGCATATGCTGTACATTTCCTAAAAAATGCACTCGCTCAAACACACCAAGCACTGAAGCTGCATTTTGAAGCGACAACATTAAGCTGCCATTTCCTGCAAACACTAACTCAATATCGCTATCTAATTCAGGGAGCAGCTTTATTAAGTCCAAATGACCTTTTCCTGGCTCCAAACGAGCAGAACACCCTATGAGTTTTTTATCTAAGGGTAACCCGAGCAGATTACGTGCATTGGCCTCATTGATATCGGTAAACTGATGAAAATCAATTCCATTAAGAATAGTTTTATCAGCCTTGATAGATGTATGTTGGTAAAAATCATTTGCCACTACTTGAGCATCGGCAACCCAATTAATTTTGGTAAGACTATTTAATACTTTCGTTATTAAGCGTTGCTTAAAATTATTTAAATACCACGCATCGTGGATTGTTGAAACATGGCGCACATTCTTGTTTGTCAAACATACAAGACTGGCATAAAGCATAGGCCCTATGTGGTGGCTATGTATCACATCTATATTGTGCTCTTTGATTAATCGGTTTAGTTTTTTTAGTAAGGAAAAATCAAATTTGGGCGCTTTATTTAAGCTCACCATTTGATGCCCAAACTGTGTAAGCGCAGGCCACTCTTTTAATGCATCTTGTTCTTTACCTTCAAGGGAAACAATCAAGCTGTTATGAGCAAATTGGCTTTTTTGCATTAGTGTTACAGCCATTTTTTCTAAGCCGCCAATTTTAAAATGCTGAACCAAGTGTAAAACATTCATATTAATACCCCTTTTTTAATAAGTTCATCGTTGAGTGTGAGTTCGGATAGATCTCCTCTTTACTTACGATGGGTAAGACAGTTATCACCTCAACGGCTGCTAACTTCTCAATAGTTTGAATATCTTTTAAGTGGCTATCGAATAACGTAGCAACGAAAACACATGTTCCACTTGTAAAGACACCTAACAAAATACCTACAATCACAGCGACCATCATTGAAGTGTTAATTGGTTGAGTTGGGCTGTAAGCGCGCTCGATTGTTTTAACTTTATCTGGGCCTTCATATTTGACTAACTTACCTGTGACTTTAGCCATTTCGTATCGCCCTAACATGTCTTTGTACAAAGACTGTTTAACATCGTAATCACGCTCTAATTTTCGTAATTGTTTTTCAACATCACTGGTGATAAGTAAACGCTGACTTAGCTCATTGACTTGTTGTTCAAGCAGCTCAAATTCCTGTTGATGCTGATAAACTTGGTTTTTAGCTTCTTCCAACGCCAATATTTGTGACACAAGCACATTACTTTCATTATCCGTGTTAGCGGGTAATGTATTAGCCATTTGCCATAGTTGTTCAATATTTTTAGCATCTAGATTCTTGCCGTTTTCGATTAACGTTTGCTGACGAGCTCTGATGTTTATCAGCTCCCGTTGTTTTGAAATCACTTTACTGTGCTTGTCTGTGTAACGTGTTTTTAAAAAGCTTAATTCGGACTCAGCAGTAATGATTCGTTCCTCAATGCGTCCTAAAATAGGGTTTGCTTGACCCATTTTTGAGGTTAACGCTTCCAGCTTGGCTTTGGCGCCAGACAGCACAATTGATTTTTGCTGCAAGTCACTCAATAACTTATCAAATGTCTGTCTGTTACTATGAAGTACAGTGGGCAGAGTATTAGTATTTTTAGCTTTGAATGCCGCTAATTCCTCTTCTGATATCTCAAGCTCTTGGCGAAGGCTAACAAGCTGTTGGTAAAAAAACTGCTCTGAGGTATCCAACGAGGCTTTTGTTGGGGCCAATAAACTCTCAATGAACTTTTCAACAATTTTTTCCAACACAGGCTTCATTTGTGATGGCTCATGCCAAATAAAATTAACACGCACAAGTTCATCACCGACTAATGAAAGTGAAAGTGACTGAGACAACTCTTGGTGTACCTTTTCAATGGCAGCTGGGCTTGCATTTTTAGGCACTAAATTGGTTTCGCGTGCGACAGCGATAAGTACCTTACGGCTAATAACCAAGGTGCTTAGGGCTGCCATACGGTTAGTTAAGTCAAAAGAAAAAGATAAATCATCTAAATAAGGATTAAGTAACGCTGACTCTTCAATAAGAATTGTAGCGTGGTTAGTGTATTTTTTTTGTGCCGTTACTGCCAATAATATAACCACAACAGGGACAATCGCTAATGGCAGCACAAAAAGCTTAGCCCGTGTATACAGTGCATACAAAGCTAAATAAAGTAACCGTTTTATTTGCTCTCTAACTAACATAATCCCTACCTATATATTTGCATTTTGCTATGCATAAATGAGCGATTATTTGCAAAATAAAAATGATTTGCTGCTAATAACCGGCTTTACTAGGTAGTTGCACAGGGCGCGCCAATATAACGTTTGCGCTAAAAAAAAATTAGCGATTTAGCCGCACGGTATCATTGATTACTGTATTCGCCTTAGATTGCCAACTGTGTTGGAGTGCGATGTTTTGCTGTGTCTTTTCTAAGCACATTAATTGCGCTTTACTGAGGTTCAATGCGTTATCAAGGTGGCTAATAAATTGCTGTGTAGTATCCGCTATAAAAAGGTGGGAAGCATAACGCTCTACAGCGGGGAAGTTTGTTGTAACAATAGGTTTGCCTGCGGCTAGGTATTCTTTTAGCTTTAGGGGATCGCATGCACGTATTTGATCGTTAATAACAAAAGGTAAAATCGATACACTCCAATGTGCAGAAAAAGATGCTAATCGCTCATGACTGACGGCTGGAATATGTGTCACATTTTTAAAACTTAATAACCGTTCTATGTTAGTAACAATATGACCGATTAATACTAATTGGTAATCGGGTCTTGCTGCTGCAAGCGCCTCAAGCAGGTCAATATCAAGCCATGCATTTATACTGCCGTAAAAGCCAATCACTGGCGCATTGAATGCTTTGATTTCGTCGGCCTTGATTGTACTTTCACTAAATAACTCAACGCTCACGCCGTGGCTTAACATTTTAGCTTTATTGGCGGGCATTTTTGCCATTAAAAAATCACTTATGACATAAATTAAATCTGCGGTTGCTATTAATTGCTTTTCAAAAGGAGCAACAAGCTGTGCATCTACCCCTGCTAATGCTGAGAAGTCATCCCCGCAATAATAAATTACCTTATCTTGTGGCTGTTTTTTTACAAAATAATGCGCAGTTGGCACACTTAACCAGTAAACCACAGGAGCAGGGTCTGCATGTTCTTTGAAAAAGTGAGCGTAAATACGTTTATTTATAGAGCGAACAAAGCGGTTATCATGCCAAGGTAAAATAGGCAGTTTATATACAACCATATTTTTAGGCGTTGTAAGTGACTGTGTTTTGGTAGGTTTGAATACTTGTAACACTTTATCAAAAACACGCTTTATATCATGAAGCCTCAAACGTGGTTTACGCATTCCAATAGAGTTCACCCAGTGGATCTCGTGCTGTTGCGCAAGCTCATGAAATAAATGCTGAGTGCTACTTGGGTGACTGCCCCAATCTTCTGCGAAAACGATAAATTTCATGCGTCACCCTCTATTTCCTTTACTACTTTTGCAGGGTTACCAGCTGCAATACAAAATGCTGGTACATCTTTAGTAACGACACTGCCAGCACCTATAATGGCTCCTTTACCAATTGTCACACCACCAAGTACAGTTACTCCGGTTCCAAGCCACGCACCTTGTTTTATTATGATATCGCCAACCTGAGACTCATCATCACTTTCCCCCGCAGCGCGACGTTCACAGTCAACAGGGTGCCCAGGAAAGCCTGCAAGAAAAACTCTGCCAGCTAATCGCACATCATCCTCAAGTATAATAGTACGACCAACAGAAAACGCATTTTGCCAACCTATATCAACATTACTGCCAACGATTAATTTAGCCTTTGTATTACCGCAAGAGCGGCCGCATAAGGTACTAATTCCAGAGACTCTAACGTCATCACCACACTCAATTTCAAGCTCGCCAAGAATCTGCGGCATACCCGAATACACATACAAGCGTTTCTTTGAGCCTGCAATTTGGCTTTTAAATAGTGGCGTAAAATATAAAACACGCAGTAGCTCATGGCTTAGCTGCTTAATCAAATGATGGAAGTGGAATAATCCAGAGTGAAACACTGGTATCACTATCATTTGCGGATTGCGAAGCGCTTTTGCAAAACGAAAAAATGGGGATGCCAGCGGATGTTCACTATTTTTTAGCCAATGCTTTAATTGTGTCAACATGCGGTTATTCCTTATTGTTTTGAACTGTTAGCTTTTCAAGTGCAATCGTTAGAGACAAGATAATGTAAAGTGGCCATGTAAAAGCTTGTGTTAAAAACGTGCCAGCTACCATAAACCCTAGTAAACCTGCTTTTAATGCATCGGCATTAACAGCTACATCAGGACTAAACTTCAGCTTATTCATGCACAGCACTCTAGATAAACTGCGGTAAATAGCAGCAATCACCAACACAAATATACACATTCCTACAAACCCTGTTTCACCTAGAACTTGAAACCATGTGCTATGTACTGCATGATTCTTGCCATCCCAATGCGGACTATAAAAATAATAATTAACAAAAAAGTTATTTACACCGACACCTGTAAATGGATTCGCTATCGCCATATTTATGGCCGCTTGCCAAGCATATATTCTCCCCATAGCTGATTCATCAACACCAGATTCAGCAGCGCCTCCACTTTGTCGATCTGAAATGCCTGCGAACACCATCATGGCTAACATGCCAACGGCACCAAATGCAGCCACAACCACAGGGTTTTTTACTTTTTGATAAAAGAAGAAACTTAAAATAGCAGCAATACCTAAAAGCCCGCCTCGACTTTGCGTTGCGATAACACCAGAAATAGCTAAAATTAATCCAACTCCGGCAAAAATGCGTCGATACCTATTCGCATGTGTATCAAACAACTCCGCCGCTAAAAAAGACACAGGGAACATAAGCACCAAAGATAGATCGTTTGGGTCTCCTAGTTGCGAACGGTATTCTCGTGAAATAGTTACTCGAGTACCTTCAACAAGCCCTACTCCATTCATCTTGTTATTAAGTGCGACTAAAGAAATCGTGACTCCTGAGATCATAATTCCTAGCCTCACAAAGCTAAAGTGAGAGAAACGGGTTAACCACCAGCTTATAGCAAACACCATAATAAACACTTTTACTAAAACCCCTGACCAATATTCAATGGCCACACCTCTGTTCGACGCTGAAAACACACACACCGTTAGCCATGCAAACCAGATCACAAAAATCAGGTGAGTAGAACTCCAGTGAGGCTTTAATGTTTTAGAAATAAACAAATGCCATGCAATTGCCAATAATGAAGCAATTGCCAGCAATTTGGGTATTTTTAGCGGCATAAGCACCACAAATGCTTCGTGGATTCTAAAGTAACTAAAGAGGATAAACAGAATGACAAATACCGTACTTAAACGAACAGCTAAAAAGCCTGCAAAGGGCAACAGTAAAAGTGCAAAAGCAGCGATTGGGCCAAATAAGAAATACAGCACCGAAACTAAAATAGTGACCAAAAGCCCATTGATTAATAAATTATGTTGCTTATACCAATTAACCATGTGCATTCCTTTTAGTTAATTGCTCAAAGGTATTGGTTACTAGAGATTTATACTTGTTAGCCAAAACAATAAGTAAACAAGTAAAAATGAGGCACTGGATACTCACAGCATAGCTTACGTCAATCACAGCAAACGCAAAAATACTTAAAAAGCACACCCAGCTGGGTACTATTCGATAAAAATTAAATGACAAAGTTTCTAGTTTTTGGCTCACCACAAAAAATAAAATAGTTTTGAGTGTTTGCGCCAAAACCAACGAGACAACGGCACCAACTACACCCCATGCAGGTACTAAATAAGTAAGTAGAATAAGAACACATACAGCACTGATGCCATTAATCACCGAAACAAATAGGCCATTAGAATGGATATAACAGCCAATATTTAATAAGTCACTATGATGACGAAGTACTACAATAAAAATAAGGCAAGGTAACAACCAGGCATTGAGTAAGTAGCTTTGAGGTAGCACAAAAATAAACAGGTGTGGCGTAACAATTAGCATTAATGCACACAGTACAATCCCTATCTCAAGGCTAAGTTCACATAAGTACACATAACGTGAAGGGCTCGAGGATAGTTCATCAAATCGGCGGGAGAACCACCACATTCTTACGGGCTCAAAAGCGAAGGAGGTCATCACTGCAAATTGCAAAGCAACATAATATTGTGCTAACGCCTCCTTCCCTATATTGGCTGCAATAAACCAGTTTTCGGCCCCGTTATTGGCATAAACAAATAACGATGACACTAGAATACTCAATAAAAACAAACCATTTTTGCGTGAAATGCTCCATGGTACTTGTTTAAAATCAATGTTAATCCTTGAAAAAATAATACCAAGTGAAATGATTAAAACAACGCAGCTTGCAATCGCACCTGATGCCATTACCCCTGTTACCCCAAAACCAAGGTAGAGTAAAACTATGGTTAAGAGTGTTTGACCCACCCCTTGCAAAACCGCCAGAAAACAAAATTGCTTCGCCATTTCGTAATACCTGAAAAAGCAAAAAACGAGTGATAAAAGTGACGAAAAAGCTAAGTTTAAGGCGAGTAACTGCAAGTCAATTAATGACAAAGAAATAGGTAATAGTTCACTTATAGGCTGAATAAAAAACCAGAGAGTTAAAACAAACAATAAACTTAGTACACTACACAGTAGTAATGCATCTCTAAATAATGCACGCTTATGGACTTCACTTTGCATTTGTTGTTTAAATAAAAGTTCTGGTAAACCTAAACATAAAAGCAACGACATCACAGCTGAAATAGAGACTAAAAAATTCAACTCACCAAATTGTGTTTGGTTTAATAACCGTGTTGAAATAGGCAATAAAACAAAGCCTAACCCTTTGAGAAGTAAGGTTGATAGTCCAAAGTAGGCAATTTGCTTTATTCCTTTCATACTCTACCCCTGTGCTCTTTGCACCCATTGCGATAATTTTTTAGCTTGTGCATTCGCATTGAACTTACTCGCGGCTAAACGTTTTGCATTTACCCCTTTTGCATATCTCTGGTATGGGCTTAATTCACAAAACTCCCTGAGTATTTTTTCTAGGCCAGAAATACTAGACGGCTCACACTTATAACCTACCGCATCATTAACTATCTCTTTCGTTCCCATCAATTCAGTGGTTAACACAGGTATACCACTGGCCATCGCTTCTTTTAAAACTACAGGGCCTGTGTCTCTATCACCGTTACGCGACACGCAAAAAGGTGCAACAAGAGCAGAATAATTACAGGCGTTCTTTGACAACCAAAACGGTGTTTTGCGACCTAAAAACCGCACGTTATTCTCTATACCGAGCTTTTCACATAAAAATTTAAGATCATTTAATAATGGACCATCTCCTACAATATCTAAAGAAATGGGGTACTTAGTACTTAATTTCTTGATTGCAGGAAATAGAAACTGCAATCCTTTCTTTTCAACTAGTCGACCTACAAAAAGTAACTTTACTGACTCGCTTAAGCGGTTTGGCGAAGAATTGAATAAACTAAAATCGATACCGCAATGAAGTAACTCAACTTTACCTGCTTTGTATTCATTCAGTTTCTCAACCATGTCTTGGCAAACTGCCACTGAAAAATCACAAAGAGAAAGTTTAAGCTTTAAATCTGAATAATTAACATACACATCATGGCCATGGCCGATAGAAGAAACGCTGATACCCGCCATTTTGCTACCCGCAATTGCGTAGGCCAGTGGTGCATGCATAAAGTGACAGTGTATGTGCGAAATTTTATGCTGTTTTATAATAGCAGCTATATTTGCACCAAAACCCAATAATGACTGTGTTGAGATTGATTTAAATTTAGTTGCGATTAATGCTGTATTTATAAATTTGCCTGGGTGCGCTGATGCAAACTTCACGGCTTCAGATAGCGACCTTTTTACAACAATAACGTTAACGCTTTTATCGATATTGCTAGACTCATCAGAGTTTTCAAATGTAATAACGCTTACTTTATGCCCTGCTCTAACAAGCGCGTTAATTTCGGTTACCACAAATGTTTCTGAAGGTACGTGAAATGCAGGGACTACAATGCCGATATGTTTCATGGTGAATGCTCCTAATAATAACTAACTTGTTATTTCGCAAGAACCATGCCCACGTTATTTCCCATAAAATAGCGACTAAAAACCCAATTTGCGAACATATATTGCAATATGCAAAGCATTAGACAAAAAACGCTGCGTTAAGCCATTAAAATAGTTGGCGCCTAAATTGCGTATACCCTTGTAAGTTAATTTGAACCTCAAAGGTAAACATTATGAGCGTAGATATCAGTGTTATTATTCCAAACTACAACTGTAAACAGTATTTAGCCAAAGCGATTAGTAGTGTTGTTAGACAATCTAAAGTAGATATAGAGATTATTATTGTTGATGACGGCTCAACTGATGGCAGCCTTGAGTGGCTAAAAGAAGCACAACAAACTTTTCCACAACTGGTGATTTTAGAACAAGAGAATACAGGCGTCGTCAACGTCAGAAACAGAGCCATTGGTGCAGCAAAAGCGGAGTATATTGCATTTTTAGATGCCGATGATTACTGGACAGATGACAAGCTGTTTGAACAGCTAAGCTATATGCAACAGCATAAGGATTGCGTACTCAGTTTTACCAATTATATGCACGTAAATGAAGCGTATGAACCCATTGTAGATTGCTTTTCATTTTGGCCTGAATTTGCAAAACACATAGATCATAATGATCTTGGCTATCAAAACTTAAAATCACCGATGGATTTGCTCATTTACGCCAATGTTATAGGCACATCCTCTGTTATGGTAAAACGCTCTACCATTAACTATATTGGCCGGTTTGACAATGCATTAAACAGCGCAAGTGACTGGGATTGTTGGTTAAAACTAGCTCGAATTGGTGATGTTGCTTTTTCGCCTAATGTATCGATGGACTACTTAATGCGAGCAGGCTCAATCACAGCAAATAGAACTAATAGGCTTAATGCAATGAAAGAAATTGTATCACGTTGTAAAGATGATGCAGGCTTACTTGCACAAGTAAAAGCGCAAGCGCGTATCTTAGAGTGTTACGGTGAATATTATCGTGAAATAGGGAATAAATTTAAAGCGTTATCAACGGCCGCCGCTGCTTTTACTCTATTTCCACATAAACGAAATCTTCGCCATTTATTACATGACTTAAAGAGCTCGATATCAACAAGTTAAAATCCAGCCAATCTAGTTAAAAAAACGTGCTAATTATGGGCACGTTTTTTATTGCTATTCAGATATTAATTTACACCGAGGGCGTAACTGAGCATTTTGTGATCGCTGCCTTTAAAAGGAGTCACCGACAAATTATCAAGCGACAGTTCACGACTAAATAAACAATGATCAATGGGTAATCCAGTAAACATCGAATCAATAAAGTCAAAAGGGGTAAAGCTAGTATAAGCGTTCGCTTGGCTATAACAGCTGTTTGCTTGTGCAAAATTAAAATAGGATGACCAAGGCACGGTATTCAAATCGCCAGCAACTAACCAAGGTGTTTTTTCACTGAGTACAGATGCGTTAATTGAGGCCAATAAACGGTTTCTATTGTGCCAATGTTGTCGCGTTCTGGGTGACGGTGGGTGAGCTACATAAGTTGTAATCATCCTGTTTTTAAATAGCACACGCAGCTTTATATAACCTAGCCGATCACCGTCGAGCTTTATTTGCTGCCTATAAACGATAGGTAAACGTGAAATAACCACGATCCCATAAGGTATCCCTTCAACTTCTCGATAGCCAAATAAATCAGCCTGCGTTAAAAATGGGCGAAGTAAATGGCGATTCAAATCACTGAATTCTTGTAGAATTAATATATCCCATGTTTGCTTTTTAAGGGCAGTTAAATGCTCAGCAATAAAAGGATTGGTATAGCTAAGATTAATTTGCTTAATGTTAATCGTGTCTTGGCTACTTAATTGTGATGATGACGGCAAAGGGATCAAAGTACCCAGCCCCACAGCACTTGCCAACAGCATGAGCAAGGCAACCCCTTTTGATTTTGTTAGCATCAATAATAAACTACACACTACTGTGAAGCTTAATAAAGGCATTCTCAACGAAATAAGAAGATCGCCATAGTAACTCTCAAAGGGAATGTATGCGCAGGCAATACACACAATGCAAACAACGATTCCCAGCCACTTTAATAGGCTTTTTTGCCAGCCCTTTATGGACTTTTTTTGCTCAATATAATCAACCATTTTCTATACACCTTTACGCATAGAAAAAAGAATATACCTCAGTATATTCTTTCATATTTTTAACCATTACTCAGTACTAGCGAATCTCGAATAACTGCTGCTGTTGCTGTGTGTCGTACTGCCATGAATATGATAATGGCTGAGTGCTAGAGTCATAAAACCAAATTTCAGCTACTAACTCAATGTCTTGACGACTCATCACCACCGTTGTGTCTATCATGCCTTGAGTTAAAGGAGATCTAACAACGCAGTTATTGTAATCTGCGCGATCTGATTGGTCTTTTTTGTAGCACACATTTAGATAAGCCCGTTGATCACCCGCATTAAGGTTTACGTCTATATCCAGCTCAAACTTAGTCGATAAATTGAAATCATTCGCGATGGTTAACCCTTGCATTCCTGTTAAATCAGAGTCTGTAGTAGTTGTTGTGGTATCCGTTGTTGATGCCGCGCTAGTCGTTGTCGTTGCTGCTGCCGATTGCACTGATGATGTTGCTTTGTCATCACCACCGCCTCCACCACACCCAACTAAGCATACTGAAAAACATAAGGTAATCGTTAATTTGTTCATTATTGCTCCCCTTTTACAACATTGCCTACATTGTAATTTTTAAACCATTGTGAATTTTGTTGCCCTGAAGATTCTGCAAAACCAGCGAAACGATCATAGGCAGTTGTAATATCAACCCCTTCAAGAGGATGTAACCATTGTGTTCCAACTTCAATTGCCCACGGCAGACCATTTTCAGTTTGAAAATATAGGTTGCTGCTAGGCTCACTTACATCGTCGCTTTGTGCGTATTTAAATAAAGCAGTGTCAAAGGCCGCTGTTGGCTGCTGGTTTTTCATATGAACCTCCCAACTACGCGCCTCTTTGCCAACTAAAAAATCACCATGGTAAAACCCCTCGCTTGCAAAAATAAACGGGTCTAACAATGTGCCTGGAGAAACGGATTTAGCTTTAGGCGCCTTTAGAGGAATCGTCATTGAAAACGACACTTTAGTATTCACATCACAATCTTTTTGTGTTCTAAAGTAGCTACACCCTGTTTGAGTGGTTACATGTTCCCAGGTGTCCTGCATAAAGATTAAAATAGCATTCTCACGTCCTGTTTCTAGCACTTGCTTGTTCTGCAATTGGCCATCAATAAGATATGTAATGTTTTCCTCATCCACTTCGCTGCGTAAAACAGTCAATGTGTTGCTGCCAACCGTTTCCTTTAAGCTAACTGCAAACCCATTATGGTAAGTTGCGCCTATTCCTATTAGTTGACCTTCAATTCTGTAACCAACAACATTACTACCTTCAATTAATTGCGTGGTGCGATAATTTAAAACAACATCATTGAAGTCATAGTCTCCTGCAAATGGCCATTTATCCTCATAGGCAAGGGTAACCCAATCACTTTCACCAGGGTAAACAGCGCTGGCAAATGTGGTAATTTCATAATCTTCGACTTCACCACCTAATACTCCACCAGTAGCAGTGATTAACGATGCCTCTGTACCATCTGTAACCCTAAAACGTGCCCAAGTTTGGCCTGACTTTGTGTTGTTAGGTACATCAACTAAAATGCTGTTGTCGCCTTTATTAAGAACAGTCTTAGTGACCATTCGCTCAGTTTCACTAAAAACACCATTTTGATCCCAATCAAACCAGGCGTATAAATAGCTGCCCGCTGAAGCATTCACGATAATTTGACTTGATTGCCCTGCAGAAAACGCAGTAACAAAGCTAACTCCATCATCTGATGCGTCGACTGGGTTAGAAGCAAGCTCACTGTCAGTGTTGATGTTTTCACCATCAACCGTTGCGCCTAAATAAATTAGATTAGTATTATCGCTATTTGGGTCGAATAAATGTCTTGCACCACTTTGCGCTAGACTTGTGCGGTATGGCAGAGGTGCATCACCAAAATCAATTGAACTGTCAGTAACCTTAACTTCAGCGATAGCACAACGAGCACCATCATTTTGACTTGATTTAGGCCCAGACGTAAATACATTGGCCACCGGCGTGTAATCCACAACAGGGCTGGTATTTAAATCCACTTTATGAATTTTACCGCTTCTATTATTACTAAAATAAAATTGGCCATTAATATCAAAGTAGGCTGCCCCGAAAGCCCCTGTATCTGTGCCAATGTCTAGCTGCGTTATAAACTTACTGGTGTTCGCATCGACATCTATTTCATGTAAATCGCCATTTGATTCAACCGCATAAAGCAAGTTACTCTGGGGGTGAAATGCAAAGTCATAAATCCCTAGTTTCCAATTAACAGTACCAGGCATTAGGTTAGCAGTGATAGGTGCGTTTAAGTCACCATCCAAATCAATTTCATACAGCCCAAAGTTAGGCGAATAAACATAATATGCAGCACTTTGTGCCGCTTCTTCACCAGTGACACGAACATCACCAACATAAAAATTAGTGTCTGGAAGGCCTGAGATATCAAGGCGGGTCATCTCGTAACCACTGCCGATCTGCACCACACTTTTAGGTGCTTGGCGGCTGAAGCCATATAAATACTGATCTTTATAATTAAAACCAATTGCATTGACGCTTTCGTTGTTTGCTTCTGTAGAAAAGGTTAATTGAGAAGCTAAAACGGTGGGCTTTGCAGAGACCAAGTCTATTCCGTAGAGCTGAGCATTTGCGTCTTGCATTAAGAATGCTTGGCTTGGACACGTATCAAATGACTGACTATACGCGGTGCATGGGAGTAGCAATATACATGCTTTTGCTAAATAGGTTAATTTCATTAGATACCCCTCATAAGTTAAGTGGGTATACCAATGCAGGCTTCATTCCAAAATTTAACCTATTGAAAATTAAGACTAAACATATTTAACAATGCATCTTGCAACTTGGTTTTTTGCATTATGCGAGTCTTTTTTGAAAATAGGCGAGCAACAGGATTCACCACGCTCAATTTGGTTGATAGTTGAGTCAGGTGAGATAAATACAGTACAATAATGTAATTAAGGCTTAGCTCCATTAACGCTAAGCCTGTTTATTTTAGGTAACAAGCATGGCACAAAATCGCGGAAATCTATTTATTCTATCAGCCCCTTCGGGAGCAGGTAAATCAAGCTTAATAAATGCGTTATTAGCAAAACATGCAGATATGAAAGTATCTGTATCTCACACAACTCGCTCACCTCGACCTGGTGAAGATAATGGTGTGCATTACCATTTTGTATCCGTTGATGAATTTAAGTCGCTCATTGATAAAAATGACTTCTTTGAATGGGCTCAAGTATTTGATAATTATTACGGCACATCTAAACAAGCTATCGAAGAGCAACTCGCTGCGGGGATTGATGTATTTTTAGATATTGATTGGCAAGGCGCACAACAAATGCGCAAGCTAGTTGATGATATTGAAACGATCTTTATTCTACCCCCGTCAAAAGAAGAACTAGAAACTCGTTTAAACAATCGTGGTCAAGACTCAGCAGAGGTTATTGCTGGGCGCATGGCACAAGCACAGTCAGAAAGCTCTCATTACGACGAGTATGATTACGTTGTAATTAATGACGATTTCGACACGGCATTAACACAGATAGAAACAATAGTGCTTGCTAAGCGTTTATCTTTAAAGTGCCAGTCTGTTCGCCATCAAAGCCTTATTACTGACTTAATAAAATAGCTGTTTATATATTTATAGATAAAAATTAACCACTAGCTATTGGCGAATCTTACTGGGTGCAGTAAACTACGTCTTTGCTTAAAAATTTATTTGGAGTGCTGAAGATGGCTCGCGTAACTGTTGAAGATGCAGTAGATGCAATTGGTAATCGTTTTGACTTAATTTTAGTTGCGGCTCGTCGTGCCCGCCAAATTGCTGTGGGCGGTAAAAACCCACTAGTTGACCCTGAAAACGATAAACCAACAGTGGTTGCTTTACGTGAAATTGAACTTGGTTTAGTTGATAGCTCATCAATGGATGTCATTGATCGTGAAGAGCAACAACACCAAGAAGCGGCTGAAATGGCTGCCGTTGCTGCTATTGTAGGTGGCAACCAATAATCCGACTTCCCGGTCTGATTTCGTCAACGGCTTAGTATTTCTACTCTAGCCGTTGGCAATCCCTTCTTTTCATCGTATATTCTTAACATACCGTTACCTATTTGCTTCACGAGAACATTGGAGTGTGAATGTATCTTTTTGAAGGTCTAAAAAAGAAAATATCAGAATATTTGCCATCGGCAGATGTAGAACTGGTGCAAAAAGCCTATGTTGTCGCTCGCGAAGCGCACGAGGGGCAAACTCGCTCAAGCGGCGAACCCTATATTACTCACCCAGTTGAAGTAACTCACATCCTTGCTGGCATGCATTTAGACCATGAAACGCTCATGGCTGCATTAATGCATGACGTCATTGAAGACACCGACTTTAGTCAACAAGACTTAGCCGATATATTTGGTGATACCGTCGCGGAGTTAGTTGAAGGGGTTAGTAAACTCGATAAACTCAGCTTCAAGGATAAAAAAGAATTTCAAGCTGAAAACTATCGTAAAATGATTATGGCAATGACGCAGGATATTCGCGTTATTTTAATCAAACTTGCCGACCGTACACATAACATGCGCACCTTAGGGGCTCTTCGCCCTGATAAACGTCGTCGCATAGCACGTGAAACGCTTGAGATTTACGCGCCAATCGCTAACCGTTTAGGTATTCATGACATTAAAAACGAGTTAGAAGATCTTGGCTTTCAAGCACTCTACCCTATGCGTCATCGCGCACTTAAATCCGAAGTGGCAAAAGCACGTGGTAATCGCAAAGAAGTTATTTCCAATATTCAAACTGAAATTACAGCACGTCTTGAAGAAGCCGGCATAAAAGCAGGTGTTTCAGGTCGTGAGAAGCATTTATATAGTATTTATAAAAAAATGCTAAACAAAGAACTGCTTTTCAATGAAGTTATGGATATATACGCCTTTAGAATCGCTGTTGACTCCATGGACACTTGTTATCGAGTACTCGGTGTTGCCCACAATCTTTACAAACCCATTGAAACACGTTTTAAAGATTACATAGCGGTGCCTAAAACGAATGGTTATCAATCGCTGCATACTTCCTTAGTTGGACCTCACGGTATCCCTGTCGAAATACAAATTCGAACTCACGACATGGATCACATGGCTGATAAAGGGGTTGCTGCGCACTGGATGTATAAAAAATCAGGTGATGGTGCCGGCCATACAGCACAACAACGAGCACGCCAGTGGATGCAAAGCCTACTGGAACTTCAGCAAAGTGCTGGATCTTCATTTGAGTTTGTTGAAAACGTTAAAACAGAACTTTTCCCTGAAGAGATATATGTATTTACACCCGATGGCCGCATAGTTGAATTACCAATGGGCGCAACAGCTGTTGATTTTGCATATGCGGTTCATACTGACGTAGGCAACACCTGTGTTGGAGCTCGGGTTAATCGTAAGCCTCATCCGTTAAGTAAAGCATTAGATACTGGCCAAACTGTAGAGGTTATCACCAGCTCTGGCGCGCACCCAAATGCAACATGGCTTAACTTTATTGTGACTGGTAAAGCCCGATTAGGTATTCGTAACTATTTAAAAAATCAACACCAGGAAGAAGCGTTACAACTGGGTCGTCGTTTACTCGACTCAGCATTGGGCGAATCAAATTTAAACGATTTACCTGATGAAAATATAACTCGTGTACTGAACGAACATAACTTAAATACCGTACTAGAACTGTTAGTCGAAATTGGCGCTGGTAATTTAATGAGTATGCTTATTGCCCGACGCTTATTACAAAATGATGATGAAGATTTAAGTGACATAGCCAAAAATGCCAAAGCAACCATAATTGGCACTGAAGGAATGTTGGTAAACTATTCTAAATGTTGTCGCCCAGTACCCGGAGATGCCATTACCGCACATATCAGTCAAGGTAAAGGCGTCACTGTACATCGCCAAGAATGTAAAAACATTCGTGGCTGGGAGTCTGAGCGATCTAAATACCTCGTAGTGAAATGGGATGACAACCCTGAAAAAGAATATATAGCTGCACTGCGTGTTGAAATAATTAACCATCAAGGTGCACTGGCTAAATTGACCAATGTCGTTGCGACTACACAAGCAAACATTGTAGAAATAGCCACCGACGAAAAAGAAAGTAACCTCTATGTGATAGACCTTGGCATAACAGTGAAAAACCGTGTTCACGTTGCCAATATTATGCGCCGAATCAGGGTTATGCCTGATGTGCAAAAAGTCTATCGAAAAAAATAAATAGGACAATCATGAATAAAGCATTTATTTCTACCGATGATGCACCTGCTGCAATCGGTACTTATAGCCAAGCAGTAAAAGTGGGCACCGCAGTGTACTTATCTGGTCAAATCCCACTTGTTCCTGCAAGCATGCAAGTAATATCAGAAGACTTCGCAGAGCAAACACACCAAGTATTTAAAAATATCAGCGCAGTCTGTGCTGAAGCAGGTGGTACAATTCAAGACTTAGTAAAAGTGAACATTTATCTTACTGACTTATCAAACTTTGCCACAGTTAATGAGGTAATGAGCCAGTACTTTAAAGCGCCCTACCCTGCACGCGCAGCAATCGGTGTTCGCGCATTACCAAAGAACGTACAAATTGAAATTGATGGCATCATGGAACTGCCATCAACAAACTAACCTTATAAGCCAAGCACTTGTTTAAGTATGTTATGACTAAACAAGTGTTTGCCAACGATTTCAACCTACTTGCTCTGCTCTCCTAATACCTTGACAGTTCCTAAATTCTCTAGCACTCTATGGTTATAAATTTTGATAACCTTTAACTTTAGTAGTGTAAAAGGATAATGTGTGTTTAAGCTTGCCCATAACGGAAATGTATTACTGGATGTTGTAGAGCATTCACCTCCTAGTGCGGCCTTCGTAACCGAGGCTCTTGAGCGCTCGCAGTTTTGCGAGTACCGAGTAGAGCACGACTCTATAAAAGCCTATTTCGATGCACCAAATAACGAACGCACCCTGGTTGTTGCTAGTAAACATGACGCTAAGCTCGTCGTAACCATTGATAGTGAAAAGATGCTTGCTACAGGTGAGTTAACCTTAGCCGAAGGTGGGGATATACTCGACCTCGACACGGCTAAACAACTATTAGTAAAGTCAGGCGTTTCCCGTGGTTATAAACAAGCATTTTTAGAACACTTATTACAACAACAGTTTGAAATGGCAGCAGGGCAAACTGCCAAAGGCGTCCTTGCTAAAGGTCGGCTTCCAGTTGATGGACAATCATCGCGAATGATTCCTCACGTAGAAACTCTCAAAGAACGCTTAAAATCGCCAAAACTACGTGAAGACGGAACAGTAGACATGCGTGATTTCGGTAAGCTTGCCAGTGTTGAACCTGGTACATTGCTATTACAACAATTACCGGCAACGCCAGGTAAAGAGGGTTTTACAGTTACAGGTGATTCACTCCAAGCCAAACCAGGTGAAAGCTTCTCATTGGTCGCTGGTGATGGCACAGAAATATCAAAAACCAATCCGTTGGAGCTAGTCTCTACTATTTCGGGTGTGCCTATAGAGATAGCTAATGGCATGCGTGTTGATGATATTTACACAGTGAAAGACGTCAATGTAAAAAGCGGCCATATTAATTTTGATGGCAGCGTTATCGTTACACAAAATATAGAGCCTGGAATGAAGGTTACTGCCAAAGGCGACATTACAGTGATGGGTACTGTTGAGTCAGGAGAGCTAACTGCACAAGGCAGTATTACCATCAAGCAAGGTGTTATTGGCCACCAACTTGACGATAAGTCACTCTCTTGCAAAATAATCAGTCAAGGTAGTATTTACCTATCACATGCACAATATAGTTACCTAAGTGGTGAAAATATTTTTATCGAACGTCAATCAAGTCATTGCGTGATGAAAGCAACTCACTTATTACAAGTTGGTCAAAAAGATAACCCGCAAGGAAAAATTTTTGGTGGTGAAATACTTGATGCGGGAATGATAATCGCGGGCGAAATAGGTAATGAATCTGGCGCTAAAATGCAGATAAACTTAGCTGCTTCAGGAAGAGAAGTAACAGAAGAGACAGATGATTGCTTTAAGGAGCTAGCCAAAACAGATAGCCAACTTGATACCTTACAATCAGCAATTGAGAAAGCAGATTTAGTAAAAGATCTAGAAAAGAAAAAACAACTTCTCGCTAAAATTGGTGCAACGCAGCAGCACTATTGCCAAGAAGCTGAACAACTTGAAAAGCGATTATCGAAATTAGAAAAGCACTTACATGACATACTTAATAATGCAAACTTAGCAGTTAATAAAGTGCTTCATCCCGGTGTGGAAATTCATATTTTTGATAAAGTGTTAAAAACTAACCGTAATTACCCTCCATGCAATGTAAAATTGCAAGAAGGTAAAATTGAAGTCGAATTCAAAACCAGCTAATGGGACTCAGTGGCGATGTTGCTGTATCTCATAAATTAACCTGAATTCTGGAGGTAGATAAATACATTTGTACATATCTTAACCAGAGTTCAGATTGAATTATTTATGCGCTATAGAATGTCAGCGACTTCTTGTTTTAGTTGCTCATTCCAAACACCCACTTGAACTTGGCCTATATGTGGTTTTTGCAAAAGCAACATTGCTAAACGTGACTGGCCGATTCCACCCCCAATTGTTTGCGGAAATTCATTTGCCAAAAGCTGCTTATGCCAATCAAATTCTAATCTAGCTTGATCTGCGGTAATTTCAAGTTGTTTTACAAGAGCCTCGGCATCAACGCGAATACCCATTGATGAAATCTCAAACGCATCTTCAAGCACAGGGTTCCATACGATAATATCACCATTTAAGCCGCTGTATTGCTCACATGTCGCGCTAGACCAATCATCGTAATCTGGTGCTCGCACATCATGTATTTTTGCATCACCAAGCTGACCACCAATACCAATTAAAAAGACCGCCCCATACTCTTTAGCTATGGCTTTTTCTCGCTGCTTTGCTGTGAAATCAGGGTACATTTGGCGTAGTTGCTCAGAGTGAATAAAGGTAATGTCTGCTGGTAAAAACCCACTAATGCTAAATTCATCAGCAACAAACTTCTCCGTGGCTTTTAAGCCTTGATACAGTGATTTAACTGTCTGTTTTAACTTATCTAGGGAGCGCTCTGAACTTGCACAAATCACTTTCTCCCAATCCCATTGATCAACATATACAGAATGAATTGGACTCAAAGATTCCTCATCAGGGCGCAGTGCCTTCATGTGGGTATACAACCCCTCTCCAACAGCGAAACCATATTGAGCCAACGTTTTTCGTTTCCATTTTGCTAGTGAGTGCACTACTTCAAACTGACTGCCAGGAATCGCTTTAACACTCACACTAACCGCATTTTCAGTACCGCTTAAGTTATCTTGGATCCCATCGCCTACTTTTGCCAAAATTGGTGCCTGAACTTCAACTAATCCAAGCTGTTTTTCCAGTTGCTGTGAAAAAAATTGTTTAACTTTACTTATTTGCTGCTGTTGCTGCACATAGTGTGAACTCATAATAATTGGCCTCATTCCCAGTTATTTTTATGTAATTATTTTGCCCTTTGGCAAAACTCAATAAACCAATCGTCAATCATTTAGCAATTAAATTCAATAACCCATAATGAAAATAGCTTTAATATATAAATACCAATAAAATAATGATATAAAAACCGAATATTCAATAATTATTAGTGGTTATTTATATGGAAAATTATCAAATCGATAATCTCGATAAAAAGATACTTCACGCGTTAATGGATAATGCACGCACAGCTTATGCCGAATTAGCCAAACGCTTTGCAGTCAGTGCTGGCACTATTCACGTGCGTGTAGAGAAAATGAAGCAAGCAGGTATTATCACCGGCACACAAGTAACCATTGATGCCAAACAACTGGGTTATGACGTTTGCTGCTTTATTGGTATTAACCTAAATAATGCCCGTGATTACCCGCAAACCTTGTTGCTGTTAAAAGAGCTTGAAGAGGTAGTCGAGGCCTATTACACCACAGGTAACTACAGTATTTTTATTAAAGTAATGACCCGCTCAATTGAACACTTACAAGATGTACTGATTAATAAGATTCAAGCAATTGAAGCAATTCAATCAACGGAAACCCTTATATCACTACAAAACCCGATTAGCCGCAGCGTAATGCCTTGAAGACCTAATTGGCGTATAATCACGCTACTTTAAAGATTATAGAAAAGGTAAATGATGGAAAACACACGCTTTCACCGAGTTAAAAATGTACTGGACCGTCGCCAAACAGATTTAACCGTGTGTTTAGAGGATGTGCACAAGCATCATAATTTATCAGCGATTGTACGTAGCGCTGACGCCGTTGGCTGCCATCATGTTCATGCCGTATGGCCTGAAAATCAAAAATGGCTTACCAACAACACTTCTGGCGGCAGTAAAAACTGGATTGAAACGCATCTACATAAAGATATTGATAGTGCGGTAGCAACAATGCATCAGCATAATCCTGATGTCCAAATCCTTGCCACAAACCTCTCTCCAAATGCCGTAGATTACCGCGATATTGATTATACCAAACCAACAGCTATTATCGTGGGGCAGGAAAAAACAGGGATCTCACCTAAAGCGCTGGCTCATGCAGATAAAAATATCATTATTCCAATGCAGGGAATGGCGCAATCACTGAATGTATCGGTTGCAGCAGCGTTAATTTTATTCGAAGCTCAGCATCAGCGTTTAAAAGCCGGGCTATATGATCGAAATATGCTAGATGAACGCATAAAACACACCATGCTATTTGAAGGTTGCCACCCCATCATTGCGCAAAAATGTAAAGAAAAAGCACTGCCATACCCTGCACTTGATGAAAACGGAGAAATTGTGGCTGATGAGATTTTTTGGCACACATTAAAACACACTTGATGCCTTGCTTATTCGCACGTAAACTCAAAAAAAATCTAAAAATTAAAGTGTTGAGCCTATTTTGTCAAAGCCCGATTTAAGTCGATTTCCGATAACCGAACTAAAAGGTGTTGGGCCAAAAATGGCTGAACGCCTAAAAAAGTTAGGCATTTCCACTGTGCAAGATATGCTCTTTCACTTGCCTCTTCGCTATGAAGACCGCACGCGAATATATGCGATAAATGAATTGCAAGCCCACAGCCATGTGAGTATCGAGGCCACAATAGAAACTAGCCAAATCACATTTGGCAAACGTCGTATGCTCGTGTGCCAGGTCAACGATGGGACAGGCAGGCTTACACTTAGGTTTTTTAACTTTAGCGCGGCACAAAAAAATGCCATGGATGCAGGAAAAGTCATTCGATGTTTTGGTGAAGTGCGTCGCGGTCGTGTTGGCTTTGAAATGACTCATCCAGAGTACAGTATTAGTGACACCCCCTCTGAACAACCGACAGCAACAACATTAACACCCGTTTATTCAACCACCGAAGGCTTAAAACAGCTTTCTATTCGTGCCTTAAGCGATCAAGCCATTGCGCTATTAGATAAATATCAGGTTGAAGAGTTATTGCCCACACAATTTCAACATGGTGGTATGGGGCTAACCCAAGCCTTGCATATACTTCACCGACCTAGCAATGATGT
The DNA here is from genome assembly GCF_002723455.1 of Pseudoalteromonas sp. 3D05. Classification (GTDB taxonomy): domain Bacteria; phylum Pseudomonadota; class Gammaproteobacteria; order Enterobacterales; family Alteromonadaceae; genus Pseudoalteromonas. The sequence goes on along the minus strand of NZ_PDUS01000012.1, from coordinate 88,237 downwards.
CGATGTCGCCGCGTTAGAGCTTGGCTCACACCCTGCGCAACAAAGACTTATTTTTGAAGAATTGGTTGCACAAAACTTAAGTTTATTAAAATTACGCCAGCAAGGTCAGCAAGTTAAAGCAGTCGAATTAACCCCCTCGAACGCGCTGGAGCAAGAGTTCTTATCAAAGCTACCGTTTACACCCACTAATGCTCAAAGCCGAGTGGTAGACGAAATTAAGCATGATTTACAGCACCCTTATCCAATGATGCGTTTAGTACAGGGTGATGTTGGCTCAGGAAAAACCTTAGTTGCCGCACTAAGTGCTTTAACAGCAATAGCACAGGGCTACCAAGTCGCGCTAATGGCACCAACAGAAATACTGTCTGAGCAACATGGCATCACATTTTCACAGTGGTTTTGTGCACTGGGAATAAAAACCGCATGGCTCGGTGGAAAAACCAAAGGTAAAGAACGTACCACTACACTTGAGCAAATAGCCTCGGGTGAAGCTCAGATGATTGTAGGTACTCACGCTTTGTTTCAAGAACAAGTCGTTTTTAATAACCTAGTACTTATTATCATTGATGAGCAGCACCGTTTTGGTGTTCACCAACGATTATCGCTAAGGGAAAAAGGTCGCTTTGGTGATTGCTACCCACACCAGTTGGTCATGACAGCCACCCCAATACCTAGAACTTTAGCCATGACGGCCTACGCTGATTTAGAAACGTCAATTATTGATGAACTTCCCCCCGGCAGAACCCCTATTACGACTGTTGCTTTGCCTGATTTAAGACGTGAAGAAGTTATTGAAAGGGTAAAAACTGCCTGCACAGAACAGGGACGACAAGTCTACTGGGTATGCACCTTAATAGATGAATCTGAGGTACTTCAATGTCAAGCGGCTGAAGACTCAGCCTTACAGCTTACCCAAGCACTGCCTGAGCTCACTGTGGGCCTTGTTCATGGCAGAATGAAGCCAGCTGAAAAACAAGCCATCATGAGCGACTTTAAAGCTGGTAATATCCATGTGTTAGTTGCAACAACTGTGATAGAGGTTGGTGTAGATGTACCCAATGCCAGCCTAATAATCATTGAAAACCCAGAGCGCTTGGGGCTTGCACAGCTACATCAATTACGTGGCCGTGTTGGCCGTGGAGCCATCGCTTCCCACTGTGTACTGCTATACCATGCTCCACTTTCGGCAACCGCGCAAAAACGGTTAGCCGTGCTACGTGATAGTAACGACGGTTTTGTTATTGCTGAACGCGATCTAGAGATAAGGGGCCCTGGTGAAGTGCTCGGTACCAAGCAAACAGGGTTAGCTGAGTTTAAAATTGCAGATTTAAGCCGTGATAAGCATATCTTAAACCAAGTAAGACCGATCGCCTCAGAATTGCTTAGAGCACACCCTAACCTAGTGGATAAATTAATTTACCGCTGGTTGGCAGGAAAATCAGATTACGCACTAGCTTAATGGCACTTTCAAATACAAAAAAACCCAGCATCTCTGCTGGGTTTATTATCAACTATTTAAGATTACGATAGTTTAGAATTTGTATTCAATACCAACACCCATGTAATCTTGGTCTACTAAACTATCCATATCGAAGTTAGAGTAGAAACCGAATACTTTGGTATTTTTAGTTAGTTTATGGTCAACACCTGCTGAAATAGCTGTTTTAGTATCACCTTGATCAAAGTCGATAACTTGATACTGTACTTTGAAAGTATTACTGTTTAGCTTGTATGCTGCATTTACCAAGTAGCCATCAGCTTCACTGCTGCCATCAACCTTTTCTTGTGTTTGGTACATCGCACCTAATTTAAAGTCGCCTAACTTACCTTGAACTGTAGCACGAACAACATCGTAGCCTTTCACTTCGCTGTCTGCGGCAACTGATGCATAAACATCGCTTTTCTTAAGGCCTACATCGCCGTAGGTTAAGGCTACTGAGTAACCATTATCACCATCAGTTGAATCTTCTGCGATATAAGAGGCAAGCACTTTAAACCCATTGAGGTCATTTGACGCGTAAGAGATGCTATCGCCAACACGGTTTTCGCCTTTAAATAAATTTTTAAGGTCAGCTTCTAAGTCGTTAAATAAATCGATTTTGCCCTGAGACTGCTTCGTGGCAGTGTCATTTCGGCCAATAACCACTTGACCAAAACCACCTTTGATACCCACATACTGGTTGCGAGAAGTAATGTTATCTTTATCACCTTTTGAATCGGCATCAGATACATCTACACCAAACTCAAATTTATAAACAGCTTCAAGGCCGTCTGTTAAGCTTTCAGATCCTTTAAGGCCAAAACGAGAGCTATTACTTTTAATTTCAGTAAATGAACCTTCACCATCATCTGATGATTGTACAGTAACGTTCGCTTTACCATAAACGTCGACATCTGCTGATGCAGAAAAAGATAAAGCACCCAATACTGTTAGCAACAGACTAGAATTTACAAATTTCATATTAACAACCTCATAATCGCAACAAACTAATTTTCAAAACAGCTGCAGTTTGCCCGCATTTAATGACAGAATTATTACAGCGGAAATATTTCTGCCTCATTTGTTTAATAAAAAAGAACAATTAGCGACATGTAACTGTCATAGTTACTCGTTAAGCTACTGACCTAGCTTTGGCCCTAACTCAATTAGCAAATTTACTAGCTTTTCAAGTAATTGTTTTTGTTCATTATCTTTATGGTAAGCAACAAAAATATCCCTTGAAGTATGTTCAACATCAGGCACTTCAAATAATTCACCCGCTTCGATGTAGTTTTTTACCAATACATCAGGTATAAACGCACTTCCGCCACATTGCAAAATTAAATCTAACGCAATTCTTCCTGTGCTTGTTCTAAAGAAAGGTGGTGTACGGCCATTAAACTGGCGAGCATGCCACAGTGAAAATGTAGTTCCCCAGTCAACATAAACATATTTGTTGTCAAAGAAGTTTTCATTAACAGCCGATTCATAAGCACTAACCGGAATAATAGGAAGCTCGCAAATACGCTCCACCACCAGCTCATCTACTTTTGGCGGATCAAACAAAATAGCTAAATCCAGTGTCCGTTCAAGTAATAGCCGCGTACTTTCTTGTTGCGCTTTTACTTCAGCAACAAGTGAAACACCGGGCATAGCTGAAACTATATTGGTAATACCAAACTGTAAAAAAGCATCCCAAATATTAGGAGTTCCAGCTAAGCTTACTTGTTTATGCATATTATCAGCTAATGCAACGTCCACTTTCGCGCGCTGCATACCAGTAATAATCATTTGCGCATGGGGTAATAATCGCTCACCTGGGGCCGTTAGCTGAATATTATTGCGCTGACGAATAAATAAATTTACACCCAACCCTTGCTCAAGCTGACGTATTCGAAAACTGACGGCTGACTGTGTTATATATAAATTTTCGGCAGCTTTGCCAAAATGTCTTGTCCGTACAACTTCTACAAACGTTTTTAATAAATCGATATCCAATTATTTATCCTCACGATAAAAATTTCTCGCTTAAAAAATCACTCAACTTGTTCCATACTCCAGCATGAAATTAGGGCATGAGGAAACAGCCATGAGCAATGATATTTCAGTACTTCGCCAAGCATTTGTAAGTCAACGTCAGTTCTTTGATGACAAAAACTTCCCTCGCGGATTTAGTCGCAGTGGTAATTTCACATTACTTGAAGCAAGCATCCTAGAGCAACATGGAATTATTCTTAATGGGTTATACAACAAATCTCTTGCACCGCAAAATGAAATTCAAGAACAATTTTTAAAGGTCATCAATGGCGAGTCTGCTGTTAGCAATTCCATTGAAAGAGCATGGCTAAAATACTTAAAATTAACAACCTGTAAAACCAAGTTTCATACCTTGTTTGGTCGTTCAAAAATAGCCGCTGTATTGCCACAAAGCTCAACATACCATTTCGATTCTGACGGGGTATAAACCCCGTCTAATTACAAATAATAATGTAATGGCATTTGCTTTTTTGTGTTTTAACAGTTAAAACTTGTACTAGCAGCAATAATTGCTCAAGAAACTAGTATCAAGGTGATACGTGACACGAAAAATTTTAATTATTGAAGACACGCCAACGATTGCAATGGTGCAAAAGCATATTGCAATTAAAGCAGGCTATGATGTTGATATTGCTGGCTCACTTGCACAAGCAAAAGACTACATTGAAAACAACAACTACTTTTGTGCTGTAGTAGATTTTATCTTACCTGATGCCCAAAATGGTGAAGCTGTGCCATGTACCGTTGGTGCAGAAATCCCCACGATTGTTATGACTGGCAGTTTAGATTCTGCCACACGAAATACCGTCGAAAAGTACCCAATCATTGATTACATCACTAAAGAAAATAAGCAAGCGTACCAATACCTTTCAAAGCAACTGTTACGTTTACCTAGAAACGAAAATATAAAAGTATTGGTCGTTGATGATTCATCATCAACAAGGCGCCATATATTGAGTTTGCTTAAACGGCACAAATACCAAGTACTACAAGCAGACAGTGGTGAGCAAGCATTACAAGTGCTTTCTCAAACACCCGATATTGATGTGATTATTACTGATAATGAAATGCCAAATATGAATGGTGATGAACTATGCAGTGAAATTCGTCGGCTTTATAGCAATGATGAAAAAGCTATCATTGGAATTTCTGGTTCAGATGCTGAACACTTGTCGGCGCGTTTTTTAAAAAGCGGGGCGAATGACTATTTACGAAAACCATTTAACAATGAAGAGTTTTATTGTCGGTTAAGCCAAAACGTCGACATGCTGGAAAACATAGCAACCATTCGTCTACAGGCTAACTCAGACTATTTGACTAAGCTCCCTAATCGCCGTTACTTTTTTGAAGAAGCAAATAAGTCGTTAAAACACCTAAAAAAGCAAGAAGAAGTAACCTCACTTGCCATGATAGATATTGACCACTTTAAATCAATTAACGACACCTATGGTCACGATGCTGGCGATGAGGTACTTAAAGGTTTATCAGTTTGTTTTGCGAAACACTTTAGCAAACACCTAGTCGCGCGTTTAGGCGGGGAGGAATTTGCCGTTTACTTTGCCGACACTGCCAAGTCAGAAGCAATCGAACTACTTGAGAAGTTTAGACAATTCATTGAGTTAAACAGCCCTAAATTTAGCGCGGAAAAGATTAAGTTTACGATTTCGGTAGGTTACAACCAAGGGCCTGTTTACAAGATTGATGAACTATTAAAACAGGCCGATATTAACCTCTACAAGGCAAAAGAATCTGGGCGTAACAGAGTTATCGCCTAAACAGGCTTAACAGGCGCAAGCACCGCTGCACGCTTGCGCTTTTGTGATTGACGATATGAATCCCAACTAAAAATAGCTAAAGCACTCCAAATACAGGCAAACGTCACCATGCGTTCATTACTAAACACTTCACCATAAAACATCACAGCAAGAATAAACATTAGACTTGGCCCTATGTACTGAAAAAAGCCCAGCGTCGTGTACTGCAAGCGCTTTGCAGCACCAGTGAAGCACAATAAAGGTAGAGTAGTAATAACGCCTGCACTGATCAACAATAGGTTAGTATACCATTCATTTAACATGAGATTTGAACTTGAAGACGGTGCCATCAACCACCAATAAAGCAATGCAATCGGCACTAATATAACCGCTTCCAACAACAACCCTGGTAAAGACTCAATGGGTAATTTTTTACGTAGTAATCCGTAAATTGCAAACGAGCCAGCAAGTGAAAATGCCACTACAGGAAAGGAGCCAAAGCTTACCAGCTGAATAACTACACCACTGAATGCCAACGCCACAGCAATACCTTGCCATTTTCGTAATTTTTCACCTAAAAACACCATGCCAAGCAATACATTGAGCAACGGGTTAATATAGTAGCCTAAGCTTGCATCAAGCATGTGATCATTATTAACTGCCCATATAAATAACCCCCAGTTAAAACCCAGTAAGGTCGCAGTAAGCACTAACATGAGGAGCAGCTTAGGTTGTACAATCACATGTTTTATTTTACGCCATTGCTGCATCACCGATACAATGATGACAATAAACAATACAGACCATACAACGCGGTGCATTAGTATTTCAAATGCCGAAATATGCTGTAATAACTTAAAGTAAATGGGAGCCAAACCCCACATAAAAAAGGCCATACAGGCTAATATAACGCCCTTACGTTGTTCAGGATTAGTTGGCATAAATTTATTCTAAACATGGAAAAGGCGGCTAGTTTACTCTTCGAGCAGTGTTTTATCCAACTAAATAAGTACCTGTGCCAAAGGCAATTTGCACACCTAACTCATTGTGTAACTCCATTCGGCAAACGCACACTTTATTTCCCGAACGGATCAGCTTTGCACTGGCAGTAAATTCATCCCCTTTGCCTGGGCGTAAGTAATCGGTTCTTAAATCAATAGTCCCGAGTGTTGATAGCTTCTTTTGAATACTGAGCATATCAATCTCTTCAAGCTTATCAATGATAGAGGCCGCGGCAAGCATGCCGCCAACATTATCAAGCACGGCTGAGATAACACCACCGTGCAGAATTTTTTGCGAAGGGTTACCAATAAATACATCCTGCCAAGGAAAAGTAATTTGTGCTTGATCGGCATCAAGTGACTTAACGCTAATTTGTAAGAATTGATTGAAGGGCATTTGCTCTACAAAAATATTAGCAACTTGGTTAATCAGCATCGTTTTATTCATTATTATTTTTTCATTATTCTCAACTGGTAAGATGAGTAAAGCACAACTAAAAGGAAAGTGCGATAAAAAGCTCCTATGCAAGGTCGCTTAAAAGCTCTAAAATAACCGCGATGAATACACTAGCCCCTACTCCAAGCGCCGTAGTGCGCACTCCCGCAGCCATACTAAAGCAAGTATTTGGTTATAGCGAATTCCGAGACGGCCAAGAAGCCGTGATTAATGCTGCACTTTATGGCAAGGACTCGCTTGTACTGCTTCCAACTGGCGGAGGTAAGTCAGTCTGCTATCAAGTACCTGCGTTGGCTTTGAGTGGTCTCACGGTAGTGATTTCACCTTTAATCTCTCTTATGCAAGATCAAGTAGCTCAATTACAAGCACTCGGAGTAAAAGCTGCGTATATAAACAACAGTCTTAATCGTGAAGAGCAACAACAGATATATCAACAATTACATAGTGGCCAAATAAAATTACTGTATGTTGCCCCTGAGAAAGTGTTGCAAAGAGAGTTCCTGGAGCGGTTGAGCCACTTAAATATCAGTTTATTTGCTATTGATGAAGCACACTGTGTGTCGCATTGGGGGCATGACTTTAGACCCCACTATTGCCGCTTAAGTGAACTAAAACAGCACTTTGCAAATGTACCAATGATGGCCTTAACTGCAACAGCAGACAAAGCAACTCGATTCGATATTGTACAGCAGCTTGGGCTACAAACACCTTACATCCACACAGGCAGTTTTGATAGGCCTAATATTCGCTACACCATTGAAGAAAAATTTAAACCACTGGCGCAACTGTTACGCTACTTAAAAGAACAACAAAATCAAAGTGGCATTATCTACTGCACGAGCCGTAAACGCGTTGATGATATTGCTGAAAAGCTTGCTGATGCTGGTTTAAATGCTGCCGCCTATCATGCTGGTATGAGTAACGAGCAACGCCAATTCGTGCAAACAGGTTTTGCCCGCGATGATATACAAATTGTAGTTGCGACTGTGGCATTTGGCATGGGGATTAACAAACCCAATGTGCGCTTTGTACTGCATTATGACATACCCAAAAGTATCGAAGCATATTATCAAGAAACAGGAAGAGCTGGACGTGACGGGCTTGCAGCAGAAGCAATCATGTACTTTGACCCGGCGGATATAGGCCGCGTCAGGCGCTTTTTTGAAGATATTGAAGATGAGCAACGTCGTCGCGTTGAAGAGCAACGCTTTAATGCCATGGCAAGCTTTGCCGAAGCACAAACGTGTCGCAGACAAATACTACTCAACTATTTCAGTGAATATCAGCGCGAACCCTGTGGTAACTGTGATATTTGCTTAAATCCGCCAAAAAGCTTTGACGGCACGTTAGTAGCCCAGCAAGCACTCTCATGCGTTTATCGTGCTGAGCAACGTTTTGGCTTAGGTTACATAGTAGAACTGTTGCGTGGCGCTAACACTAGTCGCATTCGGGATAATAACCACCACCAATTAAGCACCTATGGCATTGGTAAAGATCACAGCAGTGAATTCTGGCTTAGTATTTTACGCCAACTGATTCATCAAGGCTTACTAAGCCAAGACATAACTCAAGGTTCAACGTTACGCTTAACTGAAGGTGCGCGCGCTGTATTAAAAAGTGAATACACCCTACAAATGGCCGAGCCGCGACTACAAGCAAAGCATGTATACCAAGACAAACTGGCGCAATTTAATTATGACAAAAAGTTATTTGCTAAGTTGCGTGCCTTACGCAAACAGCTTGCTGATGATGATGATGTGCCTCCCTATGTCGTCTTTAATGATAAAACGCTGGCAGAAATGGCTCAGCTTATGCCAACCAACGACAGCGAATTTTTAAAGGTCTCGGGAGTTGGTTTTACTAAGCTTAATAAATACGGCAGCCCATTTTTAACTGCGATACGTAATTATCTAGCTACCCCCTAAATGACGGTAACACCATGATAGATTTTCAACTTGATAATAAACATAACGCCATTGTCATTTCACCAACAGAAATGCCAAACGACGAAGACTTTGAGCTTTGGGCTAACTTATTTCTACACTTTCCACTTATTACTATTACAGAATTTGAAGCGGGTGCTGACCGCCACCAACTACGTTTCAATTATGAGCAACACAATTTTAATTTGAATTTTGAACATTATAGTAATAGTGTTTGGATCAATGGTGAAGGCGCTGAAGCTGAGCATTTACTTGCTGCCCTTACCCACTATTTAATAACGCAATTGCAATAATCAGCTAGACATTAACGACCACATGGTGTTTAGTAGGTAATACTAAATAAGGGGATTGAATGGTCGTAAATAGTTATCGCAAAACATTACTGCTTAGTTGCTGTAGTATTATCTTATTGAGCCCAACGATTAAGGCTGAAACTATAGATAATGGCAGTTGTAGCAATCAACGCACCATCACCCCTTCAGAACAAAACCTAAGACGTCAACTTAGTGGTGAGGAACAACTTCCAAAAAAAACCACTGGTTCAAAAATAGGTAAAGTGACTCTAAATCAACTCAATGTATTTAATACAGACTTAGAAGAAGAAAATAACGCTATTTTTAGATTCGCCAATCGCGTTCATATAACCACTGAGCCTGATGTCATTACTAATTTATTGTTATTTAAGTCTGGTGATGAATACCTTCCTAGAAAGCTCTCAGAATCCGAACGCCTTTTACGCAAGCAAAATTACCTATACGATGCTGATATTAGTGCTGAGCTTGACTGTGATGGCAACATAAATGTCAACGTTGCTACCCGTGACTTATGGACCTTACTGCCAGAAATAAGCTTCAGTCGCAGTGGCGGGGAGAATAAATCCAGTATAGGTTTTCGAGAGTCTAATTTATTTGGTTGGGGTAAGCGCCTGTCAGTCTCTCGCACCAGTGACGCTGATCGCGATGGCTATTTATTTGTGTATGACGATCCTAATATTTTTTCTAGCCGCTACCGTGGTCGTGTAGAGTATTCGGATAACGACGATGGCAAGCGTCATCTATTAGAGTTGACCTACCCCTTTTATTCAATTGATACACCTTATAGCTATGGTCTTGTCAGCTATTCAGACCAACGTATTGAATCTCTCTATAAACGTGGTGAAGTATTTAGTGAGTTTGAACAAAAAACGGATTACAACCAATTGCACTTTGGTCATTCCAAGCAATTAGGTAATAGTTGGACCCAACGTTTAAGTGTTGGCTACATATTCGAAGAGCACTCATTTAACAATATACCTGCTACTCATACACCACTTGCCCAAAGTCGCGACTTAAGCTACCCCTATGTCAGCGGTCACTGGTTTGAAGATCACTTCATTAAAGTGCGCAATTTTGACAGTATTTATCGTACTGAAGATTTAAATCTGGGCTGGAATGTGAAAGGCCTAATTGGTTACTCTAGCGAAGAAATAAGTGACGATGATAGCCGCGCCGTTTATTCATTTAATGCTAAAAAGGCTCACTTTAGTGGTGACAATACCTTATGGCGATTTTATGCTAGCCTAGACGGTTACTGGAACGAACAACAAAGCAAAGTCGAAAACCTGTTTGCCACCAGCCAAATACAATATTACTTAAACACTAGTTTAGAACAATCTTGGTACGCTAAAGTACGTCTCGATTACGCAAAAAACCTGACACACGATAAACAGCTTAATTTAGGCGGAGATAATGGCCTTCGTGGTTACCCACTTAACTATCAACAAGGCGATCGTAGTTTTTTAATCAATCTTGAAAAGCGCTATTACTGGGAATACGACTTACTGCAATTATTTAAGGTCGGGGGTGCTGCCTTTTTTGACATTGGCCGAGCTTGGTTTGACGATAAAAATAATGGCGCCAACGGTCAGGTTTTAAAAAATGCTGGCGTGGGTCTTAGGCTAGCACCGAGTCGAGCTAATGCAGGCACAGTGATCCACTTAGACATAGCCGCCCCTCTTGATAAAAGTAATGACGTAGATTCAATTCAGTGGTTGGTTACTGTTAAAAATACCTTTTAAAGGCGGCTAAAATGGCTAAAATACACTTTAAATAAAGCAGACATGGATTGGCCGTGGAATTACTTGATATTCTTAGCATGCAATATAAATGGGTGGTAACCCTAGTTGCCTTATTAGCCTTCCCTTTGCTATTAAAGTTCACCAAAAAACTACTCGAAAAAACCATAAAAGGTAAAGTCGATGTACACCGTAAATACCGTGCAGAGCTACTACTAAAAATAATCTTAGCGATTGTGATGATTTGTTTAGTATTGGTATTTTGGGGCATTGAACTAAGGGGCTTGTTAGTACTAGGTTCTTCATTGTTTGCAATGCTTGGCGTCGCTTTATTTGCAGCTTGGTCATTGCTAAGTAATTTAACCTCGTTTTTATTGATGTTTATACAAAACGACTGCCGTGTTGGTTACTGGATAAGAGTGATTGACGGCGCTAATTTTGTAGAAGGCCGCATTATTGAAATGGGCCTAATGAATGTTGTGCTAGAACACATCGATGGGCATCGTGTTATTTATCCTAATAACCTATTTGTAACGCGCCCTGTCATGGTTTTAAACAAAGAGCCCAAACCGACGAAGCCCGCCGCAATAAAAAGAATCTTAGGCCCTAAAAAGCCCTAAACTTAAAAGGCGCTTGTCAGTCACCCAACAAACGCCTTTTTATAGCAAATTAAAACATTAATTATTTAAATCGGCTGTTTTTAATTCGTCATCTAAATCATTAATACCATCAATAAAGGTCTCTAGCTGCTGTTCAACTAAGCTATTTGCATGGGCAAAATAAGCTATATGAAACACCGCATCCCCTTCATTTACCAATGGCATTGTTTGCTGACCAATAATAATTCCACTGCGAGGTGCTAGTAACTCTAATTCAGAATCACCTAGCGGGCTGCTGATATAGGCCAAGATCTGGCCTTTAACAACGCGCTCACCCAGTGAAACTTGCGCACGTACAATACCGTCAACCTCAGCACGCACCCAACTGGTAGAACTTGCGATAATAGGCTCTGGTAGCTTTTTAGCGCGTTTTCCCCGAATCATTTTTAAGTGACGCATTACATAATCGACCCCTTGCATACCTGCGGCAATGGCAATGGGATCAAACCTAAGCGCTTCACCAGCCTCATAAGTAATAACCGGAATACCTAAATTAGCCGCTTCACTGCGTAATGACCCATTACGAAGCGATGCATCAATCACAGCGGGTGTACCAAATGCTTTGGCCATTTCAGCTGTCGCCTCATCACTAAGGTTAGCCCTGATCTGTGGCAAATTGGTACGATGTATTGCCCCTGTATGCAAATCAATAATATGCGTGCAATGAACAGCAACCTGTGAGAAGAACATATGTGCCATGCGCCCTGCTAACGAGCCGCGAATAGAACCCGGAAAACTGCGGTTCATGTCTCGTCGATCAGGTAAATATCGTGACTTATGAATAAAGCCAAATACATTCACAATTGGCACCGCAATAAGTGTTCCGCGCAACTGACTGGCATCAATTTTAGCGAGTAGCTGTCGCACTACTTCCACACCATTGAGTTCATCACCATGAATCGCAGCACAGACCATCAACACAGGGCCTTCTTGCACCCCATTAACCACTTCGATTGGGATATTCAACGGCGAGTGGGTATAAAGCTTCGCAGCCTCTAATGCCAGCGTCTTGCGCTCTCCTACTCCGACCGTTTCGCCTAATAAAGAAAAGGCGCTATTAATTTTAACCTTTGCCACGTGTTGCTGTTCCTTTAGTCGCAGCGGCTTTCTCAATAAAATCGATCACCATACCTGCAATATCTTTACCCGTTGCCACTTCAATGCCTTCAAGACCAGGTGATGAATTCACTTCCATCACTAATGGTCCGCGAGATGAGCGCAGTAAGTCAACACCGGCTACATTCAAGCCCATTGCTTTAGCAGCAGCCACCGCTGTTTTACGTTCTTCAGGGGTGATACGTACTAATGTTGCGCTACCACCGCGGTGAAGGTTTGATCTAAACTCACCCTCTTGTGCTTGGCGCTTCATAGCAGCAATAACTTTATCACCTAAAACAAAACAACGAATATCAGCACCACCCGCCTCTTTTATGTACTCTTGAACCATAATATTCGCTTTTAAGCCCATAAATGCTTCAATAACACTTTCAGCCGCTTTACGCGTTTCAGCTAAAACCACACCAATGCCCTGAGTACCTTCTAGTAACTTAATAACAACAGGTGCGCCACCAACCATCTCTAATAAGTCTTTTACGTCATCAGGCTTACTCGCAAAGCCTGTAACAGGCATACCTACACCTTTACGAGATAAAAGTTGTAATGAACGTAACTTGTCACGTGAACGAGAAATTGCCACAGATTCATTAACTGGGAATACATTCATCATTTCAAACTGACGTAAAACAGCACAACCATAAAACGTAACAGATGCACCAATACGTGGCACAATCGCATCAAAGTCTTTTAAGTTTTCACCGCGATAATGAATTTCAGGTTGCTCTGAGTTAATGTTCATATAGCAGCGCAGTGCATCAATCACTTTAACTTCATGACCTCGCTCTGTAGCGGCCTCAATTAAACGACGTGTTGAATACAAATTTTTATTGCGAGATAAAATACCAATTTTCATAGTTAAAACCTTAACTACCTAATAAATGAGATAAAGCCGGATCAACGACTATGCGATTTTCCATGGCGGTACGCCCTAACAACATTCTAAACTTCATACTTGAGCGACGAGTTAATGTCACTTCAATAGGCCAGCTCTCGCCTCCTGCGTGGAGCATGGTCTCAATAAAATAACGTAACTGGCGCTCTCCACTGGAGCTGGTCACGTATTTCATCTTTTTTACTTTTGCTTCACACTCTATTTGAGTGTGTTCATTACCCTGTATAGGCTGAGCAATAAAACGAACCCACTGCTGCTCATCACGTTTAAATTCTTCAATATTAATAGCATGTATGCATGACGTACGGGCGCCAGTATCCACCTTTGCTTTTATTTTATTTATACCAAGCTCAGGTAAGCTTAACCACTCACGCCAACCAACTGTAATTTTTGCCGTCATAAATGCGCCCTTTAATAAAAAAATGACTTATACGCGATTACCAAATAAACACCAACAAAATAAATTACTCTTATCGATAAGAAACTTTAATTGACCTAGATTAAAGATTAGACAACTATAGCGCCCTTATTAAAAGTAGAGACAAACTTATGTTCGATGGCTTACTTCATGCGGTGCTACTCGATGGCAAAGGCGGTGCGTGCACACTAGACACTAGTAGCACTCTTGCTAATTGGCAACCTAAACAAGGAAAACTATGGCTGCATTTAGATTACTCACAAGATCAAGCTGTTAACTGGCTAAAAAACAGCGAGCTGTTGAGTGACTATGAATTAGAGTCTTTTATTGCTGATGAAACTAGGCCGCGACTAAGCAAAGCAGCCAAAGGCTCAATGCTCTTTTTACGCGGTGTAAACCTTAATCCGGCGCAAAGCCCTGAAGATATGGTGTCATTACGCCTATTTATTAATGACGATATTGTGATTACGACTCGTAGGCGTCGCCTGCTATCAGTACAGAATGTATTAGATTCATTGATGCAAAGTGATGGCCCATGCAATATTTCTGAACTAGTGTGTCATTTAACACAAAATTTAACCTCTCGAATGCAAGCTGTGATTGATGAACTCGACGATACTTTAGATATTTTTGAAGGCGAGATTGACGAACCGACAAAGCGCTTTGATAATCAAGGCCTATCACAGCTACGCAGGCAAACTATTGCTTTAAAAAGGTATTTACGACCACAAAAGGAAGCTTTAAGCTCGCTTGCTAGTAACCGTTTCACATGGTTAGAAGAAACGGATAAAGCCAAGCTAAATGAAACGACCAACTTGCTGATAAGATACCTTGAGGAATTAGACAGTGCGATTGAGCGTGCCCAGGTTATACAGCAAACAATCACTAACCATGTGTCTGAGCAGCTAAATCAACGCATGTATGTAATGTCTGTTGTTGCGGCATTATTCTTACCGCTAGGCTTTTTAACTGGCCTACTCGGCGTTAACGTTGGAGGGATCCCAGGCACTGATAGCCCGTACGCGTTTAGCGCATTTGTGCTATTTTTAATTGTGCTAACAGGCGGTATAGGCGTTTATTTTAAAAGTAAGAAATGGCTTTAATTTTATCAAGGCGGACTTTATGTTCGCCTTGTTCTTCACAGTTAATCAGCAAAAACTCCCCCTGACCTTTATGGTTTTCAAGGTTAATCGCTTTACCAATTAGAGTTTCATCGTCAGTGGTGATAACTGTAACCTTCGCTTGCTGCATACAGAACAGCTCAAGTTGATCGTAATCACCACACTTAATAGGCCGATAATGCATAACTGATCACAAAAGGATAAAAAATGAAGTGTAACAAAGTAAGCGGGATTTGATATATAAGAAAAGCAAATGGCGCTCTCGGCAGGAATCGAACCTGCAACTTAGCTTCCGGAGAGCCACGTGATATCCATTTCACCACGAGAGCACATTTGTTGCCGCCACACCGACTCGCGATATCGATGCTTTAGCACGGGCAATAATAAAGACATCTTGGGCTAAATGCTAGCATCTGTTGCTTATATGCTCATTTAATACACTAATTATAATAATTTACTTCACAAGAAGACAAAAAACAGCTATTAAATTATACTTGATAAAAATTAATAACTATTTTGTAACATCTGTACGGTTCAAAACCGCTTTTCGAAATAGTTAACCACGAGGAAGTAGAGTTATGAGTTTAATGTCGACAGAACAAGTCGCCGAGTTTTTAGGGGTTAAAGTTGAGCGCGTTAAACGCTTAGCCAGAGAGAGTCTATTAATCGCAAAGTCTGAAGATGCCAATGGAGAGCCACAGTTTGATGCTGAAGAAGTTGCCAAATACAAAGAGTTAGCTGCTCGCTTTGGTGGCCTTTAATTCACAGCAAAGACGGCACTTACATTTTACTTATTAAGTCATCCAATTGCGCACGTAAAGTCGTTACTTTATCATCAACATTGCGTGCGCTGTACCAACATATACACAACACTAAAAAAACGACTTCATAGCATATTAGCTTGTCCACAGAGGGATGAAATTCAACGCTATGTGAACGTTTTTTTTGATAAACATTGAGTAAGTCAATTTTTTGTTTTTGATTTAATTTAAAGCTCACAGCCAATGCTGCCAGATCAAAGTACACGTCATTACTTTTGGCGTATTCAAAATCAATTAAATACACACCCGTGTCATTTTCTATAATATTTTCTTTGACCAAGTCATTATGGCAAAAACCAAGATCCTTTTTAAAAGTATATATTCTCGCTAATGCGTGCTCGATTACCCCCTGATAGTATTCATACAGTGTTGTACTTTGGTAATAATCAAGTTCGTATTTAATATCCATGGGTTCAGTCAACACTGAGTGCTGATGAAGCTGCACTAGCTTACTAATTAGCTGATGATTCAATTCACTTTGAGCAGTTGTACCCTCTATGTATTCGAATATCGCTATTTTTTGTGCCTGATCAGTCCATAAAGGCGTTGAACATACGCTCAGCGCAGCAAATTTTTTTTGAGCTGCTAAACCCACTACAGGCCAGTGTTCACGATAGCACTTAAGTAAATAACCATGGTTTGATGTGCGAACAAGAAAATTATCGTTGCTTAAGCCACTATGTAAGCGTTCAGTATGAGTAATTGCTAACTGAGAATTAAAAGCACTAAATATTGCACTAATTTTATCAAAACTCATCATTACAATTGTGCTAAAGGTTTAGCTTGATCTTGTTCGTACTCTTCGTACCAAGTTTTAAACCCCCATGCAGCCATAAGCGTATAGAATACAAATAACGCGAGCGTTGGGTAATAGCCTTTTTCATAGTATAAATACATTGATGCGGCATCTATAACTATCCAATAAAGCCAATTTTCAAGCACCTTTTTAGCCACTAAATACGTGGTCACCACAGCAAAACAGGTTGTAAAACTATCTAGATACGCGAAATCTGCATGAGTATAATTAGTCATTATGTAACCTAGTACGGTTGCAACTAACGAAGTACCTATAATGATAGCTATATGATGATTAATACCCCATGAGGTAATGGCCAGCTCTTGTTTATTTGCCCCCCCCTTTCGCCATACCATCCAACCATAAACAGCCATGTACATATAATAAAAATGCAGTAATGACTCCATTAACAAAGCACCATTCCAGTACATTATGGTATAAATTAGCGTGCTAAAGAATGCTGCCGGCCAGCACCATAGATTTTCTTTTATAGCCAATAATAGATAGGCCATAGACAAAGCGACTGCAATATATTCCCAGTGCGACATTGCAGTAAACCCTGCAAGAGTTTGCGTAATAAAGTCCATTATTGGCTCACATTATTCAGGCGAAAGATCACCAGATAGAAACTTACACACAAAAATGGCTTTACCAAACTCTTCATACGAGCGCTTAATTTCAGTATTAAGAACAGACATGACCAAATCATAGTCGCCAAATATTTGCGTAGACAGCGTATTTGTTATTACTTTTAAATCATCGTAGGTATTTAAACGATCAATAAATCCTTTAATAAATGGGATATAGTCTTGGTGTAGTGGGTATTTACTGATCTCAACAGATAATTTCATTACTAACGCACTCATTATTAAAATAATTACCTTATTGTAACCCGCTACTGCTTACAAGTCATTCAATGGTAGAGGCGACGGCGAAGAAGGTGTAAAATTAGCATTATTAGTTTTAATTATGAGTATCCCATGGCCAGACGTATTACCTACACCTTCAAAAATCAGCCTCGTGAAATTAACTTCGCTAAAGATAAATACCAAGATATGTATCAGGCGATAGCTGCGGCTGAAGGTGTCGATTTAACCAACTATTTAAATATGGTACGACAAATTGAAATGACATCGAAAGGATCTGCCGCGGTACGTAATTTTCGCGATCAAGAGTTTGCTCGAATGGGCTTCGCTGATATCTACTTTATTAAAGAATAGCCTTAATCGAGATACTCGTAGCTCACTCGTGGGGTAATATTACATAGTAATTCATAAGGGATCGTGGTTGCACATTGCGCGATCTCTTCAACTGGTAATTCAGGGCCCCACATTACGACCTCGTCACCCACTTTAATGTTTTCGCTGTTGTTACCAATGTCTACGCTTATCATATCCATTGAAACATTGCCGGCAATACCATAGCGCTTATTACCTATTACAACAGGCGTACCGTGCTTCGCATGACGTGGATAACCATCGCCATAGCCCATAGCAACCACTGCTAACTTAGTTGCGCTTTGAGAGTGCCAACTTCCACCGTAGCCAACACATTGCATTGCATCGACCTCACGAATAGCAATGACTCGGGTCGTTAAGCGCATAACTGGTTTTAAATTATGTTGATGGCCTAAAGCTCCCAACATAGGCGATACACCATACATCATAAGACCTGGTCGCACCCAATCCCCATGCCCCGCAGGCCATGCAATAATGCCCGCAGAATTGGCTAGGCAATGCGCTTGTTGCTTACCTGCGACGAGGGAGTCGAACAACGCGATTTGCTCAGCTGTTTTTGCATCGCTCACATCATCTGCACACGAAAAGTGCGTCATTAAATTAATAGTACTGTTAGCATTTTTAGTCGCACTTAAGCGCTGGTAAAAATTATTTAATTGCGATGGCGCAATACCTAAGCGGTGCATACCAGTATTTATTTTCAGCCAACAGTTTATAGGTGCCTCTAATTGCGCCTCTTCAAGCGCAATTAATTGATTCTCATCATGGATAATGGTTTGAAAATTGTTCGCCAGCAGGATGGCTAAATCTTCGGGGTGAAAAACACCTTCAAGAAGCACAATAGGTTTTGTCAGCCCACCTGCACGAAGCGCAAGAGCCTCATCAATTCGTGCTACGGCAAATGCATCGGCATTATTTAAGTGCTGCGCTATTTTAACTAAGCCATGGCCATAAGCATTCGCTTTTAAAACAGCCATCACCTTGCTATTAGGGGCAAATCGTTTTACCTGCGCAAGATTGTGCGCAAGGTTCGATAAATTAATTTGTGCTACCGCTAAACGCATTAATACTCGTCATCAACTGCTGGACCCGCGTAATTATCAAAACGCGAGAACTGGCCTTGGAAGGTCAAACGTACTTTACCGATAGGACCGTTACGCTGTTTACCGATAATGATCTCAGCGATGCCTTTTTCTGTACTGTCTTCGTTGTAGACCTCATCACGATAAATAAACATGATTAAATCGGCATCCTGCTCGATAGAGCCTGATTCACGTAAATCCGAGTTGATCGGTCGTTTATCAGCACGTTGCTCTAGAGTACGGTTAAGCTGAGAAAGAGCTACAACGGGGCATTTTAGCTCTTTAGCCAATGACTTAAGTGAGCGTGATATTTCTGCAATCTCTAGGGTACGATTATCTGACAAGCTCGGTACTCGCATCAACTGCAAGTAATCGACCATGATCATGCTGATCCCGCCATGATCTCGAGCAATACGACGTGCTCTTGAGCGAACATCTGTCGGTGTTAGACCTGATGCATCATCTACATACATCTTACCTTTTTCCATCAATAAGCCCATGGTTGATGATAAGCGCGCCCAATCATCATCATCTAATTGGCCTGTACGTACTTTGGTTTGGTTTATACGGCCAAGAGACGCCAGCATCCTCATCATGATTTGCTCAGATGGCATCTCTAATGAATAAATAAGTACAGGCTTATCTTGTGTCATTGCAGCATGTTCAGCTAAGTTCATCGCAAACGTGGTTTTACCCATTGATGGACGCGCTGCCACAATAATTAAATCAGAGGGCTGCAAACCCGTTGTCATTTTGTCTAGATCAGCGTACCCAGTGCCTACACCCGTTACACCATCTTGCGGTGACTGGTAAAGCTCTTCAATTTTATCAACGGTTTTCTCTAGGATATTGTGAATACTTTGCGGGCCTTCACTGCTTTTTGTCCGCTGTTCAGCAATTTTGAATACTTTGCTTTCTGCAAAGTCGAGCAAATCATGGCTGGTTCGCCCTTCAGGATTAAAACCAGCTTCAGCAATTTCGTTAGCCACGCCGATCATTTCACGAACCACCGCACGTTCACGCACAATATTCGCGTAAGCGTCTATATTCGCCGCGCTGGGTGTATTTTTGGCGATTTCAGCTAAATAGGCAAAACCACCAATATTACTCAATGAATTCTTTTTCTCTAAGCTCTCTGAAATCGTGATTAAGTCGATCGGATCACCCACTTCAGCCAGCTCAACCATAGCCTCAAAGATAAGTTTATGAGTACGCGTATAAAAATCTTGCGCAACAACCAGCTCAGCAACACGGTCAAAGGCTTGGTTATCAAGCATTAAGCCACCTAGAACAGACTGTTCTGCTTCAATGGAATGAGGAGGAACTTTAAGGGTGTCGACTTGTTTATCTGGTTTAGCCATAACTTCGCAATACTAACAGGGAATAGCTCTATTCTATCGACTTGCTGAGGTTGTGAAAATAGCAAAGCAGGAATTCTTTTCCTGCTTTGGTTCATGTACCCAAATCACCATAAAGTGTTATGGTTATTTTTTACGTAATTCAATACGACCGCTGATTGTATCTATTTCGATATCAGCGTCGCCGCCATTTACGCTAAACTCAAGTTCACTTGAAGGACCATACTTAGCTTTTTTTACTTTATCATTGCTGAGCTCATTAACTATCTTGCCATTTGCATGTGCTTCAATTTCAAATTTAGCAGATATGTCATCAGGGAAAAAGAATTCAGCATCACCACTGACTGACTCAAAGCGTATGTCAGCCTTATCAAGTAAACGGTTAATGCGTACTTCAGCCTCACCATTAACAGTGTTAATGCGTAACTTTTTAACAGTATCAAGGGCAAAGTCGATATCCCCATTAACATTCTCTAATCTTACATCTTGCGCTTTCGACGTTGATTTAATATCACCATTTACAGCTGTAAAACGTAATTTTCCTTGAGAGTCTCTATCATTAATTTCACCATTAACGGTTTCATAGCGAATATCACCAATTAAGTTTGTTGCATCTACATCACCATTAACCGTTTCAACGCTTATATCTCCTTCAATAGCAGATAATGTAATGTCGCCATTGACTACATCAATATCAGTACCATTGCTAAGCTCGCTTGCCACAACGTTAACGTTCACACCCGACAGCTCTAATTCACTACTCTTTGGCATGAAGATTACAAGCTCTGACCCATCGCCTCTATTCCAACCGTAGTTTTGATTGCGTGGCATTTTAACAATAAATTCAATACGATCATTCTCAACTTCTAAACGATACCCTTGTGCTTTGTCATCAAGTTCACCGCTTATTTTAAGTTCAGCTTTATCCCACCCTTCAACGCGCACATCCCCGCGTTGGTTATCAATAAAAATACGTTTATTAGCTGGTACGCTAATTTGCTCATCGATTTTTTGCCCTGCAACTGCCATTAGCGGCAACATACTCATCGCTAAAATTAATGCTTTCATACTCATTACTCCTAAATTGTTTGCCACTTAGGTGCATGCACCTTATTGATTAGATCTAATTGCTGTTGATAAATTTGCGCCAGCATTTTTAACAATGCGGGATTTTCGGGCTCATTCTCTAACGCTTGTTTAATTGCCCGCTCTGCATCCTCTAACTCTGTTAATTGTTGTTGCCAGTTATCCGTTAACGCAGGCTGATCTTGGTACTGCACTAATAACGTTTGTTTTTGCTCTGCAAAAAAGTCACTCATTGCAACGCTGGCGTCCTGAGTTGGGCTATTAAAGACCAGCTGAACACTTAATAATGCAGCAACACTGCATGCTGCAATCCCAGCAAGCTTTGGCCACATAGACGATTCACGTTGCTGTATCGCTGGGTTAGAAATCGCTTTTTCTATTCCTTGCCATAAATCTTTTTCCGGCGCAATGTGCGTCTCTGAGTTGTTAAGTGACTCAGCTAAGAATGTTTCAAAATCTGGTTTACTCATTTTCATACCACTCTTTTAATAACTGTTTTGCACGATGATATTGCGACTTACTCGATCCGACGGCCATTCCAAGCATGGTCGCAATTTCTTCGTGGCGGTAACCTTCAATAGCATGAAGAACAAACACCATCCTTGCTCGCTCAGGCAATCGCAGCACTAATTTATCGAGCCCGTTTAAGCCTTGGCAATCAGTCGCACTTTGTTCATCCATACCACTTTGCTCAAAACTCACCACCTTTTGCAGCCAGTTTTTATGCTTTCTTAAGTAACTAATCGCAATATTACTGGTTACACTATGTAACCATGTGGAAAATTGTGATTGCCCTTCAAAGCTCGCAATTTTATGCCACAGCTGAACAAAGACCTCTTGTGTTGCATCTTCCGCATGCTCTTTGTCCGCAAGTAAGCGTAAGCACAAGGCATAGACACGCTTAACATGTAACGTATACAGTTGGGCATAGGCCTGTTGATCACCCATTTTAGCTTGCGTAATTAATGCATCCTCAGAAGGAGGTGCAAAAGCCTCTTTAGCATCTATCAACATCGTTGATGTTGTCCCTTTATAATTGTTGTTATGAATTGAGTTTATACCCAAGCCATTAAAAAATATGTTTTATTCATATTTAGTTTCTTGAATAGTTAGACGTTAGGCAAGGTAGAAAAGGTTTAAAAGAAATAAAATTATTTATTTTCTAAATGAAAGGTCAGTGATCAAATGATCATTATAGCCAGTTTTGAATGGCTACACTGGGGTGCAGCCATATTCTTAAGGAGTTGTTTCTTCTTCTGTTTCTTCAACAATAGTTTCGGGGGCTTTGTATGACCAACCTAGAAACTGTAATTTAGGTACGGTAGCACCGCCGCCGCCAGCACTAATATCTTTTAAACGTTTGTCATAATGGATCCCACCATTACCGCATGTTGAGACCGTTTTACCTCTCAGGGAGCCATTAAAGTCATTACCAGAATCTGAATTAACTTGAATATGGGCTCTAGGTGCATAAATCGCTGCATACATAGATGCATTTGATAAAAGCTCTACGCCAACTTTATTGCCTGTTGAAGGCACACCATGACACACCAGCGGATCCATGTCTGGGGTTTCGTAACTTGAAAAAATGCTAAATACAGCACGCCCAACTGACGAAATAGGCTCATGCGCTGTAATTTCATCATCAATAATAACGCGTCCTTCAATATATATTGTTAATGTGGCACCCGAGGCTATCTCAAACCCATTACTAGGATGATTATTATACCTAAAGTCGTTTTTAATATATAAAGTGACATCACCACTTTGCACAGTCAGTTTTCCGCCAGAAACGGTCAAGCTATCCAAGACATAAACTTGTTGATTAGGTTGCTCAAATACGGTTCTTGATACAGGCGTAATGTTTTGCCCCATCGGTTTTTTCCAACTCGGCCACTTGGTAAATGTCCCCTGATTTGCGGTCAAATTAAATGCTGAAAATTCGATAACATTTAAATCCGTAAGTGTACTGCTGCCTGCTAAATTTTCATTGTTACGAACAACCAAAATCGGATCACAGTTAGTACGTGGATCTGTGTAGTCATGATTTGGGTCTGGGTTATTTGGGTCAACCGAAGGGACAGGTTGTATATCTGGCACTTTTTTAAATACTTCATGCGAATATGGTTTACCATCTTGATACTGGTGCGCACCTAAATCACTGGGGAAGCTACCTTTACCGCCATACATAATATCAAGGCCATTTGCTTCTCTATTCTCAACAATACCGTCATCATTATTACGGATTGTTAAATCTTTTGTAGCCCTTAACACCCCCAAAACACGTCCGCCAGTGAAATCAATGCTTTGCATTGATAAAATATCTCCTGCTACGCGGGTGTCAGCTGGATAGCCTTCAGGCACACCGGTGCCAGTACCGCCATTAATAGTAACACTTCCGTTGGCATGTATATCTCCCATTACAGGTGAACTACCACTTAAAGTTACATTACCCGTTACTATCACATCGCCCCAAATAGGCGAGCCACCACTTAACGAAACATCTGAATCATGATGAATAGTCCCTACCCGTGCATCTGTACCCGCATCTTCTTCTTTATATGGCCCGTCCGCTGAATCGTAGCTGTCAATACGACCGCTACCATTAACAAGAACCCCTTCACAGCCAACAATGGCTTGCTCAAAGGGAGACTTAGGCGCACCAGGAATCATTTTATAACGTGCAACGAGGTTACTGACCGCGTCGCCGCTATAGCGCCGGCCCTGACTAGCTATTTCAATTTCTCCTGCTGCATTTTTACTTAATGTCGCATTATAAATAGCATCATCGCCAATTAAACCACTCCCTGTCGCATTTCCTGCTGCAGCAATTAAACCATCTACATCAAGCGCCTGATTATCGTTCAGTGCCTGTTTTAATAACTTCGCTTCTTCGAATACCCCTTTTTCAGCTAACAGGCGGCTATTAATCTTCTTTTGAAAGTTACCCGTCAAACGTTCTTGCACAAGGTTTTCACGTAATGAATTAAGTACAACAATGCTGGCCATACTTGTTAAAATAAGCACCGTTATTAATGTAAAGCCATGCTGTTTCTTACTCATTATTCACCACTGTATACTTTTTCAAGAATAACGTTAGATGCAGCTAGCTCTATAGCAACGGAGTCCCCAAATTGAGCTGGTAACTGCTCTGGTTTAACGTTAATTGTGACTAGCTCATTGTTGATACTAAAATTTAGCGATGCTAAACCGGTTAATAACCGCTCAGGGGTCAATGCACCGAGCGCACACATGAGGTTATTACCGTCTAAGCTATAGACTTCATTTACATCCGCCGCTGCCACACTTCCTGTGCAAGTCACAACTCCTGCGGGCTGGGTTATTGTAATTGATGAACCATCAGCACTCACTATAGGTGTAACCGGTGTTTGCTTAATACTGCGAGTAAATACCTTGCTGGTATAGCGTATAACTTCTTGCGCGTTTTCTAATTCCTTGCCAACCAACACAGTCCCTTTTATGGCAGAGTATGCCAAACTTACACCACCGAGCAAAAACGCCCCTGCTGCAAGTGCTACCATCAACTCGACCAATGTATAACCGCGTTGTTTTTCTCCGCAATAAAACATTAACTACACCCTGCAGATAAATCAGGATAACTGGCATTGAGTGTGATTTGATTTTCCAGACCCAGTGGATCGTTTTGCTTAATACGTTCGTCATTCCAGCTAACAATAACCTGCATTTCATCATTAAAAGCAGCTGGTAAGGTTAACGTGTAGTCGGCTATTTGTGGTTCAAGAGCAGCGCGAAAATCCACATCCGTAAATAGATCAGGGTTCGTTGTTTGTAATTCACAAATATGAGGCCATAGTCGCTCTATGGTATTTTGCGCTTGAATTAAAGAAACAGTGTAATTAAAACTATTGGTCGCGTACTGTAAAGATTTTAGCTGTGCAGAGGCAAGGCCTAATAAAGCAATACCTGCAATCACAACCGATATCATTACCTCAAGTAATGAAAAACCATTTTGCGATTTCATTACGCGCACCCAGTGGATTTTTCAGCTAACCAATTTTGACCACTTTTTAAAACACAAAGATAATAGTCTGTCGTTTTTTCGTTATCATCTTTAACCAAAATGGTACTTGCTAACGAAACCTCACCTGTAGACATAATCGTTTTATCTACTAATGAAACATTAATACCTTGATGTTGAATAGCAAACTCACGCAACAAGGTTTCGACTCCATCAACGGGTGCCTTTACTTGCCATTTATCTCCGCTCACAACAAGCTTAACATTACTATCGCGCTTTACCGCTTCGCTGCGCGCAAACTTGTATACACTGTTCAACTGATTGGCGGTTGTTACAACACGATCTTGCATTATTTGCTGGCTAAATGAGGGAAATGCAAGCACAGCCATAATCGCGATGATACCAACCACCACCATTAACTCAACAAGAGTAAAACCTGAGGCTTTGTTCATTTGGCTAACCCCAACAACTATTAGAATTTGGTAGCTGTGAACCATCATGAGTTAACGTTAAGGCACCACAAAGGTCATTCGCTTGAGCTGAGCCTGCTTTAGGAGTCGCTTTTAAAGTGTACTTTCGACTACGAAAATCATCGGCAGCAGCTGCACCGGGGACTCTATCTGATGGCGTATATGAAAAAGTATAGAATTCAGTATTTACGGCAGCATTAAATGCATTTGGGTAACCACCGTTACGTGAATATATTCGCTCTAGGCTTGCACCATATTGTAACATTACCTGCTGAATATCAGCGCGGCGACTGCGCTCCATATGCTCTGTATATGAAGGTAAAGCTACGCTATAAAGAATACCTATTATTGCAACAACTATTAATAACTCGGTGAGTGTAAACCCATGTTGTAATACACTTTTTTTCATTTTATTGTTCATCAATTACTTCCTTCACACCATGCCCAGTGCACAAACAATATACAGTGACAACGCTGTCACTGTCAACAAACTGAAATCTAAATGAAGACAACAAATAAAAGTATATCTACCACTTTCTGATTTTTCTTCGACTTGGCTCGGTGAAGAAAAGCTACACCGAAAGCATTTCTTACTCTAATACATTATAACTAACAACAGCTTACATATACGAACAATATAAGTAGTGAGTTCATTCTATTAGGTAACAAAAAGCCGCGCTCAATGAGCGCGGCTTTTTTGGCTTAATTAAAAATTAAGCTTCAGCGATTACGATTACTTTAATAGTAGCCGTTACGTCTGAGTGTACTGCGATTGCAACGTCAAATTCGCCAGTCTCACGGATAGTACCTAGAGGTAAACGAACTTCTGATTTAGCAACTTCAACACCAACAGCTGAGATAGCGTCAGCGATATCACGAGTACCGATTGAACCGAATAACTTACCTTCGTCACCAGCTTTAGATACTAATGTAACTTCAGCTAATGCTTCTAGTTTGTCAGCGCGTGCTTGTGCAGCAACTAACTGTTCAGCGATTTTCGCTTCAAGTTCTGCGCGACGTGCGTCAAAAGTTTCAATGTTAGCTTTAGTCGCAGGAACTGCCTTACCTTGCGGGAAAAGGAAGTTACGTGCGAAACCAGATTTAACTACAACCTGTTCACCTAGGCTACCTAGGTTAGCGATCTTATCTAGTAGAATAACTTGCATGTTTCTACACCTTTTAAAAACTGTTAATCCGCTGCTTACTTATGTAAGTCAGTGTATGGAAGAAGGGCTAAGTAGCGAGCGCGCTTGATAGCAGTTGCTAGCTGGCGCTGGTATTTAGCGCTAGTACCTGTAATACGGCTAGGTACGATTTTGCCACTTTCTGTAACATAGTTTCTAAGAGTAGCTAGATCTTTGTAATCGATTTGTTGTACGCCTTCCGCTTTAAAGCGGCAGAACTTACGACGTCTGAAATAACGTGCCATGAGATAAATTCCTCAATTAATTCTTTCTATATGCTGAGCATGCAAAACCAATTGGCTAAGGCCGTTACGACCTTCATGGCGGTTTAAAAAACCGCTCACTTGCAATGCCTGCCCAACGTGCAAATGTTGAGTCTGTTGTTGCATTTGCTTACCACTAGCAACCACTTGAAGCTTTACATAACTATTACGGTTAAGGTCTGCTTCAACTTGCATTGATTTATGTTCTACAACAAAAATACAATGCGGTATACCAGCAGGGCTTTGACTATATTTGGGCGTTTTACAAACGACTCCAGATAGTGTTAGTTGATTCATGTAAGGGTTAAGCTTTTGGCTCATCTTAATTACTCAACTGAACAAGCGCCATGCTTGGACTCAAAACAATTAAGCAGCTGGTGCTTCTTTCTTCTCTTCTCTTACAAGAGGAGACGCTTCAGTTACAGCGTTTTTAGTACGCATAACTAAGTTACGAAGCACTGCATCGTTGTAGCGGAAAGTAGTTTCTAGCTCGCTGATTACTTCAGTAGGTGCTTCAACGTTCATAAGAACATAATGAGCTTTGTGAAGCTTGTTGATTGGGTAAGCCAGTTGACGACGGCCCCAGTCTTCAAGACGGTGGATAGTACCACCAGCTTCAGTGATAGAACCGGTATAACGTTCGATCATACCAGCAACTTGCTCACTCTGATCAGGGTGAACCATGAATACGATTTCGTAATGACGCATGGATATTCCTTACGGTTAATAGAGCCTTCTACCGTTTCAGCCAGTCGGTTTAAGGCAAGGAATTAATATTAAATAGGCCGAAATGAGCGCGCATTTTACGCTTAGTTGGAAAATTAAGCAAGCAGGTTTTTTAGCTTTAAGTGGGGGAGTTAATAAATCAGCTATCAGCTATCAGC
>NZ_PDUS01000012.1:55914-60005 GCF_002723455.1 Pseudoalteromonas sp. 3D05 | reverse complement strand
CGGCTGACGGCTGACGGCTACAAGCTTACAGCTTTTTAAGCTTGTGTCGCATTTCTCTGGCGCAGTACTTCAAACAAACAAATGCCCGTGGCAACAGATACATTAAGACTTGAAACACTGCCTGCCATTGGTATTTTAACCAGTACATCGCAGTGCTCGCGGGTTAAACGGCGCATGCCTTCACCCTCTGCTCCCATTACAATCGCCATTGGGCCTGTTAAGTTTGCATCAAACACATGAGTGTCAGTTTCGCCCGCGGTACCCACAACCCACACGCCAGCATCTTTTATTTCGCGCAAAGTACGAGCAAGGTTAGTCACTTGAATAAGCGGAACGGTTTCGGCAGCGCCACACGCTACTTTTCGTGCTGTACCATTGAGTTTTGCTGACTTATCTTTTGGAACGATAATCGCGTGAACACCTGCAGCATCTGCACTACGTAGGCAAGCACCTAAGTTATGCGGATCCGTAATGCCATCAAGCACCAATAAAAACGGGGTGTCTTCACGGGCAATGATCACATCAAGATCTTTTTCATTGTATGTCGGCGCCGCTTTTACATTGGCGATAATACCTTGGTGCTGCTCATCTTTTGCTTTGTTATCAAGCGCTTTACGCTGCATAAACTGTACTGAAATACCAAATTTACGTGCTTCATTAATTATCGGAGTTAAGCGCTTGTCATCACGTCCCTTAAGGGCATAAATTTCTAAAAACCGCTCAGGCTCTTTTGTTAAAATTGCTTCAACAGAGTGAAAGCCAAAAATTAATTCATTACTCACGTATTACTTGCTCCTGGGCTGGTACGTTTACGGGCATTTTTGCCGGGTCTTTTCGGCTTTTTAACAGCCTTTTTCTTAGTTTTCTTTTTGGTTACGCCATCAGTCGTCGCTTTTGCTTTGCTGCGGCTTGCAGGTTTCTTTTTACCTTTTTTAGAAGGTTGTGAATCTGCTTTACCCTTGGTGCTGGTTGATGACTTACCTTGACGCGATTCTTTTTCATCGCCTTTTTTACCAGGAATTTTTCCCGCTTTTAATTGCGAACGAACACTTGCTGGTGCGTGGCTATCTTTAGCGCCACGGCGGCGCGAATAACGGTCTTGTGCCACATCACTACTTAAAGTTAAGTTAATACGGCGCTCATCCAAGCTCACAGATGCAACCTGCACAGTTACTTTATCGCCTAAACGATAAACCTTATGGGTTTGCTCACCAATCAAGCAATGCTTAGCAGCATCATGTTGGAAATACTCACTGCCTAAGTTGGTGACATGGATTAAACCATCAATTTGTAAATCGTCTAAGCGAATAAACAAACCAAAGTTGGTTACCGATGAAATTACGCCTTCAAACTCATCACCCACATGATCTTGCATGTATTCGCATTTTAGCCAATCAGCAACTTCACGAGTGGCATCATCGGCGCGGCGCTCAGTGGTCGAGCATTGCTCGCCTAACTGATCAACTTCGTCATCACTATAAACATAGTCACCGGAAGTGTGCATACCCTGCGCTTTTAAAATACCTTTAATTGCACGGTGCACCACTAAATCAGGGTAACGGCGAATTGGTGAGGTAAAGTGGGCATATTCACCCAGTGCTAAACCAAAGTGACCGATATTATCAGCTTGATAAACAGCCTGCTTCATCGAGCGTAGCAACATGGTTTGAATAAGCTCTGCCTCAGGGCGATCCCCTAACTTAGCAAGTACATGGGTGATTTCTTTTGGCGTTGGCTCATCACTAAGCGTTGATTCAATACCAAGCTCTGACAAGAACTGCCTAAAGTTACCGAGCTTTTCGCTATCGGGCTCATCATGCACTCGATAAAGCGCGCTGGCTTCATGTTTTTCAAGCATTTTAGCCGCAGATACGTTGGCTAAAATCATACATTCTTCAATTAACTTATGTGCATCGTTACGTACCACTGGCACGATTGATTCAATTTTACGTTGGGCGTTAAATACAAAGCGGGTTTCTAATGTTTCAAATTCTATCGCACCACGCTGTTGGCGCGCCGATTTAAGTGCCATGTACATTTGCTGTAAATCAGTTAAATGCGGCACTACGGCTGCATATTCTTCGCGTAGCTTTTCATCACCTTGCAAAATGGCATTGGTTTTGGTGTAAGTTAAACGCGCATGCGAGTTCATTACGGCTTCATAAAAGCGATAGCCAGATAGCTTGCCTGCTTCTGATACCATCATCTCAGCAACCATGCATAAACGGTCAACTTCAGGGTTTAGTGAACATAACCCATTAGAAAGCACTTTTGGCAGCATAGGAATAACCTGCTCAGGGAAGTACACTGAGTTACCACGTTCAATTGCTTCTTTGTTAAGCGGGGTGTTCATGCCAACATAATGCGATACGTCAGCAATAGCGACCCACAAACGCCAACCACCCGACTTTTTGCGCTCACAATATACTGCATCATCAAAATCGCGGGCATCTTCACCGTCAATCGTTACTAATGGTAAATCACGTAAATCTACTCGGTTTTGCTTATCGGCTTCTTCTACAAATTCACCTAAATGAGCAACTTGTTTTTCAACCGCTTCAGGCCAAACATGTGGAATATCATGATTACGAAGTGCCACTTCAATTTCCATACCCGGCGCTAAGTGCTCACCAAGCACATCAACAACCTTGCCTACCGCATTCATATTACGGCTTGGGTTTTGGGTTATTTGCACTTGCACCATTTGGTTATGGCGTGCGCCTTTTTCTGTACCAGGTAAAATAATAATATCTTGCGTAATACGGGGATCTTCGGCAACAACGACTGCAATACCGTGTTCAACAAAATAGCGACCAACAATTGGCGCTCTTTCATTGGTCAGCACTTTAATAATGCGCGCATCACACTTACCGCCAGAGCCACGTTTAGTGCCTTTAGCTAGTACAATATCACCATGCAAAACCATGTTCATTTGGTGCTTGGCGATAAACCAATCTTTACCTTCGCCTTCGACTTCTAAAAAGCCAAACCCGTCTCTATGGCCTATGACTTTACCTTTGGTCAGGCCTGCTTCGTCAATTAAGGCATAGCATTTAAACTTATTAAAATATAGCTGACCATCGCGCTCCATTGCACGTAATCGACGCTTAAACGCAATCTGGCGCTCATCATCGTTTACAGCTAGTTCTTCACATAGCTGTTGAAAATTGGCAGGTTTTGCACGGTCTTTTATATGAGTAAGTATAAACTCACGGCTTGGGACAGGGTTTTCGTACTTTTCTTGTTCTCGACTGAGATTAGGATCTTGGTTTGACATTCACTATCTTGTTAATTGGTTATGTTGTTATTTTAACCCATAACCGAACAATGAGACAGGCAAAAGCTATGAAACTTTTAAGAAAGCCTGTGTTAGTTACATTAAAATAGCTAAAAAAGGCTACAACCAGCCTTTTTGCTTGGCTATTCGTGCCGCATCGACTCGGTTACTGGCATTTAATTTGGCTATGGCGTCTGATAAATAGTTACGCACAGTGCCCTCACTTAAGAATAACTTTGCGGCTATCTCTGCTGTTTTCAACCCTTCACTGGCTAACTGCAATGCTTTTCGTTCTTTATCTGAAAGTGGATCGTTATCTTCAAGCGCGTTTAAGGCAAGCTCAGAATCAATCACTTTTTGTCCTGCCATCACTTTTTTTAGCGTGGCGATTAAACTGTCACTGGGTGCCTCTTTAAGGACAAATCCTTTTACTCCAGCAGCCATTGAACGTCGAATATACCCTGAACGTGAAAATGTAGTCATGATCACTACTTTAATATCAGGAAAGTCTGCATGTAATTTTTGGGCGAGCTCAATACCAGTCATGATGGGCATTTCAATATCCGTTAATACAATATCAGGCTTTAAATCGGCTATTTCTTGCAACGCTGTTTGGCCATTTGTTGCTTGCCCTATTACCTCTATACTTATATCCAAACTTAACAAAGCAGCCACTGCACCGCGGACTAAGCCCTGATCTTCCACTAAATAAACTTTGATCATATCAGCCCTCTATTAGTTGAATATACCCAAACGACCTCAAGATGCGAGCGTAGTTGGAATTAAAAGTGATTTAGGCAAGGCATTGATTGCA